>CAKRZO010000065.1 GCA_934433135.1 uncultured Acetatifactor sp. | reverse complement strand
AGATGCTCTCGGCAGTGGTCGGATCATCCGTTCCCATAGCTTCAGATACTGCGCAGATGCAGTTCTTAACAGCGGTATAGGTCACTTTCCCATAGGCCAAAACCTGCTTGCAGGTCTCTTCCAGAACAGCATTGCTGTATTTTCTGGCAAAGCTGAGCACGCCCTGGCACATCCGGTAGGTCTGCACTTCAAACTTTCGGCTGGACAGGATGCGCCGGATCACCTCTGTGGTATTCGGTCCAACCGTCATCGCACGCTTTGTAAAATAGGTCGCGTTCCATTCAGAAAAATCCTTGTATTCCGAGGGAAGGTGCTGCGGGTCGGTAGACCACTGGCTGCGGCTGGTTGCTCGCGGCCACTGGCAGATAAGCTGGCCTTCCTTGGTATAAATCTTCACCGTGGATACAGAGGCGCGAATCAGGACTTCCTTGTGAAGAAATTCCCGCCCAACGCTGTAATAGGCGTTGTCAAAGCGGATGTGGTAATCCGAGGATACCTTTGCCACCTTGCGCTCCATGTACTCATACGGCGCCAAGGGCAGTTCCGTGAGGTCTTCCCGTTCCGCTTCCCAATAATAGCTCCGGCAATGCTCTTTCTTCGTAAACGGTGCATTGTTGAGCCGTTCAAGGCGGCTCCAAAGGTCATCATTGAACTGTTCCAGACTGAAATACTCGTGCTCCTCCATATCATGGAAAATGCCCTTTTCCAGAATGCCAACAGCATTTTCCACGGAACTCTTGTACTTCGGCTTCTTTACCTTGGCAGGGAGAATGAGCGTGTGGTTGTGTTCCGCCCACTCGGCGTAATCCCTGTTCAGTTCCGGGGCGATCCAGTCACGGTTTGCAATCACGGCCTGCTTGCAGTTGTCGCAGACAACAAGCGCCGGGACGCCACCGAAGTACTGCAAAGCATGGTTATTCACCGCAATCCACTGCGGCTCCCTCGTAGAGGTCATTCCCTCCGCATAAATGTACTGGGAGTATGGTAGGACGGCGACAAAAACAACGATGTCCAAAAGCTCTCCGGTAAGATGCTCCACCATCTGAAAGGTTTTCCCAGCAAAGTCCACCTCCATCTTCTGTCCGCTCACAGCGGTGATATGCATGGATTCCTTGTTCGTTTCGCACCACCGACTGTACTGCTTGCAGAATTGCCGGTACTGGTAGCCCTTTCGCCCCTCTGCTTCGCAGGTCTTCATGTAGCGGTTCCAGAGATAGACCAGCGTCATGTTCTTCCTTTCATGGAGCTGCTTGTGGATCTCCTCAAAATCCGGGCAAGCATAAGTCATGTCACGGTCAACCGCGCCGGGGCTGCCGCCGTAGATCTTTGCGGCGATCCCGTAGTTGGTGATTCCCTCCGACAGAGGGAAATCCAGACTTTCGCACCGCTTGAATGCCCCCAGAACGTCATTGACGCCCGACTTGCTGACACCAAGCTCTCTGGCAATCTGGCGTCCGGACATTCCCAGTCCGAAGTGTTTGACGATGATGTCTTTGTAGTCCAGCATTGTACTGTCCTCCTGAAAAAGTATTTCTGCTGACGCAGATAATACCATTATGGAGATTCAGCAAAATGCTTCAATTATTGGGTGGCCGCTGGGAGCGCAATCCGGCCGCTGAGCAACGCATCTGTGGCCGATCACGCGCGCAATATGCA
>CAKRZO010000064.1 GCA_934433135.1 uncultured Acetatifactor sp. | reverse complement strand
AGCAATAAGAAATTGGCAAGTATGGACATGGAGGAGCGTTATCGCCTTATCATCAGCACCATACTGAATGCCATAGGCTGCCAAGTAGAAGTAGAACACATGCTATCAACTGGCAGGATAGACATCGTAGCCTCCACCTCTCGTTTCATCTATGTGATGGAACTAAAGTTAGCAAACAACGGAGGGATAAATGCTGCCGAAAAACAAATGATTGACAACGGCTATCTCAAGCCATTCTTGGCAGATGACCGAAAAGTTATAGGGGTAGCTGTAGAATTAGATGACATGGGCAAAGGACTCATTGATTGGAAAGAAGTTAAATAACAATATGTTTAATCAAAAACAAATGAAATTATGAGACGATTATTATTAACATTTGCCGTACTAAGCACATTTGCTCTTACGGCTAACGCACAGGACGTAAGAAAATTCACCTATGATGTAGGCGGCTATTGGGTAAAGCTGGACACCAAGAACATGCGCTTTCTCATGGATGGCTGCGGCGAAGAAGAGTGGGACAAAGTCCTTAACTACAAGAAAGTAGGCAACAAGGAGAGTTTCTCTACCAAGAGCGGATCTGGTGGAACTATACGCCATGAGTTTGTAAAGAAAAGCGAGAACAAATATGCCTATACAATCACATACCCTGGTTCTAAGCCGCAAACGGAGAACGTTACTGTCGGCTCAGATGCCCCTTCAGCTAAGGAGGCAGCCAAGAACCCTGTGAAAGCTGCCAGCGATGGCGTAAAGGGATTGTTCAATAAAGGCAAGGGGCTGTTCAAAAAGAAAGACAAGAAATAACCATATATAAAAAATGCTGCAAGAATCTGAGTTCTTGCAGCATTTTTCACATATAACACGAAAATTATCTTGGTCCCAAGAATCGATCACCATTCAAGTGAATCATGTGGTCGGGCATATCTACCATCCACACTTCCGTATCCCAAGCAAGAGACTCCAAGAACTTTTTGAATGTTTTAAAATCTAGAAAAGCCGTAACAAAGATTTTACCGCTCTTCACATTCTTTGTCAACTCTTGAAGTTCAACTATTCTCTTGTTATCCATCGGACCTACGGAAGTAACAGACTCTATAAAATAAAGCCAATCTTTATCTTCCCGATAGACAAGTAATCTTGCAACATCTTCAGGCATTGTTCCTGAGTCCAACGATTCAAACTATATGCTAAAGAAAAACAAGTATGGTATATGGAAGAAGAAGTCTGCGCATTCTAATAGTTTTATGCTTTATATATAAATATCACTATAATCTATTAATTTATCAGCAGATTGTTTGGATATATCAACAAAAAGTCGTAATTTTGCCCCAAAATGCGAAGGTTCGCAATATACCTTCGCCAGGAACAACTAAAAAGAATAGCACTATGGACGAAGCAATCAAGCAAATCGGTGAAAGACTGAAAGGTCTCCGCGAGGTTCTCAACATCCCGGCTGAGGAGGTGGCTGAACTTTGCGAAATCAGTCTTGACCATTATCTCAAGATTGAGTCGGGAGAAGCCGACCCTTCTGTGTATCGACTTTCAAAAATTTCAAAGCGATACGGCATCGACCTCGACGTATTGCTCTTCGGCGAGGAACCTCGCATGAAGGGATACTACGTAACCCGCAAGGGACAGGGACCGGAGATAGACCGCAACAACCAGTATAAATACCAGAGCCT
>CAKRZO010000063.1 GCA_934433135.1 uncultured Acetatifactor sp. | reverse complement strand
ATAGATCATGGTGTCTCGCCCCCTTCTTCGCAGCACAAATAAATTACCACACTTTCGGAAGAATAGCGATCAAAAAACGTGACCGGCAGGGGGCGCTGCGGGGCCCATATTCCAAAAAGAAATGCCATCCATTTGGATGGCATTTCTTTTTGTGTTTTCACTACACTATAGATGAATTTTAGCTGTTGATTTTTTGTACACAAGTGCCATTATCAATATCCCTAATTTTCTTAAACCATAGCTCAATTTCATCCCACGCATCGATGTCTTCCAAGTCCTCTTTTGTTATCTTTTTTGACAGAGATCCGTTTAACCAAGACTTGATACTTTTTTCCCGCTCCGCTGCATTAGTAACGTTTTGCATGCAGAGCCCAATCAATACCTTTGGTACATCACATTGATCCCAGTTAGCCTTATATCCATCGAGCGATACTTTCAATTCCTGTTCTATCAATTCATAAGGAACATAGTTCTCCATTTCTCTTCTTCGCGTAGTCCAACCAAACCTACGCCCGTCTGAGAATTTGTTAATTTCACTGATCAAATCAACATATTTGGGCACATCACTATCAGTAATAAAAATTTCTCTCAGATTTGTTTTTGTAAAATAGTCCTTATTTACCCAATCGACCAAGAGCCCTCCATGCAGAGGAATTAATGGGATATGTTCTTCCTGTAAATCAATGATCGCTTTCAGTTCGGGTATGTTTTGATTGAGGTTCGAAATAAATGCCACATCATTTGGACCTTCAACATAAACAACCGTTTTCACAGCGGCGTATGGTAGCACACCCAGTGTGTCTGCTATATTGCGTAGAATACTTTCATTCTCTGCGCCTTCTGCAACCTTTGGATTTCTATCCCCGCTTGTAATATAGCGAAGGCTCTGAACCGGAAGTAATCCTGCCAAGCCTGGAACATGTGTCGTTAGGATGATCTGGCATCCATTTTTCTCGGTCATTTCTTGAAACGTTTTTAATATCATTCGTTGCGCGTCAGGATGCTGTGACGTTTCCGGCTCTTCAATAGCATAAATAATGCTTTTCCCTTCAAAAAGAGGAGATTCGACCGATGCGCGGAAGAAGCTGAACAATACCAGTCTCCGAATCCCGCTACCTCGTTTATTCAGAGGGATTTCATTATCTCCTGTCAATGAAAAAGCAAATGCTTTTTCCCACATTGGTTCTTTCTTAAACTCCGGAGTTAATGTCTTCGCCAGCTCTGAATCAAATTCTTTTAATTTTGAAATTGTTCTACTTGCTACATCCGAGACTTTTCTCTGAACCTCTCCTGCTATATCAGCTAACTGCTTTTTCTGCTCTTTAAGTGCCATTCTTACAGCGTCCTGCATCGGATCTTGGGCTACTTTATCCTCATCAGCATTGCCGCTTCTATCCGCCTTAAATAAATGGTATTGCGGCAACAGCGGTTCAATCTTCGGCCATAGTTTTTTCTCGTCAGCTTGATCGGCACTAATCAGCTTTTTCTGATAGGTAATACTTTCACCGAGAGATTCCCATAATGCCGTTCGCATTTCAGTGTTAATTGTCAGATTTACGCTGTTCTCCAAGCCATTTTCTCGTATCATTGCCTTTAATTCCTGATTCTTTTTGGAAAGCAGGTCATCAAATCCAGCATTTGAGGGATGTTTCGCATTAATCCATATTGTCTGTTTTCCGCCTGTACGATATATCTTACGGATTTCCAAATCTCCATCTTCATTCAGCAAATATTCTGCCGTAAACGAGGTCGATACATTTTCCAATGCTATTTCAGAGGGAAGGTCATCAAATACACAACCTATTATTGTGTCTTCTGCCGTGTGGAACACATTTTTATCACCAGACTCGATTTTTGCTTGATTGAAGAAAATCTCGAGTGCTTCAAGTATAGTTGATTTTCCAACATCGTTTTTTCCAATCAATGCTGTTAAATCGTTGATAGAAATCCTGGTTTCATCATAGTACCCCCTAAAGTTTTTGAGTATCACCTCACGCAGTTTCATACGTTTCCCTCCAAAACCTTATCAAATTGCAACTATTATCAGCAAAGCTCAATTCTCTTCCGGAATTCCAATTCGTTCATTGCAAATCTCACGAAACAGCAGCCCACAGGTCAGCGCATCGCTTTCCGCATTATGCAGTGCTGGCGTAAATTTGAAGGTGTTTCGGCATACATTTTCAAGTGAGTAGCTTTCCAGCTGCCAGATCCG
>CAKRZO010000062.1 GCA_934433135.1 uncultured Acetatifactor sp. | reverse complement strand
AAGCAGATAAAGAAAAGACCGCACAGAAAAAAGCGACAAAATCAAAAAATCACGAATTGGAGGTATGAGCATGATTAGACTGACCGTTGAAGAAACGAACCTGTTGAGCATTTACAACGAGGGCGGCAAGCGCGGGCTTATGGAGAACATCAACGCTGCGCTGCCGTTCATGGACGAGGATATGCGGGAACTGGCGAAGCGCACCCTTGCAAAAATCGCACCTCTGACAGAAAATGAGTATGCGGAGCTTGCTATTTTCGCCGCTGATGAGGTATGACCGGGGGTAAGCGGCTTACGCCGCCCCAAAGCCGAAAAGTCAACAGCCTTGTAAAAAAGGAGTGCTGCAACTGCGATAACGGACACTGTATTTTACTGGACGACGGGGAGGAATGTGTCTGCCCGCAGCTTATTTCCTATTCGCTTCTATGCGAATGGTTTCAGACTGCCGTACTTCCTCTTGATAAACTGCTGTATGCAGAGCTTTTCAAGACCGAGGATAAAAAGCGTTGTACCGAGTGCGGCACGTTCTTTGTATCAAAATCGAACAGCGTCAAATACTGCCCGGACTGCCGAAAACGGATTACCCGTAGACAGGCAGCCGAGCGCATGAGGAAACGGCGTGCGGCGGTTACGCAATAAGGGCGAAAAAAGCCTTGATTTACAGGGAATAAACGGCTTGAAACTGGCATAAACGATATCGAATACATTTTCCTTGAAATCGGGGTTCTACTGCGTAACAGACACCAAAAATGTACCTACACAAAGCAGGGCGCGGACAGTCTTTTATTGGCTGTCTGCGCCCTGTTCTTTAATTTTAAATAATTTTTTGTTCAACATATCTTTCAATAAAACGAACTGTTATATTTTGAAGTTTTTTTGTTTCTTTATCTATCCAATCCCATTTAATACCGTCAACAACTCCCGAAGAATTACTATGGATATATTCTATTTGTTTAATAATGCCGTTTCCCTCATCAATATTTTGCAGTTTCATTTGTAGCAAAAAATAGCACTCATTGGCAATAATTCTATTTACTTTATGTTTATCAATATCCTTTTCAATAATTTCAATTCGATATTTTTGCATATCCTTTTTATGATTAAGCATATTGATTTCAGCTTCTATATGCGATATAGTATCATTTTGCTGTTCCAATTCAAGTAAATGTTCTATATCACACTCTATATGATATAATTTATCTTGCGCGTTTCTCAAATTGTTATTTAATCTTTCTATTGTACGGCAACCATAAAAATACGCACTTATTTCAGAAATATATTTTGCGATATTTTCAGCAATTTCATTTGTAAATTGCTTTCTTTCATTTCGAGCATTTAATTCCCTGTCCGTTTCAATTTGCTGTAAAGTACTTTTTTGGATTTTTCGTGTTTCTTTAGTAGTAATATATACTGCTAACAATGTCCCAATACCGCCTAAAGCGCCACCTATGTAACTGCCTAAAAAACCACCCCATTCTCCATTAGTTAATGCCGAATAAGCTTCGTTACGAAAAATAACAACTTCAAGAAGAAAAGGGATTAAAATAATCACTACTATTGATAAAAAGATTATAACTTTCAGTCGCCTTTTTGTCATACACATCACCTTTCTATTTTTTGAAATTATACCATACAAACACGAGGCTTTCTACTATTTTGTATTATTATCCGCGCTCTGTTTCCTTACCCCGTTCCGGCTCTCTTGGCTGCCGCAAAATACTGTCTATGTTCTGTTTGATAACGTCGTATTCCTTGACCTGTTTTTTCAGCTTGCCATAATCAGCGTAAAGGACTTCTTTCTGCGCTTGGAGCTTCCCGTATTCTTCCTGCATGGCGGCAAGATTGGGGAGCTTGGTAACACCCGCCGCTTTCAATGCCTTTGCCGCCGCTTCATGGAGTATCAGACTGCTTTCCTGCTTTGCCCGGTATGTGTCCTTATCCTTTGCCCTGCGGTATGCTTCATAGACGGTTTTTGTTTTTTGGTAGGTGGTAACGTGCTTCATCAGCACCGCCATGTCTGCAAGACGTTTCTCCACGCTCTTTAATGCGTCTGCTGTCTTTTCATTTTCCGCATTTATTTCCTCAATTCGGCTGACTAAATCCGCGTACTGCTCAATCTGATGTTCCGTCAAGAAATTCATAGTCTTTGCTGCCAGTTTCAGATTATGGATTTTCGCCCACTGTTCATAGCCCCGGCTCTCTTGTGCCTTGATACTGTTTTCAATGTC
>CAKRZO010000061.1 GCA_934433135.1 uncultured Acetatifactor sp. | reverse complement strand
TACGGGAAAGGCATTGCTTGCCGAGTGCGCGGTGAAAGACCGTATATGGGGCATCGGTCTGTCGATGCGGGACCCTGACAGACTTGACCGGGAAAAATGGCAGGGTCAAAATCTGCTGGGTTATGCCATTATGATGGTGCGGGAAAGGCTGCTATCACCGCAGACAAAAGAAGGATCTTCGGTTCTATAAAACCTCTGATCCTTCTTTTATTACGGTCTATACTTGCTCGCCGCCCCATTCTTCGGTATTAAATTTAAGCTCCAGGAAATGCGGCAGATCTTTGGTAAAGCTCTGTTCCAGCTCCTTCGTATAACCCACGATGGCCTTCGGGCACAGCGCGGTAAGAGTTGCAATGGCTTTATCGGCATTGGCCTGGTTCTTAAAAGCGATGGTCTGACGGGAGCCGTCTGCAAAACCAAGGACTACAGAGTAGGTGCGGCCGATCGTCAGAATGTGATACATTTTCTGGGTCGTAACATGTTTGTAGATCCAGGCGATTTTTGAGGTTTCACCGAAAGTGGTTGTTCCGTGATTCTGCCCGGTAACAAAATTATGATTGGCTTTCAGTTCATCCTGATACTCGTTGTCTTTTAAGAATGTCTCCACTTTTTCCGCGGCGGATGCCGGATTGGGAGAGGATTCAATATATTTTTTCACACTGGCCTGATACTTTCCGGATACAAGCCGGACAATCAGGAACACTTCCAGAGTCAGAAACAGGAGAGCAAAGATCATGAGAATTACGATATCACCGGTATCGTTATCTCCGATATCCCCCACTTCCAGCCAGTAGGGTAGGAAATAGCTCTGACTTTCCGCATCCATGGAATCATAGTCCAGATATTCATGATAAAAAGCAAGGGAATCTTCGGAAATGGGATGAATTGTTCCGGTGACTTCGTACTGGGCTTCTTCCAGTAGCGTGCCGTCATCCTTTCCGTCCATGTAAGCGATGGAAGCATCCAGTAAAGCTTCCGCGGCATCCAAGCCGGAAGATGCGACACGCAGAGCCATGAAATAATCAGACTCTCCCGCATCGATAATATATTCTCTGGCGGAAACGGTACCGTCTGTAGTCTCTTCGCAATAGGCATCGTAGATTCCGTAAAGAGTAGCTTTCACGTATTGCCCGTCAATATTTTCGTCAAAATCAAGGGAATCAAAATCTGCGGGACCTTTCAGAAGCAGAACAAGAGATGGTGCGGCAACACCGGCGAAACCGATGAAAGCAATGGCATAAATAATCAGTAAAAGCAGATTAGTACGAAGGCTTTTTCTCTTAAGTGACTTCATAAAGAAGCTCCTTTCCGGTAAAGGCGCGAGTGGCTGTACGTAACGATTCGTTCGTGCCATTCGCAAAATTTTTTGCAGCTATTTATTAACAGCAATACAGCCGCAATCCTTAAAAAGGTACTGCGGCTGTTATCACTATAAAGAAAGGGAGGATGCCAGGACACGATTCCCGGCATTATTATGAAAAAGTTTTTTTGATACATTTTGCTGCTGCAAGCTGTTTACGCTTTGCCTGTCTGCATCTGACAATTACAGTATAAGATACAGAAATGGATAAATCATGATGCACAGTTGAAAAAAGCATAAACTTAATATGAATAAAATGTGAACAGCCGAATGTATCGATAAAATTACTTTTTCTCCGGTTCCGGATAGTCTACGCCGAAAGTATCTACGGTAACGGATTTGATAACCTGCTTTTCCAGAGGTCTGTCACTGTAATCGGTACGGGTTTTGGCGATTTTATCGACATTTTCCATCCCTTCAATGACTTTTCCGAAAGCCGCATAGCTTCCGTCCAGATGAGGTGCGTCTTTATGCATGATAAAGAACTGGGAGCCTGCGGAGTCCGGATGCATGGCTCTTGCCATGGAGAGAACACCTGCGGTGTGCTTTAAGTTGTTGGGAACTCCGTTCTGGAGAAATTCTCCCTTAATGGTATAACCGGGACCGCCCATTCCGGTTCCGTCCGGGCAGCCGCCCTGAATCATGAAACCGTTGATGACGCGATGAAAAATCAGACCGTCATAAAAGTGTTTTTTGATCAGACTGATAAAGTTGTTTACGGAAACCGGTGCGACATCGGGATAAAGCTCTGCTTTTATGACATCGCCGTTTTCCATGGTTATGGTGACAATGGGATTTTTATTTTCCATAAAAAATTCCTTTCCTTTGCTTTTTTTCTTATTTTATTATAAAATAAGGGAAAGGTAAAG
>CAKRZO010000060.1 GCA_934433135.1 uncultured Acetatifactor sp. | reverse complement strand
CGAAGCTCATTGCCACCCCAAAGGCGCTCTCTGCCCCACTGATTGGTTTTAGGGAACTCATCAAATTCAATTTTAATGACAGGAAATAATTCTGTAGGACACTCCTTAGGCAAATCACCAATATAGAGAACTTCATCTTTCTGCTCAAATGGCAATTTCTTACCGGTGGTCAATAGTGTTACCTGCTTTACCTTTGATACGATATCAGCCAGTCTCATCTGTTCTTCTCCGTCCCAAAATCTTATAATCAGGTATAAATTATTTCCTTTTATGGTCTGTCGCCCCCTCGTGATAAATTCTGTCAGATCCGAACCATCTATATCAAAGATTGCCTCCCCGTGAATTTCAAGCCACTTACCGATTTCCAATACCCGTTTTTCAAACTCTCTCGGGAATTTTCCATCTTTATCCGGCCCTACATTCAAAATCATATTACCACCTTTTTCTACGCACTCACAGAGCATGTCCAGTAAATAATCACTGCTTCGCCACCGTTCTCCTTTCGTATATCCCCACAGTCTCCAAGTACTTACCTGACAAGACTCCCACATCCTGCCGCTGGCAATAATTTCATGTTCCGGCGTTGAAAAATCTCCCAGATAATCTCCACCGCCGGCTCCTATTCCACCGTCGGTGTTTTTTTTCTCTGTGTTTTCGGCATCATATCCCAGACGATTATTAATCATAATATCCGGTTGGTATTCACGCATCATACGGACGACCTCTTCTGCCCCCAGATCACGACCATTTCTGGGCCACACGCCGTCAAAGAAAAAATAATCTATTTTTCCATAACCTGTCATCAATTCCTCTATCTGATGATATAAGTATTTTTTCATGCTTTTCCAGCCCTCCGGATCTTTCTCCGGTCCGAGATAATATGCAGGAACTCGCCAATCCAACCAGGAATAGTACAAACCAATCTTCAATCCTGCTTTTCGAAAAGCTTCCACATATTCTTTTACAAAATCTCTTTTCGGTGCCTGCTTTGTACTGGAATAATCCGTATATTTTGTATCCCAGAGGCAATAGCCATCATGATGCCGTGTGGTCAGACATACGTATTGAAACCCGGCTCGTTTTGCAACGTCTGCCCAATGTTCCGCATCAAAGCCGGACGGATTCCACTGGCATGCTTTTTGCTCATATTCAGTCTGGTTCAAATGTTCTCTGAAAAGCACCTGTTCTCCGCGACCATATGCAGAATATGGGCCCCAGTGGATAAACAGCCCATATTTCCCTGCAAAAAACCATTTCCATTTATCATCCAAACTATTTTTTCTGTCAAAAATCACGTGTGCTTCCTTCCTGCGATGTATGCTGTGTCTTTGATATTCTTGACGGTATATCCTGCAAAAGCGAAATATTGTGATAGGTCGGAATCCTCTCATCTACCCATATTCCTTCAGGGATCTGAGAAGTCCATCCCTGCTCATCCAGTTCGGGAGCACTGATTCCCAGCGCATAAAGAATAATTGCCGCCAAATCCCGTATGTTCATTTCCTGAATTTCTGTATGTTGAACCCCTTTTCCGGCAGCTGCAAAGGTTACCAGCCTTTCTTCATCTGACCAGCCGCCGTGTATTCCTCCGCCATTTCCATCATCCGTTCCACCATGATCGGCAATTACCATAAATAAAGTACTCTCTCTCATCCCGGCATCGCAAATAGCAGTATAAATATCATTTACCAGCATGTCCACCTCATGAATCCGCTTCATATACTGTGGCGTACCGTAGCCATATTTATGTCCTGTTCCATCCACACTATCCATTTGCACAAATAAAAATGTCGGTTTCTTTTCCCGAATATACTGGCAAATGACCGGTGTCAATTCTGTATCACTGGCCGTATCATGCGCAACATCAAGGTTGTTCTCTACTATACCGTAAGTAATGCTGTTCCAGTCGCAGAAAGATCCAAGCTCTGCATCCGGCATAACCTCCCTGATTCTTCGGAACACCGATGGGAAACGTGAATCCGTCGGATAGGGTTTATTACCTACCACCCCGTTCGTCAGTCCGTGTATTTCCGGAGCAACTCCCAAAAGCATAGATCCCCAACACTCCGCACTAATAGTAGGTCTGGATGCCAATGCCTTATATGTAACCGCTCCATCCTTAAAAATCCGATCAAAATACGGAGTATCCGCATCTTTGATGAACGCTCCCGCTCCATCGATTCCTACTACTACAACATGTTCATATTTTCTTTCCATATTCAAATCAACCTGC
>CAKRZO010000059.1 GCA_934433135.1 uncultured Acetatifactor sp. | reverse complement strand
ATGCAAATATGAGCGTGGAAATCTACCTTGATGATGTTCTTGTTGGGCGAGTTGACGATGTTGTACGAGATGAACATGTTCGCCCAATTAGTGTCAGCGTAAATGGTGGCAATGTTTTAATGATAAAGGTCATCCGTACAAATTCTTATTATAGCAGTTATGCTTATATTTGCGACACTTCACTGTCAGTGTTGCAGTGATTTTCACCTTGACTAATCACTGCAATTAAAGCATAAGAGGCACGGCATTTGAAAAGATATTCGTAAGTGGCATAATAGCCGCAAAATAAAAATTGATATTCGAGTTAAAATGCGGTACTATAATAAAAAACTATATAGTTACACTTGATGTGACGGTTGACCTAAGACAGTGGGTACTGTAAATCCTACCGAGGTGATGTTAAGCAGAAAGATACCACTAGGATTGTGTGGTATCTTTCTGCTTTTCTTGATAATGTGGAATATAGCAATGCCGTATATTTGTGGTATAAGTTTAAAATACAAGAATAAGTTAAGGTATTAGGATATGGGAGAAAGAAAAAAAGAAAAACTGAATTTAAAGAGATTTATATTAAAGCTACTGAGTTTACTAGGGTATGATTGCTCAAGAGTTGATATTGCGCCACTTGGTAAAGGGAAAAAGGGGAGTCAAAAGCTTTCCATTGCGTTGGCGGTAATTTATGCAGCGGTTTCATGGGTTACACTGAGCAGAGACAATATATTAGCAGAGTTAATAGCTATAATCCTAAATGGAATAACTGTAATACAAGTATTAATTGCTTTATACCAAAAAAGCGATCTGTCAAAGACTCTCTTGAATTTTATAGTGTAAAATATTGCATTGCATCCACACGGTTGCTGTCGATTCTTACTTCCAGATGTAGGTGGTTGCCCGTAACCCGCCCAGTGTGTCCGACATAGCCGATAACTTGCCCGGCCTGCACCTGCTGGCCGGTGGCAACGCAGATGGACGAGCAGTGGGCGTACAGTGTTTCCAGCCCGCCGCCGTGGTCGATTTGGATGTAATAGCCGTAGCTGCCGCCCCAGCTGTCAAGACCGTTGGCAACGGTGACGGTTCCATCTGCGGCGGCGAGGATCGGCGTACCCTCGGCACAGGCAATGTCGGTGCCGGTGTGGGAGCTTACCTCGCCGGTGATGGGGTCCACGCGGTGACCGAACTGTGAAGTAATCGTACCCGCGACAGGCAGCGGCCATTGCAGGGTGCCTGTCGGGATGCGGGTGCTGTCCGGGCTCATAAGTTCTCCACCGCCCTGTGCAAAACCGCCGAGCAATTCTGCCCACAGTTCCTCATACTGCGGGTCTTGTAAAAGTTGCAGATAGGTGTTCTGACGGGTGGTGAAATGATAACCTGCCGCCATCTCGTCGGGTGTTTTGTGGGTCAGTTCGATTACAAGGACAGTTTCGGTGATTTCTGTGGTAGTCGGGTTGCCGTCCTCATCGGTAGTGTCTATGGTAATCGACTCCGGGTGGGTGGAATAGTCCACTGCGTTCATTGTCCACATAGTTTCCCGCAGTTTATCCACCTGTTCCTCTGTCAGTGCCGCAACGGGTGCGCCTTGTTCATTTCCCGAAACATACGAAGAAAAGACCGCCAGGACATCTTGCCAACGAATGTAGTACATGTCATCGTTGGCTGTAATGTCTTGGCGGTCATGCTGTACGGTGTCGGAGATTTCTTCCAGCCTGTCGCGGTATTCTGCTGTCAGTGTTTCTACTGCCTGTTGCACGGTAATTGTGTCGGCGTTGGGCGCATTGGCGGCAAAAAAGATGCCATAGGCCGAGCCGGACACAAAGGCCACAAGGCTGATGACAATAATAATGCTGAGTGCCACGCTAATCCCTGCAGCAATGGCCGCGACAAGACTGTGCAGGCCGACAAGAAAATGCCGTATTGCCGAGCGCACCGCCACAGCCGTCTTGCGGGTGCTGCTGGCGGCTTTCTGGATAGCAAGTTGCACTTGACGGGTACGGGTCTGCATTTGTGCTTGGGTTGTTATGCTCCGCACAGTTTCATTTGCAGCGGTTCGCAGTTGGCGCTGTCCATGGGTCACACCACGAATATCTCGTGGTGCGGTCTTGGCGGTGATGGCTTTTTCTTTTGCCCGCTGCCGGGGCAAATCCGCCCCACGGCGCGAGCGCTGCTCTGCATCGGTCAGCGTGCCGTGCCCAGCCTGTTTCGGGCTGACACCGCGCTCACTGGCGGCGTGGGCGTGGGTGGTTTCAGCTTGCTCTGCGGCATGGCGTTCTCGGTACTTTTCTATCTGTTTGTGGGCAATCTTGCGGCCTTGCTCTACGGTGAAATTGGTGTTTTGCTTGATAGCTGAATAGGATGTGTCGGCCAGCATCCCACCGGTGTCGTTGGCTGTGGTATAATCGCCATCCCCCTGCGCAGAGGTGCTTTCTCGCAGCTTAGTTCGGCTTTTTTCCTTAGCCTCTGTCCATGCGTTTTTCAGCGCAGCTTTCGGGATTTTCCCTGCAGCATTGCTTCTTGGCACACGCTCGGTTGGCTTTTCTTTAATATCTTTCATGGCATCACCCCACGTCATAAATTATTCAAATTGAATTTCAAAATCGTTCAAACAGCTTTTAAATTCTACACACAAGTCGCCGCTATAATAAGTCTCGTAATCAAAACAAACGCGGGAAACATCCCGCACCTACACACTGTGCCTTAGACCATGCCAGAGCAATCGCTCGGTCAAGGCCAGACAACAAATTAGGCTAAAAAGCCATTACATATAAATTGCCGCTGCATCTTATATTTTTCGAGATGCAGCGGTTTTCTTTGCAATTATGAAAAAATGTCGCTATAATAGGAATATATCTTTGAAACACGAGGTTTCTCCCATGAATCTGTATATCAGCGCCGCCGAGTATGATTACCACACTCTGCTGAAAGTGGCCGAGATGGCCGGGCTTGCCGGAATCATCGGCTTTCACGAAGCCGGTGACGGCTATCTGGTAACTTTCCCGGATGGCGAAAACACCGAAGCCCTCGTCAACGATTATAAAGGTCGGCTGCGCGATTTGGAAAACAACATTTGGATGCACTAATGTAGGCATACAAATCGAAATTTGTTGGGGATGCAAAAATGAAGAAATATGCTATGCCGATCATTATGCTGGCTGTATTCGAAACGGTCGCAATTAC
>CAKRZO010000058.1 GCA_934433135.1 uncultured Acetatifactor sp. | reverse complement strand
TTAGATTAATAAATACATCCTTAGGTAATTGCGAAATAATTTTCTTCTGTCTTGCTATATGCTCTTCTGCCTCTATAAAATACTCATTATTTCCTCCTCTGAAACAGTCTTTCAATTCAGGCACAGTAAACACTACTTTAGGATAATTTACACTTAACCACTCAATGCACTTTTCGTATCCATCAATGCTAGATTGTGACAACCCTTTAAGTCGTTGTTGTGATGTAGAAGTATGCTCTATACGGCGAACCAGAATCTGCTTAGCTTTTTGGTCAATACCTAGGCTATAAAGCAGGTCCAAATCTCTTTTTAATTCATCTATATTACCTGTGAACATTAATGTACATTTGTTAACAGGTCCATATCTTAATAAGAACATAGTTCGCTCACGTGCTGACCTTGGTATAATGGCTTCTCTCTGCTCCTGCATCGTAATTAGAGACAAGTCAATTCCATAATTAGGGATACTGTTCAAAAAATCCACTTTATCTTCATTTATATAGGCACCAGTTGTTACAGTTGTTATTTTCTTTTCTGGAAAATACTCTGATGCCATTTTTATGAATTTATATATTTTGGGATGAAGAAAGGGATCTGTGTGTGGTGCAACTAACACACCTGCTCCAAGACGAACATAATTTACCTTTGGATTGATATACTCAAATCCTTTCAGTAAATCATCTTCATCAATTTGCGGAATCCGCGGATAATGTCCTAAATATGAATCTGTATGAACTTTACAGAAAACACAGCCAATACCGCAATATTGACTACTAATTGGTATATTCCCGAATGTTGCTATCTCCATAGAGAAAGCATCAAACTGTTCTTTATTTAATATCATAATAATCTAATAAATATCATAATCTTGGAAATCATTGCAACGAGCGCATATTGAGATACGTTTCCCATCAAGAAGAGATAATTTTATCTTTTCCATTTCCGAATTATTCCAACAATCTAAAAGATTGTCAGTCATGACATTCCCAAAACAAGTATCATACAAAAAGTCATCGCAACATAGTAAAATATTTCCTGAGTACCCTATAGTAATCTTGCGGAATGGATAATTGCAAAAACCGAAGTCACCAGGATTAAACTCTTGCGGTATGTTACCGGCATAGTTTGGTAAAACCTCATCCGTTCTTCTTTTTTGAAAAGACACCTTAGGATTGTTCCAATATGCAGAGTAGATAGGTTCAATATACTTTGACCATTTTTCAGGATATTTGTCCCTATCACCTCGATAATCATTGATGTTAATATTATCCAAACCAAGTTTGAAGAATTTGTCGAGTCTATCAACTGTTAATAAAGTACCATTTGTTGTCATGTCAAGAAAGAAACGAGGTGATTTTTGACGTGCATAAACAATCATGTCTTCCATCCTGTCTTCTAACAATGGCTCGTTTGAAAGCATGAGTGCTATTCTTCCATTATAATTTATATCTGAGAGTTGATCTATAATTTTTTTGTAGCACTCCCATGACATAATTCCTAAAGTCTTTTTATTGAAAGCATGCGGACAGAACTTACAATGATTATTACAGTCTGTACGCGTTTCTATCAATACTTGGCGAAAGATGGGAAAATGACCATGTACTTCATAGTAATCTTTGATTTTGACAACATCAGTTTCATGACTAATTGTTGCTCTTACAGATTTGTTATCTTTTTGTTGAATCATAACAGCTGCTCAATTTTAAGAATTAATTTTGATACCGAATCATCGAAATGAAGATTTAGAAATGCATCATGGTGTACTGCTTCCAAAATACCTCTATATTGATGATGTGTAAATTCTTCCTTTGTTACTAAGTGAATATTATACATATTTTCTGCTGCAAGTCTGTTTACCAGAGGGTCATATACGTCCACTTTATAGCCATGGTTTTCAAGTCCTTCTACGAGATTTGCAACTTTTGTATTTCTTATATCAGCACAGTTCTTTTTGTATGAGAATCCGATTATAAGTATTTTATTATTTTCATTTGGTACATCAGCTTCACGAAGTTTGTCAACAAATCTGTTAACGACTTTGGAAACCTTGTTTTCATTTACTATTCTTGCTGTTGAGACTAAAGGCAATTGAAGACCTATATCGAAAGCTTTTTGTAACAAGTAATATGGATCTACACTTATACAATGCCCACCTACAAGCCCTGGATATACCTGTGAGAAGTTCCATTTTGTAGATGCAGCTACAATAACATCGTTTATGTTAATGCCAATTTTTGTGCAAAACTCAGAATATTCATTTGCAAATGCAATAAGTAAGTCTCGTTGCGAATTCTCCATTAACTTTGCAGCTTCCGCAACCTTAATGCTTGCGACTGTTTTGACCTTTATTCCAGGTATTGATTTGTAAATTTCTGCAATCTTTATAGTTGTCTGTTTATCACACCCTGCAACGATTTTAATAGAGTTTCTAATGGTATGCTCTGGATCACCAATATTGATACGCTCAGGAGAAAAACCGTACAAGAAGTCTTTACCTGCTTGTAATTTTGTCTTACTTTCTATTATTGGGATACAATAATCCTCTGTCATAGTAGGATATACTGTAGATTCAAATATAATTATATCGTTTTTCTTAACTAAAGAACCAAGCATAGAACACGCTTCAGACAAACAAATTAAATTAGGCTTATTGTTTTTATCAATTGGAGTTGGAACTGTAACTACATAAACATTTGAAGATGCTATATCGTCAACATTTGAAGTCAAAAGTAATTGTATGCCAGAATCAACAAATTGATGACGGATGTCATTAATTCTTTCCTCTGAAATATCATATCCTATAACTTCATTATGTTTATTAATGCTAAAAGCTTCTAATAATGGTAATCCTACATATCCGACTCCAATTATAGCAATTTTATGTTCATACATGTTTTTATGAGATTTTATATTTTTGAGAATGACAAAGCTGATGTCGGAACATACGCTGTTGCCACCAAA
This sequence comes from uncultured Acetatifactor sp., assembly GCA_934433135.1. Lineage (GTDB taxonomy): Bacteria > Bacillota > Clostridia > Lachnospirales > Lachnospiraceae > Acetatifactor. The sequence continues at coordinate 432 of CAKRZO010000058.1, read as the reverse complement.
CATCCATCAAAGAGTTCTACTAAGACCCTCTGCTGTCCAGCAATTCTTGCCACTCTACCACGTATATCCTTAAACTCTCCTTTTGTAATAACGACTTCATCCTCTAACTTATATTTGATGTTCTCCGAAGTAACTGGGATGATATGAGGATTATGTATGGAGGTTAAGCGAATGAAATTGTCCATAGCTGCATAAGAGATGACAAGAGGTGGATTTTTGGTTGGCGAATTTTCACAATGTGAGGTATGGTCATAATAGTAACTCAACAAAGCTCTATTTTCAAGAGGCTTGATGCTCTTGTCTTGCAAAAGATAGTCTACTCGTTCTGCTGAGGCATGAACAAAGAGAAATGAGGAGAGAAGAGGCTCTGTGATGATTCGCTTCTTTCCTTTCTTTCTTACCTCTTTATATCGTAAAGGAACATAACATTCG
>CAKRZO010000057.1 GCA_934433135.1 uncultured Acetatifactor sp. | reverse complement strand
CAATAGCTAGTAAGGGTAAAGGTAAGAGTGGTGGTGCAAGGGTCATCACTTATAATCTTTACCAGGAAGGAGATTCCGTTATCATTGATTTGTTGACAATCTATGATAAAGGAGAAATCTCTAATATCTCTGATGAGTTTATCAGCTTTTTGCTTGATAAACGTAAAAATGTATAATACGCAGAATAAGTATCATTGTCTTTCAGTATTATCTGATGCAGAAAGGTTTTTCTCCATACCTCTTGTTTTGAGTAACTGCACTAACTCTTGGGGTGTGGAATATGTTTTTATAAACGGAATTCTTGTTGTCATATACCTATAAAAACAAAAACGCCCCGCACATAAAATATTCAAGTCAATCATTTGTAATGATAAAGAATTGAAGATGTATGTATCCCTTGCATCAAGTTATTACTCCATTATAGTTTCTTTTATCTATTGCAATACGGCATCAGATCAATACGACAGTACGACAATGGTTCAGTAAATCTATAAGTCAGCAGTGTCTCATGGCTATAAATGCTTATCGCATTCGTGTCATTTTGATAAAGAACATAGCTTGATGCTCCATGAGAAACAATGATTGATTTTACTATTTATTTGTGTCTACAAAGACACAGCAAGGTATGTTTTGAGTAACTCAAAACCTTTCGGGTTGCTCTCAAAAGACCTTTCCCTAATCGAGGTGATAGCCCTCCAAAGTCGGGTTACCTTGTTCCAATCTTTGATATTATATGGCTAACACATTTAGTTCGCTTTCGCACACCTTTTCTCGTCATAGCAAGGCTCAAGAAATCTTAGTTTTGCTCATCTGGCTTAACGAAAAGGTTGTACTCATTATTGCTCTATTTTTAGAGTATCGAATAAAATAAGTATAACACAAATAAAGTATTAGCTATGATTTATGGTTACATTCGTGTCAGCAGTGATAAACAGACTGTTGAAAATCAACGCTTCGAAATTAACAATTTCTGCAAGCAAAACAATCTTTCTATCGATGGCTGGATAGAAGAAACTATCAGTGGTACAAAGGCGTACAACAAGCGTGAGCTTGGCAAACTATTGAAGCGAGTAAACAAAGACGATCTCATTATGTGTGCAGAATTGTCACGTCTCGGGCGAAACCTCTTTATGATTATGGAGATACTTAATATCTGCATGACTAAGGAGTGTCGTGTCTGGACTATCAAGGACAATTACCGACTCGGCGATGATATTCAAAGCAAAGTGCTTGCTTTTGCCTTTGGACTTTCCGCAGAAATAGAGCGTAACCTTATCAGCCAACGCACAAAGGAGGCTTTGGCAAGAAAGAAAGCAGAGGGCGTTACGCTCGGTCGACCAAAGGGAAGAAAGAGTTCTCCTGAAAAGTATAAGCTTTACGGAAAAGCTACTCTTATCAAAGAACTTCTTAAAGCAAACGTTTCCAAGCGAAAGATTGCGAAGTTGTGCAAGGTTGACCGAAATACACTTGACAGATATATTAAGTTTTTTTTGACAGAAGAGAAATGAGCGTTTTCGTGCAGCAAAGCGGGTCGGAGTGCGAGTTCTCAAACTCTGACTCTTGGGTGATACTTTCTCCTATCGAGCAGAGTATCAAGCGCAAGATAGAAGCTGTGGGGACTCCTCTCAAAGATTGGGACATAAACATTTATCGTGGAGTTCTAACTGGATATAATGAAGCCTTTATTATATCAACAGAGAAACGTGATGAGATTCTTGCGAATTGTCAGACAGAAGACGAGCGTGCAAGAACGGCTGAACTTATTCGACCGATTCTGCGAGGCAGGGACATCAAGAGATATGGGTATAACTGGGCAAATCTGTGGCTAATCAATACCCACAATGGTATTCGTGGCAAGTTGGAACGTGTACATATAGAAGATTATCCTGCTATAAAGGCACATCTTGACCAATATTGGGATAGAATATCGAAACGTGCTGATAAGGGTGATACTCCGTATAACCTACGCAATTGCGCTTATTTGGAGGATTTTTCTAAACAACAAATTGTATGGATCGAATTGTCTGATGAGCCAAAGTTTTCTTATGCCCAAAACGTTATGTCCGTGAATACAGTTTTCTTCTTAACAGGAGAACATGTTCTTCATATTTTGGGGTTGTTGAACTCCAAATTAATTACATGGTATTTCAAGCATTGTATAGGTACAACATCTGGAGTTGGAACAAATAGATGGCTAAAATATACTATCGAGCAAATTCCTATTGCACCAATAAATATAGGGATAGAACAATTGGTAAATCAGATATGTTCAAACCTTGATACGACAATAGACGGAAAAATAGATGACATGGTCTGCAAACAATATGGATTAGATGAAGAAGAAATTTGCTTTATAGTTAATCATTAGGAGGATTTTTCTAAGCCAAAAATCATGTATCCAAATATGACCAAATATATTCCTTTCTATTTTGATGAAAAGAACTTTCTGCAAAATGACAAATCATTTATGATTACAGGAAAGCATATAGCATATTTGACAGCATTTTTGAATTCTTCAATTTTCAAATTTTGCTTTCTTGATAAATTTCCAGAACTGCAAGGTGGTACACGAGAACTTAGAAAGATATTCTTTGATAAAATCCCTGTTCTGAAAGTTAGTGATAAAGAAAATGAAATATTCAAATCGTTGGTCACTGATATTCAAAATGATTATAAAAAAGAAAAAGCCATTCTTATAGACGAACGGCTTTTTGAACTATATGGGCTTTCTAAAGAAGAACGAATATCTATTGGATATATTGAGATTAAGTGAAATTCTCATCAATATATCTCTGCTCCTCACAAGATAAGCCATAAAGATTAAATATCTTTTGGCTTATCTCGTTTTCTATGTCATTAGAGCTATTTGTACTCATAATTTCTAATAACCTTTTAAATTCCTTGTTAAGTTCATGCGACACTGAAGGCATCTTTAAAGGCTCAACAGCTTGCACACTTATTAGCAGATCACCTGTACCTGTTTTAGGGGCATCTTTTAGTAAATAGTGTCCCATTGGAGTATTTAAAACACAGCAAACGAATTCTATGTTATTTCCTATTGCAAAACATGTACTGTCTAATCCTAAAGCCTCATTGTCATTGTAGCAGAATCTAAGTATTGAGCCAACTCGTTTCCATAAAATTTTTGGCTTAGAAAAATCCTCCCAATAACTGATGCTATCTTGGGTTTCAAACCACTTATTATTGGTCTTCTTTCTCGCTTTTATTTTCTCTCCATTTACGATGTGAGACTTCCCCGTTTGCTCCAGACGTTCAATACCGAATCCTAAAAGATAATTTTTAACGGCAGGATACTTCTCTATATCATAATGGCGAGAAGGAAAAGTTGCAATTAGATACAATCCAGTCCAGTTATATCCATACCTCTTGATGTCCCTGCCTCGCAGAATCGGTCGAATAAGTTCAGCCGTTCTTGCACGCTCGTCTTCTGTCTGACAATT
>CAKRZO010000056.1 GCA_934433135.1 uncultured Acetatifactor sp. | reverse complement strand
CCCGGCAAGGGTAAGGATATTCCTTTCGCTTTCCGGCAGCGCGGCAAGGTCGGTCTTTGCAAGCTCCATAGTCGGGATAATGGCATGGTGGTCTGATACCTTTTTACTGTTCAGAACCTTTCCAAGCTCCGGCGTGAAGTCTTTTCCCGCCATAAAAGAAAATTTCCCACAAAGCAGTTTGATAATGCCCGCCGCTGTGTCGCCCATGTCGTCGGTCAGAAATGCACTGTCTGTTCTCGGATAAGTAAGAAGTCTTTTTTCATACAGGGCTTGTGCAAGGTCAAGGGTCTGCTTTGCCGTATATCCGAACAGGCGGTTTGCTTCCCTCTGTAAAGAGGTAAGGTCAAAGAGTTTCGGCGGGGCTGCGGTCTTTTTCTCTTTCACAAGGGAAGTACAGACTGCCCGCGACGCTTCGCAAGTCGTTTTTAATGCGTCGGCTTCTGCCTTATCTGAAATTCGTTCACTTGCAGCTCCCGCGCCGGATAAGACAAGGCGTACATGGTAGTATTTTTCTTTCTTGAAAGTGGTAATCGCTGCGTCCCGCTCAACAAGCATTTTTAAGGTCGGGGTCTGTACGCGCCCCACGTTCAAGGTATGATTGTAAAGGACAGAGAAAAGGCGGGTGGCATTGATACCAATTAACCAGTCAGCCTTTGCCCTGCATAATGCGGAAGCAAAGAGCGCGTCGTATTCCTCGCCGTTCTTCAGACGGGAAAAGCCTTCTTTGATTGCGCTGTCCTCCATAGAAGAAATCCAAAGGCGGCGCATAGGTTTCTTGCAGCCCGCCATTTCATAGACAAAACGGAAAATGAGTTCTCCCTCGCGCCCTGCGTCGCAGGCATTGACGACTTCGGAAACGTCTGCCCGGTGCATAAGTTCCTTTAAGGTCTTGAATTGCTTTTCCTTGTCAGCAGCAACGGTGTACTTCCATTCCTGCGGCAAAATCGGTAAGCTGTCATAGCTCCACTTTTTATACTGCTCCCCGTAGGCGGCAGCTTCGGAAAGCCCTACCAAATGTCCCACGCACCAAGAAACGATATAGCCGCTTCCTGTGAGAAATCCGTCTTTCTTTTCCTTTGCCCCAAGTACGGCAGCGATTGTTTGCGCCACACTGGGCTTTTCTGCGATTACTAAAATATGTGAAGTCAATAAAAAATCCTCCTTTCAGGTAAAAGAAAAGAGCAACCGATTTTTCGATTGCCCTTTTCTAACAAAATTAAGGTAAAAAAATTTTTTTCAGTTTTCTCGCTGTATACTGTAATTCTGGATAAACATAGGATTCATCAATACCAAATGTTCTTAACTCTTGAAGAATAGAATTTTTCTTTCTTTTATCAATTATAATGCTACAAAACTCTTTCTTCATTGTATTTAAGTCAATGGCTTGTAGTTCACTCCTAAATTCAAACCTTTCTTTAAAAGGTGTTTCCCAATTCGTCAATAATTGTTTTCGATTTGTCTCATCTTCATAAAAATTGAAAAGCTCAGTTATGGATAAATGCGTCACATCGAAATTTCTTTTATCTCCTTCCTTATATATCTTTTTTAGTGGCTCATTTTCAACGATTTCTAATGACGAACGATATTTTTTGTTTTCCCAGTGATGACTGTAATCAACTCGTCCACCATAAGCCCACAAACCATATATATCATATAACCGATTGGGAAATACCATAAAAATTGCCGCTTGTCTTTGTATTCTTTCATTCCAATAAAACGGGCGGGCAATTAAAAGTTTGTCGTCTTTTTGATAGTATAATTTTCTTAAATATTTCTGTGGTGATATTTTTAAATCATCTAACTTAATGTCCTCCTGTGTAAAATAATTATAAAATCCACAAATTGTTTCGATAATTGGATTTTTAGATATTTCAACATAAGCTCTATGACAGACAATTCGTGCGTCTTTTTTATTTGCTAACTCACTACAAGCAAAAAATAAAGCAATTAGAGGGTTAGTTGTAAAATCAAGTAAACGTGTTGGTAATTCGTAATGCTGCATTTTAGACAGTATCTCAAAGTTGGAATTTAAATTTTGAAATGCTTCTGGGCGTAATGCCAGAAAATTATTAACAAGATTATATTCTTGTCCATCACTCAAATCATCATATCTGCCTAAAGAGGGCAGAAGTTTCCAATCTTTATCTGCCATACCACGATAAATAATTTCTCCATTAACAAAATCTTCTCTTTTGGTTTTAGAAAGCATATTAACTATTTGTAAATACTCAACAACACTGTCAACTTGAAAAGTTAAATGAGGATACGCGGTATTTGAATATTCAGAAGTAACGTTATTATAATATTCAAGACTTTTATACGCTTTTTTTGCTTTTATATCTGATACGAATGTTCCATTGTTCGTCATAGAAATTCCTCCTAAGCCATGATTATTTATTCTAACATATTCAAATACACAAGTCTATTTCAATCCACTACATATATCTCTAATGCAGTACCCCACACAAGGGGACTGTCCCTTGTAAGGGCAGGAAGCACAAGCCGGGGGATAAGGAACAGGCGGCGCATTATCACGCCGCCCGTTCGGTTTCTGTATCATCATTTTTTCAAAGGGATTGTCGGTAAACAGGGTCATAGGGTTTCTTCCTCCGTTTCTTCATCTTCGGGAGTTTCCCCGGTATCTGCTTCCGACTCGTCCTCGTCGTAATCCTCAAATTCAAAATCTTCAAGGTCGGTATCGCCCTTTACATTCTGCTTTGGCTTTAGAAACTTAAAGTAGTAGAACGCTGCGCCGCCACCAAGCAGGGCAAAGAGGACTAAGGCAAGCACCACACCGGGATTGCCGCCTTTTTCTTTCGGTTCTTCCGGCTGCTCCGTTGGTGTTGGGGTAGGCTCTTTGCCTGTGCAGCCTGTCAGAGTGGTTGCACATACCGGGCAGGACGTGTTTACCTTTCCGGCTTCGCATTTTTCCGTACAGTTACAGATTTCCGGCTTTTTGGCAGCTTCGCCGTTTTCGGTCAGTGCCATAAGGTCGGCTTCGTCCACTTGATTTAGGAAATGTACGGTCTGTTCGCCCTCGGCGGCGCGGTCAATGAGGATATAGAAATAGTTGCCGCCTTTGGTGGTAACAGTGATAAGCTGCTTATTGCCGCCGTAATCGTCAACCAGTGTTGCGTTTCCCTTTGGGGTAAGGGGCGGCGTTTCCTCCACAATCACGCCGCTGTCATTAGTCGCGTCCCCGGCGTTCGGCTCTGTGGCTGCGCCCTGTGCATAGGCAGGGACAGAAAAATCGCCCATAAGGATAAGGGCGGCACAAAGGGCAGTCATGGTCTTTTTCAGTTTATTCTTCATCTGCATTTTCCTCCTGTTCGTTTTCTTCTGCGGATGCGGCAGTCATGCCGGGAATACCGCCGCCGGACAGCATAGCGTTCAGTTCCTGCGGGGTCAGACGCATAGCTCGTACAAGCTGTACGATTTCAAGGTTTTCCGCTTCGGTTTTCTGCGCTTCCAGTCCTTTTAACTTGTTCTGATACTCTGTGATTTTCTCGCGGGTCTTTGCGATTTCCTTATTGATACGGTCGATTTT
>CAKRZO010000055.1 GCA_934433135.1 uncultured Acetatifactor sp. | reverse complement strand
ACTCTGAACGCATCGCACGACTTTTCCACGCTGATCCCGTAAAATATGCAAGTTAATTAATTGCCGGAACAATAAAGTACAGCCGGGAACACTCAATCCAAGGAGAAAAATGGAATTTTACACGGAACCTGAACGCAGGCTGCCTGTTTCTGCCTGTGCAGACGTTATCGTCGCGGGCGCAGGTCCTGCCGGCTGTGCCGCCGCAATCGCCGCGGCGCGCGCAGGAGCAAAAACAATCCTCGTCGAACAGTTCAACAGCGTCGGCGGAATGGCGACCGGAGGAATGATGTCCCATTTCACCGGCGGAACGGAATCCCCCCTCTTCGATGAAATCGAGGCACGGGTCCGGAGCGAAAAAGCCGGAGTATTCTGTCCGGATCAGGGCGCGGGACCTCAGGAGATCAACCATGAAGTCCTTAAAAAAGTCCTTTTCGACATGCTCTCCGAAGCAGGCGTGACTCTCAGACTTTATACTTTCGTCTGCGGCGCCGTGATGGATGGAAACACAGTGAAGGGAATTATTACGGAAAGCAAATCGGGACGCTCCGTCATGACGGCGAAAGTCGTCATTGACGCCACCAGCGACGGCGATGTCGCGGCGAAAGCGGGGGCGGAATTCCACATCGGACGCGAAAATGACGGAAAGTGTCAGCCTGTCACTTTGATGTTCCGCATCGGCGGCGTTGATTATTCCCGCGCGATTCTGCCCGGCAGTTTCGAGACCCGTGTACAGGTTCCGAAAGGTGAAATCCAGGCGCTGGCGAGAGAGCATCTGCCCGCTCCCGCCGGACACACCCTGCTGTATCCGGCATGGATTCCCGGCGAAGTCTGTGTCAATATGACGAACGTTACCGGCATTGACGGAACCAGCGCAGCCGATTTGACGAAAGCCGAACTCATCTGCCGCCGTCAGATGAGCGACATTATCCTTTTCCTCCGTGAATATGCCCCCGGATATGAAAAGTGCTATCCCGTCACTTCCGCCCAGATGATGGGCGTCCGCGAAACCCGTCATTTCAAAGGCCTTTACACGATGACGCCGGAAGATATTGTGGAAGCGCGCGTGTTTGACGACTGGATCGCAACCCGCAACATGTTCAATTTCGACATTCACAACGTCGAGGGTTCCGGACTGGACAAGAACGGTGCGCAGCACAACTTCCATGCGAAGGGCGGCTACACCATTCCGTACCGCGCATGTGTACCCGTCAAAATTGACGGACTGCTTCTTGCCGGACGCGACATCTCCGGCACGCACAAGGCGCATTCGAACTACCGGGTTATGCCGATCTGCATAAACATGGGACAGGGCGTCGGAATCGCCGCGGCGCTCGCCGCCCGTGACGGAATTCAGCCGCGCAGCGTCAATGTCGCAGAGGTTCAGAAAATCCTGACCGAAAACGGCGTACAGGTCTGATTTGCAAAAAGCGGCATTCTCCGGACTCAGCCGGACAATGCCGCCGGATTACGGGACGCGGTTTTATGCCGCGTCCTTTTTTATTTTTAAATCGTCGCAGATATTTCTCTGTTTCAGTCAGCAGGGTATCGACTTCAGCCATGGAGAAGGGGAAGAGCTTTCCGCGGACCTTGTGCAGTTCTTCAAACGCGGGTTTGAGGCGCGGCAGAAGCTCTTTTACAAGCCTGCATTCTTTTTCACATGCGGAAGGATGCAGAGCGATGCGCCTCCGAAATGCGCGAGCTTCTGCGCCAGCCTGTCGTCTTTGACCGGAGCGGTGCAGCCGGCGGTGCGGTTTTGAATATACGCCAGCCGCTTCAGCCGTTTCGCGGCGGCAGACCATCCATAGAGCGGATTCATCGTTTTCCCTGTAACGGATTTCTATTTCCGTGCATTTGTGCGTATTCATGCGCGGGATTTCAATGCTCAGCGTAAATGTTTCACCGCAGTAATGTGAATCCGCAGTTCTGCCGTGATTTTTACCGATTCCGGGGGAACGACTCCGTGAAGCAGAAGTTTCAGCGGACGAAGGTGCTGGAACCCTTTGCATTTGCCGGAAGCGGGCAGAATCTCAATATGCCGGATGCTGTTTTCTTTCCGGTGGCGGATTGCCGTTTTGACAAATGCGCCGGTCTGATATGCCGTGCTGTCGCCGTCGTCTTCATAGAGTTCATATGCGCCGCATTCTCCCGGATAGATTGAAAAGCTCAGATTCGGAACGATGCCGCTGACTCCGGCAGGAGCGGTTTCTTCCGCTTCCGGCAGAATCGTTCCGGGACGGACAAACAGCGGCAGATCGGAAAGCATCCGTCCTTCCGTGATGCATTTCCCACCGGAATGCGGCGTCCCTGTTGAAATGTCGTACCACTCGCCGGGAGGAAGCCAGAGGGTCTGTTCCGCAATTCCGGTTTCCGGATCCGCCTGCGCCGTGACAGGCGCCGCAAGGATGGAGTCGCCGAGGAAGTATTCTCCCGGATTGCAGTAGGCGTTTTCATCTTCCGGATATTCATAGTAGAGCGGACGGCAGAGACTGACGCCCGTATCGCATCCCTTGCGGCATTCTCCGTAAATGTAGGGGATCATGCGGTGACGCCGCAGAATTTCGTTTCTGAGCAGTTCGTTGTAAGGTGCGAAAAATTTCCAGAAGCGGCGTTCCGCATACTCGAATTTCGCCGAATGCGAACGTAAAACCGGAGAACATACTCCGAACTGCATCCAGCGCAGATAAAGCTCCGGAGAAATCGCCACCTGCTCCATATGGCCGCCGATGTCATGACTCCAGTAACCGAATAGAACGTTGGAGGAAGTCGCGGTGAATTCAACCTCCTTGACCAGTGTCGCCCATGTGGAACAGGCGTCTGCCGAGAATCCGAGCGGGTAACGGCAGCCGTCCATTCCGCCGCGCGTACTGAAAACAATCGGACGCTTTTCCGGATTTCTGCGTTCCTGATCGAGCCAGTGCAGACGGTTGATCCAGCTTACCGGACTGAAGCCGCTTTTTTTCAGTTCTTCTCCGTTCTGACGCCAGTCCATCCACCAGCAGTCCACGCCTTTCCGTTCTTCCGGATTCAGCAGCAGTTTGAAGTAAAGATCCATGAATTGCGGATTTTCAATATCGAACGGGATCCCGGTCTGATCTGCGGACCCCATTGCTTTCCGGAATGCTGGGAATGCTTTTTCGTGAGGAGCAACTCCGCGGTCCGGGTGAAGATTCAGCGCCAGATGCAGACCTTTTTTCTTCATGGACTTCAGGAATCCGGCAGGATCGGGAAAGAAATCTTTATCCCATGTGAATCCGGTCCATCCCGGAAGATGCCAGTCGGTGTCGACAACAAGGACGTCGAGCGGAGTCTGTGTGCGGGCGAACTGCGCGGTCAGTTCCTCGATTTCCGTATCGGAATAAGCCCAGTAGCGGCTGTACCAGTATCCGAACGCATAATGCGTGGGAAGCGGCTGACAGCCGAACAGTTTCGCACCGCACCGCAGCGCGGCTTTGTAGTCATGCCCGAATCCGAAGAAGTAAATAACCACGCCCAGAGGACGTGGCTTTGAAGAAGCACCCTAGAAGGGTGCTAAAAGGCGGCACCCAAAGAAT
>CAKRZO010000054.1 GCA_934433135.1 uncultured Acetatifactor sp. | reverse complement strand
GGATTGTATGCAGATAAAGGGCAGGGGAGAAGAAATGGCGGATGCGGTTTTGCGGAAGGAGATTCTTAGGTGATAAGGGATGAGCAAGTGACCGGCTGTTTGATTCCCCTATTTCTGCACTATTTTATTGAAGCGTTATCTGAAGGAAGCAAGCCTTGATTATAAGAACGGATGATAGAAGAAAAAGGAACATACAAAAATGGAGAATTGTAAAAACATTCTTAAAGGAACGGAATATCGTTTTATCCGTACAAATGAGTATCTTGGCAGGCACGTGATTCTTCTCGGCCTTGCCGGCAGTTATTCTTACGGAACCAACATTGAGACAAGTGATATCGATATCACGGATTATCCGGTGGTTACTCTTTGCGGAAGTACCCATTTCAAAGAAGAATTTATGGAAGTGCAGAAGAGGCTTACATACATTGGAGGGGAACATTGTTATCAGTGTAGGCCTCTTTGGGCATTCCGGTGATCAGGAAGTATGGGAAGGCATGGAAGAAGGCACTATCTCCGAAACGAAAAAATGCTTGATGATATGCATAAACGAAAGATTGATATGGCAGATTCTATCTATGTGATCAATGTAGGAGGCTATATCGGAGAAAGCACCAGATCGGAGATTGCATACGCCAAAGCGCATGGCAAGGAAGTACGCTATCTGGAGGAGCAGATGTTATGATGTAAAAGAAAATAGAAGGCGAAGGAAATTTTAACTCGTAAATATTCGGAACGGAGGCAATAAACGTTATGAGAACAATAGGAAATATACTGTGGTTTCTTTTAGGAGGGCTGGTCGGAGGATTGGCCTGGATCGTTGCGGGAATGCTCTGGTGCATTACCATTGTGGGGATTCCGGTAGGATTACAGTGTTTTAAATTCGCAGGGCTGGCATTCTGGCCCTTCGGCAAAGCAGTGATATACGGAAGCGGAACCTTTTCCTTCCTGGTGAATCTGATCTGGATCGTGTTTTTCGGATGGGAGATGGCGCTTGGGAACCTGATTGTCGGCTGCCTGTGGTGCATTACCATCGTAGGAATTCCTTTCGGCAAACAGTTCTTCAAAATGGCCAGACTGTCCCTTATGCCCTTTGGCGCAGCTGTGGTAGGATAGGAACGGTTTATTGTTCCGGTGGGATGCGAATTGATCATAGGAGACAATGAAGAAGTAAAAAGAGAATTTCATACAAACATATTTGGAGGTCTTGTTTTTAGTGATGAGAACAATAGGAAACAAACGGTTATTGCCCACCTAAATTGACTTATTATAAAAACTCTTGCCTGTCACCGGTTTGACCTTTATACTGTCGTTAAAGTATAAAAGAAAGAGATCCTAGTGCCCCCTCCCTTTTTGCAGTAAAATCAAGGGTATTTGAATGTTGGTTATCTTTGCATTTAAAATATAAATACATAAAAATGAGCGAAAATCACATTTGAATGTTGATTTTTGCAAGAAACTGTATATAATAGAAAGTAGAAAAACAGGTGAGGTAGCAATCATGTTAATTCAATTTAATTTTAAAAATTTTAAATCATTTAGAGAAGAGGCTACTTTGGATTTGTCTGCGGCGAAGATGACTGAGTTCTCAGATAGAGTTGCGACTGTCGGTAGTGAGAAGATTTTGCCGGTCGCTGCCATTTATGGTGCAAATGCAAGCGGAAAGTCTAATATATATAATGCTTTTGAATATATGTCTGGTTATGTTGCAGATTCATTCAAGTATGGTGATGAAGAGGAAAAGTTTGAGGAGTTCAGACCGACCCCGTTCTTGTTTGATTCCACATCTGCTAATGCAGAAACAAGCTTTGAAGTGTATTTCACATTACCCGGCGATAAGTCTGAAAGAACTTATAACTATGGTTTTTGTATTAACAAGGAAGGTGTAACGGAAGAGTGGCTTAATTCCAAGGCAAAGACTGCAAGAAAGTACAGCGCTGTATTTTATCGTGGAACTACAGATAAGGAGCTTGATTTGTCCGGTTTTCCTAAGAGCAGCAGGGATAATATTCAGGTGGCATTGGAAAAGCAGGTGCTTATTATATCTTTGGGAGCAAAGCTTAAGATTGGTAAGTGTAAGGCAATCAGAGATTGGTTCCTGGCAAATGAGTTTGCTGATTTTGGGGATCCTTTTACCAATTTCTTTATGTCTCGCAGATTACCGAAGGGATTTGTGGACGATAAGGATGTGCAGCAGAAGGTTGTAGAATATTTCGCATCTTTTGATGAGCATATCAAGGATTTTAGAATTGAAAAGGTCCCTCAGGAGGCTGAAAGTAAGGAAGAGAGATACAAGATTAACGCATTTCACAAGATGATTGATTCTGATGAAATGGCAGAAATTCCCTTGGAAATGGAGTCTGCCGGAACCTTGAAGATGTTTGCATTATATCCGGAGTTGCAGGAAGTGTTGGAGAAGGGCAGTGTGTTTTTCATTGATGAATTAAATGCTCGTTTGCATCCGTTACTTGTAAGAAATTTCTTGCTTACATTCTTGAACCCGGAAATCAATACCAATCACGCTCAGATTGTATTTACAACCCATGATACATGGCAGTTATCGAACCGGTTGTTGCGGCGTGATGAAATTTGGTTTGTGGAAAAGGATGAAAGAGGTGTATCCACACTGTACTCATTGGCTGACTTTGTGGATGAGGACGGTTCCCGTATTCGTAAGGATGAAAGCTATGAGAAGAATTATCTGATTGGAAGGTATGGTGCAATTCCTAATTTAAAGAGTATTGATGTATTTAAGGGCGCTGGGTGTCCGGGGGACACCTGTTTAGCTCCGGCCGGAGTGGAACGAAGAGAATGAGTATGGCGAAAAAAGACAGAACAGGTAATAGAAAAACGAGAGAGCAGAGAAAACAAGTCAAGGTGCCGGAATTGGGTTTCTATTTGATTGTTACGGATACAGAGGCTACAGAACGCTGCTTCTTTACAGGTCTCAATCAGGCATTACCGGAGGATGTAAGAAATAAGCTTGTAATAAAGGTTGTAGAGACAAAGACTCGTGATATGATTGATAAATGTATGGAACTTACTGCTTATGATGCACAATATCGTATTCCTTGGATTGTGTTTGACAGAGACCAAGTGCAGGGATTTGACGAGATTATTGCAGAAGCAGAGAATAAGGGAATACAAGTAGGGTGGTCTAATCCATGCTTTGAAATATGGATGTATGCCTACTTTGGTTCCATGCCGGCAATCCAGGATTCTTGGACTTGTTGCTCAGAATTTGGACGAGTGTATGAATCCAGGATCGGGCAGAAGTATTCCAAGGCAGATATGCAAATGTACGGAAAAATTTGCAAATCCGGTGATGAGGAAAAGGCAATTCAGATAGCACAGCAGAAGTTGGAACAGTGTATTAGAGAAGGTAAAACGAAACCATCGGAAATGTGCCCTTGTACGACGGTGCATGAACTGGTGGGGGAGATTAGAGGCAAAAGATGATGTTGGAGGAAAACGATGAATACAGATGAAAATAGTAAAGAAGTAATGAAGTAATGAAGGAAAAACCACAAATCTATTTCAAAAATATTAGATTTAATGATGATACGGAATTGATGCTTGAAAAAACAGTATAGTCGTTTTTACAGGGGCAAATAATAGTGGCAAAAGTCAAGTACTAAAACTTCCCATACCTAAAATGGGATTCGTACCTTGAAAATTCAATACTTCAGCTAACAAAATAGTGATTTATGCTGCTACAGTACCTCGATGAAGTGCATTACGCAGATATTCTGGCAGTTTTGATTCAAAATCAGTAGTAAAAGCAGTCAACTGCTCCTCGCTGAGCCTTAAGATTTCCTGTAGGCTTGCCATTAAGGCATCCATCAGGATGCCAAGTGCTCTGCTGAAAGTAATGTCTGCCATTTCATCAAATTTGGAAAAGGTTTTTCTGTTTCTAATCTCCAATTTATGCGACGCTTCTATCAGAGCTATCAAATTCAACAGACAGTGTCTGTTAAATTGTC
>CAKRZO010000053.1 GCA_934433135.1 uncultured Acetatifactor sp. | reverse complement strand
AAACCCGGTCGGAAGCACTTTTAATATACAGAATCCAATCCCACACAAATCCCAAAAGACGAAAGCGGTGTCTGAAATAAACAGGCCAATAGAGTTCCAAAGAGGAACCGCAGGAGTGCTTGAAAGCGTCAAAGAGGGCACAACATGCCTATCTGAAGGTTCAGACATAGGTTTGGGACCAGGAGACCGTGCGTTCGAGCCGCACTACTCGGACCAAAAGCCCTCTGAAATCGTTGATTTCAGAGGGCTTTTCTTATTCTTTGTCTATTGCGGCGCAGGGGTGAAATCTTTACCTCTCCTATTTCCACAAGTTTAAACATCATACTCTTTCATTAGAATAACGGGAATTCGATGACGCAGAAATTTTGAAATCTTGTAGTCCCTCTATCATTTTAAGTAGGCTAATGTGTTTCGAACGCAAAACAAGATAGGTAGACAATTTACTTTCGCTTTGACTTGCGATATAATTATCTAAAAATATGTGAGGGGGACAGTTTAATGGACTTTACATATTATCTTCCTGGCCCGAACAATACTCGTATGGAGTATGATACTTCTTCAAATTCAGTCATCATCATCGGAGCTAACGGTTCAGGAAAAAGCAAACTGGGCGCATGGATTGAAAAAAACTATGCTCAAAACACCCATCGTATTGGAGCGCAGCGATCATTAGAATTTGGGACGTACATCAAACAGATGAGTTACGAACAAGCAACCAATAAATTAATCTCCGGTTCTGAAGAGCAGACACAAAATCACAATCACCGTTGGAAATGGGATGGAGAAAAATGGGATTACACATCTGCCCTTTTAGTTGATTATGAGTCAGTACTTTCTGCAGTTTGGGCAAAGCAGACTAAGCAAGAAAGTGAATATATAGCAAAATGCCGTGAAAGAGACCATCTTGGGCAGTCACATGATGCGGTTCCGGAAATGGTTGTTGATAAATTATCTTGTATTTGGTCTACCGTCTTCCCACATCGTAGCATTCACTTTACGGACGGAAAGGTAACCGCATCGTTCGCTCTTGGTGAAAACCTTGTCGAATACAAAGGCAAAGATATGAGCGATGGTGAACGCGTAGCTCTCTATCTGATGTGTCAGGCGTTAGGCGTACCCGAAAACAAAACCGTTATCATTGATGAGCCAGAGTTACACTTACACCGTTCTATTATGAATCGTCTTTGGAGCGCTATAGAGCAGGCACGGCAGGACTGTTTATTTATTTATATTACTCACGACACCCAGTTTGCAGCAAACCACCAGCAATCACAAAAGATTTGGGTCAAGGAATTTGATGGCGCTAATTGGATTTTTGAAAAGGTAGAAGATTCTGCATTACCTGAGCAATTATTGCTTGACATTATGGGTAATCGCCGTAAAGTGCTTTTTGTAGAGGGCACAAGTGATAGCTATGACACCCAGCTATATACCCAGCTGTTTAAGGAATATTATGTTGTCCCATGCGGCGGGTGTAGTAAGGTAATTGAGCAAACAAAAGCAATGCGCGTCAATCAGCAGTTGCATGATTTGGAATGTTATGGCCTTATTGACAGAGATTATCGTTGTGATACAGAAATTGATAATCTGCGCCGAGACGGTATCTATGTCCTCGATGTTGCCGAAGTTGAGAATCTGTTTATTGTTGAGGAGCTCCTGCAAGCTATCAACCAAATACAAGGATTTACAGACCAAAGTAGAATTGATGCGGTCGAAACCTATATTATAGATACCAGATTTTCCGGAGAAATAAACAAGCAAATCCAATCTGCAACCATATCTGAAATTAAGTATCGCCTTTCAACCATCGATGTTTCGGGACAAGCTGATGAAGAAATTCAAAACCAGTTAAGCCGCTTTTTTGAGAATTTTGATTATACCAGCATAAAACGCCCCGTTGAAGAAGCCTTTACCACAGCCAAGGCGACCCGAGATTATAAAAGAGTCCTCAGGTTGTTTAATAGGAAGTCCCTGATGGATTCAATTGGGCACTATTTTGGACTAACGAATCAAGATTATAGTGACTATGTTCTTCGACAGCTGAATGGCCCCAATGCTGCGATAATTAAAGCTGCAATTGATTCATATCTGCCCGTCGAAATCCCGCATTGAAAATTCGGAAATGATACCCTTGAAGATGATGTTGACGGTGCTGGCAAGGAAGAAATCTCTTCTAAGAAACGATATATCCAGAAATCGTATCTGAGGCAATCGGCATAGAACATCTACCCTGTTTTCGTATACTCACTTTTCAAGTCGCAATACCGCTATCGATATTAGAACTCTTCATCGAAAACATACAAATTGAAAACGGATTTCTACACGATGCGCCAAAAGATGGAGTGTGCCCCCTTATTTTTATAACTTCCTTTCAGGGTAGCACAATGCATCACCGCCCTAAGCACCGAATGGTTAGTACCCAAGGCGTTGAGCCTTTTATATTTCTCTCCCGCCTTGCTTCCCCTCTGTTGGTCGCCCATCGCCCTCGCCCAAATCCATCAGCCGCTTTGCTTCCGCGATTTCCGCCTTCATCTCCACGATGAGCACCTTCAGTTTCTCTTCGCACTCCTCGCGGGTGTGAGCATAGACATTGCGGGCGTGCTTTTTGCCGTCGGGCCATTTGGGAGAATAGCGTCCTTCAAAGAGGTGGTCGTTGATCTCACTGACGCAGCCGGTGCCGGATCTGCGCTTGCGGCCCACACAGGGCTTGAAGTCGGTCATTCTCGGCTTTTCCGCCTGGGCCGGGACAGTTTCCCACCCCGGCTCTGAAGCGTCCTCCTGTGGCGCTGCCTTGCCGATGCCGCGGTCAATATTTTCGGCGGCTGCCCGCTGCATGTCATCGGTGATGTGGGTGTAGATGTCCAGCGTGGTGGCCGCCGACACATGGCCCAGCATAGCCGAGAGCATCTTCACATCCATGCCGTTTTCCAGCGCCAAGGTTGCGAACGTATGGTAGAACTTCTGATTGCAGAAATTGATGATCTTCGGGTGACAGCGGTAGTGTTCCCGCAGCAGCGTAACAGGTGCATCCTGCCATATTTCCAATGCAGAGGACAGCAAACTGTGGGTAGAAAAGCGATAACGCTCATCCAAGGAATACTTCTGCCAAATGGCATCGCTGGTGCGAATGTCATCCTCTGTCAGCACATTGGGGAGCTGCTTCAAGTCCCCGACAATTACGATATTCCGCGCACAGGAAAATGCCAGCACCCCTGTGGCTAAATCGACCTGTGAGGCTTCATCCACGATCAAGTAATCGTAGATATGATCAATGCTCAATGTTCCCTTAATGGAATAGGTTGTGCTGAGCACCACCGGATACTCGCGGGTAAACTCTTCGGAATTCCGACGGAAATCATTTTTTTCAAAGCATCTTCTGGCCCTCTGCCAATGATACCGGGCTGCCAACTCCGCCCGGAACAGCCGCAGGGATTTCTGTGTGAGCTCGTCCATCTTCGCGTCGAAAGCGTAATGTTCCAGCTTGCGGTTCAATTTCTGCTTTTCGGCCTCCAGCTCCCGTCTTTTTACGGAATAAAACTGACTCTGCAAATAGGGAATGACCTGTTCTGGGGAACGGATAAACAATTTGAGCGCATTACGGTTGAATCGAAACATAATGGATATT
The DNA here is from genome assembly GCA_934433135.1 of uncultured Acetatifactor sp. Classification (GTDB taxonomy): domain Bacteria; phylum Bacillota; class Clostridia; order Lachnospirales; family Lachnospiraceae; genus Acetatifactor. The sequence continues at coordinate 362 of CAKRZO010000053.1, read as the reverse complement.
TTTTGCAACAGGCCCAAGCGAGTCTCACGCTCTGCATGCTGTTCAAATTCCATCCAAAGCGCAAGTATCTTCTGCGAGGACAGCTTGTCCAAGCTCTCCGTTGGCGCATCGCTGTAAGTCGCATAGTACTCCTCAAAATAGTGCTGCTCCGGATTCAATTGCAAAAATTCCTGCTCAATTTTCGCAATGCGGTTCTTAGTGTTGAGCATTTCGTTCAACTCTTTGGAAAGCGCAGTTGTATCTTGATCTAACTGCTGCCGCTCCTCTATGGGCATTTCCCAATCACTCATATTCGGATAGACGCCGGTCTGAGCCTCCAGGAACTTTTGCTTGTTGGCAAGGCTTCCGAGAAACGCGGTCAG
>CAKRZO010000052.1 GCA_934433135.1 uncultured Acetatifactor sp. | reverse complement strand
TCAAGTCTCCTTGAAACGTTTCTTGGAATTTTCAGGGTTGCATTACTGTTTATTTGTCAAGGTACTTCACTGCTTCCAATCTCTGCTTGTTTGCTTGTCTTTCGCAACGACTCTGTTATCTTACCACAGTTCTTTTGAACTGTCAACAACTTTTTTCAACTTTCGACATTTATTTCAGCAACCTACCGGATGTTTTTTCATTTGTGTCGAACTTTGTAAGTTGTCTTCCCGACAACGAAACTGAGTATATCACTTCTGTTTCATTCTGTCAACATAATTTATCAAATTTTTCAAAATAATTTTATTGTACATAATATTTTGACAATTGAAACTATTTTTAAGATTTTCCTGCATTTTCCTTTATGATCTTTTTAATCTCTTCCACCAGATCCAAATCAAACTGCTGGACACGGATGTTCGCAGCAATTGGTTCTTCACCCGGTCTTGTAACGGTAATCTCGATTACTGTTCCCTCTACTATACCGCTGCCGTTTCCAAAAATCTTTTTCAAAAAAGAAATGAACTTCGGATGATTCCTTTCAAATGTGCTTTTCGCCTGTATTAACTTAATAAGAGTTGCGGGATTCATCATAATAAATTTTCCTTTCTTCCGGTCAGGGATCGGTTTCTTCCGCCTGCCGATACTTCTTCATTATACACAGAACAATTTCTTCTGTAAAGAAAAAAAACAATCCCGGATTCTGATTGGACTCTGTACAGAGCCCAGTCAAAACCCGGAATCATTTTTAATAATATATATGGAATCCCATTCAGAAGAGCGATATGCTCTTCTTTCGCTTTTACACCTCCTATATGTCGCTGAGAGGCCAAAAAGTTACACCCTTTTTTAAAAAAATTATTTTTTTTTGCAACAAGTATGAATGTAGGAAAATTTTTCCCGGGGATTCCCTCTCTACACTTCCTATATGTCGGTGAGTGGGCAATAAGTTACAGCCTTTTTTAGAAAAAATTTTCTTACAACTCCAATGTTTTTTCGTTTGAAAAGAACTCATATAAGCCAAGATGAAGAATCTCCTCATCAGTCCAAGGTTTCATGGAAGACTTACTGATAATAATTCTCTAAAAAAGTTATTTGTATTTTTCAGCGGGCGAAGCTCCATTTCCATTTTGTCCGGATCACTAACACGCAATGCAGGCTGATTATAGTATTTCTTTGCACCATAATCTACCCCAAAAATCGATTTTGCTCTGCTTTCGTACCTGCTTTATGCCATCTTTCTCACTCACTGTGACAACGCCAACCTCCGCAGAATAACCGCAGCACAACAACTCATTATAAATTATATTTTCCATTCACTGTCTATTATTTGGGATCGAATGTATTCGGACAAAGCAGCCGGATCACAATATTGAATGAACCTATCATTATCCAACCTATAAGCAAAAGACTGCTGCCGGTAGATTTTCTCTCCACCTTGCAGCAGTCTTCTCAGCTTTTTCTCGAATGATACCTGTTTGTAATGACTTATATGGGGGTTATGCCGCTTCCGGCCTTATTATTTCACTTTTTCAATATGCTATGAAAATGTTTTTCTTATTTTGTAGGCAAAGAAGAACGTCTTCAGCACAAATTTTTCCGATTGCCGTTTTAAAAAATCGCAGAACATTTCCATCCTCAATTTTTCAATCGGAAAACCAGGGTGAAATAACACCTTGAGCATACCCTTATATAAGATTACGTACTCCCACATCGTTCCAACTCTACTGCCGTCCGGCCACGCGTATTACCGAATCGGCAGTGGAATTGGGAACTGTGTTTTTGCTTTTCACTGGATGCTTAGAAGTTAAACTTGAAATCACCGGTTTCGTTTTCAAATTCATGATATCCATTGACATCAGCATAATGTGTACAGGAAATCTTGTAGGTTTCTCCCTCTACTGCTCCATAGTAATGGTTTATACAGGTTGAACCATATACATTATAGGATTCTCCGCCTGACGATGTTGCTACTTCCGTCCACCTTAAAAAGCCTTTTTTATACACCACAATGTCTTTTACCCCGATAACAGAAGCAACATTACTTGTCGAGGTTCTAATTGTAATAAGCATTTCTCCGGAATCACCTTTCATAGCTGATATAGATGTTTCGGTAAATACCGCTTCTCTAGTCTGCGCATAAGGCACTGTTATGACGGCTTCAATAGCTTCAATCTCAGCAGTCATCACCTCAATTTCCCGCTGCTCTTCTGCTGCATAACAATTCATGCTGACAGCACTCATAAGAGCACATGAAACAAGGAGATAACATATAATTTTTTTCAATTTGGTCATACTCTTTTTCCCTCCTCTCTCAGAAATAGAAATTTGATAATTATCCGCTTTCCACCCCCTATATGTTCTTAAAGGTAAAAAAAGTTACACCTTTCATTTAATTTTTTTATTTTTTACTCAAAATCAGCAATATACTCTTTTGCAATCTGCAAACTATACTCCATGCTAATATTACTCACAACAGAAACTTCTTGCTTATCGATGAAGAAACTTGCCATATAACTGGTTTCCTCATCACTTTTCCTAGAAAACTTTCTGATCTCTATATTGTTGTTTACCAAATCCGCTCCTAGATACTCGTATGAATCATATCCCACCCAATGATACATTATCTTATCTTTATATATTTTTCCAGATATCATCAGTCTATCTTCTGTCGAATGATTTATATAACAACATCCCACTCTGACAACATCATCTAGCTCAGATACTGAAATGCTATCAAGTTCAAGTCCTTCCAGCAAGGACTCCTCATCAGGCAACCAGATTTCCTTCGCATATTCCTCAGGCACATCACTAAGTTTCGAATATGTATATTCATTAGCAATACGCACCGTAGAATCCATCACTTCTGGTGAAGTAATTATTTCAGTACCTTTATTGCTATGCCGGAAGAAATGGAAGAATCCGGTTTCTCTTTCAGCATAGGCACCGACTGCTCCGCCTCCCAGGAAAACGGCCAGTACCACAATCGCTGCCGCCGCTCCTCTCATGGTAGCTTTCAGGCGGCGTTTCTTAGGATTCGCGGTACTCTTTGCTTCCGCATCCTTTTCCTTTACCAGTTCCTCGTAGTTGAGAATCTTTGCATGAGAGCCTTCCGAAACATTTACTCCAGAAGCAGTTCCTTCGGAAACAACGGTTTCGGAAGCATTTACTCTGGTTGAATCTGCCGCACCTGTTGCTTCTGTTCCTTTATTATAACTGATCGGTCGGCTTGCGATCAGATCTACAATCGCTCTTGCTTCGCCGCGGGGACATTCTATATATTTCGGATCCTTTTCATATTCAATGGGTTCCTTACGTTTTTTGGCTGCTTCCTCTTCCTTCCGTACGGTATCATCATCTACCTTTTCCATCAGATCCTGCAGGTACATGCGGAATTCATAGGTCTGCATGAACTCTTTAAAAGAATCCATCGCCGACAACTTATTCATGGTTTCATAGTTCACCCTGGGAGCCACCCATTTTAATAGCTCTGACAGCAGCTTTGTCTCTTTTTCATCATAGGATTCCTCATCCGCCTCATAGGCCAGAAAAGTAAGCCGCTCTCTTAACTTTATGATATAAGAATCCATATCATAATATTTTTTGCCATTCCCTTTTTCCATTCTGTTCCCTTTCCTTTCCGGTGCACTTTCTGCAATCTCCATCCATGTGAGCTTCACGGCACTTCCTGCCGGAGATTATTATATAATCAGAGAATCCCCACTCCCAGCATATTGTACTTTTCTTTTCCCGAAATGTCAATTCTCTTGCGAAAAAAAATATTCTGGTATATAATATTCCGTAACAGTTCACTCGTACGTTTACACAGGCAGATTCCATGCTTGCATGAGAAGCTGCCTGTGTAAATGTACGAAGGGAGCGCCATTCTATGAGCAAAAGTAGACGCGAAGCGTCGGAGAGCGCTGAAAGCGCGGTTTTGCGAATGGCGCGGGTGAACTGTTAAGTTCACTCGTACGTTTGAAGCTGCCTGTGTAAATGTACGAATGG
>CAKRZO010000051.1 GCA_934433135.1 uncultured Acetatifactor sp. | reverse complement strand
ATCAGATTCACTATGAAAATTTCTATGTATTCTAGCATTTGCTCACCTCTTACGCCTCAATCTTCACCGCGTTTTCCTTCACTTCCTGGATCTTCTGCAGGATTTCTGTTCTCCGCTTCGGGTCAAACAGCTTGATGAAGCTCACCGGCTTGTCGAACGGCGGCTTCATGAGGTCCGTGTTCTCCATGTAGCCGTTATTTTCGATATAGCTGATGATTTTATTCACGAATGCAATCTGCTTCTGGTTCAGGGACTGGTCATTGATGAACGCAGAGAACACCGCCATCGCCGCGTCGTGATCGAGCTTCGCGATCTTCCGGATCAGCAGACCGAACGGCGTATCGCCATACGCCTTCTGGTAGTCCTCTCTGTTGCCCAGCTCCTCCGTCAGTATGCGTTCCAGCTCCTCATAATCGCCGCTCGTCAGTGGGATATTATGTGTCAGCTTATGGATCGACATCGCGTTTCCGTGGTCATTGATATATCGATTCACCTTCTTCTTGTAATCGACGAAATCATACGCCGGGTCCAGCTGCTCCCCTTCTTTTCGGTCAATGATGCTGTCCGCAAGAGTCGTGTAAATCGGCTTTGCACTTCTGCCCCCGGTCAGGAACTGAATCAGATCCCGGAGCTCCTGTCGCGCATGTTCGATTTCGAGCACATCGTTCACGAGCCAGAAATCATCCGATCGTACCTTCTTGATAACCGGCAGCTTCGCATTGATCTGCGGGATACTGATTTTCTTCGCCAGCATCTCACAGATATTTACCAGCTGATCCTTCAGATGCGGGAACAGCGCCGTCCCATCCATGTCCTGCAGGATCAGGTTGTACATGAAGTTATCGAAGCGTTTCGCCGACTCATCCTTATCTTCGAGGTGCACGAGCGGTGCGATTTCCCGGATCAGTTCCGTCTGCATTTCATCCGAGATAAACTGATACACCTCCAGGTTCTTATAGTTTTCCACATATTTGAGATGGGTATGCACCGACACCAGCTCGGTATTCAGCGCACTCACGAGCCGCTGGCAGTCGGTCACCAGCTGCTGCCGCCACGCCTGAAATCGCGGCTCTGCATACGCTTCTGTCTGCATATGCTGTGCCAGCGAGATCTTCTTTATGAAGATCAGTTCCGACAGTGACCTCGTTTCGGAGCCGGCATAGCCCTCCTTATGCGTCTCGAAGAACTCGAAATTTCCACAGTAATCAAAGATCAGAAAGCGGCGCTTTCCTTCGTACTCTCCGTCGATCTGATCCGTGCACATAAGATGCGGGCAGAGGCGTGTACCACGTCCGATCATCTGCCAGAATTTCGTTTTCGATTTTACCTGCTTAAAGAACACCAGGTTGAGGGCTTCCGGTACGTCGATACCGGTATCCATCATATCGACCGACACCGCGATCTGCGGATCCTTCTCCGGATTTCGGAAATCATCGATGATCGTCTGTGCGTAGGCATCGTCACAGATGACACGCTGAATGAACGTCCCTTTATAGTGCGGATAGAGCTTATTAAAGCGCTCGAGTATAAACTCCGCGTGACGTTTGTTCTGTGCAAATATGATGGTTTTTCCGATCTTCTCTCCACCCTCGATCTTGATGCCACGTTCCATCAGATCCTGTAGAACCATATCTACGGTTGTGGAGTTAAAGATAAACTTATTCAGCGCACCGGATGGAATAAAATCCGGCACATCCATATCATCCTCTGTAAACGCATCCTCCAGTCGCTCCTGATCCTTTTTCGAGAGCTGGCTGTAGGTGATGCCGTTTTCGAGGAATTCGGTTTTCACCTTATAGTTGTAGTAAGGCACCAGCACATGATCTGTATACACCGCTGTTTCGTAATCATAGGCGTAGGTCGGAACCTCGTTCTCCATCTCGAAGAAGTCATAAGTATTCCGGTCGACGTCCATCTTCGGTGTCGCCGTCAGGCCCACTAAAATCGCATCGAAATAGTCGAAAATCGCGCGGTATTTTTTAAAGATACTACGGTGCGACTCGTCGATGATGATCATATCGAAGTGTGCCGGTGTAAACAGCCGATCCCCGTCCTTCCGCCGGCTGTCATCGATGGCATTGAGCATCGTCGGATAGGTCGAGAACACGATGCGCGCATTCTTGTCATCCTTGTTGGAGCAGAGATTGCAGAGCGTCATGTTCGGGAGGTACTCCTTAAAGGAATCCTTCGCCTGCTTAACGAGTGCGGTACGATCTGCGAGGAAGAGAACATTGGTCACATACCCGCCACGGCTGAAGACATCGACCAGCGACGCCGCCGTTCTGGTCTTTCCGGTACCGGTCGCCATCACCAGAAGATTCTTGCGGAAGCCCTGCTTCACATGGTCGCAGACCGCACGAATCGCTTCCTTCTGGTAGTAACGGTTCGTAATCTTATCATCGATGGTGATGTCATCCAGCTCCTGATGATCTGAGCGTCGATTGATCAGTCGCTGCAGATCATCCTTGCCGAAGATGCCGTACACCTTCCGCTGCGGACCACTCTGATCATCCCAGACGTAGGTGTCGAAGCCATTGGTCGTGAACATGATCGGCCGGCGACCGTACTTCCGTTCCAGACAGTCTGCATAGAGGGCGCACTGCTTGCGGCCAATGTTGGGATCTTTACTCGTGCGCTTCGCCTCCACAACCGCCAGCGGCAGCTGATCCTTGCCCATCAGAACATAATCGCAGAATCCGCTCTGACCGATCTGTCCCATCATATCATCTACCGGGAACTCCTGTATGACATCCTGATCGATGCCGGTCAGCTTCCAGCCCATCAGCTTCAGATCGAGGTCGATGTACTTCTTACGCGTACGGAACTCAGAGATATCCTCCGCCTTGAAGCTCCGCTCCTTCTCGTGCTGCTCTTTTTCACGCGTATACTGCTCGGACATCTCCGCGATCTTTTTACGGAGTTTCTCGATTTCCGAGTTCTTTTCGTTCAGAAGACTCTCCTGCTCTTTGATCTTTTTCGTATCGATGATGACCTTCTCTGCCGGGATCTTCGCCTCATCGAAGCTGCGCTCCTCATAGTGCTCGCCATAGCAGTAATCGATCCACTCGATGAACTCGAAAAGGCCATGAAGAGAAGTCACGGCATCACCAGCAGAAACACTCTTTTCAGTATGCACTGCCAGATTGCCCAGCTTGATCACGTATGGAAGCTTGCCCCAGGTGTTGGAATCCATCGCGAAGCGGAAGCTCGGCTCATGGATCAGGGACTGCAGATTGTCCTTATACGGCATCACCATGGAAAAGTCCGCAGAATACACCCACTTGACTGCCAGCTCCAGCGCCTTTCGTGCACCGATGGCACACATCGCCGGAGAGGTGGCAAACACCTTCTCCGCTTCGATCGCCGCCGGTGCGAAGAGTGCATATTCCTGTTTATCTTTGAGAAATTCAAAATTGGACATCTTCCATTCCTCCGCTACAAACCGCTTACTTATCCTGCTTTAATAACTCCTTCAGTGCGCCGAGCTCCTGCTGGATCTCCGCTTCCAGGGCATCGATCTTACCGAGGATGACCTCCGTCGGCTCATATTCGACCGCCTGGTACTCGACCTTCTTATATTTGTTGATGGATAAATCATATCCGTTCTCCACGATCTCACTCTTCGGCACGAAGAAGCTCTGCTCTGTACGCTCACGCTCCTTCTCGCCCTCCAGATGATGGAAACGTGCGATGATATCCGGGATATCGTTCTCCTTGATTTCCGAACGCTTATCATCAAGGCTGAAGCCATCCGCCTTCATATCGTAGAACCAGACGTCCTCCGTTCCACCGGCACCCGTCTTCGTAAATACGAGAATCGCCGTCGATACACCCGCATACGGCTTAAACACACCGGACGGCATCGAAATCACTGCCCGCAGCTGATGATTCTCCACGATTTCCTTCCGAATCTGCAGGTGGGCCTTACTCGAGCCGAACAGTACACCATCCGGCACGATGCAGGCACACTGACCGCCCTTCCGGAGCATACGGAGGAAGAGTGCCAGGAACAGCAGCTCCGTCTTCTTCGTATTCGTCACCGCCTTCAGATTATCATTGATGCTTTC
>CAKRZO010000050.1 GCA_934433135.1 uncultured Acetatifactor sp. | reverse complement strand
CTTGTTGTCATATTATGTACCTTTAGCTATTCAAAGGCACATACTTTTTTAGTTATCCTAAACACAGGGTTTTCCCCATGAGCCAAAATCAGCTCCTGTCTTTCGGTTAAGTTTATTGGTCCATTTACTGGTCCACTTACTGGTCCATTTATTGGTCCATTACTTTTAATTATCACTCTCTTCTTTTATAGGCACAAGAGAAAACACAAGGTCATTCTCAGCAAGATTATAAAGTCTGGCAACATGGCGAAGCAACCTCACTTTTGTATTTGTGCCATTTCCTGTATTTACCCACACATCATCTGCCACCTTTTTTATATGAGACTCATTCTTCGCATTCTCACGGGTAATCCAGGCATTCTCCACGCTATTAGCTTCGTCCTGAAGAATTGACGGATTTGTCTCATACAGCAGCTTAAATGTGTCTCGAATGGCATCAGCCCAGTCCGGAACAGAATAAATTGTCCCGATTAATGTAAAACTGTTAATCTTCCTACCCTTAAAAACAAAATCTTCGTCATAAACAGACACTTCATCATCGAGCTTTACAGCCGGCTTGTATGAGGTTTCCGGATACGGCCACACAGTTAGAGCACGCTTACCCATCTCTGTTTGACGCTCCTTCATCTCAGCCTCTGTCCATTTATCGAACTTGGATATATACTTGTTCAGCCTAAGTGGACTTGCTGCAAATCCATTCTTATCTTCTTTCTTTTCCTGAAACGGCCTGTTGCTATACTGAACATTATATCCTGTCAATGTCAGATTCGCAATGGTATGCAACCATTCCTCATGAATCCTCGAGTAATCACTTCCAAGCTGTTCTTTCCAATGCTGAGTAAGCGTCTGAGGCATAATATGCTCCACACTCAACTCTCCCTTCTGGACATTATTGATGACGTCGATCTTTTCCCTACTATTTCCATTTTCAAGACGGTCAAAAATATAGGTACGGCTCTTTGGCCTCATAAGATATACCGGCTTTTCTATAAAACTCTGACGGAACTCGTCATCCTTCGGGAAAACAACGGTTCTCTTTCGATTTTCAAGAAGATAAACCATCACATCATAATAGCTATCTTCTTCTTTCTTATTCTTAAGCACTTGCTGGTGCAAAGTCGCAAACATCTTAAGCAACGCATTTGTAGGATATCCACATATTAAACGCCTGAAGACGAATATTTCAATGCAAGAAAGAATCTTGGTAATCTCACTCTGCGGCATATTTTGTTCTTCCGCATAAGTGAGCAAACCAAGTAAATATGCATAAGTGATTGTCAATTCCAGATAATTCAAACGGGACATTATCTCGTTCGCAGAAGCATCGCCTACCCGAGCCGACTTAATTCGTTTATACAGAGATGCATACCGCTTCATTTCAGCCATTATAGGCTCTATCTCTTTCCCTTCCGCAAATGACTTAAAAGCAGGATATACATCTTGGAATTTAGGGATATCACCTGTCGGAGACTTGATTGTCAAATAATCTCTAATAAAATTGTCAAGCTCATCTTTTCCGGAGCAATCCTTCTCTATGAATCTCCAGTACTTAGTATAATACTCCTCTTGCTTATCCTCAGACAGGCCCATGAGAACGAAATTTCTAATCTTGTCAGCTTCCGTAAGGTCAAGGCCAGTTGAATTCAGGCTCTCAAAAATCAACTGCGGGTCATCATCATTTCCAAGAAAGATGTCAATCACAATCAGCCTCTTGATAGCCTCAAAGAAGTCATCAATCTTCACATTGAGATTCTTGACGCTATTGTAGAAGTAATTGAAATTTGAGACGACATTAGATTCTGCAAATTTTCCGCCTTCACCCTCATCCACAAGATAATCAAACGCTGCACGGTCCTCCTTATTCAACTTAAGGCGTACTTTTTTCTCGGTTGTCTCATACTCATCCACCAAGAACTTCTTGAATATCTTTTCCGCAAGTTTACTATCATCTGCTTCAATGTTACCGCGTTTAAGATTCCAGTATATTGCAAGAAATATCAGACAGACTGTCGTCATTCTCTGCTGTCCGTCAATAACAAGAAACTCATCCGCACGACCACCTTTGGATCTGGACCTTACTATACACCCAAAGAAATGGCTTGGTCTATCATACTTAACGATATCAATCAAGTCAGAGAACAATTGTCTGCACTGACTAGCGCCCCAATCATAATTACGTTGATAAACAGGTATAATAAAGCGGTTCTCAGAACCATCCATTAGTTTCAACAGGGGTTTATCTTCTCCTTTCATGAATTTTCATTCTTTGGTTACTATCCATCAAATTTATTAAAATCCCACGAGAATACAATGATAAACCCCTATCGATTATTACGGCAGGTTATATCGTTGCCATAACAATACTACCAATTAACAATCTTGTCAACTATTTGTTGTTGCTCTGTCGATGTTCGCCTAAGATAGATTCGGGTCGTCTCAATACTCTCATGCCCCATCAAGTCGGCGAGCAATGCAATATCATTATATCTCTCCAGAAAGTTCTTGGCGTATCGATGTCTGAAAGAGTGTGGGTACACAACCTTTGGATTCAGCTTATATCTGACCGCATAATTCTTAAGCTGCTGGGAAATACCACGCGTAGTTATTCTGTCACCAAACCTATTGAGGAACAGATAACCTGAACAGCGCCCTAAAGAGTCTAACCACTTCAACGCCTCGCACCTCAAAGACTTAGGGAAGAATACTCTTCTTACTTTTCCTCCTTTGGTGTAAATATCAAAATATCCTGTCATCACGTGTTCCACTTTCATCTGGACCAACTCACTTACTCTCGCACCGGTCGCAGCAAGGAACCGAACCACAAAATACCACTCGGTTAGCCCATCTTCTCTCAATTTGTTTTTGAGAAACACATAATCAGCATTGCTGATAACATTTTCAAGATATGACTTCTGCTGAACTTTAACAGACTTGAGTCGCAACTTCGACTTTCCAATGCTCTCAAGATACTTGTTCATTGCCTGAATGCGCAAATTCACAGTCTTCGGCTTGAATGTCTCAATAAGATAAGCCTTATAAAGGAGCAAATCTTTTTTAGTTAGCTCTTTATACCTACCCCTATACTCTTTAACAGCGTAACAATACGCTGCGATGGTGTTTTCCGCCATATTAGATTGGCGAAGATGCATTTTAAATTTTTCCATTTTGAATTAATTATTAGTGAACATACACTAATAATCACGCCCCACTTCGTTCCTTGAATTCCTATTATGAGAAGATTGTTGCCACGGGAGAAGTGAAATGCATCGATGAGGAGATTCCTTTTGATATTCCGCAGGGATGGGAATGGGAAAGATGGGGTAATATTGCATTGTCAATCCAATATGGATATAACGCCCCTGCCCTTGAACGAGGTGATATAAAAATGGTTAGAATCAGCGATATTCATGATAATGTAGTTCAATGGGAGAATGTTCCATTTTGCAATATAGGAACTTATGATATTGATACTTACCTCCTCAAAGAGAATGACATTCTTTTTGCAAGAACTGGAGGGACTGTAGGTAAATCTTTTTTAGTTCAATCTGTTCCTGAGCCAGCCATATATGCTGGCTACCTCATAAGAACAAGATATTCACAAGAGCTGTGTCCACAATATCTTAAATCGTTTATGGAAAGTCAATTATATTGGGAACAATTGAAGTCCGGAACAAATGCGACCGCACAACCCAACTGTAATGGAAAAACATTAGGAAGGATGCTTTTGCCAATTCCTCCGAAAGCAGAGCAGTCTCGTCTTGTGCAAAAATTAGCAAACTTTACTCCTATATTTCAGCGGTATGCTAAAGCACAGCAGGATTTGGACAATCTCAATGAAAGTATAGACGATAAACTAAAGAAATCTATTCTCCAAGAGGCTATTCAAGGCAAGCTTGTGCCACAGATTGCGGAGGAAGGTACAGCACAAGAATTGCTTGAACAGATAAAAATGGAGAAACAGGAACTCATCAAAGATGGCAAATTAAAAAAGTCTGTTTTAACTGATTCTGTAATTTACAAAGGTGACGATAACAAGTATTATGAGCAGGTGGGAGGCGAAATCACGGAAATAGAATGCGACTTGACATTCCCAGACTCTTGGAGCA
>CAKRZO010000049.1 GCA_934433135.1 uncultured Acetatifactor sp. | reverse complement strand
TCGAAAAACCTCTATAACTACCTAACTTTCAATATTTTCAAAGAGCTTTTATGATTTTTTACCGGACACTAATGTCACGTCATTTCAAATCATATATCGTCTCATAGCATCCAAAGCAAAGAAGAAGGTATTATATCTGGCTGATAGAAATGTTCTAATAGATCAGACTATGAGCCAAGACTTTAGCCCATTCAGAGATAAGATGACCAAAATTCAGAACAGAAATATGGATTCGTCTTATGAAATTTATATGGCTCTTTATCAACAACTCGTTTCGTCGGATGAATCTAAGCCTAACCCTTATACAGAATTTCAGCCAACGTTTTTTGATTTGATTATTGTAGATGAGTGTCATAGAGGCTCAGCGAAGGATGATTCTCAATGGAAGGAAATATTGAAATACTTTTCTTCGGCTACGCAAATAGGTATGACAGCGACACCAAAAGCTGTGGATGGAGCAAATAATCTTGATTATTTTGGAGAGCCGATTTATACATATTCCCTTAAACAGGGCATTGATGATGGATTCCTAGCACCATATCGTGTTACTAATGCTTTTCTCAGTGTTGATTTGACTGGCTATATCCCTGAAGATGGAGAGGAAGATCTCAATGGTAAGATTATAGAACAAGACTATTTTAGCAGAAAAGACTTTGGGCGGGATATCGTTATCCGTAGAAGGCGCGAGATCGTAGCATGGCGCATAACTAAGATGCTCAAACAGATAGGTAGAATGACTAAGACGATTGTTTTCTGTCCCGATATTGAGGAGGCGGAAGCAATGCGTCAATTGCTAACTAACTTCAATTCAGATCTTTGTAAGAAAGATCATCGCTACGTTATGAAGATAACTGGAGATGATTATGAGGGGAAAAAGCAATTGGATAACTTTATAGATGTTGATCAGCCATATCCGACAATTGTAACTACATCTGAGATGCTTTCTACTGGAGTGGATTGCAAAACTTGCGGTCTCATAGTAATCGATAAAGAAATTCAGTCTATGACTGAGTTCAAGCAGATTGTCGGACGTGGAACAAGGATTCGTGAGGATAAGGGCAAGTGGCATTTTGAAATTTTAGATTTTCGAGATGTGACAAGGCTTTTCCATGATCCTGAGTTCGATGGAGATCCGGAGCCCCCACAAGGAATTAGCGAATCCAGCAGCGGCACGCACAGGAAACCAAAGCCTTCAACTGAAATTGAAAAGTCTCATGATAAGTATGTGGTTGATGGTTTTGATATTCAGATAGATAAGGAGCATGTGTCCTTTCTGGATGCGAACGGAAAACTTACGAAAGAATCATACACTGATTTTACGAAAAAGAGGATTCTTGGTCGCTATCCGTCATTGAATGATTTCCTTCAAAAGTGGACAGAGGCTGAGCGTAAGGATGCTATCGTGAAAGAACTCAATGAGTATGATGTGCTTCTTGAGGCAATTAGAGAACAGAATCCGGATTTGGCGGAAGCTGACATATTTGACATTATTTGTCATGTAGCATTTGATCAGAAGCCTCTGACAAGAAGAGAAAGAGCTAATAAAGTCCGAAAAAGTGATTATTTTTCGCAATATGGAGATGAGGCCCGTAGAGTGTTGGAAGTGCTTCTCGACAAATATGCGGATACTGGAGTTCTGCAGTTGGAGAATGTTTCAATTTTGCTTACTCCACAATTGGCTAAGTTTGGCAAGCCTCAAAAGATAATGAAATACTTTGGCGGCATGGACGGTTATATGTCCGCTATTAAAAATATGGAAAGTCGTATTTACGCAGCATAGTATATGGCAGTTAATAATATAATAAAGCGCCTCCAGAATATTATGAGGCAAGATGCTGGCATCAATGGTGATGCACAGCGCATAGAACAGATGACATGGCTATTTTTTCTTAAAGTCTATGACTCTCAAGAAGAAACATGGGAATTCAAGGCAATGTCAGTCGGGAAACAGTTTGAGTCTATAATTCCGGAAAAATTTCGTTGGAGAAATTGGGCGGTTGACAAGAAAGACGGGCAGGCACTTACAGGTGAGGAATTGCTGGAGTTTATAAATGGTGCAGACGGCTTGTTTAACGCGCTGAAGAATCTTCCTGTTGATGCTGGCACTCCGAGAGGAAAGAGTATTGTGAAAGAAGTTTTTTCTGATCTTAATCAATACATGAAAAACGGCATTCTTTTGCGCCAGATTATCAATGTCATTGATGAGATTGATTTTGCAGATGCTGATGATCGTCATACGTTTGGAGATATTTATGAAGGAATTCTTAAGGATTTGCAGTCTGCTGGACACGCAGGGGAGTTTTATACGCCTCGCGCGTTGACTGATTTTATGGTTAGAACTCTTAAACCCCAGCTTGGAGAAAAGTTCGGAGATTTTACTTCTGGAACCGGCGGATTCTTGACTTCGGCCCTGGATTATCTAAATAAACAAGTGAAGACTACTGAGGATTTTGAGAATTTTCAAAATGCCGTTGTTGGACAAGAATGGAAACCTCTTCCATATCTACTTTCGATTACGAATCTTCTGGTTCACGATATTGAAGCCCCAAATATCCGTCACTGTGATTCTCTCGCAACAAAGATGAGTGACTTTAAAGAGGATGACAAGGTTGATGTCATTGCCATGAATCCACCTTACGGAGGAAGTACGGAGGCTAGCGTCAAGGGTAATTTCCCTATGGATATGCGTTCTAGTGAAACCGCGGATCTCTTCATGGTGCTTATAATGTACCGTCTAAAGAGAAACGGGCGTGCGGCTGTAATTGTTCCTGATGGCTTCTTGTTTGGCGTTGATGGAGCAAAACTAGCAATCAAAACTAAGATGCTTAAGGAGTTTAATCTTCATACTATAATTCGGTTGCCGGGCAGCATATTTGCGCCATACACTTCAATTGCGACTAACATCTTATTCTTCAATAACGAAAGGGCGGATGGAGCCTCCGAGGGATATGCCACAAGGGAAACTTGGTTCTATCGACTGGATATGCCGGAAGAATATAAGCATTTTTCCAAGACCAAGCCTATGAAGTTGGAACATTGTAAGCCGATAGAAGACTGGTGGAGTGACCGAAAGGAAATTATTGTTGAAGAGGGTAATGAGAAATCCCGTAAGTTCTCTGCGGAAGAGTTGGTTTCTATGGATTGCAACTTCGACCAGTGCAAATTTCCGAAGGAAGAAGAGGAGGTTCTGCCGCCAGCCGAACTTCTCTCAGATTATTTTAAGAAACGAAAGGCTCTTGATTATGAGATAGATAAAACATTGGCTGAAATACAGAGGATTCTTGGAATAGAAATAAAACCGGAGGAATAATATGACCGGAAAGCAGTTAAAGAATAGTATTCTACAATGGGCTATCCAAGGAAAATTAGTTCCTCAGGATCCCAATGATGAACCCGCGTCTGTGCTTCTTGAAAGAATTCGAGCAGAGAAAGCTCAGCTTATAAAAGAAGGTAAAATCAAGAAGGATAAAAATGAATCGATAATCTACCGTGGTGACGACAATTCCTATTATGAGAAGATTGTTGCCACGGGAGAAGTGAAATGCATCGATGAGGAGATTCCTTTTGATATTCCGCAGGGATGGGAATGGTGTCGATTGGGAGAAATCTCAACTTATGCCCAAACAAAGAGAAAAGTCAACGCATCGAATGCCGATACTCAATTATGGGGATTGGATTTGGAAGATATAGAAAAAGGCGGAAGATTGCTAAATATTAAAACTGTTGGTGAGCGAAAAGCCATCGGTGACAAGACCGTATTCAACCGTGGTGACATTTTATACAGCAAACTTCGTCCATATTTACTAAAGATACTTGTTGCACCTGAAGGAGGTATTTGCACTCCCGAAATCATACCTTTCACTTGCTACGGCAATATATGCAAAGATTATATTGTTAGCTTTTTGAAATCACCTTACGTAGATGATTACATTAATTCTGCAACGTTTGGTGTAAAAATGCCTCGTGTAAGCACAGAAACAATGACGTCTCTGTTAGTTCCACTTCCACCTCTTTCGGAGCAGTTTTGTATTGATACAAAAGCAAAGGAGTTGATGCCATATATAGATGAGTATGGGAAAGCGCAGGATAAACTTAATAAGTTAAATGAAGAACTTTCCTATACTATTCATAAGAGCATACTTCAAGAGGCTATTCAAGGCAAACTCGTTCCGCAAATAGCAGAAGAAGGTACTGCACAAGAGTTGCTTGAACAAATACGGAATGAGAAGCAGATACTTATCAAAGAAGGCAAACTAAAGAAGTCAGATTTGACAGGATCCTTTATCTATAAAGGTGACGATAACAAGTACTACGAGAATAATTCCGGTAAGATAAGTTGCATTGACGATGAAATCCCATTCGAAAT
>CAKRZO010000048.1 GCA_934433135.1 uncultured Acetatifactor sp. | reverse complement strand
AGGTATCAGCGATTGTCAAAAGGACAAACAAAAAAGACGCGGGAAGCCGCAGGAAACAGGCGTAAGCTGACCCGCGCCGAAAAGAAACAGATTGCCGAAGCTATCCGAAAGGCTAAAGGCGACGGCAAAGCCCGCACCGCACAGCAGACCATTCCCTACCTTGCCATGTACCCGGACGGTATCTGCAAGGTTACGGAAAAGAGATATTCAAAGTGCGTCGTGTTCGAGGACATCAATTATCAGCTTGCACAGGCTGACGATAAGACCGCCATTTTTGAAAACTGGTGCGATTTCCTCAACTACTTTGACGCGAGCGTGAGCGTGCAGCTTTCTTTCATCAATCAAGGAACGCAGCGGGAACAGGCAGAAAAAGCAATCTCTATCCCCGCACAGGAGGACGCTTTTAACTCTATCCGCACCGAGTATTCGGATATGCTGAAAAATCAGCTTAGTAAAGGCAACAACGGGCTTGTGAAGCACAAATACATTACCTTTACTGTTGAAACCGATAACAAGGCGGCTGCAAAGTCAAGGCTTTCCCGTATCGAAACCGACGTGCTTAACAATTTCAAGGTGCTTGGCGTAACCGCCCGCCCCTTATCCGGCTATGAACGCTTAAAGGTGCTGCATGGGGTGTTCCACCCGGAGGGCGAGCCGTTCTCCTTTTCCTTTGACTGGCTTACCCCGTCGGGGCTGTCTACAAAGGATTTTATCGCCCCGTCCTCTTTCCGTTTTGGCGAGGGCAGATATTTCCGCATGGGGCGTAAAATCGGCGCGGCGAGCTTCCTTGAAATCCTTGCGCCGGAACTCAACGACCGTATGCTTGCTGACATACTGGACTTGGAAACAGGTGTAATCGTCAACTTACATATCCGTAGTATCGACCAGTCGGAAGCAATCAAGACCATTAAGCGCAAAATCACAGACCTTGACAAGATGAAGATTGAGGAACAGAAAAAAGCGGTTAGAAGCGGCTATGACATGGATATAATCCCGTCCGACCTTGCCACCTTTGGCAGCGAAGCAAAGAACTTGTTGCAGGACTTACAGAGCCGCAACGAGCGAATGTTTCTCCTTACATTCCTTGTGGTAAACATGGCAGACACGAAGCGGAAACTGGAAAATGACATTTTCGCTGCGGCGGGTATCGCACAGAAATACAACTGCCGCCTGACACGCCTTGACTATCAGCAGGAAGCGGGGCTTTTATCCAGTGTGCCGATTGGGAAAAACCTTATCCCGATACAGCGGGGGCTTACCACATCAAGCACCGCTATTTTCATTCCCTTTATCACGCAGGAGCTTTTTCAGACGGGGCAAGCCCTGTACTATGGCTTGAACGCCCTTTCTAACAATATGATACTCTGCGACAGAAAGCAGCTCAAAAACCCAAACGGGCTTATCTTGGGAACGCCGGGAAGCGGTAAGAGTTTCGCCGCCAAAAGGGAAATGACAAATGCTTTCCTCATTACTGACGACGACATTATCATCTGCGACCCGGAAGCCGAGTATTTTTCCCTTGTGCAGCGTCTGAACGGGCAAGTGATACGGCTTTCCCCTACGGGCAGGGGCATTGACGGCAAGCCCCAGTATGTAAACCCTATGGATATAAACCTTAACTATTCCGAGGACGACAACCCGTTAGCCTTGAAATCTGATTTTATCCTTTCCCTCTGCGAGCTTGTCATTGGCGGCAAGGAGGGTTTGCAGCCTGTCGATAAGACCGTCATTGACAGGGCTGTAAGAAATGTGTACCGTCCGTTCCTTGCAGACCCCGACCCGGCAAAAATGCCTATCTTGGGCGACCTTTACGACGAGCTGTTAAGACAGCCGGAGCCGGAAGCTGCCCGTATCGCGGCGGCATTGGAGCTGTATGTTTCCGGCAGCCTTAACGTATTCAACCACAGAACCAACGTGGAACTTTCTAACCGCCTTGTCTGCTTTGATATAAAGCAGCTTGGGAAGCAGCTTAAAAAGTTAGGTATGCTCATTGTGCAAGACCAGACATGGAACAGGGTAACGATAAACCGCGCAGAAAAGAAATCCACCCGCTACTATATGGACGAGTTTCACTTGCTCTTAAAAGAGGAACAGACCGCCGCTTACAGCGTGGAGATTTGGAAGCGTTTCCGTAAATGGGGCGGTATCCCCACAGCCATTACGCAGAACGTCAAAGACCTTTTGGCAAGCCGCGAGGTGGAAAATATCTTTGAAAACAGCGATTTTGTCCTCATGCTCAATCAAGCGCAGGGCGACCGTACTATCCTTGCAAAGCAGCTTAATATTTCCCCGCAGCAGATGAAGTATGTTACCCACACCGAAGCGGGCGAGGGGCTTATCTTCTATGGAAATGTGGTGCTGCCTTTTGTAGACCGCTTCCCGAAAGATACCGAGCTTTACAGGGTAATGACAACGAAGCCGGAGGAAGTTTCCGAAAGCGGAAAGTGAGGTGCAGACCATGAAGCAATATAAATCCCGCGATAAAATCACGCAGAAAATGACCCGCGACGGGCTTATCGAGGTAAACGAAACACAGCAGACCGCCGAGCGTATCAGTAAACGGGAACAGGACGCGGATTTTCAAAAGTCCCCGGAGCAGCAAACCACACAGGACGGGACGCAGCTTCAAGGTTTACCGTCCCAAACTTCCCCGTTACCCCACGCACCGGGAGCTGCCCCCGCAAGGGACACCGCCACCGCAGACCGCGTCATGGAGCATATCGAAGCCGCACAGACCCGCAAATCCAGTAAAAAGGCGGTACGCAAGGCACAGGAGGAAGCTACCGCACAAACAACATCTTCCCGCTTGCAGTTTACCGAGGAAGAACTTGCCGCCCCGGAACTGGAACGCTATATTGAAAAATCAAACAAAGCTGCTGACCGACTGGACGCGGCAAAGGCAGCTATCCCAAAGCAAAAGAAACTGGTTAAGAAGCGCACCTTTGACGAAGCCGCAGGCAAGGCAAAGACCCGCTTACGCTTTGAAGAACAGGAAAAACCGATACCCGGCGGCAAAAAGGGAAACCCGCTGTCCCGCCCTGCACAGGAAGCAGGGATTTTCGTCCATAACAAGATACATTCCGTTGAAAAGGGCAATTCCGGCGTTGAGGGGGCGCATAAATCAGAGGAACTTGCCGAGCGCGGCGCGAAATACGGAGCGCGGAAGTTAAAACAGGGCTACCGCAGCCATAAGCTGAAACCCTACCGGGAAGCAGCAAATGCAGAAAAGGCAGCATTTAAGGCAAACGTCAACTTCCAGTATCACAAGACCCTGCGCGACAATCCGCAGCTTACCTCTAACCCTCTTTCCCGTTTCATGCAGAAACAGCAGATAAAACGCCAGTATGCAAAGGCGGCAAAGAAAGGAGGGGCAAAAGCCGCAACAGAAGCCACAAGAAAGACGGCAAAGAAAACCGCCGAGGAAACGAGGAAAGCCGCCGCATTTGCGGCAAGACACCCGGCGGGCATTTTGATTGCAGTTGCCGCGCTGCTTCTCTTTATTATGATTTCCGCAGGGCTGTCCTCTTGCGGGGCTATGTTTTCAGGCTTGACAAACGGGGTGCTTGGCACGTCCTACACGTCCGAGGACAGCGACCTTGTGGCAACGGAACAGAACTACGCCGCTATGGAAAATGCCCTGCAAAGTGAGATTGACAATATCGAAAACACCCACCCCGGCTATGATGAATACCGCTATGACCTTGACAGTATCGGACATAACCCCCACGAACTTGCGTCTTACTTGACCGCCCTCTTGCAGAGCTACACCCCGCAGAGCGCACAGGCAGAGCTTGAACGTATCTTTTCCATGCAGTACACCTTGACGCTGACCGAGGAAGTGGAAATACGCTACCGCACCGAAACAAGTACCGACCCGGAAACCGGGGAAACCACCACCGAGGAAGTCCCTTATGAGTATTACATCTTGAATGTGAAACTGACATATAAGCCGATTTCCGAGCTTGCGGAGGAACTTCTTACGCCACAGCAGCTTGAAATGTTCCATGTGTACTTGGAAACAAGCGGCAACAAACCGCTGATTTTTGGCGGCGGTTCTCCCGACGGAAGCCCGTCCGAGGATTTAAGCGGCGTGGAGTTTGTAAACGGTACGCGCCCCGGAAATCAAGAGCTTATGGAACTTGCAAAGCAGCAAGTCGGAAATGTGGGCGGCTACCCTTACTGGTCTTGGTACGGCTTTAACAGCCGCGTGGAATGGTGCGCCTGTTTTGTATCATGGTGCTACAATCAAGCCGGAAAAAGCGAACCCCGATTTGCGGGCTGCGAATGGCAGGGTGTCCCTTGGTTTCAGTCAAGGGGACAATGGGACGCACGCGGCTATGAGAATATCGCACCGGGCGACGCAATCTTTTTCGATTGGGATTTAGACGGCGTTGCCGACCATGTGGGGCTTGTGCTTGGCAGGGACGGCAGCCGCGTCTATACCGTTGAGGGCAATTCCGGCGACGCTTGCAAGATAAAGAGCTATGACCTTAACTATCAATGTATCAAAGGCTACGGGCTGATGAACTGGTAAAGCAGCCCAAAAAAGAAAGGAGAAATGACCTATGGCAAACAATAAAATCGACCGTATCAATAAGGAAATCGCAAAGACCCGCGAGAAAATCACAGAGTATCAGAACAAGTTAAAAGGACT
>CAKRZO010000047.1 GCA_934433135.1 uncultured Acetatifactor sp. | reverse complement strand
AAACTATAAAGAGCAAAAGAAAAATGCCCAATTCAGTTGTTTGCTTCCCTAATTAAGTTTTCGGACGGCCTCCCCCACAACTCCGACAATCCTTGTAGTCAATGGGAGTCTGAAAAGTATATTAAGGACATCATACCTTCTTAAAATCAGTCCTATTGTAAAATAGGA
Organism: uncultured Acetatifactor sp.; assembly: GCA_934433135.1. Classification (GTDB taxonomy): domain Bacteria; phylum Bacillota; class Clostridia; order Lachnospirales; family Lachnospiraceae; genus Acetatifactor. The sequence continues at coordinate 5,973 of CAKRZO010000047.1, read as the reverse complement.
AGTCATCTCCGAGAGGTTATTCCTTGTTACGAACAACATAGCTATATTAAGAATTATGGCTATTAGCCAAAATGTTTTTTTTATCTTCAACACAGCACAGCCTATCTCTATAAGAGCCGAAGCAAGTAGAATAGAGAACAAGCACTGCAAAAACCAGTAGCCATGCAGAAAGAACAGCTTGTCATGAGTCCAAGGCAACGACCATGCACTGACAAAAATGCAAGGTATCATGATTCTCATAAAATTCTTTTTGATATACAATCCCCATTCTCTTATCGTTTTATCTCGAAACAAAGAATGGTAGCAAGCATAACCTGAAAGAATCATAAACAATGGCATATTAAATGATTCTATAGCAGGTCCAACCTCTCCAAGGTTAGCAAACGAACCTACATGATAGATAATAACAAGTAGCATCGCCATCATCTTAGAATTATCAAGCCAAGAAAGTCTAGGTTTAATATTTATTCCCATATCCATTTATATGTCATAAAATCGAAGTCCAAATAACTATTATGCGCCCTAACAATATATGCTAAAAATAACAAAGAAACGACTTACATTGATTGCATTTGATTCTTGCTGTGACATATCTTACAATCTAATTTTATTATTATTATCTAATATACCATCATTTCTCAATCCTGCTAATATATCATCTCCAATATGAAATCCATAATGTGATATATAAGATCGGATTCTATTTTTTAGAGCATTAAATTTTGATTGCAATAAAAGTTTATTTCCTGTATTCGGATAGGAAACAATAGGCTCTTCCTTTATTTTCCATCCCTTCAAATATGCATAAAATGGCAGTAAATTCTCTCCTAAGTAGCCTAAGATTCTATTGCATCTTGAATAATTTGACAATGGGTATATCTTACGCAAATCTTCAAGGATACCAAACTGCCATTCTGCAAACTCATCAAACAGCTTCTTCTTACATAAAAACATATTACATGGATACAAATCTATACCATGCACAAAAAATTTCTCAAACTGAGGGAAAATATCTGTATGCTTTTGTTTCATATAAAGATAAAACAAAGCAATATCTTCAGGAATCAATCCCATTTGCGCTGCACTAATTATATTACATGGCAAACAGTTTCTTTTTACCAACATAATATCGTATCCATGCATTAAGTCATCTACATTATCCTCTGAAACTATAGTTTTAAAATATCGTCTATAGTGACAAAGTCCTATATATTCAACATCTAAATTTTTCCAGCCCCAGTATTGAGCTGTTAACTCACAATAAAGAGGATTCAATCTACTGATATTTTCACCTGTATCATCACCTTGAAACCCTAAATCAACATCTTTATGTAATGCTTTTCCAACATGTATTGGAAGATAAACATTATTTTCAAAGACTTCTGCTTGTTTATGACAAGCTACCAATATTTTAACTTTTTCCATTTTCATTTAAACGCTTAAAAGATAGTGTTCCATAAATAACATAGCAAATCATAATATACCCCAGCCATATACGATAATTAAGCAATGCCAACATTCTACTTATATAATATTCAGAAAAGAATGACATAAAACAAGCTGGTACCAACGAGATGAAAACAAAAAGAAGAACAGTCATTCTACCCGTCTGCCATATATTGCTATTTTTCAATTTTGAATAAATATTTTGGATTAAAAAACCGATTACAAAGCAAACGACAAACGTCCCCCAAAATCCAAAATCAATATAGTAATTATGAAATGTAGTTCTTACATTACCTAGTCCATATCCTCTACGAGAATTAAAGTATAATACTTCATCTCTGTGGCTTTTAACCTTAAAATTAGCCCAAAAATTTTCCAACGTAACCTCTCCAAAATGCGTTGTCTTCACTTGAATATGATCACTATAAATAAAATCATCTAAGTTTTGGATTTCTGCTCCACAATATTCAACAAATACAGACAGTCCTGAATCTTCGGATTCTTCTCTTCCTATAAGATAACCTAACTGTTGAAACGACATTGCAAATGTATAGATTGCCAACAATGTTATTACTATTTTCTTAATATTTATTTGAATGTTATTATGCTTCATGCAAATAAAATAAGAAACTCCAAAAGCAACAATCATCCATAGCATAAACGTTCTTCCAGAAGACAAAAGTGATCCAACTAAACAAAGCACAAAGATAGCCCATATCCAATTCCTTTGTCTTCTGAAATCCTTTTTAAAACTATAAACTGCACTTAAATATGCAAATATATTGCCACATATGTCTGGTAGCCCAACGAAGAAACTTAAACCAAAGGGCAGCTTCATAGCATCATCACCAAATTTCAGAGCTTCTGTATGAAGAACTAAAGCTGCCGCCAAACTACCACCACCATAATAGCTCATTAGAAAGTACACCTTTATAAGGTATAAAACAATAATAGAAAAAAATATCACTTTCAATCGTTTCACCTTAATTACAGGCGTAAGTCTAATAATATTCTTTTCTGAAAGAGTAGAACTTATTATCTGTAAATTTCCTTTTGCTAATTGAACTATCAAACATCCTAAAGTGAAACTTAAAACTCCTCCAAAAATTAACAAAAATGTACCAGCATGTATATTTATATTCCATTCTTCTGTATATATAGAAAGACTCAGAGAGCAAATAAACATACCTGCCGCAAACAAAAAAGAAGGAGCAGACAATTCTTTCTTAAAAAGAACTATATAGTCTATAAAAAGTAAAGTGCCTAAAGATATAATCAAATAAAACAAATACATAAGAACCTTCTTTATTTATTATATTTGTCTATTACCTTCTCAATAACTGGCGCCATATCGTAATACTTGTATTCCGCCAATCTACCACCAAAAATAACATTCTCCTCCTTATCCGCCAAAGTCTTGTACTGGGCATAGAGCTGAGAGTTAGCATCATCGTTCACAGGATAATATGGCTCCATTCCATCCTTCCACTCCGTAGAGTATTCCTTGGAGATAACGCTCTTCGGATTGTCATAAACTTCGGCACCAAACATATCAAAGTGCTTGTGCTCAATAACACGAGTGTAAGGTACTTCACGCTCTGTATAGTTCACAACTGCATTGCCCTGATAATTTGGTTTATCAATAATCTCTGTCTCAAAGCGTACTGTACGATAGTTAAGTTTACCAAACTGATAATTATAGAATTCATCTATCTTACCTGTGAACACTATCTTGTCGGCGATACCCTCCCAATAAGAGCGGTTTTCAAAGAAATCTACATTCGTTTTCGTCTCTACTCCTTCAAGCAAGCCATCAATGAGTTTGTTATAACCACCAACAGGGATACCCTGGTACTTGTCATTAAAGTAGTTATTATCGAAGATGAGACGAACTGGTAGACGTTTGATAATGAAAGCAGGAAGTTCTGTACATTTTCTTCCCCACTGCTTCTCTGTATAACCCTTGATAAGTTTTTCGTAAATGTCTTTTCCTATCAAAACCTGAGCCTGCTCCTCTAGGTTACGTGGTTCTGTAACGCCATCAGCTTTCATGCGAGCAACAGCTTCCGCTTTCTGCTCATCAATCTTAGCCTGCGCCTCCTCTGGAGTGGTAACACCCCACATCTGGTAGAAGGTGTTCATATTGAAAGGCAGATTATAAAGCTTACCTTTATAGTTAGCCACTGGCGAGTTGGTATAGCGGTTAAACTCTACAATGGAGTTGACGAAGTCCCACACCTTCTTATTGGAGGTATGGAAGATATGTGCGCCATACTTATGCACGTTGATGCCCTCGATGTTCTCACAATAGATATTGCCACCCAAGTGAGATCGCTTGTCAATGACCAAACACTTCTTGCCTTGCTTATGGGCAAGATGTGCGAAAGTGGCTCCGAAAAGACCGGAGCCAACTATTAAGTAATCATAATGATTTTCCATATAATAATTATCGTTTTATTTTTGACAATATTCGAACTAGCATTTCGTCCTTGCAGATACATAGGATAATGAAGTAAGCTAAGACTCCACAGCAACCTTGCAGAAGCAAGATGATGAGCGTAGGCAGTTGCAAGAGGCTTAAACCATATAAGGCGAAAGCCATCACTATGCAACCCAACGCATAAGTGAGATGCGATTTCTTAAAATATATTATAGGTATATACTTGCGACCAATGAAATACATCGAAACTGTCGTGGCTACCTCTGCTCCCAAATAAGCTATAGACGTACCTATATAAGAGAAAAACGGAATCAAACACAGATTGAGTATCAAGTCTGCAACCGCTCCTATACCGCAACACAAAGTTACGATATTGATTTTCCCTTTAGGAAACAACACCTGAATGCCAAAGACATTAGAGATTGCGACCATTAATATAATCGGTGCTATAATCTGTGATGGCAATATAGAATGTTCAAACTTAACTCCACATAAAGCCGTGATAAGACTTGGCGCACAGAAGATGAGACCAATCGTTATCGGAAGTGCTATCGCCAAAGTGAAATCGTAAGACTTTTGAATCAAACGATTGAATTCATCTTCCTTATTCTCCGCAATGAGGTGGGATGCTCGTGGCATCATAACAGAACCAAGACAGGCAGACATCGTCAACAACATTTGCATCACCTTGGTGGCTGCAGCAAAATATCCTACCGCCAAAGCATTCTTCAAGAATCCCAATAATACCGTATTCAGTTGGAGATAAATACTGGTTACCACAGAGAACGAGAATACCTTCAAGACTGGCTTGATATGTCGCTTGATATGAAGTTCAGAAAAGATGATGTTCTCACGATGGATGTACTTACGAAGACGGAAGAAGTTGAAGATATTACCACCCAAGACTCCAAAGACGGTATAACAACCATAGTAGAGCAAATCTGTCTTACTCTTCACAAAGATGAATAAGAGAACGACAGAAACCGTCTTGATGATAAGTCCTCGTATGGTGATATATTTAAAATCCTCTATTCCCTGATAAAACCATTCACAGCCGATAGCCGTAAAAAAGATGGTAAGGCTCAGAATCAAGAACAATGGTATGTTGACTTGAATCTGCGGAACAGTCAAACAAAGGATGGCGACTATAGCGTATCCCACCAATGTCAGCATCGAATGCAGCAACAGGATCTCCATCGCCGTTCGATTCATCTGTACCACATCACTTCTATCTCTTGCTATCTCTCGGATGGCATACATCGGTATGCCTAAGCAAGTGAACAAGGAAATATAACTGATAATGGACTGGAAGAAATTAATCTGTCCGATACCATCAGCCTCTATAACTCGGCAAATATAAGGAAAGGTTATCAACGGGAACAGCATCTGAGTTCCCGTATTGATAAGGTTGAGTATATAATTAACTTTTACTGATTGTGCCATTAGTATAAATCTACATTGATATCGAATGGTGAATCAAAGTCTTTCAGCATCGCATGCTTCGTATCTTTTTCGGAGAGATTGGCATGTTCTGTTGGGATTTTCCAATCGATACCGAGGGTATCATCGAGGATGCTAATGCCACCATCTGCCTCTGGGTGATAGAAGTTATCACACTTGTACTGAAAGACTGCTGTTTCTGAGAGAACTGCGAAACCATGGGCAAAGCCCTTTGGGATGAAGAACTGGACATGATTGTCTTCTGTCAGCTCTACAGTTACATGCTTGCCATAGGTTGGTGATCCTTTGCGAATATCTACTGCTACATCAAGCACTCTGCCTTTTACGCAACGTACTAGCTTACTCTGAGTATATGGTGGGCGTTGGAAGTGCAGACCTCGCATTACGCCATAGCTACTCATAGACTCATTGTCTTGGCAGAAGTGAACACTGTGTCCCAGGATTGGGGTTACTTTCTCTTCAAACTCTCGCTCGCTGAAACTCTCGAAGAAGTAGCCACGAGAGTCACGGAAGAGGCGTGGCTCTATAATGAGGACGCCTTCAATATTTGTTTTGATTATATTCATCGTTTTATATTTTAAGAAAGGCAGGCTCCATACCAAGAGCCGAAAAGTAGCTTATAAAAT
>CAKRZO010000046.1 GCA_934433135.1 uncultured Acetatifactor sp. | reverse complement strand
ATAAAAATAAACTTCTTATTTAAAGAAATACAACTAAAGCCCTCTTGGCCTTGTTTGATTTCATATTTAGGGAGTTCTGTAGAGAAAGCAAATCCTGTACTTGATGCTGTACTATAAAGAATGTTCTCATTTTTCTTTACAGAGAAAGTGTGAGCATGCCCCGAAAGGACTAATTTGACATTCTTGTGATGACAAAGCAACTCTCTAAATGTTTCACGTTCTTTGAGTATCTTATTATCTTGCCATCCTCCGATTTCTAACAGAGGATGGTGTAATACGATAATTGACGGCTCTGGATTCTTCGACAGCTGTCCATCCAGTTCATTTCTTATATTCATCGTCACAATACCTTTGGAACGATTAGAGTTTGGCTTGTCATTATCCTTTGCAACAGAGTTTACTAAGTAAAGTCTCCAACCACCTATTAGCGCTTGATTACTCAAATAGCAAAATTTTGGTCTAAACGTAGTAAACATTACATTGAGATTATCATGATTTCCTGCACACCAATAGGTTGGTATATTTAACTCTGCGAATATTCGATCTGCAAAATAATATGAATCCAGGCTACCATCATTAGATACATCTCCAGATACGATTATAGCATCAATATCTCGCATCATTTTTATTTGCCTTATTGCAGTGAGAAATCTTCTTCTACAATCCTCTTTCCATACAAGTGCACCATCTGCGGAGAGATGTAAATCTGACATGTGTATAATTTTCATTTTGCTATAATTTTAGGTTGATGAAAATGTTCTAAATCCTCAATTATCAGACGTTTGGCATTTTCAATACCATTTAGATTAAGTCTTATATTATCATTAGATTGAACCCTTAACGTTTTACTAAAGATTAAATCTGCCATAGAGTTAAGAGATGGAATTTCTGTTATTGGATAGTATTTTCCGAAGTTTCTAATATTATGAACCTGTTCTTCTTCAATGGCAAAGTCCATGACAGAATAAGCAAATATGTATTTGTCTTTCCCTTGCATAGATTCTATCAAGGAATTATAGCCTCCTGCACATATTACACAGTCTGCAGAAGCATGAAGCAAATATAGATTTTTCAGTTTCCTATGAATTGTTATATTCCCTATGCTTAATGTTTCAGTTTGACCATATGGCCATGGAAGTTGGGAATAATTACCTAGAATAATATCTATCTTCCAATCTGCGAATCTTTTATCTTTAGCCATTTCAATACATTTCTTAGAGAAATCTTGACTTATTCTTCCTCCTCCTGCTGAACACACCATCCATTTTTGTGTATGTCCTGTTAGATATGCCAAACGTGTATCAATTATTTGTTTAGTTGATACAGGATACGTAACACAACCAATATATACAATCATGTCAAGAATGTCTGTAGGAAGCCAGGAGTACACTTCTAATGAAGTAACTATGGGGTCGCTAGCTAATAGTATTCTATGATAGTATCTCTTGAGAATTGCTATGTTTCTATTTGAAAATACATCCTCATGTGTAAGTCTGTCCCCACCAATATCACTTCTAAGTACAAAATATTTAAGGCAGTTATAGCTTGTAATTATTCTTGCGAGTTCGCAACGTTTCCCAAGAGGTAGATAATCCGTAACGAATACATCTGGCATAAAATCTTTGATCAAATTTTCAAGAATCTTTATTCTGACTTTGTTAGTTTGCTCATTGGTATAGCGCTTTTCTTCTCGTAACTCGCTGAAATTTGGTAGAAGATAGTATTGAATTTCTTCTGGTATAATATCAGGCATAGCCTTATGACCGGACACAACCATCACTTGACATTCTTCTGATAGTCCCCATGCAATCTTTACTAATCTCATAAGATGTCCAAGTCCAGTTCCGTCATATGCGAATAGCATCACCTTCCTCATATTCATAACTATAAATTCAGAATTTCTTGTATTGCTTGTTGATTTCCAGGAACAAAAAACTCTCTATGGTATTTAGCACTTATCATATCTTTGATTTGATTAGCCAATTCTTTTGGCTGAATGCTGAGAGAAACTGGTTTGACATTGTGTACTCCTAAGGCTTCCAGATTCTGTTTCTGTTCAGCTTTTCTATATTGGCAGCCAGACAGAAAGGATAATGCAGGTATACCCAAATATGCCAATTCGCTTAAAGTATTCCTTCCAGATCTTGTAATAATGAGTCCTGCTTTTGAATAATACTCTTGTATATCAAGTATTTTATCATAGAGTATAATGTTTTTCCCATGTTTGAATTCATTGAGAGCATCATAGATATTTTTCGATGAGCAAACGATATGCATCTTGTATTCTTTTAGATACTCAGACGCATCCATGCTCAATTTAGCTATCTGAATTGTTGATTCAGAAAAAGAATATCCTACATTAACAGTGCCTCCACCCAACAAGCAAAATATATTGTTTGTTCTATTGGTGTTGACTTTTAGTATTTCCTTTCTCAGAATTGTGTTCACCGATACTATTTTTTTATAGCTCCCGATTTTTGAAACACTTCTTAATCCATGAACTATTGCCAAGTCGGAAAGTGAATATATAGCATTAAAATAGCGCATAGCATCCTTATCATTCTGCTCATTTTCTATGTCTGCAGGGTTAAGCAATGCTACAATCTTCAGTTTAGGATATGAGATTCTTAATGCCTGAATTATCAATGGCTCACCGTCTATTATTACAACGTCAGGTAGGAAACATCGTATTTTTTCATGGATATAAGTTCCAATAACATTCGTGGGAAGTAACCCAATAGAGCAATAGTCCATAGGAACCACTTCATGCAAATTTTTATATCCTTTTAGTTCAAGATAGCGATTACCTTGGAGATAGGAAATAATTTCAATGCTATAGCCATACTCGTCCCGCAACGTTTCAAGAAGCGAAACACCAGAAATGACACGCCCTAATCCCGGAAATCCTCTAAATATTCCCAATATTTTTTTCATTATTTTTTTAGCATTTTATAAATTTCCGTAATTGAATATCTTTTTAGTTGATGTTTGTCAACAACCATTGATGTTCCACCTTTGTCAACAGCGAATGCGTACTTATAATATTTCTCAACACAGCGGCGAATAAATTTGTTATAAGCACCATAAGGATAGGCATATGTATCACAATATCCTACTAACTGATTCAGTGATTGCTTTGATTCTAATAGCTCATATTCAATTTCAACATCATTTAGTTTGAGAAGATTTTTGTGGAAAACACCATGTGATGCCACCTCCCATCCTTCTTTTACAAGCAGGTTAATATCCTTTATGTCAAGATGTTCTCGTAAAGTTGCATCCTTGTTATTCCAGGAATTATCCTTTCCGATGAGACCTGTGCAAACAAAGACCGTTGCAGTAAATCCTTGTTTTTTTAATATCTCTAACGCATCATGTGTTAGGCTTTTATAGCCATCATCAAATGTACATACTATCCACTTTTTTCTTTCTTCTTTACTCTTTGACAAATACTCATGCATGGAACATATACCATATCCCTTTTCTGCTATATATCCAACGAAATCTCGAAAAACATTTGTTGGAGTAGTTATACTATCATGTATGTCTCCCATGACATCATGAAGACCTACACACACAATGCTCTCGACTTCCATATCATTTTTAGGAGTTTTGCTATACGACAACATCCCAAGCCACTTTTGTGCTATCTTTTCCTTAGCGCAGCCATTTTTGAGAACACCTATTGCCTTTTGGTAACGCTCTACCAAGTTTGGCATACAACACAATGCTTTCAAATTGTTTGCCATAACATCAGGAGTGAAGTCCTCAAAAAAGAACTCAGGAAATTGCTTCTGTAGCGTTTCCGCAATAAATCCGGTTTTACTACTGATAAATCCTGTACCACATTGAAGACTTTCACTAATCGCGTTGGGATGCCCTTCGCACACAGAAGCCTGAATGTAGAAATCCCAATTTCTCATAGTATCTCTTAGAATCTCACGTGGTTGATAACCAAGAAATCTTATATTATTTTCAAGATTATATGTTCTAACTTCATTCTGATAATTTTCAAGCAAGTCATTGTCGATTTCTCCAACTAAATCCAAGTATATCTCAGTTTTAGAAATTTCCTTAAACTTTTTAAGCATAATGATAAGATTACCTATACCTTTTTTCTCATTCAAATGAGAGGCGGCTGTTCCTATGACAATTTTGTCACTTAAATTGTGAAAATTGATTTTTACACAATTACCTTCATACTCATTTGGGATAATAATTGTCTTTCCATTCGACTCAGGACAAAGACTTATAACATTACGAATCATTTCATTAGAAAGACATACAATCTTACTCGCCCTATTTGTGGCCTCTCTAAGGTACCAAGTGTCATCAATAGACCATTTGACAATATTAATATCACTACCACGAAGAGCCAATATAAACCGTTTACCTAACTTCTCCGCAAGCATTGCACCGTAATACCCATTGAATCTTCCACCAAAAGCAATAACAACATCAGCATGTTTATATACTAAACTATCATGCTTGAGTTTGTATTCCTTTCGAATGCCATTCTCTGTATTCGGGTTCATCCCTCCTTTTACGGTATATATAGGATTTTCTGTGGAAGACAAAACTATCACATTATGTTCCTTCCTTAGAATATCCACAACTCGCTTGCAAGCTAATGCCATACCGCCTCCATCGAGTCCTATTTCTGATGTAACAATAAGTATGTTCATTTCTTTTCTATCAAATATAATGTTTTACTTTTCTTATTTTGAGGATATTTATATGTCTGCCATGATTTAATTTGAAAGTTTGGAAACATTTCATCTACATCTTTATGGGACAAGCGAAGGTACTTTGGAAATACTTCATCTTCAATTGTATACGAACTATCTATAACTTCCATTATAAAGTATTGGGGATTACCAGCATGTTTATAAAAATCCTTCAATATTTTTTTATAGCCAACTTTACTATCTACAAGTTCATCGTACACACAATTAACCAATACAAGCACATCACATTCTATATGGCATTTCGCAGGATATTCTCCCAAAGAAACAATATTTTCTCTTCCAAACAAATCATTTAATCGACGTTTGGCATTTACTGCTAGTAATGGGTCTTTTTCATAAGATGAAACTCTTGAAAATCCAAGTTGACAAAATATTGCAGTCACATCACCTTGTCCGCAGCCTATTTCAACTACTCTCTTATTAGAGGGTATTCTACTCATTATTTGATATGTAATTTGCCAATATTTAGGGAATGGTGTAATACAATACTGCTCACTCCATGGAGAAACAATAAGATCATCTAGATGATCAAGATTGTATTTTTTTAGCAGTTCTTCAAGCTCTTCCATGCTTCTCTGAATTGTTGTTTGATACTTTCTTCTCCTTTTGACAAATCCAATATCTTTGTTCCAGAAGAACGCAGAATACATGGTTGCAGACTCATGTCTGGTAGTATTCTAATCTCTGAGTAATTTCGGCAGCTATCTATATCTTGAGTAAAACATGGTGAGTCGATGTAGAGTACAGAAGTTTGCTTATCTCCTTTTTTCAGCAGCCATCTAATAGCTCCAGTTCCTTTATCTATACAACTAACGACATATTCTTTAAGTATTGGAAATACAAATGTCTTAAAATCCTTGCTTCCTGTGAGACCTATTTGTGGTAAAAGTTTGAGTGGAAGTTCTTCTTGAAGAGCAAATTCTACCATATCCCTAACATCTGCCTCAATATCATTTTGGATAACACAGTTTAATCCAACTTCCAATCCGGCATTACGAACCATTCGTATATTTGTTATGATTTTATCTATAAAACCATTACCAGTGCTTTGATGAAACTTCTTAGCTTTTGTATAGGGAAACTGGATGTTAAATTTTAAAGGAATATCCGCTAATTGCTGAACTTGTTCTTTAGTTATCAGAGACAGATTGGAGGCACAGCATACTTCCCATTCTGCATTTCTATATGCATATCTAATCATCTCAATGAGGTTTTTATCAAGGAGGGGTTCACCTCCACTAAAGCAAATTTCAGAAATCCCCTCATCCTTTACAGCATCTATGAGGATTTTGAATTTGTCAAAATCCATTGTTTTGATGGTTTTACGAGAAACCTGTCCTTCATTATGACAAAAAGGGCATCGATAGTTGCAGCTATTGGTGACCAATATTCTTAATTTATCCCAATATATTGTATTGCTCATGTCAAATAAATCTTTGCGTTATAGTATTGCTCTAATACTTCCATCTTTTCACCTTTCAGGTCTCTTCCTTCTGAGTTGTACATTTCTTCAGGAAGGAACATAACGTCATTCCTCTTAGGATGGAATTGTTCTATGATGTCGCCATGATTCAGAAGCCCTGCAACTGTAACAGAGCCACCATAGAGATGGTTCTTCACAAGGTTTGTTTGAACATTAGGGTAATCTTTGAATGCTTTAGTAAAATAATCATATCCAGAGACTGGACTTATTAGATTAA
>CAKRZO010000045.1 GCA_934433135.1 uncultured Acetatifactor sp. | reverse complement strand
TGGCATCTGATGTTTCCATGACTGTAATATAGCACAGAATTTTAATAATGCAATCTATTTAATCGCCAAATCTATACCATATTGTCCTGTCAAAATCAAGGACTTTTCAGGGAAAGGTCCTGTTTTCCCGGAGACCGGATCCTGTCAGAACATAAATACCGGCTGCTCATCGCTTCCGGATGCATTGCCTGCGGCGGAGAATGAATGCTTCAGGTTCACATCATCGAAAACGCGTACGTGATCTACTTCGAAGTAATCCGGAAGAACCGCTTTGGCGAGCACGGGATCGCACACGCCTGTGGAACGGTAGCCGTGGCACTCGGTCGAGACAAGGATGAATTGCGGAACATGTGAGACGGGTCCGATAGACACGCTCCCCTCCTTCAGCCAGTTTTTCCCTTCAATCTCTTTTTCGACGTGGACTTCCGCCGCGCGTTCGGGGGAAACGACCCTGCCGATCAAACGTCCGTCCGCATAGAAATCGTAACCGGAGGGGCTCCAGTCGACACCGTAATAATGCCATCCGTCCTCCGTCTCTTTGTATTCCCAGGAGAAATGGCCGCTGCCTTTGCAGTTACACCCGTATCCGCCCCAGATATTACCGCCGATTATGCGCTTTTCCGTGTGCTGACGGTAGTTTTCCATGATGTCGCATTCGACTCCGGCGAAACGGGCGTCCGGATGCGAACCGATTCCGGACGCCTGAAGCCAGAACGCGGAATGCCAGCCCTCGCATTTCGGCTGACGGCAGCGTATTTCGTAATATCCGAACGTGTGCATGAACTTCGGCTCCTCCATTTTGCCGAACGGCCAGAAACCGCCGCAGTCCTTCGGAATGTCGTAAGAAAGCGACCCGGTCTGAAGATGTGCGGAGGAATACGTCCCGTCCGGATTTTTCACAAGATTGATCCGGAGCGAACTTTTTCCGTCAAGCTCAATGCCCTGATCGGTGAATGCGGGAAACGGCTTGCCCCAGAAATTTCTGCGGAAGTCCCATTTGGTTGTATCGAGTTCGGTTCCGTCGAACTCATCGTGCCAGACGAGTTTCCATTGTTTCCCTTCCGGGAGAAAACTCGCCGCGTGATTGTCAAGACTGAATTGGTTCATCTCTTCTTCTCCGTTTTCATTCAGTAGGTTTCTTCATAGTTTTCCCTGCGGTACCATGCCGTCTGGGACTGAAGCCAGGTGTTCAGTCTCAGCCATTTGTATTTTACGTTCGCCGCGCTTCCGGTTTCCGCATGACCGTCGGCGAACAGTCCGTTGAGCACTCCGCCGCTGTGACGGAAGTGCAGACCGGAAGAGGAGCCTGTAACGCTGTAAGCCTCATATCCTTTGTCATTTCCGGAAAAATAGATGGAGTCCGAAAGAAACCAGTAGGAACTGGCATCTTTCAGACGGTTCACGTGACAGAAGGTATCCATGACAGGATTCCCGTGAGCGGCCTCATAGCTGACGCCGAGATTTCCAATCAGCAGGGCGTAAGTAAGACCGTGCTTGCTTCCGGGTTTGTTTTCCGGCGAGTTCGGAGCCGCGGGACAATGAATGAATTTCGGCAGTTTGGAGTATTGCGTGATCTTCGGAAAATACGCGGGAACCCATTGCGTAATCACATCGCGCTTCGTCTGAAGAGTCAGATAGCCGTCATAATCCATCGAATATCCCTGAAAAATGATTCCGAGCTGACGCAGATTGTTTTTGCATTCCACCCCTCTTGCCGCGCTCCGGGCCTTCTGCAGAGCGGGAAGAAGCATCCCCGCCAGAATTGCGATAATCGCAATCGTTATAAGGAGCTCTATGAGGGTAAATTTGTTTAAGTAACGTTTCATAACACAATGACCTTTCCCAGTTGAAGAGACGGAAGCGGTATTTAAATCCGCTCCCGTCAAAATTGCTGTTGTCAGTTTGCGGGAAGCAGTATTCCGTAGCGGTCACGCCGGCGGAAGTTCTGGTCTGTGCCGGACCAGATTTCCGCTTTTTTTGCGGTGCTCCGCGCAGAACTGGAATTGATTTTCAGATCAAATCCGAGCATTCCCGCGCCATTCATCGAAAGCACACTCCACGGGATGAGCACTTCCGCACGCCAGCCCCCGTTTCGCTCCTCAAGGATTTCCGCCCTGCAGCGAGCGGCATCCATCCCCAGCCCCTGAACCAGAACCGGAAGTCCGTTGGAAGAACGGGGGGCAAGAATCAGCCGGGACACGCTTTTCCCGGCATTCGGAACGGAAAACGAAGACTGCGGATCCGAATCGAAAAACAATTCGGCAGAGTCACCGTCCCACGGAGCATTTTCCGGACGCGGACCGCGGTCGTTGTCCGAAACGGAAATCTGAATCCGCAGTGCATCCGGAGTCATCTCCGTGCGGAAGGAGTAAAGGGCTCCCCTGGCAGCCGTCCCGGAACGCATCAGCTTTCGTGCAAACGGCGGAAGCGGAACGGAAAAATTATGCGTCTCATCCGAATAATAGAGAACCGTCTTCCCCTCCACCGCCTTTTCACCGGATTCAAAACGGAAGACATGTTTCCCGTTCAGCGGAATTTCCGCGCACTGCGCAGCGGAAAGATAATCCGGACGGACTATGGCGGTTATTTTCTCCGGAGCAAGGTTGACGACCTCAATGCAGTGGAAAATTCCGCCGTTTTCCGGAACCTGCCAGGTGCGGGAGATTTTCATGGAACGGGCGACATTCAGCGTTGCCCGCTTCATGAGAGCCGCGGCATTTCCCGCACGGAGGACAACCGGGAACTCCGTCAGAACGAGCTTGCCGTCCGACGGTTTTTCCATCGGGTTCAGATACATGTCAAGCAGCTCGTAATTCCCCTTCGGCAGGGTCAGCGAACATGGCTCCATGGCCGGAACTTTCCAGAACACGGCGGCTTCCCTGCCATCGCGCAGACGGAAGAGGTATCCGGTCGCGCCTGTCGGCCACGGAACCGCACCGAGGGAAACAGCATTGGTCAGAAGAGCCGAAGCGGAAGCATAACCCGCATAAATATCATGCGGAACGAGTCCGGCATACCCCCAGAAATCACCGAGTTCCCAATGCGGGGCAAGTTCATTCTGCAGAAACATGGTATCGTAAATCGGGACAGACACCTCGACCCCTTCGCCGCAGTCGATGACGTAACGGCGGAACACGTGCTGCGCATGAGTGGAACGGGAGGCAACCGCATAATGGGCGCTTGCGGCAGGACCGATATAGTACAGTTCCGAATTCCAGAGAGGCAGTCCGGGAACATAACGGTCAACCTGTTTCCGGAGATTCGTCAGTGCGGAAACTGCCGACTGGCGGCTGTCGTCCAGCGCGGACGCATACGGATGAAAGCTGAGGGCGTCGGATGCCTTCAATGCTCCGGAACGTCCCATCTCGTCCAGAAACGCCTCGACCTGACCGCCGTAATCCGTCGTAATGGAACCGCCGATGACCTTTGCCGCCGGATCATTTTTATGAATGATTTCAGAAGCGGAAAACAGATAGGGGATATACACCTTTGCTCCGGGAAGCGCGATATTCGGTTCATTTGTGATTTCCCATCCGTAAATATTTCCCCTGCAGTAACGGGAAAGGAAGTCGACATACGTTTTCCACGCCTCCGGATCGGGCGAAATGCCGTCCCACACGCCGCTCATCGCATGAATGCGCGTCGCGGGAGATTTCATGATCCAGTCCGGAACGGTCGTGCGCACCCGTTTTTCCCCTGCCCAGTCGCGCAGATAGAACATATCGCCGAGCACAGGCATCAGCTTGAACTGATGTTTCCGGGCGATGTCCAGCGCGTCGTCCACAATGGCGGTATCGAATTTCCCCGGTTCCGGCATGACCTGTTTCCAGCAGAAACGGCTTCCGTAAATGCGCTCGATAAACACGCCCGCGCGCTTGATGAACGCGATATATTCCTCGCGTCCACCTCCGTTCATGGCATAGAACGAACCCGGGAGGAAATCTTGAATTCCCCACATTCCGCGCATGAACGCGGTGTTTGTTCCCATTTTAAAACCGGGAGCATTGACGGAATCCCGCGGCGGCGGTTCCGGAACCACGGCGAAATGCCACGGTTCGAGATTTGCGAAAAAATCCTCCCCTTCAACCTTTCCGGAAAGACGCCAGTGTCCGTTTTTCCGGACGGGGATTCCGAGCTTTTCGATGCGCTGTTCACCGGACTTGAGTGTCAGGGAGAGAACCTGCTCCGGAAGTTTTCTTCCCGGAAGAAGCGTATCCTCCGCGCTCCACTTCACCGCGACTTTCTGCGGAACGTCCGTATGATTGACGAGGCGCAGTTCCGCGGCGGATTTGCCGGATGAGAATACGCGGGAATCCCCGAACACGGCGGCCTCAACCGGAGATTTCGGAGTGTATGCGGCAACTTCGGCACCTTCGCTGACCTGAAGAGCGTCAAACCAGATTGTCGCATCGCTGCCCGGATCGCTTTCCTTGAGTTTGCCCCACCGGAAATGGGTGAAATACCAGCTCCGCTTTCCCTTCGCGGTAAAACGGAAAGAATACCGTTTCCATTCGGGTCCGCAGGCGAACTGCTCCGCCCGGAACATTCCCCAGTCGGCTTTCGTCGGAGTCGTCATTTCTCCGGCGAACTGACCGGCACGGATTGTCAGCGGTCTGCTGCTCTTCATCCACCAGGAAAATGTGTAAACTTTCCCGGGAACAAGTTTATATTCGCGGCTGACGAGTTCCAGAACATCCATATCCGGATTGTCTATCCGGAGACTCTGGTTTCCGTGAATTTTATCCTCGGTATCAAAAAAGACTTCACGGAAGACAGCGGGCTTGTCGAGTCCGACTGCCCGGTTGACGGAGAAATCCGCGCGTCCGAGCTCAAAACTTGAATTCGGAATCGGATTCCCCGCGGCAAAACACAGCGCCGGAAAAAGCAGAAATCCTAAAAAGGCATCCGACAGCTTCACGGCAGTTCCTCCCATACGACGTTTTTAACGTAAAGATCTTTCAGACTGTTCTGGAAAAGACCGAAAATCAGTGTGAATTTCCGGTCGGAAACCGTAGAATCCGGAGTCGCCGCGGGAACAGTGAATTCAAAGGTATAGAGTTTCCATTCCGGAGTCACCTGGAACGCAATCGTCCGGAACCACTGCTTTTTGTCTTTTTTCCAGTTGCTCATCATCTGCATCTGCGCCATGCCGACAGCATCGCCTTTGAACCATGCACTGACTTTGTATTTTCTTCCGGGTTCACAGGTGTAGAACTGCTGTTTCGGAGTAATGCGGAACTTGTCCCATTTGCTCAGATTTGCCGAGTGTGAAATCTTCACGGCATTTCCGCCGAGGGCATGATCGGAAGCGGGAACCGTTTCCACCGTACCGAAATCTCCGCCTTCCTGCACCCAGCGAAATTCTCTGCTGTAAAACTTGCTGTCATCATCGAACTTCACTTTAAACGGCTCCGCCTGAAGAGAACAGACCATACCCATTGCAAAAAGAGCCATTACGCTTTTGCCGAACTTCATGATTCACCTCTTTGTTTCTTTGTTTTTATACAAGTTCAAGGGTTGCAACCTGAAGATATAATAATCTGTCAATAGATGGAATACAAACGTCTGAACCGGATATCAGCACAGGGATAACAAGAAAATATACGGAATAATAAAAACGCCGTCAAACTGCGCCGCGTTTCCGGTACTCCCGCGGAGAGATCCCGAAACAGCGTTGGAATTCGGCGGAAAAATGCAGCGGAGTCTGATAGCCGCACATCGCGGCAATCTCCTTGACGGAATACCGGTTCATCAGAAGCAGATTCGCCGCCCGTCTCATGCGGAGCTGAATCAGATAACGGTACGGCGTGGTGTGGAAAATCCGGCGGAACCGCGCATTCAAAGTCGGCAGGCTCATCCTCGCCGTCGCGGCAAGCTCCGCCATGCAGAGCGGATCGGAACAGTGGGAGTCCATATAATCCAGGACCGCGCGGATTTCCATCGGAATGTCGCACGAACGGCGTTCATCGGCAATCATGTGAAACAGCTCAAACGACAGGCCAGCATTGTGTTCGCGCGCTTTGGCGGATCCGATATTCCCGATCGTCGCTTTCAGTTCAGAACAGAGATTCTGAAAACGTTCCCTGTCGATAATCCGGACAACCGACGTCTGCTCCAGCTGGAAAAAACTGATGATGTCCAGAAGTTTCTGTCCGCTGAAAATCATTCCGCTTTTCCGGCAGGGTTCTCCCTGCAGATAGAGAAGATCGTGCTTTTGTCCGGGATGAAGAATGCAGAGGTCTCCGGCTTCCGCTACGTAGCCGGTATTCCCGTCTCGGATGTAGAACTCTCCGAATTCTATGTACTCCAGAGAAAGAAATTTCTGGGAATCCCTCCGCTGGCAAAATGTCCGCGTCAGTGTCGATACGGAAAAATAACAGCAGAAAAAGAGCTGACTGAACGAGGAAGACCTGCCGGCGGAGATTTCCGTATCCGGCGAATATCCGCTGTTGAAAATACGGTCGGATTTGGCATTGATGGAACGCCAGATCCGGGGCATTGAAAAAACGGACAGATCATCCAGTTTACGCATAACTCTATTCTCCCATTGAAGGCTCCCGTTGAGATCAACGGGAGAAATATACTTCCGTCCCCGCAGGAAAACAAGGACGGATTCGTTTTTATGCGCGGACCTCCAGCAGAATTCCGGGAGCGGAAATCTCCCTGCCGCAGAGGATTTCCGCAACAGTGCCCGGAACAACGGCAAATCCGTGTTCCGTCCGGCAGAGGGAGGAAAGATCCCGCTCTTCATCCTTTGCGAGGTCGCGTCCGACGATCCGGAAACTCCCTTCTCCGACGGGCAGACGAAGTTCGCCGAAGTTTCCGAACACGCCGGTTTTGCGGTTCCGGCAGTCGATTTTCAGCGTTACCGCCGCATCCGGTGCTTCAAACCCGATGTCGGGCGTAAGCCGGGGAACAAGATTCACCGCCGCGACTCCGTTCGGGTACAGCGACGCCTGAACATAGGGCGTGCGGCCCGTCGTCTCAACCTCCGGAAGCGGCATGTTACGCGCCATGACCGCCGGAGCCGATTGCGTGACCGTTTTCCCGAAGACCGGCGAGTACCACGTCTCGCCGGCAGTATAGACCCAGGATTCGGAAAGGATTTCCCGCGACGCCTCGTAGGAACCTGTCCGCATATCCCACGCAGGCGCGAGCTGCTGGAAACGAACCGCACGCACGACTTCCGCAACGCGTTTCCGCCGCTGCATCAGCGCGTCCGCGGGGCCCTCCTCCCAGCGGGCGGAACGCATAATGCCCATCGAGCAGCCGAGTCCGGCGGCAATATACGCGCAGTCCTCCACGCAGAGCATTGTCGGAGAATGAATCTCCGTTCCGTACGCAAGCAGAGCATCCGTGCGGTCAAGAGTGGTTGCAAAAGTATGCGGAATGATGGTGTCGTAGGTACGGAGCAGTTTTGAAAAATGCAGAAGTTCCCGTGTTTTTCCGCAAAGCGGCAGATCCCGGAAGCGGAGTCCGTCCGTGCCGTTTCCGCAGAGAGCTCCGGAAGGCATCGCATGTTCCACAACAAGCTCCGGGGCGATTTCCGCCGCAAGTTCCGTAAGGAATTCCCGGAAAGAGACATCCGAACAGAACTGTCCCCAGTCGACTTTCCAGAGAGAGATCCCCGCGTCGCGGCTCCATTTCAGACGCTCCCGCCAGAATGCTTCCGCCCCGCGCCATGACCCGTACTGCTCCGGATTCTGAACAGGATACTGGGCGGCGATCCAGATTCCGGTTCCGCCCCATCCGCACGACCGGACTTTTTCCGCGAGTGCCTTCAGCCGTTCCGCCGGCGAACCGGGAAACGACGGGAAACGTTCCTGATTGAGTTCCAGCGACCCGAATTCGCACATCTGCACCGTTCTGTTCCTGGGAACATCCCAGCCGTCGTCAAAAAGGAAAAACATGTTCTTCCGGATTTCCGGAAAATCATGAATCCAGCCGTTTTCCCCGAAAACGGCTTTTTCATCCAGATTGTTGCGTCCGGTCAGCGCATTTGCGCCCTGATCCCCGTCAAAGGCAAGTTCACCGGAAGCCGCCCGCTGTTTTGCGGTCATTGCCTGAGTCGCCCAGGTGCACCAGTAGTTCGGTGTCATACAGTTCAGATCCTTTCCGTACAGTTTGGTTAAGCTGGCATGTTTTATACATCAATCCCGTATGAACAGGCATCCGGAATTGCCAGAACAGTAATATCATACTGCCGCGGAAAGGAAAAACAACCGGAACTGCCGGAGAATATATTCGGGAAACAAAAAAGATATTTGGAAAAACAAACGCCCTTCCCCGCTTGAAGCGCGTCCCGAAACCTGAACACATCCTTCGGGGTCACCTCAAAACATACCGTCTGGTTTCTTTTTTATGATACGGCAAAAACGGAAAATGTCACCCCGCCGTTTTCAAAAAAACGCATTTTTTTCGTTTTTTCATTCTTGAAATATTGTTTCATATGTGATAATTTAAACACAGCAGGAGAATAACAATGAGTAAATAACCACGCCCAGAGGACGTGGCTTTGAAGAAGCACCCTAGAAGGGTGCTAAAAGGCGGCACCCAAAGAAT
>CAKRZO010000044.1 GCA_934433135.1 uncultured Acetatifactor sp. | reverse complement strand
GTGTGTGGGGGGGGGGGCGGCAGTTTAGTTCCTAAATACAATATCAAAAAACTTTATAAAGCATCTAAAGGGACGTCTAAAATCAAATTGGTCAGGACTGTGATTGGAACTGTAAAAAGGATAATCAAGGGGTCGATTTAATAGGTTAGCCATGATTTATCTCCCGTTAGATGATTTAACTGAATCAGTAAAATGTGGAGGAATATTATGTCTAGTTGCACTGATGAGCGAAATGCTCAGATTTTAATTCAAGTTTTGAAGGCACATGGTATAAAAAAAGTGATTGCTAGTCCGGGAACTACAAATGCGTGTTTAGTGTCAAGCATGCAAAGCGATCCATTTTTTGAAATTTATTCTGCACCAGAGGAGCGATCAGGTGCTTACATGGCATGTGGAATGGCGGCAGAAAGTGGTGAACCGGTTGTGTTGAGTTGCACTGGAGCAACAGCTTCGAGAAACTATATGCCGGCATTAACAGAGGCTTTCTACAGAAAGCTCCCAATTTTGACTGTTACTTCGTCTCGAAGAAATGCATATATAGGGCATAATTGCGATCAGGTTACTGATAGAACGGTTTTGCCTAATGATGTGGCAAAAATTAGCGTACAAATGCCTATTGTATTAGACGATGTTTCGGAATGGAATTGTACTATTAATGCCAATAAGGCGGTTTTAGAATTATATCATCGAGGTGGAGGACCGGCACATATTAATTTGGAGACTACTTATAGCAAAAAAAAAGTAACAGATATTCAACCAGTAAGAATTATTAAACGATTCATGAAATATGATGAGTTACCTAATATTACAACACAGCGAGTTTGTATATTTGTAGGCGCACATGTAGAAATGGATGATAAATTGGAGAGAGCAATTTCAGAGTTTTGTAAAAAATACAATGGAATTGTTCTGTGCGATCATACAAGCAATTATCGGGGAGAGTATAGAGCATTTTGCAATATCGTAGCCGATCAATACTATTGGAAATCGACAATTCAAAATGTTGAGTTAATGGTACATATTGGTGACATTTCATCTTCTGACTATAAAATACAGGCAAAAGAAGTATGGCGTGTTAATCCTGACGGTGAAATAAGAGATACATTTCAAAAACTATATAATGTTTTTGAAATGAAAGAAGTCGAATTCTTTGAATACTATAATAAGAAAAAGAAAGATTATAGTAATAATGAATTGTTGATAGCTTATCGTCAAGAAGAAAAAGCAATCCTTAGCAGGATGCCAGAATTGCCGTTTTCTAATATTTGGATTGCAAGCGTTACAGCTAAGAAACTTCCAGCTGATTCTGTGCTGCACTTAGGAATTCGAAATTCATTGAGAAGTTGGAATTATTTTGATACACAAGAAACTGTCACCGGTTATTCTAATACTGGTGGCTTTGGAATTGATGGTAGCTTATCGACTGTGATCGGTGCAGCACTTTGTCATCCAGATAGGCTATATTATTGTGTGCTGGGTGATTTGGCCTTTTTTTACGATATGAATGCGCTGGGTAACCGCCATGTTCCGTCTAATATTAGAATTCTTGTTGTTAACAATGGGCTTGGTTTTGAAATGAAATTTCCGGCCTCTTGGGGATATAGTATTGCAAATTCTATCGGCGTATCAGAGGATAACTATGTCTGTGCGGCTGGGCATTATTCGTCTCCAGATTTAATAAAATCCTATGTTTACGGATTGGGTTTTGAGTATTTAAAGGTATCTACAAAAGAGCAATATCTCGATTGCTTACCGAAAATTGTAAGTAATGAAAAACAGGATAGAACACTTGTTGTTGAAATTGTTGTAAATTCGGAAAATGAGGATGCTGCTTTAAATTTGATTGGATCCATTATGGTGGATGAATCTAATGTTGCAAAGGCGGCAATAAAAAAAGCAATTGGGAAAAAAGGAATTGATGCGATTAAAAAAATGATGGGGAGGTGAATTATGAATATCTTAATTTTAGGAGGCACCGGTTCGATAGGACAGGCCTTAACAGAATTGTTGAAAAATACAGCTTGGAATGTATATGTTACTACCAGAACAAGAAGAGAAAATGTACAGAACATTACATTTTTACAAGGAAATGCACATGATGAGAAATTTCTTGCAGAATGCGTTACAAAAGAACATTGGAATGTAATAGTGGATTTCATGGCGTATTCAACACAGGAATTTTCTAAAAAAGTAGAGTTGTTTTTGGAAAGCACTGATCAATATTTTTTTCTGAGTTCAAGTAGAGTTTATGCGGCGAGTAATGAACCGTTAACAGAAGACTCACCGCGTTTGTTAGATGTTTGTACAGATGAGACGTATTTAGCGACAGATGAATATGCACTGGCAAAAGCAAGGCAGGAAAATATTCTTTTGGCCAATAATAAAAAGAATTGGACAATCATAAGGCCATATAAAACATATAATAATAATCGTCTTCAGTTGGGAATGTATGAAAAGGAAGAATGGCTTTATAGACTTATGATGGGAAAAACATTAGTGTTTCCAAATGAGTTAAAAAAAAGAAAAACTACACTTACTTATGCAGCGGATGTAGCAGTAGCAATTAGTGAGCTGATTGAGAATGAATCCGCGTATGGAGAAACTTTTCATATTACAACGACAGAATCGCTGTCATGGGAAGATGTATTTAAGAAGTATACATCAATTCTTAGCGAAACTACGGGAAAACAGTTTCATATCAGATATGTTGATGATATAGAAATGTTTTACAATATTTGGAATCCATATCAGATCAAATACGATTGCAATATAGATAGATGCTTTGACAATTCTAAAATTAATAGAGTGACTAACAATAATCTTCAATATACTGTGTTTACAGAGGGCGTAAATAAATGTTTGAAAAAATTTATTGAATCACCTGAATGGCGTAATATCAATTGGAGATTGAATTTTTGGATGGATAATATCACTGGTGAAAAAACCAAGATTTGGGATGCTGACGGTCTGAAAGAAAAAGCAAGATATGTTAAATATTGTATAAAAAAGTAGTATGGTTATGAGGAAATAAAAATGACAATTGCAGATAAGAGAAAAGAATATCGATTGATTAATATTTTATTTAAAACGATTTACAAGAAGAAATCGGCTAAATGGAGGGGAGACTACCTTCGAAACAAACACATCTTTCATCAGATAGGAAACAACGTTCATCTGTGGGGGGGGGTGCCCTCGGATCCGTATCTGATATCCATTGGGAACAATGTTATTATTGCCGTTTCTGTGGAGTTTGTAACCCATGACATTTTCTACCATGCACTTAATCAAACATACAGTGACTTAGGGAAATTCTATCCTCACTTTGATACAATTACTATTGAGGACAATGTATGTATTGGTGGTTTCTCAAAAATCATGCCAGGTGTAGTGATTGGAGAAGGTGCAATTGTGGCTGGCGGTAGTGTGGTCACTAAGGATGTTCCCAAAGGAGCTATTGTAGGAGGAAACCCAGCTAAAATAATTGGTTGGACAGAGGAGCTGGCTAAAAGACGAATTGGTGAGAATCGAATAAACTATACAGTTTCAAATGATGTGGAAGAAGTTGAAAAATATTATTGGGAAATTCTTCCACACAATAACAATTGATGAATGTAGCTGTAGTAGGTAGTGCTGGCGTGCAGAATAATTACGACAATCATTGATTGAGTGTATGTGAACTTTCTAAAAAATTAACTCTTGTTGTGAAAAGTGGTTTATTCACTTGATTTTTAAGGATTGTCCCTGTCGCTCGAGTGTCAATTAACTCTCAATTGACTTACGAGAGAATCTCCAAGACGCATTAATACCTACGTGTTTTGGCGGTTCTTTGATTTTCGAGAGTAAATTATCGAGGAAGTTCACAGTGTAGCAATCTAAATCAAGAACATCTGTATTAATTAGAAAACAAGAACAAGATATAGATAAGTGTAGAGGAGATTAAACCATGAATATTATTGTTACCGGCGGTGCGGGGTTTATTGGTAGTAACTTTGTGTTTCACATGCTGAAGAAGTATCCGGATTACCGGATCATCTGCCTGGACAAGCTGACCTATGCAGGCAATCTGTCCACACTGGCACCTGTTATGGGTAACCCGAATTTCCGCTTCGTGAAGGCTGATATCTGTGACCGCGAAGCTGTGAATAAACTTTTTGAAGAAGAACATCCGGACATCGTGGTCAACTTTGCGGCAGAATCTCATGTTGACCGCTCCATCGAAGATCCGGGCATCTTCCTTCAGACCAATATCATCGGTACCAGTGTGCTGATGGATGCTTGCCGCAAGTACGGCATCCAGCGTTACCATCAGGTTTCCACCGATGAGGTTTACGGTGACCTGCCGCTGGATCGTCCTGATCTGTTCTTCACGGAGGAGACTCCGATCCACACCAGTTCTCCGTACAGTAGTTCCAAGGCTGCCGCTGACCTGCTGGTTCTGGCTTACCACCGTACCTACGGCTTGCCTGTGACCATTTCCCGTTGCTCCAATAACTATGGCCCGTATCATTTCCCGGAGAAGCTGATTCCGTTGATGATTGCTAATGCATTGGCTGACAAGCCTCTCCCTGTTTACGGTGAAGGTCTGAACGTCCGTGACTGGCTGTATGTTGAGGATCACTGCAAGGCCATTGATTTGATTATCCACAAGGGTCGTGTGGGCGAAGTCTACAATGTCGGCGGTCACAACGAGAAGCAGAATATTGAGATTGTAAAGATCATCTGCAAGGAACTGGGTAAGCCGGAAAGCCTGATTACCCATGTTGGTGACCGTAAGGGTCACGATATGCGTTATGCAATTGATCCGACGAAGATCCACAACGAGTTAGGCTGGTTGCCGGAGACTAAGTTTGAGGATGGTATCAAGAAGACTATTCAGTGGTATCTTGATAACCGCGAGTGGTGGGAGACCATCATCAGCGGTGAGTATCAGAAATATTACGAGAAAATGTACAGCAACCGCTAAGAAGCCAGAGGAGGAAAGAACATGAAGTTTTTTGTAACGGGCGTTGGCGGTCAGTTGGGCCATGATGTGATGAATGAGCTGCTGAAGCGCGGCCATGAAGGTGTTGGTTCTGATATTCAGGAAAATTATAGCGGTGTAGCAGATGGTTCTGCGGTAACGAAAGCACCGTATGTCGCTCTGGACATTACCGATAAGAATGCCGTTGAAAAAGTAATTACAGAAGTTAATCCGGATGCCGTAATCCACTGTGCTGCATGGACTGCTGTTGATATGGCTGAGGATGATGATAAAGTATCGAAAGTCCGTGCCATCAATGCAGGCGGCACTCAGAACATTGCAGATGTCTGCAAGAAGCTGAACTGCAAAATGACCTATATTAGCACAGACTATGTGTTTGACGGTCAGGGTACAGAGCCTTGGCAGCCGGACTGCAAGGATTACAAACCTCTGAATGTGTATGGTCAGACGAAGTTGGAAGGTGAACTGGCAGTCAGCCAGACGCTGGAGAAGTATTTCATTGTCCGCATTGCATGGGTGTTTGGCTTGAATGGTAAGAACTTTATTAAGACCATGCTGAATGTTGGTAAGACACATGACACTGTCCGTGTGGTCAATGACCAGATCGGCACACCGACCTATACATATGATTTGGCTCGACTGCTCGTTGATATGAATGAAACTGAGAAGTACGGCTATTATCACGCCACCAACGAGGGCGGCTATATCAGCTGGTATGATTTCACAAAAGAGATCTATCGTCAGGCTGGGTATAAGACAGAAGTCCTGCCAGTGACCACGGCAGAGTATGGTCTGAGCAAGGCAGCTCGTCCGTTCAACAGTCGTTTGGATAAGAGCAAGCTGGTGGAGGCTGGATTTACTCCGCTTCCGACTTGGCAGGATGCATTGAGCCGTTATCTGAAGGAAATCGAGCAGTAAGAGGAGATAGAGGAAATGGGACAGATTAAAGTTGAGAAAAATGTAGGCGGTATCGAAGGACTCTGCGTTATTGAGCCCGCTGTTCATGGTGATGCTCGTGGCTATTTCATGGAAACCTACAACGAAAAAGATATGAAAGAGGCTGGCATTGACATCCACTTTGTACAGGATAACCAGTCTATGTCTACAAAGGGTGTGCTTCGTGGCCTGCACTTTCAGAAGCAGTATCCGCAGTGCAAGTTGGTGCGCGCCGTGCGTGGCACTGTGTTCGATGTTGCTGTTGATCTCAGAAGCAATTCTGAGACCTATGGCAAGTGGTATGGCGTGACCTTGTCCGCTGAGAATAAGAAGCAGTTTCTCATCCCGGAAGGTTTTGCGCATGGCTTCCTGGTTCTAAGTGACGAGGCAGAGTTTTGCTACAAAGTCAATGACTTCTGGCACCCGAATGATGAAGGCGGCATGGCTTGGAACGACCCGGAGATCGGCATTGAATGGCCGGAGCTGAAGGGCGAATACAAGGGCAGTGCAAGTGCAGAAGGCTATATGCTGGAAGACGGTACGGCACTGAACCTGAGTGATAAAGACCAGAAGTGGCTTGGATTGAAGGATACTTTTAAGTTTTAAAAGTAAAAGCGATTATATTGCATATAAAGAAGTTGCTCGACAAATGGAAAAAGAAAAGGGGCGCAGAGAGCTCTTTATTACGGTCGCTTTGTCAATCCTGTCATATTATTGTGGTGAGCAGAAACTTGTTGGATGGATTTTGAAGAAATTGGCATAGTGTATTTTGGACTCTAGCAGGTCAAGTAAGGACATTTAAATCTCATGAAAACGAAAAAACGAATAAAAATCGGAATAGCTACGACTTTTGTAATTGTTATACTGATGTCTCTCTGTGGAAGCCGATTTGTTTTTCAAAAAGCATGTGTACGAAGGGAAACGTCATGGCTGAACATGGGAACAGCAGATGACTACATATACAACCTTCTTGTGGATGCGTATAATATACGAAAAGAGAAGAATGAAACTGTTACAATAAAGGCTTCAGACGGAATAAATCTTGTGGGTCACTATTACGAAAGAGATAAGAACGCACCTTTGATTATATTCTTTCATGGTCTTTGGAGTAATGGATATGTAAGCGGAGAACCGACTTATAAAATTACAAAAAATCAAGGTTGGAATCTTCTTTTAGTTAGCATGCGTGCACATGATGAAAGTGAAGGCGAATTTTCAACATTAGGCGTTATAGAGCAATATGATTGCAAGGCTTGGGCAAACTGGGCTGTAGAACGCTTTGGAGAAGAAAAGTCGGTTTTCTTTATGGGAGTGTCAACGGGTGCTTCAATTGCAATGATGAGTAGCAATCTGGGATTACCTAAATCAGTGAGAGGGATTATTGATGATTGTGGATTTACTTCCACAATGGAAATGATAGATGTGAATTGCAAGAGTCACCTTCCGGATTATATCCCGACAAGGATGTTTGACTTCTTTGTTGAGATGGGAACTAGCGTATGGGGACACTTTTGTATAAGTAAGGCAGACGCTTGCAAAGCTGTTTCACAGACGGATATTCCAATCTTAATTATACACGGAGACAGAGATACACAAGCACCACTATCTATGGCATACAGACTTTATGATAGTTGTAGCAGTGAAAAACAGTTGTATGTGGTTCATGGAGCTAATCATGCAGAGAACTATAGAAAAGATCCGGAAGGATATGAGAACGTAATAGCACAGTTTGTGGAAGAACATTCAGGAGCCTTGAAGAAAGAGTACTAAACTGTAAACGCAAAATGAACTAAATATGCCACAAAAGTCGAATGCTGTCGAATTGGTGTCTGTATTAGGAAAAATAAAACTGTGTGAATTCTCACACGGTGGCTGCTCAAACCTTCACACACCTCTTCGTGGTGAGCAGTAGGCAACGATCTATGATCGGCAGAGATGTGAAGAATAAAAACTATGATAAAATCAATTTGATAGAAAAAACTTGGAGAAAAAACAATGAATACAACATTACTTATCATGGCAGCTGGTATCGGCAGCCGATTTGGAACGGGAATTAAGCAGTTGGAGCCGGTTGATGATGCTAACCATATCATTATGGACTATTCCATCCATGATGCAATCGAAGCAGGATTTAATCATGTGGTATTTATCATCCGCAAGGATATCGAGAAAGAGTTCAAAGAGGTTATCGGTGATCGTATTGACTCTATTTGCTCCTCTCATAATGTAACTGTTGACTATGCTTTCCAGGATATTAACGATATTCCGGGAATTATGCCAGAAGGTCGGACAAAGCCGTGGGGAACCGGTCAGGCTGTGCTTGCGGCGAAAAATGTGATTGATACCCCGTTTATTGTGATTAATGCAGATGATTACTATGGTAAGGAGGGCTTTAAGGCTGTTCATGAGTATCTGGTGAATGGCGGTAAGTCCTGTATGGCAGGTTTTGTTCTGAAAAATACGCTGTCCGATAATGGTGGTGTGACCCGTGGCATCTGCAAGATGGACGATCAGAATAATCTGACTGAGGTTGTAGAGACCAAGAATATTGTAAAAACTGCAACTGGGGCAGAAGCAGACGGCGTAGCTGTTGATGTAAATTCTCTTGTTTCTATGAATATGTGGGGCTTGACACCGGAGTTTTTGGATGTGCTGGAAGGTGGCTTTAAGGAGTTCTTTAAGAAAGAAGTCCCGGGTAATCCTTTGAAAGCAGAATATCTGATTCCCATCTTTATCGGTGAACTGCTGGAGCAGGGAAAGATGTCTGTAAAGGTTCTGAGAACCAATGACACTTGGTATGGTATGACATATCATGAGGATGTCGCAGCTGTAAAGGACAGCTTCAAGAAGATGCTGGAAAACGGCGTGTACAAGGCTGACCTGTTCAGTGATCTCTAAACAATGATGAAAGAAACTATTGATTTATTCGGGAAGATCCTCACAAACATCCTGACTGTGCTATATGAGCCGTTTGGCTTTTCGCTTCTTCTTTCCTTTTTGGCCATGTTTTTCTATCTGTATGCGTATGAGCCTACCGCAGCAGGCAAAGGATGGAAGAGCGCCATAGTGACTTGGTATCAGAAATTTAAAGAGAGCGTGTTCTTTCGGAAGATGTTCTTACTGGTTTTCGTGACATCGATGATCTTGTTCCGAACGCTGCTGAATCGGAACCTGTGGCTAAATCCTTTGTCAAATGTCATGGGTGGCTGGGGCATCTGGGAGACCGTGAACGGTGAGCAGAAACTTACAACTGAGTGCATTGAGAACGTGATCATGATGGTGCCGTTCACCAGCATGGTTATATGGACATTTCAAGAGAAAGTGGGCAGTAGCTGGAAGAAGATACTGTG
>CAKRZO010000043.1 GCA_934433135.1 uncultured Acetatifactor sp. | reverse complement strand
GGGGTCTTAGCTCAGCTGGGAGAGCATCTGCCTTACAAGCAGAGGGTCATAGGTTCGAGCCCTATAGGCCCCATTTAAGAAGACGAGAACTTTACGGGTTTTCGTCTTTTTTTGTGCCCTTCTGTATCAAAAGATCATAAAAAAGCCCGATTTTTCCCAATGTCGTTAACTTAAGAAGAAATATGTGTAGCGAGAATTAAATACACATATTTCTTCTTTTTTTTTGTACAATTTGATGTATGTATTGTATAATTGTAGTGAGAAAGTTATGAGGTGGTGGCATGTTTATAAAGATTCTTACAAAAAGATATAATGGAGAAACTCGCTATTATGCCAGCCTTGTAGAAAACAAACGTGTTAATGGCAAGGTTGTGCAAACTGTCAAAGCAAATCTTGGTTCTGTTACAGAGGAGCAGATCCCTTATTTGAAAGCAGCCTATGCCAAGAAAAAGCCTCGTCTTGTTTATGACGCTTAATCAACGCAGGCGGTTTGTAGTGAGAAAATCCGAGGAATTATTCTTAAATGATCAGTCGACTATTAAAACAGAATCATTCGGGGAGCTTTGTCGTACTACTCCCAATGTGTTGATCAGACGAAGAAAAATGCCCACGGAAGATCTTATATACTCGATGATTAATAGAAAAGGGCTAACTCTTAAATTGGAGCTGCGAAATTATATGAAGATTACTCATCCAGGAATAGAAATATCCCAACCCGGATATTTGAAGCAACGTATGAAATTAAATCCTGAAGTAATTAAGTTTTTGTATCAGAATCATAACAAAAATTTTTATTCTGATCCTGAAATTACGCCGTATTTATATAAGGATCATCTTGTTTTTGCGGTGGATGGTTCAGATATCAACATTCCAACGACACCAGAAAACCTCGAACGTTTTGGTTCAGCGAGCAGAAAGGAAACAAAACCACAGGCACAGATTGGTCTGGGCTGCCTGTATGATGTTTTGAATCGATTTATAATCGAAAGTGATCTGAATAGAGTCAAATTTGATGAAATGAAACTTGCGGAACAGCAAATTGACAAACTTATTGATACAATAGGTAAAACGCATCCATTTTTTGTTATTATGGATAGAAGCTACCCATCAATCCCATCATTTTTAAGAATGCTCGATAAAGGAATTAAATTTGTAATCCGACTTAAAACAAGTGATTTTAAAGCTGAACAGCAGTCACTTGCTTCCGATGATGAAGATGTCTCCATTAAACTGACAAAAAGCAGACGTTATCATTATATGGGAACTGAAAATGAATCTATCGTTATGTGCAGAGATGAATTTCCATTGCGATTAGTTACTGTTCGTCTTGAAAATGGAAATTCAGAAGTTCTTGCAACAAATCTGTCAAGAGAACAGTTTCCATATGAAGATTTTCGGGAAATATACCATATGCGTTGGCAGATAGAAACTGCCTATGAAACCTTGAAAGACCGATTACAATTAGAAAACTTTACAGGTACAAAAGCACTGCTGTTAGAGCAAGATATTTATAGTACTATATATGTAAGCAATCTAGCGGAGGATATTATTTGTGATATTGAAGAACGGAATCAGGAGCATTTGAAGCAGGATTATAAACATATAATGCAAATCAATCGTTCCATTAGTATAGGATTGCTCAAAAGTGATCTTATCTATATAATTCTGGAATCTGATATGGAGCAGAA
This sequence comes from uncultured Acetatifactor sp., assembly GCA_934433135.1. Taxonomy (GTDB): domain Bacteria; phylum Bacillota; class Clostridia; order Lachnospirales; family Lachnospiraceae; genus Acetatifactor. The sequence goes on along the minus strand of CAKRZO010000043.1, from coordinate 9,260 downwards.
AGCAAAGCTAATGCAACAGTTATATGATGAAATCAGCAAAAATGTTGTACCAATCCGGCCGAATCGTCATTATAAACGAACAAAAGGACAACTGGCCGGAAATTATTCCAATACGCATAAGCGTTGTTTTTGAAGCAAAGAATAGAATTGGGGGCAAGTGCGCCTTCGGATAAAGAAATTGTATATGAATCCAGAATCATTATACATGAAGGAAATCAAATTTCTTAGAACTCATAAAAAATGAACCCATCGACAATAAGAATGTCTTGAGTTCATTTTTAAGTTAATGACATGATGCCGGGGTCAAAAGCCCCAAAATAGAACCTTGCTACGAGTTTTATTTTCGTAGCAAGGTACAAGCAGAGATTCGCACATAGAAAATGCTATGTTTTGACCCTGGCATCATATCATGGCAATTATACAAACCGACAGTGCAAAGTACAGAAGGTTCATGGCAGCAAATTCATGTTTATGGATTATCTACGATTTTGCTGTTTTAGCGTATGTTAATATTATCACGCATGGAATGCTGTTAGTGTCATTAGTTATCGCGATGATTCGGTTAGATAGAAAATCACAAGGTTAATAATTGCAATATTTAGGCTAATAATTAGATATTAATTTGTGATAATTAGTGATATTCTATAAGAAAATGTAGAACAAAAGGAGGCTGTTATGAGCAAGATACCGGAATTATTAACCTCGCTGAGTGGTGAAAAGATCGACACGATTCAAAAGTGGGAGAGATTTCGACGCAGGGAGATACTGAACCTGTTTCAGGAATATGTGTATGGCGTCCGCGACATTGAAAGGCCTGCAAATCTACAGTTTGAGCAGAAGCATGAAAAAATTGTTCACGGAATGCGCCGTAGGGATATTCGGGTAAGTTTTGATAACTTTATGTTTTCTTTTTCGCTGTATCTTCCGTTGGAGCAGACAGAAGCGCTTCCGGCGTTTGTGCTGGTTCTGCATGAGAATATGGAAAGCCATTCCTATATTAATAAAGAGGGCAACCTTGTATTCGAAGACAGCCTGATGCCGATAAAGGATATAACAGATCGCGGTTACGCCATTGCGGTGATGCCTACCAGAGACATATATCATGATTGGACATCGTACGAGGATTATAAGCAAGGAGTGTTTGCAGCAGTAAAAACACCAAAGGGACGTCAGCGTAACTCGTGGGCTACGATCTCAGCGTGGGCATGGGGAACAAGCCGCGTGTTAGACTACTTGGAAACAGACAAGGATGTGGACGCGGAGAATGTTGCGGTGATCGGTCATTCCAGGAGCGGAAAAACGGCGCTTTGGGCGGCAGCGACAGATCAGCGGTTTAAACTGGCGGTTTCAAATAATTCGGGATGTATGGGCGCGGCAATTCTTCGTGGAAAAGAAGGAGAGCATGCCAAGGAGATCAATATTTCCGACTGGTTTTGTGAGAATTTCAAAGATTACAATGAGCAGGAAGAAATGCTTCCGGTAGATCAGCATATGCTTCTCGCACTGATAGCACCCCGCTATGTATATGTGACAAGTTCTCAGATCGATACATGGGCAGATCCGAATGCCGAATACCTGAGCTGCCAGCTGGCAAGTGAAGCCTTTGAACTGTACGGCGTAAAAGGGTTCGGAGCATCGGAGAAGAAGCCACCGCTCGAAGTGCCGATTCAGGATGGACATATTGCTTATCATATGAAACGGGGGGATCATTCCATCACGTCCTACGACTGGGATCATGTTATGGAATACTTCGAGAAGATCCGGAAAGAAAAATAATCAAAATAAAATAGTAAAAATAAGAAGGAGACAATGATTATGAGTGAAAAGACAAGCAGAAAAGTGAAATTCGGCGCGGTAGGTGCCAGCGCTATGGGGCTTTTACATATTGAGGCCATAGCACATCATCCGAAGATGGAACTGGCAGCAGTTTGCGACAAAGATCCTGCACGTTTGGAAATTGTAAAACAACGGGTTGGCTGCACAAATCTCTATACCGATTGGCATGAGTTATTGAAGAACCCTGAAGTGGAGGCTGTGGTGCTCTGCGTGCCGGATCAGCTTCATCTTGAGATGACGGAAGAAGCGCTGAAGGCAGGTAAGGATGTTCTTTGTGAAAAGCCCATGGCGTTGACATTGGAAGAATGTGATAAGATGCGCGCGGCAGAGAAGAAGTATGGCCATCGGCTGATGATAGGACAGATCTGTCGCTATACACCGTCATTTCTTCTTGTGAAGAAGCTGATCGAGAAGGGAGAGATTGGAGAACTGTTTTTTGTGGAGAGCGAGTATGCCCATAATTATTCGACTTCCCGGGGCGCAGATGACTGGCGGGTAGACCCGCGCAGAGATCCTTATATCGGTGGCGGGTGTCATGCGGTAGATCTCCTTCGCTGGATCGCCGGAGACCCGAGTGAGATCACTGCTTATGCGAATCATAAATGTCTGGCAGACTGGCCGGTAAATGACTGCGTCATATCCATTCTCAAGTTCCCCAACAATGTGCTGGGCAAAGTGTTCGTGTCCATCGGCTGCAAGCGGGAGTACACTATGCGGTCTGTGTTCTATGGAACCAAAGGCACGATCATTTGCGACAATAAGAGTACACACATTGAGGTCTATAAAGAGGGGCTGAAGGAAGAAGACAGCCTGTTTACCAATAATAAGCGTGATTACGTGATACCTGTGAAAATACCGGTAGTGGTAGATAACCACAACACATACGGTGAGCTGGAGAGCTTTGCCCAGTGTATTCTGGATGATGCACCTGTTCCGACCACAGCTTATGACGGCGAATGCACAGTGGCTGTATGCGTGGCAGCAACAGAGTCGGCGGCGAGCGGCAAGACGGTACAGGTCCGGTATCCGGAAAAGATGTAAGATCGCCTGCCGGAAATCATGAAAACTATAGCGAAAAAAATAAAATCAGGTCTGCTGATATTGCTGGGACTTGCATTGACAGGATTTGCTATCAGTGTGTTCCTGGTGCCAAATAAAATTGTGAACGGCGGGAGCTCCGGACTGGCAACCGTGATTTATTATATGACAGGATTAAAGCCATCCCTGGCAAATGCACTTATCAATGCAATATTGCTATGCATAAGCCTTGTATGCCTTGGCTGGAGGTTTGTGGAAAAGACACTTATCAGCATTGGAGTGCTGACAGTTATGATTGAAGTGTTTTCCTATGTGCCTTTGATAACAGACAACCGGATGCTGGCTACGATATTTGGGGCGGCGATATATGGTCTGGGAATCGGAATTGTTTTATCCCAGGGAAGCACTACCGGGGGGACAGATATTCTGGGAAGGCTTATCCAACATAGATTCCCGCACTGGAAGATTGGAAAGATATTATTAGGGGTCGACCTGTTTGTTATATTTTTGTCCTATCTTACCTTTCGGACAACGGAAGCGGTGTTGTATGGCGTGATTGCGCTGGTTATATCAACCTGGTCGATTGACTATTTGATGAAGACTTTGAATATTTCAAAGCTGGCGTTTGTTATTACGGAAAGGGGCGCGGAGATATCTGATTATCTGATCCATACATCTCCGCGCGGTGTCACCATGGTAAATGTCACCGGTGTATACACACATACGGAAAAACAGATGTTGGTATGCGCGCTAAAGGAAAGTGAGCTCCCCGAATTCCAGAACAAGGTGTTGAACATGGATAATAACGCATTCATCATCTATTCTGAATCACAGCAGATTGTTGGAAATGGTTTTTATATTTATGGGTAAAAAGAAATAGAAAGGAACAAGCAGATTACAGGAGGTCAGACATGGACAGACGGATAGGCGCACAGCTCTACACAGTTCGCGATTCGATTCAGACAATTGAAGATTTTGATAAAAGCTGCAGGAAGATAAAGGATATTGGATATCAACTGATTCAGATATCAGGTACTCCTCTGGCGGCGGAGGATATGAAGCCAGTCATAGATAAATATGGTTTAAAAGTCGTAGTTACGCATGAGGATTATGAGGTGTTCCGGGATGATCCGGAAAGGATTATTGCGTATAACAAGACGTTGGGATGCGATCTGTGCGGAATCGGTTATTTGCCGAAGGAATACCGGGAAAATATCGGCTCTGTTATTGAGGAAATAAACCGGGCGGCAGAGGTGCTTCAAAAGGAAGGACTGTATCTGGGATACCATAATCATGCTTTTGAATTTTCAAAGCGGGACGGAAAGTTCCTGATGGATCGTCTGATTGAAGAGACGGATCCGGGAAAAGTGAAATTTATTGTAGATACATACTGGCTGCAGGTCGGCGGAATGGATCCGGAAGGCTATATCAGAAAGCTTAGCGAGAGAGCAATGGCCGTTCACCTGAAGGACCTGAAGGTGAAAATCGATAATCACATTGAGATGGCAGAACTTGGCGAAGGAAACCTTGACTGGGACGGAATCCTCAGAGCCTGCGAAGAGGCAGGGGTAAGCTGGGCGCTGGTAGAACAGGACGATTGTCAGCGTGATCCGTTTGAGGCATTAAAGATAAGTCACGATTATCTGGTCGCAAAAGGATTCCAATAAGGGGTTTCGACAAGCAGCAGGTATAATAATATTGCGTATGTAAGAAGGAAAGAAAAAATATGAACAAGGTGAAACTGGGAATCATTGGATATGGAAATATGGGGAGCGGACATGTCAGAAAGCTGAAGGCCGGAAAGGTAAAGAATATGGAAGTCACTGCAGTCTGTGACATTTCGGCAGAGAAGCGGGTAGCGGTAAAGACGGCCTATCCTGAGATTGCGGTTTTTGACGATGCAGAGGAACTCTATAAAAGCGGGTTGTGTGATACGGTGCTCATCGCCGTGCCCCATTATGATCATCCGCGTCTTGCCATTCTGGCTTTTGATTATAACCTGAATGTCATAACGGAAAAACCGGCAGGCGTGTATACCAAACAGGTAAAAGAGATGAATGAGCGGGCAGCAAAATCGGATAAGCTGTTCGGAATCATGTATAATCAAAGAACCAATCCGGTTTATCAGAAGCTGAGAGAGATGGTGCAGCGAGGGGATCTTGGACATCTGAAACGTATTACGTGGATTATTACTGACTGGTACAGGCCTCAGGCGTATCATGATAGCAGCAGTTGGCGTTCTACCTGGAAGGATGAAGGCGGCGGAGCGCTGATCAACCAGAATCCGCATCAATTGGATCTGTGGCAGTGGATGTTCGGCATGCCTGATCGGGTTTATGCAAGGGCAAGCTTTGGAAAATACTACAATATCGAAGTGGAAGACGATGTCATGGCTTATTTTGAATATGATAACGGTACTACAGGAGAATACATCACCTCAACCGGGGAGGCTCCGGGGACCAATCGGCTGGAGATCGCCTGCGATATGGGTAAAGTAGTAATTGAAAATAACAGGCTGGTATTCAATCGGAATGTTATCTCGGAGAGAGAGCACAATCGAATAAATAAGCTTCCGTTTGCAAAACCGGAGTGCTGGGAATGCAATATACCGGCTGATTTTTCCGGTGGCCCCCAGCATGTGGGGATTCTTGAGAATTTTGCCGATGCTCTTCTGAATGGAGCAGAGCTTCTGGCAAAGGGAGAGGATGGTATCCTTGGTCTTACGATATCCAATGCGATACACCTAAGTGCATGGACAGGAGAGACGGTGGATGTAAAGCATTTCCCGGACGACAGATTCTATGAACTGCTGCAGGAAAAGATCAGAAATTCGAAAGTGGTAAAGAAAAAGGATTGAGAGCATATGAAGAATGTGTGTATTGTCGGATATGGAGCCATCGGTCCCGTACATGCAAAAGCGCTGGCAAGTGTGGAGCAGGCCAGGTTATATGCAGTATGCGACACAGATTCCCATAAGCGTAAGCGTTGCAGGGAAGAGTATGCGGTGAAGGAATATAATGATTTTGACGAAATGCTGTTGGATGGGAACATCCAGAGCGTTCATATCTGTACACCGCATTATCTGCATTTCGAGATGATAAAGAAGGCGCTGGCAGCAGGAAAGGAGGTGGTAACGGAGAAGCCTGTCACCAGGACACGGGAAGAGTTCGAGGCTTTGCTGCAGTTAGAGGGTGCGGATGAAATCTGTGTGGTATTGCAGAACCGTCTGAATCCCTGTATCCAGCGGTTGAAGGAAATGGTGCAGAGCAGGGAACTGGGAGCGGTCAAAGGAGCAAGAGGAGTTTTGACCTGGTATCGAAACGAAGCGTACTATAAGAGCGGTGATTGGAGAGGAAAATGGAACACGGAAGGCGGATGCCTGCTGATCAATCAGGCAATACATACGTTGGATTTTTTCTCTTATGTAATTGGTGATATCGTAAATGTAAAAGCGGATATGTCTAATTTCTCGCTGAGCGGGGTGATCGAGGCAGAGGACACGCTTGCAGCTTACCTGGAACTTGAACATGGTGTGAAAGGTGTATTCTTTGCAAGCAATGCTTATGAGCAGGATTCGGATCCTTTCTTCGAGGTTATATTCGAACGGGGAACTGTCCGATATATGGATAAGCAGCTTTGGATGAATGGAAGATTGTTGGCGGAAGATGTGGCGCCTGCCATCGGAAAACCCTATTGGGGCAGCGGTCATGCCAGGCTTATAAAGAGATATTATGACGAACAGAAGTATTTTAGCATATATGATGCCAAAAATACCATGGAGACCGTGTTTGCAATGTATGAAGATGCTTTCATGTGAACTAAAAAACAGATAGTTTTTGACACTACCTTAAAAAGCAGGAGGGAAAGTAATGAAGCGAAACTTTAAGAGAGTTCTGACGCTGGTGCTGGCTTTTGCCATGCTGCTGTCGGGCGTGCCGGTTTCCTTTGCTTCGGACGATAGTATGGGAAGCGGCGGTACTGGGGAAGTCTTGTTTGAAGATGACTTTGAAAACGACGCGTATTTCAGCAGCCTGGAAGGGGAAGAACTGGCGGAAGCGCTGTTCGGGGAGGGGAATTATATTCTCGGACATGCCGCAACGGATGCCACCATGCGGATTGAGGACGGGGGCCTGCGGATTATCGGCGACAATAACGTGGACCCTGGCGACGGGACGACAAAGAACAACCGTACCCAGATTCTGCTAGCAAGCAATGAGGCGATTTCGGAACAGGGTGTTGTGATTGAGACCGACTATACGCTGAATGCAGGCAGTACCAATGCCTTTACCTTTGTCAGCAAGCCCATTGATAAGACCCTTAGCTACATTGATTCGGGCAATGTATGGCTTTCGGGAATCTGGTCGGGAACCGGATACCGGACTTCCTTAAGGTGTACGGCCAACAGCAATTCCTGGGAGAATCCGGGACTGGTAAACAGCAGCGACAGCACCTACAGCATCCCGGGAACCACGTACAATCTGAAGCTTGTGGTATCTCCCCAGGAGGGGATCACCCTCAGTGCCAAAAGAGCGGAAGAAACCGACTACACGGTACTTCAGACCTTGAGTATAGAGACCATAGAAACAGCCGGAGTATCGCTGGCAGACTGTCTGGATGACAACGTGCGTCTGATTGTGCAGTGTCAGTGTGACGTGACCCTGGACAACTTGAAGGTCAGCCTGCTGGAACCGGAGACGGAGGAACCCAAGGACCCGGATAATCCCGGAGGAGAACTGGAAGAAGGCGTATTATTCTACAACGACTTTGAAGGGGATAGTTTCGGCAGCTTGGAGGGCGAAGCCCTGGCGGATGCGATTTTCGGTGAGGGAAACCATATCCTGGGACATGCAGCCACCGACGCTACCATGCGGATAGAGAACGGGGCGCTGCGGATTATCGGCGACGATAACGGGACGCCCACGGACGGGGAGACGAAGAACAACCGGACCCAGATCTTATTGGCGAATGACGAGCGGATTTCGGTACAGGGCGTTGTAATCGAGGCCGACTATACGCTGAACGCAGGCAGCAGCAATGCCTTTACCTTCGCCAGCAAGCCCATAGATGAGACTTTGAAATTCATTGAGTCGCAAGACATATGGCTTTCGGGAATCTGGTCGGGAGCCGGATACCGGACTTCCTTGAGGTGTACGGCCAACAACAATTCCTGGGTGAACCCGGGGCTGGTAAACAGCAGTGACAGCACCTACAGCACCCCGGGAACCACGTACAATCTGAAGCTTGTGGTATCTCCCGCCAAGGGAATCACCCTCAGCGCCAAGAAAACCACCGATAGCGCCTATACGGTTCTTCAGGCCTTGAGTATAGAGACCATAGAAGCAGCCGGAGTATCGCTGGCAGACTGTCTGGATGACAACGTGCGTCTGATTGTGCAGTGTCAGTGTGACGTGACCCTGGACAACTTGAAGGTCAGCCTGCTGGAACCGGAGACGGAGGAACCCAAGGACCCGGATAATCCCGGAGGAGAACTGGAAGAAGGCGTATTATTCTACAACGACTTTGAAGGGGATAGTTTCGGCAGCTTGGAGGGCGAAGCCCTGGCGGATGCGATTTTCGGTGAGGGAAACCATATCCTGGGACATGCAGCCACCGACGCTACCATGCGGATAGAGAACGGGGCGCTGCGGATTATCGGCGACGATAACGGGACGCCCACGGACGGGGAGACGAAGAACAACCGGACCCAGATCTTATTGGCGAATGACGAGCGGATTTCGGTACAGGGCGTTGTAATCGAGGCCGACTATACGCTGAACGCAGGCAGCAGCAATGCCTTTACCTTCGCCAGCAAGCCCATAGATGAGACTTTGAAATTCATTGAGTCGCAAGACATATGGCTTTCGGGAATCTGGTCGGGAGCCGGATACCGGACTTCCTTGAGGTGTACGGCCAACAACAATTCCTGGGTGAACCCGGGGCTGGTAAACAGCAGTGACAGCACCTACAGCACCCCGGGAACCACGTACAATCTGAAGCTTGTGGTATCTCCCGCCAAGGGAATCACCCTCAGCGCCAAGAAAACCACCGATAGCGCCTATACGGTTCTTCAGGCCTTGAGTATAGAGACCATAGAAGCAGCCGGTGTATCCCTGGCGGACTGTCTGGATGATAACGTGCGTCTGATCGTGCAGTGCCAGTGTGACGTGACACTGGACAACTTGAAGGTCAGCCTGCTGGAGCCGGAGACGACGGAAGAAAGCTTCTGGTTTGACAACAATTTCAATGACGCAAGCCTCAGCAGCCTGGAAGGGGAAGCCCTGGCGGAAGCAATTTTCGGGGAAGGCAATTATATCCTGGGACATGCAGCCACCGACGCTACCATGCGGATAGAGAACGGGGCGCTGCGGATTATCGGCGACGATAAC
>CAKRZO010000042.1 GCA_934433135.1 uncultured Acetatifactor sp. | reverse complement strand
TATACTTCACTACAAGAGGCAGCATAAGGTCGAACATCCTTGTGAAAAAAGTGTAAACCAATATTGACAATATCAGTAATATACTAGTTTTCCAGTACCAAAACTTATCCATTTCTAATTGCTTGTACAGTTCTTTAAGAATGCTATAACCGACATTTTTTATGGTAGTTATACATATCCTACACTCCTGTTGATGAATAAAAAGAGGAAGTAGAATTTAACAATATAAATATAAAGAGATTTTTTATTACTATGAAGCGATCAACCCTTGTATTTGCTGCAATTGCAGAATATTCATTATTGATTTCGGAATATTCATATTGTATATAAAAAATCAATATGATAAAATTTAGAAGAATTCAAAAATGAATTCAAATACAATAGAAAGAAGGAGATTTTATGAAAGTGAAAAGCAAAAACAGATTTATGAGTGCTATTATTGCAATGGTATTGGCACTTAGTCTCATTTTTGCTGGATGTAGCAAAAATGAAGATGTAACAAAAAAAACAGATACATCGGTTGAGAAAAAGGATGAAGAAAAAAATACAGTGGAGGATAAAGTAGAAGATAATAAGGTAGAAACGCCAACTTGGGTGTCGGATGAGAATTTAAATCCTCTTGGAGAATTGCCACTATGTAAGGAAAAGGTAACGCTTAAAGTGCTCATCGCACAAAGTGCAAATGTGGATGATTATGAAGAAAATTCTTTTACAAAGAAAATTGAAGAATATGGAAATGTTGATCTTCAATTTGAGGTTGTACCTGGTACAGATTACAGTACAAAACTTAACCTTATGATGAATTCCGGAACGGATTTACCGGACATCATTATTTCGGGGTTGTCTGCGACAACTGTCTCTAAGTATGGAGCCGAAGGGATGCTGATACCGCTTAATGAATATTATGAGAACTCATCTTATTACATAAAAAATGCTCTTAAAAGGGAAGAACTTAAGGACAAAAATTTACTTAGTTACATTACTGCCCCTGATGGAAACATATATACAGTATTAAATTATAATGAAACCCTTCAGAATGAGTTTACTCATGTATTATGGATATATAAACCTTGGCTTGATGAATTGGGGCTTGATGTTCCTGAAACGCTTGAAGAGTATAAGAATGCATTGCAGGCTTTCAAAGATAATGATATGAACCATAATGGTGAAGCAGATGAAATCCCATTTCTTGATTATACTAATGATAATGCAAGTTCTGGTGTTCATGCAATTTTAAATACATTTCTTACATTTGAGCATTATATGGATATGCTTTCGGTGAAGGATGGAACACTTAGGTATGCATTTACAACGGATGAGTGGAAGCAAGGCATGAAATATGTTGCGGATTTATGTAAAAATGGGTTAATCTCAACTGCTACATTTACGATTGATCAAGCCCAGTGGAAAGCAATTTTGGCAGATGAAGTAAATAAAGTAGGCTCATTTGTTAATACATCTCCAAGTTGCCTCCCTGCTGGCAGTACACGTAGATCAGAATTTGTTCCTGTTGTATTAAAGGGTGAGAATAACTGTGCTTCTAGAATTTACAGACCGTCATTGCCAACATACTCTTTCGCTATAACAAAGGATTGCGAGAATCCGGAAGTAGCTTTCAGAGTTGGAGATTTGTTATGTTCAGATGAACTTACCATATGGAGTAACTGGGGTGAAAAGGGTGTTGACTGGGTTGAACCTGGACCAGATGACCATGCATCCTATGAATTCTTGGGATACAAAGCAACAATCAAACCGATTCTGTCTGCCGGATCAGCGCATTCCGCTCACTGGGGAGTTGCACTTGGAATAAGAACATATGATGTTGCAGCGGGTGTTGTATCGGCAACAGATGTAACCAGAACAGTCAAGGCAGAGGCGGTCGGGATGCTTATAGATTATATACCAGATGAAACAGTAGGTACTCTTATTTATGCAGATAATGAAGCAGAGGAATATAGTGAAATCTTTACAGATGCTAAGCTTTATTATCGTGAAATGACGACAAAATTTATAACGGGATTTGAAGATATAGATGCAAACTGGGATAATTATATAAATGAGCTTGAAAACAATATTAATTTAAACCGAGCTCTTGAGATTGCACAGAACGCATATAACAGAACACATGGAAAATAAATGATGGGGGCATTCATCAATGGAAAAATCAGTAAAAGGGCTACTGCTGACAAAGAAAAAACTTAGAAGTGTAGCTAGGCATTGGCAATTATATTTATTGCTTATCCTGCCGTTAACGTATCTGATTGTATTCAAATACATCCCTATGGCAGGTCTTCAGATAGCATTTAAGGATTTTTCGCCTAAACTTGGTGTTTGGGGAAGTGAATGGGTTGGATTAAAATATTTTAAAAAGTTTTTTAATAGCTATCAGTTCACTAAAGTGCTTAAAAACACGCTTGTTATTTCATTTTATTCGCTAGTAGTTGGGACGCCAGCTCCCATAGTTCTTGCCTTGCTTATAAATTCCGCAGAAGTTAAATGGTTTAAAAAAGCTGTTCAGACAATAACTTATATTCCTCATTTTATATCAATTGTGGTTTTAGTTGGTATGATTAACCAGATATTCAATCCAATTTCTGGAGTCTTTGGGTCTATATATAAGATGTTTAGCAGTGGAGAGGTACCGAATATCCTAGGAATTCCAAAGGCGTTTTATCACACTTATGTATGGTCTGGAATATGGCAGGAAATTGGATGGAGTTCAATAATCTACGTAGCTGCTCTTAGTAATGTGGATCCTGAGCTACATGACGCAGCACGGGTTGATGGGGCTAGCAGATTCAAACGTATGTTGTATATTGACCTACCTGCTCTTATTCCGACTCTTGTAATTCTGCTTATTATGAGATGTGGAAGCTTAATGAGTGTGGGATATACAAAAGTTTTACTCATGCAAAATGGGTTTAACATGTCATATAGTGAGGTAATTTCTTCATATGTTTATAAAATGGGTCTTGGCTCAAACGGTAACTATTCTTTTGCTACAGCAGTTAGTTTTTTTAACAGTTTAGTCAATTTTGTACTTATATCTATTGTAAACAATATATCAAAGAAAGTGGGAGAGGAAAGCTTATGGTAAAAACGAAAAGTAAAGTAAAAATGTGTAGAGAGGATCGTGTGTTTTATGCGATTGTATACATTTTTTTGTTCCTGCTTGCTGTAATAGTTGCTTTCCCACTGATACACATTTTATCAGCCTCATTTTCGTCAGCTGATGCCGTTATGGCCGGAAAGGTTATTTTGACTCCAAAGGAGTTCACTTTGGAAGGGTATAAGGCAGTCTTTCGAAATGACTCTGTTATTTTAGGATATAGAAATTCACTGTTTTATGTAGTAGTTGGTACAGTAATCAACCTTTTCATGACATTGTGCGCAGCATATTCGCTTTCAAGAAGGGATTTACCAGGCGGTGGTATTATTATGATGCTGTTTACATTTACTATGGTTTTTAGTGGTGGAATGATAACAACATATATACTAGTATCCAATCTTCGATTGCTTAACACTGTGTGGGCTATGCTTTTACCAGGAGCAATGACGGTGTATAATATGATAATAACAAGAACATTCTTTCGCAATAATATTCCGTTAGAATTATGGGAAGCAGCACAGGTAGATGGCTGTAGCGATTTGTACTTTTTTTGGAAAGTAGTGTTGCCACTTTCAAAATCTATTATTGCTGTAATAACTCTTTATTATGCTATTGGCCACTGGAATTCGTATTTTGATGCTTTTTTATACCTCACAAATAGACAATTATTTCCTTTACAAATCTTTTTGCGAGAAATACTCGTTGTAAATCAAGTAGATATTAGTATGGTTATGGATGAGATGGCAGAGGCCAAGATGGCGTTAAGCGAGCTATTGAAATATTCGCTTATTGTTGTGTCGGTTGTTCCGGTGCTTATTATATACCCATTTGTACAGAAGCATTTTGTTAAAGGGGTTATGGTAGGATCAATCAAAGGCTAGAAAGGATGAGTGCTGTAATATGAATAAGGCTATTTTAATTACATATATAGATGACAGATACGATTATTGTAAAGTAAAAATTGCAGGAGAGGAATATCTGTTTAGTAGAACAGGCATAGGTGAAGTGAGAACAGATGTTATATTAACAGATAAGGATGTGTCAGATGCAGTTGTTGTTTGTTATGACACTTTCGAGAAAGAAGAAATTATCAGTATCTGCTCTGTTCCTGTAGGGCCTAATGTACAGTATCATGAGGATGGCTTCAAAAAGAATGTGCTATTTGGTCATGCTTCGCAAATATTAAAAAAACTCGGACTTTTTAATTTTAACGATATCCTAGCACAACCTGTAGATAAAATGGCGGCGGAGGAGATTCTCTCCGCCTTTTTGGGTAGAAATATTGTGCTAAATGAAAAACCGAATATTGAGAATACGTTGAAAGCTGTTATGACAGCACTGGAACTAAAGAGTGGGGAACATATTTTTGACGATGCTGAAGAATATGGAATTATCAAAAGTATTGCAACGGGAAGAACAGTGTGGTTTGGTGAACAGACCTCTCAACTTGCTGCAATAGGTCTTTATAGGGAACTGACATATGAGAAGGCACCACTTTGCTATGACGAGCTTGTTGCAATTATATATAATCTGTTACTAGCAAAGCCAGCAGGAATTGATATTCTTGCAAAGTTGGTAAAAGAATATGAAGGTTTTGCTGATAAAATAACTGCAACATATGAACGTTCTCTTGTATATCCGTATTATGAGCAGTTTGGTTTCAAGGTAAGAAAATGTGTGTTTTATGATGTTGATGGACAAGCAATTCCATCTTTTTATCTGCCAGGCGTGAATTTGAATCATACTTATATTAACGAGTATACTACTGCAGATGATAAAAATTATGTATTATGTGCTGCTTTTGATAGGCATATAAGAACGTCTGGACGAGGAATACCTATACTTTATCGTTCGACAGATGACACGACGATTATGCTCCATGACAGAATGAATATGAGGATGTATGCAATGCTAGTGTCAAAGCAGAATGTTGTTTATTTTACTGCAGATGATAAAATTTTTTCTTACAATATAAACACAGGAACGAAAAAAATTGTGTTCACAGAGCCAAATGGTTGCGAATTGCAGGAAATTGCTACTATTACTGCAGATGGGCTGTACTTGTTGTTTTTTTACGGAACAAGATTCAACTATTATCCAAACAGAGGTTGTATTTTAAATACTGAGACATGCGAGTGCAAAGTGATACTTGATACGCAATGGGTGGATGAGCATTTTTCTTATCACAAGAATCCGTTTGCTGGTCATTTTATTATTAATCCAGTGTACCCAAATCTTGTGAATTTTCTTCATGGTGGTATGGAGAATGTGAAAGATCGAATGTGGCTTCTTGATACGAATACAGAAAAAATTTGGCAACCTTATGTTCAGATTATGAACGAGGATGGAAGTTTTGGTGAATGGTTAGTGCATTGGATTTGGTCATCTAACGGAAAACGGCTTTATTTTGTAAGACTTATGAGTCAGACAACTGCAGTAGAAAGTGGTATTTGCTATATTGATATTGATGAGCACCCAACTTGCGTTCATGTTGTGGATTCTGAATATGCATATGCTCACACTGTACCAGATGAAAAGGATCAATTTTTTATATCGGACACTCTTTATCTTGGTAGTGATGGATACATGTCAGACATCATATTACTCAATTCAGATAATAATAAAAAAGATATTATGTACAAGCTTAACGTACTGAAAAATCATCCTGGGCATCCGCATCCACAGTTCAGCTTAAGTGGCAGGGATATATTATTTACCTATACTCCTGAAAAGCGTGGCTATGTGTGTGTAGGAGTTGTGAATGTTCAAAATAATAAAAATAGATTGGAGTAGCACTATGAACCAGTTTGATGTTATTGTGTGTGGCGGGGGTGTGGCTGGCGTATGTGCAGCAATAGCTGCAGCACGTGAAGGAGCAAGTGTGCTTATTCTAGAAAGAAATGGATGTCTCGGCGGAACATGGACGGCAGGTCTAGTGACATGGCTTATTGATGTTTCTAATAAAGAAGGTTATATTGTAAATGAGATGATGGAGCGTCTGCAGAAAATGGATCGTGGTCATTTTGGTCGTGGTGGAAATTTCCTTTGTGAACCAGAGGCAATGAAGCTATTGCTTGATATAATGTGTGCGGAGGTAAGAATAACAGTAAGGCTATATACCTATGTTAGTGAAGTAATGAAAGATGGTAGCATGCTGACTGCTGTACAAACCGTATCAAAATCTGGTGCAGAAATTTTTTATGGAAAATATTTTATTGATGCAACTGGTGACGGAGATGTTTGTGCAATGTGCAGAAGCCAGTTTCATAAGGGAAATGTGCAAGGACATATGCAGCCAATGACAATGTTTGCACTAATTGATGGACCTGATTATTCTGATATGGTTGATTTTGATAATTTTTTAGAATATAATGGTGGCGTCACACCAAAAGAGCGTCTGAAAAATGAAATACTGCGCGCTGGGATAAAGTCATCGCAGCAGGAACCAGGAATGTATCATCTGTTTCATGACATTTATTTGCTTACCGTTAATCAGGAGTATGGCAGAGACGGAACAAATGCTGACGATTTGACCGCTGCAACAATTTCTGCAAGGGTGGAGATAAATAAAATTGTGGACGGGCTTCGCTCACTCGGTGGGATTTGGAGTAATGTACGGCTTGTATCTACAGCGCAGACCATAGGGGTTAGAGAGGGAAGGCGAATCCTTGGTAAATATACGGTTACCATAGATGACTTAAACAGCAATAGACACTTTGAGGATAGTATATGTTCGGTTTCTTTTGGAGTTGATATTCATGCGTTAACAGAAGATAACGAAAAAGGATATGATGAGGAAAGTGATGATGGTGTTGTGCGGGATTATCAGATCCCGATGCGTGCAGCTATGTGTGACGGAACTGATAACCTATTTATGGCTGGTAGATGTATCAGTGGTGATTTTTATGCACATGCCAGCTACCGCGTTACGGGAAACTCATCGGTGATAGGAGAGAATGTAGGTAAGTATGCCGCAAAGATGGCGATAGATAAGTGGTGATTTTGTCTGATGTTGAAAAAGGAAAATAAGAATTCATTGCATTTATTTAGAAAAGAGGTAACAAAGTGTATATTAATGATTGTGATGTTTGTAACCTTGTTTATTCCTATTTATATTCAGAGTTATAACGTTGTACGTAACAATTTGAAAGAAAAACTACAACGTAATATATTATTCGGAATGGAACTTATAGAAAACGAGCTTGATTTGCAGGATATGATTGCTGAGAAACTTATAAGTAGTGCTGACTACAAAAGATTATGTAAAAGTAGCGGAATAAAAGATCCTAGGGAAATTATAGTGCTTAATAATGTAAAAGATTATTACGAGGATTTGTGTTCTGGACTTTTTATACAGGATAAAGTGATTACACTTTTTCGTAATAATGACATCATGTTGGAAAAGGGACGTGCGACAAGCAATGCAGAATGGTTCTATAATTCCATGTGGAGATTCAATGACCTTACCTATGATCAAGTAAAGCAAAAGCTTTTCGAAAAGCATTACTATGGTGAATTTTCTACTGAATTAGGATTTATGGTGTCTGATAAGGAACGTGTAAAGGTGGTTTATATTAAAACAGTAAGTGCTAATTTCAGTCTTGGGGATAGTGTTATGATTTCAATCTTCGACCAAAATGAAATTATTAAAAAATGTGGTCTTGAGGAGATTGCAGAAATTGGTAACATTAAATTTTGTACATGGGATGGACAAGAGATTTTTGCTTTAGAAAATACGGATAGAGTTTCCATGAAAATGAATTATAAGGTGCAGTCAAAAGATATTAATATTGAGGTTGAAATTCCGGGTAGTTATGTATTGGGAAAAATGAAAAATGTTATAGATATCTTTCTGTTTTATATTGTTGTAGCGATACTGATTGTGGCAGTTGTTATCGTGATAGTTACTTACAGACATTGGAGATTTGTAACTGAAATTGCTGATGTTTTTAATGGCATGAGCCTAGAAGCTTGTAAAATAGACTATAAGTTCATAAAGAAATACAAGGATAGAGTCACTGAGCAAAAGAACAAAGCAGCGAAGCTTTTGTCGACAGGAATTTTTTATAATATACTGCTTCATGACATGTCAGAGGAGGATATTAAGCTCCTAAATCAGACAGATATGAAAGACATTGATGAATACTGTTTGCTTATGATTAGTAATGATAGCTGTGGTAACGACTGGGTTGAGCGTGTTTATTGTTGCCTTAATAAAGGTCGTATTCATGTGATACAGCATGTTAAAATAGATACTTACACCGCAGTATTTTTAATTGATTGGGTTGTTTCGAATACAGCTGATTTGAAAAAACTGGTATGTGATATGATATACAATAATGACATGAAGCTGAAAGTTGTTATAAGCGGTGTCAAAACTGATTTGCGAGAGGCAAGGGAAACATGTATTAAGATGAGGAATTTGCTTTCTTATATTGTGAACAGTACCTTTTTGGTTCTTGACGAGCTTGAGATGGGAGTCGATTATGGAAATTATCTTAATTTTGACAGTTTAAAGCAACTTTATGAATATATTATGGATGGTAACACACGGTTGGCCGTACGACATGTATATGGGGAATGGCACTGTCTGGTTGAAAACCCAGTTGTAACGGATGAGATAAGCAAACTTTTTTATTGGCAGTACTGTGTGCTTGTACAAGTTAAGGGAGAACTCGGATATGAAGGTGCTCTTCCTGTACTGGAACGGGAAAAAAATATCATTTTAATAGAACAAAGTATAATTCAAGTTGTGGAACAGATGTCAGAACTGGCCATCAGCAGAAAGAAAGATAACAATTGCCGTGAGGATCAGATTATAAAATATATAAATGAAAACTGTTGCAATTCGCAATTTTATATGAAGGATATCGTTGATAAATTTTCTTTATCTGAGAGAACAATTAGCGAAATTGTTAAAACAAAAACAGGAAAGAGATATTCTGATTATATTGGTGAAAAGCGTATGAAACGTGTGGAGTATCTACTATCGACTACAGATATTTCTATAAACGATATTGCAGAAATTAGTGGATTCGAATCTTCAAATACCTTGTATAAAGCTTTTAAGAGAACATACGGAATTTCGCCTAGTAGTTATCGAGACAATATAAATGATAGTATAAAATAGATAGAGGAGAATAATGTATGTATTTTGAACATGAACAATCAGCTGAATCATTGGGTCTTGATTTGTATCAATATATAGAACTGATTGCTGATAATATGATAAAAACACGTCCACAGAAAGAAGTAATCTATCGGCCGTACTTGCAACAGCCGTGGATAAGGAATCTTCCAGTGTTATCTTTTGACAGAATCGATCTTGCGAAAAAGTATCCGGAAGCTGAAGATGGTAGCTTTGTATATGTAAAAGTAGGTCTTACATCTGAGCATAGACAGAAAATATTGGTATGTGTAGCAGGAAATACAGAACTTATTTATAAAAATGAGAAAATTTTTGAAAGTAAGCCGCAGATGTTTGTCAGTCCAAATGTTTTTGATAGCATTCCCATTATGCTCGAGCCTGGGATTAATGAACTTGTAATCAAGTGCATACGTTTGAATGGAAACTTCAGTTTTTATTTTCTGACTTCGTTGGAATTATATCCAGGAATGAAAGCAAGGGATTATCTTTTCCATTCAAGAACTGTGATTCCACAGGGCGAATATAGAGGTGAAGAGGGGTATGAGATTTCTCACCTTTACTCTCAAGGTGAGATTATATATACGCCAGAATATGTCTTTCCGTCGGCATCTGTGTCCTGTAAAAATGTGGACTTTTCTGTTATAAGCAGGGCCGACCATTTCGGTTGTGCGGTTACATATGCCATAGAAGACGGCACATTGAAAATCTTTAGGCCGTATGGCACACAAATATTTGTAAATAAGAAGCTTTTAAACAGAGTGACAGAGGCAATTCATTTGAAAAAGGGTGACGAAATAGTTGTATTATCGAATATTGGTAAGGAATCTGGATTTTCATATGCAAGTGAGTGCATAGGCATACCATTTGTTCACACGTGTAGAAATAGTGGTACAGACTGGCTTATTCTCACACTGCCAAAAAAAATAGATGGATTTGAGCATAAAATCAGCTTTAAAAGTCCTTATACTTATGGAGAAAAGACAGTATTCTGGCGGTTTACTGATGGTAGTTATCTGCGGGCATATCTTGAGACTAGTTTTTTCGGCCAATGGTTTTATGCACATATGGTAGGAAACTATGGATTGCTTCAGACTTATAATGCGTTGAAAGAAGATAAATATCGGCAGTATTTTATTGATAATATGAAGGTTATGCTTGATTATTTTGCATATGCGCAATATGATGCCGAAATTTCTGGGGAATCGACGTTCCTTCAAAGGGGAATAAAACTTGATAATCTTGATGCAATTGGAACTATAGGAGTAAATTTCATTGAATATTATTATCTTACTGGCGAGAAAGAGGTATTGAATGTTATCAATTGCCTAGCGGATGCATTGATGTATAGTATTCCGCGTTTTGAGGATGGTACGTTCAGAAGAGAGACTACCATGTGGGCAGACGATACTTATATGAGTTGCCCATTTCTAGTGAGATTAGGAGTATTAACGGGGGATGAAAAATATTTTACCGAATGCAGAATGCAGATTGAAGGCTTTAAAAAGAGACTGTTTATGAAGAACGAAAAAATCTATGCACATATTTATTTCACAAATACGGGGTTGAAGAATGATGTGCCATGGGGCAGAGGTAACGGCTGGATTATGTTAGCTTTATGTGAAATTCTTTTGAATCTTCCTAAGGAGCATGGTGATTATGTCTATTATGAAGAAGTTTTTCGAGAATTAGCAGAGGGTGTAACTGCGCTCCAAGATAGAAATGGAATGTGGAGACAGGTTCTGAATAAAACAGATGCATATCTTGAAACGTCGTGTACGGCAATGTTTACCTTGTGTCTTGCAAGCGGAATCCGTATGGGGGTTTTGCCGGCTGAGAAATATCTTGAAAATGTGAAAAAAGGGATAAATGGACTTTTGCGTTATGCTGTAGACAACAGAGGAAATGTTTACGGTGTTTGTAGAGGATCGGAATGTTCCATGGACTATAGATATTATATGAATCTAGAAACGGCGTTTAATGATGACCACGGAACAGGAATTATTTTGAGCTCTTTGGCTCAATTCCTAACGTTGGATAGAGGTTATAATATTGAATGAAAACCCTAATCCCCCAGCTATCTATGCTGGGGAGAATAGAGTAAGCAGAGGCGTTAAGGATGGCAGAAAAAAGCCTCCTATGATACAATGAGAAAGGT
>CAKRZO010000041.1 GCA_934433135.1 uncultured Acetatifactor sp. | reverse complement strand
CGGTTACGGCGCGGCGCGGCATTTTTCTGTAAAAAATCAAAAAAAATTTTTGGGTTTCGTTACAAAAAATGATTGGAAAAGGTAAAAAATGGGGTTTGAGGTGAGGAAAATGGCTGAACAATGGGCGAGGGCTGAACAAATCGCAAAGCTATTTAATTTGAGTGTGCGGCGAATACAGCAGTTGACACAAGAGGGAATAATACATAGTGAAAAGGTGAGTGGACAAAAGGGCAGAATGTACGACCTTGTTCCAACAATTCAAAAATATGTTGAATATCTTCAAAACAAAGCAAACGGCAAGGCAAGAAGTGACAAAGAACTTGACTTGAAAGAACAGAAATTGAAAGCCGAAATTGCTTTAAAAGAAAGTCAGGGAGAGTTGCACAGGTTAAAAACGGAAATTGCAACAGGCAAATACATATCACTGGAAGAGGTAAGTCTTGATTATCAGAAATTTTTTGTTATTCTTAAAAAATTTGTTCTTGCTGTTCCGAACCGTATAGGTGGACTGCTGACGGGATACGTTGACCCTGTGGTGATACGCTCACTTGAGAGGGACATGACGAAAGAATGTACAGAAATGCTGAAAACTTTTGTCCTGGCAGCTAAAACCGAAACAAAAGACGGTGAGGTGGATTGAAGAAAAGAAAATACAGCGTCAGAAAATACATCGTTCCAGAGTATATAAAAAAATCGTTGGAGCTGCTGAAACCACCGGAAGAGTTGACGGTTTCGGAATGGGCCGGAAAATATAGATTTCTTGATGAGCGCAGCAGCAGCATGCCCGGCAAATGGAAAAATGAAATGACACCATATTTAGTCGGCATAATGGACGAGTTTAACAATTATCAAACGGAAAAAATTGTATTTTGCAAATGCACGCAGTTGGGCGGTACAGAGGCATTAAACAACATGATCTGTTTCAGCGTAGCACAAGACCCAGCTCCAATGATGATAGTGTATCCGACATCGGAACTTGCCGACTCGGTTGTGGAACAGAGAATAAAACCGATGCTAAAGGCAAGCAAAGAGACAAAAAAACACTTTAAAGAAAAAAATAGCAGTAAAAAAGAATTACAGTTTGATAACATGTATATTAGCATTGTCGGCTCAAACTCACCGAGCGAATTGGCGTCAAGACCTATCCGCTATTTGTTCCTTGACGAGGTGGACAAATATCCAAACGAAAGCAAAAAAGAGGCTGACCCTATTAGCTTAGCCGTGGAAAGAACAAAGACTTTCAATAACAGGAAGATATATATGTGTTCCACCCCCACAACACGAATAGGGCATATTTGGGAAGAAAAAGAAAAGGCAGATATAGAAAAACACTATTTTGTACCATGCCCTCATTGTGGCGAATTTATAGAGTTAAAATTCTCGCAAATACGTTGGCCAGACGATAACGAAAAATTAAGTGCGGCTGATAAAGCGGAATTTGCACAGTACATATGTCAAGAATGTGGGAATGTAATAAATGACTCAGATAAAATGGAGATGCTGCAAAAGGGAAAGTGGGAAACAGTCAAAGAAAATACAAAATTCACGAAAACGGTGGCATTTTGGATAAACACCTTATATTCGCCATTCACAAGGTTTTCTCAGATTGCGAAAGCCTATTTAATTGCGAAAGACGATACAGAGGCGTTACATAATTTTACTAATTCGTGGCTTGCTGAGCCATGGGAGGATACAAAATTGAAAACAAATGCCGAGACAGTAATGGAAAGACAAACGGATTTACCAGAATTTGTTGTCCCGGAATGGACACGCTTATTAACGGCTGGGGTCGATGTTCAGGAAACAAGTTTATATTATATAATCAGGGCGTGGGGCGAATATTTGACCAGTCAGCTTATCACAAGAGGGCAGGTTACAAGCTTTAGGGATATAGAAAGAGTCATGAATTTGGAATACATGAAGCCTGATGGTACGGTAAAGTTGGTTGACTTGTGCTTAATTGACTCGGGAGACCAGACAGACGAAGTTTATGATTTCGCAGCCATGAACTCAGAGTGGTGTTTGCCATCAAAAGGAACAAGCCAAATGATAAATTATTTCAAGTTAAGTTCTGTAAACAAAACAAGCTCAAAGGCCTATGGTATGACATTGGCACTTGTAGACGGCGGCAAATACAAAGATATGATTGCCGGACGAATGAAACGTGAAAACGGTACAGGCTCATGGATGGTGTTTGACGGAATAGATTTGGAGTATTGCACACAGGTAACTGCGGAACACAAAATAACCGAAAAAGGCGGTGGCGGTAAGCTGCGGACTCGGTGGGTCCAGAAAACAAGCCATGCCGACAACCATTATTTAGACTGTGAGGTGTATGGAATGGCGGCGGCTGACATTCTGGGAGTAAGAAGCTTGTTCTTGCAAGACAATAATCATGCTCCGGTTGCAAGAGACCCTATTGTAAACAGCCCTCCGCAAAGACAGGAAGAAGAACAATGGATAAAACAAGATAATTCGTGGATTTAGAAAGGAGTGAAAAAATGGCAGATGATACAAAGGATTTGTCATCATACAGTGCGGCGGAAATGCTGACAGAGGTAAACAAGGCAATAGTGGCGATTACGGCAGGTGGACAAAGTTATAAAATCGGTTCAAGGTCTTTGACACGAGCCAATATAACGGAACTTAAAAATTTAAGGGATACACTGACGGCGGAGATAGCGGCAACAACAGAGTCAAACGGATTATTTTCAGATACCTATGTGGCCGAATTTAGGGGAGTGAGGTGAGCAGTAAAATGAGTTGGTTAGATAATATAATCGGGTTCATTTCACCATATCATGGCATAAAAAGAGCGGCGTTCAAACAAGAACTTGATTATATCAAGAAACACGGATATGATGCAGGCGGTTTTGACAGACTCAACAAACAATGGCATCCGCTTATTGAGTCGGCAGAAATGACAGACCGAACCGACAGAGATATTGTTAGGGCAAGGGCAAGAGATATTGAAAGAAATTCAGATATGGGAAACGCCATTATAAAAGCCTTTACAAGAAATATTATCGGCAGCGGTTACACATTACAGGCAAAGACCGACAGCGAAGAACTAAACACAAAAATAGAAACACTGTGGAACGAGTGGACAAAAGCAAAGAACTGTGACGTAACCGGAACACAGTCATTCAGTCAAATTTTGCGAATGGCGGTGAAACGAAAAAAAGTTGACGGTGGCATACTTTTTAAAAAATGCTATACCAATCAGGGTATAGTTCCATTTCAGTTGCAGGCGTTAGAAGTAGACGAATTAAGTATCTCGTGGAGCAGCCCTAATGATAAAAGTCATAAGGTTGCAGGTGGGATTGAATATAATTCGTACAACAGACCTGTAGGATACTGGATTTCACAGTATTCTATAGACGGGTTAGAGGTTGCAACACCGAAATACTATCAGGCGAAGGATATTATTTATATTTACACCAAAAGCAGACCGTCACAGGTTAGGGAAATATCGGACTTAACGCCTACGTTGACGAGAATAAGAGACACGAACGAATTTATAACGGCGGTAAGCGTAAAGGAAAGAATAGCCGCCTGTTTGGCTGTTTTTATAAAAAAGGCTTTGCCTGTATCGACAGGACTTGGACGGCAGATCGTAAACAATGCAAGGCAAGAAGTGACTTATGAAGGTAAAAGCCTTGCTCCGGGCATGATTAAAGAGATGAATGCCGGAGACGAAATTCAGGTAGTCGACCCGAAAAGTTCTGGAGACGATGCGTCAACATTCTTGAAATTACAGCAGAGGTTAATCGCAAGTGGACAGGGTCTCAGCTATGAAAGCACAACAAGGGACATGAGCGAGACAAATTACAGTTCGGCAAGGCAAAGTGCAATAGAAGATGAATTAACATATGCAGAAGATATAGAATTGTTTCAAAGTTTTATGTCAGAGGTGTATGAAGAATTTTTAAAGAGTGCAGTTTTGACGGGTATGATTACAATACCCGATTTTTTCGACAAAAAAACGGA
Organism: uncultured Acetatifactor sp.; assembly: GCA_934433135.1. GTDB lineage: Bacteria > Bacillota > Clostridia > Lachnospirales > Lachnospiraceae > Acetatifactor. Next base: position 8,591 of record CAKRZO010000041.1, on the reverse strand, counting down.
ATATTCGAAGCATATGTGGATAGCGGGGCAGAAAAGGTGGATTGACCCGGTAAAAGAAGCAAATGCAAACAGAATAGCACTTGAAAATGGAATGAAAACATTCCAACAGATAGCGGCAGAAAACGGAAAAGACTGGAAGGAACAGATTGACGATATGGCGGCCGCTAAAGAATATGCAGAAAAGGCAGGAGTTAGCATTGTAGGAGGTGGCATAAGTGCCGAATAAAAATTTACAGCGAGATATTTTTGATATGCAGGTAAAAGCCGATGAGGAAAACAGCAATGTATTTGAGTTAAGTTTTTCATCGGAAGAACCTTATATGAGATATTTCGGGAATGAGATTTTAGACCATGCAGACGGGGCTTGTGATTTAAGCCGATTAAACGAGATTGGTGTTGTACTTTTCAACCATGACAGAGATAAGGTCATTGGAAAAATCGAAAATGCATGGATAGAAGCCAACAGAGGAAAAGCCAAAATCAAATTTGACTCAGATGATGCCGCGAAAGTGATAATGGAGAAAGTGGAAAATGGCACATTAAAAGGTGTTTCTGTTGGCTATGTAATTGACAAATGGGAGATTGTGGAAAAGGGAAAAACGTCAACAGACGGACGCTTTGAAGGACCATGTTACATTGCCCGAAAATGGACACCTTTGGAGATTTCAATAGTGAGTATCCCTGCTGATTCCACAGTGGGCGTGGGACGGTCATTTGAAAAAGAAACAAAAAATAATAGTGATATGAGTCTGTATGAAAAACAGATTTGTATAAATAAGAACTTTATATAAAAGAAGGAGGAAGGAAAATGGATTTAAAAGAATTAATCGCAAAACAGCAGGCTATTGTAGAGAAGGCAAAAGCTGAAAGCAGAGCAATGTCGGAGGAAGAAGAAAGAACTTTCAATGAATTACAGGCCGACATTGACAAAATCAAAACCGAAGGTGCAGAGGGGGCAGCAACAAAAAGAGGGGCAGAAGCAGAACGAAAAAGAATACTTTCTATCACATCAATGTGCCGTGATTTCGGTATTGATGAAGAAAACTTCATTAAAGACGCAACAATGACAGAGGACAAATGCAGGGTTGCAATCCTTGAAGAACTTAAAAAAAGTAAAGGACCAGCAAGCGTTAAGGTGACAAAAGATGAAGGGGACAAATTCAGAGCTGCGGCAACAGACGCTTTACAGCTCCGTTGTGGACAGAAAGTAGAAAAGCCTGCTGAAGGTGCAACGGAATTAAGGAACATGAGTTTAAAAGATTTTGCTATTGAGTCAATGGCAAGAGAGGGCAAGAGCGAGAGCGAATTAAGACGTATGAGCGGTGACGAACTTTATACCGAACTTTGCCGTCAGTATTTTAATCCAACATCAGCATTTCCGGCAATTCTTGACTCAACTATACGAAAGAATATTGTATCTATCTATACAGCAACACCGACAACATTCCAGTATTGGTGCAGCAAGGGCAGTGTATCAGACTTTAAGGTTACACCGGACCATAACTATATTATCGGCGGTGGTGCGTTTGAAAAGGTAGGTGAAAACGGCGAACTGAAAGCGTCAATACCTGAAACAAGCCTTTTACCACAGAGAAAGATAGATACATATGGAACACAGTTCAGCATGGGAAGACAGGCGTTTATTAATGACGATATAGGCTTTTTATCAAATGTGCCGGGTGTATATGCGGCTGCGGCAAAGAGAAAAATCAATACACAGGTATATGAACTTTTATTTAACAACAACGCAACAATTTATGATGGAAAAGTGCTTTTCAATGCAGACCATGGCAACCTTGAAGGAACAGGGGCAAAGCCGTCACTTGAAACAATTAATAAATTGATGCTCAAAATGCAGACGCAGAAGGACCCATTCGGTGAAGCAATCAATATTACACCGAGAATGTTAGTTCTTCCTGTGGGATATGGTCTCAATGTTGATACTATCTTACACTCAACATCCATTAAAACAAGTGATAATGACTATACGGGCTATAACCCACTTGCAAATAAGGGACTTACATATGTTGAAGATGCAACATTAAACGGTCTTGCAGGGTCAAACGCTTGCCCTTGGTTCTTAGTGGCCGACCCGATTTCAGCAAAATCAATACAGATTGATTATTTAAACGGAAATGAAACACCGACATTAAGAAGAATGGAAACACCGGGAATGTTAGGTTTCGTATGGGATATTTACTTAGATTGGGGCATCACAGTGATTGACTGGCGCGGAATTGCAAGAAACAATGGCGTTGCCATTACAATTTAAAGAAGGGAGTGAAAGAATATGAGAGCAGAATTTTACCAGAAGGGTGTAAGCGTAGATTACAAAAACACAAGTGGTGCAACAATAGCGGCTAACACTGTTGTTGCACTTGGAACAACACGCTGCGGAGTTGCCGGAACTGACATTCCTAATAACAGCGTAGGGGCTGTATTTGTTGAAGGCGTGTGGATTGTGCCGTCAACGGGAACTATTGCTTTAGGTGCAGCTGTTTATTATGATGCATCGGCAGAAAAGGCAACGGCAACAGCAACGAGCAATGTACCGTTAGGTTGGGCTGTAGCGGCAGCAGAAAACGATACAGTAAAAATCAAGTTGTTAGGTTAAAAGGCGGTGGCATAGATGGCACGTTTTGACGATGACGAAAAAAAAAATAACGCAACAGAAGAGATAAAAGAGACAACAATAGACGAAACAAAGGGTATTAAGCTGATTGCAAACGGTACATATGTAGATGTTTCGGGCGAAAAATACTATGCAGGTGAGGAAATGCTTGTAACAGAGGAAGAAGCGAAAGAACTCTTAAAAATCGGTCTTGCGTATGTACCGGAACAGCCGGAGAAAAAAGGAAGAGGAAGAAAATGAGTCCGACTTTTAAAGAAATGGCGGCGAAAGATGTAGGGACCGTGTTTTTCAATAATGACGAATTTTCGGATATGCACTTAATTGACGGTAAGAAAATGCACGTTATTGTTGATACAAACGAATTGCTGGACAGAACACAGGGCGGCAGTACAACACACTTAGACGGAATTTATAAGGCACATATCTTAATATATGTGCCTGTCATAGAATATGGAGCAAAGCCCAAAATAGGGAAACTGCTTATTCTTGACGGCAAAAAGACGTATGTAATAACAAACGTCATTGACGAAGACGGTATTTATTCGTTTGAGTTGGAGGCGAACCGGGCGTGAAGAGAACAAAAACAGGTCTTAAAATTTCAAATGGCGTTATAAAATTGTCATTCAGAAATGATGATGTTACCGTAAAGGCAATAGAAAAACGTCTGGGCGATATGTGGCCGGCAGCAAAAAAAATAACAAGATGGGTATTAAATGACACGGCAAAGAAAGCAAGGTCTTTATTATTCCAAAATGCAAAAAAAACATACACGATAAAAACGGCATCTTTTAATCGTACAACCAAATTAAAAAAAGCAACTAAAAACAGGCTTGTGGCGATAATAAGTGTTACAGGAAAATCAAACCAGTTAAAAGGATTTACGGTCACACCTGCAACTTTAAAAGAAGGAACAGCAAGACCCAAAGTTTATAAAGCGAAAGTTGTGCGTGCAAACAGCCCAAAGCAGCTTATAGGGAAAGGCTCAAAAGCCTTTCTAGTGAGATTTCCGAGAACAGGCGGTGTAGGACTTGTTGAAAGAACGGGTAAGGAAAGATACCCGATTAAATCGTTATATAGTTTATCAGACCCACAGATGATTGGATCGAAGATAAGGGTATACAAGATAGTAAAGCCGGAGATACATAATATTCTTGAGAGAGAACTGGAAAGGCAGATAGGCAGAGTGTTAAGGGGTGAGGTACATTGACAGCGGATATTTTGCAGGAAAAATTAATAAAAAGAGTTGGAAAAGTGCTTGCAAACCTCGAATTGCCTACGGTTTCAGGCGAAAGGCGAAAAATAAAGATATATTCGCAGGATTTAAATATTCCCGATGATGAAGACGAAGATATAGACATTGAAGCGGCAACAGCCCCATACGTAATTGTAAGAATCACAGACGGATTTCAAGAAACATGGGACAGTGCATTGCAGGTCAATGTTGTTTTTATCGTATGTATTTATGCCGAAGATACGGACAAAGATGGAACAAAAGACGTAATGACAATTCTAAATAAATTGTACCAATCTTTTGCCGAAAGCCCAAATATTGACGAATTTGAAGCTGAGCCGCCGATTGAATGGACATTGCAAACAGATGTTGATACGTATCCGTATTTTTTCGGGGCCGTATCTATAGGTTTTAACTGTCCGGCAGCACGTAGAATTGATGAATTTGCATAATAAAAGAGCGTTCATAAGAACACTCTTTTTTATATTTTAAAAAGGAGTGAGGAAAAAATGGCATACAAACACGGTATTTATGTAAGTGAAGCACCTACAAGCCTGACAGTCCCAACAGAGGGCAGTGCGGGCTTGCAGGTCATTTTCGGCACTGCGGCAATCCATAAAGCCGAAAAACTTGAAAATGCAACAGAGCCGAAATTAATTTACAGTTACGATGAGGCTGTAAACCAGTTGGGATATTCAGATGATTTTGAAAAATTCACTTTGTGTGAGAGCATGAAAGCATGTTTTGACATGTTTGCGGTAGCACCGATTATCTTGGTGAATGTACTTGACCCAAACAGCAGTACACACGCCACAAAGGTATCAAGTGAAAGCTATACAGCTGTTGACGATGTATTTACGGTAGAAAACGCATATCCAATAAAAAGCAGCATTGAAATAAGTGGGCTTGCAAGAGACACTGACTATACAGTTGAATTTGACAGCGAAGAAAAAGCAAAGATCACGCTTGTATCTGCAACGGCAAAGGGAAAAACAACAGGAACAGTCTCATATAAGTATTTAAATATTACAAGCGAAAAAACAGCCGTAACAGAGACAGAAATAATAAATGCAATAAACAAGGTAAAAGAAGTATACCCACGCTTTAACATGACCGCAGGGCTTTTACTTGCTCCGGGTTGGAGTCATAAGGCAGATGTAGCCGCAAAATTACAGGCGGCTTGTACAGGTATAAACGGCGTATATACAGCCGAGTGCATTCTTGATATTTCCGCTAATACATCTGATGATGTAAACGCAACGGCATACACAGCAGTAAAAACAGCCAAAGAAAACCTTGGAGCGTCAAGCGAACACGCTATTGCTTGTTGGCCGATGGTTAAGAGCGGCAGCAACAAACTGCATATGTCAGCGGTAATGGGTGCATTGATTGCATACACTGACGCAGACAATGGAGATGTTCCGAATTTAAGCCCGTCAAACAAAAGTTTCAAAATTACTGGAACATGTCTGGCAGATGGCACAGAGGTAATAATAGACCAGAATGAAGGTAATGTAATTAACAGTTTTGGTGTATGTACAGCCATAAATATAAATGGGTATAAAGCATGGGGTAATAATACCTGTGCGTATCCAAGCAGTACAGACCCGAAGGACCGTTGGATAATGGTAAGAAGATTTTTCACATGGCGTTCAAACAGCTTAATTTTAACATATTTTCAGAGAGTAGATGACCCGGCAAACTACAGACTTATTGAGTCTATTGTGGATTCAGAAAACATAAACGGAAACAGCTACGTAGCAAGGGGAATTTGTGCAGGGTATAACGTGACATTTTTATCGAACGAAAATCCGATAACACAGATTTTAAATGGTCAGATTGTATTCCACATTGATTTTGCACCATTTACACCTGCTGAAAACATTGAATTCATATTAGAATTTGACCCTACAGCAATAGAAACAGCTTTAACAGGAGGCGAATAAAAATGGCAGTCAGCAATATTCCTGAAAAAATCAATAATTTTAATGTTTATAATTCAGGTAATATCCTTGTAGGCATTACAGATGAGGTTACACTTCCATCTTTCGAGGCAATGACGGAAACAATCAGCGGTCCCGGTATACTTGGCGAGATTGAAAGCCCGAACATCGGGCATTTCGGAAGTATGACTATAGAGATACCGTTTAGAGTCTTATACGGTGACATATTCAAAGTTATGAAAGCCGATGAAGGTGTTGACATTACGCTGAGGGGCGCGGTGCAGGTGCAGAGCCTTAACAGCGGCAAGGCGTATAAGGGCATGAGAATAGTTATGAGGGGAATGTTAAAGACCCTTACAACAGGAAGTGCAAAGGCAGGTTCACCAATGAGTTCAAGCGTAACACTGGAACTCGTGTATATAATGATTGAGGTTGATGGAGCAAAGAAAGTGGAACTTGATAAGTTAAACAACGTGTATAAGATAAACGGCACCGATTATTTAGCCAAAATAAAATCATTATGTTAAGGGGAGAGATACAAATGGACTATAAAGTTAAATTAAGAAAACCTTTTCAGTTTGAAGGGGAAACGTACACAGAGATAGACTTATCGGCTCTTGAAGATTTAAACACCAGTCAGCTTGTAGAGGCTGATAAAAGATTTACAAGAGGTGGGGGTATAAGTGCAATAAAAGAATTTGATACAGGTTATGCTTGCATTATATGTTCTATTGCAACAGGAAAACCTGTGGAATTTTTTCTTGCTTTACCTGCAAGAGACGGCATGGCATTAAAAAACAAGGTAGGAAGTTTTTTTTACGGCGACACATTAATGTCGGAACAGGAAAAGAGTTAAGAACTCTTTGTATAAAACTGGCAATGAATACATTCGGCGGACTTGAGTATTATTTGAGTCTGCCGATTTTAGATTTATACGATGTGGTGAAGGAGGTGTCGAAGATAAATGGCAAATAGACAAAGGTTTGACATAGAAATAGGGGCACAGGTTGACCCGTCTGTAAGAAAAGCGGCGAGCAACGCACAAAGCATACTTGGGTCAATCGTAGGCGGTAATCTTATTTCAAGCGGGATACAGGCGGCAATAGGTGGAATACAGTCAATGGCAAGCGGTGCTTTGGATACATACAGAGAATATCAGAAAAGTATGGCAAACACGGCAGGTATTGCAGGTATTACAGACAAAAGTTCGACAGACTTTCAGAAATTATCAGAAGCAGCAGAAGCGGCCGGTAAAGCAACTGCGTTTACATCGGCACAGGCAGGAGACGCTTTGGGCTATATGGCACTTGCAGGTTGGGACGCAAACAAAAGTACAAGTGCATTAATGCCGACTTTAAAACTTGCAGAGGCAACAGGGGCAGATTTGGCAGAAACGGCAAATCTTGTAACAGGTTCTATGAATGCTATGGGTGTAAGTTTTGATGATTTAGACGGATATTTTGATGTAATTATAAAAGCAAACAATAAGTCGGCAACAACAGCCGGACAGCTTATGGAGGCTTTTACAGGTGTTGGCGGTGCGGCAAAAGCGGCAGGACTTGACTATAAAGATACAGCAACAGCACTTGGTATACTTGCTAACAACTATGTAACAGGTTCGCAAGCCGGAACTGCACTTAACTCTATACTTGTACGTATGACATCAAAGCAAGAGGCATTAAATGCATATAAAAAGTTAGGTGTAAACATATATGACGCTGCCGGAAATACGAGAAACTTCGGAGATATTTTAAAAGACACTAATAAGGCAATGGCAGGGCTAACAGAAGAACAAAAAAATAGTTATATGTCAACTATTGCAGGTGCTAACTATTATTCTATATATAAAAATCTTTTGGAAGGTGTCACTGAGGGCGTAGATGGCAGTGCATCGGCATGGGATAAACTTTCTGGAGAAATACAGAATAGCAACAATGCATTGGATACAATGCACAAAACAACAACAGATACAGTTGATTATTCATTTGCCAAACTCGACTCGGCACTGCAAGACGTACAGCTGCAATTCTTAAAAGCATTTGGACCGGATATACAAAAAGCTCTTGATTATGTATCAGAAAATGTATTGCCGGCCGTATCACAGGCAGCACAGAATTTAGGCAACTTCATTCAAGACCCTGTGATTGTAAAGTTTAAAGAATTTAAAGAGTTGGTTGGAGCAGTAGGAGATAAAATAAGTGAATTTAACAGTTTTTTGTCGGAACATCAGGAAATACTTGTTGCGGCGGCATGGGCTGTGGGCGGATTGACAACGGCATTGTTAATTTATAACCGTGCCGCAATATTGGCAAGTGTACGGAGTGGAATCGAAACAGGTATACTTATAGCTATGTATGCGGCAGAATGGGCAACAGCGGCAGCAACAACGGCACTGGGGGCGGCTTTTAACTTTTTGACAAGTCCAATCACGATATTAATTTTATTATTTGCCGGACTAATGGCAGCAACATATCTCGTATATAAAAACTGGGACAAAATCAAGGAAAAAGCAGATGAATTATGGCAAAAAATACTGGAGTTTGGAGCAGGTTTAAGAGAATGTTGGAACGGAATAATTGAAGATGTAAATATAAATCTTGTTCAGCCATGGAATAATTTCTGGGACGCTATAGGCGGAAAAGTTTCGGCGGTATGGCAAGGTATAAAGAATGCTGTAAAAAGCGGAATAAATTCGGTAATAAATTTTGTAAATTCCGGTATAGGACAGCTGAATAAATTTCAGGTCAATGTTCCAAAGGGTGTGCCGATTGTCGGCGGTAAACAC
>CAKRZO010000040.1 GCA_934433135.1 uncultured Acetatifactor sp. | reverse complement strand
GGATTTTTATTTTCCATAAAAAATTCCTTTCCTTTGCTTTTTTTCTTATTTTATTATAAAATAAGGGAAAGGTAAAGTGGAAAATGGAAAATGATCTATTATCTGAAAAAAGGTTACTGTACAGACGTTAGCTTGAATAAAGGAAACCGATAATGTATACTTGAAGCGTTCAAGAGGACATCATCGGTTTTCTTTATCCAAATATTTCGGCTACTTTGTTAAATATATTTAATCCTTCTTTTTTTCGCATCATAAGTAGCATGCTCATGCACTGACAGAGATGATCGATACTTTCGAAACTTCTGAATGACACAGCCTGCTTTTGCTTCCTCTTGCATGAACGAAGGTCTCTTTCCGCTTCCTTATTCAGGTCTTCTATTACTTCCATCCAATGATTACGCACAGTAACCGTTTCGGCATGAGCCCTTGCAACTTCCGCTTCCAGATCCTTGATCCGTGCTTCCAGTCTGCGGATAATCCCCCAGAAATTGTTTTCCATTTGAACATATTTTTCGCCGGTTTCAAAAGCACCAAGTTTATCATTTGCTGCTTTTAAGCGGTATTGAAGCGTGGAAATATATTCAAATGAGCTGTTCATCTTAATAGTTACCTTTCTTTTTCTATCGTTTTTAAGTGGTCTAACGAAGCCTGTACTTTTTGGACGTATTTTTGCTGCTGTTCAATCTGCATTTTCTGATAATGAATGATCTTTTCCTGTGCCTCGATCAATTCATTTTGAATGTCTATGGTATGTTCCAGGTTCTTGATATAGTTCTTTGTTTTAGGATCAAGATTACGGATATCCACTTTGTTCACCTTCCTATAACTTTCTTTCTATTGTATCAGAAATACGGGAAATAGCAAATCGGCCGTTCAAATGACTTCGTCATTTTGACTGTGGATAAGTTGTAAAAAAAGAGAAAAAGGAATTAAGAAAAAGCATGTAATTCAAGACTTTTTAAATCATTGATAAAGAAAAAAGTGGATAACAATTACAAAAAAAGCCTTTCTAAGATGCCATCAACACGGTTTTTGAAAAGGCCTAAGGTTATCCACAAAAAAAGTTTTTTATTTTCAGCGAAATAAACAATGAACTTTTACTGGGTCTGTACAGTAACCTCAATTTTTGTTTGGAAATATAAAGTTTAATAAATGGCTTGACATTATATAGTTATTATGCTATTATAAATATATAACAGTAATAAGAGGTGTTAGAATGTCAAAAGCTCCAGCGGTGGATTACGCTTTAAGAATTATTGAGTTTTTTTCGGAAACTCAAAAAGAAATAGGACTTGCGGATATATGCAATTTCCTTGAAATCAATAAAAATGCAGCTTCAAGAGTATTGGAGTCATTACTTGAATATAATTGGATTTATTTGAGCGATAACATTCAGAAAAAGTATCGTTTTACATTAAAGCCTTTTTCTGTAGTGTCAAAATGCACTCCGGAATATGCTCTTGCAGAAATAGCCGAAAATGAATTACATAAACTGAACGAACAATTAGGTGATGCTGTTTATCTCGGTATAAAAAATAAGGAGAATGTGTTGTATTTGCTTCATTTTGATTCAACGAAAGAGGTTCGCATTAATGGTCGTGTCGGCGGTGAATATCCGCTTAAAACCTCTGCACCGGGAAAAATATTGCTTGCTCACGGAGAGCATTCGGATGAATTTAATGACGAGGCGGATCGGATAAAAAAACAGGGATATGCAACAGACAAAGAAGAATTTGCCAAAGGAATTATATGTATTGCGTGTCCAATATATAATGATAGCGGCAAGGTAGTCGCTTCGACAGGTATATCATCGCTTACGATTTATGATAATATGAATACGCTTGTTAACGATAAATTGCCGTTGCTTAAAAATGCTGCACAAAATATTTCATTAAATTTAGGGTATAAGGAGGATTAATCATGCTGTGTGATTCAAATATAGAAAGATACATTCGTAAGAATCATTATGAATGCTTAAATAGATTAACGCCGACAAAAAGATTTACAGAAAAGTTTAGGTTGGAAACGGAAGCACTGAATCTGGACATTAAAGAAAACGATGAGATTATCGGATGGTTTTATTTTGATAAAAAGTGTAATAATGAGGTTGCTTTTGCGGATGAGGTGCAAATGCCGGATGTAAAGAATATTATAAACGCACCGGAAAAATTCAGCAGCCGGACAAATGTGGACAGAGGTCATACTTTAATCGATTATGAAAACATATTAAAAAACGGACTTGCTTTGTACCGGGAACAGATTGATAAAGAATTGCAAAAATATCCGCAGGATGAATATTTATTGTCGATGAAGGATACGCTTTCGGTGGTAGTGAATTTTATAAAACGAATAGCCGATGTGATAGATGAAAAGGTGTCAAGCAGCAGTGGAGCGGAAAAAGTACGGCTCATAGCACTTAAAAACATGATAGAGAAGGTTCCGTATTACCCCGCAGAAACTTTTTGCGAGGCTGTTCAATCGGTGTGGATAATACATTTCCTGACGCCGCTTGCCGAAAATGCATGGTATAGTATTTCGCTGGGAAAATTTGACGAATATATGTATCCGTTTTATGAAAAATCAGTGAAAGACGGAGTGACAAGGGACACTGTAAAGAATATATTGCGCAATTTGTACGAGCTTTTAAACAGCTATGCGGACGGCGCTTGTCTTTTAAATATCGGGCCGACATATAATGAGCTTTCGGAACTGATAATAGAATGTCAAAAGGACTTTGCAATGCCTGCTCCGATTTTGGGAGTGAGGGTTGATAAAAACACACCCGAAAAGATATGGAATTCACTTATTGATGAAAAGCTGTTTTCTATGGGACAGCCGACATTTTACGGAGAAAAATCCTGCATAAATGCACTTGTTGAAAAGGGACTGCCGTTGAAGGAAGCAGAACATTTTTCAAACAATTCATGTATGGGAATAAGTATACCGGGAAATGAATTTAACAGTATGTGGGGTTGTGTATTTTCAGTTTCGTCAGTGTTGGAAACGGCAATGAATTGCGGCAAAATGCTGCAATCGGAAAAGACGCTTGTCCCGGGGATAGCAGCGCCGAAAAGCATTGAAGAGTTGTTTCAAAATTTTAAGGCTTGCACTGAATATTTACTCAAAATATGTGTTAAATCCTATGAAAAACGTGCGGAAATCAGCGAAAAAACACTTCCCGACCCATTCGTATCGCTGCTGACTCCCGGCTGCATCAAAAAGCATTGTGATCGTATTTCGGGCGCGAAATATCACAATGTAACATTTGAGTGCATGGGCATGGTGAATGTGGGCGACGGTATTTGTGCGATAGATAAGCTTGTGTTCAAGGACAAAAAGTATACGATTGATGAAATGAACGAAGCTGTGAAAAATAACTTTGTCGGATTTGAAAATATCAGAAATGATATTTTCAAATGTTCAAAGTTCGGCGAAAATTCGGACGCGGACGCATATGCGATTCGTATCGCGCAGATTCTTCAAGAATTAATACGCGGATTTGACCATGATAATTTGTATTATTCGCCGTCGCTGCATACGCTTGACTTAAATGTCGGATATGGCGCGGAATACGGAGCAGGCTATGACGGACGATATGCCGCAGAGCCGTTTGCAAAAAATGCAGGGGCATCGAATGAAGCAAGACAATCTGACCCCACATCAATGATACTATCATCCTCAAAACTGCCTCAGTGCAATTTTTTTGGAGGACAGCCGATAGATGTCAATTTTGGGATAGATATGGTGCGAAATCACAAAAAGGAAATCAGAACGCTTATAGATATTTATTTGGAGCGAGGCGGGTTGCAGTTTCAGGTTAATTCTGTTTCCTCAAAGCTGTTGCGTGAAGCAATGGAAAATCCCGAAAAATATCCGAATTTAGTGGTGAGAATAGGCGGATACAGTCTTTATTTCAATAACATATCAAAGAAATCGCAGCGAGAATTTATAGAACGATTTGAAAAGGAGGGATATTAAAATGAATCTGACAAGACTTTTCCCGGGCGGAGACCCGTTTTTGATGAAGCATGGCGGAAAGTATTACATATATTGCACGACCGAGAACAGCGAAAAATTGGAGTCGCTAAGTGCGTTTAAAACCGATAAGGACGGAAAAGACGGCTTTTATGTTTACTAATCGGAGGATTTGATTCATTAGGAAAATAAAGGACTATGTCTTTCAAAGAATGATGTCGCCGGCGAAGAATGGTTTTGGGCACCCGAGGTGTCGTATTACAGAGGAAGGTTTTATATGGTTTACTCGGCGGAGGAACACCTTGCACTCGCTGTGTCGGACTGTCCGACCGGACCGTTTAAGCAATATTCGGACGGGTGGCTGCGAGATGACCCTGCAATAGACGGACATCTTTTATTTGACGATAGCGGTATATATTTGTACTACGTGCGGCTTGGCGGTGGAAATCGAATATTCGTCGCAAAGATGTCGGACGATTTAAAGCGGATTGAGTATGAATATGAGGATGTGCTGATTAAAACGGAGGAGCCATGGGAGAAAATCGATCCGGATGTTGCGGAGGGACCTTTTGTTATCAGGTATAACGGTCTTTACTATCTTGCATATTCCTGCAATCATACGCGCTCGGAGGATTATGCGGTCGGATATGCCGTCTCAGATTGCCCGACAGGACCTTTTAAAAAATATGAAAATAATCCTATTTTGCGCAAAAAAGGTGATGTCGCAGGAGTGGGGCATAACAGTTTTATGCCGACAGATGAAGAAAACCGCTTTATATGCGCATATCATTGTCACAGCGGCAATTCGGATAACTTCAAACCGCGCATGGTTTGCCTTTGTGATGCCGGATTTGAAAAGGATAACGATACAGATGTATTAAAAATATATAATTAATATTTCAAGGAGGATAAAATGAAGAATTTTAACAAATTGTTTGATCATACAATTTTGAAACCGCCGACAACCGAAAAGGAACTGAAAAAAGTATGTGACGATGCGATAAAATACGGATTTTGTTCCGTTGCTGTCAATACTGGAATGGTAAAAAGCTGTGCCGAATTTTTGAAAGGCAGCGACGTTTTGGTGGATGCGGCAGTCGGTTTTCCGCTTGGGATAACAACAGTGGAAGTAAAAGCTTTTGAAGCGGAACAGGCAATAAAAAACGGTGCCGATGAAATTGATTATGTAATAAATATCGGGAAAATGAAGCAAGGTGACCTTGACTATATAAAAAAGGAAATGGAAATGCTGGTTTCACTTTGCCGAAAGTATAGAATTACATCGAAAGTAATTTTTGAAAATTGTTATTTAACGGATGATGAAAAAATTAAGCTTTGCGAAATTGCAAAGGAAGTTAAGCCCGATTTTATTAAAACGTCAACCGGCTTCGGACCGTCATCCGCCACTGTGGACGATGTTAAGCTGATGAAAAATCATGTCGGAAATGAAGTAAAGGTCAAGGCGGCAGGAGGAGTGAGAACTCTTGATGATTGCTTGGCTATGGTCGAGGCAGGAGCTGAAAGAATCGGCTGTAGCAACAGCCCGGCAATCGCCGAAGAATATATAAAAAGGAGCAATTGAATATGAAAAGTTATGTAGTTTATGAAGATCAAACTTGCAAAATTGTTGATGATATGCCGATGCCGAAATACGGCGATTATGACGCACTTGTTAAAATAGAAAGCTGCGGAGTATGTAACGGAACGGATACTAAAATTATTCACGGCAAATTTAAAGGAATTGACAAATACCCTGTAGTTCTCGGACACGAGGGTGTCGGCAGAGTTGTGGAAAAAGGAAGCAAAGTAACAAGCTTTGAAATCGGGGATTTGGTGCTTATGCCTTATTGGTCGGGTGTTCCGGAGGGATATTCGAGCGGTTGGGGTACATATTCGGAATATAATATTGTAACCGACGCTTTGGCGCAGGAAAAAGACGGAATTATTCCCGAAGAATTTTCATACGGTCAAAGAAAGCTGCCGGCGGATTTCGATCCAGTGTCATCAGCTATGATTATAACCTTCCGCGAAGTTTTGAGTACTATGAAAGCTTTTGGCTTTTCCGAAAACAAAAGCCTTGTCGTATTGGGACTCGGACCTGTCGGATTAAGCTTTGTTCAGTTTGCAAAGCTTATGGGTATGGGACCGATAATTGCCATTGATATTGACGATGCTAAGCTGGGGCTTGCAAAAAAGCGCGGTGCGGATTACACAATTAATAGCAAAAAAAGTGATATAGTAAAATCAGTTCGTGAAGCTTGCCCCGACGGTGTGAATTTTGCGTGTGATGCGGTAGGTATTACAAGCTTTATAAATACTGCTCTTGAAATTATAAAACCGGATGCAAAGGTTTGCGTGTACGGAATTTCCGAAAACATGACCGAAACGATTGACTGGAGCAAGTGTCCGTATAACTGGGAACTTCATTTTCACCAATTCCCGTCCAAAAAGGCAGAGTCCGACGCACACAATCAGATTGTAAGCTGGATTCAGGCAGGGATACTTAACCCGAGCGACTATGTTTCACATGTATATGATTTTGAAGATATTGACAAGGCATTTGACAATATCAAAAATCATGTGCCTATGATGAAAATGGTTATAAAATTCTAAGGTGAGCCGAATGAAAAGATATATATTAGCACATGATTTGGGAACATCGGGAAATAAAGCGACATTGTTTGACGAGGACGGAAATTTTATAAAAAGCGCGGTTTATCCGTATAAAATGTATACGGGAGCTGATAATTCCGCGGAACAAAATGCCGATGATTGGTGGAAAGCGGTTTGCGAGACATCAAAACAGCTTGCGGCGGAAGTCGGAAAAGAAAGCATTGCCGCAATGTCGTTCAGCGGTCAGATGATGGGCTGCCTTTGCGTGGACAAAAGCGGCAAGCCGCTTTGCAATTCGCTTATCTGGGCGGATATGCGCTCGGCAAAGCAGGCGAATTACATAAAAGCACATATGACGGATGAACGGTTTTATAAGATAACGGGACATCGAATCAGTGCGTCGTACAGTCTTACAAAGCTTATGTGGGTAAGAGATAATCTGCCAGATATTTATGAAAAAACATACAAGGTGCTTAATGCAAAAGATTATATCATTTTAAAACTTACTGGCAACTTTGTAACTGAACCGTCCGATGCTTCGTCTACTTGTATATTTGACATAAGCACATTTGAGTGGTCGGATGAAATATTAAGCATAAGCTGTATTGACAAAAATAAGCTTCCGCAGATAATAGGCTCGGACACAGTTGCAGGCGTGATTACTTCAAAAGCCGCTGAAGAAACCGGACTTTCAACAAATACAAAGGTTATATGCGGAGGAGGAGACGGATGCTGTGCCGCTGTCGGAAGCGGTGTTGTAAAAGAAGGGGTTGCCAACTGTTGTTTGGGGACTTCTTCGTGGATTTCGCTTGCATCAAAAAGCCCGATATATTCTCCGAATATGGAAACTTTTAACTTTGCACATATTGTTCCGGGGTACATATTGCCATGTGGAACAATGCAAACCGGTGGCGGTGCACTTGGTTGGGCAGTTGAAACAATATATGGTAATGATTGTGAGAAAAATCAGATATATCAGATAATGCAAAATGAAGTTAAAAATGCTGTTCCGGGTGCAAATAAACTTGTGTTTTTGCCATATCTGATAGGCGAAAGAAGCCCAAGGTGGAACAATAAGGCAAAAGGCACATTTTTGGGGCTGACAATCGGACATTCACGCGGTGATATTATGCGTTCTGTTATGGAAGGAGTCGGATATAATCTTGATGTTATCCTAAATTCTTTCAAAAGCTGCGGCGCTGGTATTGAAGAGCTTATAATGATTGGCGGCGGAGCAAGAAATAAAATATGGCAGAAAATTCTTTGTGATATTTTCGGCATTCCGGTTAAAGTTCCCGATTATCTTGAAGAGGCAACATCTATGGGAGCAGCGGTTACTGCCGGAGTAGGTGCGGGGATTTTTGAGGATTTTAATGCAATAGAAAAATTTATAAAGATAAAAGAGGCAAACATACCTGATCGGGGAAATAAAAAGATTTATTCAGAGATGAAAAAAATATTTAACGATGCGTATTATGCGCTTGAACCGATATTTGAAAAATTATAAAGGAGAATGATTATGAAAGAATCAACATTGTTTGCAAAATTACCGGAGTATGTATCAACGCCCGACGGTATGGCGATAGACAAAGACGGAAATCTTATACTTGCGTGTCCTAATTATGCTATTCCGGATATGCTGGGGTGTATATTGAAAATTGACAAGGATAAAAATATAAAAAAATGGTTTGATGTGCCTGTTTGCGAAGAAACGGGAGCAGCAAGACCTATGGGAATTGCTTTCGGACCCGACGGGGATTTATATATATGTGACAATCAGGGGTGGAGCGGTCAGCCTGAACTCGTTAGAAAAGGCAGAATTTTGCGTATAAGACTTGACGGAGATAAAATAGTAAAGACAACGGTTGTTGCAAAACATATGGAACATCCCAATGGAATGCGAATTAAAGACGGCTATATTTATGTAACACAAAGCACTTTGGAGCTTGTAAAAGATCCGTCAGGTAAACTGGTGAGCTGTGTTTACAGATTTAAGCTTGACGATGAAGATATTGATATAACAAACACACTTGAAGATAAAAACATTCTGACAACGTTTATTACTCAGAATCCTGATGATCAATATGGTGTTGACGGAATTGAATTTGATAAAAACGGCGATTTGTTAGTTGGTAATTTCGGAGACGGAGCAGTATACAGAATTAAGTTTAATGATGATTTATCAGTAAAATCAAATGAAGTTTGGGCACAGGATCCAAATAATTTGGTAAGCACTGACGGAATGATTATGGACGGGAAAGGTAATCTGTATATTGCAGACTTTTGTGCAAATGCGATTGTAAAAATACTTCCGGACGGCACAGTGACAAAGTTGTGCCAAAATGGTGATACCGATGGCTTTAACGGCGAACTTGATGAGCCGGGCGAACCAATTATATGGAACGGTAAAATTGTTGTTTCGTGCTTTGACACTGTTACAAACGATATAGTTATCAATACTGCACACGAATTGCCTGCAACGCTTGCGCAAATTGACTTGGTGGATTAAAATGGCTTACTTGAATTGCATTAAAGAATTGGTTTTTGAAAGTGATAATGAAGCATGTTTTATTGAACGTGAACGGATATTGAACCGTTTGGAAAAAGAATTCGGCGAGTATAACGAACCTGATAAATATTCTCTCATATTTTCAAGGTTAATGTCGGAGGTTTCAACACCGATAGAGGATTGTGATTATTTTGCAGGCAGGGTGGTTGAAGCAAAGCCCGACCCGGGGATGTCTGCGCCGAACCGGCTTTTGTGTGCGACCGGGCATATGAGTCCCGATTATGAGAGCTTGCTTAAATACGGTTTAAAGGGCATATTGGGAAAAATAAAAAATTCAGCAGAATGTAAGAGTGATGAAGATGCAATGGTTTTTGCCCGAAATACCGAGATTGTTGTGAATGCAGTTAAAAGCTATGCTGAAAGATATGCGGCAGTTGCAAAAAGCAAAGGCTTTGACCGGATGGCAAATGCACTTGAAAAAGTGCCGTATGAACCGGCATATGATTTTTATTCCGCACTTCAGAGCATCTGGATTATGCATATGATTGCAAGCTGTTATGTGGGTGAGCGTGATTATGCATTCGGACGATTTGATGAGTATATGCTGCCGTTTTACGAAAAAGCAATAGTGGACGGAGCGAGTAAAGAAGAATTAACCGAGCTTTTGGCAGGATTTTTTATGAAAACAAACGAAATCTGCGGAAGAAGTGCATGGAACTATAAATCTAAACCCGTGCCGTGTCAATCTTCAAAGCAGTATGTTAATATCGGCGGCGAAAATCCGAACGAGTTTTCAAAAGTGGTTTTAAAATCAGCGATAATGAATAATATGGCACAGCCGCAGATTACGGTTTTATTAAAGCCGGAGGCAAATGAAGAATTTACAAAAGAAGTATTTTCGGCAATGAGCAAGCTTGTTGATAAACTGCATATATATAACTATGATTTAATTGTAAATGCGCTTATTAAAAAGGGTATTTCGCCGGAGGATGCAAAGAAGTTTACATTTTCTGCGTGCTGCACATTTGATTTGAATTTTTATTCTTACAGGCTTGAACACTTCACTCCTGTGCTGCAAATCTTTCTTGATGTTATTAATAAACGGGAATACGCAGATATCGAAACATTAACAAAAGATTTGACCGTGGCTTTTAAAGAGGATATTCAAAGGGATATAGAAAATAAGGAAAAGAGTTTTTTCGATATGGAATATGCCCGAAAATATTTTGTGCTGGATTGTCTGCTTCATACCGATACAGCATACGAGTGTGTCTATCCTTGCGACAGCGGGTCAAAATATAAGATATTCAACGTGTTTTGTCCTGGCGTTGCCACTCTGGGGGATTCGCTTATGGTATTGGATAAGCTTGTTTTTAGGGAAAAGAGATTCTCATATAATGAGTTTGTGGAAATATTAAATAACAATTATGAAAATCACGAGGAATTAAGACGGGAGATTTTGAATTATACTCGGTTCGGCAATGATTCTGATGCGGATGAATACACGGTTATTGCGGCAAATTCGTTTTTGGATGCTGTGGACGAACTTGAGCTTAAAGAAAACTATTATGCAATAGGCGGTTTTTATTCGCTTGAACGTGATAACACATGGGAAGTCAAGGCGACGCCTGACGGAAGGAAAAATAATGAGCCTTTCAGTGAAAATCAATCACCGACATACGGAGCAGATAAAAACGGAATTACCGCACTTTTGAAAAGTCTATCAAAGCTTCCGTTTGAGAGAACGGCAACCGGCGGCTTAAATATCACATTTTCGCAGAATGTATCCGCAGATATTTTAAAAGCGTTGGCAGTATCGTATTTTAAATTGGGTGGATTGCATATCGGAATAAGTGTTATAAATGCGGAAACACTGAAAGATGCAATGAAAAATCCGGATAAGTATAAAAGTCTCACAGTCAGACTATACGGATTCAGCGAATATTTTGTAAGCTTGCCAAAATGGCAGCAAATGGCGGTTTTAAAAAGGACTCAATATTGATTTTAGGGTGAGCACAATGAAAGGAACAATATTTAACATACAGAAATTCTGTGTAAATGACGGACCGGGAATACGGACAACTGTATTTTTGAAAGGCTGTCCGTTAAAGTGTATATGGTGTCATAACCCGGAGTCACAGTCCGAAAAACAGGAAATTATGTTTTATAAGGACAAGTGTGTAAACTGCGGGCGCTGTGCCGCCGTTTGCGAAAACGGATGCCATTTGTTTGATAATGGGGTTCATAAATTTGCACGAAAAAATTGCATAAAATGTTTTGAGTGTACAAAAACAGGCTGCGAAGCACTTGAAAAGGTAGGGCGGGAGATTACAACAGATGAAGTAATAGATGAGGTTTTAAAAGACAAAATTTTTTATGACAATTCCGGAGGCGGAATAACTCTGTCAGGTGGTGAGCCGTTGTGTCAATTTGATTTTTCTTTGGAAATACTGAAAAAAGCAAAAGAAAATGGATTACACACTGCAATAGAAACTTGCGGTTTTATATCGGCAGACAGAATAAAAGAAATATCCAAGTATGTTGATTTATTTTTGTTTGATTATAAGGAGACGACCAGCGAACTGCATAAAAAGTTTACAGGTGTAAGTAACGGTGTGATTTTGGATAATTTAGCTCTTTTGAACAATATGGAAAAGAGTATTATTCTCCGATGTCCTATAATTCCGGACTGTAATGACAGAAAGGAACATTTTGAAGGCATCTGCAATGTCGCAAATAGATTTAAGAATGTTTTGCATATAGAGTTGGAACCTTATCATTCGTTGGGAGAAAGCAAATATGAATCGCTAGGGTTAATAGAAAGTAAATTTCATTCTCCGGATGATTCAGAAAAAGAGGGTTGGCTTTTTGAAATTTCGTACGGCACAGATAAAAAAGTCGGATTTGCTTAAATCAGTTTTCTTGAAAATAACACTTTATAAAATCTCGGCAATGTAAGTATGTATTTAATGCTTGCAGACAGTAGCATTAATCCGGAACGAGAGTTTGATGCCACAATCACCGGTGAAAATTTTAAGTATACATATACAAAACTTTCAATGCCGAATTAAGGTTGAGTATTCAGAAAGCCTTAATGATATGCTTAAAAACATAGGGATTAAAACTGCTTTTAACACCAAAGCGACACAGTTTGAAAAAATGTTTAATTCGGGCAATATGTGGTTTACCGATACAATAAAAACATTTATCAGTGTGGACGAAGAAGAAACGGAAGCCGCAGCTGTAACCTCTATCGGCATGAGCGGTTCGGCACTTCCGCCGGAGTCGATAGAACTTAAATTTAATAAGCCGTTCTATTTTGCAATTCGTGATAATACAAGCGAAGAAATTCTGTTTGTGAGAAGATATGCTTTTGCGGAATAAACGCAGAAAGGTTCATTGCCGCTAAATACGGCAACGAGCCGCCTTTCGAAATAAAGCGGCGCAAGTTTTGAATATCAAGTCCTTATCAGCCTTGAAATAATTTCTTTCTGCAATAAGAAATATAAAATGCAGACCCAAAAATATCGTGATACATAAAACAAGTATAACGATATTTTTTATGTGTGTAGAAAACGAAAACCGCATTTGTCATGATGCAACAGGGCGTTTACTTTTGTTACTGTACAGACGTTTCCTTTATTCAAGCTAACGTCTGTACAGTAACGCTGTATAAGTGTTTTGACCACAACTGTTATAAAAAAGCTTGACCACAGCAGTAGCTGTCATGTAAAATACTTGAGTAGATGTTCGTTTAAGGAGGAGTGGGAAAATGAGAATCATAACTCTATATCACGGTACTCCCGACAAGATCGTTGTTCCACGATATGGCGGCGGAGATGATAAACACGACTATGGAAAAGGTTTTTATCTGACAGAGAGTGTTGAACTTGCTAAAGAATGGGCGGTCTGCCGTCCAAATGATACAAACGGATGGGTTCATAAGTATGAGCTTGAAACGGATGGGCTGAAGATATTGGATTTTCAGCAGAGGGATGTTCTTCCATGGCTTGCCGAGCTGATGAAGCACAGGGATGCCGCCGACTCCAAGCGATACCGTATGCTTGCAAAGAAGTTTATCGAAAAATACGGCGTTGATACAAGCGAATTCGATGTGATTCGTGGTTGGAGAGCCAACGCTTCTTACTTTTATATTGCCAAGGAATTTGTCCGGGACAACATTGACATTGATATTCTCGAAGAACTACTCTCACTGGGCGGGCTAGGAATCCAGTACTGCATCAAATCAGAAGCAGCGTATGCAAAACTGACCGAAAAGCAGGATGAATTGCTTTCCGTTCCCTATACCGAGTTTAACGACAGGTACAACCAGAGAGATGTAGCAGCAAGAAAAAATATGCGGGATCTTGTTGATTCCGATGCAAACAAGGTCACAAAGGTATTCAGTACTTTGTTTGAGAGGTGATGATAATGCGGGCGTATGCAGAGGTATATTTGAATGATGTGGTGGAGAGCCAGGGAAAGCTCTTTGACCTTGTGGCACAGCAGTATCCTGATAAGGATACCGAGGAGTTCATTAACACCTATATGGCAAGCAAAACGAGAAAGAGTATTGACGAGGCAAAAGCTTATGTCAATACAATGGATGCAAAAGAGCTTTGGGTTTATTTCACTGAAACAGAAAACTACTGCCTGAAAGATGGCAAAGCGTTGGAAGGGTTTATGCCGTCCTGGATCGGTGAGTTTTACGCCTATTATCAGTGGTATTATGGACTGCCGAGTGCGGAGCTTGTCAGGAAAATCCCAGTGTCCTTTCTGAAAAAGGCGTATGCCGGACTTCACGACTTGGAACTTGACTTGGCGGTGAAAAAGGTGGGTGAAGTTTAATGATGGTCATATGTTTTCACAATCCGAATGAAGAGAACGGATATTTGAGCAACTGGTATCCTTCCACATTTACGCTGGAGGGTATGACTTTTTCTTCAATGGAGCAATATATGATGTACCGTAAGGCGGTCTGCTTTGGCGATGATAAAATTGCCGCACAGATTCTCGCCGCGCAGAATGTTGCCGAAATCAAGGCTCTCGGACGGCTTGTGTCGGGTTATGATGAAAGCCTGTGGAATGGCATTCGGCAAATCGTTGTCTATGAGGGGCTTTTGGCGAAGTTCTCTCAGAATCCTGAGCTGGAAACGCAGTTGAAAGATACGGGAAAGGCATTGCTTGCCGAGTGCGCGGTGAAAGACCGTATATGGGGCATCGGTCTGTCGATGCGGGACCCTG
>CAKRZO010000039.1 GCA_934433135.1 uncultured Acetatifactor sp. | reverse complement strand
CCTTTCTCATTGTATCATAGGAGGCTTTTTTCTGCCATCCTTAACGCCTCTGCTTACTCTATTCTCCCCAGCATAGCCGGGGGATTAGGGTTTTCATTTAGGAAAGGAAGCGTTCTCCGATCTCCAAATCTTCCGGTGTCGTAATCTTGATATTACGATAAGACCCCTCCACCATTTTGACTTTTTGTTCTGTAAACCGTTCCACCATTCCGGCATCATCCGTAATGCAAAATCCGTTCTTTTCTCCGGAATCTTCCCAGTTCTGATAGGCTTCGCGAATTAAGTTTAAGTCAAATGCCTGGGGAGTCTGTACCTGCCAGACCGTTCTGCGATCCGGTGTCGAAGCAACATACCCTTCTGTATCCGTAATTTTAATGGTATCCTTCACCGGCATTCCCACCGCACAGGCTTTTTCCGTAAGCACTTCCCGGCAGATCCGGTCGATGATTTCCTGCGTCAGAAAAGGTCTTGCCCCATCATGGATCAGCACGTACTGCCCGCACTCTTTTTCCTCCTGCAATGCATTCAAACCATTCCGGACAGAATCATACCTTTCTTTTCCTCCCGGAACGATCCGCCTGACTTTTGTCAGCTGATATTTTTCCGTAATCTGTTCCCGAACATAGTCTTCCTGTCCGTCCCCGACCACCAGAATAATATCCTCTATCGGGCCGCTTTGCTGAAAACAGGCAAGACTGTAATACAGAACCGGTTTTCCCGCAAGCAGAAGATATTGCTTGGCAATTGTCGTATTCATGCGGCTTCCCTTGCCGCCTGCAAGCACAATGGCAGTAAATTTATTTTTCATATTTTATTGGTTTCAAACTTCTCCCCTTGTAACAGTTCAGATGCTCCATTCGCAAATCCGCACTTTCGGCACTCAGCGTTCTCCCAGTTTCAGATTCGGAACCGCATTCAGGTCATACCCGCTTAAATTGCCCTTCCGGTATTCATAATAGGCTGCACTTCCGATCATGGCAGCATTATCCGTACAATAAATGGGCGACGGATGGTAAAACAGAATCTTTTCTTCTTCACAGCGTTTTTCCAGTGAGGCACGCAAAGAGGAATTGGACGCAACGCCTCCCGCTATGGCAAGACGGTCAAAACCGTAAGCTTTTACGGCGCGGATCGAATGCTCCGTAAGCACTTCGATGACAGCTTTTTGGAAAGAAGCGGCGACATCCGCCTTGCATATGGTTTCGCTTTTCATCTGGGCGCCGTTTAAGTAATTTAAAACCGCTGACTTTAAGCCGCTGAAGCTGAAGTCGTACTGATTTTCTTCCGTTTTGGCCCGCGGAAAATGAATGGCATCGGGATTGCCTTCTTTCGCCAGTTTATCGATTTTCGGTCCTCCCGGATATCCCAGCCCAATGGCTCTCGCTACCTTGTCAAATGCCTCGCCGGCCGCATCGTCCCTGGTTCTGCCGATAATTTCATAGGCGCCGTAATCTTTAACCAGAACCAGATGAGAGTGTCCCCCGGAAGCGACCAGGCATATAAAAGGCGGCTCCAGATCTTTATTTTCAATAAAATTGGCGCTGATATGTCCTTCGATATGATGAACGCCGATTAACGGCAGTCCGGAGGCAAAGCTGATTGCCTTTGCCGCGGAAACGCCTACTAACAGTGCCCCCACCAGTCCCGGACCGTAAGTAACGGCAACAGCCGTCATATCCTTAAGCTGACAACCCGCCTGCAAAAGAGCTTCCTTAATTACCTGATTTATTTTTTCAATATGCTTTCTGGAAGCGATTTCCGGCACCACACCTCCGTATACGGTATGTAATGCAATCTGCGAATAAATCACATTGGACAGAACCTCTCTTCCATTTTTCACAACGGCTGCCGCCGTTTCATCGCAGGAACTTTCAATTGCCAGAATCAAAACATCCTTCTCATTGCACATAATCCACTATCCATACCTTTCCAATACCGAATCGGGAATTCTACTCAAAATTCAATTCCGCTGTCCGGCCGTCTCTTGCCGCCACCGCATTCGGGAAAATCTTTTTTACACCCTTCATATATTCTTCCGGATACACCAAAGAAGGGCTGTAATGAGTCAGCCACAGCTCCGGCACCTGTGCATCCGAAGCAATCCTTGCAGCCTCATACATGGTCATATGTTTGTATTCTTTCGCTTTTACAAGCTTGTCCGGCTCTCCGTACATTCCTTCCAGAATCAACAGATCCGATCCGCAGGCATTCTGCACAATGCTCTCCGTTGGTCTGGTATCGGTACAATAAGTAACCTTCAAGCCTTTCCGTTCCGGTCCGAGCACCATATCCGGCGTATAAACCTTTCCGGCATCTTCAATCGTCTCGCCTTTTTGGAGTCTGCTCCAGAACATCTTGGGAATTCCCGCTTCCAGAACCTTATCCAGCTGAAACAGCCCTGCCCTGTTAATTGCAATGCTGTAGCCGTAGCAAAGTACGTTATGGTTCACGCGGAAGGCTGTTAAATGCAGTCCCTTATATTCAAAATTCTGCGTATTTTCCGTAATTTCCATACATTGAATCTCAAACGGCAATTCCGGAGCGATGACTCTTAAGGAATTGACGACTCTGGTAAGCCCTTTGGGTCCGATCAGTAAAAGCGGCTCTGTCCGTTCCGCATTTCCCATGGTCAAAAGCATTCCCGGCAGCCCGCTGATATGATCTGCATGATAATGCGTAAAGCAGATCATATCAATCGGCTTCGGGCTCCAGCCCTTCTCCTTCATGGCAATCTGCGTACCTTCACCGCAGTCAATCAACATACTGATTCCGTTATATCTTACCATCAGCGACGTCAGCCACCGGTTGGGAAGCGGCATCATTCCGCCGGTTCCCAGCAAACACACATCTAGCATACTACTCCTCATTTCTGAGCGACCTTGTCGCGAAGAGGTGAAGAGAAATTCGCGCAGGCGATTTCTCTTCTGCCACAAAAGCAATTTGTTTTCGCTCAAAAACAAATTGCGGTGTGAAAAAATGTATTCTAGAATGCATTTTTTCACATTAGCCTCATTTCAACTACATTAATTCATGTTCTTCCGAACATTTTACCGGAATTTTGAATTTTTTTATCCATTCCCGGTAGCAGGCTTCACAGAGATCAAACTGATGCCTGCAGCCATCCTCGTTGCTGAAATACCCCAGTCGATAATCGACTGAAAAACATTCCTCTTTCAGGTAACCGTTTTCTACCTTAAGTTCCCTGCCGCACTGATTGCAAATTACTTTTTTCAGTGCGCCGTTCTCTTCTTGTAAATGCTCTCTCATCCTGTTAATCCTCCTTTTGTTACAGAACCATAACCAACCCTATTATAACAAAAAAAGAATTCTCTCCCCATGGTAATTACTGGCTTCTTCTGCGCCACATAATCACCGCATCTTCTTTGGGTTTGTCGTAAAAGCCGGGTCGGATCCCTTCTGACCGAAAGCCTGCTTTTTCATATAAATGAATCGCTGCGGCATTACTCTTTCTGACTTCCAGAGTAAAATCCGCAATTCCCATTTCTTCTCCCTGCCTGATCAGTTCAAGCAGCATAGCGGATGCAATCCCCTGTCCGCGGTATGCTTCCCGCACGGCGACGTTATTGATTTCCCCGTCCCCTGCAAGGTTCATCACGCTGCAGCAGCCGATCAGCTGCTCTTTTAAAAATACCGCCAGACAAATGCTTCCTTTTTCTCCGGCGAGTTTTTCAAATGCCGAACAGGACCAGGGCATGGAAAAACACTCTGCCTCCAGTTCGGCGGCTTTTAAGGCCTCCTTAGGCGCAAGCCTGCGAATGCAGATGTCTTCTTTATTTAATTTCATAATCGATAATGCCCTTCTGTGCCCTTTCTCTCTCCGCCTGGCTCTGCCGCAGATACTCCGGCACGTGTTCATCGGCATCTATCGCCCTGCCTTCGGCATAGTAAACTGCTCCCAGCGCCGCCACGCTTGCAGCGGACTGCTGCAGACGGTGAACCGGTGCGAAGCTGTAGGGCACCTTTATCGTCTCTTCAATCCGCTGTTGGAAAACAGGTACGCCGTCCCCTAAGAAGATCACTTCCCGTCCCAGCTCATTGATCTGTTCCAGAATCTCGTCGATCTCTACGGCACCTTGCGGGATAACCGCTTCCGGCAGGAAATCCTGTCCCTTCTTACGGAATGCATAAACACCGGTATATACCTGTCCTCTTCTGGCATCCATCAGCGGACAGACAAGCGTCGAAACGCCGCAAAGATTATAGGCAAGGCCTTCCAGCGTAGGTACCTCGACCAACGGAATCTGCAAGGCAAGTCCCAGTCCCTTTGCCGTAGCGGAACCGATGCGAAGCCCGGTAAAGGAACCCGGTCCGGAGGCAACCGCCACCGCATCGATTGTAGTAAGATCCAGATCCAGAAGCTTTTTGATCTCATCCATCATGGGAACCAATGTCTGGGAATGGGTCTTTTTATAATTAACGGTAAATTCCGCTCTTAAGCATCCGTCTTCCGCAAGCGCCACACTTGCAGCCTGACCGGAACTGTCCAATGCCAGTATTTTCATATCCTGCTGTCCTATTCCTCTCTTTATCGGTACGTTCAGAAAGTTCCTGAATCATTCAGTAAGTACCCGAACCGTTCGGAAACTTCTGAAACCATTATTCATTCCTTCTGTATAGTAATCTTACGGTAATCAAATCCTTTTTCCAAATCCTTCTCAAGTTCAATCCGGATTACCCCTTCCGGCAGAATCTCCCGGATCAGATCCGCCCATTCAATCATGCAGACGCCGTCTCCGTAAAAGCAATCCTCATAGCCGATTTCTTCCATTTCCTCTATGTCGCCGATGCGGTAGACATCAAAATGATAAAAGGGCATTCGCCCTTCCGTATAAACCTGCAGAATGGTAAAAGTAGGACTGTTTACCGCCTCGCAGATTCCCAATCCTTTCGCCATTCCCTGGGTAAAAACCGTCTTTCCCGTCCCCAGATCTCCGATCAGGGTATAAATCTGTCCCGGTAAGGCTTCTCTTCCTATCTTTTCTCCCAATGCAAAAGTTTCCTCCGGGGAATTTGTCTCCCATACTGCTTTATCCATTTCCATCCTCCGCTCCTGTGATGTTTCCGCATCGCAGGAATCGCTTGTCACATCTCAGACTTTATACTGTAATCAGGCTGTTTTGTGGTACCTGACGGCACAAAGCAACTATTCTCATGCTCTGATCTTCACCTTGGATGCCGGCATATGCGTCGAAATCATTTCGACCAGGGCATCCTTTTTTTTTCCCAGCTGCGCTTTCGGGAAAATAGAGGCATTCACTTTGGAAGTATACAGGATAATACTCCTGGAAGTGGAAACCGCCTTTACCATGCTGTCCCATTTCTGCTTCTGGCTGGTCTCACCCTGGGATACTGTCACTCCCTCATCGTCCATCTGATAATGCAGCGGCTTTTTAAAAGCCGGATTCAAGAGAGCCTGACGCCTGCTTTTTAAAAACAATGTCCAGGGAAGATACAGAAGCAATACCGCACCCAGAACCAGAAACGCCCATTTTTTCTGCGAAACGGCAACCAGGATAACCAGTGCTCCCACGGTTCCGCCTAAAATTCCGGAAGGTGCGCTGTAATTGTGCCGCATCATATAATCATACAAATCCTGCGCTCCGATTTTGATATCAAATTCCAACATTCCGTATCTTCCCTTCTTCTATTAAATTTATGAAATCTCATTTTATAATCGGTCTTAACGGTTTATAAATCAACATGGTGACAATGCAGACCACGCTTCCCTTAAGCAAATTCAACGGCGCCACACAGGCAGCCACAAAGCTTGCAAGGCTTCCCTGTGTCACAAGCGGATTCACTTTCTGCCCCATTTCCAAAATGCTTTCCAACGGTATCCCATACAACTTGGAAAACGCCGGCAACAGATAAACGGCGTTGAACAGGCTTCCGAAAACCGTGATGCAGATTGTTCCGACAATACAGCCGGTCACAGCACCTTTCTTGGTTCTGTGGAACAGATAAATCATGGAAGCCGGCAGAATCAGGCTGCAGCCGATCACAAAGTTCGCCAGTTCTCCCACAAAAGCCGTACTGGTGCCTTTCCATAACAGCTTCAGCAGAATTTTTACAAATTCCATCATCACTCCCGCTGTCGGTCCGAAGGCAAAAGCCCCCACCAGAACGGGCAGTTCGCTGAAATCCAGTTCATAAAATCCCGGTGCGAAAGGCAGTGGGAAATCAAACAGCATAAGAACCGATGCAATCGCGGAAAACATCCCCGTTACCACCACTTTTCTGGTCGTAAAAATTTTCTGTTTTTCCTGCTGCTTTTTCCCATGTACTTTTTCCGTGACCACGGAAATCAGGAAAAGACTGACGATCACGCCAAAGAATTCCAGCACAAAAAGACCATTGGAAACCATACTCTGCAATAACTTATTCATTTGTATTCTCTCCTTCCATCCAGACTATACTGTTGGTTCCGGACTTCCACCGAATCAGCCGCAGCTTTGCTGCAGGTCGCGGACTGTTACCGCCAGTAGGGAATTACACCCGACCCTGAAGATTTATTTTTCAGTACGCGTCCCATTATAATATGAAAAGACGCAAGGTGCAAGTATTTTTCTCGCACGTTTTTATTTCTGATCCAGGCGCATGGTCAGGCTGATCCGCTTCTTGGCCGGATCCACCTCAAGAACTTTTACGTCCACGATGTCTCCTACCCGGACCGCTTCCAGCGGATGCTTGATAAAGCGGTCCGTGATACGAGAGATATGCACCAGACCGTCCTGGTGTACGCCGATATCCACAAAAACACCGAAATCAATGACATTCCGCACGGTTCCTTTTAAAATCATTCCCGGTTTCAGATCCTTCATTTCCAGAACATCGCTGCGCAAAATCGGACGGGGCATATCATCTCTGGGATCTCTTGCCGGTTTTTCCAGCTCTTTTAAGATATCGGTCAGTGTAATCTCTCCGATTCCCAGTTCCAGCGCCAGTTTCTTCTTATCCCCGACACGTTTTTCCAGGCTGCCGATCTTCTCCCCTAAGGCTGCTTCCCGGTCTTTTACGCCTGCCTGTTTTTCTTTTACAGGCTCATCCTTTCCGGAAGATACCATACCTGTACCGGCCATAGCCGCTGCAAGGGCTTTTCCCATAGCGGTTCCGGTATTATGCACCCGGATAGTATTGGTTTTCTGCTTTCTGACAGGCTCTCTGACAGCGGAAGCCGCCTGTGACACGGAAGCGCTCTTCTTCTGCAGCGTTTTCACGTCCTCCATGGTCAGTCCCAGTCTGTCTAAGAGCTTTTCTGCCGCTTCGTAAGATTCCGGATGTACGCTCGTGGCATCCAACGGATTTTCTCCTCCCAAAATCCGCATAAAGCCGGCGCACTGTTCAAAAGCCTTCGGACCTAACTTGGCTACCTTTAAAAGCTGTCTGCGGTTGGTGAAACGGCCGTTGTTTTCCCGGTATTCCACAATGTTTTTCGCAATGGTCTTGTTAATGCCGGATACATACTCCAGCAAAGAAGCGGAAGCGGTATTCAGATCCACTCCTACTTTATTTACGCAGTCTTCCACCACGCCGTTTAAAGCGTCTCCCAGTTTTTTCTGGTTCATATCGTGCTGATACTGTCCAACACCGATAGACTTGGGATCGATTTTAACCAGTTCCGCCAAAGGATCCTGCAGACGTCTTGCAATAGAGGCTGCGCTTCTTTGTCCCACGTCAAATGTCGGGAATTCCTCAGTGGCAAGCTTACTTGCCGAATAAACGGAAGCGCCTGCCTCATTTACGATTACGTACTGTACCGGCAGTTTTGTTTCCTTTAACAGGTCTACAATCACCTGCTCCGACTCTCTGGATGCGGTTCCGTTTCCCACGGAGATCAGATCCACATGGTATTTTTCAATCAGACGTTTCAGCTCTCTTTTGGCTTCTTCCACTTTAAACTGCGGTGCCGTAGGGTAGATTACCTTGGTGTCCAGCACCTTTCCCGTAGCATCTACAACGGCAAGCTTACATCCGGTACGGAACGCCGGATCCCAGCCCAGCACGGTTTTCCCGGCAATCGGCGGCTGCAGGAGAAGCTGCTCTAAGTTCTTTCCGAATACACCGATGGCGCTGTCCTGTGCTTTTTCCGTCAGGTCATTGCGGATTTCCCGCTCAATGGCCGGCTGGATCAGACGGTGATAGCTGTCCTTTATGATTTCTTTTAAAACCGGTGTTGTTATGGGATTCTGGTTCGTAATCACTTTCTTTTCCAGATAAAGCAGGATTTTTTCTTCCGGGGCTTCTATCCGGACATTCAGAATTTTCTCCGCCTCTCCTCTGTTTAACGCAAGAACCCGATGGCCGGCAATTTTACTGACAGGTTCCTGAAAATCATAATACATTTCATAAACGCTCTGGGTCTTCTGCTCTTTGGCCTGGCTTACTACAACTCCTTCTTTGACAGTCGCTTCCCGGATGTAAAGGCGGTAATCCGCCTCATCGGAGATCTCTTCCGCAATGATATCACAGGCTCCCTGAATGGCATCCTTAACGGTCGGTACTTCTTTTTGTGCAGAAACATAATCCTTTGCGCTCTCTTCCAGTGCTTCTTTCGTCTGTTGGTCCCGAATGATGTTCGCCAGTCCTTCCAGACCTTTCTGCCTTGCAATGGAGGCTCTTGTAGTGCGCTTCGGCCGGTACGGACGATATAAATCCTCCACCAGAACAAGGGTCTGCGCCTCCAGAATTTTATTCTTCAGTTCCTCTGTCAGTTTACCCTGTTCCTCGATGCTGGCAAGCACCTGCTGTTTCTTTTCTTCCAGATTACGCAGATAAGCCAGTCTTTCATCCAGCAGACGAAGCTGCTCATCGTTCAAAGATCCGGTAACTTCCTTTCGGTATCTGGCAATAAAAGGGATGGTATTCCCTTCATCAATCAGTTTTACGGCAGCTTCCACCTGCCATTTTTCCACCTGCAGTTCCTCTTTCAGTTTGCTTATGATATCCATAATCGATCCTTTCTTTTCCTGACCATCTCCCGCACCTTTGCCCGTCCGGGGAATCTTTTCCTATTTTACCCGACTTGCCGCCACCATTCAAGCTTTTTTCAAACTTTTTATTTGCTTATTCTGTGAATAAATGGTAAGATAGGTATATCAGTTCAGCCATACATTCATACGGACAGATTTCATGCTTGCATGAAAATCTGTCTGGGTGAATGTATAAGCTTAGCGCCACTCTATTCGTAAAAACAGCTGCGAAGCAGCGGTAAGCGCTGAAAGCGCGATTTTACGAATGGCGCGGCTGAACTCGAAAGTGAGAAAAGAAACGAGGATTCTTATGGCTAATAATCAATATCAAAACGACTGGGACGGCTGGGATTCCTATAAGGAGGATTCCACGCAAAATCCTTATTATAATCAACCGACGCACAGTCCTTACAAAAACGAAGGGTTTGCTGTGGCAGCTATGGTCTGTGCGGCTCTTGCGCTGGTTACCACCTGTGTTCCCACCCTTGCTTTTATGTTCGGCTGTACCGGCATTTTCTTTGCTCTTATGGGGCGGCGAAAGGGTAAAAGGCCTTCCGCCATTTTGCGGAATGCAACCACGCTTGCCTGTGTGGGATTCGGCATCAGTCTCTGTTCCTGCGGCTATTTTTTCCTGGTAACGCTCCCCAAGCAGTTGGAAGACCCCACAGTACGGGCCTATCTGCAGCAGATTCTGGAGCAATACAGCCAGTTGCAGGGAAATGCTTTACAGGAAAGCCTGGGGATCGATTGGAACCAGCTTCTGAATAACCATTAAGAAGTGAGGATTAAGACCATGAATGAATACAAAAAAAGATATGAATTGAAAAATCAGGCAAAAGACAGGCTTACCGGAAATTACAGAAGCGCCATTCTGTTTCTTCTGACTTCCGGAATCCTGCGTCTTTGCATTTCCCTTGTGTCCGATATCACAATTCCTTTCCGGAACGTAGCGGGAACCATCATCGGTGTGATTCTTTCCTATGCGGTTTCGGTGCTTTTATCGGTGCTGGATATCGGAGTTGCCTACTTTTATCTGAAGCTTTCCTGCAATCAGCCTCTGCGTATGGCAGATCTGTTTTACGGATTTAAAGAACAGCCCAACAAATGTCTTGCCGTTGCGGCTTCCATCTGCGGACTGTCTTTCCTGTTCCATATTCCGGCCAGGCTCTTTTCCTACCTGCTTGACGGCGGCTTCTTCCCCGCTCTCGCCTTATACGGGGTACCGACTCTTGCCTGGGAACTGCTGGCCTCCCTCGTATGCGACCTTTTATTCCTTCCGCTTTCGCTGGCTCTTTCCCAGAGCTACTTTCTGATCGCGGATTATCCTTCCCTGGGAGCCATGGACACCCTGAAGATGAGCATGAAAATTATGAAAGGGCAGAAATGGAGACTGTTTGTTCTGCAATTAAGCTTCATCCCCCTGCTGATCTTAGCCTCCTTCACCTGCTGTTCCTTAGGTGTCCTCTGGGTTTACCCATACATGCAGATGACATACACTTTCTTCTACTTAGATCTGATGAACGGCCCTGCCAAATCTCATACGCAGAACTAGTACAACGTACAAGAAATAACCGGATTAATCGTTCAGGCAAGTTATTGGGTCCGGTTATTTGCAGGACAGTCTAAGCATTGAAAGCGCGGCTGAACTGCCATTTGAAAACTAAAAACTCCGGTTCAGCGCCGGAGTTTTTGTTTTAAATTTTGTTTTTTTGTTCTTATTTTGTCTTTATTTTAACTAATTCGGTTCTTATTTCTCTTTCCTGCGCATTACTGTTGATGCAGTCACAAGGCATACACAGCCTGCCATCACAAGAAGCATTCCGTTTCTCCAAAGATCATCGCCGGTCTTGGGCACATCGTCCAAATCGCTTCCGGAAGATGGCTTTTGAGTATTCGATGCAGGAGTGGTATTTCCGCTTACCTTGGTTCCCTTCGGATATCGAATCAAAGCATAGGTAGAAAACTGATCCGATTCAAATGTCACCGTATAAGCATCGTCATCCAGATCGGTCAAAAGAGTGGTCTTGCCATCGTGCAGACGAATCATGGCATAGTCATAATCATCCGACCGGTCACTCTCTCCGATTCCCAGAGCCATTTTAATGGGTGAAGTAAGAGAAGTAATGGGTTCATACCAGCTGCCGTCAAACTTAAAAAGCTGCAGATCAAAATACCACAGGATCTCACCGTTTACCTTCCCTGCCTCTGCCTTCATTGCCGCTTCCGCCTTCTCACCGCAGGTGGTATTGGCAACATACATAACGCCCCTGGCTTCCTTAAACTGCATTTCCGTTGTGATCCCAAGCAAAGAATCAATGGTCTTGCTGGGCGTCAGCACAACAAAGCCGGTAATGCCGAATGCATGATAATTCGTCTGAATCGTAGTGATCAGACTGCTGGGATTCTTGGTCTTGATGTCATTGACCTGTGTGCTCTCCCCGTCCAGATCCCATGCATAGGATACTGCCGGAACTGCCGCAGCCACTACTGCAGCAAGAAAAAGCGCCCCCGCTGTTTTCAGTAACCTTCTCCAATTTTTCATACTCTTTTTCCTCATTTCCGCGCCTTTCAGACGCTGTATTATCACATTGCAGCAGTTGAGCCGCGCCATTCGCAAAACATTTCGAACACTTGGTTAACTGTTGCATTATATCCCCAAAAGTACGGTTGCGACCTGGAAATATACCAGCAAGGACAAGGCATCCACAATGGTGGTGATAAACGGGCTTGCCATAACCGCCGGGTCAAATCCGATCCGTTTGGCAACCACCGGCAGGATACAGCCGATAATCATAGCCAGTACGACCGCTGCTACCAAAGTGATGCAGACAACCAGTGCCACGGCAACACCCACACGGTCAAAGATCATCAACTTGCAGAAATTGGCGCCGGCAAGCGCCACACCGCACAAAAGTGCGACCCTGACTTCTTTGAAGATAACCCTCGGTACGTCATGATACGTAATCTCTCCTAACGACAGTCCGCGGATAATCGTCACGCTTGCCTGCCCTCCGGCATTTCCGCCCGTATCCATAAGCATCGGGATAAATGCCGTCAATGCCACATAAGCGCTCAGCGCATCTTCAAAAGAAGTAATAATGCTTCCCGTAAACGTGGCGGAAATCATCAATAAGAGCAGCCAGGGAATCCTCTTTTTAAAAGTATCCCAGACACTGGTCTTCATATAAGGCTTATCGCTTGGTACGATAGCGGCCATCTTTTCCATATCTTCCGTGGTCTCTTCTTCCATGATATCCACGATATCGTCCACGGTGATAATTCCAACCAGCCGATTCTCATTATCCACTACCGGCATCGCCGTAAAGTCGTACTTTTTGAACTGCCTTGCTACTTCCTCCTGGTCCATCAGGGTATTAACGGAGATTACATTTTCATGCATAATATCTCCGATCAGTTCGTCCTCATCGCTCAAAAGCAGATAGCGAAGTCCCACCGTTCCTACCAGTTTCCTCTGCGGATCCAATACGTAACAGATATTGATGGTCTCACTGTCCACTCCTACCTTCCGGATCCGTTCAACCGCCTGCTTTACGGTGAGCGTCTCCTTTAGATCCACATACTCCACAGTCATGATGCTTCCTGCGGAATCCTCCGGGTAACGCAAAAGATTATTAATGTCTCTGCGGACTTCCGTTGTTGCATTGGCAAGCAGCTTTTTGACCACATTGGCAGGCATCTCTTCCAGCATATCCGCGGCATCGTCCGCCATCAGATTGTTAATGACACTGGCTGCCTCCCTCTCCGTTAAGGACGTAATAATCATATGCTGATTATCCACATCCAGATAAGAAAATACATCTGCGGCAAGATCCTTGGGAAGAATCCGGAATACCTTAAGCATATCCTCTTCTTCCAGCGCCTCCAGCAAAAGCGCAATATCCGCATGGTTCAGTTCTGCGAGATACTGGCGCAGCTTCGTGTACTGCTTACCGTCCAACAGTTCCTTCAATTCGGCAATTTCTCTCATCTGTTCCATAAGCATTTCTCCTGTATTCATTTTTGATGGTTATTTTATGTGTCCGTCTACTTCGCCCGGGAACAGGGTCATTGCTTGCTTTACCGCTCTTCATAAAAAACCACCACCTTTCGAAATACTTATGTTTTTTCTACATCCTATTTTAGCTTTATCTTTCTTCTTTGTCAATATAATAAAGTTCTTTTTGTCTGGTCCACTTTACCCTGGCGCAGGTGCTTTCCGTAATGGCCTGATGCAGTTCTCCGCTCTTTTCCACCGGTACGATCAGCTGTACTTTTACCTGATCCGTGTATTCCGAAGAAAGCGGTGTAAAGCCGCGCTGCCCCAGTAAATATTGTACCCTGCCGATATCATTATAATCACTTTGCAGAAGGATTTCCTCTCCCAGGCGCTCTATCCCTAAGCTGCAGGCATCAAGCCCAGCCTTCAGTGCCTGGGTATACGCCCTGACCAATCCGCCGGTTCCAAGCAAAATTCCGCCGAAGTAGCGTGTCACTACCGCTGTCACGTTTTTGATCTCTTCCCCCAAAAGGACCTCCAGCATAGGTCTTCCCGCCGTACCTGCAGGCTCTCCGTCGTCACTGCACCGGGTCAGTTCCGCATTTCTCCCTATAACGAGCGCAGAACAGTTATGTCCGGCATCCCAGTACTTCTTTTTCATTTCTTCGATAAAACTTTCCGCTTCTTCTCTGCTCTCTGTCTTCCTTACTGTGGCAATAAAGCGGGATTTTTTCTCTACGATTTCTCCCGTTCCTCCCTGCAGCAGCACCCTGCAGGAATATCCGCTCTTCTGTTCCATCTGCATTCCTCTTTCCGATCGGAGAACGGTTCGATCGGATTGAATAACCCCCGCATCGGAACCGCTCCCCATTTGTTTCGTGAAAAATATTGACTCATCTGCTGTTTATCATACCCTAAACCGGGCAAAAATGCAAAGAAAATATAATTTTTCCTTTATTTACGAATTGCTTTTTGGTATAATGGTAATGTCTGTTACCTCAGGCAGAAAAGATCTTATCGTGGATGCCGGCGGGAAAAAACGCATTGAACATTGAAGCATCTGCGGAATGGAGGTTTTATGAATTATGGAAAAAAGGGTGTCCGTGTCAAACAAAGGACATTGAATTCTAAATCTGTAAAATGGCGCAAAAGAATAACACTTTTCTCGGTTAAAGTCCTGCTTCTTTTGCTGGTGGCACTGGGTATTACGGGTGCTGCCACGGCTATCGGTATGTTCAAAGGAATCATCGCTTCCGCACCGGAGATTACGGTTTCCGCACTGGTTCCTTCCGGTCAGGCTTCTATTGTTTATGATAATTCCGGTACAGAAATCGACCGTTTTATCGGCAATAACGCCAATCGTACCGTGGTAACCATGGACCAGGTACCGGACTATCTGGGAAAAGCGTTTGTTGCGATTGAGGACGAGCGTTTTTACCAGCATAACGGTATCGATGTCAAAGGAATTATTCGTTCCGGATACCAGTTTATCAAGACCAGGTTCCGGAGAACCCAGGGCGGAAGTACCATTACGCAGCAGCTTTTGAAAAATGCAATTTTTACAGAATGGACTTCGGAAGGTGATAACTATATCAAAAAAATCAAACGAAAGATCCAGGAGCAGTATCTTGCTATCGAAGTCACCAAGCATACGGAAAAGGATCAGGTTCTTTTAGCATATATGAATACCATCAACTGCGGTCAGAATACGCTTGGTGTAGAGGCTGCATCCTTACGTTACTTCGGCAAATCCTGCAGTGAACTTACTTTGTCGGAAGCTGCTGTTATTGCCTGTATCACACAGAATCCGTCCGGCTACAACCCCATCCGTTATCCGGAGAACAACGCCAGACGCCGTAAGGACTGTCTGGAAAAAATGCTGGATCTTGGTTTTATCGATCAGAATGCCTATGATGAAGCCATTGCCGATACGGAAGCGGTTTATCAGCGTATAGCAGCCAGAAACAATGAATATATGGAAAGCACCAACGCTACCGGTACCTATTTTACGGATGCCCTCCAGAAGCAGGTACAGGAAGATCTGGTAAAGAACGGTATCTGCCCGGAATCCATGGTAACCAATCTGGTTCTGGCAGGCGGTCTGAAAATATATTCCACTCTGGATTCCAATATTCAGAATATCGTGGATGAAGAATTTGCCAATGCTGAGAATTTTCCCGAAAACGTAAAATGGCTTTTGGATTATGCCCTGACCGTTACTTATAAAGACGGCACCCAGAAAAATTTCAGTAAGGAAAACATGACCGCATGGTTTAAAGAAAACGTAGACGATAGTTTTTCCCTGCTTTTTACTTCTCAGGATGCCGGAAATGCTGCCATAGAACAGTACGAAGCAGCCGTAGCCAATACTGCTGCGGGAGATAAAATCGACCACCGGATCAGTTATACGGCACAACCTCAGGCTTCCATTACCATCATTGACCAGGATACCGGCTATGTGGTCGCCATGGCCGGCGGACGAGGGGCCAAAGAGGGGCGTCTTACTTTAAATCGTGCCACGGATACGACAAGACAACCCGGTTCTACTTTTAAGGTCCTGGCTGACTATGCGCCGGCATTAGACAGTGCCGGTATGACACTCGCAACCGTCTTTAATGATATGCCTTTTAATTACGAAGACGGTACGCCGGTAAACAACTATGACAGAAAATTTACTTACGGTACCATTCCGATCCGGGAAGCTATCCAGAAATCCAAAAATATCATTGCCGTTAAGACGCTGACACAGATCACGCCGCAGCTTGGTTTTGATTATCTGCTGAATTTCGGCTTTACCACACTGACATCCGGTATGACGATCAACAAGGAATGGAAAACGGATATTATTCAGGCGTTGGCGCTGGGTGGTGTTACCAAAGGAGTAAAGAATATCGAACTTGCCGCTGCCTATGCTTCCATTGCCAACGAAGGCTCTTATATTGAACCCAAACTTTATTCCAGAGTTGTGGATGCGGACGGCAATGTTCTTCTGGATAATACGGCGCCTGCTTCCACGCAGGTCATCCGTTCCACTACGGCATGGCTCTTAACCAGTGCAATGATGGACGTTGTCAGCGGCGGAACCGGCGCAAGTGTCAACTTCGGCAACATGACAATTGCCGGCAAGACCGGTACCACCAGCCAGAACCGTGATGTTTGGTTTGCCGGATTTACTCCCTATTATACCTGTGTTACCTGGGTCGGTTATGACAATAATATCAAGCTCAATACCAAGGAAACTCCTCTGGCAAGGAAACTGTGGCGTGCTGTTATGAGCAGAGTTCACCAGGGTCTTCCAAACGAAGAATTTCCTATGCCAAGCGGCATTGTCTCTCAGACGATCTGTTCTCAGTCCGGCAAGCTGCCGATTCCCGGGCTGTGTGACGCCTACTTAAGAACCGAGTATTTTGCTGACGGAACCGTACCTACAGAGACCTGTGACATGCATTATCAAGGTACGGTATGTGCCTACGATGGTCTGGCTGCCTGTGCGGAATGTCCTTTCCAGACAATCGGAGTACTGAATCTTCCTCATATTGAAGATGAATCCCTCTGGAGCGGTTCCACTACTTTAAATCCGGACGGAACCTCCACAGGCCCTCAGACGACTGCCTACTGTCAGCATAATGCCTCCTTCTATCTGCAGGAAAATTACGAAGGAATTTTAGAGCAGCAAAGACAGGAACTTGCAGCAAAGGGTATTTACTTCGGTAACTCTTATAATCCGGATGAGCCTGCCTGGTAAAGAAATCCTGCCGGAAAATTTCCTTGCAATGGATATCGGCAGCAAAGTTTTGATGCTTCGCTGCCGATTTTTTTCATAAGCGGCGGATCCCTGCTTATCCGATTCGTCCGGTGACGGTAATCACCACTTCCCCGGGTGTGGTAACCACAGCGCCTGTCTGTGGGTCGCGGGTGTAAGTTGCCGCCGGAACCGTGATCAGTCCCAGATTCGTCGTAAAGAGCCCGGTGACACTGCTGTAGGAGTAATTGGCAGGATCTACGGCATCGCCGTTATAGGTGACGGTCAGATCCGACAAAATCGGTCGAAACGTATCGATCACTCTTACTTCGTAGTCTTCTCCCGCTTCCTCATTTCCAAGGTTCTGAATGGTAAACGTATAGGTCACCTGTCCGTTCTCTGCTACAACCAGAGGACTTAAGCTCTTGAAAATGGCAAGCTGCGGTTCTCCCTGCACTTCAATGGTATTTTCCACTGTAATCGGATTGTTCAAAGTCTCTCCGGTGATCTGCACCCTGTTAAGAATCTTTCCCTCTTCTTCCAGAGGGGCAAATTCATTTGTTCTTGCTTCATAAATAAGAATCGCGTTGCCTCCCGCCGGAACCGTAACGCCGGTTATGGTCAGTCCGTTCGTCTGCGTAACCGTCGGAGAAGCCGTCAGTGTGCCGTTCTGATAGTATTTTAATGATCCGGCGCGGTAAGTCAACGGATAAAGCGTTATGCTCTCCTGTCCCTGGGACGGCTGATAAACATAAGCTCCCAGATTATCGCTGACTGTCAGATCGGTAAATGCAACGGATCCGGTATTTACAATGCTGACAACATACGTGACCATATCATCCTTCCTGTAAATGCCTAACAAAGAAGACTTGGCTGCCGAAAGTACCTCTACGATCTGCCCGACTGCAATATTGGAGTTAATCGTTCCGCCCTGGTAAGAAAGAGTAGCCTGATTGGTAAAAGATGGCATTTTTTATTTCCTTCTCTCATATATTTAATATTTTACTATAATGTATGATCCCATCGGAAAATTGTGCGTTTTTTTTCTTTTATATTGACATGCGTCCTCAAATATGTTAGAATTCTTTTTGTTGGTTACGGGAATCCTGTTTTGAAGATTTTGTGTTTCCTGCAAACAAGCATAGATTGCTGCTGTGGCTCAGTCGGTAGAGCGTCGCATTGGTAGTGCGGAGGTCACGGGTCCGATTCCCGTCAGCAGC
>CAKRZO010000038.1 GCA_934433135.1 uncultured Acetatifactor sp. | reverse complement strand
GGGGATACGGTTTCGGACAAATGGGCACAGAGAATCACGGGACTTTGGGTTCGGACGGTAAGAGAACAGATCATGCCCAAAGGACGCCAGCTTCTGCCGGGGTGGTTCTCCTGGGCGAGAACCATTGAATACGGAAGCGCCGTAGGCGCAACTCCTAACGGAAGAAGAAAGGGGGAACCTATTTCCCACGGAGCCAATCCCAATCCGGGATTTCGACAGGACGGCGCCGTTACGGCACAGTCTACCGGAATTGCCAAAGTGCAGTGCGGTTACGGCAACACGGCGCCCCTCCAGCTGGAATTCGATCCGCAGATTACCCTGCAGCAGGGCGGCGCGGAGATTGTCACACAGCTGATCCGGAGCCATTTTGAACTGGGGGGAACCCTGATCAATATGAATATTTTAGACGGGGAAAAGCTGTTAGCTGCCAATAAAAACCCGGATCTGTATCCGGATCTGGTCGTAAGAGTGACCGGATTTACCGCTTATTTTGCATCTCTTTCTCCCCAGTTCCGCCAACTGGTAGTGGATCGATTCCTGCAGGGAATCAATTGAAATAAAATTGAAACAAGCATGAAAAGAGGTTTGCAATGGACAGAGTTTGGGATAATCGTAAGATCATAGAAAAGGAAGAAGCGGACGTTCTTGTTGTGGGAGGCGGTATAGCGGGTATCAGTGCTGCAGTCAGTGCCGCAAGAAAAGGTGCAAAGACGCTTCTTTTGGAAAAACAGGTGAATCTGGGCGGTCTGGCAACCTGCGGGCTGATTTCCTGGTATGAACCTCTGTGTGACGGAAACGGTAATCAGGTTATGGGCGGAATCGCGGAAGAGTTGATCCGGTTAAGCTGCCGCGATGGATTTGATAATCTTCCTGCCAAATGGGGAGGGGACGAAAGCTGCAGCCCCAGGAATGAGAGATATTCCACCTTTTTCTCTCCTACGGTGTTCAGCCTTGCACTGGACGAATTTGTACTGGAAAGCGGCGCCCGTATCCGCTTTGACACCTTATCCGTCTGCCCGGTTATGGAAGGAAATCTATGCAGGGGAGTCCT
Organism: uncultured Acetatifactor sp.; assembly: GCA_934433135.1. Classification (GTDB taxonomy): domain Bacteria; phylum Bacillota; class Clostridia; order Lachnospirales; family Lachnospiraceae; genus Acetatifactor. The sequence goes on along the minus strand of CAKRZO010000038.1, from coordinate 18,240 downwards.
GACAGAGAGCGTCTCTGGCAGAGAATTTTTCCCGGCAAAAGTCGTGATTGATGCTACCGGGGATGCTTCCGTAATGGAAAGAGCGGGAGTGCCGGTTGTCGCGGGACAGAATTATATGACTTACATTGCCCATGGTTACGATAAGAACGACTTAAGGACAGCATCCGAAAACGGTGATTTGTGTCATTTCCGCCGGTGGATCAATGCCGGAAGCGACATGTACGGAAACGGACATCCTGACGGAATGGGGCTTTTGCAGCAGGACAGTGCGGAAGAAGTAACCGATTACCTGCTTGCCGGGAAGAGAAGATTGTTGGAACGATGCAGAAAAAATCCAAAGGGTGATTATGATATCATGACACTGCCGACCATGCCCCAGTACCGTACAATCCGGCATATCGTAGGGGAAAAGGAATTTCGCGCCGAAGTCGATGCAGTGTTTGAGGACTGTATTGGTCCTTGTTCTGATTTCAGACCCGATGGGCGCGGGAAAATTTACCAGATGCCATTCGGGGCATTATATAATAAAGCTTTTCCGAATCTGCTGGCAGCCGGAAGAATTATCTGCGCACCTGAAGGAGACGGCTGGGAAGTGGCAAGAGTGATACCTGTCTGTGCCCTTACCGGTGAAGCGGCAGGTAAGGCCGCTGCGGAATTGGCAAAAGGAAATAAAGAGCATTGAAATTTGGTAATCGGACAGAAAAAGGATATGGGGCATGACAAAATAAGCGTTATGCCCCATAAAAGTTAACGCGTTATCATTTCTTTACAAGCTGTACTTCATAGCCTAAAGCATTTATAATGCTAGAGAATAAATGCATAGAAGCATTATGTGTTTTCTGCTCGAAGCGTGATATCGTTTGCTGCGAGTTACCGGTCATTATTGCCAGTTCTGATTGCGTAATGTTTTCACTTTTGCGGATTGCTATAATTTTATCTATTAATTCTTTATCATTCTCTGCCACATAGTATGTTGGTGAAACCATGCCTTCTCTTTTCGTTAAGGGAAGGTTTCCTTTTTCAATCTCGACAGCTTCTAACAAACCTTGCATGGTATCTTCAAATAGTTTACTCACAGCTACCCCTCCTTTAAGAGTTTTATTACCGCTTTAAATGCTTTTTTTTCATCCGGTGTCAAATCTGCTTTTTCATCTTTACTATATACGTTAATAAAGTAAATTTTTTCTTTTAATTCTATATCCACATATAGAACTCTGGCTCCACCACGTTTCCCTTTACACTTATTTTCCAACGCAATGCGAATTTTTCTTAATCCGCCTGTATTCGGTATAGTATCTCCCTGTTTTGGGTTTTGTAATAGTATATTTTGCAGATCTCTTAGATTATCATCATTCAATCCCAATTCGTGCCATTTCTGCGTAAATAATGGTACTTCTACAAAAATTCGATTCATTAGTGCATCCCCTTTATTTTTATCTATTCTAAGATTACAACAAATATGCTGTATTGTCAAGACAGAAAAAAACGTGGTATGACGAAATCAACGTCATGCCACATAAAAGTCAGCATATCCATTAAGAATACTAAAATAAAAATATTTTCTTAAAAGCATACTTAAAAGTTTGTACACCTTTCTAAAACATTAAACCATATTTAACTACATTTTGAGGCATCTTAATCCCCATTCCGCAAATACTTTAAAATCACTTATTGTTCATATGAATCTGTGAGTAAGTATTCCGGTATCTGCTGGGAGTTATTTTTTCATGATATTTGTAAAAATGGATAAAGCTGTTCGCGGAAGAAAATTGCAGTGCTGCTGCAATTTCTTTCACGGAAAAATTGGAATGTGACAAAAGTTCTTTGGCTTTACTTAAAATTGCAGCATCAATAAAGAATTTCAGCCCTTGTCCGTAATTCTGTTTCATCAGGCGGGTGAGATATTCTTCATGGTATCCGAATACTTTGCCGATCTGAGCGGCAGACAGAGTATTACCGGCATTGATCCGGATGTATTCTGCAATTTCCGCCGCCAATTTCGCCTGTTTGTCCTTCTTGATTGCACGTTCGTAGGCAAGCTGTGCCAGAATATGGGACAGTACAATATCCGTCATGACAGGCGGACAGGCAGGCGAATTGTGAAAATGCAAAAGTTCCTTTAATAAAAACGAATTGGAAAAAGGCCTGTAAACAACCCCGGCGGAAGCAAACTCCTCCAGATCGTCAATTTTAAAATGAATCCAGTAAAAGGAAGTTCTGCCATGGCTCGTTTCATATCCTCTATGCGGAATGCCCGGCGGAAGAATGATCAGATCCTGAGGAACAAGGTGGAACTGCTGCGATCCCATCTCCAGAAAAACATCCCCATCCGTCACATAAATCAATTCATAGGTAATCTCTGTCTTGTCCGGATGAATCCATTCCAGATCGGTAAGGAATCGTCCGCCTCCCCGAAATTCCAGCTCATTTTTATTTATCCTAATCATATCGGTTTTTCTCACTTTTTGTATTTTTCTGAATATTGTTATTTTTCTATATCTAAATTATACTATAGAAGTACAATGTTGCGCAACGAAAAAGCAGATAAAACAAAAAAATATAAAAAATACAGGGTTTGCAGCCAATACAGGACTGCTTAACTTCAGAAAGGACTGGTTATTGATATGGAACAGAATCATCAGAAAAACACTGTAATTACCGGCGGATTTTTAAAAAAGAAACAGGACATGAATCGGAAAATCACCATGCAGGCAGTATGGAATAAATTCTGCGAAACCGGACGGATTGATGCTTTTCGTCTGGATTGGAAAGAAGGGATGGCGAATAAGCCGCATTTTTTCTGGGATTCCGATGTGGCAAAATGGATGGAAGCAGCTGCTTACCTGCTTGCCGATAAACCGGATGCGGAGTTAACCGAGAAGGTAGAAATGCTGATCGATGAGATTGAAGCCGGACAATGGGAGGATGGATATTTTAATATTTACTTTACGGTATGTGAACCGGGAATGCGCTTCCGCAACCGATCCATGCACGAGTTGTATTGCGCCGGGCATTTGCTGGAAGCAGCAGTCGCTTACTATGAAGCAACCGGCAGAGATCGCTTTTTGCGGTGTATGGAAAAATATATGGATTACATCTACCGGGTTTTTGTAGAAGAAAAATCCGCGAGTTTTGTTACTCCCGGACATGAGGAAATTGAACTGGCTCTGCTTCGATTTTATGCATGCACCGGAAAAGAAAAGGCGCTGAAGCTCGCCGAATTTTTCCTGGAAGAGAGGGGTCGTCATCCGGAAGAGTTTGAAAAAAAGGACTTTGCAGATATTTATCTTCCTTCCAATAACCAAAGCCATCTTCCTGTCAGAGAGCAGAAAACAGCTCAGGGACATGCGGTACGAGCCTGCTATCTGTACATCGCCATGGCTATGCTTGCAGCCGTAAAAAAAGATGAGGAACTGGCACAGACCTGCAGGGCATTGTATCAGGATATTCTGGAACACAAAATGTATATTACCGGCGGCATCGGTTCTACTTATATCGGAGAAGCTTTCACTGTGCCCTATGATCTGCCGGATGAAACTGCCTATTGTGAAAGCTGCGCTTCCATCGGAATGGCACTGTTTTCCGCCAAAATGACCGATCTGGAACCAAAGGCTGTTTATGGAGATATCATTGAAAAGGAATGGTACAATGGAATCCTTGCCGGAATTTCTCTGGACGGAAAGGCTTTCTTTTACGAAAATCCATTGGAAATTAATCTGCGGAACCATATCAAAAACGTATCCTCTTTGAAAAAGGAACGTTACCCCAGAACCTCCCGTCTGGAAATATTGGAATGTTCCTGCTGTCCGCCGAACTTGAATCGTTATCTGGCTTCTTTACAGAATGTCATTTACAGCAAAAGAGAGGATACCTACTATATCCATCAGTTCGCGGAAAGCTGTTTTACCTGCGGGGATGCTTTCATTGAACAGCAGACACAATACCCGTTAAATGGTGCCGTGCAGATTACCTGCCGCAATGTTCCGGTTCTGAAAGTCAGAATACCGCAATGGTGCAAACAATATTCCGTTAATTGCGTTTATGAAGAGAAGGATCGTTTTATCTGCATTACCAATCCGGATAAGGTTTGCATTGAGTTTAGCATGGTGCCACGCCTGATGCAGTCCCATGTACAGGTGTATGGCAATGCCGGAAAAGTCGCTCTGCAATACGGGCCGGTTGTCTATTGCATGGAAGCGGTCGATAACGGCGAAAATCTTCATGGCCTGTATTTAAATCCTGATGCAGAAATAGAAGTAAGCTATGACGAGACCTTCGGCCTGCCCATCCTTCTGGTACAGGGCTTACGCAAAAAAGAGACTGCTGACCTGTACACGGAGTGGTCCCGGGAAGCGGAGAAGAACGCATATGAAAAAGTAAACTTGAAGTTTATTCCCTACTCCTGCTATGCCAACAGAGGAGAAACCGATATGATGGTCTGGGTAAATGTAAAATCGTAATGACCGGCAATCTGAAACAAATGATAACACGTTAACTTTTATGCGGTATGACGTTTGTTTTGCCATACCACATTTTCGCTTCCGGCTCGCTTTTTCACACCGCTTCAATCCCTTCCGGTACGGAGATTCGCGGTTTGCTTCCTTCTTCATAATGACACGTAATGGTCCCGAAAGGTGTAGGAACTTTTATGGTAACCCACTTAAGACCATACAAATCCGGCTTTAAACGAATTTTGCGAAAGCCCGGTTCCAGGATTTCCAGTCCGAGAACTTTCGAAGGCAACTGGTAAGTTGGTGTGGCTCCCCATCCGTGAGAATAGTCGGTTTCATACCCTTCATAGCTGTACCAGACCTCGTGCATTCCCTTTTCGCAGTCTTCTACTGAGGTCTGCCATTTGCGGATCAGCCCCATTCCGTATTCCGGGAACAAACCGACCTTATAGACCGCTTCCAGAATATAATGCATAAAATACGGCTGGACGCCGTCCAGGTTTTCCTTTTCCAGTACCCACCGCATAATCCGGACTGCGTCCTCCTGCTTTGCGAGCCCGAAAAGAACCGCCAGTGTGTTGGCATATCGTGTATAATATCTGTTCTGCGGATTTTCCGGTATAAACGCATTGCAGGCAGTCATTCCATTCCGTCCGTCAAAATACAGTCCCTTTTCCGGATCGTAAAAAGTCTCATGGAAAGTGGCTTTGAATCGGTCTGATTTATCCCAATAGAACTTTGCCTGTTCCGGCATTTCCAAAATGTGGTATATTTCCGCAGCAGTTTCCAATAGCTTGTAATACAGGGCATCCACAACGGTTTCCCCTAGCGCCCGCGGCGGTGCAAACAGGGAATGCCCATCGATGAATGTCCAGTCCACGAACATATAGCCGGAGACATCCTGTACAAGTCCTGCGGAATCCTCCGAATGTTCCATCTTAAAGAGCAAGGCCTCCAGCCCTTCGATTGTCTCTGAAAAGATTGATTCATCGCCGGTATACCGATAGTAATCCCAAAGCCATAAAATCCACACCAGGGCATAGTTGTCATTGTACATATAGCCATCGGTAAGCTTCAGGTAATGCGACATCCTTACGATATCAAAACGGGTCAGGGAATAGTCTCCCGTGGTATAGTTATTTACCAGGCTCTCGATCAGATAATCGCCTGTGCAGAGCAGATTCTCCTGATGAACCGGACTGTCCAGTTCAATTCCCTGCCTGCATATTTTTACCGTATGTTTTCCCAAGTCGTAAATGCGGTTCAGCATTTCATCCGAACATCGGAAAAAGCCTTTTTCTTCCGATGGGTAACAAACGGATATCACTTCGGATTGAATTTTCAGTTCTACATCACTTTTATTCTGCACCAGCAGGCAATATTCTCCCACCCCGTAATACTCGTTGGAGCGATAGACTTCATTACGGTCTCCCTTTACGCAATGCTCTTTTAACGAAATATTGTCTTTTTCTGCGGTGATAAGCCGAATAAAATACTCGCCGCTTGCGGTAATTCGAAGCAAAGAGTAAGCTGCGTAAATTTTTGCAAGGTCTACTTTGAATTCCCGGGTTTGGCGGGGTGGAATGACAAATTCCCTGGTGTCTATTACCTGTTCCTGCAGATTTCGAATGGGAGACGGCACTACATTCCAGACACTTTTCGTTTGCACAGCATAAGACCAGTCATCCCTCTCTTTGGTATAATCCATATATCGGGGGGAAAGATATTCCCGTTCCAGACGGGCAAACCAGGTCTCATCCGTCCCGATGGCAGTCTCGCTTCCATCTTCAAAAATAAGACGCGCCGCTAAAATCAGCCCGCCCTTGCCCTTGGAATTGTCCGTCTGCACGGTAGGCGTCAACTGTACCCGGACAAAAAAGCGAATATCGTTTTCCTCTACGTCTGCAAGATAGGTACTGCTGTATTGGTAAGGCATATCAAAGTCTCCGCCGGGAGGGCAGGGTCCTGTCCCTGCATACCGGTCATTTATCCACAGATAATATCTCGTATCTCCGAAAAGTTCGATTTCGACCTGCCTTATTTTTTTGTCAAATGTAAACTCTTTCCGAAACGCGGCCACTCCGAAAAGATACCGTTTTCTGTCCGCCGCAAAAACGGATACCGGACTTCCCTGAAACCTGGGGTACCGCTCTTTATCCAACCATATAAATTTTGCTTTTCCTTCCATACCCGAATCCTTCCCTTTTTCTGTTTTCTCCTGCTGGCCGGAACTATTTTGCCAGCCTGAACAGTGTTGTTTACTGAGTAACGCTGCCTGCTGCTCTGCTTGCTGAGCGGTTCTGCTTGTCTGAACTATTACCATATCATGATATGAGGGTCAAAAGGTATTTTGCCCCTCATTTGATATCATGAACATTCGGAATCCGCTTTCCCCATGCTTGACGGGTCCCAAGTTCAAAAGCCTAATCGTGCAAGCACGAACGGCTTTTTGACCTTTTGACCCTGATATCATATCTGAGCCACGTAAATTTTTCAAGAAATAGTATTTGCCCGGGTTCCGGCCTTTGGGGCAATTATTAAGCGATTCTTTGGCAATATAAGATTGCTTTAGGCTGACACCTGCTATTTCCACCCGTTTTTGTAAAACAGACGACAAAAAGTGAGCGGTTATTTGTGCTTGAAGGCTATAAAATCGTTCAAGCCTGCACAGAATATCGTTCTAACAAAAAATATTGAATACTAACAAAATACATGTTATTATCAAATAAAAATGTTAAAATGCTCGTCCTTTTTTTGCTGTAAATTAAAGGAAAACCGTGCAGAAATAGCAGCGGATCCGGAAAAACAGCCGTAAAATCAAAAGAGGGTGCTTAATAGTTGTTCCAAAGACCGAATTCCGGGCAAATACTATTTCTTGAAAAACATGTCTATTATGGGTATTCTGATAAAAAAGATGAACAAAACCGGGTAAAGGGACAACAAAATGAATACATACCTTCTGATTATCATAGCAGATTTTTTACTTGCGGCAAATTTTGCCATTCAGAAAAAATACCAGGAGAATGCCGGAGCATCCGTGAAAAGCAGTCTGATTTACAATACTGCGACAGGATGCTTTTCCGTCTTTCTTTTTTTAATTATCAATGGATTCCGAATTCATGTCACACCCTATTCACTCCTTTTAGCGGCGATTTTCTCCACCGCATTGGTTGCGTACCTGTTTATCGGTTTCCGCATCATGGAAAAAGGAAACATGTCTCTGTATACCATTTCCCTTATGACAGGGGGAATGACGGTACCCTATCTGTGGGGAATCTTTTTTCTGAAAGAAGAGATAACCTTATTCCGAATCCTGGGAATCCTTATTGTAATTGCGGCTGTGGTCTTATTTCATTCCGGAACAAAAATGGCAGGAAAAAACCAGCTGTTGCTTTGTGTTGCGGTATTCTTCTTAAACGGAGTCACCAGCGTCACTTCGAAAATGCACCAGATCAGTGTGGCAGGAGCGGAAGTGTCTTCCCCGGAATTTGCCTTCTGGGTGATGCTTTTTAAGGCCGCTTTCTGCGGCCTGGCGATGCTGCTTCTTCGAAAGAAACTTTTCCCCTCTCTTAGACAAGGCGACGATTCCAAAAGGTCGTATTCTTTTGAAAAGCCATATTCTGCTGAAAAATCAGATTTTTCAACAGAAATTCCTTCATCCGGACACTTAGAAGCGCGAGACTGCGAGAAAGCAAACGGAATGAAAGCAAAGGCCAGGAAAGTGCTGCCGCTTTTACTGGCATCTTCCATTGCAGATGGCATCTCTTATATGCTTCAGTTAATCGGAGCAGCGCACCTTCCGGCAACGGTTTTATATCCCTTTATTACCGGTGGTGTAGTCGTGCTGACTTCTTTGACCGGTGTTGTTCTGTTTCACGAAAAACTTTCCAAACGACAACTGGCAGGAGTCCTTGCCTGCTTTATCGGCACGCTGTTATTTCTGTAAAAAGGACAATAGACCGTAAATAAATCCTGAAGGCACAATGACAGAAAATGGAATAGCAGAAAATAGAAGATATAAAAGTAAGAAGATAATCAGGAAAAGCAATCTATAAAGAAAATTATATAAAAACAAGAAAACGACTAAAAGCTATTAATAAAAGGTAATGAAGATGCAATACAAAAATTCAATATCATTACGAGGAGGAGAAGAAATGGCAGGAATTTCAGTAAACATATGCGACTTCGGCGCAGTACCCGGCGTGGAGGAACTGCAGACAGACAAGATCCAGGCGGCAATTGACCATTGCTTTGCCTTAGGAGGAGGAGAAGTGGTGGTTCCGGAAGGAATCTTCCGGACAGGCGGAATACGGCTGCGCTCCAATATTACACTGCATCTTTTAAAAAATGCGTGTTTGAAAGGCAGTCGGAATCCGGAAGATTATTTCGGATACAAAGAGGATACCGTGGAACCGATCCCCGACCTGATTACCGATGCGCTATGGAACCGGGCGGAACGCAGAACCGATTTGGAGGAAGCGTACAAATTTATGAGAATGGCCGGCAGCCGTTGGAACAATGCGCTGATTCGCGCCATCCGCGCAGAGAATGTCGCCATCATCGGGGAAGAAAAGTCCGTATTGGACGGAAGCGACTGCTTTGATGAGAAAGGCGAAGAGAATTACAGAGGGCCTCACTGCATCAACATGTTCTACTGCAAGAATATCACATTCCGGGGATATACCGTAAATGACAGCGCCAACTGGGCGCATGCGCTCTTTTATTGCAAGAATATTACAGCGGATCATGTGACGGCTCTGGCAGGACACGATGGCATCCACATGACAGCCTGTGAGAATATTGAAATCTGGAACTGTGAATTCTACACCGGGGATGACTGTGTGGCAGGCTTTGGAAATGTTAACGTGATTGTGAACACCTGTGAACTGAATTCCGCATGCAGCGCCATGCGCTTCGGAGGAACGAATGTATTGGTAGAGAACTGCCATATCTACGGACCCTGCAAGTACCTGTTCCGGGGCAGCTTAAGTGAAGAAGAAAAACGAAACGGCATTAAACCCAAAACCGAGGGACACCGCAATAACATGCTGAGCGTTTTTACCTATTATGCAGATTTCTCCATCCCGATTGCACAACAGCCGGGAAATATTGTCATTAAAAACTGCAAAGTAGATTATGCGGATCGCTTCTTACACTATAATTACTCCGGAAATGAAATGTGGCAGCAGAACAGACCCCTGCAGTCCATCTCCTTCGAAAACATCGAAGCCACAGACATCAGCATGCCTCTTACCGCCTACGGGGATTCCCAAGTACCGCTGACCCTGAAAATTTCCGACAGCAGCATTTCATTCCGCAAAGGTTATGAAGACATTGACTTTATGCATGTCTGCAACTATGACCTTATTGAATTGAAGAACGTAAAATTAATCAATTATCACGGAGAAGCCCTTTTGAAAAAATGGTCGGAAGGAAAGGTTTTCATTTCCGGTTTGGAGACGCAGTTGACCAAAGATAAATGGGAAGTAAAGGCGGAAGAAACTTTTTATGCGCAGCCGATATAACGAAAAATACGGGAAAAAGAAAGCAATCACATTCAGCTATGATGACGGTGTGATACAGGGGTTATTAAAAGGCTATTAAAATTTCAGAAACAAATTGCATGATACAAACGCTTGTGGTACACTATAAGTGAGAGGCACCTTTCTGCGTTTAAGTGTTAGATTTGTATGGATATTATATCGACAATAACTTAAAGGAAAGGAAAAATTAATTTGTATCAAATAAAATCTAATATGGAAAAAGCATTTCTCCAAAAGACAGGGGAAATTGCAAGAAAAACTGTAAAAGACAGCGTATTTACGGATCTGTTTCAAGAGCCGAAGTATCTAATACAGCTCTATCGGGCATTACATCCGGAAGATCGGGATGTAACAGAAGAGAGCATCCGCAATGTAACGATTAAAAATATACTGTTGGATCAGTGCTACAATGATTTGGGATTTTGCATTGGAGACAGACTGATCATTCTGGTAGAGGCTCAAAGTACATGGACGGTGAATATTGTGGTTCGCGGTCTTATGTATCTGGTGCAGACCTATCAGGAGTACAACGAGAGAACGGGGCAGAATTTATATGGCAGCAAGCCTGTGAAACTGCCGAAACCGGAACTGTATGTAATATATACAGGTGAACGAAAGACAAGACCTGAGTATCTATATTTGTCAAAAGTATTTTTTAACGGAGAGGAAAGCGCCGTTGAAGTGAAAGTAAAGATGATTTACGATGGCGAAGAAGGAGACATTATAAATCAGTATGTAACCTTTACCAGAATTTATAATGAACAGGTGAAGCGATACGGAAGAACCCGGGAAGCTGTGTTGGAGACAATAGCGATTTGCAAGGACGAAAATGTATTAAAAGAGTATCTGGGAAGCAGAGAACAGGAGGTTGTGAGCATTATGATGTCGTTGTTTGATGATGAATACATTTTGAAGACCTATGTTGCCGACAAGGAAAAGGAAGCAGCCAAAACAGCAGCATATCAAACAGCCAAATCTACAGCACTTAAGCTTTACCAAAAAGGTTTTTCTATAGAGGATATCGCGGATTTGGTTGATACGCCAATAGAAGAAGTGAAGAAATGGTTTAATTAAAAACATCTATTCCTGTTATATTTTATGGCTCATCAATTACAGCAGGGGGAGCTGCAAGCAGAGCCGGAAATTCCTACATAGCACTTTTATCGCGGTGGTTGGATATGGATTATATTAATTATGGATTCCCCGGAAATGCAAGAGGGGAATTGGCTGTTGCCGAGTATATTAAAAATATTGATATGAGTGCCTTTGTCTATGATTATGATCACAATGCAGAAACACCGGAGGATTTGCAAAGGACACATAAACCGTTTTTTGATGTGATAAGAAAACAAAATCCCAACCTCCCCATAATAATGATGACCAGACCGTGCGGGGATTTGGACGCGGAGGACATGGAAAGGCGCAGAAGAATTGTACTGGATACCTATGAAAATGCAGTGGCATCCGGTGATAAAAATGTGTATTTCGTAGATGGAAAAGAGATGTTCGGGAAAGAGGAAAGACATGCCTGCACCATTGACCTGATTCACCCGACAGATTTAGGATTTATGAGGATGGCTAAATATGTGCTGCCTACGTTAAAGAAAGCATTGGAGGAAAACGACTATGAAACTAACATTATTGGGAACAAGTCACGGAGTGCCGTCTGACACAAAGTTTACAAGCTGCTATATGCTTGAGGTGAACGATAGTATTTATATTTTTGACGGCGGAGCGCCGGTAGTGGACTTGCTTTTAAGAAAAAAGAGAGATTTATCATCGGTAAAGGCATTTTTTAATACGCATCTTCATGGAGATCACATTTTCGGTGCTGTATCCATGTTTTCTCTTTTTGAGTGGTATTACAAAGATACAGATATGGATGTCTTTCTTCCTGACGAAAAAAGTAAAGATGCATTGGTAGAATTTATACGCACAGTTGAAAATGTGGAACTTCCCTCCATGCGTGTTCGCCTCACGGCATATAGCAGCGGCGTTATTTTTGAAGATGAAAATATCCGTGTAACTGCAATACCGGTTAAGCATTTTATCGGTAAAGAGAAAAAGTCATATGCCTTTTTCATAGAAGCGGAAGGAAAGAGTCTTTTGTATACCGGAGATATGTCATCTACTTTGGAAGATTTTCCACAGATTACAAGAGAAAGGTTTATTAATTGCATCATTTCCGAAGCTGCCCATTGTGCTCCGGAGCGGCTCTTGCAATGTATGCATGAAGTAAATACGGATCTCTTTATTGTATCCCATATCTGGCCTTTGGATAAAATTGAAACCATAGAAAAAGCGGCTGATCAATTTCGTTTCAAAATACATATAGCCTGTGACAATGATGAATTTGTTATTTGATTAGCTATATTTTATGCTAAAAATGAAAAAGGTACAAAAGTTCTGTGCAGTCCTGCCGGATATGGATCTGAAAGCTACGGATATACCGGAGGGAAATCCCAACATCGTAATAACAAAAACAAAAGGCAGGTACCCAAAATATTTGACGAAAAAAAGAATTAGTTGATAGGATTTGCTTGTTTATCTGCGGGTGAACACCCGAACATTTTTAAATACGCTTTATAAAAAGTCGGGTAGTCATGATATCCGCATTCCAGGTAAATTTGGGTGGGTTTGTGTCCTTCGGAAATCAGCCGATGGGCATGAACCAACCTTTTTTCGATGATATAGCGGTAAAAAGAAATACCAAGCTCCTTTTTAAAAGTGTGAGCCAATGTGGAGGAGGAAACATTCAGCTGATCGGCTACCTCTTCTACAGACAGATCAGAAGTAAAATGCCGGTCAATATAGTGGAGACACTCAGGCATAATGCCGTCTTTTTCCCGAAGCTGAGGAGAGGAAATCAATTCATCTTCACGGCTTAGCTCGGCAAATAAGATCAGAAAGGCTCCGTACAGAAAGGTATTGCGGATGCCCGACTGGGAAGTGAAATCGTTACTGTTGACAACCTGACACATTTGTTCCAGAAGTTTTACCAGACGGCTGTCCGGATGCCGAAGAATACGAATTCCTCTTAAGACGGAAGCAGAAAGGGATTCTGCTTCTCCGGCATCGGAAAAATTCAAAACCAGACGGGTGTAAGCCCCCTGATTATGAATGATAAATTGATGATAAGATGCCTTGGGAATCAATAAAAGCGTGCCCGGTGTAAGAACTTCCTTGAATTTTTCGGACACAAATGTTGCATTGCCGCCCATATAGTAAAGAATTTCATGATACGGATGGATTTCGTTACCTTCCATATGGGAAGCGCCTTTGGAATAACGAAAGGAAATCCCATGACAATGCAGCTGCTGTTCATATCGATTTATTGTGAGTGTTTTTGAATTCTTTTCCATTTTAGTCCTCATTTCCGAGCGATTCTATTGCAAGGCGGCGAAAAGTAATTTGTTCAGGCGATTACTCTTCTGCCATAAACTCCTTTTTCAAACGACCTGGTTGAAAAAAATAGCCATGTCACAAAATATTATAAAACAACTTGCAGGATTTGCAATATAAAAAGACATTTTTCTAATATTGATTTCAAAAGAAATCCTGTATACTGAACAAAAAAAGGAGCAAATACAACAGAATGGAAAGACAGGAAATCATAGAACAGGTACAAAAGCAAAAAATTATTGCGATTCTGCGGGGGCTGAATCCGGACAGCTGCCTGGAGACAGCAAAAGCCTTGCAAAGAGGCGGTATCCAATTAATGGAAGTCACGTTCGATCCCCGGGATATGCAAAAACAACAGGATACGATAAAAAGCATTCAAATGATCCGGGAATATTTCGGGCAAGAGGTTCTGGTTGGTGCAGGAACGGTTGTATCGCCTCGGCTTGTGCAGATGGCAGCGCAGGCCGGCGCCTGTTACATCATTTCTCCGGACACCGACAGAGAAGTGATTGAGAAAACCAGACAGCTCAGGATGGTATCCATGCCGGGAGCCTTGACCCCCACAGAAATCAGCAATGCACAGAAATGGGGGGCGGACTTTGTGAAGCTGTTCCCGGCAGGAAATTTCGGCCCCGAATTTATCGAGGCAATCAAAGCGCCATTAAGCCACGTCCGCCTGCTGGCGGTAGGAGGCGTTCATGCCGGCAACGCCGCAGAGTTTCTGAAAGCAGGCTGCTGTGGACTGGGAGCAGGGGGTAACCTGGTAAATAAAAAGTGGATTCAGGCCGGGGAATATGAGAAGCTGACGGAAGCGGCACGGGAACTTGTGACAGCGGTACAAAGTATACAGGCTCAGTCCTGTTAATGTTAAGAGCAGAACATTATGCCGGTACATAATAGAAAAATCATGCTACAAAACTTAACACACGAGGGAGAGAGACTATGAAAAAAGCAGTTACATTGGGAGAAATTATGCTGCGTTTGAATCCGGAAGGAAATTATCGTTTTCTTCAGGCGGAAAAATACGAAGCAAGCTATGCAGGAGGAGAAGCAAACGTTGCCGTTTCTCTTGCCAACTACGGAATCGAAAGTGTTTTTGTGACGAAAGTACCGGAACATGAAATCGGCCAGTGTGCCGTCAATGCCGTGCGCAGGTACGGAGTGGATACGAGCCACATGATACGGGGCGGCAAAAGACTTGGCACCTATTATGTGGAAAAGGGCGCTTCCCAGAGAGCGTCCAAGGTTATTTATGACAGAGAATATTCCGCCATTGCCCTGGCAAAAAAAGAAGAGTTTTGCTGGGAAGAAATCTTTAAGGATGCCGACTGGTTCCATTTTACCGGTATTACGCCTGCATTGGGAGGAGATCTGCCGGAAATCTGTCTGGAAGCCTGCCGGATGGCAAAACAGATGGGGCTTACGGTTTCCTGCGACCTGAATTACCGTAAGAAACTCTGGAGCAGACAGCAGGCCGGCGAAACCATGTCGAAACTGATGCCCTATGTGGACGTCTGTATTGCCAATGAAGAGGATGCCAGAGATGTATTTGGAATAGAAGCGCAGGGAACGGATATTGAAGCAGGCAAAATAGACAGAAAAGCTTACCTGTCCGTAGCGGAACAGATCTGCGCACGTTTCGGCTGCAAAAAGGTTGCCATTACTTTGCGTGAATCTCTTTCCGCCAGTGACAACAACTGGTCCGGAATGTTTTATGACGGTAACGAAGCTTATTTTTCCCCGGTTTACAAGGTACACATTGTGGATCGCGTGGGAGGCGGCGACAGCTTCGGCGGCGGACTGATTTATGCATTGCTTACCGGAAAAAATGCACAGGAAGCCATTAATTATGCCGCAGCAGCTTCCTGCCTGAAACATACCATCGAACACGACTTTAACCTGGTCAGCGTTGCGGAAGTGGAAGCTCTGGCAGCGGGTAATGCTTCCGGCAGAGTGCAAAGGTAACAGTGTGAAAAATCACATTAAAATGCAGTGCATTGTATTTTAATGCATCGCATCTAAGATGCGATTTTTCACACTGCAATTTGTTTCTGAGCGAAAACAAATTGCTTTTAGGGCAGAAGTTCGCCTACCTTCGCGACGAAGTCGCTCAGAAATGAGGATTAGTATGCTTTAAATACAGGAAATCAACTGGGAGGAGACAGATATGCTGATAACAGATAAACAGCTTTTAGAACAATATGGAGAAAAATACCGGATCTGGCAGGGCATTCCGGGGGTAGCGGTTACGGAAAAAGGAAGAATGTTCTTTTCTTTTTATTCCGGCGGAACCAATGAAGAAGTCGGCAATTATGCTTTGATCGTAAGGTCGGACGACGGAGAACACTTTGAGGATCCTGTTTTGGTAAGCTATGTGGAAGAAAAGAGATGCTTTGATCCGGTTCTGTGGATCGATCCCTGCGGCAGATTGTGGTTTACCTGGTCTGTGATGCCAAGAGGAGGTTTATATGGAACGATCTGCAGCAATCCGGATGCGGAGGAGCTTACCTGGAGCGAAGAGTTTTTCATCGGGCATGACGTTATGATGAACAAACCGATTGCACTTTCAAGCGGAGATTGGCTTTTCCCGGTTGCCGTATGGGACAGAGAACGAATGAAAATCAATATTCAGCCTCCTTACTATGAGTCTACGGAAAGTCAGACCGGCTCCTTTGTATACCGCACGTCCGATCAGGGCAAAAGCTTTGAAAAGCTGGGAGCTGCTGATGTAGAGAACCGCCAGTTTGACGAACATATGGTACTGGAACGGAAAGACGGCAGCCTGGCGATGTATGTGAGAACCTGGTACGGAATCGGTGTTTCCTGTTCGTATGACAACGGAATGACATGGTCGGAAGGAAAGGACACCGGTTTGGGTGGTCCTGGATCCAGATTCCATATTTGCAGGCTGCATTCCGGAAGAGTTCTTCTGATAAACCATTGCTGGAGTCCGGAAGAAGCCGAAAAGAAGTCAAAAGAAAGAAAAAATCTGGCGGCATTCCTTTCCGAGGATGACGGAGAAACCTGGAAATATCGGCTTATGCTGGACGAGAGAAGCTCTGTATCTTACCCGGATGCCATGGAAGCGAAGGACGGCTTCCTTTACATCACCTACGATCGGGAAAGAGGATGTGCTCTGCATTCTTTTGAAGAAGTAAAAAAGCAGGCCAGAGAAATCCTCTATGCCAAAATCACGGAGGAGGATATTCTGGCAGGCAGGCTTGTGAACAGGGAAAGCAAATTAAAATGCATTGTCTCCAAACTAGGGGAATATGAGGGAGATATCCGGTTTCCGGAAGAGCCGGCACAATAATGCGTGTCAGGTATGCAATAAAACTGCTGTCTGTTTTTTGCCGTAAATGAATATCGTGCGACCTGATCCGCAACTGCAGCGGGATCAGGTCGCACGATTGTCTTTTAATAGTAATTTATATCAAACCTCTTGTCCGTTATAATCGCCCCATTTTTTTAACATCTACGCAAACAAGCATTTTGTAAAGCAGGTTAGAAAATCTATTTCAGGACAGGGTGAAATCTGCCAGTCTTTTTCCGACTTCCTCCAAGATCTCGACAGCTTTTGCCGGAAATCTACCCAATGGATCCGGTCCGACATTAAGAAGATAATTGATTCCCCGATCGTTTAAGTGCTTTTTTATTCGAAGCACTTCTTCTGCCGACTTCCAGTTTTGATCACAGGGCTTATATCCCCAAGTATCGTTTAACGTGGATGGTGCTTCATACAGCATACCTGTCTTATCATCATTCGGTATTTCATTATCTCCCGTCGATTGGTAATCACATTTACACAAACCGCTTCCGATTCTTGAATTAACAAGACAATTCGGTTGATAATGTTTTACCATATCATACAACTCAAGGCTGCATTCCTTAGGGATATTCCATGGCGTATCGAACCAGATCAGACACAGATCGCCATATTTGGTAAGGATCTCCTTTACCTGTGGTTTTATTTTTTCTTCAAAACAAATTTTATAATCTTTCTTTTTTGCATCCGGATAATCCCAGTCATTTCCCCAAGCCATAACCCCGCAGTTCAAAGCATCATGTATTCCACCTCCGGCTCCATGAGGATGCGACCAGTCAATCGCCTGCGAATAATAAAGCCCGAGTTTCATATCGTGCTTGTAGCATGCTTCTGCAAGTTCAGCAATGATATCTCTCTTAAAAGAAGTGGCATCTACCACGTTGAATTTACTGGCATCAGATTTAAAAAGAGCAAATCCTTCATGATGTTTCGATGTCACTACTAAGTACTTCATTCCGGCTCTTTTGGCTGTTTTGACCCACTCTTCCGCATCAAAGTAAATCGGACAAAAGGCCGATGCCAATTTATGATATTCTGCATTCGGAATACGGAAATAGGACTGTGCCCATTCGCCGATCTGCTTCATCTGTTTCCCTTTCCATTCCCCGCCAAGCAGAGAATACAGCCCAAAATGTACCATCATTCCGAATTTTGCTTCTTGAAACCATTCTTTGTTCGTCATTTTTCCCTCTCTCGTATAGTTCCTTTTCTGCCACATAATAGCTTCTTCGTTGCCTTCAGATTTCACGTTTTAACCTGTTTCTGCAATTATCCCGCGTTTCCGGGCAAATGAAATTTGGTCATAAATCCGCCTCCTTCCGCTTTCCGTTATATTAAGTTTAAAAGCCTGATATCATTATGATGTTGGGGTCGAATAAAGTTTTTTAATCGTCCCATCATTGATAGCACCTTGAAAATTTCACACAACTTTAAATATTTTTCCTTTGGCTACCTTATTTTCCCTTTTGATCAAGAAACAGGAACGCCTTTTTGCTAAATCAGATTGCTAAAATAGGAT
>CAKRZO010000037.1 GCA_934433135.1 uncultured Acetatifactor sp. | reverse complement strand
AAAGAGTCCGGTGCAATACCGAACTCTTTCTCAAATCGGATAGTTAATAACCTGTCCAACTTTTGGGGGGCACTTCACTTCTACACCACAGCAGAAGTGAAAGAGAAATACCATGTAAACGAGTCATGGATATTTGTGGTAGCCAAGAATAACAATATCCCTCGCACTTTCAATCGTGGCAAGACCTACTGGAGCAAGAAGCACATGGACGCTTACTTTGCCAAGAAAGCCCCAAATCCTGACATTACCGAATGGTCTAGCACACAGGAAATGCAGGAAAAATTCAGTATGACCTTATCCGCCATCTACTGTTTCGCTTCTAAGAATACCATTCCGAAGAAGAAAGAGGGAATCATAGTGTACTATTCCAAGAAGCATGTAGATATAGCTAAGGGCATTGCAGCACCCGAAGAACCACAATATTATACGGTGGCCGAAGCAATGGAAAAGTTCAATCTTACTCGTGACCAGCTCTATCATTATGCGAAGTACCATAATATCCACAAGGTCAAGAAAGGCAAATACACGCTTATCTCCAAGCCAGAACTGGATAAGTTGCTTGCAGCACCGAAGATTGAATAAGTTATTTATCGGTGAATGTACCCACTATCGAATCACCATATTCCTTTGCACCAAACAAATGTAAAACTCTAAATATTAAACAGTATGACACACACGTGTACAAAAGTAACAGTTCGTCAGAGAGCGATTCGGAATAATCGCATCTCCTTGTATCTGGATTATTATCCGGCAGTTCGTAACCCCGAAACGATGCAGATGAGCCGCAGGGAATATCTCGGTATTTACATCTATGCCCATCCGAAGAACGAAATGGAACGGGAGTTCAACAACGATATGTTGAATAAGGCAGAAGCTATCCGCTGTATCAGAGTGCAATCGCTCATCAATGAAGAATTTGGTTTCTTGGATAAGACCAAGCAAAAAGCCGATTTCCTCGCCTATTTCAAGAAGATGTGTCGGAACAAAGACCAGAAATGGCAATTCGTCTATCAGCATTTCTACAACTTCGTCAAGGGACAATGTACCTTTGGCGATGTAAATGTAGACTTATGCAAAAATTTCCGTGAATACTTGCTGAATGCCAAGCAACTCAAACATAGCAACCGACCCATATCCCTCAATTCGGCATCCGGCTACTACTCTACTTTCAGAGGATTATTGAAGATTGCCTATCGGGACAAATGGTTTCGTGAGAACATCAATGACTATCTTGATAAGATTGAGCCACAAGATGTGAAGAAAGAGTATCTGACTCTGAACGAAGTGAAGCAACTCGCAGCCACTCCTTGCGACATCCCCGTATTGAAAGCAGCCTCTTTGTTTGCTTGTCTGACAGGTTTACGCATCAGTGATATTCTAAACCTGCAATGGGAAGACTTCACTATCGCCCCCGACCAAGGCTATTGTTTACGTATCAGAACACAGAAAACCCAGACGGAAGCGACACTCCCCATCAGTTACGAAGCCTACGAACTATGCGGCACACCCGGAACAGGCAAGGTTTTCAAGGATTTGAAGCGAAGTATGATTAATTACCCACTGAAAAGCTGGCTCAAAAAGGCAGGAATAACGAAACCGATAACCTTCCACGGATTTCGTCACTCGTATGCCGTCATACAAATATCCTTAGGTACAGATATTTACACAGTATCAAAGATGCTAACGCATAAGAACGTGTCCACAACTCAAATATATGCCGATTTGGTCAATTCCAAGAAGCGAGAAACAGCCAATAAAATATCACTCAAGTAAATTGTAACTATGAAACGAGGAATCATAACCAACAAAGGGCTAGGCATCCATATTTCTGATGGCGAAGTATGGATGACCACTTGGGAACTTGCAGACTTGTTTTATACAACGGTTGGAGCTATCCATGCAGCAATCAAGAGAATCTTGAAAACCAATATTTTGAAGAGCCACGAAGTTTGTAAGTACATCAAATTGGAGAATGGGAACAATGCCGATGTGTATAATCTCGATATGGTTGTAGCCTTATCTTATCAAATAGACACCGGACATTCCATAGTATTCAGAGAATGGCTAATAAACAAAGTCGCTCATAATCAAGATTACAACATCCTTTTATATCTCAACAAGGGTACAAACCATACATTGTATTGCTAATAAGCTATATCTCTATACCCTATTGATTATCTGCATTGTTTACCCAAAATGATGCAGATAATTTTTGTTTTTGAGATACACAAGCCTATTTACCCAACTATTTTCATCCAAAAGCAAGAAATTTACAATACACTTATTATCAGCAATGTAACATAGTGAAAAGCGATGAAATATATCGTCAAAAGCCCATAAACAAGCAAAACTATGGATTTTCTCAAAAATTAATCCTATATATTTGCACACAAACGATTAATACATCTCACTATGGAACAGAGAAAGATAGAACATATAACATTGCATCTGATTGTTTTTGGTACAATCGCAATCATTGGTGTTTTAGCCCGCCAGACCGTACTACACTATGGTTGGGACGAGTTCAGCAGCTACCTTATTTTGGTGGTATGCTCCATTATTATGGGGGCAATCTATCTCAATCTGCAAATGGTATTCAGGCAACTTCTTTCTCCCACAATAGAAAAATGCTTTATGAGATTTGAGTGCTATCGCAACAAGGCTGTAATCGTAGAAGTTCCAGCAGTAAACTCGGAACTTGCTGAAAGTGCTATAAATTCAGAACCTATCATTTCTGAGCCTGAACCCGAATTTGAAATCGAAACTACATCTAACACAACAGAAGAAGTTTCTACGCCATCGTACCCTGAACCCAACGAAGACGTGGCAGAACTACCAAAGGAAGAAGCCACCCCTTCTGCCACCAACAATATATCTATAGAAGAATCCAATCAGCCAACAGAATATGAGATATTCCGTGCTAACGCAATGGCTGAAAAGGAACGAGCTTCACAAGAAAAGTTAGATAAGGCTCTCACATACACGAAACAAAACTTGGTTCTCTATCTTAGTGAAACTGACCTCAATCGTCTATGTGGGTATATCACAGAATACTACTTCTCAGATTCTCTACCCAAAGTTGAACAGATAAAGGTTGATGCTCAATTAAAAACCATTGACATCATGCACTTTGGCTGGAATATAGACAAGGCATTCGGCAAGCCACGCCTACAGACAGCAACCTTTATAAAGAGGGTATTTGCTCATACTCTCCGTGATTCGGAAATATCCACCATTGAGCGCAAAATGTCTCATACGGAATCAGAGTGCAAGATTAAACTGGATAGAAAAATTGCATAGTAGCAATACCATTCATTAGGCATTATCCCAATAGTCCATATCCATTTTCATAACTTTAAGGACTTTCTCTGTTTGCAATTCCAAACCATAGTCATAAATGATTCCGTAAAATGCAGACAATTTATCAATACATATTCTACATTTTTCAACCAGACGAATCTACTTCTTCTTTTAAGAATGTTCTTTGGTGGATTAGTATTTATAATTCGTTTTCAAGATGAAATCGTGAAAGCCGCTGATTAAACCTTCGATTTTTTCTTGTTCATTCATCCTCAATGAAGGATGGTATGAATCAATTAACAAAATCTCTGCTTCTGAGTTATAATAACACCAATTATTTATTTTCCTAAATCCTTCCTTGAGATCCTGAAAAACGTAATCTAAAGCAATACTAAGAACCTTCCGGGATTTATCTTCAGCATCATTGCTTCCACCACAAACAATAATATTGGGGTTTAATATATCTCTAATTTGAGTACGCAAAAATAATTTATCTCGCTCCGCATATTCCCATATAGTATTCCAATTAGCAGAACTTCCTCCGGCAATTTTCTTCGAATTCACAATAGCAAGTGGATATTTTTTGAAAATATCCTTTCTTGAAGATATTTCATTATATTTTGGACAATAGTCGGCATTAGTTGTCATAAGACCTTCAAGCCAATACGCTAAAACATTACCAAACATCTCTGAACCTTCCGACCAATCCCAATCCTTATAATCTTCGCCTTCATTTCTATTTGGTTCTTTAAGAAAAAATAAAACACGGCGTTTAGATTCAGTCCACAGACATTCAGGCCAATTCCGATTTGATTTATCTGGCATTTTATTGCTTATGGCAGCCCAACATAAGCCATCATCCACAATTCTGTCTCTCATTTCTTCTGGATATGTTTTTCTAAGGTTTTCAAAAAGAGCTACTTCTGAGTCATAAATGGTTTGATATTTCATCTTCGTCAGGAATAATCATTAATTACTATTTTCAAATGCAAAGGTACTTAAATCCCTTGTAATCATGACCAATCATCATCAAAAAGTTATTCATCAGTTATATTATGGTGAATGATTCCGGTGCTGAAACACCTGTTTCCTTTGCCGTCGAACAATTAAAAACGATTGGCGTATGCAAAAAGAAACAGTAACATTTGATAAGCTGCCAGAAGCGGTAGGTTATCCGACCGAACAGGTCATCGAGTTGAAAAAGATGGTAGCGGAACTCCAGCCACAGCCATCTGACAAACATGTGTTGGTTGAAATTGAGGATGCTTGCCGTATCATCAGAAAAGCCAAGCCTACCATTTATACTTTGGTACGCAAGGGGCTGCTTCCTGACTATAAGAAAGGTAAGAAGCTCTATTTCTACGAGGACGAACTTCTGGCTTGGATTGAGAACGGGCGTAGAAAGACTTCCGAACAAACATACGAAGAAATGCTTGCCAATATGCAAGGCGGTGTCCGTCATAAGCCCAAATCGTCAGTGAAATTTTAATGGATATAGCTATGGATACATCTTCTATTAATCCGGCATCCATCATTGATGAAGCGGTTGATTTAAGTATGCGACTGGCTGGCACTGATTTCCCAATCAGCATATTCCCGACAAGAATCCAGCGCATCATCAGTGAGGTTCACGAATGCCATAACTACCCTACCGACTACATTGCCGCAGCTATCCTTACGGCAATAGCAGTCGGCATTGGCAACACGCATCTTGCCCAAATCAAGCAAGGCTGGGTAGAAAGTCCTATCATGTATATGGCATTGATAGGAAGACCGGGAGCAAACAAAAGCCATCCGCTCAGTTTTGCTATGAAACCGTTTCTTGATTATGACTACCAGCAGAATCAAGTCTTTGAAAAGGCTCTTGCCAAGTATGATGAGCTGATGAGTATGAGCCGCAAATAACGAGCGGAAAGCGGTGGAGAGCAATTTCCACAAGAGCCTATCCGCAAACGCTTCTTGGTTTCGGATGTAACGCCCGAAGGGTTGAGCCTCATTCATGCTCAAAACAAACGTGGACTATGCTTGTGGGCAGATGAATTATCCGCTTGGTTCAAGAACTTCAACCGCTATAACAACGGTTCGGAGGAACAGTTTTGGCTCTCCGTGTTCAGTGCCAAGACCACCATGTCCGACCGCAAGAATGCCAAGAGTTCCATCTTCATCAAGCGTCCGTACATATCGGTCATTGGTACTATCCAAAAGAAAATCTTGAACGAATTGGCAAAAGGTGAACGCTCCAGCAATGGGTTTATCGACCGCATTCTGTTTGTGATGCCCAATCTGCAACAGAAAGCACGGTGGAATGACAAAGAACTACCGAAAGATATAGAGCAAGAATGGAATGCCATTATTGACAAGCTGATACAATCGGAGTGCCACCTCAATGAACATGGAGAGATAGAACCGCATATTCTTCTCTTCACGGAGGATGCAAAGAAACAGCTTTACGAATGGCAACACCATTTTTCAGAATTATGTGATCGAGAAATAAACGACACCATTGTGAGTATCTATTGCAAGTTGGAGATATACATCATCCGTTTCTGTCTGATTATCCAATTAGCACGATGGACTTGCGGAGAATGTGATAAGACCTGTATCGACCTGTTGACAGTGGAACGAGCAATCAGACTGACGGAGTATTTCAAAGAGTCTGCATTGAACGTTCAAAATATCCTCAATGAGAATGCGTTTAACAGCCAACAACAGGCGATAGTCAATCTACTTCCTCCAGCCTTTACAACTGCCCAAGCTATACAGATAGCCGAGCAAAATGGAATGAAGGAACGCACATTTCAACGCTTTCTCAATGATAACATCGGAACATTGTTCCGCAAAGAGAAGCATGGAGAATATTCAAAGATTAACCCGTGACATTTTTGTCAGTTTTGACACTTTCCAAACGAAAACGACAATAACGACAAAAGTGACACACCAAAAAGAAACATACAATGAGTACACATAGATTCATATTAGAACCCTACAAAGGTGTCAGCACTCGGCATACTTGTCCGAACTGCCACCGTCAAAGATGCTTTTCAAAGTACATCGATACGGAGAAGCAAATCAAGTTCCCAGAATACGTGGGGCATTGTGACCATGAGCAGAAATGCGGTTATCACTTCACGCCTCGTGATTACTTTGAGCAGAACCCGTCAGAGAAAGAAAGGTTTGCAGAGGATAGTTTCAGGAGCTATGCCCCTATTAAGGAAACGCAACCAATAGACACATCCTACATTGATTTGGAAATAGTCAGCCAATCATTGCGTGGCTATCCTGCAAACAAGTTGTTTCAGTTTCTATCGGCTCAGTTCGGAGAGGCAGAAACATTAAAGCTAATGAAGAGATACAAGGTTGGCACATCCAAGTATTGGGACGGTGCAACCGTATTCTGGCAGACGGATAACCAAAATAAAGTTCGCACGGGTAAGATAATGCTTTACAATTCCGAAACAGGTAAGCGGATAAAAGAACCGTACAATCATGTCACGTGGGTACACTCCGTACTGCACAAGGGCGATTACAATTTGAAGCAATGCTTCTTTGGTGAACATCTGCTTCCTGAAGACAAAAGCCGTCCTGTTGCACTGGTCGAAAGCGAGAAAACGGCAATTATTGCATCTTACTATCTGCCGCAATTCCTATGGATAGCATCAGGTGGAAAGAACGGTTGCTTCAATGTCAACAGCCTATCCGTTCTGGCAGGAAGAAGCGTTGTGTTATTTCCCGATTTAGGAGCGACAGACTATTGGCAGAGCAAAATCGGTCTGATGAAAAGCTACGGAATTAAGGTGCAGATGTTCGATTATCTGGAAGCCCATGCTACCGAAGACGAACGCAAAGAGGGATATGACATAGCCGATTATCTGCTTAAAGTGAAGCCTGATGAAGCTATCCTTCAACAAATGATAAGGAAGAATCCTGTCTTGAAAACACTGATAGATACATTCGATTTGAAGCTCATCAGCGTACAACAAGGCACTCCACAACCGAAGGTTTCACCACCCAAGAAACGAGGATTCAGACTTTGAATACAGGGAGAGGAATCGAGACTTTTTTACTGTAGCAAGTTAATGTCGGTGTATTACATTCCCCGACCACTTGCCCCTCAAAAAGTCTGAGGAGGCGGCTCCCGATGGTCACATATTATTCACTAAAAACAGATTCAAATGGAAAAGAAATATACAATAACACTTCGTCTGTCATATCAGCAACACGCATGGCTTGGTGCGCTTTGCAGACGGAGCAAGCAGACTAGTGATCCGTTCGCTCATCGAAAACGGTTCGGTACGTGAACGAATCACGCAAGAGCATATCCACATCATCCGTCAACTGATTGGCGAAAGTACCAATCTTAACCAGTTGGCAAGACAGGCAAACACCTACGGTTTCTTCGCCGTAGCGGACAGATGCAAGGAAATGGCTCAGCACATTAACCTACTTATAAAACGTTTGAAAGATGATAGGTAAACAGACTAAAGGAACATCGTTCGGTGGTTGCGTCCGCTATGTTCTCAAAGAGGAGAAATCCAAATTGCTGGAAGCAGTTGGAGTAGAAGGTACACCCGAACAGATGGCGGAGCAATTTGAGTTACAATCGCTGCTCAATGATAAGGTAAAGAATATTGTCGGACATACTTCGCTCAACTTCTCACCGAAAGATAACGAACGCTTGAAACATGATGATGAACTGATGTTGCAAATTGCCCATGACTATATGAAGTTGATGGGCATCGAAAACACGCAGTACATCATTGCCCGGCACATCGACCGTGAACATCCGCATTGCCACATCGTCTTTAATCGAGTGGACAATGGCGGCAAAACGATTAGCGACAAGAATGACTTTCGCAAGAATGAGAAAGTTTGCAAAATGTTGACAGCCAAATATCGCTTGCATTTTGCCAATGGTAAAGACCATATCAAGGAGGAACGATTGCGCCCTTATGACCGAGCAAAGTATGAGATATACAAAGCGTTGAAAGAGGAACTGTCCCAAGTACAAAATTGGGCAGACTTAAAGGATGCACTTGCCGACCGAGACATTGATATGAAATTCAAGGTCAGCCGAACTACACGGGAAATACAGGGTGTAAAATTTGAGTACAACGGTTTTTCTTTCTCCGGTTCTAAGATTAGCCGAGAGTTCAGCTACTTGAATATCGACAACCGACTGGAAGAGAATGCTTGTGCATCCTTGTTTGAATCACCCAAACAGGAATCCAGACATAAGGAAGATAATGTACAACAAAGCGTTTCCCATTCCGATGATGGCTCAAGCATCAGTCTCGGCTTGCTAAATGGCAACTCATCCTACGATGCCACTGCCGCAGAAGAAGCCGAGTTCAATCGGCTGATGAAAAAGAAAAAGGCTAAGCGCAAGCGAGGCTTTCATTTATAATCCACTTTTTATTAACATTTTAAATTCAATTATTTATGGAAGATTTAATTCTTGATTTCAATCTCTACTTGTGTGAGAAGTTCGGCTACAGAAACAGTTGTAGCGTGATGCAAAATGCCAATGGCTTTTGTGTGAACATCAGTGAACGTGATCTAGACTGTTACATCCGCTTCTGGGAGTATAGTTGTGGAAGAGGCAATTTCCCCGACTGGTCTATCATCATTGTGCGCAGTAACTTCAAGAAGAACCAAGAAGAAAGCCTGAAAGATTTGGCTCGCTTCTTCAAGGAGTACATGCCACGCTACGGTTACAAATACCTTTGTACCGAAGGTGATAACTACAAGTATTATCAAACACTCGGTTTAAAGCTCATCTATCGAGGAATCTTTGATCAAAACAATTATGGATTGCCGATTAAAGACTTAAATGTCTGACACATCGTTTTGAATTGAGGAGGGGACTTTTCCTCTCCTTTTCTTATATACCGATAAATCAGAATTTTGAAGCAATGGCAAAACAACTTTATGATTACTGGTTTGTGCAATTTGACTTTCCCAACAAAGATGGCAAGCCGTATAAATCAAGTGGTGGAGAAATGGTATGGAATGAAAAGTTAAAAAGAATGATTCCAAAAGAGTGGACAAATGCAAACATTTATCAATTAGCAAGTATTTCAAAAGAAACAGTTAATCCACAGGCACAGCCTAATGAATTATTCAAACATTATAGTTTGCCCGAATATGATAAAACAGGAACTTACGCAGAAGAATATGGAATAGATATTCAAAGTGCAAAGTTTATAGTCACTAACAATTGTATTTTGGTATCTAAACTTAATCCTTGGACAAGTCGAGTAATCTGTGGAAATAGAGGATCTAATCAGATTTGTTCAACAGAATTTGTTGTATGGAATCCTGCTTCTCTGAAAACAAAAGGTTTCTTGTTCATGTTGGCTAAAAGTGCAAAATTCATTGAATACTGTACGCAAGGTGCTACTGGTACTTCTCATAGCCACAGAAGAATAAATCCAGAACTTATGATGAAATTTGATTTTCCTTATAATTCTGAAATAGCAATAAAATTTTCTCTACTGATTGAAAATATAATAGTACATTTACATAATAATATCGCACAGCTCAAAGTTTTGACTAAGCAGCGTGACGAACTGTTACCACTTTTAATGAATGGACAAATAACAATAGAATAAAAAATGTCTCGTATACTCTACAAATATTTAGATATAGTTGGCGCAAAGAGCATGATTGGAAACCGGAATCTCCAATTCACTAATGCGTCTCAACTGAATGACCCTTTTGATTGTCATCCTAAATTAATTGACTACTCAAATGTGCCGGACTCTAAACTTCAAGGATGGATACCAAAGGATTGGTGGGTAGAGAAAGAGGAAAACGATGCATTCAATTTGCGTAATGATACATGGCTGTGCAGCTTGTCAAAAATCAATGACTCTATACTCATGTGGGCACATTATTGTTATAACCACAAAGGCATCTGCATCGGTCTTGATTTGGATAAAGTACTAGAATCTGTTCCTCCAATGTTTGGCTCAATATACATTAATCCTATTGTCTTTGATGTTCAATATTGTAATATCATCGAACGTCCAAGCGCATATAATTCAGCACAGGATATTTTCAATTACCAATGGCAAACAAAAGCGAAGGAGTGGGAATATGAGCAGGAGGTCAGATTAGTAATGCCTAAACCAAGTGCTATGTATGCAGCCTTGACTCCAACACAAGCCAAACATCCTAAGGAAACATGGGATTGGCGAGAGATACACCATTATATGCCGGTGAAAGGAGAATGTTTTGAGTCGATCTATTTTGGTGTCAACATAGATGAGCAAGAGAAAGAAAAAATAATTCAGTTTGTCCGTAAGAAACTGAACCCACACATCAATCTTTACCAAATGCGTGTATATGCCGATGCCTTTAAGCTACAACCAGAGATTATAAACCTCTAAATTCTGATTTAGCAGCCTCTTATATTATATATAAGAACAAAATTATCAGAATTATGAAAGAGAACATCATTCAGGCGATAGTTGCGGAAATGCAGCGTGACTTAGATTGCCGACAAATGGCACGGCTTAAAGCTGTGCTTACATCAGAACTACATAATGTAGAAATCATTGAAAAGAGCGATTGCGCCACACAGCAAACGCAGGAGAATGAACATCTTCTTAACTCTTTTATATCAGCCAAAAAGATAGAGGGGTGTTCGGATAAGACATTGGCGTACTACCGTAATACCATTGAACGGCTATTAGTTACACTTTCAATGGCTATCTGTCATATTACCACATCCGACATTCGTACTTATCTATCCGATTATCAAGAAGAACATCAATCCAGTAAAGTTACCATTGACAATATGCGACGCATCTTTTCCAGTTTCTTTGCATGGTTAGAAGATGAAGACTACATCGCCAAAAGTCCGGTCAGACGTATCCACAAGGTTAAAACTGATTCACTTGTAAAAGAGGTACTTTCTGACGAACAGTTGGAGCAACTTCGAGATAGTTGTACTAACAAACGAGACCTTGCTATTATAGACTTTCTTTCATCTACAGGCATTCGTGTAGGTGAATTAGTAAAACTGAACCGTGAAGATATAGACTTTCACGAACGACAGTGTGTGGTATTCGGAAAGGGAAATAAGGAACGTGTCGTTTACTTCAATGCCCGAACCAAACTGCATTTGCAACAATACCTCAATGGGCGTACTGACGACAATCCTGCTTTATTCGTCTCACTCCATTCTCCTCACACACGCCTTACAATCAGTGGTGTAGAAGTGAGAATCCGAAAATTAGGACACACACTTTCTATGCCCAAAGTCCATCCTCACAAATTCCGTCGTACCCTTGCAACAATGGCTATCGACAAAGGTATGCCCATTGAACAGGTACAACGTTTACTTGGTCATGTACGCATTGATACTACACTGCATTATGCCATTGTGAACCAAAATAATGTAAAATTGGCTCATAAGAAATACTTGGGATAAGTAATTGCGCAAGATTCTGCCCGAAAATGCGTAGCTTTGCATCCAAAACAGGATGTATATGACTAAGTTATCATCAATCGCAGATTATGTAACCGACAAAATCAGTAGTAACGATATTGCCTTACGCAAATATGTTACTACAGACTGCATATTACAAAACAAAAAAGGACGGGAAATTGCAACCAATCTTCCGCCACAGTCTTGTTGTCTCACTCGCTATCAACGTGGCGATGTATTAATAGCAAATATCAGACCACATCTCAAAAAGGTTTGGTTTGCAGATATAGATGGTGGAGCCTCTTCTGATGTGTTGGTTTTTAGAGCTAAAGAGGGACATTCACCAAGTTTTCTTTATGCCGTACTACTTCAAGATTCTTTTTTTGACTATGTAATGCAAGGAGCCAAAGGAAGTAAAATGCCTCGTGGAGATAAAGAGCAAATTCTAAGATACGAAATGCCAACACTTTCTTGTTCGGAGGAAAGCATTGGCACATTTTTCTTGAATCTTGACCAAAAAATCAGACTCAATGAGCAGATAAATCAGAATTTAGAAACGATGGCAAAGCAACTCTATGATTACTGGTTTGTGCAGTTTGACTTTCCGAATGAGGAGGGTAAGCCTTATAAATCAAGTGGAGGGAATATGGTTTGGAATGAAAAACTGAAACGAAATATACCAATAGAATGGAATAATGGCACACTTATAGACATCGCCAATATAACAATGGGGCAATCACCAGACGGTACCAGTTACAATGAAATAGGGGAAGGGGTGCTCTTTTATCAAGGAAGTACAGATTTTGGGATGAGATTCCCATCAGTCAGACAATATACAACGGCACCATCTCGATTTGCAAAGAAAGGTGACATACTAATGAGTGTGCGAGCACCTGTTGGCGCCGTTAATATAGCAAACAATGACTGCTGTATTGGACGAGGTTTATCAGCACTTAATTCAAAAATAGGTTCTACAACGCACTTGTATTATATACTCAATGATTTGAGAATTGCATTTGATCAAAGGAATGCTGCTGGTACAACATTTGGCTCTATTACTAAAGAAGATCTATACAACCTACCAATTGTTATTCCCGCAAAAGAGGTTATAAGTGCTTTTGACAAGATTTGCTCACCTATGTTTGATAGACAAATGCTTTTAGGTGAAGAGATTGATACTTTGATTAAGCAGCGAGACGAACTTCTCCCACTTCTGCTGAATGGTCAAGTGTTGGTAAATTCTGATTTATCTGACGATTAAGTTCTATTTTGCTGTCAATAGAACGTAATAACTTACCGATGTGTTTTTGTTCTGATAATTCGGGAATCCACACTGTGCAATCCTTGATTTTATCAGGTGATGTGTGGCGAATTTTAGTCTGTTGGGCAGCGGCACTTAATTGCTGTTTTACGAGTGCAGAGGATATAAGATAAAAAGCAAAGTTCTTGTCTAACAAGTCCTCTTTGCAAACAATCTTTGCCACATCTTGACTTTGGATATATTTACCACTTTCGGGAATAATGGCAGTAGAACCAAGCAATCCTATTGCTTGTTCGGTCAAAGGAGTGATAATATCTCCCTCCTCCATTAGAAATTCAGATCTAAAGTCACCAACATAATAAAGATTGTCTTTGGACTTATTCTCCTTAAAGCAGTTATTTTGATAGTCAAAGTTACCACAAGTCAGGCGAATATACTCCCCCTCAGTGGCGTAAAACTCGCCACTGAGACTTGCTCCTCTTGTAACATTGAGGATTTCTCCCAATTTATATCTTGTCAATTTCATTGCAATCTATTTTGGCTTTTAAGATACACTTTGATTTGTTCTTCAAGAGATTTCAAAATAAGTTCTCGTCTATTCTTTTCCATTTCTTTCTGTTCCGTAGTGGCATAACTGTTTTCTTCTACATCCTTTTTATGAAGAGCAATTATGTATTCAATCCCATCATGCAAATCCTTTTCTGATATAACCTGATTTTTTGCTCCAAATAAATCATCAAGAGCAATATTTGTCAATTGCGCACAACTACCTGATTTTAGGAGCATAGTAGTTATATATTCATTTACTTTATCGTAATCAATCATTCAAATAAATATTATATTCGTATACTATAACTACTCATTCAACATTCCTCTAACTTGTTTATCGAAGTCAGAGTCTATCCGTTGGGTTTTATTAAAAATATCGTACTCGCTTTCCGCTTTTGCCTTAGCCTGTGATGCGGAGACACGCCCTTTATCCGGCAAAATCTGATAGCGACGAAATGTAAGGAACTCATTGACACTCCCCGAAAACTGCGACATATTGAACGTATTCTCACGCTCGATAAGGTCTTCTATATAATCAAAGAAACCTGTTACAGCACGCTCCAACTGGCGGATTTCCTTTTCCTGCAAATAGTTCTTGGCTATTGATACATCAGACTTCAATATACGTCCATCGGGAGTATTCTTCCATGTGGTCAAACCCATGTGTTCTTTGCGATGGTCTGCCTTTGTGTAGATAATTTCGGCAGCTGTCTGTCCTGTAATGGCATAATGAAAACGGTTCTGTATCATAGCATAGAAATCACGTGTTGTGGGCGAGTTCTTGTCATAGTCAACACTACATTCTGCATATATATCGGTAATCTGTTGCCAAATACGCCGTTCACTGGCACGGATGGAGCGTACTCTTTCCAGTAATTCACGGAAATAGTCTTTCCCGAATACAGCCGTGCCTTGCTTCAAACGCTCATCGTCAAGTACAAATCCTTTCTTGATGTACTCATTGAGAATCTTGGTTGCCCATTGGCGGAACTTGGTTGCTTTAGGCGAAGAAACACGATAACCCACTGCAATAATCATATCCAAATTATAGAAGTCAACCAGTTCTTCAACCTCCCCTCTGATACCTCTATTTACGACGGTTGCAATTTTTGCAACTGTCGTGTCTTGCTGAAGTTCATCTTCCTTAAATATATTGGCTATGTGGCGGCTAATACCCGATTTGTCAATACCGAAAAGCTCTGCCATAGCCTTTTGCGTACACCAAATGGTCTCGTCTTTTATAACCACCTGTACTCTTCCCTCTTTATCGGGAAGATTGTATAACAAAAACTGTATTTCGTTACTCATTGTTTCCTACATTTGCGTTGAACCGCAAAGCATCCAACTGTTTCATAATTTCCTCTTCCAAACGATGACTTTCTTTGAATTGTTCGGTAAGCGTTTGCTTATAATTCGCCATACGTGCATTAAACTCCTCTTCGGTTATATCTACGTAGTCTATTTTGATGTCGAAATATTGTCCGGCAGAAAGAGAATATCCTTTTTCCTTTATCTCATCATAAGAAACAGCCACAGAGAAATCTTCCACCGCCTCCTTTCGCTGGAATGTGCCGACAATCTTTTCTATCTCTTCATCGTTCAGACGCACCTTTTTCAATCCGTTAGCATCTTTGTATTCCTCGCCCAATTTGCTGGCATCAATCAAGATTACTTTGTCGGCAGTTGCAGACTTGTCAAAGAACAGCACACTGACATTTGTACCTGTATTGGCAAACACGTTGCTTGGCATGGAAACACAGCCGAACACCACTTTGTCATCTACAATTTTATGAAGAATTTTGTTCTCAATACCACTTTTAGCCGTAATAAAACCTGTAGGAATGACAATTGCACCCTTGCCTGTCTTTTTCAGTGAATTAATAACGTGCTGAATGAAACAGGTATATATAGCCATTGACTCTTTCTTTTTGGCGGGTACATTTGGGACTCC
This sequence comes from uncultured Acetatifactor sp., assembly GCA_934433135.1. GTDB lineage: Bacteria > Bacillota > Clostridia > Lachnospirales > Lachnospiraceae > Acetatifactor. The sequence goes on along the minus strand of CAKRZO010000037.1, from coordinate 4,655 downwards.
AGCCCAAAAACGGGCTGGCATGGCGGCTATCTTTTCGCGAGTGTCCGAGAAGTCCATCTTGAAAGGAGGGTTACTCACCACAAAATCAAACTGACGCAACTGCTGTCCGTCATCGCTCTTGTGGTATGGGCTTACAAGCGTGTCGCCTTGAATAGCATTATCAAGCGAAGACACAAGTCCGTTAAGCAGCAGATTAAGTTTCAACATTTTGTTGCTTCGCTGGGAAATATCTTGCGAAAAGATGGTACAGCGTTCTTCGCCTATTTGATGACTAAGTGCCATCAGAAGCGTACCAGTTCCTGCCGAGGGGTCATAACATTCCATGCTATGCAAATCAGCATTATCCCCCACTAACAGACGAGCCATAATCGTTGCTATGGCATGAGGCGTGTAATACTCCGCATATTTTCCACCTCCAGCAGTATTATAGTCCTTAATCAAATACTCAAAGATGCTGGAGAAGAAATCGTAATTCTGTGCAAACGCTTCTTCAAAGGAGAAATTCACGAGTTTATCCACCAGAGCACGGGCGAATGGCGCACGTTGTGCCGAATCGGTCACAAACGGTGTCAATGCCTCGAACAATGGAATCTTCGTGTTGGCTGTGGTCTGCGTGGAGAATATATCGGCATTCTGTTCCGCTATATCTGTCATTGTGGAATCAAAAATGACATCAAAATCACCTTTTCCCTGCTGATTCCAAAGATTGGCTATCAAATGATAAGGTTCGAGCATCGGGACATCAGGCGATATGGCACTCTGAATCAACATACGCTCATCATCAGAAAGATTCTCGTATGCTGTTTCCCATTTTACATCTCCCGTCAATTTCTTGGCAATATCACTTTTCGCATTCTTCAGTTCATAACCAAACTTGTCGTTCAAGAATTTATAGAGAAACACCTGAGTGATTATCTTATATTCGTTACCATCGTTACCCATGCCGTATGACTGGCAAGTGGCTTTCAGGCCGTCGATGAGCCTTAATGTTTTTTCTTTAATATCTGACATAATCTTTATGCAATGCCGTAAGTGGCGTTATATTGGTTGATATACTGTTGTGAAATGCGTGTCTGAATAAATTTGTAATCCTCCATTTCGGGCTTTATTTGTGGGAAATGGAACAGACATCCATTGATAAGAGCCATCACCGTGCGTCCGAAATAAGCATCCTTTTTCAGAATGTCGTTACGATCATACACTTTGGCATCCACATCCTCTTTTATAATATTGAGAATGGCAGCAATCTCTTCGTCAAGGAAAGAGAGCATAGGCTTCTGTCCCTTATCTTCCCTCTGCTTATTCACTTCACGAATACGCTTGTGTACACGAGCAAATTTTTCATCGCCCTTGTACTTTTTCAACAAGACATTATTGCGTTTTTGTAAGTCTTGCAAACGACCGATGATTTCATCCAAAGCTTGTGTTTCTTCGTTGAACTTGGCTATCGTGTCAATCACAAAACCGTGTTCCTTGAAGCGCTCCATAAAGGCTTCACGCAACGAGATAAACTCCGGATCGTCTTGGTCGAAGTTTTGGGTAAACGAAGCAATGGTACGTTGCCATTTCTCTTTCAATTCCACGCCACCGGATATAAGGCGCATTTCTTCCTGTCCTATTTTAGAGAAGGTGAACTCTATATCCATCATCGCCTCATTGATCAGTGTCTTTGTTTCATCACCGATGCTAAAAGCTTCCTTTTGGTTGATGATGCCAATACGCCTTTGTACTTCGGAAAGCAACTGAGGCAACTTTGTGATTTCGAGTTTGGCAAATTGCTCTTTCATTTCATCATCACCGAATGTACGCACGATGTTCGCCATGTTCTTGGCAGATTCCAATGCCTGTTTGAGGTCAAGCAATACAGCTTTATCCTCTTCGGTTGAGATTTCAGAAGAAAATTCTTCCGCATTATCGTATGTGTAATTGAAAAGCGTTTGCCGAACTTTCTTCATCTGATTCAATATCTCTTCCTTGTCCTCAATGACTTGGGTAAAGGTATCGGTGGCAGCGGATTCGCCAGTCTCATCCACGTCATTAAAGCGGTTTAACTCTTGTAAATATGCTTCGTTGGTTTCCTTGAAGTTGCGCTTGATGTCGGCAAAGTCAATGACAAAACCGTAACGCATACCGGGATAAGGACGGTTTACACGTGTTATGGCTTGAAGCAGATTGTGGTCTTTCAGTTTGCGCCCGAAATACAGGCGTTTCAAGCGTGGCGCATCAAAACCAGTCAAAAGCATATTAAAGACAATGAGAATATCCACTGTCATATTTTTCTTGAAGTCTTTGATTATCTGCTTACGAGTTTCCTTGTCATCCGTATCGTGAAGAATGATTCCGGCTTTCAGTGGTCTGTATTTTGAATTGTAATCCACTTCCGGTTCACCCACTACATACGAACCATCGGAAAGTTTTATTTTGATGGGCTTCGGCTGATACTTCTGCCATTCTTCTTGAAATACATCATAAAGCCGCCTTGCCTGTTCGCTGGTTTCACAAATGACCATGCCGCCTAAAGTATCATCTCCTTGTATCTTGCGAAACTCTTTTAAGTCCGTCATAATGTAACGGGCTAACTCGTTCACATAACTTGGATGCTCTATGATTTCCGACTTACGAATGTCTTTCTTTTGCACAAGGGTTTCCAGTTTATCGTACACATCAGACAAACGCTCTTTATAGGAGGTTTCTATATCCTCGCGTATGATTTTCAGCGTGTAGCCATCGGCAATAGATTTATCGTAGTAATAGGTGTGCAGATAGTTACCGAACACCTTGCAACTGGCGCGTTCCTCCTTTAACAGCGGTGTACCTGTAAGTGCGATTTTAATCGCATCGGTATCGGCATCAAAAAGATTGGCAAGAAAGCAGCCGCCGGGTTTATATCCTCGGTGTGCCTCGTCAAGAATGAAGATGCGTTGAAGATTGGTTGCATAATCACTGATGCGTACTTTTTCTTTATCCTCGGCAAAGCGTTGAATGTTCACAACCGTGATTTCTGCCTGTCCGCTTACACCTTGTTGTGCCTGATTACTGCGGAATTGTTCCATCAGTTCGGCTCTTGTATTGGCGGTAGATACAACCAATCCACGAGCTTCAAACTCTTGTGTGGCTTGTTCCAAAAGGTCAAGGCGGTCTACTATGAAATAGAATTTGGCGACCTTATTCTGTTTGGAGTAGAAATCGTTGAGAATATAGGTCAGATAGTATGACAAGGCGGTTTTACCACTTCCTTGTGTATGCCAGACTACGCCAGATTTCACCCCCTCTGCCAGTTTTTGGCGAATAGCTAACGATGCAAACAATTGTTGGTAACGCATGATATGCTTTTGGTCGGTAGATTCTATTTTTCCATCCACCTCACGCTCCATACGAACATAGGCAATACCATATCTAATGATATACAACAAACGGTCAGGCGAACACATGGATGTTAGGATTCTGTTTGTAGGGGTGTTGAAACCAAGATTTGTCTGATACTCAGGACTTGTATGAATGACTTGGCAATTATAATCAGACAATATCTGTTTTTCCACCGTCTTGTCAATCTCCTTATACGGATAGTCACGATGGAACGGTGCTATTTTCTGACCGCTTAAATTTTCTTCACGGAAGCAATTGAATGGTGCGTATGAACGTGCCCCAGTACAATAGAAAGCCCCTTGTATGGGTACGATACCGCCCAACGCATCATATTCCATATTATTGCTGAATATCATCAACTGCGTAATGTTGATGAAGCGGCGAAACTTTTTATTTGGGAAGCGTTCTTTATTCATTCGTGCGCTCTCCGCCAACATACCACCATGATTGTTGGGTTTCTTCACTTCTACAAAACAAAGTGGCAATCCGTTTACGAACAAAGTAATGTCAGGACGAAATTCGTCCTGTCCGTTCTTACAGGTAAATTCGGCTGTGAAATGAAACGTGTTATTCCCAATGTTATCAAAGTCTATCAGCTTTACAGGCGAAACAGCTTTGAGACGGTTATAAAAGCCTCGACCGAGGTCATCATCGTTCAGTTCCTTACGAATATCTTTCAAAACTTGAAGAAACTCTCCCTCATGTCCGGGATTCAGATTCTTAAACTGCCGTTCAAATACCTGCAAAAGAATATTCGTGTCACCGTCATAGACCGTGCCATTCTTATCTTCGCTCAACTTGCCGAAGTAAGTATATCCTATTCGAGTGAGGTGAACCATTGCAGGCATCTGCACCCGTGTAGCTTCCGAAAACTGTTTCATATCACCTATCCTTTTTGTCGGTTATCAAATCCTTCAAATCGACCTGCAATATCTCTGCTATCTGTTGCAAGGTCTCTAAATTTGGTTGAATCCTATTACAGGCATAAGCATTTACCATACTGAAACTCTTATCGAGTTTCTTTGCCAACCATGTCTGAGAGATACCTTTTTCAGATAATACAGCCTTTATTCTATTTAGTTTCATTCTTTGATACGATTTTATAGTGCAAATATAGTGAATTATATTCGATAAACTGGGATTGCTTTTGTACTTTTGTGTACGAAATAAAATTAATATGGATACAGTTAGAAAAAGAGGCGAAATAATTAGTGTAGAGTCCAACAGCAAGTGCAAAATTAATCAAAGTGCATGAAGAATCTCTTTTTAGGCGAGTCAAAGTCGAGTTT
>CAKRZO010000036.1 GCA_934433135.1 uncultured Acetatifactor sp. | reverse complement strand
TCCTCGCACAGCATTTCATACACCGGGTCCGGCAGCGGCAGCGTGCGGCGGCTGGATTTGTTTTTCATTTCCTCCACGGGTTCGACGATAACCTTGCCGTTTTCCTTATACTCAATGATCTTTGTGTCGAGCAGTATGGTTTTCTTTTCCCAATCTACTCTCGACCACCGTGCGCCCAACGCCTCGCTGCGGCGCAGCCCCAAGCCGCCCGCCAGCATGACCGCCGGATAAATGATATCCCCGCGGATAAGCCCCAGCATGGCAATCAGTTCTTCCTCGGAATAGTTTTCGCCGGTGAACTTATTTTTCTTCGGGCGGTCGATGTGGTCAAAGGGATTGGAGTCGATGAGCCCGTCCTTGAAAGCCCGCTTGAAGGCACTGTGCAGGACGGTGTGGTAGTGGATAACGGTGTTGGCGACAACGCCCGATCCACGCTTTTTTCGCAAACGCCAATCCGATTTCGTGTACCTGCTCGGCGAAAAGGACTGCACATAATGGTAAAAATTCATTCCGCCTTTTTTGTGATGCGCGGTCTTGGTTGCCATAAATTCCGTGAAAGCATTTTCGCCGTTGCAGTTTACACCGCTCACCAATCGGCGGCCGCTGTCTGCGTCCGCAACCTTTTTCTGCTGCAAACAATATGTAACAGTTCAGCCGCGCCATTCACAAAGCCGCGCTTTCAGCGCTTACTCGCTGCTTCGCAGCTGTTTGTTGTGACTGCAAGCCACAATCTTCATATAAATGGCGCTAAGTTCAAACATTCGTGCAGACAGATTTTCATGCAAGCATGAAATCTGTCTGCACGAATGTTTGTCTGAACTGTTACAAAATGTTTCTCTTCTTATATTTTCTGTTTCTTTTCTGTATTCAGAAAAACAGAGCCGGGTGTTAAAATGAAAAAAACGCAAAGCTATGCAAATCTGCAGAAAGAGGATCGGTTATGAATCTGCTTTGGCAGAGACGGATGGCAGGACAATCACATGAGTAAAGGGAAGATAAAGAAAAGATGTTGACGAGTCAGATGATTAAGCAGGCAGCGCTGGAGGCCGGCGCGGGTAAATGCGGCATTGCGCCGATGTCCCGTTTTGACGGCGCACCGGATGAAATGAATCCGCAGTTTCTGTTTCCGGAAGCCAAAAGTTGTATCGGTTTTGTATTTCGTATTCCCAGAGGGGTACAAAGAGGAATTGAGGAAGGCACGCAGTTTTACCAGTACCCTTCCATGGCTTACGGTGGAATCAATGAAATTTTTGCACCGGCCGTGTTGTATCAGGTAGGAAAGGTAATTGAGGATGAAGGCTATGAGGCTTTTGTATACCGGAATACGGGAGCAAGAGGCGTAGTGTCGGATATGGACGGGAGTCCGGGAAATACCCTGTCTCCGGAAGAGCAGATTGAAATCAATGAAAATGCCAAAACTTCCACGGCACACCACAGGAGTGTTCAGTTCACCCGGCCTGTCAGGGAAGGAAGCGTAGCGCCGGATCTGCAGTTTCAGTTCCGTCTGGCGGCAGTTGCCTGCGGACTGGGAGAAATCGGCTGGAGCAAGATGCTGCTGACACCGGAGTTCGGGCCTTTGCAAAGAGTCGCTTTTCTTTTTACCGATGCGGAACTGGAATATGATGAAATGTATCACGGCAAACCGCTATGCAGAAAGTGCGGAGCCTGTGTCAGAGAATGTCCGGGAGGCTGCATTCCCGCTATAAACTCCGGAAAAACCGTCCGTGTGGATCTGGACGGAAAAATGTGTGAGTGGGGAGACATTGATATGTGGCGGTGCTATGCCTTTTATACCCATGCCGGAAGATATTACAATCCGTTTGTACCTAAAGAGGTCTGGGATGCCAATGAAAACGGCGCTCTGGATCTGATGGAAGGGGTAACGGATGTGGCGAACGAGCAGGAGATCATGAAGGTTTACGGTGCCCTTCAGAAATATTTTCCCAGCTGGGTGGGCTATAACATGGCGAAATGTGGCGGTTGCATCCGTGCCTGTGTCAGCATGTTGGAGAAAAAAGGCGGCTGCATGGAAGGACGGTTCCAAGAACCGCTTCGTACGAAGAAAGCCTGGAAACTGGATCGTTAATAGCTCCTTGTGCCGCAGGCGTCACAAAGTAGCTTCGATCGCAGTGTCAAATCTGAAATTTGACACGCGATTTCACCGACGCTAAAGCATCCGCGGAATGAGGGATTAATGTAAAAAAATACATATATAATTGGAGAAAATTAACATGTTGACCAGTGAGTGGATCAAAGAAAAAGCAAAGGAGCTGGGAGCAAGTGTCTGTGGGATAGGACAGCTTTATGAAGAACCGGATCCGCAGAGAGATCCCAGAATGATTTTGCCGAAAGCAAAGTGTATCATCGGTTTTGGTTTTGCCGTGCCGAAGGGTCTGTATAAAGCGATGAAAAACGGCAATCAGCGGTATGCCTATACAACTCTGGGTGTGAAGTATATCGATGAGGAAATGGCGGAAATTTTTCTGTTAAAAATCGGCGGAATGATTGAAGATTGCGGTTACGATGCCTGTCTTCAGAAAGCCATTCCCAATTTACGAGTCAAAGGGGACAAGACCACCAACCCGGAAGTAATGGATACTTACGAACTGATTCATGCGGATGCCGTGGAAGCGGGAAAGCCGGTGCCGGACGTTATCATCGATTTCGGTAAGGCTGCCAAGGCCTGCGGTATCGGAGAAATGGGCATGAGCGGTAAGATTGTCAACAAAAAGTACGGGCCGTTTATGCGATACTGTTTTCTGATTACGGATGCGCCCTTAGCGTGCGATGCGCCGCTTAAGGAGCCTGTCTGCGACCGGTGCGGAGCCTGCAGGGATGCATGCCCCGGAAAAGCCATCAGCGAAAATGGTCTCGACACCTGGCAGTGCAGCGTATACTACAAAGGTGCCCACAAAAGCAATCCTTTCCGGACAGAAGCTTTTTTGCAGGATAATCCGGAAAAAGAAGCAATCTTAAACGGTGAAAAGCATTTTGAGGCAGACAGCGCCAGAACTCTTTACAGGCAGATGAAATTCCTGCCGGATACCCAATGGGGATATTCCGCCTGCATCTGCGGCAGAAAATGCGACATTGCCTGCTACGAACATTTGATCGGGAAACTATAAAAACTTATTATCGGTAAAAATAACACCGCAATTTGTTTCTGAGCGAAAACAAATTGCTTTGATGGCAGAAGAGGAACCGTCTACGCGAAATTCTCTTCGCCACTTCGCGACAAAGTCGTTCAGAAGTGAGGGTTTCATATGAGTGATTTCAAAGAGAGAATAGTAAAGACCGCGAAAGCAAACTGGGCGGATATCGTAGGGTTTGCTTCCGCAGATCGGTTTGACAAAGAGGATCCGATTTTTCGGATTTTCCCGGAGACAAAGACGGTCATCGGACTGGCCTTCCGGGTGCTGCGGGGAATCTACAGAGGAATTGAAGAGGGCAGTACGTATTATCAGTATACAACCATGGCAGTGGAAAATATGGAAGAGACCATTATGCCCATGGCGCTTTTAAAAGTGGCTGCCATGATCGAAGAGGAAGGATTTATCGCGTTGCCCCAGAGACGTCATCAGCAGATTATGGCGGAAAAAAACAGCACGAATCCGGAAGTGGCTTATGACGCCATATGCAGAGGGCGCAGCGCGGAAGTGCAGATGAATTTTTTAGACACTGCCGTTAAGTGCGGACTGGGAGAAAAAGGATTTCACAACGCCCTTCTTACAGATGAATACGGTCCGATGGTAAGATATTGCTTTCTTCTGACGGATGCCTGCCTGGAGGAGACCCCGATGGTTACGCCGCATTTATGCGATGGCTGCGGCAAATGCAAAAAAGGCTGTCCGGGCAATGCCATTGCAGAGGACGGTAGTGTGGATCCCTGGCAATGTGCGGTTTATTATAACGGTGCGAACGGCACAAAAAATCCCTTTATGCCGCCGGAAGCGTTCGCGGGCATGGAGGATCGACTGAAAATCATTGCCGGAGAAGCGAAAGTGACCCCGGAGACCGCCCGGAAAATTCTGGATAAAATCTACTTCTATCCGCCTGCCCAGCATGCTTATCAATGTTCCATCTGCGGACGTGCCTGTGATGTGGCTTGTTACATTCATCTGGAGGGAAAAGGTTGCCTTACCAAAAAATTCAAAACACCCTTCCGGAAAAGACCGGAATGGAAGTTCTCCGTGGAGGATTTTAGTAACAGTTCAGACATACATTCTTGTGGGTAGATTTCATGCTCGCATGAGAATCTACCTGCATAAAATGCCTTTCGGGCATTTATGTATGAAAATTAGCGCCGGATAATGAACAGTGCGGCTTGCAGCCACAAATAAGTAGCTGCGAAGCATGCAAAAAGCTTTGTGGATGGAGCACGTTTGTATCGGTTGCCGCACATATATCAGGGAAAGGAAAAAACGAAGAAATATGGACAGAACAATTGTCATTTCCAAAGACAAAGAGTATTCTCAGATCAGCACGATGGAGATTGCCGGTTTTGAAGAGATTGCCGATACAGGCGATGAAGGATATCTGGTACTTCCCAGAGCGGCGGGATTTGCGGATTACGGATTGTGTTTTTTTAACCGGCATAAAGAAGATTTTGATGTAACACTGACGGATCTGAATATGCCTGCTTTCGGTGTAAAGACGGCAAATCAGTGCTTTCTGGCGGTTGTAAGCGGCATGATCTGGAATTTTAAACTGCGCATTGTCTTAAAAAACGGAGTTTACAGTCTGTACCCGGCTTTTGAAATAAACGGGGAACAGCCTTATGAAGACTGCAGGATTGAGCTCTTTGACCTGCAGGGTGAGGATGCGGATTATTCCGGCATGGCAAGACGTTACCGCAGGTACCGGATGGAAAAGAAAGAGCTGGTGCCTCTTACCGAGAGAGCGGAGGCAAATCCCTATGTGGACTATGCCGTGAATTCCGTTATGATCCGGGTGCGCCTGGGTTGGAAGCCTGCGCCTGCAAAGATTCTGCACCAGACGTTGGAAACAGAGCCGCCGGTAAAGGTTGCCTGTGATTTTGACAGAGTAGGAGATATTCTGGAGGAATTAAAAAGACAGGGTGTGGATAAAGCGGAAATCTGTCTGGTAGGATGGAATGTAAAGGGACATGACGGAAGATGGCCCCAGGCATTTCCGGTGTGTGAGGAGCTGGGCGGCGAAGAAAAGCTGCGGGCTTTGATTCAGAAAGCGCAAAAGATGGGATACCAGATTACCTGCCATACCAACAGTACCGACCAATATGAGATTGCCGATTGCTATGATGCGGAAAATACCAGAGTACTCCGAAACGGCAAACCGGCGATCAATGCGGCATGGAGCGGAGGACAGATGTACGATTTGTGCCCGCAGATTGCTTATGAGCAGGCATTGGAAACTCTGCCCCGGGTGGCGGAACTTGGGTTTAGAGGCATTCATTATATCGATGTTCTGGGCGTTGTACCGTTACGGAACTGTTACCATAAGAAGCATCCGGTGACCTTCCCGCAGTCTCTTGCCTATGCCCGTAAACTCTGTGAATTTACCAGGGATCAGTTCGGCGGAATGTCTTCCGAAGGAGCTTATGACTTTATCGCGCCTTACCTGGATTACGGACTGTATATCAGCTTTGATCAGGCAGGCAGCGGCATCTGCGACAAATCTATTCCTTTCTGGCAGATTGTTTACCACGGAACGGTACTCAGCAATCCTTATACTTGCACGGTAAACAGTACTTTTAAGAGTGAAGAGAATTTCTTAAAAATGCTGGAGTACGGCGGGCGCCCTGCTTTTTACTATTATTCTGCCTTTATGGATAACGGTTCCAACTGGATGGGCAATACCGACTGCATCTGTGACACTGAGGAACAGCTGAAAGAGTCTGTCGCAAAGATCAAAAAAGGCTATGAGACTTACCGGCAGCTTTCCGATCTGCACACCGCTTATATGGAAAAACACGAAGAAACGCAGCCGGGTGTCTTTACCATAACCTACTCCAACGGAAAAGTTCTGACAGTGGACTATAATAAAGGGACATATACGCTTTTTTAGAGCGCTGACAAGGATTTTCGTTTCTTGCATTTATTTGGATAACCGTATATAATGATGATATCAGGGTCAAAAGGTCAAAAAGCCGTTCGTGCTTGCACGATTAGGCTTTTGAACTTGGGACCCGCCAAACATGAGGAAGTAGCGATTTACGTAGTAAATCAGCGGATTCCGAATGTTTTAGAATTGCGGGAGCTGCTTTGCAGCGGAGCAATTCGTGATATCAAATGAGGGGCAAAATACCTTTTGACCCTCATATCATAATGATATCAGGGTCAGAAGGCCAAACATCATGACATCAAAAGAGGAAAAGGAAACAAAGAAGATGCAAGAGAGGATATTAGTTGTCGATGACGAAAAAGAACTTGCTGATTTATTGGAGGTTTATTTGTCAAATGACGGCTATTCGGTTTATAAATTCTACAACGGCATAGATGCTTTGAAGTGTATTGAGGAAAATACACCGGATCTGGCAATTCTTGATGTAATGCTCCCGGATATCGATGGCTTTCGCATCTGCCGGAAAATCCGTGAAAAATACTTTTTTCCTGTCATTATGTTAACAGCCAAAATCGAGGATAGCGACAAGATCATGGGACTGACCATCGGCGCAGACGACTACATCACCAAACCCTTCAATCCGCTGGAGGTGGTGGCGCGGGTAAAGACACAGCTTCGCCGCTGCCGACGTTACAATGTGGCTGCCGGACAGGCCGCAGAACGGAGCGAATACGACATTCGCGGACTACTCATTAACAAAGACAGCCATAAATGCTTCTTATTCGGCAAAGAACTGTCCCTGACACCGATCGAGTTTTCGATTTTGTGGTATCTTTGCGAGCATCAGGGGCGGGTTGTGGCATCGGAAGAGTTGTTTGAAGCCGTCTGGAAGGAAAAATATTTAAACAACAATAATACCGTTATGGCACATATCGGGCGTCTGCGGGAAAAATTGCACGAGCCGGCGCGACATCCGAAGTTCATCAAAACAGTCTGGGGGGTCGGCTATGAGATCGAATAATACCCGTAAGTTTTCCAAGCTGACCAAACGGGTTATCAACCGTTTTTTTGTGTCATTACTGACGCTGTTTGCCGTTTTGGTCGGCGGATATTTTGTCGCGTGGATGATCTGCATGCAGTTTTCATGGTCAGGACAGGAACCGCTCTATGTGCTGTTTAAGATTCTGGAGCGTCTGTCTCCGTTCATTGTCATCGTTTCGATGGTGGTCGGCGGCATTGTCTTTATGGTTCGGGCGCTCAAAAAGCTTTCGTATATTGATGATGTGATCGCCGCTGCAAGAAAGATCTCCCAGCCGGATGCCCAGCCCATATCCTTGCCCGGGGAACTGTCCGATGCGGAATCCGAACTGAATCTTGCAAGAATGCAGCTGCAGGAAAGTCTGCAGCGTCGGAAAGAGGCGGAGCAACGCAAAAACGACCTTATTATGTATCTGGCGCATGACCTGAAAACACCGCTTTCTTCTGTCATCGGCTATCTGACGTTGCTGCATGACGAGGAGCAGATTTCGCCGCAGCTGCGGGAACGGTATCTCGGTATTGCCCTTGACAAAGCACAACGGCTGGAAGATTTGATCAATGAGTTTTTCGAGATCACTCGTTTTAATCTCTCGGAGATCGCATTAGAGTACAGCCGTATCGATCTGACGCGGCTTTTGGAGCAGCTTACGTTTGAGTTTCAGCCGATGCTTGCGGAAAAAAATCTGACCTGTTCGTTGGATGCGCCGGAAGAGCTGACACTGCATTGCGATGCGGACAAGATTCAGCGTGTTTTTGACAATCTTCTGCGCAATGCCGTTCTTTACAGCTATCCTGCTACGGAAATCAGCATTACAGCCAGGCTGCAGGATAAAGAGGTCGTGATTTGCTTCCGAAACTACGGCGATACCATCCCGAAGGAAAAGCTGTTGCGTATTTTTGAACAGTTCTATCGCCTTGACGCGGCAAGAAGCTCCCGCGGCGGCGCAGGACTGGGACTGGCCATCGCCAGGCAGATCGTGGAGCTGCACGGCGGAACGATTGACGCAAAAAGTGCGGAGGATACCATCGAATTTACGGTTGCGCTGCCGCTTTCGTAGGAAAATTGTAAGAATTTGCGCAGGAAAAAAGAGAAAAAGCGTATAGGCAAACGAAGAAAGAAAACTTTTGTTTTTGGTACAATAAACGTATCGAAAACAGGAGTTTTCTTTTTTTAACCAATAGGAAACAGAGGATGCCATAATGAGAAAAAATAAAATTGCGATTCTTTTCGGCGGCTGTTCTACGGAATACGAGGTATCGTTGCAGTCGGCAGCTGCGGTTCTGGAGTACATTAATACGGAAGAATTTGAGGTGTTCCCCATCGGCATTACGCGAAGCGGCGACTGGTATCACTATACAGGCGGGATTGCCCATATCGCGGCGGGTACCTGGGGTGACCATGATACATATTTAAGACCGATTGTTTTTTCACAGAATCGGTCTGTGCACGGCTTTCTTGAATTGGCTGACGGAAAGTATACGGTGCAATACATCGATCTTGCATTCCCTGTTCTGCATGGCAAGAATGGAGAAGATGGAACCGTGCAGGGACTTTTGGAACTTGCGGGTATTCCCGTTGTCGGCTGCGGCACGCTTTCTTCCGCCCTGTGCATGGATAAGGACAGGGCGCATAAACTGGTCGCTCATGCGGGAATCTCGGTGCCGAAGTCGGTTACTTTCAAAAAGTCAGAGATTGACAAAGCAGCACAGAAAATCAGGGATGCGTTGTCTTTTCCGGTTTTCGTAAAACCGGTTCGTGCCGGATCGTCTTTTGGCGTAACGAAGGTTTTTGAACCGGAGAAATTGGAGGATGCAATCCGCCTTGCCTTTGAAAATGATGCAGAGGCCATTGCAGAGGAAGCGATTGACGGATTTGAAGTCGGCTGCGCCGTTCTCGGAACGGAGGAATTAACGGTTGGCCGGGTGGATGAAATCGAACTTTCCGGCGGATTCTTTGATTATACGGAAAAATACACGCTGAAAACTTCAAAAATCCATATGCCCGCCGGAATGGATGCTGCAACAGAGCTGCGTATTCAGGAGACGGCAAAAACGATTTTCAAAGCGTTGGACTGCTCCGGTTTTGCACGGGTAGATATGTTTCTGACTCCGTCCGGAAAAATTGTTTTTAATGAGGTCAATACGATCCCCGGTTTCACTTCTCACAGCCGTTATCCGAATATGATGAAAGGAATCGGCCTTTCCTTTGCCAAGATGTTGGACAAACTGCTGAGCCTGTATACGAAGCAATGAAGACAATTATTTTAGGAAAAAGCGATTTTCAGGCTTTTTCGTGACGATTGGGAGGAAAACCCGATGAATGATAACAAATATTATACCGGCATTGACCGGATGCGTCTGATTGCCGCTATTTTCGTTATTGCGATCCATACATCGCCGCTTGCCGGTTATAACGCAACGGGAGATTTTATTCTGACAAGGGTCATTGCCCGTGCTGCCGTTCCGTTCTTTTTTTTGACAACGGGATATTTTACATTGTCAAGGTATCACTATAATAATCAAAAGCTGTTAACTTTTCTGAAAAAGACCGGCATAATTTATGCAGCAGCAATTGTGGTATATCTTCCATTGAACATTTATAACCGTTATTTTAACCAATCGAACTTACTGCCCAGTATGCTGAAGGATCTGGTATGTGACGGAACTCTGTATCACTTGTGGTATCTCCCTGCCTCTATGCTCGGTATGTTGATTGCTTGGCATCTTGTTCAAAAGTTTGACTATTCAAAAGGCTTGATCGTGGCAGGACTACTGTATCTGGTTGGGCTGTTTGGTGACAGCTATTACGGCATTGCGGAAAAGCTGCCGGTTGTCAAAAGCATGTACAACCGGCTGTTTGAACTTTTTAATTATACTCGAAACGGCCTTTTCTTTGCACCTGTCTTTCTGATGCTTGGCGGTTTGATCGCCGAAAAAAAGTGCCGTGTGACGCAGGCGCAGGCAATTGCCGGTCTGGTTGGCAGCTTTCTATTATTGCTTGCAGAAGCTTTGCTGCTTCATAAATACGGATTTCAGCGTTACGACAGCATGTATGTGTTTTTACTGCCTTGTACGGTATTTCTTTTTTGTTTTATGCTGCATTTCACAGGGAAAAAAGTACGTGGGCTGAGGATTGCTTCTCTGCTGATTTATTTGATCCACCCGATGATGATTGTTGTGGTGCGAGCTGCCGCAAAAATAACACATCTTCAAAATGTTTTGGTAGATGATAGTCTGGTTCATTTTGCAGCAATCTGTGCAGCGTCTTTACTGTTTAGCTTTGCAGCAGCCGCAGTTTGGGAACGGGCTATGGGAAAACAGCACCACCGTACGGAAACGGAACGTGCCTACATAGAACTTAATCTTGCACATTTGTCTCATAATGCTGCAGTTTTGCAGGCTGCCATGCCGCAGGGCTGTGAGTTGATGGCAGTTGTAAAAACAGACGCTTACGGTCACGGTGCTTATGCAGTTTCCACCCACCTTGAAAAGAATGGCGTAAAAGCATTTGCCGTTGCAACAATAGATGAAGGAATCCGTCTGCGCCGTTATGGGATTCGGGGAAGTATTTTGATTCTTGGATTCACCGATGTGCATCGCGCCAGGGAACTAAAGAAGTTCTGCCTGACACAGACGTTGATTGACGCTGCCTATGCCGAATGTTTGAATCGGCAAGGAACTCCTGTCTGTGTACATATCGGAATCGATAGCGGAATGCACCGCCTTGGCTTTGATGTCCGCGATTTTGCAAACATACGACGGGTTTTTGGTATGAAAAACCTGAAAGTCGATGGGATATTTACACATCTGTGCTGCTGCGAAAGCCTGGAACCGGAAGATGTTGCTTTTACCAAAGAGCAGATTCACCGCTTCTATACTTTGATCGATGACCTGAAAGAGCATAAAATTCCTGTCCCGAAGTTACATATTCAAAGCAGCTACGGCTTGTTAAATTATCCGGAACTGCAATGCGATTATGTGCGGGAAGGTATCTCTCTGTATGGTGTTGCCTGCACGCCGCAGGATAAAACGACTTTGCAGCCTGACCTTCGTCCGGTTCTTGCGTTAAAAGCAAGGGTTGTTTTGATAAAGGATGTCCCGAAAGGTGATTTTGTCGGTTATGACCGGGCCTATCAGACTCCGAGGGACAGCCGAATTGCAATCTTGCCAATTGGCTATGGCGATGGATTCCCGAGAAATTTGTCCTGTGGGAAAGCAAGCGTAATAATCGGTACTTATACAGTTCCGATTATCGGACGGATTTGCATGGATCAGCTTGCCATTGATATCACCGATACGGAAGGAATTTCCGTTGGCGACACAGCTATATTGATTGACAACCGGGAAGGCAGTTTGCATTCGGCACCCTATGTAGCGGAGCAATCCGGCACCATTAGCAATGAACTGTTAAGCCGTATGGGAGCAAGACTACCGGTTGTTGTTACAGAAGATTGCTGATGGCGGATGTAAAATCCTGTTTTTACCAATACATTCCATATCGACGAAGCTCCTCACGGAAAGCGTATCTCCGTGAGTATAGAGCCCTATAATGAGCCAGCATGCCTCTTTCGTTTACTGACTCCGCCTTCGGCTTAAAACTTCCTTTTTCCAAAAAAGGGTGGTCTTTCCGGATGTTTTTACCGGGTGGAGTTTTCCTGTTTTTACAAGTTCATTGATATATTGCCGTGAACAGTTTAACATTTCCGCCGCTTCTGCTCCGAGGATGATTTCTTCTGAAACGAATATGCGGAGCTCTTCTGCGGTCAGCCAGATACGCTTTCCCATTTTGTAAAGCAGAAAATCCAGAAGAAACAGATTGTCATCCCAGCGGATTCCATATCCTCCTGTCTGTGGTTGTACATAAGAAAACTAATCCGGGCGCTTTGCAAGAATGGCAAATCGCCTGTTTTGGGCAAAATACTCTGTCAGATCACACTTTCTGACCACGCCGTCACGAAAAAATACAAGCAAAGTACAATTACCAAGAACCACCACGTCTTCCACTCTGCGTTCAAAACGTTTCTGTATTTCATCGGGAAGTTCTGCTTTCGTAATCTCTTCCAGATAATACTCATCCTGCTCGCACCTGCAAAGCAGGGACAATCCATGATCAAAAAGAGGCGCAAGGCAAATGCTTTCCTTTTTCTTATCCCTGAGCACTTCGATATTCGCGCCGTGTCTGTCGCGGTTTAATATCAGATAGTCTACAACCAACATTTGCCAGATATACTTTCCCCATCCTCTGCGCACACAGAATTCCAGCGATCCTTCCCCTTCTTTGCGTTCGTTTTCATAAAAAACATCCAAAGGTTGCTTATCTTCATCCTTCTTTCTGAAATTTTGTGAGGCACATACATATGTCTCCCACACCTTCTCTTCTACCACCACATCCGCATGAATCAATTGATAATGAAGATGTTCTATTCCCAGCAGAGTCAGCAGACACTATATAGAAACCACACCGGGAGAAATTATTCCGTTTACCCTGGCCAAAGAAATAAAATCATTTTAAAAATGAAATGAATCAGAAGAACCCGAAGAACGCAACAGTTTTGCCGAAAATCCATAATGGGAAAGAAGGATAAAACCTGTTATACTCGTTTTAGATAGCAGTTCAGATAAGAGAGGCAGAATATATGTTGTATCAGAAAAGGACAGATGCATTTTTAAGTCGGGAAGATTTTAAAAAGCCTTCCTGTGAGTATCGGGGAATGCCCTTCTGGGCGTGGAATACCAGGCTGGACAGCGCCGTGCTGCTCAGGCAGGCGGAGATCTTTCGGGAAATGGGTTTTGGCGGTTTCTTTATGCATTCCAGAATCGGACTGGATACACCCTACCTGGGAGAAGATTTTTTTAAGGCAGTCAACGACTGTATTGACTGGGCAAAACAGAATCAAATGTATGCCGGTCTCTATGATGAAGATTTATGGCCGTCGGGATATTGTGCGGGAAAAGTGACGCAGAATCATCCGGAGTATCGAAAAAAGAAACTGGTCTGGTCTGCTGCTGCCCTTCCGGGAGCGGTTACCAGGGAAGAATTTGATAAAAACGGCGGGATCCTGTTGTTAGGAAGCTATCGGATCCGGCTGGATGCACAAGGATATCTGCTGCAGAGTGATTGGCAATGTGCCGGAAAGCAGCCATTTGTGGAGAAAAGCACTGAGAAAGGTTCCGAGGTGCAGCTGTTCGTGGAGAAAGGTACTGAAAAAGATGCCGGAACGCAGTCATTTGAGCCGGAAGATGTACCTGAGACAGCAGGTACCGAAAGGCAACTGCCGGGTGCAGAGAGCATTATAATGCGGTACGCTTATCTGGTAACACAGGAACAGGAGCCGGATTACTGCAAGCCGGTCTATGCAGATACTTTGAATGCGGATGCCGTGAAATGCTTTCTGGAGACAACCCATGAGGTCTACCGGAAGGAGACCGGGGCAGAATTCGGGAAAACGGCTTTTTCCGTTTTTACGGATGAACCGGCCTTTGCCGATAAAGAAAATTTGATGGATGCACAGGACGACAGAGGGAGATCCATTCCCTGGACAACGGATTTTGGCGATACTTTTTATGAGGCTTACGGATTTGATATTTTGAAATCCCTTCCGGAACTTTTTTATGAAAGAGCGGATCGGAAGCTTTCTTATGCCAGATATTGCTACCATGATCATGTGGCAGCCCGTTTTGAAAAGGCCTATTTTCAGACGATCGGAGACTGGTGCAGGGAAAACGGTATTCTCTTTACCGGGCATGTGCTTTACGAAGATACGCTTACGCTTCAGAACCGTATGACCGGAGATGCCATGCGCATGTACCCGCACTTTGATATTCCGGGGATGGATCTTTTGTTTGACAGTGCGGAGTTTAATACCGCCAAGCAGGTGCAGTCGATTGTGCATCAGTACGGCAAAGAAGGCATGATGAGTGAATTGTACGGAGTGACGGACTGGGATTTCGATTTTCGCGGGCATAAATTCCAAGGGGACTGGCAGGCGGCCTTGGGTGTAACCTTGCGGGTTCCCCATTTGTCCTGGGTATCTATGGAGGGACCGGCGAAAAGAGATTATCCGGCTTCCATTCAATACCAATCGCCCTGGTATCAGGAATACAGCTGTATAGAAGACCATTTTGCCCGGGTGTGCAGCGCTATGACAAGAGGAGTTCCCGTGGTAAAAATCGGTGTGATTCATCCCATGGAAAGTTATTGGGTTTTGTTCGGGCCGGAGAAAGCAACTTCCTTGGCAAGAAAAATATTGGATGAGAAATTCCGTAACCTTGCAGACTGGCTTTTGAAAGCGCACCTGGATTTTGATTATCTGTCGGAAGCTTTACTGCCGGAACAGTATCGGGAGACGAAAGAGGGTTTTCAGGTCGGAAAGATGAATTATTCCGTGGTACTGGTTCCGGACTGTATTATTTTAAGAGCCTCTACCGTGGTCTGCCTGGAAACATTTCGAAAAAGCGGCGGCAGAGTGATTTTTGCAGGCGAATGTCCGAAGTGCTTTGACTCGCAGGGACAGGAAAGACTGAACCTTTTGTATGAGCAGAGCAAAAAGGTTGCCTTTGAAAAAGAGGAAATCCGAAAAAGCCTGGAACCGGACAGAGTTCTGTCAATTTCTTCGCAAATGCAGGAAAAAGGCACTTCCGACGGTCTTATGGCAGAGGAAGAAAGCCTTCTGTATCAGCTGCGCAGGGACGGAAGCGGTATGTGGCTGTTTCTGGCGCATGGAGAGAAAGTGCCGGACGGCTTAAGAGAAATTTCGATCCGACTGCCCGGAGACTGGATGCCCTATCTTTATGATACGCAGACCGGAGAGAAAAAAGAATGGCCGCAGGAAGGTGTGGCTTATGCGGACGAGAGTAATGACGCAGAAAGCAATGTAGAAAAGAGCAATGAAGAAGAGAAACATGCGAAGGGAGAGAATGCGCAGGCAAGCGGTGTAAAAAGATATACCAGGATTAAGACAGCTCTTTTTGCACAGGACAGCCTGCTAATTCGGTTGGAGGAGATTAAGGCTTTGGAACCAGGATCCCCTGTGAGAATTTCTCTTCAGGAAGAGAACGTGCTTTTATTGGATACCGCAGAGTATTCTCTCGACGGATCGGAGTACCGGGAAAGAAAAAACGTGTTGGCCATTGATGATGAGGTACGGCAGATGCTGGGTTATCCGGTTCGCTCCAATTATGACCGGGCTCAGCCATGGCAATGGAAAGAGAATCATAACGGGAGTCACAGACTTTCTCTGCGTTACCGGATAGAAAGCCACATCCCGGTACAGGGAGCATTTCTGGCTCTGGAGAGGCCTGAGGAATGTGAAATAAAGTGGAATGGCTGCCCGGTACCGGCGCAGGATAGCGGATGGTACGTGGACGAAGCGATTCGTAAGATTCCGCTGCCGGAAATAAAAGAAGGAACGCACTGCCTGGAAGTAACCATTCCGATTGTGCATTCCAATATCAAAGGTGCGGAAGCCATGTACCTTCTGGGAGATTTCGGTGTGGAACTGCAGGGAGAAAATGCAGTGATCTGCAGAAAACCCGAAACATTTGAATTTTCCTCTTTAACGGAACAAAAACTGCCTTTTTATTCCGGAAATGTAGGATACAAGATAGACATAGATGTCTATCCGGACATAGATGTCTATCCGGACAAGGAATTGCAAACGGGCAGGAGACAATCTGAATTTCCGATAGGAAACCTGCGGATTTCCGTAAAAGGCTTTAAGGGAAGCTGCGTCCGGGTATTTATGGATGGTGTGGATTACGGCCTGTGCTATAAAGATCCCTATGAAATCCGGATCGGCAGCGTTGCCGCAGGAGTTCACCATTTTACTTTCCTGCTTTACGGCAACCGATACAATACCTTCGGAGCACTCCATTTTTCCTGCGCTGCCGAAAAAATCGGTGCATTGCCTGCTATGTGGAATCCGAAAGGTGCTGATTACCGGAAAGAATACCAGCTCCGCCCCTTCGGAATTTTATCCGAGCCGGTATTTTATTTCAATTGCTTCTGATATTGCTTGGGAGTAAGCCCGATTGTTTTTTTAAAGAGCTGGATAAAATAGGATTCATTTTCAAAGCCGCATAATTCGCAGATTTTACTGACGCCTGCACCGGTTTTTAAGAGTTTGCAGGCGTTGGAAATCCGCAGTGTATTCAGATATTTTAAATAGGAGATACCTGTCTGTTCTTTAAAAAGACCGCAGAAATAGGTCTTGTTATATTTGAATTCTCCGGCAACATCATCCAGGGTAATCTTTTCATTGAAATGCTGTTCTGTCCAGGTAATGATACGGTTAATGGTAAGGTTCATGGTATCCGAACCGGAAGGCAACGGACAGGAGATCTGGGGTTGCTTTGCAGAATGCATCACCATATGACGCAGTATGGCAATGATGGCGCCAAGTCCTTCCAGAATACTGTCTGTATCCTTAAGTGTCAGAACCTGCGGCAGCAGTTTATCGTAATCTGCATACTCACGATTCAGAAAAGCAAGAGAAGTGCCGTATTCCTGCAAACAGGTATCCATGTTCAGATAACGATTCAGAAAAGCAGGATGAAATTTTACAACTAATACGTAACCATCACTTTTTTCGTAACAGATCGAGTGAATGGCTTTCGGCGGAATGAAAAAAATTTTTTTCCCGCAGACGGGATAGGACTGGCTGTTGATGCAGGCGGTCCCTTTTACATTGTCACAAAACAGAATTTCAACGGTGTCGGCATAATGAGGCGGCGTAATGACCGGAAGCGGAAAACTCATCGGCACCACGCTCCAAGGTCTGTTTGGCAGAAAATCCTTATGCTCCAAAAATGCGGAAAAAAATGGTTTCATTCGTCTTAACCTCCATTTTAATGGGATTTTTTGTACTGCTGTCTCTGATCCCTGACAGTAACTTCCTTAGGAGTTTATCATGATAACCAGAATATTGCAACATTTTATGAGAAGAATCTCAATGGATTTTCATACCGAAAATGTTACAATAAGAATACAGACCTGATAAAGAGTGTATCAGAAAATCGCAATATACAAATCACAGCACGAAATAGTGTGGAATGGAGGGTTTTATGGAAAAAATAAGAGTAGGTATTATCGGATGCGGAGGAATTGCCAACGGCAAACATATGCCGGCATTAAAACAGCTTCCGGAAGTGGAAATGACAGCTTTCTGCGATATTATCGAGGAGAGAGCGAAGAAAGCGGCGGCGGAATACGGTACGCCGGATGCAAAGGTTTATACGGATTATAGAGAACTTTTGAAAGATGAAAGCATCCATAATGTAAGAGTGCTTACGCCCAACAGACTGCATGCGCAGATCAGCATCGATGCCATGCGTGCCGGGAAGCATGTTATGTGTGAAAAACCGATGGCCATGAATTACGAACAGGCGCTTGAAATGCGGAAGGTACAGGAAGAAACCGGAATGGTTCTGACAATAGGATATCAACACAAATTTGATCCGGATGTAATATACGCAAAAAAAGAGGCTTTGAAAGACCGCTTCGGAGAAATTTATTTCGCAAAAGCCAATGTTATCCGCAGGCGCGGCGTACCGACCTGGGGCGTATTTACCCAGGAAAGAGAACAGGGCGGCGGATCTTTGATTGATATCGGAACGCATGCTCTGGATATTGTGTTATACCTGATGGATAACTACAAACCCAAGATGGTCTTAGGCACAACGTATGATAAATTGAAAAATCAAACGGAAACAGCCAATCCCTTTGGCTCTTGGGATCCGGAACATTATGATGTAGAGGAAAGCGCCTTCGGGTATGTGGTTATGGAAAACGGTGCAACCATTATTCTGGAAACCAGCTGGGCCTTAAATACCACGGATACGGCAGGTATCCGGTACATGATCTGCGGCACGAAGGGCGGAGCGGATAATTATAACGGAAAGTTTAAGATAAACGGCATTCATAACAATACACAGTACATAGAAGAACCGGACTTAAAGCCGGGTGGAGTGGCTTTCTTTGAAGGACAAAGCGCATCTCCTACCGTAGCAGAGCAGAAGGTTTTCCTGGATGCGGCACAGGGAAAGGGAGAACTGGTTACCACACCGGAAACGGCAGCGGTTGTTTCCCGAATTCTGGAGGGATTATACATTTCGGCCCGCACCGGAAAAGCATACTACTTTGAGTGACAGCAGCGCTGAGAAAAGCATACCAGAATGGCACCATAGAAAGCCATAAAGGCCATAAAAGCCATAAAACACCACAAAGACCTGAGTGCAAAGAAAAAGTCAGGAAAGAAGAAAAGAGGAAAAAGAAATGTTTCGTATAGCCATGATCAGCCGTTGGCATCCCCATGCCAGGGAGAATCGATATGTAAAACAGCTGGAAAATATTCCGGAGACGCAGATTACCTGTGTGTGGGATTCGGATGAAAAGCGTGGAAAAGAGTGGGCGGAAGAACTGCATGCGGATTTTGAAGCAGATCTGGATACCCTGCTCCAAAGAAAAGATGTGGATGGTATCTGTATTACGGCACCTACCGATCAACACAGGGAAATTATCCTGAAGGCTGCAAAAGCCGGAAAGCATGTTTTCACGGAGAAAGCGCTTGCCATGGACGGCAGGGAAGCACAAGAGGTCAGAAAAGCAGTAAAGGAAAGCGGCATTGAGCTGGGAGTTGTCTTTCCCAGGAGAGCCAATCGGGAATACTTTTATGCAAAAAAATTGATAGAAGAAGGAAGATTCGGAACCATCAGCTTAATCCGGGTACGGAATGCCGTAACCGTAAATGCGGTTTTTGAAGATCACTGGTTTAAAGAAGAACCTATCGGAGGCGGTGGCGCTCTAAGAGATCTGGGATGTCATAATATCGACCTGGCCTGCTGGCTTTTGGGAGAACCGGACAGTGTCAGTGTCTGCAGAGGTTTTACAAGGGGCTTTGCCGTGGATGATACCTATGCCTGTAGTCTGAAATTCAAAAACGGAGCCATTGCCATGTTGGACAGCACTTTTTCCGCACCGCTTTGCGGGAACTGGTACAGCCTGGAGATCTATGGAACCGAAATGGCATTTCTTGCCGATACGGAAAACGTAACCATCATCCGTCGGAGCAATGAAGCAGAAAAAGAAATCGTAAAAATCAATGACCTCCCGGCAGGTTATCCGCTCCCGATCAAACAGTGGGTAGATGCCTGCACCAAAGGAGCGGAAAATATTTGCAATGTAGACGCCGGAGTACTGGTAAATCAGGTGCTGGATGCCGCGGTTTTGGCTGCAGAACAGGAGCGCACCGTGAAGATTGAGGAGGTACTATGATACGAGCAGCAATTGTGGGATTTTCTCATATGCATGTAAATGAAGTTGCACTTTATATCAACGGACAGCCGGATATGGAACTGGTGGCAGTGTCGGATTTATTTCCATGGGAAATTTTCCCATTGGAAACAAAAGAGCAGAAACGCAAGGCTTACCGTTATACACCTTTGTGGAATCTGCAGAATGTACTGGATCATTATGCGGACACAACAGAAAAGCAAACGCATCCTTTTTATTATGAGGATTACATTACGATGCTGGAGCAGTGCCGGCCGGATATCGTGTTCCTTCTGACGGAGAACCGGATGAAAGAACAGGCGGCGGAAGAAATCATAAAACGGGGAATTACCCTTTGCATCGAAAAACCGGTTGCGCAGACTCTGGAAGAGGCCAAACGGATCCAGGCACTGGCAGCGCAATATGGCGTGGAAGTGGTCATTAACTGGCCGGTTCTGTGGAGACCGTATCTGCATAAAATGAAGGCAGCTATAGACAGCGGCATTATCGGAACACCGATAAAACTTCAGTATATCAACGGACACACGGGACCTTTGGGAAAAGGTGCAAAGCACAGAGGAGTTGCGGACAGCGCACAGGAAATGACCGATGAAGAAAGACAAAAGATCTGGTGGTACCAGCGCTCGAAAGGCGGCGGAGTTTTTCTGGACATTGCCTGCTATGGGTGCCTGTTTGCCAAATGGTTTTTGGGAGACGGAGAAAAAAGGGCATTTGCTTACGGTGCCAACCTGAATACTCCTTATGCGGACGTGGAAGATAATTTCGCCGGAAT
This sequence comes from uncultured Acetatifactor sp., assembly GCA_934433135.1. Lineage (GTDB taxonomy): Bacteria > Bacillota > Clostridia > Lachnospirales > Lachnospiraceae > Acetatifactor. The sequence goes on along the minus strand of CAKRZO010000036.1, from coordinate 1,600 downwards.
TATCGAATATGCCGATAAGATGGCAGTCATCGAAGGGACCTGGACCACTCCAAGGGCGGTCATTCCGTCCGGACCTGTGGTTCTGGGAACCGACGGTGTTCTGGTCTGCACCGGCGGCGCGGAAAATCATCCGGATGTCATGGCCTATGATATCTACGGCAAAGAGATTATCCTTCCGGATACAGAACTTGCACCGCAGTTTCAGAACATGCCCTGGCAGTATGCACATCATGTAAAAACCGGCGAGCCTGTTCATCCAATGTTAACCTTGTCTGTAAATGTGGAAGTTATGGCGATGCTGGAGGCGCTGATTCATTCCCAGGCAGAGCAAAAGAGCGTGGTAATTTGTTCCTGAACGAAAACAAATTGCTTTGATGGCAGAAGGGAAATCGCCTGCGCGAATTTTTCTTCGCAATGAAGTTGCTTAGAAGTGAGAAGTAGTATGGAAGTAAAAAATCAGGTAAAAAACGGAGAAGTAAAACAAACAGGAATGATAGCAGACATCCAGCATTGCAGCATTCATGACGGGCCGGGAATCCGGACAACTGTCTTTTTGAAAGGCTGTCCGCTTCGCTGTGCCTGGTGCCATAACCCGGAATGCATAGCCTTTTCACCGCAGGAACTTTTTTATCCGGAAAAATGCATTGGCTGCGGACAGTGCGCCAAAGGATGTTTTTGCGGGGCAAGAGTAATCTGCGGAAGAGAAATGACCGCGGAAGAAGTGATGGAGAACATTCTGCAGGACAGACCCTATTACGGAGTAAGCGGCGGTGTTACCTTTTCCGGGGGAGAACCGCTTGCACAGCCGAAGTTCCTGGGGCAGATGTTTGCTCTGTGCCGCGAACACGATGTTCATACGGCAGTGGAAACCTCTCTTTATTATTTTGACCGGGAACTTTTTATGCAAACCGACCTGATCATGGCGGATATCAAACATTGGAACGAGGAAGCACATCAAAAATATACAGGAGCGGCGCTCGGACGTATTCTGGAGAATCTGAAGAAAGCGGATAAATTGGGCATTCCCATGATCATCCGAACCCCGGTTATTCCGGGAGTCAATGACGATGTCGGGACGATTGCCGCGATATCGTCTTTTGCCGCAGATCTTAGGAATGTCTATCAATACGAACTGCTTCCCTACCATCCTTTGGGCAACAGCAAAAGAATCGCCCTGGGTTTAAAAGAAGCGGAATTTGAAGTTCCGTCCCGGGAAAAAATGGAGGAGTTAAATCAATATGCTTTCTTACGCTGACAGACTGGCATCCATGCGTGCCACCAAAATAAAACATACTTTGTTAAAGAGAGAACAGAACGGCTATACCGATCTGGATGATTTCGGTACCGTGCCCCTGCCGGAGGGCTACTATGTAGAACCCTGGTATAACAGTGAAAACGGCAGCTTTTACGGATTTGACGGGATGAGTGAAAATTTCTGCCGTCTTATGGCGGCGCAGCCTCCTTACGTGGATCCCGTGGAAATGCTTTGCGGACGCTGGAGAGACATGCTGGTAAATTACCGCGGAGACGTCCACTATATGCCTCTTTGGATGAAGAAAAATACGAAACTGCGGGACTTTATCTGTAATGGGGCGACCGC
>CAKRZO010000035.1 GCA_934433135.1 uncultured Acetatifactor sp. | reverse complement strand
CTCCTGTTCTCGTATTGATTATGATTATATCAAAATCCTTGAGAATGTGGTGTCAACTTTTATGATACAACATCAAAGCTTGGAATGGATATAAAGACGGAATGCATCAGTTTGAGAGCCTTGTAAGTTCGTAGAGGTGTAAAGCCAGTCCACAATTCCTCAGGAATGTCACAAAGTTTGAGAGCCTTGTAAGTTCGTAGAGGTGTAAAGCGCGCCTGCAGCTAACCATGTTTCTTCAGTCGTTTGAGAGCCTTGTAAGTTCGTAGAGGTGTAAAGCTTGTTTTTTGCGCTCCGGCTGCCTTTTTAGTTTGAGAGCCTTGTAAGTTCGTAGAGGTGTAAAGCACACGGTATAACCGTTTCTCATTCCCGGCAGTTTGAGAGCCTTGTTTATAAAGTTGAAAAACCATATTTGAAAGAGATACCAATAAACAGGCAACAATTGCCGGAAAGGAGATCCTATGGAAGAACAAATAACAGATTACCAGCTTCAAACGATTCTTAAAATGATTCTCGAAATACTGGATGGTTGCAAGAATATAGAGGAAGCCAAAGAAAAGGTAGCAGTACTGCTTAGCAAATAAGCAGTGCTGTGATTGAAAACATTATAAGAGTCATTTAACAGGCAACCGGCGCTCAAAATGTTCCGACGATTGGAGAAAGGCGTAGACAGGGATATATGGCAAGAGGAACAAATCAAAAATTTAAATTTGTATACCTGATGCAAATCATGCAGGAGAAGACAGACGATGAGCATGCTATTACCATGACTCAAATCATAGAGGAACTCGCCAGGTATGATATTACTGCAGAACGGAAAAGCATTTATGCTGACTTCCAGGATATGACGGATAAGTTTGGAATTGAAATTATCAAAGAACAGATCGGACGTGAAACCTACTATCATGTGGGAGCCAGAAAGTTTGAACTGGCTGAAGTCAAACTCTTGATCGATGCAATTCAGTCTTCAAAGTTTATTACCCAGACTAAGTCCCGTGAACTGATTGGAAAAATTAAAAACTTTGTGAGTGAGCACCAGGCAAAGCAACTCCAGCGTCAAGTGTATATTAATGACCGTGTGAAGACCATGAACGAATCTGTGTACTATAACGTGGATGATATTCATACCGCAATTAATGGGAACAGGAAGATTAAGTTCCAGTATTACAAGTGGGATATCAATAAGCAATTGATCCCGAGACATAATGGAGACTGGTTTATCGTCAGCCCTTGGGGACTGAACTGGGATGATGAAAACTATTACATGGTTGCCTACGATGATTTGGATCGTAAAATTAAGCATTATCGAGTAGACAAGATGATGCATATTTTTGTCGAGAATGAGAAACGTGCTGGAAAGGAAGAATTCAAAAACTTTGATATGGCGCAGTACTCAAAGGCAACCTTTGGGATGTACCGGGGAAAGAAGACTAAGGTGAAAATTGCACTGGCAAACAGTATGTGTGGCGTGTTTATTGACAGATTTGGGAAAGAGATTATCTTTCGACCCATTGATGAAGATCATAGCATGCTGAATGTGGATGTGAATGTCAGCCCACAGTTCTTCGGATGGATATTCAGCCTGGGGAAGAATGTAAAGGTAGTCGGGCCGGATGCAGTCGTGGAAGAGATGAAAGCACAGGCGGTAGAGTTCTTGGAAAATATGAAATGATGAACGGTGAAATTTGAGGTAATGGGAAGTTCTCAAGGATGGTGTACCGCGAAAAAAAGGCGAAAAAAGTTTTCCCAATTGGGGAATTTACAAAGTCTATCATAAAATGTATAATGAAAATAATCGGATTGTCGAAAATGATTCATGACAAAAATGCGATAGTTACATTTGTGATGAGATGCTTATGAGGGAGAACAAAAGAAATGACGTTAAGAGAGTTAAAAATCGGAGAAAATGCTGTGATTAAGACCGTAGGTGGAAAAGGAGCATTGAGGCAGCATTTTTTGGACATGGGAATGATTCCGGGTGCAGAGGTGACAATGGTAAAGTTTGCACCTATGGGAGATCCTGTGGAATTGCAGATACATGGCTATGAATTGACACTTCGTCTTGCTGAAGCAGAACAGATTGAAGTAGAAAAAATTCCGGAGCGCAGCAGAAGCCATCAGTCAAAAGAACGTATCCGGCAGTCTGATCATCCGGGGCTTGGAGAAGACGGAAAGTATCATTCCCCGGAGGAGGCGGATCCGCTGCCTGAAGGAACAATGCTGACTTATGCCTTGGTAGGAAATCAGAATTGCGGAAAGACAACTCTCTTTAACCAGCTGACGGGAGCTAATCAGCATGTGGGAAACTTCCCCGGAGTAACGGTAGACCGTAAGGATGGAGGTATTAAAGGACATCCGAATACAAATGTAACAGATTTACCGGGAATTTATTCCATGTCTCCTTACAGCAGTGAGGAAATTGTTTCCCGCAATTTTGTATTGAATGAACACCCGAAAGCAATTATTAACATTGTGGATGCTACCAATATTGAGAGAAATTTGTATCTGACCATGCAGCTGCTGGAAATGGACATCCCCATGGTAGTTGCGCTGAATATGATGGATGAAGTGACCGGAAACCATGGATCTATTGATGTAAATGGTATGGAGGCTTTGCTGGGAGTTCCCGTGATCCCGATCTCAGCAGCAAAAAATGAAGGGGTGGATGAACTGGTGCGGCATGCACTTCACGTTGCGGAAAACCAGGAAAAGCCCAGGGAACAGGATTTCTGTGACAAACAGGATCATAACGGTGCAGTTCACAGATGCATTCATGCAGTCATCCATCTGATAGAAGATCATGCGGCACTGGCATCCATTCCTGTCCGGTTTGCGGCAACGAAAGTAATAGAAGGGGATGCTCTTATTCTGGAGCAGCTTAAGCTGGATGAAAATGAGAAAGAAATGCTGGAACACATTATTCAGCAGATGGAAACAGAACGTGGACTCGATCGGAGTGCGGCGATTGCAGATATGCGCTTTGATTTTATCGAACGCTTGTGTGAACAAACGGTAATTAAGCCAACGGAAAGCAGGGAGAGAATCCGGAGTGAAAAAATTGACCGGATTTTAACCGGAAAGTATACTGCAATTCCCTGCTTTATCGGGATTATGGTGCTGGCTTTTTATCTTACGTTCAATGTAATCGGAGCATGGCTGCAGCAACTTTTGGAAGCAGGGATTGACCAGCTTTCAACGTTGGCGGATAAAGCGATGATGGCGGCCGGAGTAAATGATGCGGTACATAGCCTGGTGATAGACGGAATTTTTAACGGTGTAGGAAGCGTATTGAGTTTCTTGCCGATAATTGTAACCCTTTTCTTTTTCCTTTCCATGATGGAGGACAGCGGTTATATTGCCAGAGTGGCCTTTGTGATGGATAAACTTTTAAGAAAAATCGGTTTATCCGGCAGAAGTATTGTTCCGATGCTGATTGGATTTGGATGTACGGTTCCTGCGGTTATGTCTACCAGAACACTTACCAGTGAAAGAGACCGCAAGATGACAATTCTGTTAACACCTTTTATGAGCTGTACCGCAAAACTGCCGATCTATTCCTTCTTTGTCAGTGCCTTTTTCCCGGGGAAGGGCGGACTGATCATGGCCGGTTTATACCTGCTTGGAATTGTAGTGGGGATTTTGGTTGCGTTGCTGTACAGGGGAACCTTATTTAAGGGAGAAGCAGTTCCCTTTGTAATGGAACTTCCGAATTATCGTCTGCCCGGAATTAAGAATGTGGCGCAGTTGCTGTGGGAAAAAGCAAAGGATTTTTTGCAAAAGGCATTTTCCGTTATTTTGGCAGCTACCATCGTAGTCTGGTTCCTGCAAAGTTTTGATCTGCATCTAAATATGGTAACAGATTCCAAAGACAGTATTCTTGCAGGAATTTCAGGATTGCTGGTGCCGCTGTTTGCACCGCTGGGTTTGGGGGATTGGCGCATTTGCACTTCCTTAATCAGTGGATTTATGGCAAAGGAAAGTGTAGTTTCCACATTGGAAATTCTGTTTGGAAACGAGATGACGGCTGTATTTACTCCGCTGACAGCGGCAGTTCTTCTGGTCTTCAGCCTTCTCTATACGCCTTGCGTAGCGGCTATAGCATCTATAAGACGGGAACTTGGGAGAAAGTGGGCGGCAGGCGTTGTGATATGGCAGTGTGCGATCGCATGGATTGCAGCATTTTTGGTTCATACGACAGGAATTATGATAGGAGCGGTTTGAGTGAACGGTTGGGATATTTTAATATTGATAATGATAGTGACTGTTTTGACAAGCGGCATTGTGATCAGACGTAGGAGGAGAAAACGCGGCGAAGGCTGTTGCGGGTGCGGTACGGGATGTACCTGCGGACAAAAGAGTGGAAACAGATGCAAAAAATCTTGACAAAATCCCTCTGACTGGCTATAGTAGAGAGGAATCAGCAAGAAAAAGGCTGTGAGAAAGAGGAGTATGCATAGCAACCCCGTCAGAGAGAATGGCTGTACTTTATAAAGACTTGTGAAAAAGAAGGGTACGCTGCAAGGCCATTTCGGGAGATGATGCAGAAGGTAGCTTTTGAGCCGGAAAGTAGAAAGCAGGATTGGACTGTGAGTAGATTTTCCCGTTTCATCCGCGTTATCGGATAAGGCTTTAGAGGAAGCCTGTAAGGCAGCGAAAGCTGCGAACAAAGGTGGTACCGCGCACAATGCGCCCTTTGCCGGATTTTTCCGACGGAGGGCGCTTTTTTCGCACGGCAAGTTGTTTCTGAGCGAAAACAATTTGCTTTGAAAAAGTCGCTCGGAATGGAGAGAGAGATGAAAAAAGAACTGGCAAAGACCTATGACCCCAAGGGCATAGAAGACAGATTGTATCAGAAGTGGCTGGACAAAAAATATTTCCATGCCGAAGTGGATCACAGCAAAACACCCTTTACGATTGTAATTCCGCCGCCAAATATCACGGGTCAGCTTCACATGGGACATGCACTGGACAATACCATGCAGGATATCCTGATCCGTTATAAAAGGATGCAGGGTTATAATGCCTTGTGGCAGCCGGGCACTGACCATGCCAGCATAGCAACGGAAGTAAAGATTATTGAAAAACTGAAAGAGGAAGGCATCGATAAGCATGACCTGGGACGGGAGAAATTCCTGGAGAGAGCCTGGGAGTGGAAGAAAGAATACGGCGGAAGAATTATCAGTCAGTTGAAGAAAATGGGGTCTTCCTGCGACTGGGACAGAGAACGTTTTACCATGGATGAAGGCTGTAATGAGGCAGTTACGGAAGTCTTTGTAAAGATGCATGAAAAAGGATACATTTACAAGGGTTCCCGTATCATCAACTGGTGTCCGGTATGCAACACTTCCATTTCGGATGCGGAAGTGGAATATCAGGAACAGGCAGGACATTTCTGGCATATTAAGTACCCCCTGATCGAAGAAGACGGAACAGTAAGCAAAGACAAGTTCTTGACTTTTGCAACCACCCGTCCGGAGACCATGCTGGGTGATACTGCCGTTGCTGTACATCCGGAAGATGAAAGATATAAAGATCTGATCGGCAAAAAGGTGATGCTGCCTTTGATGAACCGCCCGATTCCTGTCATAGCAGATGCGTATGTAGACAGAGAATTCGGTACCGGAGTAGTAAAAATCACACCGGCACATGACCCCAACGACTTTGAAGTCGGCAAACGGCACAATCTGCCCATTATCAATGTCATGAACGATGATGCCACTATCAACGAAAACGGCGGCAGATTTGCGGGAATGGATCGTTATGAAGCAAGAAAGGCTATTGTAGAGGAACTGGAAAGCCTGGGTCTTTTCGTAAAAATAGAAGATTACAGTCACAATGTAGGAACCCATGACCGCTGTAAGACGACCATTGAACCGTTGGTAAAAGAGCAGTGGTTTGTAAAAATGGATGAGCTGATCAAGCCGGCGATAAAGGCTGTGAAAGAAGGGGAAATCAAGCTGATTCCCGAGCGGATGGAGAAGAACTATTTCAACTGGACGGATAATATCCGTGACTGGTGCATCAGCCGTCAGCTGTGGTGGGGACACAGGATTCCCGCGTATTACTGTGATTCCTGTAAAGAAGTGATCGTAGCCAAAAAGATGCCGGAAGTCTGCCCGAAGTGCGGATGCACGCATTTTACGCAGGATCCGGATACTCTGGACACCTGGTTTTCTTCTGCGCTTTGGCCGTTTGAAACGCTTGGCTGGCCGAAGCAGACTGAAGATCTGAAATATTTTTATCCCACTGATGTACTGGTAACCGGATATGACATTATTTTCTTCTGGGTTATCCGCATGATCTTCTCCGGTTATGAACAGATGGGAGAAAAACCGTTTAAGACGGTACTGTTCCACGGACTGGTAAGGGACAGTCAGGGACGCAAGATGTCCAAATCCCTTGGAAACGGAATCGATCCGCTGGAAGTAATCGACCAGTATGGCGCGGATGCTTTGCGCCTTACCCTGATTACCGGAAACGCGCCGGGTAATGACATGCGTTTCTACTATGAGAGAGTAGAAAACAGCCGTAATTTTGCCAACAAGGTATGGAATGCATCCCGTTTTATCCTGATGAATATGGAGAATGCCATAGAGGCCGGAAGAACCTTAACAGTTCCGGCAAAAGAAGAACTGGAGCCTGTGGATAAATGGATTCTTTCCAAACTCAATACCCTGGTTAAGGACGTTACTGAGAATATGGACAACTTTGAACTGGGAATCGCCGTTCAAAAGGTATACGACTTTATCTGGGACGAATTCTGTGACTGGTATATTGAAATGGTAAAACCCCGTCTGTACAATACCGATCACGTTTCCAGCCAGAATGCCGCTCTGTGGACATTGAAAACGGTTCTGATTGATGCGCTGAAGCTGCTGCATCCTTATATGCCTTTTATTACGGAAGAAATTTTCTGTACCCTGCAGGATAAGGAAAAGTCCATTATGATCAGTTCCTGGCCAGTTTATACGGCGGAGCGCTGCTATGAAAAAGAAGAACAGGACATTGAGCTGATCAAGGAAGCAGTAAGAGGCGTCCGCAACATAAGAAGTGAAATGAATGTTGCACCGAGCCGCAAAGCGAGCGTTTATGTTGTCAGTGACAGTGCAGAGAATGCGAAAGATGTCTTAAGAACCTTTGAAGAAGGAAAACTCTTCTTCGCCTCCCTTGCTTATGCTTCGGAAGTCATCTGTCAGAAGGACAAAACGGGAATTGCTTCGGATGCCGTATCGGTGGTAATACCGGGGGCTACCTTATATATTCCGTTTGCGGAACTGGTAGACATTGCGCAGGAAATCGCAAGACTGACCAAAGAAAAAGCACGTCTGGAAGGAGAACTTGGCCGTGTCAACGGTATGCTTTCCAATGAAAGATTCCTTTCCAAGGCGCCGGCAGCCAAGATTGAAGAAGAAAGAGTAAAGCGGGAGAAATATACCGGCATGAAAAAGCAGGTGGAAGAAAGACTGGCAGCGCTGGAAAATACGAAGTAGAAGCAGAGGAAGCATTCACAAAATTTTTGAAGGCTTCTCTGAGCCGTTACAAAAAATCAAAATGCAGCCAGAGAAAAGGAACGTGTATGGAAAAGCAAAGCATCACTTCCTATGAGGAAGCAGTGGATTATATCAATCAGATCCCGAAGTTTACGGCAAAGCATTCCATGGAGGAGACCAAAGGTTTCCTCCATAAGCTTGGGGATCCGGATCAAAAGTGCAGTTTGATTCATGTGGCAGGTACAAACGGAAAAGGTTCCGTTTGTACCTATATGCGATGTATCCTGGAAGCGGCCGGAAAAAGGGTCGCGGTTTTTACATCACCGCACCTTACCGATATCCGGGAACGCTTTATTGTGGAAGGGAAGATGCCCGCGAAGGATACCTTCCTTAAACTGTTTCTTGAAATTTATGAAAAATTGGACTGGGAGAGGCTTGCAAAAGGGGAAGGATACCATCCTTCCTATTTTGAGTATCTTTTTTTTATGGGCATGCTCTGGTTTGCCGAAGAAAGGCCGGATTTCTGTATTCTGGAAACCGGACTGGGAGGACGCCTGGATGCAACGAATGCGGTAGCGGCCAAGCTTATCAGCGTGATCACCCATATCAGTCTGGATCATACGGCCTATCTGGGAAATACCACAGAAGCGATCGCCGGAGAAAAGGCCGGAATTATGAAAGAAAACACACCGGTGGTGTTCTGGGATACTTCGCCGCAGGTTTCGGCAGTTTTTACCAAAAAAGCCGAAGAACTTGGAATTCCTGCCTTCCGTGTGTCGGAAAAAGACGGAAAAAATATAAATTTTCATGAGAAAAGCATTGATTTTTTGTGCAAGTACCGCTATGATAATACTATCCGGCTGACTTTGCCTACCATTGCATCTTATCAGGTGGAAAATGCGCTCCTGGCAGTGAAGGCCATAGAAATTTTAGACCGGATGGGAAAGGTTAAAGTGGAGCCTTCGGAGATTGCAAAGGGACTTAAGAGCAGTTTCTGGCCGGGACGGATGGAAGAAGTGCTGCCGGAAGTGTATGTAGACGGAGCTCATAATGAAGACGGAATCAGAGCTTTTCTGGAGACGGTAAAAAGAGACAGGAAGGACGGAAAAAGAATCCTTTTATTCGGTGTTATGGCGGATAAGGATTATCGGGCAATGATAAAAGAGATTGCCGCATCAGGTCTTTTTGACCGGATTGCACTGACGGGATTACACAGCACAAGGGCTCTGGATGTGCAAGAACTGTTGGAAATGGTTTGCAGGCAGTGTGAAAACACAGGGGGCTTGTCACGGATTGTCTGTGAATCCTACCGGACAACGAAGGAAGCGTTGATACAGCTGTTAAAGGTGCGGGGCGATGCAAGGATTTATATTGCAGGCAGCCTGTATCTGGCAGGAGAGATAAAGGAGATGGCTAAGAATGATCAATTTTGAGGAAGAACTGAAAAAATTTCATCCCAGCCCCGAGATAGAGGAAGCAGGGGATTCGATCTATGGTCAGGATCTGACCGATATGGCGGATCTTTTGGTAAAAATGATACAGGAAGCACAGGAAAGCGATAAGAAGAAGGAATAGGAGAGTCGGTATGTTTTGTTATCAATGCGGCTGCCGGCTTTCGGAGCAGGATTACTGTACGGCCTGCGGTGCTGATGTAGCTTTGTATAAAAAGATCATGCACGTCTCCAACAGGTTCTATAATGACGGACTGGAGAGAGCTATGGTCAGGGATCTGTCCGGGGCGATAAACAGCCTGCGCCAGAGCCTGAAGTTCAATAAAAATAACATCGAAGCCAGAAATCTTCTCGGATTGGTCTATTTTGAAATGGGAGAAGCCGTAGCGGCACTGAGTGAATGGGTAATCAGCAAGAACATACGGCCTGAAAAAAACATTGCGGACAGTTACATCGAGCTGATTCAGACCAATGCATCCAGGCTGGATGTCATCAGCCAGGCTGTAAAGAAATATAATCAGGCATATCACTATTGTGTGCAGGGAAGTCAGGATCTGGCCATTATTCAGTTGAAAAAAGTATTGTCTCTTATGCCCGGATTTGTAAAGGCGCATCTTTTGCTGGCTCTTTTATATATCCAGGCACAGCAGTGGGACAAGGCCGGAAGGGAAGTCCAAAGATGTCTGGCGATTGATCGGAATAACACCATGGCGCTTCGGTATTTAAAAGAAGTGGAGATGGTTGTAAACCCGGACGGACAGGGAAAGGAAAATATAAAAAAGGGCGGAAATGATGGTTCGGTGCGTTATCGCAGTGATAATGAGATCATTATTCAGCCGGTGAATGTAAAGGAACAAAGATCCATTCCGGTTTCCGGAATTTTAAATATTGCAATCGGCCTCATCATTGGATTTGCGGCGATGTATTTTCTGGTGGTACCTGCCAAAATGGCAGGAATCAACAGCGAAGCAAATCAGAAACTGGCGCAGGCCGGCAGCCAGCTGGATGCCAAGACGGCTGAGATCACTGATCTGGAAAGCCGGATTGCATCTCTGGAGGGAGAAAAAAAGGAGCTGGAACAAAAGATCAGCGGCTATACCGGGACAGACGGTGTCTTAAGCGATATCGACCGGATGTTGAATGCGGCTGCAGCTTATCTGGAAACACAGGATGTCCATGCAGCTGGTGAACAGCTGGAGGGAATTGCATCCGAGGTGGATCTTGCCGGTACATCGGATGCATTCAAAAGATTGTACCAGGCGTTGCTTACGGCAGTGGGACCTCAGCTGTCGGATGAATACTTTAAAGCAGGACAGGAAGCTTACAAAAACAATCAGTTTGATGAGGCGGTTCTTAACCTGGAAAAGGCAGTGATTTATGATGCAACAGACCAAAATGCATTGTATCAGCTGGGAGAGGCTTACAGACAGGACGGAAAAACAAAGGAAGCTTTGGATACCTATGGAAAGGTGATAGAACTTTTCCCGGGAACCGACAGGGCAAAAAGAGCACAAAGGCGAATGGAAGAATTATCACAATAAAGATACGAAAGAAAACCTGCAGGAGGAGACAACTGCGGGTTTTTTGCGTCCAAAATACGGATTACAAACTGCTGTGAACAAAAGGAAAGGATGAAAAGTATGGAACAGTTTCAAGTCACGGATCATTGCCTGATGATCAGACTTCCGGAAGAAATCGATCATCATAAAGCCGGAAAACTTTGTGAAAGGGCGGACAGGTATCTGGTTAAGGAAGAAGTGGAGCATATTGTATTTGATTTTTCAGACACCCGGTTTATGGATTCTTCCGGAATCGGCATCATTCTGGGGAGATATAAGAAAATAGCCTGTTTCGGCGGAAAAGTATATGTGGTACATGCGGACAGGCAGATCAAAAGAGCATTATACCTGGCAGGGATGGAGAAAATAGTGGAGATTGTGGAGGAATAGAAAATGCAGAAGCAGAATGCAACGATGAATGATAATGAAATGGAATTGATTTTTGATGCAATATCCAGCAATGAAGGATTTGCACGTGTGGCAGTGGCAGCCTTTGTTTCTTCCTTGAATCCTACGCTGGAAGAGATTTCGGACATTAAGACAGCGGTCAGTGAAGCGGTCACCAATGCCATTATTCATGGTTATGAAAATTGGGGCGGGGAAAAGAAGCCGGGAGAGGAAGAGTGCGTCCAAATAGAAGATACGAAAATCGGATACGGAAAAGTAAGAGTTCACTGCACGATCCAGGCAGACTGTTTACATATAGAAGTAGAAGATAAAGGAAAAGGGATAGAGGATATTCCCAAAGCAATGGAACCTCTTTTTACCACAAAGCCGGAGTTGAACCGGTCAGGTATGGGATTTGCCTTTATGGAGGCTTTTATGGATGAACTTAAGGTGGAAAGCACAGTGGGAGAAGGTACCAGGGTTCTTATGAGAAAAAAACTGGGAACAGGCTCTTTTCTGTATCGTGAGGACTGAGTTATGGAAGAGACGTCAGTGCTTATTGCCAGATCACAAGCGGGAGATAAAAATGCAAGAACAGTACTGATCGAAAAAAATCTGGGACTGGTACATTCCATTGTCAGGCGTTTTGCCGGAAGAGGATATGACCTGGAGGACCTGTTTCAGATCGGGGTCATCGGATTGATGAAATCCATTGATAAGTTTAATTTAAAGCTGAATGTGAAATTTTCCACCTATGCAGTTCCGATGATAACAGGAGAAATTAAGCGCTTTTTAAGAGATGACGGTTTGGTGAAAGTATCCAGAACCCTGAAAGAAAACGGCATGAAAGTGAAAGTAACCAGACAACGTCTTCAGAATATACTGGGAAGGGAACCGGCTTTGCAGGAAATTGCAAAAGAGTCCGGGCTGACGGCGGAAGAAATCGTAATGGCGATGGAAGCGGGAAGCGAAGTGGAAAGCATTTATGCTTCGGTGGGGCAGGACGACGGAAGCGAAATGTTTCTTGTAGATAAGGTGGTTCGGGGGGAACGTGCCGGAGTGGGAAGCAGTGCATTCTCCCCGGAGGATGCGGAAAAAGAAAAACTTTTAAACCATATGCTTCTGGAGGAACTTTTGGATAGTCTTTCCGGAAAAGAAAGGGAATTGATCACGATGCGCTATTTTCAGAACAAGACGCAGACACAGATTGCACAAATCCTGGGAATTAGCCAGGTGCAGGTAAGCAGGATGGAGAAAAAGATTCTGCTGCGCTTAAGGGAAATGGCAGGGTGATGGAAAAAGAAATCCTTAATTCTTTATGAAGTCGCAGGTTAAGGACTTCCCTTCTTTGAAAAAATCCGTTATAGTAAAGAATGAGAGTAAACTGTGGATTACAGCATGGAATGCGGTACAAGAGGATTAGATGCGATATTGCGATTGTTGTGTCTGAATTGTTATCAACATAGTACACAAAAGAGAAAGCAGAGTAGATACGAAAGTGAGGGAAACAATGACGGAAGAAATCAGGACGAAAGAGGGATCGGAAGAAATTGAGAAAAACGAGGAAATCGAAGGAAAAGAAAGCGGTATAGAGGAAGAAACCGGCAGAAGAACAAAAAGTACACAAGCAAAGAACCAGACAGGACAGATGCGGAAAAAGAAGGCCATGCAGATGAGAAAGCGGGAGAAGGCGGGGAGACTTTTCGTTTTGGGGCTTGGAATCTGCGCCTGCGTTCTTTTGGTTGTTTATGCGGCAATGGTTATCTGGAAAGACAAGGATGCCGGCGGAAGCGATGCAAAGGAAGTGCAGCCGGTTAACTTTGTCGCACAAAAGGAAGATTATTCCGGAGCGGAAGTGGAGAAAATTGTACAGGAGGCCGCTAAGGAGGCAGCGCAGGCGAAAGAGAAGGAAATTCTGGATGGCATCAAAGAAAATTTGACCAATGGACAGGCTGTGGCGAAAGCGTTAAGGCCATTTTACCCACAGGATGTGGTGGTGGCCACCGGAGGAAAAATCCGTTTTTTCCCCATAGATGACAGCCTTAAGAAAAATACCTATCGGCAGGAGAATTTAATTCAGAAAGAAAACGGGGAACTGGAATATGCCGTCGGAGAGGAAGTCATTTCCAGAAAGGGTATCGACGTTTCCTATCATCAGGGAGAAATCGACTGGGAACAGGTCGCTTCCGATGGAGTGGAATTCGCCATTATTCGTGCGGGACTGCGGGGATACGGAACCGGCAAGCTGGTAGCGGATGAGCAGTTTGTAAATAACGTGACAAATGCTCTGAGTAACGGAATCAAAGTGGGAATTTACTTTTATTCCCATGCCGTGAGCGAAGAGGAAGCATTGGAAGAAGCGCGGTTTGTACTGGATGCCATTGCTCCTTACCGAATCACCGGACCGGTTGTATTTGACGGCGAGAAAGTAAAGGACTCCCGGACAAGCAGCTTAAGTATTCAGGACAGAACCAATCTGGCAAAGCTTTTCTGCGATACGGTAAAGGAAGCAGGGTACCGGCCCATGGTTTATCTGAATCTGGAAGTTGCTTTTTCCGTGTTGGATCTTACACAACTGGAAGAATATGATAAGTGGCTTGCACATTATGGGGCAGACATGTATTATCCTTACGATTATAAAATCTGGCAGTACTCAGAGCAGGGAAGGGTGAAAGGAATTTCTTCTCCCGTAGATTTAAATATCAGTTTTGAAAACTGGGATTGATGAATCGTAAAAAAGGGATCAGAATCCTTCATGGCGCCTTTGAAGACGCAGATTCCGCCTTTTTTCTGCATTATCCCACTCCATTTGCTCACCTTCATTTTCCAGAATAAGCGGCGGAACAGGAGTGGGCTTCCCATCTTCGCCCATGGCCACCATTACGAAATAAGCACGGTTAATAGAATGACGTGTTCCGTCAGGGTCTTCTTTATAGGTGTCTACCCGTACTTCCATGGAAGTACGCCCCACGTGGGTAACTTTGCCGATCAGGACAATAATATCATTTAAATAGGCGCCGGATTTAAAATGCAGATTGTCAATAGCTACCGTAGTGGCGTTGCGGCCGCAATGGCGCCTTGCGGTAGCTCCGGCAACTTCGTCGATCCAAGCAAGAAGTCTGCCGCCGAAAAGCCGCCCGAAGCCGTTGATATCCGGGTAAATAATAACATGAAGCTGCTCTGTGATGGAGTCTGAAACTTTTTTGGGAGTCATTTTTGTTATCCTTTCTTTTTAAGTACTTTTAAGTGTAATACATTTATCTCAAAAAATCAAGTTTTGGAAAAAGCTGTTGACAGTAACAGTGATCAGAGAGTAACATAGAGTTATAGATCAGAAGCGAATATTTTTAAAAGACAGGAGGTTTTTTATTCTATGAGACAATGGAAAAACGGATGGAAAAAAGTATCTGTTCTGTTTGCACTTGCTGCTTTTGCGGTAAGCAGTATGTGTTTTTCCACGGCAACCAGAGCGGAAGTAAAAGACGAAAGTACCTTTGACAGTGCCGTCAGGGGAACCAACGAAACCTTTTACAGAACCATTGCCACCAATTACCATGCAGGCAATATTCTGGGTATGGTAAGCAAATCTACCGCGGCACAGATGGAAGAAGCAACCAGAATCACACAGGACGATAAGAAAAAGGGATACGAACCGGTTCTTTACATCAATTCCTTTGACTGGAACAGCGATGAAAGAAAAGCGGCGGATCAGGTAGCGCAGGACATGAACGGAACCTTGGTTGCCATGCTGGATGTACAGTTATTCCGGTACGAAGTTTCCGCATTTGCACCGGTGCATGATGCAGCAAAAAAGGTAACCCTGATTGCGGGAATCCCGGATAAGTCCAGTAAGGACGGCAACGAATATTCCGTTATCGTGGATTATGAGGAAAGAGAATTTGCCATGGTGCGTGTGCACAACGGACAGATTACGGTTTTAAAGGATTTGGACAGCGATCCTAAGACGATTACCTTTGAAACGGATAAGTTTTCCGCATACGGATTGATGTATGCGCCGGCAGGTGCAATTGATCAGTATCTGAAGGATCATCCGTCTGTCAAACCGACCGGCACTTCTAAGAGCAGTTCCGCCGGTACGGGCAAGAACACGGGTGCCGGAGAGTTGGATGACGTACCCAAGACCGGAGATATTCTCTGGGAAATGGAATACGGATTCTGCAAATATATGCCGCGGTAAAGATAAAGCTGCCTATTTTTTCTCCAGAATAACGGGATATTGTTTCCGATATTCCCGGGGGGAGAGTCCGTAAAATTTTTTGAATACTTTGGAAAAATAATTATAGTCCGGAATTCCTGTTAAGATACACAGAGAGCTGATTTTGATGTCCGTGTTGACAAGCAGGTTCCGGGCTTCTTTCATGCGAAGCTCCAGGATATGCTCCCCTATGGTCTTGCCGAACCATTTATTCCACAGAGAGTACAGGCGGTTGCGCTTGATCTGGAATTCGTGGCATAACGCATCAATGGAAATGGGAGCAGCCAGATTTTTCCGGATATAGTCGTCAATGGCGCTGACCAGTTCGTTTTCCGTAAAATGAATGAAGTGGTCCCGGTAAAGGGAAAGGATGGCGGCGCTTAAGATATTGGCGGCGGAATGAATGATTTCCGTATCAAAGCTTTCCAGACGCTGATAAGCGGCAATCAGCCGGGAGGCCGGAAGATTCAGATCGGCGCCCAGATGCTTTAAATTCTCCACTGTGATTTCCGGAAAATTTTTGTCCCGTACCTGGCCGAACATAATATACCCCAGAATCGTGTCATCCAGAATCAGCGGAACAGCGGTATCGGTAAGGCCCGCATGGCATTTATGCGTCACGCTGCAGCGTTCCTTGCTGCACTGCTGACATACTTGTCTGTCGGAAGCAAGACACCGCTTTTTACCCAGGGGAGAACTTTTGATCAGCCTGCAGAAATCGGCCATTTTAGCGGGCTGATAAGCCATCTGGTTCATTTCACTGTCCCAGATACTGATCGTCAGCCCCGTTATCTTATAAAAATCATTCAGAAAATCCCTTATCTTATCAATATTATACTGTATGATCATAGGAACAGACTCCTCCTCTGTAACAGCGCATCCAAACTGCTGCAGTTTTGCTGATTTCCATAAACTGATTATAGACGGAATCGGGCATTTTTTCAAGAAAAGAAGAAAAATAATTTTGCCCTAAACGATTTTACTAGTTTTTTAACCGGAAATACCTATAATCTTCTTTGCGGAAACGGTATAATGATGATAACAAACAGGAGGTGGCGGAACATGAGAATTACATTTGCATTAATGATTGCCAACAGAGGATTTTTCCCGGGAGAAGTCATTGCTTTGGCAAGGGAGGAAATCAAAAAAGTACTGGAAGAGGAAGGGTACGGATGCATCTGCATGGAAGAGGACAGGACCCGCTTCGGTGCCGTGGAAACCCGTGAAGAAGGAAGACGTTATGCGGAATTCTTAAAAGAGCATGAAGGAGAATATCAGGGAATCCTTCTTTCCATGCCGAATTTCGGAGACGAAAACGGCGCATTGGAAGCTTTGAAGGAAGTGAATGTTCCGATTCTGATTCAGGCTTATCCGGACGAGATGGACAAAATGGATTTTACCCACAGAAGAGACGCCATGTGCGGTAAATTTGCCATGTGTAATGTATTAAGACAGGCGAAGATTCCTTTTTCTTTGACCAGTGAATTTGTGGAAAAGCCTTCGGAAGAGGTTTTTCGTAAGGATCTTGAGAAATTCGCTTCCACCTGCAGAATCTGTGCCGGTATGAAGCACTTCAATATCGGTGCCATCGGCGCAAGAACAACGGCGTTTAAGACTGTACGTGTGGATGAGACCGCATTGCAGAGAGCCGGAATCAATGTGGAAACCATTGATTTAAGTGAAGTTTTTGCCAGAATGCAGGCAATGCCGGAAGAAAGAATTCTTAAGGCAAAGGAAAAAGTACTGGCGGTAACGGATTTCGGTAATTGGCCGGAAGAAAAGCTTTTAAAGATTGCAGCGTTGCAGGAAGTGCTGGAAGATCTGGCAAAAGAGTATGCGCTGGATGCCATGGCAATCCGCTGCTGGCCGGAACTGCAGACGAACATCGGAATTGCACCCTGCACCAATGTGGGAATTTTGAATGAAATGGGAATTGCCACGGCCTGCGAACTGGATATTCCCAATGCGGTTATGATGCGCGCGCAGGCGCTGGCAGGTGACAGACCGGGAACCTTACTGGATTTTAACAACAATTACGGTCCCAGTAAGGATAAGGCGATTCTGTTCCATTGCGGACCGATGCCCATCTCCATGATGAAGGAAAAAGGTACAACCATAGAACATCTGATGTTCCGCAAGACATTCGGTGAGGGAACCGGCGTGGGCGTGAATAAAGGAGAAATGATTGACGGACCCATTACCATCGGCAGCCTGAAGACGGAAAACGGCAGGCTGGAAGCTTTTGTGACAGAAGCGGTCTTTTTACCGGATTCTCCGGGAGAAGGTTTCTTCGGCTCCGGAAAAGTGGCGCAGAAAGAAGGAATTTATGAGATCTGCAAGTTCATGGCAGAGAACGGATACAAGCATCATGTATGTGTCATTCCCGGCAACTGGAAGGACAGCATTGCGGAAGCCTTTGAAAAGTACCTGGGAATGGAATTGAAGGTGTTTTCATAACAGTTCAGACAAGCATTTTATGCTTAGCGCCAAGTTACATGAGCATCGCATCTTATAGGTGCGACATATAGATGCAAAGCGCGATTTTGCGAATGGCGCGTCTGAACTGTTACTGCAAAAGAGAGGAGTAGTGTGAAAAATGCATTCGATAATGCATTTTTCGCACCGCAATTTGTTTCTGAGCGAAAACAAATTGCTTTTATGGCAGAAGAGAAATCGCCTGCGCGAATTTCTCTTCGCCACCTCGCGACATAGTCGCTCGGAAATGAGGAGTAGTATGGCGGAAGAAAAGATTTACAGCAGTTACGGGGATTATGCACTCTATTGTTGCAAAGAGACCGGGGAGTTTGAGCTTTATGCCAAAAGTACGAAACCGGTATTGAAAAACGGAAACATAAGAATTCGCTGCGCGGCGGACGGTGTGGAAAGAGATCTGAAAGAATACGGGTATCAGACAGTAGCCCTGGATCGGGTTCGGGGAGTGGATTATCATGAGATTGTACTGCAGTACAGTGACAGTCCGCAGCTTGCCGCCTGCCCGAGACTTGTTTTCCGTCTGGACAGGAACGGTATCCGGCTTACGGTTACGGGAATGAGAGAGAAACAGGCATATGTGACGGGAGATCTTTTCTGGGGAGAAGATATGGAGAAGAATACTTTCGCAATGAAAGGCCCCGGACTTTTTGAAAACGTGCCGGAAGAGCACTTCAATATCCGGTGTGCAATCGGTCCGGCTGCCTCTGCAGAGGATGATACCCTTTATGACCGGACAACAGATAACGGATTACATATCGATGCGGAAACCAGGCGTCTTTTCTACGACTGGAACAAGAAATGCTATTGTTGCAGGCTGACGGTGGGAATGCTGGAATGCCAGCAGAGGTTTACCTTTACGCTGAAGGAAGGTCTGCTTTCGAAAGCATACCAGATCCCGTTTGCACCGGTGAATCAGAACGGAATTTTCAAAAAACCGCCTGCAGGCTGGATGACCTGGTACGCCGTAAAATTCGATGCCTGTGAAGAAAACGTGCTGGGAAATGTAAAATTTCAGGAAGAGCATTTAAAGGAATACGGTGCCGATACCGTCTGGGTGGACTGGGAATGGTACCATCAGGATTTTTCCGGGGAAAGAGATGACGGCTGTGATACGTTCCATCCGGATAAAAAGAAGTACCCCAGAGGACTGGCGGTTATTTCGGATGCAATTAAGGAAGCCGGATTTGTACCGGCTCTGTGGATCGGTTATACCAACGACTCCTGTGAAAATGAGTTCAGTCTGGCGCATCCGGAGGTAGTGCTGGCAAAGGATACGGTCTGGTGTGGAAGTTATTTCTATGACTTTTCCCATCCGGTTTATCTGAATGAGTTTTTGCCAAAAGCTTTACAGCAGGTCTTTGACTGGGGATATGAAGCTGTAAAATTCGATACGCTTCCGGCAGCCATCGATGCTCATGAAAAATTCCATGACCGTATGTATGATCCTTCTCTTACCACGAAGGAAGCCTTTCGCCAGGCTATGAAAAAAACAAGAGAAATCTTGGGATCGGACGTTTATATGCTTTCCTGTGCCTCGGTATCCGATGAAGATTTCCTGTGGGCGGCGGATATTTTCGATGCCGGAAGAGTGGGCGGCGATATTTTCGGCTGGAGAGATTTTATCAAGGAAGGTGTCCATCGGATTATGCGTTTTTATCCGCTGCATAATATCGTGCTTTATCCCGATCCGGATAATGTGGTGCTACGGGAAGAGTTCAATACGATGGAACAGGCAATTTCCAGAGTCAGCTTTGTGTCCATACTGGGACTGCCGATGACCTTCGGAGATGATTTGAGAGAACTGGGAGAGGAGAGAGTAAACTTACTGAAAAAGTGTCTTCCGGTGATGGATATTCATCCCATGGATATCGGTGCGGCAATACCGGGGAAGGAAGATCTGATTCTTCACCTGACGCTGGAAAAGCCCTATGAAAGCTACCATATTGTGGATATTTTCCACGGCGGAGAAGATCGAAAAGAGAAATGGATTGACCTTGACAGAGAGCTGCATCTTGATAAAGACGAATATCACGTCTTTGATTTCTGGAGAGAGGAATATCTGGGAAGCTTCTCTGACCGGATGAAGCTTGACTTTGCGCCCTGTGAAAGCCGGGTTCTGGCATTCCGGAAGAAGCTTGACAGACCGCAGCTTGTCAGCACCACAAGACATATCACCCAGGGAGCAGCCGAGATAGAGGATCTGTACTGGGAGGAAGATACAAAGGCACTGTGGATTCATAGTGCAGTGGTCAAAGAAGATGCTTACCGGATGTATCTGTATGTTCCGGAAGGCTATCAATTCTCTTCCTGGGAGGCAGGAGAAAAAAAGGATGCCATGGACGGTCAGGAGGTTGCAAAGTATCGTATGGAGATGTCTGATGCTATCAACGTATCGGAAAGAGAAAAAGGACACATGCTGCGTCTTACCTACCTGCCGGAACAGACAAAGAGCGTATGGTTTGCCGTGAAATTTGAATCATCAAAGAAAGTTTAAAAATGATTGTCTGAACTGTTACGAAAAATAAAGGACGAGAAGAGCAAGGAGGAAAAACAGTTGAACAAATTAGGAATTTTTATGAATTTCTGGGAAAAGAACTGGGATGCAGATCATAAGAAATATATCCGTAAAGTTGCAAAAATCGGATATGATATTCTGGAATTCCAGGCGCAGCCGTTATTGGAGATGACGGACGATACCATCCGTTCCATTCGTAAGGAAGCAGATGAGTACGGAATCGAATTAACCTACAGCCTGGGGCTGGATCCGCGGTATGACGTTTCTTCTCTGGACGAAAGTGTCAGAATGGGCGGTGTGCATTATCTGCAGAATATTATTAAGAAGATGCATGTGGCAGGCGGAACTTTGCTTTCCGGTGTAAGCTATGCCGGCTGGGGAACTCCGGGCGTGATTATGGATAATAAGGAGCCTTACCTGGAACAGAGTATTAAGAGTATGCGTGAGATTATCAAAACCGCAGAAGACTGCGGCGTAACTTATTGTGTAGAGGCCGTAAACCGGTTCGAAACCTGTATTATCAATACGGCAAAAGAGGCGGTAGAGTATGTAGAGAGAATAGATAGTCCCAATATCGGTGTCCTTCTGGATACCTACCATATGAATATTGAAGAAAACAATATCGGCGATGCCATCCGCTACGTAGGAAAAGACCGGCTTAAGAACTTCCATACCGGAGATAACAACCGGACGGCTCCCGGCAGAGGACACATTAACTGGGATGAAATCTTCAAGGCGCTTTCCGACATCGGTTATGAGGGAAGGATTATATCAGAGCCTTTTGTCATGCAGGGAGGAGAAGTGGGAAGAGATATTCATGTATTCAGAGATCTGATTGCCAATCCCGGAGAGGCTGCCATTGATGAAGAAGCTAAGTACCTGTTGAATTTCGAAAAGGAAATGCTGAAGAAATACTATATGGCTTAAAAATCATAAACTGTCGCTTTTGCACATGCTGCGAGCGGCAGTTTTTTTGGGAGGTAACAGTTCAGACAAGAATGCCTGTCTGAACTGTTACTTTTGCTTCTGGCATCATTAAAATAAATCAAGAGCTCAAATAGGATAACCTGTTCTTAAAATAAATCAATTTACGGGGCTGCATTTTCACTTGCAATCACAGGAAAAACGTGATAGGATAAATAAAAAACAGGAGGTGCTTGTGTTTTATGCTGAAACAAATATTGATATCGACTGTTTTATATGCTGTTATGGTGACTTCCGCCGCCGGAATGGGGAAATGGCAGAAAGTTTCCGTAAGCTTAATAAAAGACAATTTAAAAGTAATGCCTTCCGGGACGGAGCCGGGAACGGCAGGAGGGAAGGAAAAGGAAGAAAAGATCAGAGTTGTAATCACATTTGATCAGGATGCTTTGGAGAAAAATTCTCCGGAGGAGCTTTTGCAGCGGGTTTCCAACCAGATAGATGCAGAGACGGCATTAAAGATACATAGGAAGCTGGCAGACAACCGAATTACGGTGGATATGCCTGCCGGAGCAGTGGAAACCGCGAAGCTGACCAAAGGAGTAGAGTCTGTTATCCCTGTGGAAAAAGCGGATCTGACATCCGGAAACGGAGAGACCAGAACCGGGGCGAACAAAGAGGCACAGGAAGCGGAAGCCTCTTCGGAAACGAAAGAAACCGGAGCAAAAGAAAGCACAAAGGAAACTACAGAAAATACAGAAAATTCAAAAGCTGCAGAAAGCAGTCCGAAAGAACTGGACAAGTCATCGGAAGGAAAAGAACCGGAAGATGGTAATGGCACAGTGCAGAGCAGTGGCCTTGCGGCAGGTCTTCTTACTGCGGCAGCCGGCGTGGCAGTAATTGGTGCAGGAGCCGGGTATGTTGTAAAGCGCAGACGGCAGAAGGAAAGAGACGGGAAGTAAAAGACAGGACGTAAAATGAGGAACTGAAACCGTTCAATCAGCATGCAAATGCTTTTTGATAAATTTCCCGCAGCGTATAAACGCAGGGTTAAAGGAGGAGAAAGAGTGAAAAATAAAGTAGATTTTTGGGCGCACTTATATAAGGGTTCATAAAACCCTGTTTTTACAAGTATAGAAAGCAGAAAAAATGTTAGTTATCGTTGCGTTTCACTAACTTAGAGCTATCGTAACCAAGGCTTTCAAGGTAAGCAAACAC
>CAKRZO010000034.1 GCA_934433135.1 uncultured Acetatifactor sp. | reverse complement strand
ACAATCCGGAATACGATGGGTTATAATATTGTCTGGCTCTTTTTGGGAACTTTCTGCTCTGTGGGTCTGGCATTGCTATTTTATCATTTGAAGAGCAGAAAGGCATTGAAGTTCTATAATACCTTGTCCATAAAAGAAATCTCAACGATGGCGGGAATTATGGATGCAAACTATTTGGCCAGAATTTTCCGAAGATATACAGGAGTTTCGCCGGTGGAATTTCGGAATAAACAGGGAGGAGACAAAGATGAGATTTGACGCAGAAAAAGGTATAATTATAGCAGGGCATCGTGGTAATCCTGCGGAATTTACAGAGAATACTCTTGAATCGTTTAAATCGGCGGTAGATTTGGGCGTTGATATGATTGAAACCGATATTCATACAACCAAGGATGGGAAATTGGTTCTTATGCATGATGACAGTGCAGAAAGAACGGCTTGCGATCCGAGGCTTTTACGTGACATGACTTTTGAAGAAGTACGAACCTTGCGTGTAGGAAAGGAACAGGCATTCGTTCCGACTTTAGAAGAATTGTTGAGTCTTTTTTCGGATCATTCGACATTGTTATTTAATCTGGAAATAAAAGTATACAGTCACGTGGAAGGTATTGAGGCTGTTCAGTATACCGTGGACAAGACAGTGGAGCTTTGCCGGAAATACGGTGTTTGCAATCGGGTACTTTTTAATAGCTTTGATGCATATGTGTTAGAATATATTCACAAAAAGTATGGGAGAGAATTTCTAATTCATGGCTATTATCCTTTCAGCACTATGGAGAATGTTGTAATCGATCCATTGAACTATTTGGATTATGCATGCTTTTGGATGCCTGTTGAGTCTGCAAAAAGTGCAATAGACTTTCTTTGGGAGAAGGGGATTGCACCATGTACAAGTTTAGAAGATGTGACGGTGGAAGAGTTTTGTAAGTATGCACGTATGGGATGCGCCATGTTTACGGAAAACGATCCAAAACTCAAACTGGAGTGGCGAAAAAAGCTGTAATCATGCAGTGGTAAAAGTTATAAAAAGTACCGACGTGGGGAGTATCCATGGAAGAGAGACCGATTAAAATGGCATAAAGAGATAGTTCACGGAGCATATGACACCACTGGGTAACGGAAGGTGAAAAACATGTGCTTTGCGTAGAACTTCTGGAAAAAGGGATTCATATGATGACAGAGGGGCAGGATGCTTTTCTGAGAATAGAAGATTTATCGGATCGAATGAATGTGGGAATCACAGCCTGTGAAGGAATAAACAGGTTTTATGCTTTTTCCGTAGAAACAAAGGAAGGAAAGTGAAATGGAAAAATACTTTTTGCAGCAAGTGGATAAGCTTATTGCAGATATGAAGGGAGGGGTTCCCGACTCCCAAAGCAAAGATTATCGTTATTATGCGACAGGAGGCAGGGAATGGACAGATGGATTTTGGGGTGGAATGTTAAACTTAAGTTACCAATATTCCGGTAATGAACATAACATTACAAAGCGGAAGCTTTAAAGCAGGTAGATATTCTGTATGATAGAATTGTAAATAAGAAAGCAGTGGATCACCACGATATGGGATTCCTTTACAGCCTATCCTGTTTGGCGGCTTATGATTTGTATCGGAGTGAAAAAGCGCTTGAGGCTGCTGTATTGGCGGCAGAGAATCTGATCAGCAGATTTCGCGAAAGGGGTGAGTTTATTCAGGCCTGGGGGAATATGGATGATAATCCGCAAAATTATAGGCTTATCATTGATTGCCTGTTGAATTTACCTTTGCTTTACCGGGTAAGTGAAATTACCGGCAAGCAAAAGTATAAAGAAATTGCCGAAAAACATTTCAGAACGGCAGTGAAGTACGTAATTCGGGAGGACTATTCCACAAACCACACTTATTATTTTGATATGAGTACAGGAGCTGCACTGAGGGCTTCTACCGTGCAGGGATATTCCGATGATTCTATGTGGGCGCGGGGACAGGCTTGGGGGATTTATGGTTTGGCATTAAACTATAAGTATTTGAAGGATGAAAGTATTCTGGAGAAATTTGAGGGTGTCACAAATGCCTTTTTTAAACAGCTTCCAAAGGATCATATCCCTTATTGGGATATGATCTTTACAACCGGAGAGGAACCACGGGATACATCTGCTGCGTCAATAGCAATTTGCGGTATTCTGGAAATGGAGAAGTATCATACGTATCCGGAATTTAAGAAAGGTGCCTTGGAAATGCTGGAGGCATTATTAAAAACCCAAACAACAAAAAACTTAAAGAATTCCAATGGCCTGATTATGAATTCTATGTACAATCGAAAAGCAGGACATCGGCCGGAGTGTAGCATCTGGGGCGATTATTATGCCATGGAGGCATTGCATAGAAGTAAAAACCCCGGTTGGGATTCTTATTGGTAAAAATACGGGAGATGAAGATGACCACAGCAAACGCAGCCTGTACATTTTTAAAGGTACTTGCTACAATTCCGGAGAATTTGTATAATAGAGGAAGAAAATACGTAAGAAGAAAACGCCGCTTATTCCCTTCGGCTGAAGGGTACGGCAGACGGACAGACCGTGGAAAAATCACAGACAGAAAAGCATTCCTTGGAAAAGGGAAGGGCTTTGGAAGAAGCCCGCAGATGTCTTTGCGAAGTAGGATTAAATCCGGAACAGTTTAAAAGGTTTCCGGCGGAACTGTCCGGCGGAGAACAGCAGCGCGTGGCAATTGCCCGGGCGTTGGCGGCAGATCAGGAAGTCATCCTTGCTGATGAACCGACGGGCAATCTGGACAGTGAAAACAGCAGCAACATCATAGAAATCCTGAGCCGCCTTGCTCATGAACAGAACCGGCTGGTAATTGTCGTAACACACGATCCGGCGGTTGCAGAGGCTTCGGATATTGTTCTGCACATGAAGGACGGATCCCTGGCAGAGGAATCTTAAAGGATAAGCAGAAAGTGGAAAAACCCCTTAAGTAGACAAGGTAATAAACCGAATCTATTTAAGGGGTTTTCTTCTCGCGGATCTGCTTTAACATTTTTATATTGATATAGTCTTGTAAGTTTATTCTGACGCTTTTATTTGAGAACTTGTATTTTATCCCCGGACATGATAAACTTAAAGCTGACAAACCGAATGGAAAATCGTAAGAATAGGATAGGAAGACAGATATGAAAAAAGGAAATCGGAAAAAGGGAACCGGCTGGGGAATCCTGTTTGTTACAGTGGGCGGGCTCTGCCTGGCAGTGGGCATCGGACTTTTGATCAAACATGCAGTAGATACGAAGCATACCCGGGAGCAGATGGAAGTGTTAAAGAACCAGTTGGAGCTGGATGAAGCAAGACGCAGACAGGATGAGGGCAGTAAAATCGTGACCGGCGAACCGATTTCTCCGGCTACAGATCAGACTGCGCAGGCGGAACCGTCAAAAGATCCGGCATCCGAAGAAACCGCACCGGCAGGGACAGTTTCTTCGGAGACGGAAAAAGAGCCATCACAGAGCACTTCTGCGGATGAATCCACTTCTCATGCTTCCGATCCGACACCGGCCGGACAGACCGAAGGAAAGAACCCTTACGCTTCTTACTTTAAGCAAAACAGCGATATGGCGGCCTGGCTGAAGATAGACGGAACGGTCATTGATTATCCGGTTATGCAGACCATGGCGGATGAAAACTATTATCTGAAGAGGGGCTTTGATAAGAAAGAAAACAGCAACGGTTGTCTGATTCTGGATACGGACAGCTGCATTACGGGAGAGGTTAGCACCAATCTGATCATCCACGGTCATAACATGAAAAGCGGCGCCATGTTTGGTACGTTGACAAAATACGAAAAAGAAGACTATTGCAAAGAACACAGCAAGATTACGTTATACACCAAAGAATGCAGGCGCGATTATGAAGTCATTGCGGTATTCCGTTCCCAGGTATTCCGTAAGACCGATGATGTTTTTAAATACTATAAGTTTTTCCAGGCGGATACCCAGGAGGAATTTGACGACTGGTATGATAATATAAAAGCCATGTCGGAGTTTGACACCGGTGTGACGGCACAGTTCGGGGATCGTTTTATTACCCTTTCCACCTGCGTGTATCATGTGGAAAACGGACGTCTTGTGGTAGTGGCCAAGGAAACCGGACAGGGAGAAATATATCAATAAGAGCAAAAAGAGCGAACAAGAGAAAACAAGTGTAGATGCGGGAAAATAAAAGGTAACAAGGGCAAATAAGAGAAAACAAGAGAAAACAAGAGAAGATAAGGATAAATAAGAACAGAAAAGAAGCAGAAGGGAAAAGTTATATGAAATGGACAAAATTCAGAATTAAAACCGTAACGGATGCAGAGGATATTATTATCAGTACGCTGTATGATATCGGCCTGGAAGGGGCGCAGATTGAAGATAAGATTCCCCTTACGCCGTTGGAAAAGGAGCAGATGTTTGTGGATATCCTGCCGGACGGACCGGCGGATGACGGCATTGCCTACTTGAGTTTTTTCGTGGAGGAAGCAGAGGATGGTTCTCTTATCGTAGATGGAGAGAAGACAGATACACAGCATGTGCTTTCTACTGTAAAAGAACAGTTGGAAGAGCTGCGGACATATCTGGAAATCGGCGAGGGAAGTGTTACGGTGGAAGAGACGGAAGATATTGACTGGATCAACAACTGGAAACAGTATTTCCACCAGTTTTACATTGATGATATTCTGGTGATTCCTTCCTGGGAGAAGGTGGAAGAAGAGAAAAGAGACGGCCTTACGCTGCACATTGATCCGGGTACGGCTTTCGGCACCGGAATGCATGAGACGACACAGCTTTGTATCCGGCAGCTGCGCAAATACGTGAACAAAGATACCAGGCTTTTGGATGTGGGAACCGGAAGCGGCATTCTTTCCATCCTCTCTTTGATGTTCGGGGCAAAGCATGCCGTAGGAACGGATCTGGATGTGTGCGCGGTGGATGCCGTGGAGCAGAACTGCGCGGCAAACGGAATTGCACCGGAACAGTTTGAACTGTTAATCGGCAACCTGATTACGGAAAAAGAGGTTCAGGATAAAGTAGGCTATGGCTGTTATGATATCGTAGTGGCAAATATTCTTGCCGATGTGCTGGTGCCTCTGACCCCTGTGATTGTCAATCAGCTTAAGCCGGGAGGAATCTATATTACATCCGGAATCATTGATGATAAGGAACAGACGGTGGCAGATGCCGTAAGAAAAGCCGGACTGGAAATTCTGGAAATTACGTATCAGGGAGAATGGGTCTGCATTACGGCGCAAAAGAAAGGATAAGGCGGCAAAGGTGGAAAGACGGGATAAAACCAATTACTATCTGGATCTGGCAGATGTGGTATCCAAAAGAGGAACCTGTCTGCGTAAACAGTACGGTGCAGTTATCGTCAAAAATGATGAAGTGATTTCAACCGGCTATGTGGGTGCTCCCAGAGGAAGAAAAAACTGCAGCGATCTGGGATATTGTATCCGCCAGCAGATGAACATTCCCAGAGGAGAGCGCTATGAACTGTGCCGAAGCGTTCATGCGGAAGCCAATGCTATTATCAGCGCCGAACGGGAGAGAATGATCGGAAGTACGTTGTACCTGGCCGGCAGGGAAGTGGCAACCGGCGAATATGTTGCCAACTCCAATAGCTGCTCCATGTGTAAACGAATGATTATTAATGCCGGCATTGAGAAAGTCGTGATCCGGGATACGGAAAATGAGTACCGCGTGATTCCCGTACAGGAATGGATTGACCATGATGAATCTTTGGAAGGAACGCTGGGGTACTAATCTTATAGAAAGTCCTTAAGGGTGACCTCGTGTGGATTTGCTTTTATATCATCAATGTGATTTTATGGAGGTTGGTATGTACCAATTTTTTGTAGCGCCGGAGCAGATCCGGGGCAAGGAAATCATCATAACCGGTGAGAGTGTCAATCATATCAAAAATGTACTGCGGATGAAAGTCGGGGAAGAGTTGGCCGTCAGCAACGGGACAGATGGCAAGGAATATCGCTGCGGGATTAAAAAGATAGAAGAAAACTGTGTGGAATGCGAATTGTGGTTCGTAAAGGAGAGCGGCGTGGAGCTTCCGAGCCGGATTACGCTTTTTCAGGGACTGCCGAAGGCGGACAAGATGGAACTGATTATCCAGAAAGCGGTGGAACTGGGAGCCTGCAGGATCGTTCCGGTATCCTGCGGACGCAGTATTGTAAAGCTGGATCCCAAAAAGGAAAAGGCGAAAGTCACCAGGTGGCAGGCAATTGCCCAGGCGGCAGCCAGGCAAAGCAAACGGGGAATCATCCCGGAAGTGGGCGGAGTGCTGTCCATGGAAGAGGCGCTGAAAGAAGCTTCTGCCATGGATGTAAGGCTGATTCCTTACGAACTGGCGGACAATATGGAAAAAACCAGGGAAAAAATCGAACAGATAAAACCCGGACAGAGTATCGCTGTTTTCATCGGTCCGGAGGGTGGATTTGAAGTGGGTGAGATTCAAAAAGCGCTTTCCTTCGGCGTAGAGCCTATTACTCTGGGAAAACGGATTTTGCGGACGGAAACAGCGGGTCTTACCGTACTTTCCTGGATGATGTATCATCTGGAAGAACGGTCGTAATACCTGTACCGGACGTACGTTTTGACTTCGGGTATCATATAATATGCTATAGGAAAGAGCTTCACGTAAAGGCAAGGAGAGAAAAAGAAAATGGAAGTTTATTTGGATAACTCGGCGACTACCAAAGTGTTTTCGGAAGTGGCCGAGCTTACGGGAAAGGTGATGTGTGAGGATTACGGGAATCCTTCCAGCCTTCACAGGAAAGGTGTGGAGGCCGAACAGTATCTGCGCAGCGCGAAAGAGACGCTTGCAAAGATTTTAAAGGTAAGTGAAAAAGAGCTCTTTTTTACTTCCGGGGGAACGGAATCGGACAATCTGGCGCTGATCGGCTGTGCCAGAGCCAATAACAGAAGCGGAAACCACATTATTACCACACAGATCGAGCATCCGGCGATTCTTAAGACCTGTGAATATCTGGAAAAGAACGGATATCGTGTGACCTATCTGCCGGTGGATCGGGAAGGCAGGATCCATCTGGAAGACCTTCACCGGGCGATGACACCGCAGACGATTCTGGTATCCATTATGCATACCAATAATGAAGTGGGCTCTTTGCAGCCTGTTGCCCAGGCGGGCGCCCTGATTAAGAAGATGAATCCGCAGACGCTGTTTCATGTGGATGCAGTGCAGGGATTCGGAAAATTCCGGATTTATCCGAAGAAAATGAATATCGATCTGATGTCGGTCAGCGGTCATAAAATTCACGGCCCCAAGGGAATCGGTTTTTTATATGTAGGTGAGAAAGTGAAAATACAGCCGATTCTGTTCGGAGGAGGACAGCAGCAGAACCTCCGCTCCGGAACGGAAAATGTGCCGGGAATTGCCGGAATCGCTCTTGCTTCCCGGATGATGTATGAACACCTGGAAGAGGATACGGAAAAATTGTACCGATTAAAAGAACTTTTTATCGACGGTCTTTGCAGAATGGAAGGTATCCATATCAACGGAATCCCCGAGGAAGGAATCAGAGGCTCTGCTCCTCACATTGTCAGTGCTTCCATAGAAGGGATCCGCAGTGAAGTTATGCTCCATGCACTGGAGGAGCGGGGAATTTCCGTTTCGGCGGGAAGCGCCTGCTCTGCGCATAAGCCTCAGCCGTCTGCTACGTTGAAGGCAATGGGCGTGGAAAAGGAACTTTTAAGCTCAACGATCCGTTTCAGCTTTTCTGTTTTTACCACGGAAGAAGAAATTCGCTATACATTGGAGCAGATGTATGATATGATACCAATGTTAAGGCGCTATACACGCAGATGAGGAGAGAATATGTTTACGGCTTTTTTGATTAAATATGCGGAAATCGGCATCAAAGGAAGAAATCGGTACCTGTTTGAGGATGCTTTGGTAAACCGGATCCGGTTTGCTTTGGAAAAATGCGAAGGCGAGTTCCTGGTGCATAAAACCCAGGGGCGCATTTATGTGGATGCACTGGGCAGCTTTGATTTTGAGGAGACAGTGGGCAGGTTGAAGACCGTATTCGGAATCTGGGGAATCTGCCCGGTTCTCCATGTGGAAGATGAAGGCTTTGAGAAGCTGTGCGATACGGTGATTCACTATCTTGCACAGGTTTATCCGGAGTGCAATAAGACCTTTAAGGTACAGGCCAGACGTGCCAGAAAAAATTATCCCAAAGATTCCATGACCATTAATGCGGATCTGGGAGAAGCCATTTTGAAGGCTTATCCGGAGATGAAAGTAGACGTGCATCATCCGGACATTCTTCTGAATGTGGAAATCCGGGAAAAAATCTATATTTATTCGGAGATTATCCCGGGACCCGGCGGAATGCCGGTGGGAACCGGAGGAAAGGCAATGCTTCTTTTGTCCGGCGGAATTGATTCCCCGGTAGCCGGCTACATGATTTCCAAAAGGGGCGTGAAAATCGATGCGGTATATTTCCATGCACCGCCTTATACCAGCGAACGCGCCAAGCAGAAAGTAGTGGATCTGGCAAGGATTGTTTCCCGTTATACCGGACCGATTGCTCTGCACGTAATCAATTTTACGGATATCCAGCTTTATATCTATGAAAAGTGTCCCCATGAGGAACTGACCATCATTATGCGCAGATATATGATGCGGATTGCCGAGCAGATTGCCAAGGAAAGCGACTGCCTCGGGCTGGTTACCGGGGAAAGCATCGGACAGGTGGCATCCCAGACAATGGCGTCGCTTTTAGCAACCAATGAAGTTTGCACACTACCGGTTTACAGGCCGTTAATTGCATTTGATAAGCAGGACATCGTGGAAATTTCGGAAAAGATAGGAACTTATGAGACTTCTATTCTTCCGTTTGAAGACTGCTGTACCATTTTTGTGGCCAAGCACCCGGTTACCAAGCCTAATCTGAATGTCATCAAAAGGCATGAGCAGAATCTGGAAGAAAAAATAGAGGAACTGGTGCAGACAGCGCTGCAGACCAAAGAAGTGATTTTGGTGGAAGAGTAGGAGGAGTGCAACAGTTCAGCCGCAAAAAAATAAAAACCTGCTCCGGAACAACCGGGGCAGGTCAGAAACGTCAGATTATGACTTTATGATCAGATCATGTAAGGCTTAAGTACATTAAGCACTTCTTCGGTATTGCCTTCTGCATGGATATTCAGATCAATCGGCTTGGACAGATCCAGGCTGAAGATGCCCATGATAGACTTAGCATCGATTACATATCTGCCTGATACCAGGTCGAAATCATAATCAAACTTCGTAATATCATTTACAAATGATTTTACTTTATCAATGGAGTTTAAAGAAATCTGTACTGTTTTCATGCTTATTTACCTCCTTTATGTTTGTCATACCTTCTGTTTCGGCTTATAGCCAAATGGAAAGGAAAATATACCCTTCTCATAAGTTATATTACTTGGAATCGGTAAAAATGTCAAGTTGAAAACAGTACAAAAATAGTAAGGAATCATATGAAAAATGTAGCACTGCATAACCTGGGTTGCAAGGTAAATTCCTATGAGATGGAAGTAATGCAACAAATGTTACAAGAAAATGGATACAGGATTGTACCTTTTGATACACGGGCGGACATTTATATCGTCAATACCTGCACGGTGACCAATATTGCCGACAGAAAAAGCCGCCAGATGCTGCATCGTGCCAAAAGCCTGAACCCGGATGCGGTTGTGGTAGCGGTAGGATGCTATGTACAGACAGCCGGTGAAAAAATCTTAAGCGATGCCAGCGTGGATCTTGCAATCGGCAATAACCGCAAAAAGGATTTGGTTCCTATTTTAGAGGAATTCCTGGCACAAAAGGAGAAGGAAAAGACCCTTTCCGGAAAGACCATTATCGATATTAATCATACGGATGAATATGAGGAAATGGAACTGAAGCATACGGCGGAGCATACCAGAACCTACATCAAGATTCAGGATGGCTGCAACCAGTTCTGTTCTTATTGTGCCATTCCGCTTGCCAGAGGTCGGGTGCGCAGCAGAAAGCCGGAGGATATTTTATCGGAGGTAAGACGGCTGACACAGGCAGGTTATCAGGAAATCATTCTGACGGGAATCCACATCAGTTCCTACGGAATTGATTTTGAAGAAGAGAAAATTGCTCCGGCACAGTATTTTAAAAAATCAAGACTGATCGATCTGGTGGAAAGTGTGCATAAGGAAGAAGGAGTAAAAAGGCTGCGTCTGGGCTCTCTGGAACCCCGTATTATAACGAAGGAAAATGTGGAAAGATTATCGGTGCTGCCGAAACTGTGTCCGCATTTTCACCTGTCTTTGCAAAGTGGTTGTGATGAAACCCTACAGCGGATGAATAGACATTATACCACCGGGGAATACTATGAGGGTGTGAGGCTTTTAAGAGAAGCCTTTGACCGCCCTGCTATCACGACAGATGTCATCGTTGGCTTTCCGGGAGAGACGGATGAGGAATTTGAAACAACGGAACGGTTTCTTGAGAAAGTAAAGTTCTACGAGATGCATATTTTTAAATACTCCAGACGGGAGGGCACCCGTGCGGCGGCAATGAAAGAACAGGTGCCGGAGGCATTAAAAACGCTGCGCAGCGGCAGACTTTTGGAGATGGAGCGCAGACAGTCGAAGCAATTCCGTGCGAAATACATAGGGAAAGAAGCGGAGGTGTTGTTTGAAGAAAAAAAGGTGCAAAACGGACAGACAATCTGGCTTGGGCATACTCCCGATTATGTGAAAGTGGCATTGGAATCGGAACAGATACTGTCAAATTGCATGAAAAAGGTAGAAATAACAGGTTTTTTGACAGATGAAATACTGAATTGCAAAACTACGGATTGAAATTTTCCCGGATATGGAGTAAGATAATAACGTATCAGTATTGTACGGAAAAGTTGTGAGGGTAATGTGAAAAAATGCATTGAAATGCCGTGCATTCTAGAATGCATTTTTCACAGGGCTATTTGTGCCGCAGGCGGCACAAATAGCCCTGATCAGATTCCTCCAACGCTAAAGCGTCTGCGGAATGGGGATTAGTATGAAAAATTTAGGGAATACACAGTACTTCAGAGTGGAGACGGAGCCTGAAACCGGGGTCAGGACAGTCCTTTCCACGGTATATGAAGCCTTGACGGAAAAGGGTTACAATCCGGTCAATCAGATCGTTGGTTATATTATGAGCGGGGATCCGACTTATATTACGAGTCATAAAAATGCGCGGAGCCTGATTATGAAAGTGGAGCGGGATGAGCTGGTGGAGGAACTTCTGGTTTCCTATATTCAGAATAATCAGTGGAAATGATTAGTGTCCACTTCGCGACATAGTCGCTCGGAAGTGAGGAATAATATGCGTATTATGGGATTGGATTTCGGTTCAAAGACAGTAGGAGTTGCAGTAAGTGATCCTTTGCTTCTGACAGCACAGGGTGTGGAGATTATCCGGAGAAAAGAAGAAAACAAGCTGCGGCAGACACTTGCACGGATTGAAGAATTGATTGTGGAATATGAGGTAGGGGAAATTGTAGTAGGTCTTCCCAAAAACATGAATGCGACAGAAGGGGAAAGGGTAGAACTTACACGGGAATTTGCAGATAAACTTTCCAGGCGAACCGGACTGGAAGTAGATTTCTGGGATGAGAGACTGACTACGGTAGCAGCGGATAGGGCCATGATGGAGGCCGGTATACGCAGAGAGCATCGGAAAGAGTATGTTGACAGGATTGCGGCATGCTTTATTTTGCAAGGGTATCTGGATGCGAAGAGAAAGCAGAAGGAAGCGGAAAGCCCTTCGGAGCAGGAAAGCTAGTACAACGTACAAGAAATAACTGGACCAATAACAGGCAAGTTACTTGGTCTGGTTATTTGCAGGACGGTGTACTAGGCAGAGGGAAAACGAACCGGCGCACAGAGGATGTCTTAAAAAGTACTGCAGCATAAAGTGTACAGAAGAAAGAAACGAAAGAAAGGGGTACGGCTTTGGAAAAGATCATGTTTACGCCGGAGAGCGGCGAAGAGGTTGCTTTTTATGTATTGGAGCAGACGAGAATCGGGGGAAAGAATTATATACTGGTGACGGATTGCGAAGACGGTGACGGGGAAGCGCTGATTTTAAGGGATTTATCCGAGGACGGAGAAGCAGAGAGCATCTATGATATTGTAACGGATGAAAAAGAGCTGGAAGCGGTTGCGGGAATCTTCTCGGATATGATGGATGACATAGATCTGGTATAACAGCGCAGTTTTGCGAATGGTGTGTCTGGACGGTTACGGTTTGGTACCCTGAGATTCAGATGAAAAGTCATAGCGGATTAACAGAATGGAGGTAAATTGATTGGATAAAAAAGTGAATAGAGACTGTCCGGGCTTAAGAATTATCCCTTTGGGAGGTCTGGAACAGATAGGAATGAATATTACTGCCTTTGAGTACGGAGACAGTATTGTTGTGGTTGACTGCGGACTTTCTTTTCCGGCGGATGATATGCTGGGAATTGATCTGGTGATTCCGGATACCACGTATCTGGAAGAAAATATAGATAAAGTAAAAGCTTTTGTTATTACGCACGGACATGAAGACCATATCGGGGCTCTTCCCTATGTCCTGCGGGTTTTAAACATTCCCATTTATGCCACCAGGCTTACCATGGGAATTATCGAAAATAAATTAAAGGAACACAATTTATTAAAAACAACAAAGCGTAAAGTAGTGAAATTCGGCCAGACCGTAACGCTGGGGGATTTCAAAGTGGAATTTATCAAGACCAACCACAGTATTGTGGATGCGGCAGCCCTGGCGATTTATTCCCCGGCAGGTGTAGTGGTTCATACGGGAGACTTTAAAGTGGACTATACACCGGTATACGGAGATGCCATTGACCTGCAGCGTTTCGCGGAACTGGGCAGGAAAGGCGTTCTGGCGCTGATGTGTGATTCCACCAATGCGGAGCGTCCCGGATTTACGCCTTCGGAGAAAAGCGTCGGCAAGATTTTCGACAGCTTATTTGAAGAACATAAGAATACCCGGATCTTTGTGGCAACCTTTGCAT
Source organism: uncultured Acetatifactor sp. (assembly GCA_934433135.1). Lineage (GTDB taxonomy): Bacteria > Bacillota > Clostridia > Lachnospirales > Lachnospiraceae > Acetatifactor. The sequence goes on along the minus strand of CAKRZO010000034.1, from coordinate 13,670 downwards.
CCAATGTAGATCGTGTGCAGCAGATTATCAATACGGCCTATAAGTTCGGCCGTAAGGTATCCGTAGAAGGCAGAAGTATGGTAACCATCATTGAGACTGCCATGAATCTGGACTGCATCAGTATTCCGGAAAATACCCTGGTAGATCTGGATCAGCTGAAAAATTATCCTCCGGAGCAGCAGGTGATTATTACCACCGGTTCCCAGGGAGAAAGCATGGCAGCGCTCAGCCGTATGGCCAACAATGTACACCGTAAGATTACCATCGGTGTAGGCGATACCGTAATTTTCTCTTCCAATCCGATTCCCGGAAATGAGAAATCGGTAACAAGAGTCATTAATGAACTTCTGCGCAAGGGTGCGGATGTGGTATTCCAGGATGCTCATGTGTCAGGGCATGCCTGCCAGGAAGAAATCAAACTGATTTATACGCTGGTTCACCCGAAATATGCCATTCCCGTACACGGAGAATACAAGCACCTGATGGCTCAGGCTAAGATTGCAGACAGCCTTGGTATGGCAAAGGAGAATATCTTCATCCTGTCTTCCGGGGATGTGCTGGAACTGGATGAGAACGGTGCACAGGTTGTGGAACGGGTTCCGGTAGGAGCGATCCTGGTGGATGGTCTCGGTGTAGGCGATGTAGGAAACGTGGTTTTGAGAGACAGACAGCATCTGGCAGAGGACGGCATCATGATCGTAGTCATGAGCCTGGATCGTGTAAGCAAGGAGCTGGCTGCCGGACCGGATATCGTATCCAGAGGTTTTGTATACGTGCGGGAATCCGATGAGCTGATGGACGAAGCGCATGCCGTGGTTTACGATGCCGTAATGGGATGTCTTGAAAAAGGTATTGCTGACTGGGGCAAGATCAAAACCGCTACCAAAGATGCTCTGAGCGATTATGTCTGGAAGAAAACAAAGCGCCGCCCGATGATTCTTCCCATTATTATGGAAGTGTAAAAATCGCATTAACATGCGATTATAGTAAAATGCGATTGCATTTTACCTCCGACGCTAAAGCGTCTGTGGAATAGGGTATAACACAATGAGAGAACTGGATTATGCAGCATCGGTTTTTACAGAGGCAATCAAATCAACAGCGGAATTCAGGGAATATGTCCGGCAGAAGGAAATGGTCAAAAATAAACCGGGGCTGAAGGCCGCGCTTGATGAATACCGGCGCCGCAATTTTGAGATACAAAACAGCAATAACGAATCTTTCGAAGAAATTGAAAAATTCGAAAGGGAATACGCTGCCTTTCGGGAAGATCCTTTAGTGGATGCGTTCCTGGCGGCGGAACTTGCTTTCTGCAGGATGATGCAGGAAGTGACGCTGCATATTACGGAAAGCCTTGATTTTGAGTAACTGTCCCAAATGACATGGGAAAGAACAGGTATAAGCGGCTGCGGAGATTTCTATGATATTTCTATGATGCCGGAGCGCGTCTGTAGGATGGAGCTTATACAATTACAAGGCAGGAAGGATCAGAAGGAATGAAGAGTAAAAACGTTGTGTCGGCAGTGGCCGGTACCATCTGCAAAATTGCGGCATCGGTGCTGGTGATTCTGTTGGTTTACAAGGGAGCCATGTTTGGCTATGAATATGGTTACCGGATTTTTACGGAGACACCTGTAGCAGTGGGGGAAGGAAGAACGGTAACCGTGACAGTACCGGAGGGAATGTCTGCTTCCGCCATGGGGCAGATGCTGTTAAAGCAGGGACTGATCCGGGATAAGAATCTGTTTATGATACAGTATTATCTTTCGGAATACCGCAAGGATATTAAACCGGGAACCTATGAGCTGAGCACGGCCATGACGGCGGACGAGATGTTAAAGGTAATGAGTACCGGAACGGAAAGCGGCGGACAATGATAATCGAAGAGCGAATGACGACATTTATCAATTCCCTGGACAGGGGAAATACGCCTTTTTTGGATGAACTGGAAAAGGCAGCCATTCAGACGCAGGTGCCCATTATCCGGAAAGAAATGCAGAGCTTTTTGAAGTTTTTGCTGGCTTATGCAAAGCCCGGAAAAATTCTGGAAGTCGGAACGGCGATCGGTTTTTCCGCACTTTTTATGAGCGAATATGCACCGTGCGGCTGTCAGATTACGACCATAGAAAAGTACGAGAAGCGGATTCCCATCGCCAGGCAGAATTTTAAGAAGGCCGGAAAAGAAGATGTGATTACTCTCTTGGAGGGGGATGCGGCGCAGATTCTGCCGCGCCTTACACAGAATTATGATCTGATTTTTATGGATGCTGCCAAGGGACAGTATCTTGCCTTTTTGCCGGAGATCTTAAGACTGCTTCCGGAAGGCGGATTGCTGGTCAGCGACAACGTCCTTCAGGACGGAGATATCATAGAATCCCGCTTTGCAGTGACCAGACGAAACCGGACCATTCATGCGAGAATGCGGGAATATTTGTATGAACTGAAGCATCATCCGCTTTTGGAGACCTGCATTCTGCCGGTAGGAGACGGCATCAGTCTGTCGGTGAAAAAGGAAAACGGAAATGGAGATTAGTTTGAAAAAACAGAAAAAACCGGAGCTTCTGATTCCGGCAAGCAGTCTTGAAGTATTGAAAACGGCAGTGACCTTCGGCGCAGATGCGGTTTACATCGGCGGAGAGGCTTTCGGACTCCGGGCAAAAGCAAAGAATTTTACACCGGAAGAGATGGCGGAGGGAATTGCCTATGCCCATGCGCATAACGTCAAAGTCTATGTAACGGCGAATATTCTGGCACATAACGGGGATCTTGCCGGGGCACAGACCTATTTTGCAGAATTGAAAAACATGCAGCCCAAGGCACCGGATGCATTGATCATATCGGATCCCGGGATGTTTCGCATGGCAAAAGAAGTCTGGCCGGAAGCGGAAATTCACATTTCCACCCAGGCGAATAACACCAACTATGAAACTTACCGTTTTTGGTGGGAACTGGGAGCAAAGCGTGTGGTGTCGGCACGGGAGCTTTCTTTGCGGGAAATTAAGGAAATCCGTCAGCAGATACCGGAAGAGATGGAAATTGAGAGCTTTGTTCACGGTGCGATGTGCATTTCCTACTCCGGAAGATGCCTTTTAAGTAATTTTTTCACGGGAAGAGATGCTAACCAGGGGGCTTGTACCCATCCGTGCCGGTGGAAGTATGCGGTAGTGGAAGAGACAAGACCGGGAGAATATCTGCCCGTTTATGAAAATGAAAGAGGAACCTACATTTTCAATTCCAAAGATCTGTGCATGATTGAACACATTCCGGAACTGGTGGACGCCGGCATTGACAGCTTTAAGATCGAAGGAAGAATGAAGACGGCGCTTTATGTGGCAACGGTTGCCCGCACTTACCGGAAGGCAATAGACGATTATTTTGCCTCGGAAGAGAAATACCGGGAGAATCTGGAATGGTACCGCAGAGAAATCGCAAAATGCACTTACCGGAGCTTTACCACCGGATTTTATTTCGGAAAGCCGGATGAAAATACACAGATTTATGACAACAATACCTATGTAAATGAGTTTATTTATCTGGGGACGGTGGAAAACCTGAAAGAATATTCCTTCTGTGGGGATAAACTTGCCCGAATTGAACAGAAAAATAAGTTTTGCCTTGGGGAAGAAATTGAGATCATGAAGCCGGACGGCGCCAATGTGCCGGTAAAAGTACTGGCGATGTATGACGCGGAAGGCAATGCAGTCGAAAGCGCACCGCATTCCAGACAGATGATCCTTTTAAAGCTGTCGGAAATGCCGCTCCCCGGAGATATCTTACGGAAAAAAGGAAAAGATGCCGCCGAAACGGTCTGAATCGGTTCGGCAGCAGAACTTTTCGATAATTGCTCTTGGGAAATGTGTTTTTAGGGATTGTGCAAGAATGCTATTTTTGAGAAAGAAGAGGAAGCGATTTTGATAAAAAGAGAGAAATTCAATTTGGGTCTTGCATTTTCCGACAAATTAAGTTATCTTATAGAAAACGAAGCGGTATAGCGATGTAGGTGTTGTGAGCCGTTTCCAATATACGGTTCCCGAACGAAGATGTTCCAAAAGTACATAGTCTGCTTTGGAACGTTTTTTTTTGAAAAAACAGGGACTGCGCAGGGAGGAAAGGAGAAACAATTATGAGTGAAGTATTAAACATTGAAGAATTGTTTGCAAGCAAGGCGTTTACCCTTGGCAAAATGAGGGAAAGGCTGCCCAAGAGCGTATTTAAGGAAGTAAAGAAGCTGATGGAGCAGGGAGGAGAGCTTTCCCCTGCAACAGCAGATGTGGTAGCGAAGGCTATGAAAGACTGGGCCGTGGAAAATGGTGCGACCCACTACACTCACTGGTTCCAGCCTCTGACCGGTATTACGGCGGAAAAACATGATTCCTTTATTGCACATCCCGATGAAGAAGGCAGGATGCTCATGGAATTCTCCGGAAAAGAGTTAATCAAGGGTGAGCCGGATGCTTCTTCTTTCCCTTCCGGAGGTCTGCGTGCTACTTTTGAAGCAAGAGGATATACCGCCTGGGATATGACTTCTCCGGCTTTCTTAAAGGAAGATGCCACCGGCGTGATTCTGTGCATTCCTACGGCATTCTGCTCTTATAAAGGCGAAGCGCTGGATAAGAAAACACCGCTGCTTCGTTCCATGGAAGCTGTCAGTGAACAGGCAATCCGTATCGTGCGTCTTTTCGGCAATACCGAGGCAACGAAAGTGGTTGCCAGCGTCGGCGCTGAGCAGGAATATTTCCTGGTAGACAGACAAAAATACCTGCAAAGAGAGGATCTGATTTTTGCAGGACGTACCTTATTCGGTGCACCGGCTCCTAAGGGACAGGAGATGGATGACCACTATTTCGGAACCATCCGGGAGAGAATCGGCGCGTATATGAAGGACCTGAACCTGGAACTGTGGAAGCTGGGCGTAACGGCCAAGACACAGCATAACGAAGTGGCTCCGGCGCAGCATGAGCTGGCACCGATTTATGAGACGGCCAATATCGCGGTAGATCATAACCAGCTTGTCATGGAGACGATGAAAAAAGTGGCAGGACGTCACGGTCTGACCTGTCTTTTACATGAGAAGCCGTTTGCCGGAGTAAACGGTTCCGGTAAGCATAATAACTGGTCTCTTGGAACGGATAATGGTGTGAACCTGCTGGATCCCGGCGAGACCCCTAATGAAAACATTCAGTTCCTGTTGATTTTGGCCTGCATCATCAAGGCAGTGGATACCCATGCCGATCTGCTTCGTCAGAGTGCATCCGATGTGGGAAATGACCACAGACTTGGAGCTAACGAGGCACCGCCTGCCATTATGTCCATGTTCCTCGGCGAACAGCTGGAAGATGTGGTAAAGCAGCTGGTGGAAACCGGAGAAGCGGCTCATCTGGTAGAGGGCGGCACCCTGCAGACAGGTGTTTCCACGCTGCCGGATCTGGTAAAGGATGCTACGGACCGGAATAGAACTTCACCGTTTGCTTTTACCGGTAATAAATTTGAATTCCGTATGGTAGGAAGCGCAGATTCCATTGCCAGCCCGAATACCACTTTGAATGCCATTGTTGCGGAAGCTTTCTGTGAAGCGGCAGATATTCTGGAGAAGGCGGAAGACTTTGACCTTGCCGTACATGATCTGATTAAAGAGTACCTGACCAAGCATCAGAGAATTATTTTCAACGGCAACGGCTATTCCGATGAGTGGGTGGCAGAGGCTGAGAGAAGAGGACTGCCGAACATTAAGTCTATGGTAGAAGCCGTTGAGACATTGACTACGGATAAGGCTATCCGCCTGTTTGAAAAATTCGGTATCTTTACCAGAGCGGAACTGGAGTCCAGGGAAGAGGTTCTTTATGAGACCTATTCCAAGTCCATCAATATCGAAGCGCTGACCATGGCGGATATGGTCAGAAAGCAGATTCTTCCTGCTGTCATCGGTTATACAAGAACGTTGGCGGATACCGTGCTTGCGGTAAAAGAAGCGGGAGCAGATGCTTCTGTACAGGCGGATCTGTTAAAAGAGGTTTCCGCAAAGCTTGCCAAGACCAAAGAAGCGCTTGCTGCATTGGAAGGAAAGCTTGCAGGAGCAGCCGAAATCGAGAGCCAGAAGGAACTGGCATTCTATTACAAAGATGTTGTACGTGTTGCCATGGATGACTTAAGGGCTCCTGTGGATGCACTGGAAATGCTGGTTGACAAGAAAGTATGGCCGATGCCTACTTACGGCGATCTGCTTTTTGAAGTATAATTTCAGGGGTTCCAAGGTCAAAAGCCTGATCGTGCAAGCACGAACAGCTTTTGACCTTGGAACCCTGATATCATATAAATTGTATAAAAAAAAGAGAAAATATATTTTCCATTTCAGCAGAATTATTGCTTGCAAAATGGAAAAGAATGTTGTATAATATCTTTCGTGGTTGACACATAGGGCTATCGCCAAACGGTAAGGCAACGGACTCTGACTCCGTCATTTCAAGGTTCGAATCCTTGTAGCCCTGCTAAGAACTCAGTGATCTTGTCACTGAGTTTTTTTGTTGCGGTATTGTCAAATCATAAATATCAGGTATAATAAGTATAGATATGGAGATTTATAGTGTAATGTCACTTATGATTTTAATACGGCATATGACACGGATATTATGCCGGTAGTTCAGAGCAAAAAGCATTTTGACTACTGGAAAAGAGCAGATATGTTTTACCGCAATGTTGACAGAGAAGTGGTGGTTATTTGAATAACGAAGAAAATGTAGGGACATTTGAAGATTTAGCCAGATGCAAGCTTGATCAGACCATAGATGATTTGGAAACTGCTGAGATTGTTTTTCGTGCGGATAAGTTTAAAGCTGCTAATAACCGGGCATATTATGCGTGTTTTCATGCGATAGATGCAGTTCTTGCGTTGGAGCCCATTGCTTTTAAAAAGCATAAAGATACGTTGGGATATTTTAATAAAAATTATGTGAGTTCCGGATTGTTTCCAAGAGAGATAGGAAGACAGATATCACGATTGGAAATCATTCGTCACAAAAGCGATTATGATACTTTTTATATAGCCGGTAAAGAAGATGCACGGGAACAGATCGAAACGGCAAAAAATGTCATTGAACTTGTAAAGAAATTTATGAATAATACAGAAGATTTGAATTCTTCCAGCATGTTTTGATGGTTTTCTTACTTTTTGCAATACTCTCAAAATAATGATAGTCTCTGAATTTACCAGACATTCCTTAGTGTAGCGATTCCCGTGGTTGCATTAAATTGAATTAATAGCTATAATGATTTGAGACTAATACGGCTGTATTCTATTTTTTGCGGATAGTTGAAATGAAAAATAAAATACCTGAGGGGTTAGCATTGTCTACAGATTATGGAAAGGTATGGTTCATGAAATGAAGTTTGCCAGAGTTGTTGTTGCGTATGTAATAAAATACATGATTGGTTTTGGACTGATATTTATTACAAGTTTCATGGTATTTGCCGTAGCGAAGGATAATATTGAAAAGTATATTATCAAGCAAGTGCAAACACGGATGGAAACGGGAGTACAGACGATTGAGGAAACAGTAGATAAGTTTGATTTGATAAACAGAATTACATGTCAGAGCGATAGTTTTAATAGGTTGCTTTACAATGGAATGGAGTTCCCTAAAACAGATATTCTGCAATTGAAAGACAGTAACGATATGCTGGTGAAAATAGGAGCTATTGTTGATTATAGTCCATATATGTTTGTCATGTTCAGGGATAAAGACATTTACCTGTCCAGCAGTCAATGTACCACCTCGCTTACGGACTATTATGGAGATTCTTTACTGATTAGACCGGCAGGTATAAAAGAAGACAGCTTGGCGGAAGTTAAAGCATTCCTATTTGAAAGCGAGGAATCAGGGCAAAGGTTTATAAGGCTTGATTCTATTGATTTTGTACGATATGGAGGAAAACATACACAGGAGGATTGCCTTTTATATCTGGCAAATGGAATGACAAGATCGTTTTCTTCACGCTATATTGTAGCCTTTGTTTTACCTAAAGAATATTTGATGAATACAATTCTTATGCCTGAAATATTTGAGAATAGTTTTCTATATATTCAAGATATCAAGTCTCAGGAAGAATTACTGCACTATGGAGATATTCCACTAAACTTGGCTGATATGGATTTGAGCAGTATTCCGAAACAAATGCAGGAATACCATGTAAATCAGACTGTATACAAAGAATTGGGATGGCGAATTATAACAGGCATTTCCCAAACTTACATAGAACGACAGATAGAGCCGGTAAAGAAGGTGTTATTTATTTTCCTGTGGCTAGGTGGAATTGCTGTTGTTATCTTAACATTGTATTTTAGCTTTGCAAGGTATTATGGTTTTCAGAAAGTAATGTTCAATTTTTCTTCTGTAGATACAGATTTATCAGACAAAAAGTGTTTTGGTGATTACAAAATACTGACAAATAAAGTAATACGATTGGATGAGAAGAGAAAAGAATATCAGGTGCAGCTGGATGTTATGAAGCAGCAGAATCGAGCAATTTTGCTGGAAAAGTTTATTACAAGAGGGGTTGGAAATGAACAGGAAATTGAGATTATTGAGGAATTCCTTAAGAGGAAACCGGATTTTTACTGTGTAGTAATTGCTGGTTTTTTGAATGTAGAATGGGAAGTTATGGAAGCTGTAACATTGGATTTGGTTGATTTTTTAAAAAAGGAAAAAATCAGTCTTTTGGAAAATGTTCATAATGGTGTTTCTGACGAATTGTTTTTCATCGAAAGGTTTCCTTCGCAGGAGACAGATATGTCCGATTTACAGAGCGTTTTTGAAAAAATGATAACGAAAATAAGGAAGCAGTATGGTGTGGTGCTTCATATAGGGATTAGTGCTACGGGTACAGGGCTTACAAATGTCAATAAGTGTTATGAACAGGCTAAGCAGGTTCTTCAGGCTCAGTACGGAAATGAAGATGAATGTATTGTAAAAACTTATGATATTACGATAAACCAGCTAAATGAGAATCCGGTTACCATGGATTTTTTGAACCGATTGTATACCATGTTGATTTGCGGACAACGAGTTGAGGCAGAGAAAGAGCTGAGACATATAGAAGGATGTTATCATAGAATGCCTTTTCTCTATGAAGTCAATAAAGAACAAATTTTTTATTCTTTGCGAAATGTTTTTTATACAGCGGTACTTCACTTAAATTGTAAAGAGTGGAAAACACATATTCCGGATTACAATTATACGATGACCTGCCAGAGTATGATGGAAGAGTATCAAAAGAGCATGGCTTGGATCTGCGAATATATTCAGCAGAACAAAAAAAGTAAGAATGTGGATTTAAAAGAAAAAATATTGCAGTATTTGAATCAGAACTATTTGGATTCCGGCTTATGTGCTGCAGTAGTTGCAAATGCCATAGGAATATCCGAAAAATATCTTTATCAATTTTGCAAGGAGCAGACCGGTGAAACTTTTGCAGCTATCCTTTTAAGACTTAGAATTGATAAGGCAATAGAATACCTTGAACAGACAGAGTACAGTAATGAACAGATAGCTGCACTTACGGGTTTTGAAACGGTGAATACTTTTTATCGCAATTTTAAAAAGGTAACAGGTGTAACACCTAAAACATATAAGCAAAAATAGGAAAAGCTTACTTTTGGAAAGGGTAAGGAAGAAATAAATATGTTTCTTTCTTACCTTTTGTTTATTGTTTCAAAATATTGTCAGTATCTATAACCAACGATTATGTGGTAGTATGCAAGAGACAGAGGCGATGAGTCATATGTGCCACCGTTGTTTTGTGTGGCTGCTGTGACTCGGTTGCTTCAAAAAAAAACATTGAAAGGAAGAAGAAAATGAAAAGAAGAAAACAAATTTTAGCCCTGTTGCTCACTGGTATTATGTGTATACCTGCTATGCTGACCGGATGCGGCAACAAGGAAGCTGCTAATTCCGGAAAGACCGAAGTAAGCAGTCAGGAAAGCCAGAGTAAGGGAACGGAAAACACACAGTCAGAGGATCGAACTTTGACAGTGGCACTCCAGGCACGTACCAACATTACGGATTATGAAGACAACTATCTTACCAAGTATTTGGAAGATAAACTGGATATTGATCTGGACTTGGTTCTGATACCCAGAGATGACTATGCAACGAAGCTGGCTTTGATGCTTACGGCTCAGGAAAATATACCGGATGTTATGTTATTTGACGGAGATTTTTCAGATCAGACGATTTATCAATATGGTAAAAATGGTATCTTCTTAAATTTAACAGACTACGTAAATGATCCATCGGCTATGCCTAATTTTAATAATATTCCCGAGGAAGATAAAGAATTAATGCTTAGTGCTTCAACGCAGGTAGACGGAAATGTTTATTCCTGCCCGAGCTTTGGACCCTCATCATATAATGCAACACCATACAGATACTTTATTAATCAGGCATGGTTGGATAAACTGAATCTTCCGATGCCCACAACAACGGAAGAACTGAAGGAAGTGCTGATTGCCTTTCGAGACAATGATCCCAATGGCAACGGCATTAAAGATGAGATTCCGGTTTATGGTGCTCAGAACGGCTATTATGGAGTGAATACGCTTGTTGCACTTATGAATTCCTTTGTTTTCTACGGTGCGGATGTAGCAAACAGCAGTCTTACCTTAAGCGATGATGGAAGTAAAGTCATAGCGCCGTATACTACAGAGGGATGGAAAAAAGGTCTTCTCTATATGAAGGAATTATATGACGAAGGTTTGATTTCTCCGGGTGTCTTTACCGATGATCAGACCCAGCTTAAAGCAACATTAAATTTAGAACCGAATATAGTAGGTCTTGTTACGTCCGGAGATTTTAATAACTGGCAGGATGCGGCAAATAATGCTAATTTTGCAGAAATGAAATTTATAGCACCTTTTACAGGCCCGGATGGAATATGTTATACACCCTGTGGAGCTTATGTCCCGAATCAATGTGTAGCGGTTTCGGCAACTACAACCAAGGCGGATCTTGCAATTAAGTTTGTAGACGAGTTTTATGATATTACAACATTTTATATCAGCAGATACGGAGAGGAAGGCGTACATTGGACAAGAGATCGGGAAGTATTGGATGGAATCAGTCATCCGTTCATGAATGTTCCGGGATATGAGAAAGTGTACATTGGTATTCTTAATCCTACATGGGGAAAGAACAACAATGCAAACTGGGCTGCAAGTCATCATTTTTACAGACCGAGAGATTTTGTAGAAGTTGATCTTTCCAGCGGCAAAGAATATACGCCGGAATCACCGGAACATATTTGGGGTGAAAATGAGATACTGTATTCAGACAAGCATCCGGAATATTTATTACCTAAACTGAAATATACAGAGGAAGAAATGGAAAAAATTCTGGATATTCCGGGAAATGTCAACACCTATATAAGACAGGCTATGGCAGAATTTATTATTGGTAGCAGAGATATAGAAAAAGGTTGGGATGCATATCTTAATGACCTGGAAAATATGGGACTGAGTACATGGATTGAAGTATCGCAGACCGCGTACGACCGTGTTAAATAGTCATTTCAGGTAAGGAAACAGGCACATTTTTTAATACGAACAGGGAATGTGCCTGTTTTATGTAATTCAGAAAGGTAGTCATCTATGAAAAAGAAAGTTCTTAAAAAGATTGTTTCCAGGTGGCAGATATACTTGTTGCTTCTTTTGCCGTTGACTCATCTTATCATATTTTCGTATGTTCCGATGGGAGGATTAGTACTTGCCTTTAAGAAGTATAATGTAGGTGCAGGTATTTGGGGAAGTCCATGGGCGGGATTCGATAATTTTAAACGTTTCTTCCAGTCTTTTAAATTTGCCCTTACTTTAAAAAATACGATAATTCTTTCGTTGTATTCTTTGGTGGCATCTTTCCCTATTCCGATTTTGTTTGCGTTGCTGTTGAATGCAATGCGTGGAAAAAAATATAAGAAAGTAATACAGACAGTAACTTATATCCCTCACTTTATTTCTACAGTAGTCATGGTAGGGCTGCTTTTTCAGATTTTAAATAATCGAAGTGGAATTTACGGAAGCATTTACACAAGATTGACAAAAGAGATTGCTCCGAGTTTGCTTGCAGATGCGAGAAGTTTTCGCCATCTATATGTATGGTCAGGTATATGGCAGTCCACAGGGTTCAGCGCAATTATTTATATTGCCGCACTTTCCGGTGTGGATCAGTCTCTTCATGAGGCGGCCAAAATAGATGGAGCCAGCAGATTTCAACGGCTGTTACATATTGATATACCGGCTATTACACCGACTATCAGCATTATGTTGATTTTGGCAATCGGTAGTCTTATGGGCGTAGGGTACGAAAAGGTTCTTTTGATGCAGAACAGTATTAACCAAAATTACAGTGAGATTATATCTACTTATGTGTATAAGGTTGGATTAGCAAGTGGAGTTTCAGACTTCTCTTTGTCTACTGCTATTGGTTTGTTCAATTCTGTGATCAATTTCATTTTGCTGGTTGCTGCTAACTGGGCAGGCAAACATTTGAATGGAAACAGTGTTTTTTAGAGTGGAGAAGAAGCCATGCACAAATTTAAAAATCTTAGTTTTAATGATAAGCTTTTTTATATGGTAGTCAATATATCTTTAACCATAATGTTACTTGCGGTTTTATATCCATGCATTTTTGTAATCAGTGCATCCTTTTCTTCCGGCAGTGCAGTGCAGGCGGGCAAGGTTTTACTATTACCGGTAGATTTCAGTCTGGAAGGGTATAAAACAGTGTTGAATACTCCCATGATATGGACAGGTTTTCGAAATTCCCTGATTTATACAGTGTTGGGAACCCTGATTAGTCTGGTTATGACATTAACAGCAGCTTACTGTCTGTCAAGAAAAGATGTTCCGGGACGTAATGCAATTATGTTGCTTTATACGTTTACTATGTTCTTTGGAGGCGGTATGATACCGGGGTATATGCTGGTAAGGGAACTTGGATTTATAAATACAATATGGGCGATTATTATTCCGGGGGCAGTCAGTACTTATAATCTGATTGTGGCGAAAACTTTTATTCAAAGCAGTATTCCGGGAGAATTGTTAGAAGCTGCAGTCATGGATGGCTGTTCAGATATTAAGTATTATTTAAAGATCGTAATTCCTTTATCCAAGTCTATCATTGCGGTATTGGTTCTGTATTATGGAGTGGGAAAATGGAATGAGTATTTCGGACCTATGATTTATCTGAATGACAGGAATAAATTTCCTTTAACCATTTTTCTTCAAGAGATATTACTTATGGATAAGATTGATGCCTCAACAATAACAAATCCGGAATTGCAGATGAAGCAGGCGCAAATTGCCGGAGTTATTAAGTATGCTCTGATTATCGTTAGTATGATTCCGGTAATGATTATTTATCCATTTATTCAAAAACATTTTGTGAAAGGGGTAATGATCGGATCTATTAAAGGCTGAAAAGAACTTGATGTTTTTCATGAGCTAAGGATATTGAGAGAAGCAATTTTATTTACTGTGTTTTGAGAGAACATATGGATTAATACGATATCTGTGGGTTAAAATTAAAGAACACAGATGGCAGAAAGGCAGGTTGATTTGAATATGGAAAGAAAATATGAACATGTTGTAGTAGTAGGAATCGATGGAGCGGGAGCGTTCATCA
>CAKRZO010000033.1 GCA_934433135.1 uncultured Acetatifactor sp. | reverse complement strand
CAGGAGGCGATACAGATTTCCGAGTCCGTTACCCAGGCATCAAATCCCAGTTCCTTTTTCCATCTGGAGTAAAATAAATAATATGTATTCCGATACTTTGCGATGCTGCCGCACCACACAAAATACCCCTCTTCCCGATAAATTGCTTTCCGACAATCGGGTTTTAAGATTTCATCAAAAGAAAATTGTCCGCTCATTTTGTTTTTATCCTGATAATGGCAGAGCAACGCTGTCATTTCATTCATGATAACGTTGCTCTTGCCTTTCGTTTTACAGTTTCATTTCTTTGAAACGTTTCGGTTTATATGTTTAATTTAAGGATGCGATATAAGCTCTCATCTCTTCTACATACTTTGTGCCGCCTGCATCATACCAGCCCTGCAGAATGTTATCCCATTCATCCACCGGCACATCGCCTACGATAATCTTATTAATCTGGTCGGTCATGTAATTGTTGTATTCAATGAATACAGAATCGGATGCAATTTCCGGTACATAGCCATTATCCAGAGCAGGCTGCGCATTATCAATACAAATATCAATCATGTCGATAAGACGCTTTCTGGTCTCTGCATTGTAACGAATACTTACAAAGAAATCCGCTCCATCGCTTCTGCGCAGTGTCTTGATAATCGCATTGGGATTCATACCCTCTTTGTAGCTGCCGTCTTCATTGGTACCAAGGGACGCATCGTAGTTGCCGTTTGCATCCACGGTAAAGGTAACGCCTTCCAGACCTTTTACACCTACATCTCTCCAGCCTGCATCACTTAATACATAATCGAAGAATTCCATTACCTTTTCCGGATGTTCGCAGCTGGAACTGATTGCCCAATAGCACCATACACCGGTATTGAAATTCGGGAATCCATAGCTGTCGCCTTCTTTGACAACAACACCGGGTACGAAAACTTCCAGACCAGCCTTGTCGGTAACTTCCAGATATCCCGGGAATTTCACGCTTGCTCCGTACTGATCATTTCTGTCGCCTGCCGTGCCTGCATTCAGGCTGAATGCATCCGGGTCAATGATTCCGGCTTCCCAGCACTTGTTGGCAAAGGTCAGATAATCTTTAAAGTTACTCTTGGTCTGAGAATATTTCAGGGCAATGATCTCTCCGTCATAATCTCCCCATGCATCGGTATCGCCGATTCCGAAAATGTAATTCAATCCCCAGGACAGAGCACCGGTATTGTCATTCATATAAGTAGAAATACCATAGGTGTCGTCTAAGCCGTTACCATCGGGATCATTATAAGTAAAAGCATACAGAATATCAAAGAATTCATCTGCGGTTAAGTAGGTTCCTTCTTTATAATTGATGTTCAGTTTTTCAAGCCATGCCTGCTTAAAGGAAAAACCGTCGCAACGGATCATGGTAGAACGAGGGATACCCCAGGTACGTCCATCCTGGAAAATATCCATTGCCTTCCAGGAGATATCCGCTGTATGATCTGTGATGTTCTTATAATTTTTCAAAAGATCAGACAGATCCAGGAACGTTCCCTGTTCACAGCACTCTCTGAAGCTATCGCCGGTCAGCCAGTTGGTCGGAAGTAATACTGCATCGGGATATTCTCCGGATACGATCATTTTCTGCAATGCTTCCTCATAAGCACTGGACGCCGGTTCGATAAAGTTAAACTTAATATTCAGTTCTTTCTCCACTTTTGCAAACCACTGGTTATCCAGTTCTGTCTTGTTTCCCCAGTCAGCCATCAGTGTGATTTCCACAGGCTCTTCACTGGTCTGGCTTTCGGAAGATGCCTGGCTCTCTACGCTTTCAACCGTCCTGGTTGCTTCAGACGTTTTGCCCGCATCCTCTTTGTTTCCGCAGCCTGCACAGATAACGGCAAATGCCATTACAGATGCTGCTGCGATGGAAAGTTTTCTCCATTTCTTTTTCTGCATTTTTGTTTCCTCCATTTCATTTTTTAAAATCACCCATCGGGGGTGTGATTTTCACTGTTTTTATGCTTCCTGTTCCGCTTCCGGCGCACTCACCCTTTGACACCGCCAAGCAGAATTCCTTTTGCAAAATACTTCTGCAGGAACGGATAGATAATCATCATTGGAATCATGGATGCTACCACACAGGCATACTGCAGGGTCGTCGTATTCAATTTGCTCATATCCAAAAGAGCCGCATCCCCTTCCGCCTGCATGATAGCCACGCTGGCTTCCATCAGAATTTCTTTCAGGGTCAGGGAAATAGGCCATAATTCCCGCTTTTCCAGATAAATCTGCGCATTAAAATAATTGTTCCAATATCCTACCGCGAGATATAAGGTAATCGTTGCAATAACCGGTGAGGACAATTTCACAACAATATTCCATAAAATATAAGGTTCTCCTGCTCCGTCAATCTTGGCTGCATCAATCAGACTCGCCGGTATTTCCCGGAAAAAATTAATCATCAGAATACAGTTGAATGCGCTGAAGGTTCCCGGCAGGATAACCGCCCAGATCGTATTGTACAATCCCAGATTTCTTATGTTGATAAATTCCGGAATCATACCCGGTGTAAATACCATGGTTACAATCATAATTCCCACAAAGAACCCTTTGCCTTTCAGCTCAGGTCGTGAAATGGGGTAGGCAACCAGGATTGTTATGGCCAGTCCGATTACAGTTCCTACTGCTACAATAAAGAAGCTGTTCAGATAGCTTCGCCAGAACATCTGGTTTTTTGCCACATAGTCATAAGCATCCAGCGTAAATTTTTTCGGGATCACCAGCCAGGGCGCCTTTACATACTCATGATAATCGGACAGAGAAACTGCCAGTACATTTAAAACAGGATACAGCATCAGCAAAGCAACCAATGTTACAAAAATATAGATGCAGATTTCTACAATACGTTCGCCAAGGCTTTGTTTCACCTTAACGCCTTCTTTCACGGTATGATTTTTTACCATAATCCGCTTCCTCCTCTTCGTTTGGCAAGGAAATTAGAACCAAATACCAAAATACATCCCACAATAGACTGAGACAAACCGATTGCGGAAGAAAAACTGTAACGTCCTTCCCTTAAACCAACCTGATAAGAATACGTTTCCAACACTTCCGCCACTTCCTTATTCAGGGAATTCTGTAACATCCAGATCTGCTCAAATCCATTATTCAAAAGACTTCCCATACTCATAATCAACATTACGCTGACCGTTCCCAAAATACACGGCAATGTTATGTAACGCATTTTCTGCATTCTGGTAGCACCGTCCATAGTAGCTGCCTCATACAACTCCGGGCTGATTCCTGCCAGTGCAGCCATGTAAACCACAGTTCCCCAACCGCTTTCCTTCCAGATACCGGCTCCGATCAAAACCGTACGGAACCACTTGGGACTTGTCAGGAAAGGCACGGATTTGCCGCCGCATAACTTAATTAAGGAATTGATAACTCCGTTATTTTGAGAAAGCAGTGCCATGACAATACCGATTACCACTGCCCAGGACAAAAAGTGGGGCATGTAAATGATCGTCTGAACTGTCTTTTTATACTTCAGACTGCGCATTTCGTTCATAAAAAGTGCCAGTAGAATGGGCATGGGGAATCCCCATATCAATCTCAGAATACTGGTAATAATAGAATTCTTCAAAACCCTCAAAAAATTAGCGCTGCGAAGCAAATCCCGGAAATGTTTCAGCCCCACCCAGGGACTGTCCCAGATCCCTTTCACAATACTGAAATCCCGAAAAGCAATCTGCACTCCGTAAAAAGGCAATATCTTAAACAGAAAAATCATCACCAATCCCGGAATCAGAAACAAATATAACCAATAATGTCGTTTCAGTTCTTTGATCAGCGATGTTTTTTTTCGGTACACTGCTTGTTCTTTCTTCATGCCAATAACCATGCCTTTCCAATAAAAAATGAACTTTATGTGCCTTATTATAGCCTGTTCACACAAAGTTCACAATCCGTTCAAAGTAACCTGTTAGTCACAATGATTAAACTATTCTGTTCCCGATTTCCTTTTTTTCTTCATACTATCTAAACATATTCCTACTTATTTAACTTTTACTTCCTCCGGCGGTAAAACAATTGCTACCTTTACACCTCCGAATCGGCTGTCTGTAAGTTCAAAACAGCAGGCGTCCCCGAATACGAGGCGGAAACGTTGAAAAAGGTTAATCAGCCCGATATTCCGGCTCTCATAAACATAATCCTGATGGACAACTGTCAGGATACTTTCCATTTTGTCCCGGCTCATACCCACTCCGTCATCTTCCACGCATATCAGCATTTCTTTTTTTTCATTTTCCTTAATGGTAACGTATATGTTTCCCTTTCCTCCCCTTGGCTGAAAACCATGGGAAATGGAATTTTCAATCAGAGTCTGTAAAGAAATACACAAAATCCGCCTTTTATATGTCGATGGATCGATTTCAAAGTGACACAGAATATCCTCTCCGTAACGAAGCTTTTCAATTTCCAGGAATTTCCGGATATATTCTATCTCTTCTTCTACGGTAGTAACGTTGGTCTTCTGTTCCATACAGGTACGAATCACATCCGCAAGCAAGATAATCGCCTGGCTGGAACGACTCTCATCACTCTTTGTCTCTCCGATCACAATCCAGTTAATGACCTGAAGCACATTATAAAGAAAATGCGGCGTCATCTGCTGCTGAAGCGCCTTTGCCCTGGCATTTTTCAGGCGTCCCATACGATCTACCATCTCCTGCTCCAGTGCTATATTTTTCTGAAACAGATCCAGTATTCTTAAAAGGAGATATTCTATCTCTCCATTTTCCTTACTGATACTTTCCCAGGCCTGAGGATCTTCTACCAGATCCAGAATGGCTTCAATAGGGCGGAAAAGACGGACTGTCGTGCGATAGGATAAAAGAAGGCATACCAAAAGACCGGCCATAAAAATATAGATACTGCTTCTGACCATCTGATTCCTGTTTTTCATATATTCTATCAGCGGAACAATATTGGCAAACGTCCAGTCATACCTGCCCAACGGCATATAGGAGACATACATCTGGGTTCCGTTGATGCTTCTGGTAAACGGCGTACGCGCCTCTCTGTCAAAAAAATCCAACGTTTCATCATTCATTACGGATGAAGTGTCAAAGATAACCTTTCCTTCCGGATCCAGAATCAAAAAGGCTCCCTGTTTGTAATTATAATTATCCGTAAGGTACTGTGCCAGTTTCTCCTTGTCAATACTTACGGAAACAAATCCATCTTTTCTGCCGTACAAAAAACGGGTACGATAAATCGTCAGAACATGGAACGTTTGAAAACCTGTACCCACTTTTTCTTTTAAATCATGGGAAACCGCAAAGACATCTGTCTTGCCCTTTGCAGCCTCAAAATCAGTAATTAACGCATCCTCCGGTAAAAAGCCGTGACTCTGGCCCAGATATTTGCTGGATGCAAGGAAGTCGCTCTCTCCGGAATAGGCATCCACGGAATAGTAAAGGCTGTCCCGATAATCATTTCTTAAATTCTGAATCAGGGTATTGGTATTGGATATAAATTCATAATTCGGCGGAAACGTCCTGGCATCCCGAAAGAATCTTGCCGTCGTCTCATCCAGCGCTTCTTTCATCAGGATCTCCTCCGCCTCTTCCAAAAGAGTATTAATAGTTGCGCCGGAATTTTTCAGCTCCCGCAAAGAAGCCTGATGCATTTCCGCAAGGAAGCTTTTGTTGCTGTAATAATACAAAATTCCCACGCATCCGAGCAGCGGACCCATGGCAGAGAGCATTACTATCAGTAAATTCTTTTTGAACAGTCTTTGAAATTCTTTATTATGGATTCCCGGAAGAAATTTAAATCTCTTCATACCCTTTCTCTTTCTGATCCGGTCTGAAATCGTTCGGCGATCGGCCTGTGATTCTTTTAAATACTTTATAAAAATATTTTAAATTCTGATAACCGGACTCCTGTGCCACCTCGTAAACATATTTATCCGTACTCTCCAGAAGCTCCACTGCCTTCTCCATACGCAGTTTTGTTACATACTCCGTAAAAGTATCTCCTGTCTGTTCCTTCATCAAACGGCTGACATAGACCGGATTCAGATAACAGGCTCCGGCAACATCCGACAGTGTAATATCCTTGCAGAAATTTTTGCCGACGTATTCTTTAATCTTGTCAATACTGCTTCCCTGCTTAAATCGGGATCTGTCAGAATAGTATTCCGCCAGCCGATAGAGTCTGAGCATCAGCCACTTTTCCAGATGTTCAAAGGTATTTTCCGTATAAACACTATTCGGAGCACAGGCGGCTGTCAATCGTTCTTCTTCCTCAAGATTTCCCTCCGTCAATCGTTCTATGATATTTCCCAGCACCTTCACGCACTGGTTTCTGGCAAAAACCACACCGCAGCGCAATGCACTTTCCACAAAAGCGGATGCAATCTCTTCCAGCTGCTCCTCATCTTCCTGACAGATATACTGAAAAATCAGCTTTCTCTGATTCTTCAGCAACTGATTGTACTCCGCTTCCCGCATCAGGGTCTCTCGTTTTTCACTATGGCCGATTGCCGCAAAATAACCTGCCAGTTCCAGAGGCTGCAGTTTATCGATTACTTCCGCCCTGCAGGTAATGGAAAGCATTCCGGAAATCATGCCTGTCACCATGTTCTGCAGTTCCCGGAAGGAAATACTTCCGCCTTCTTTTTTTTCCCAGAAAATACCTAAAAAGGAAATGTCCCCCTGATGAATCGGACGGCAGTCCCAGTAAATCGGATAATACTCCATTTCCTCACTGACGGATGTCATGGCATTCATCAGCTGTTCTTCCAGCTCCTGGACGCCGAAATTCCGGATGAAAGTGTCATATTCTTCATTCCGCACCACGATTACTTTCATCAGGTACAAAACCATTCTCTTGCCGGTACTTTCATCCCCCGGTTCCAATAAGGCCAGTCTGGCCGCTGCTTTCTCCTTATCGGAAAGCATTCCGTAATAAGCATCCAGAATATATTTTTGTTTTTCGTAATTTACCAGCCGGTTGTAATACCGCGACATTTTTTCTTTATATTCTTTTTTATCTTTTTCCTGATCCAGCTGCTCTTTTAATCCGGAAAAAACCTGCTTCAGATTGGTAATGGAAACCGGTTTCAAAAGATAACTTGCCACATGGTTCTCAATCGCCGCCTGCGCATATTCAAACAGCTTATAGCCGGTAAGGAGCACCACTTTGACCGGTAGCCCGTTATCAGCCACATATTTTGCAATATCAAGCCCGCTTACCTGAATCATCTGAATGTCCGTCAGAATCACGTCCGGAAGCATAGAATAACTTCCAAGTCTTTCCAGAAGTTCTTTCCCGTCTGCGAAATCAGCGACAACACGGAATCCCAGACTCTCCCAGTTTACCATATTTACCAGACCTCTTCTGGTAGCCAGTTCATCCTCTGCGATCATCAGTGAATACATTTTTACGCGACCTCTCACCCTGCCTGTCAGATAAATTCCATATGTTCAAAGTACTTCATCAGAATGCCCGGACAGTTTTCCATCCCCAATGCGGTGGTATCCAGGATCATATGATAGTTATTCACATCTCCCCACATCTTGCCGGTATGTTCATGGTAGTATTCGGAACGCTGCCTGTCGTTTTCTTCCAGCATTTCCTTTGCAACTTCATAAGATAAAGATTCCTTTGCCATAATTCGGTGGATCCGGTCCTCTTTATCCGCGCTGACAAAGATATTAAAGACATCCGCCCGGTCCTTTAAGATCTCACTGGCACATCTTCCCAGGATAATGCAGGGCTTTTCCGCCAGCTTGGTAATGACTGCCGCTTCCGTCGGGAAACTTGTACCTTCCATTTCGTGCTCAATATATGCCTTATCATAAACCGGGATGCCAAGCCGCTTCGACAATTCTGCCGCGATCAGGCTGGCACCCGTTCCGAACCTTCTGCTCATTGTAATAACCAGTTTCATATTCTCCTCCTTTGCATGGCGGTAATGCTTTTTACAGGAATGTATTTTCCCGTTACGTAAAAAGTATACCGGAGACATACCTTCTCAGATACGTTTCCAGTATACTCTAAACTCCCCAAAGATGCAATTGTTTTATTTGCCGATTTCCAAAACGGCGATTTCCTGATAATCCCTATTCCGGTCAAAGGAAATCACCCGGTCGGGCGATACGATATAAAAATAGTCTCCGGCATAGATTCCGCGGATATTCACCGGATCCTCTTCCAGCTTTCTGGTAAGAAGGTTACGAAAGGCGCCGTCCTGCAGGGAATAAAGCAGATAAACGCTTTCGTCACTGTTTTCTTCCATGACGGTAAATCCGATCAGATTGGCCGCAGGACTTACCAATACAGTTTTATATTGATCCAGTGCAGGTGTGTAAACCGCATTTTTCAGGCAGCTGCTGTTTATAACCTTCAGATCCGCCGGGCTGCCGATATCGAACAAGGCGATCTTAATGCCCTTTTGTATTCCGCTTTCCGGATCCGTCTCATATCCGATACCGAAAAGCGTCTCCGCGTCCCAGATATGCAGATAGTCGGAGTAGCCTGTCATCTTCAGCTCGCCCATAATCTGCGGATTCTCCGGGTCGGATAGATCCACGGCAAACAAAGGATCCATGTTGCGGTAGGTTACAAAATAAACCATATCCTCAAAATAACGGGCGGCATAGATTAACTCTCCGGGCGCAATATTTTCCAGTCTTCCCTGATACTTCAGGTTCCGGTCAAAAAGGTACAGATTGCTTCCTTCCCCGGATCGGACTTCGGTAGTCAGAATCCGGAACGAATCTCCGTATTCATTAACGGCAAAGGTATCACGTACCACTCCATCCACACTGGCTGCACCGGCTGCATCCAGATAGCCGTCTTTTAAGGCAAAACGGGCAATCTGCGTTGCGTTGGTGTCATAAAAATAGTTCGTATGGTACAAATACACAGATTCTTCGGTGACATAAATTTCCGCGCCTTCATGGCAGATCAGAATATTATCAATCGTCTGATCCGGCTGTCTGATATCAATGGAGGAAATCAGCAGTCCGCCCTGCGCTTCCTGACCCAGATAAACATTTCCGCAGGCAAGCTCCTGCCCGTTTATCTTAGGAAGAACTTCCTTTGCCACAGACTCCTGTGTCTTGGCCGAATCCTGTTGCCCGAATGACTCCTGTACGTTTTCAAAACTCCGCAATCCCTGGTTCAGCTGATACCCGTAAACTGGTTGTGCATAGAGGGCTTCATAAATGGAATAAGAAGTAAACAGATAGACGATATTTCCGATTTTCCGGGAAGTGTCGTAATTGCCATCCTGACTGACCGTTCCCAAAAGAGTCGGATGATCTTTCTGCGTTATGTCGTAGGTGTACAAAAAGGTACTTTGGCTCGTTACGATACTATAATAGTCCGTCTCCGTGTCAACTGCCGTTTTGCTGCTTCCGTCTGCATTATCGAGAGTGCGGTTGTCTCCGCTTTCACTGCCCATGATCTCATGATTCAGCCTGGTTGTTCTTTCTTCTGCGAGAACCAGGAGCCGGTTTCCATCCACATAAATCTCACGGACATCTGCCCCGGCGGACGGCAGAGCAATCTGTCCCTTTTCCTGCAGTTCTCCGTTTTGAATGTCAATGATATAGATCCGGTTCTTCTTCACAATATACAGGAAGGAACCATCTGTTTTTATAATATCGCTTTCATCCACGCCTTCCTGCATGACATTGGTATCGGAATATTCTTTTTCCGCGGCATTCACAGGATTTTGGGGTGATTGTTTTCCTTGCCGTACAGGTTCCATCGCCTGTCCGGAATTGACTGCTCCGTCAAAGCCATCCGCCGTTATTACCTTCTCCATTACCGGACTGGCTTCCTCAAAGCAGATCCCGTATCTTGACTGGCTGGCTGCTTCTTTCAGCTTTTCATAAATTTCACTATAGTCTCTTGCAACGGTATACATTTCACCGGCATCATGACGCATTACCTGCTTTCCGGTCACCGGCATTGCTCCTGCCATCCCTTTTTTGTCAGCGGTTCCGCTCATACCCGCTGCCTCTCCCGCTTCCCCTTTATCCGCAGCTCCTGTAAGCACTTCCTGCTCTTTTGCTGTGCTGTCTGCCGTTTTATGAGATCCGTTCCATTCCCGGAACAGTGCAAAGCTGCTGATAGTAAGGAGCAATACTGCTGCTGCCGAAGCCCAAACCGACAGGTAATGAATCCGGCTGCTCTGCTCCTTCTGTCTGCCCTGCTCCTTCTGCCTCTCCAGCATCTCAGCGACAGCATCCGGTTCAAGGTTTCCCGGAATCTCTATTTCCCTGGCAGCGTTTTCAATCTTCTTACGCATCCGGCCCTCTATCTGGTTCTCTCTCTTTTTTTTCTTCATAATACCTCAATCCCTCCGTTTCCGGGTACATCTGCTTTCCATACAAAATGCAATCCCGCTTTACATACCGGCTGCGAATCCCTCTTCCTGCATCCGCACTGCCATTTTTTTCAGGGCTCTGCTTTCCCTGGTACGAACCGTATTGGCATTCATCGAAAGAATTGCTGCGATTTCCCTGTTTTTATAACCGCCGAATACATGCAGACTGATAATAAACCGATCCGTCTCTTCCAGTTCCCCGAAAATCTTCCGTATGTAGATATTTTCCGTCACTTCCTCTGTATGCGCCAGTTCCTCCTCTGCATCTTCCAGCTCCACATACTTTCTGGTATATTCCTTCAACCGGTTTTTGCATTTATTGGAAAGAATCCGGAACACCCAGGCACGGAACGCATCCTCGCTGCGCAGCTTTCCTATGGATGCAAAAGCATCCGTAACCGTTTCGCTTACTGCATCCTCCGCATCCTGCCTGTTTCTGAGCGTATAAAGCGCAAAGTGGTACAAATCTTTATAAATTTCCTCATAAAGCGCGGCAAAAGCGGAAACATCTCCTTCTTTTGCCTTTTTTACAAGATTTTTACTCCGTTCCATTCATTCACCTCTTTGTCTGCCGCAGCCTCGCGGCACAATCTCGTGCGCACTTTCAGGTGTTTTCGCAACAGTTTTTCTTTTTTACTGTTGCACATATACAGTGTATATTTTAAGGAAAAATGTTTCAAGATATTTCCAAAAATTTATTTTTATGTTACACTTTAAGGGAATCTTTTTGTCAGACCGGAACCATGATTGTTATTCTGTGAAAAAATGCTTTGATATGCCGTACATTGTATTTTAATGCATTTTCACACCGCAATTTGTTTCTGAGCGAAAACAAATTGCTTTGATGGCAGAAGTTCGCCTGCCTTCGCAACGAAGTCGCTCAGAAGTGAGGATTAATATGAAAAAAATAGCCAGTTTTACCATTGACCACATAAAGCTTCAGCCGGGGATCTATGTATCTCGCAAGGACAGGGTCGGAGCTGAAATGATTACCACCTTTGATCTGCGTATGACCAGCCCCAACGAAGAACCGGTTATGAACACGGCAGAAATGCATACTATAGAACATTTGGGAGCTACTTTTTTGCGCAATCATCCGCAGTGTCAGTCCAAGATCATTTATTTCGGGCCCATGGGCTGCCGTACCGGATTTTACCTTCTGCTTGCCGGAGACTATGAGTCGAAAGAGATCGTACCGCTGATCACGGAAATGTTTCTCTTTATCCGGGATTACCGCGGAAAGGTTCCCGGCGCCAGTGCCAAAGACTGCGGCAATTATCTGGATATGAATCTTCCCATGGCCAATCTGCTTGCCAAAAGGTATCTGGATCAGGTGCTTTTGCACATCACCGATGATCGGCTGATTTACCCGGATTCAGAGCAGTAAAGAAACGAAAATCGTAACAAAAAGAAAGGAACAAAAACGATATGATCAGAATCGGAATTATTGGCGCTATGGAGCTGGAAGTGGAAGCTTTAAAAGCGAAAGTGGAGATTACTTCTATCACTACCAAGGCGCAAATGGACTTTTATGAAGGAACGTTAAACGGTACTCCCGTAGTAGTTGTCCGCTGCGGTATCGGAAAAGTTAACGCCGCTTTGTGTGTACAGATTCTTGCCGATTTGTTCGGCGTAACCCACATCATCAATACCGGTGTGGCCGGCTCTTTAAATGATGTCTTAAATATCGGAGACATTCTGGTTTCTCGGGATGCGCTTCACCATGACATGGATGTTACGGCTCTCGGATATCAGCCGGGACAGGTGCCGCAAATGGATTGTCTGGAATTTCAGGCAGATGAACAGCTGATCCGCCTGGCAGTCGCCTCCTGCGAAAAAGTAAATCCGGATATCACCGTCCGCATCGGCCGGGTTGTCAGCGGAGATCAGTTCATCTCCGGCAAAGCAACCAGGGAGAGACTGATTAGCCTGTTTCACGGTGACTGCGCGGAAATGGAGGGAGCTGCCATTGCTCACGGCGCTTTTCTGAATCATCTTCCTTTCGTCATCGTCCGTGCCATCTCCGATAAGGCAGATGACAGTGCACATGTGGACTATCCGGTATTCGAACGCGCCGCTGCCGCACATTGCGCAAGGCTGGTAGAGGATATGATCTGCGGGATATCCTGATTCCGCCTGACAATAATCTCCATTCCGCAGACGCTTTAGCGTCGGAGGAATCTGAGCAATGGCTTCTTAAAAGCCGGGATTACTCCTCCCGGCTTTTTCCGTCTCCGAAAATAGTTTCCTGCAGATATGCTTTATTGGCTTCAAAATCAACCTGCAGCACAGACATCTTCCTTACGGTTGCATTGGAATAGCTACCTTCAATCGGTATACTGGAAGATACAATTTCATAGGTAATCACCTTCGGTGCCTCTAAACTGAGTCCCATACATTCTTCCTTGGTCAGATTGGTTGTCAGATTCGGGAAAATCCCCTCCATCAGCTTGTCCGGGCTGGTAACCAGTTCCATGGGAGCCTGACGGATTGCCGCCGTCAGAACCTTCCGCTGGCGTTCCGTCCGTCCGAAATCCGTTCCCAGGTAGCGGTTCCTGCAATAAGCCAAAGCCTGCGGGCCATTCAAATGAAGCATTCCGCTTGCAGTGGCATCAATATAGTCCGTTCCTTCCGGACGGTTCTCCAGAATGTTATATTCCACCAGATAACCGTTCACATACCGCACTTCGTCGTTGGTAAGCTCCAGATCCACTCCACCCACGGCATCGATCAGATTTGCAAACGCCTGAAAATTCACCTGAACGTAACGGTTTACTTCAATCCCCAGATTCAGTTTAAGCGTCTCGATTAAAAGCTCCGCTCCGCCGAAAGCATAAGCGGCGTTCAGACGGTTCGCCTTATGTCCCGGGATCTCCACATACATATCCCGCAACAGAGAAGTCAGATAAATCTTCTTGCTTTTGTTGTTAATAGATAATAAAAGCATGGCATCCGAACGTCCGTCCCCTTCCTGAGTTCTGGAATCGTTTCCGATCAACAAGACATTGGTAATTCCTTGTTCCTTCAACGGCTGATCCGCCACGGATTCAATTTCCTGATAATTCATCTTATTATAGGCACGATTCACAAGAAAGTACCAGATGCCGACAAGCACAATCAATAAAATCAGAAGAATTGCAAAAAATATCTTCCAGCCGCGACGACGCTTCTTTCTTTTTCCGCCTCCTTGTTTCTGCTGCTTTCCGTTTCCACACTTTCCTTTTTCCGTTTTTTTTCCGTCTTCCCGTTTTTCTCTTACCGGATCCCGCTCTGCGGAATTCTCTCCATATGATTTCTTTTTATGAGTTTCCGCTTCATAACTCTGTGCTTCCCAGTCTCCCTGCTCGTATTCTTCGTGCCTGCTGCTCTCCTGCTCTGCTCTATAAGCGCTCAATTCTTTATCTAAAAAGCTTTCCAGCCCTTTCTCAATCTGCTCCATTTCATGGATTCTGTCTTCCTTATCTGCCATCTGCATTCCCTTTCTGTTACGTATTCTCTCAATCCGGGATTTCTTTCACCCTCATTCCCGGGCAAAAACAAACTGCCTGCCGCAACAACTGTACCGTTCATTATACTTCCCCACTCCCGGAACCGCAATAAGGATTCTCTTAATTATTCTTAAATTTTGATAAGCTGTAACAGTTCAGGCGCGCCATTCACAAAGCCGCGCTTTCAGCGCTTACTCGCTGCTTCGCAGCTGCTTTGTTTCATATAATGGCGCTAAGTTCAAGCATTCATAAAGGCAGATTTTCATGCAAGCATGAAATCAGCCTTCATAAATGCTTGTCTGAACTGTTACGATAAGCTAAATTTTGCAGATTTCTATGATAGATAACCACGTGAATAAAAAGAAAACCTCGAAAAGACGAATTTGCTTGTCTGAACAGTTACAACAAAAAAGCGCGAGACGGGAATCGAACCCGCGACCCCCTCCTTGGCAAGGAGGTGCTCCACCGCTGAGCCACTCGCGCAAATAAAATTAACTTATTTTTAATAAACCATCGCACATCTTATGTGCGAAGCGGGTGATGGGAATCGAACCCACGTATCCAGCTTGGAAGGCTGGTGTTCTACCATTGAACTACACCCGCATATATCAGACGCCCGGTAAAACTTCTGTCCTACTGCCCAGAACCGGAATCGAACCAGTGACACGAGGATTTTCAGTCCTCTGCTCTACCAACTGAGCTATCTGGGCCTTTATTGTGAAGTCCTCCGTCACAACAAAATTGATTATAAAGGATAACTTCAAAAAAGTCAACAACTTTTTTTTATTTTTTTAAGTTAATTTTTTGAAAGTAGGTAACAGTTCAGACAATCATTTATATGAGCATCGCATCCTACAGATGCGACAAGTAGCTGCGAAGCAGCGAAAAGCGCTGAAAGCGCGGTTTTGCGAATGGTGCGTCTGAACTGTTACTGAAAGTAACAGCTCAGACGTCCCATTCACAAAGCTTGTGCCATCCAAAAATACATATCATTCACTTTTATCCCAGTAGGGATAATCCGTAAATACAAACTCTCCTGCAGCATTCCTCTTTGTCGGCAGATCAACATGGATCGTATTGCCGTCTGGCGGCATTCTTACGGCAATCACAACCGTAAATACCCCGTTACCTTCATCCCGGATGCAGTTTACATAACTGTTGTAAGAGGCCTCACCCTTGCATTTCTTACAAGCCACATAGACATCGCCCTTATATTCAATCAACTCTTTGTCGGCAATGGCACGACTCAGTATTCGATCCGTAAATTCCTCTGAAAAAACCGTTAAGAATTTTTTACGAACGTTTGCGATCGTGTTTATATAATCATACGGCGGAAACATAGGCACATAATTCCGCCGCCTGACTCTTACAGGCTTTGCTCTGCCAGGATACTCGCCTGCAAAGTTCAAAGACAGCCAAAGGCTCCTTGCTTTATCTGCCAGTTTCCTTGCATGGGCATCATACAGGATCGTTCCGTCCTCAGGATAAAACTCATATCCGTTTACACCGCAAAGACTTTCAATTACGGCAAGCTTATCATTTTCATAATTTTTCCAGATAGCAGGAGCTTCCTCGGGAACATTTGCCGCAAGGAAAGCTATGGAATAATTATCGCGTACCGTAATAAATCTGACATCTTCACCTGACACAAGCCGCCCAGCTTCTATTCTCCCCTTATAAGAATCCGATGAATAACCGTATTTATCGTTGTCGATTATAAAAAAGGTAAGCTCGCCGCCGTCGCTTTTATCAACATAAAATGCAACATTGCCTTCCGAAAACCTTGCCGTAACTGTACCAACCCAGCTTTCCGGCAACGTAATTTCATAGGTTCCATCTGTAAATTTTACCGAGTTTATTTTTTCTGTTGTTATCATCTTACGAAGTTCTTGTGTAAATGCTGAATAATTTTCCGGGAAGCTATTGGTTCCTCCGGCATTCACCTTTGTTCCGTCTGTCAATACTGCTTTAAAACTCATGCTGCTTCCGTCAAGAACCCGGGAATCGTAACCATGAAAGTCCTCCCATTCCGTTATTTTGCAACGACTGAATAAAGCGCAAAGCTTTTGAAAAAGTTTTTCGTCTCCGTCAATTGCACGGACAATATTACGACATTCAACATGCTCTGAAGTTTTATAATCCCACGTTTCTGTACTAATATAATACACTAAATGAATGCCGTCCTCTGTTCTATATCCTTCACAGACATATTGTTGTGCCGACATACCTCGTTCTACCAGTGTAAACCTGTTAAATTCCACAAACTTTCCTCCGCAATTGTCGTTCTGGTAAGACAAACACACGAAAACACGATTTTTCCTGTTCTGATAAGAGGGGCATAAGGTATTTTGGCCGTGATCCGTAAGTCAGATCAGATTCTTTCCAGAAGAATCATTCCCATTCCATACAGCAGACAGCCATCCTCGGTGACGGGTATCTCCGCGAAGGGATCGGTCGGCTCTCCGAGAACCTCTCCTTGAATCCCGGTATTGTAATAGAACTTGCCGTCCGCTTCCTTCCATGTGGTGCTTTCAATGGCAGCATAGCCGTCCTCCCGAACCACAGCTCCATTCCTGGCAGCCTCCTCGCGCATCTCCTCCGGTACGAACATAAGCGTATTAAGTACGCCGTCCTCAGCAAACTCTGTCCGATACTGCATCAATTCTGCACTGCCTACAAATCGCTCCTCCTTCGGCGGGTTGTCGGGTGTAAAGACCTTCTCTCCATCCGGTGTAGGCACACGTACTTCCTTTACTTTCCAAATTCCGCGAATATCCATTTTATTTTCCATTGCAAAATTCCTTTCATAAAAAAATATAACTCACATCTGTTCTAAATATGTGTTTTTCCAAACCTGTGGGCTCGATTGCTCCAGACTATGCCCATGGATCAGCGGCTTTCGGCGTACGCACGCCGGTCAGTAAGTACTGTTCCCACAAAAACCATTTGCCGTCGGATCCGCGCTGACGCATCTTGACAGGACGGGGATCGTCTGCACCGCCGCAGGGGATAAACAGTTTCATATAACCCTGTTCCTCACCTGATATATGATTGCTTTGGACTATAATTGTATAAGGCTCGGCAGGTGTATAGTTGTTTTCAGGCGTGGAACCGGCAAAATAAGTAAAAGGCAGATACGTCTTGCCGTCGCGGAAACGGTCATTCAGGAAAGAAATTTCCTGTCCGTTCAGCGGGCGGGGACCACGCAGCCAATTCAACATCTCAGCACCGATATTCTTGTCCGCCGCATATGCGCAGAGAGCCAGAACCGTCAGTGCTGCCGTTTTGAATGGTGTATCAAGGCTCGCCTCGGGAAGTGCCTGCATTTCGGCAAGGCTTTCCGGCAGTGAAGCAAAGATGAACGTTTCCCGCTTATTGCCGATGGACTGTGCAGCGGCATTTACTGCCTGCCCTGCTGTGCTTTTCAGTTTTTCGAAGATACTCATGGATTATCTCTCCTTTAAAAATATTTTTATTGCTGTTTTTTTTTTTGCGGTTGATGGAAGCGCATCAGAATTTGCCTCCTCCGCCGCCGTGGGTCGATCCGGAAGAAGATGTGTGCGTGCTGCTTCCTCCGGAATCGTTATTTTTCGGTTTCGCAGTACGTGTTACGGTGTTGTACAGGAACATATCCCGGCTCTCGGTGATATTCATGCTGCCGGCTTTCATATAGCTGTTCGCCACCGGCTGGAACCGGACAGTTTTGAGCTTGCTCTTCATCTTGCCTACCGTAATGAGGGATACAATAAAGCCGACAACGATCGAAACAGGAATCCAGATAAGTGAAAGCGGCTCTTTCGGCAGATTATGCGAATCATAAGGTTTACCGGCTCTTGCCTGTGTAATGAAATCATCGCAAAACCCGGCAAATTTATCAAAGGCTTCGAAAAAATTGCCTCCGGACAGATCTTCTTTCATTTGTTTGCCGATATATTGAATTCCTGCGTCTGTAAAGGCCGTAATGCCGTAGCCGTGGGTTGATATGTACCAATCATTGTCCTCAGTGCTGATAAGGAGTAATGCACCGTCCCTGTTGTTTCCATAGCCAAAGTTGCCATAATCGAAGATATCATCAGCATAGTCACGTGGCGTTTTCCCGTCCAGCGTGTCTGTTGTCAATATGACTATCTCCATTTTCTGACGCTCGCTAAGTTCATCAATCTTTGCTAATAGTGCCGCTTCTTCACTGTCGGAAAGCAAATCCGCCAAGTCCTGAACACGTTCGTATTCATTTGCGAAACCATCCGTCTGCGCTGCAAAAGCGGGAACCGCTATACAAAGGCACAGAACAAGCGAAAATAAAAGTGCCAGTACTTTCTTTTTCATTCCGTCCCCCTCCTTAAAACAACCCAATCAGGTGTAAAAGCCAGACAACGCCATAGGAAACTGCGGTAAATATCGCCGCCAGTAAAAAAGTCCAGCGCGTTGCTGCAGCCTTATCCACAGGCAGATCGCCGACAAATTTCCCGGTCTGTCCGTTCATGGCAAAAGTGTATTGGTTTCCATTCCAAGTGGTGTTGAGCAGCCACACGGGATACAGCGCATATTGCGCCTTGCCTCCGTGGAACTGCACACTGCTGTTTTCCGTCCTGACTGAGGTATACCCCTGCACCGTTCCGGCAAAGGTATCCTCGGTAGAGCGCTTGACACGCTCATTAGCGCGGTCAATGCTCTCCTCCGCAGTCACATCGTATTTATCCGCCAGGTATCCGGCAAGATACGCCGTCTGAAAATCCAGTGCCTCGGAAAAGTTGTATGGCTCAATGGATTCCATCAGATCATCTGCCATTTTTGAGGAGCCGTCCACCGGAACGTGTTCAAAGCCGATGCTGCCTCCCCGATGCACCAGGAAATGGCTGGTTTCCGTATAATTGTAGTCGCTGTCGCTCCAGGTACGCACCCGGGTGGCTCGATAGCGGATCTGCGCGTCCACATCGGTATCAAAAAGCCAGAAAGGGACGTAGATTCCTTTGATCTCATCAATATGGTTCTGATCCTTGAAAATCTTGGGCAGCAGACGCTTACCGGTCAAATGCTTCGTCAGCCCTGCCTTTGCCGCCTTTTTATCCAGTTTGAAGGGAATCATAAGATCCGGCTTGAGAGCGCCTGAGAACTGCCCCATCATTACCACCGGGTTGCCGCAGAAAGGGCAGGCGGTAGCTGCCGTGTTGGCATCACCGACAATCTCACCGCCGCAGGACTTACACACATAGGAGCGCAGACCATCGGTCTCTCCCTCCTGCCAATCGCTGCCCGCCGTGGTTTCCCACTCCATTTGATCCGACTGCTCGCTTTGCAGCTCAGCATCATAGTTTTTCAGCGTCTCCATTTCATATTCGGTGTCGCAATAGGGACACTTCATCTTCTGGATCGTACTGTCAAAGGCAATCGCTCCGCCGCAGCATGGACATTTGTATTCCTGCAAGGTTTGCATAAAAAGAACTCCTCTCTAAAAGAATTTTATCATAACCGTTCAGACAATCATTCTTACGGTTTTGCGAATGGCGCGTCTGAACGGTTACATTTTATCCATTAAATGCTGCAAGCGCCGCATCTGCCTTTCGAATCCACTCGGTGCGATCTCCGTAAATTGCGGCATCCAGAGAATTGATCGCCTGTGCCGCTTTGGCATCGGCATCGGATTCTCCCTTTACAGCAGCAGTAAAACCTGCAGCAATATCCTTAACAGCAGTCATCTGCTGCTTCCAGACATTCGAAGCGTTGCCGAGTGTATTCTGTATACCGAACAGTGTATCAAAATACTTTTTAAGCTTTTCGTAATCCTTGATATTATTCATGGTAAGAACAAACTCGTAAAGACCCTCCGTATTGATAAAGCTAAGCCGTGCCTTGGATTTCTTTTCGGTCTTATCGCCGTTTGTTACGATTTCCTCTTCATATTTATAGCTGCGCAGATCGGCAATACGGTACACACAGGCGCGGGTAGTCTTACCAAATATCATGAATTTGTAATCATTCTGGGTAAATGCCATAAGTCCGATATCCTCCGCCACATAGAGATAAGTACCGAATCGCTTCAGCTTCTGGGTTTTGTCCTTTGTTTTCTTACGCGGAAGGAAATAATATTCCCACAGCTTAGTGCCACGCTCCACCTGTGCAAGATGTGCCTTGACATCTGAAAGATTGCTGTGCACATAGTCATATACCTTGAATCCTTTTTTTCTGCAGTTTTTGCGGCATATACAGTTACCGTCCGCCAACTTCTGGGTTTGGATCAGATTGATATCTGCGCCGCAGATAGCACATTTATTAGCCATAATAATCCTCCTTATTTACCGACTGTGTCGGTTTATTATTTAAATTTTCTTCCTTTGAGAAAGTGACAGAAGATCTGTTTTTCTCATTGCCGAATCTGCCGATTTCTCAGCAGCCTCATAATATCTGTCGGCAAGCGCATAGAGATAATTAATCGCCCTGTCGCCGAGCATATTTTCTTTCTCTATCGTATTTCCGTCAGAGAAAGTCATTCCGGAAATGCGTGCCGGCGCGTCAGATACACCGAAAAAGCGTATCGGATTACGATACTTGCCAAGTCTCTCTATCTCGCCGTCCTCACAGATAATCCGAAGGAAATTCCCTGCATCCTCTTCCGTTATCGGGAAAGAGCTGAATGAAGTGTAATGCTCCTTCTGATTCCCTGCAAGACAGTCTGCAGAGAAGAACCAGCCATCTTCTTTTTTCAGGGAAAAGGAATACACCGGATTCCTTCCCGTGCCGTAATAAGCGGTATAAATTAAAACAATATCGTCGGCAGTGTATTTTTTGTTTCCGTTGCAGCCGAAAAGTCCGGAAACCAAAAAGACAGCAAGCACAATCGTTACAACCTTACATACAGTATGCTTCATTGTTTTATTGAAGCGGTCTGCCGCACTCCGGACAGAACTTCGGCACACTCTGTCCATCAGCCGGTCTCCAACCGCAATTTGCGCAGCAGGAGCGCGTTACAGGTTTCACAGTGCCACAGTTTGAGCAGAATTTACCATTGCTTTGTGCGCCGCAGGAAGGGCATACCCATACCTCACCTCCCATCGGATGAGAAGCGGAAACAGGCTTCTTAGGACAGCCGGCTGTGTGTCGTTCTGTCCGGTTCATCATACCATCGCCATCCCAAACCCGGTATTGCTCATCCCGACGCATCAGAATATCCGCAAGCTCGTGCATCCTTCGATCATATTCGCGGTACAAGTCGGTATAGCGGCTGTCGGGACGGTTGCCATCGCTCATCTCCAGCTCTATCTCGTCAAACCACGGTGAATCCACCCGAATCGTTACATTGAACTCATAGTCGCATGAATAACGGGGCGGCACATAGCTTTTCTCATTTCCATCGGAATCTTTGTAATAAATTTCTTCCTTATTCTCTTTAATATCTGTGGTCACCCCTCGTACCTGCGAAAATGCAATGAGATCAGGGTTGCCACTACGCCAGTTGGCATATCCGGTAACGATGAACAGCTCTCTCAAGGGATCAATATGTACTTTTTTACTCCCGTCAAAGGTGAGCGACGGGAAAAAATCAGCAAGCTTCTTTTCATTTTCCGCACGGTAGGCAAGTTGACGCTTGATATCCTCTACTGTTGAGTTTCGGCGTTCGCTGAAAAACGGCGAAAGTTTTCTTGCGCAGTCCTTACAAAGATTTCCATCCTCCAACTTACGGTTTCCGAGAAGTCCTATCTTCTCGCCACAGATGTCACAGTATTTTTTGTCAAACAATCCCATGATACGATCCTCCATTTATTCTTTGAAACTGATAGCGTTTAAGCAGGTTGAATTGTTTCTCAATATTTTTGCGAAAACCACGTCCATTCTCGCAGGGAGCCAGCCTTCGTCCGCTTTGTCAGGTAAGAGCTCAATATTCCCAAAGGCATGCTGATGTTACGTGCCGGTTCAGTGCCCTTTGCTTTTTGCTGTCGCATCAATATTGTGTTTACCCGTTTTCTTTCGAAACATATCATTAACCATGGCTGCGGATACAATAATACCGACAGGGATTGCCGCACAGTAAAGCAGGAAATAAGCAATGTTTCCCTCAGGAGAGACTTTGTAGGTTCCGTTTTTGGTTTTATAAACCTCAACGCTGATCGTGTCGCCTCTTCTAAGTTTATCGTAGTTGTATTTTTTTGTATAGTCGCTTGCGTAGACTCGCTCTTCATATTTTCCCTTATAGGATTTTCCATCAACGATATAGGAAATTTTAAACTTGTACGTTGTCATAGTTACGATACCATTGTCGTCTTTATCCTCGTGTTTGGAAAACATATCAATAACAGCGTCAACTTTTCGGATATCGGTTGAATTTTTATATTCATTGCTGTCGGTACGACTTGAAATGATACCGATAATTCCCGCAGCAATGAGACCGATCCCCACAAGCAAAGCCAACACGGAATACCTATCTTTTTTCTTATTTTCCGGATCTTTCTTCACAATTTGCACCTCTGTCGACTGTCTCATTTTCTGTCATTATCGTCAAATATATCTCCACATTCAGGACAGAACTTCGGCGGATTCTTTGGATCCTCCGGCTCCCAGCCGCATTTGTCGCAACGGTAAAGTGCTGCTCCCTCCGGCTTTTTTGCACCACAACTTTGGCAGAATTTGCCCTTGTTCACGGCACCGCAGGTGCAGGTCCAACCATCTGTATCCGCCGGCTTGGGGGAACCGCACTCGGGACAGAACCTTCCTGTAACCATGGCGCCGCACTTGCATTTCCAGGCACCGGCCTCAGGCTTCGGAACAGGCTTTTTTGCACCGCAGTTCGGGCAGAAATTGCCGCTGACCGTAGCACCGCAGGCACATTTCCAGCCATCTGCCGCGGACACTGCAGAAGTTGCCGGAGCTTGCTGCTGAGATTGCTGTTGCTGCTGCCCCATGGCAAACAGGTTCTGTGCGTTCATGCCGCCGGCATTCATCGCCATCCCCATACCCATAAAGCCAGTCATAGCGCCTGCCTGGTTGCCTGCCGCCGCCTTCATAGCATCCGCCTGTGCACCTACCAGAGTGGCTGCTGCCATCGTGGGATCCCGCATGATGGCTGTACGCTGCGCCTGCTTGATCATCTCCGCATCCTCGTCCGGCAGCGTGACCGAACCCAAAGCGATGCTGACAACCTTTAATCCCCGCAATTCACCCCATTTTTCGGAGAGCGCCGTATTCATTGCGTTCTCAAGGTCGGTATTGTGGGTCACAATCTGGTTGGGACGCAGTTCCAAATCGGACAGCCGCCCGAATGCCGGCTGCAATGCGCTGACGAACTCCGTTTTCAGCTGGCTATCCAATTCCTCACGTGAATACTCCTGTTCCACATTTCCACAGACATTGGTGTAAAAGAGCAGGGGATCTACAATCTTGTATGAATAAACACCGGAACAGCGCACCGACACATCCACATCCAACCCGATTTTTGAGTCTACCACGCGAAAAGGAATAGGATTCGGCGTGCCGAATTTGTTGTCGATAAGCTCCTTGGTGTTGAAATAATACACTCGCTGATCCTTACCGGTATCTCCGCCGTAAGTGAACCGTTTACCGATAGTCTTAAAAGTTTCCTTTATACTCTGCCCCAGACTCCCTGAAAAAATGGATGGCTCGGTTGAAGTATCATATGTAAATTCACCCGGTTCGGCACAGACCTCCACAATTTTACCCTGTTCTACAATGATCATACACTGCCCATCGGCCACGGCAATACCGGAACCATTGGAGATGATATTGTCATTTCCTTTCGTGTTGGAGGAGCGTCCGCTGACACGTTTTTGCCCTTTTTTGACGAGTACCTCCTTAGGCATAGACTCGCAGTAGAAGAATTCCTTCCATTGATCGGCAAGCGTGCCTCCCAACGCACCGATACCTGCTTTAATAAGACCCATAATAATTGCTCCTTTCCAATTGTAAAAATAATCTATGTAGATTTCCCAGCCGAAATCGGCAACAGTCCTTCCGTATTCATAAGCATATTGATGAAGAAACTGGGGAAAATCTGCCGCTTTGTTTTGAGCTACGCATTTATTTTCTCTTTATGTCTTATTCCGCTCCGAGTATAACCCACGTATCGTTCACGACATCATAGGCATAGATGAGATTATCGCATACGCCGTAATAACGTTCTCTGACAAATTGTTCCTCTCTGTCAGTTCCGAGAACAAACAGCAGACAGACGCGACCTTCAATCATCTGCGTATCTCCGGTATACATAATTTTCATTCCATGTTCAACGGCATACTTTACCTCCTCGGCTTCCAGAAGAACTTCTGTTGCAATTTGAAGCGAATTCTCGTCAGGTGCATCCTCGTATACAGAGAAATCGTACACCCCTGCAGATTCCTGCAGGCGACCATTTTCCATGGATAGCGATGGACGGAAATCTACGGCTCCGCCACCGTCAGTAGCAGTGACCAGCACGTTGGAATATATTTCACTGAAGTTACACCGTAGCAAAAGGGGCAAGCCGGGCTTTCCTGTATAGAGTGGGGTTCTCTTATCGTCTGCGTATTCACCGTTTCCGGTCATAGCAGATGGATACACCGTTATTGTCCCTTTTTCACTTGCCGGTACAATTGCATACAACTCCTGTCCATCAGCCATGAAAAGCATTGCGTGCGATAGAGCCGGATATTCTTTCCCCGTTTCACTACTTGCTAAACAGGTGTGCAGATTCACTTCGGAGCTGTCGCTATCTACATAGCCGATAAAGGCAACCCCGACCACACTGCCGTTTTGACTGATTTCTTTTTGCAGTACCGTCAAAGCGGCATCTTCTGCATTTGCATCATCCGATTCACCGATGGCACTGTCATCGGAACTCTTGCTCCTGTCGGGATATGAGGTGTTTTCTCCGGGCAATGCTGCGCAACCGTATAAAGAGCAGACAAGCAATATTGCTGTACAGAGCAGCAAAGTAGTTCTTTTCATGTCTCCCTCCTTCAGGCTACCACAGCAAGGATTTTCCCTTCACATGAAGATTCAATTTATTTACATCGCTGATATTCACCCTGCCGTCACCGTTGGTGTCTGCACAGGCAAATTCATACCCTGTCAATGTACTTCTCCCTTTTGTGTGGAGATTTGCTCTGTTAACATCGCTGATATTTACCCTGCCGTCGCCATTGATATCGCCTTTCAGATTTATCTGCACATTCTGCGTCACCGCTTGCGTTCCTACCGTAATTGTATACTCCCGGGTGACATGATTTTTTTTCGACACCTTCATGGTGTAGGTGCCGGCAGCAATGCCGGAAAGAGTATAGTTGGCGGAAGTCCCCTTGACAGTAGTGGTGTACGCCACCGCAGTAGAGCCGCTTTTGAACAGCTGCACCGTCACCGGGTCGGTGGTGGAATTAAAGCTCTTCACCGTGCCGCTGAGCGTCCCGCTGGCGCTGGGGTCAACCAGCTTATAGGATTCATACACGTGCCAGATATGCCCGTCTGTAAAGTCCATATTATCCATCCATGCGTTTACGCTCTTACCGTTCACCTTGAAATCTCTATAATTTTTCGGGTATACATGACCCAATTCTTCGCCGCCCTCAAATCCAATCCGAAGATCGAGGAAATAATTTTTTCCGACCTCAAATCTGTCATATGTCCTCATCGGTTTTTGATCGGGTCCCAGCCATTGCATCGACAGCACCTTCATATTATACGGCAGGCTTGTCGGTTTATCATAGCCGACAAAGGCAGCGGGGCGGTCCCCCACCTTAGGCTCCTTTATAAGGATATTGGTCCCGTATTCCTTTCCCTCGCTGTTCGGCTCCAACAGTCGGGAGGTCCGGTATTTCTGGTTTATCGGTGAATAGCTGATCCAATCGCCCTTATAGACCGTGCTGTATGTTTCCGCAGAGTCGAATATCCCGTTGGCTCTGTAGCCTGCGGGCAGGATCACCTTTACCGAAGCGTTCTCGGGGAGATAATAGCCAAAACCGGGCTCAACATCGAAGTAGACATAACACATATCGTCATCGCCCAATTGACCGGCCTCTACACCGTAAGAGCCGCCGTAGGCGGGATCGTATACCACCGTATTCTTGTAAGTATACTTTTTCGGCTCATTCGATACGAGCTCCGTAAAAACGGAGTTGGCGCCGTAGCGGAAGTTCTTGAGCGTGCCGCGCACATCGGTCAGCCTTCGCTTTGCCACAAGGCTGATAGATAGCTGTCGGTCAGAGCTGCCTTTGACAAGTTCTTTGTTTGAAACCTTTGTATTCTCCACATTCAGCGTAATTCCTTTGGATGACAACACAGACGACCCGCTGAATTCGTATCCGTGCCGTGCTCTTAAATAAAAGTCCATAAAATACGCATCATCTATGGAACTATACTTCCACTCGGAGGGGATACCATCCCACGGATTGTGATAGCATTTTGCCAATGTCTCCGGATGCATGGAGATCTTGTGGGTGGCGCTGGTTTCTTCGGTAAATTCGCCGTTCGCCTGCAGAAGATTTACTTTATATATGTAGCGTGTACCGCCGACCTTTTTGTCCATCTGCAGATAGCAGAAGATACTTGTATAATAAAGGACTTGCGAACGTATGAGTTCATAATCCTTCAGCAGCTCCGTAAATCTGAAAGTATTGTTGTCCGGATCGGTCGCCGACTTGCAGACCCAGAAGAAATCCGCACTGTGTTTTCCGATGCGGTCCACATAAAAGTCATACAAATAGGCGGCTTCATAGCCCTCTTCCAAACCCGGTTTATCAAGGCAGGCGTAGAAAAAGAATTTGATTCTTCCTGCATCCTTCAGCTTTTGCATCCACTGGGGCATATACAGGATCTCCGCAGACATCTCATAGCCCAGACCCGCCTCCAGATCCCTTATCGTCTGACCCGACGTCACCTCTTTGAGGTTGAGATTGAAGCGTATCCGCGGTTTATCGCTGCCGTGATCCAGGGTCAGAATATAGCGGCCTGCACTGTTGGTTTTTCCGGATATATTCCATTCGCTGCCGATCTTGCCGATGCTCTCGTAATACTTAAACATCTTCACCGGGTCGGATTCGCCGTTGGTGCCGAAAAATTTCAATCCGCCGACTCCCCGCTTCGCGTAGACGTTCAGCTCCTTCGCGTTGAGGATCTTGAAGTTATTCATATGGCAGCCCCACGGGGCGGCGATAAAATTGGGGTTTGCGATATCAAGGTTAACCTCTTTGGTGGTGTCGATGGTGAATGAGATCGTCGCGATCAGGGTATTCACATCTCTGTGGCTGTTGCCGCAGGAAATAGTCAGCGCGGTATCCTCCAGAACCGATGTGTTTTTCGCCACGATGGCATAGTCGGGGCTGGTTTTCTTGGGGGAATTCTTCGTGAGGATACCGAGCTCCCCGTTTCCAATCAGCTCAAAGGTACCGCAGCCGTTCAGGCTTCCCTCCGACTGCGCCAGATCGATGACCGCGCCGGTCGCACCGTTTTGGGGACAGTAGGCGGTCTTGTTCTTATACCGGGTGCTGTGGCTGAAGGTGACATAGGCGCCGTCGGTCAGCATCAGCTTCAGATCGACGCCGGGGGCAAACAGGGCGGACAGCTTCAGATGGTCGAACAGAACCAGCGTCAGAGACCGACCCTCAAGCCCCGAAAGATCCAGAAAATCATTTTCGGTACGCGTCCAATACATAAGAATGCCGTTATCGTATGACACAACCCGCCGAAGATTTGTATCGCTCTTATAGCCTTCGAGTAAGCTCTTGTTATTCCTGCAATCCTCCGGGTCTATATAGACCGAACGGCGCTCCACCTTGCCGTTTTTATAGAAAAAATAGACGTACCCGTAGAGTATCTCCGTTCCCTCGACCAAATTGGTCAGCGCGGGATACGCCGACGTAGAGGTCTGCGCTGCCCCCCCGGCAGCACCGGTTGCCTCCTCACCGCCGCTTT
Organism: uncultured Acetatifactor sp.; assembly: GCA_934433135.1. Classification (GTDB taxonomy): domain Bacteria; phylum Bacillota; class Clostridia; order Lachnospirales; family Lachnospiraceae; genus Acetatifactor. The sequence goes on along the minus strand of CAKRZO010000033.1, from coordinate 1,230 downwards.
CAGCGCCGACTGACAGCACAGAAAGCGGTAGCAAGCCCACCAGCATGATCAGCGCCAGCAAAATGCTGAGCCATTGCTTTTGTTTGTTGTTTTTCATTTTTCTTCCTCCCTTACAAATTTTTTAATAGTCGTTTTTTAGCCGGGTATATTCACAGATTGCGTTACCGCACTACCTTTCCAAAGAAAACCAACTGCCTGATTTTCTTTGGAAAAGCAAAAGGGCGGAGGCGGATAGCTTCCGTCCCGCCCTTTGCCTGAATTTCTCAGATTGCTTTCCCGCTATTATCGGTTATTTGTTCTCCTTTTGCGGGAATACAGTGTAGCTCCCGTTAAGGCAATACCGGATACAAACAACAGAGCGATCCAAAGATTCATCCTGCTGCTGTCACTGGTCTTGGGAGACACAGGCTCCTGTGGTGCAGGAGGTGTCACCGGATCCTCACTGTCATCGTTCTCGGGCGGTGCAGGGGGGGTCTCCGGATTTCTGGCATTATAGCTGTTGATGAAGCCAACTTCTTCTACAGGGTAGTTGTAATTGAATCTTCCATTCTCATCAAGTTTAAAGAAAGTCCAGTCTGCAACATTTGCGTAGGAGTCCGCAAACATCGGTATCACGTAGAACTTTGTCTCATCGTAAGTCCAGCCTTCTGCATTTCCTTTGTCCTGACATAGGACAAAACCTTCGGACAGGTTGCCTGCCTGATTTGCTTCGATCGTGAATATAAACTTACCTTCATAAACCTTTTCGCCTTCTGTCTCGATGGTATCCTGCACCAGTGTATATTTGGTGGTGGCGCCGAACTCTTCAGCAATAAACTTGAAGGTTTCTTTACCGGGATTCCTTTCACCGGTTTTCTTCACAGTGAGCTTGAAAGGAACCTCAATGCGAATGTTGCCTGCCTCCAACTGGGGCTCAAGCACACGATGGCAGTCGACACATTCTACAGCGTAATCGTAAGTTGCTCCGCCTTCATGATCGGGCGTATGAGGCTGAACTGTATCGTATGCATCGTGATACTGACATTTATGCGCATGTCCGTTCTCCCCGCAATCAACCCACTCTGTGCCATAAACATGAGCGCCCTGTTCACCGTTGTAAAACTTATCCGCAGCGGCAGGATCGTCCTTGGCACTGTGATTTGCATCGTTGGCACAGGTGTACCAATAGGTGTCAAACTCGCGGCAATCTGCAGCGGTGGATCTTCTGTGAGCTTCATCGCTGTTTTGCAC
>CAKRZO010000032.1 GCA_934433135.1 uncultured Acetatifactor sp. | reverse complement strand
TTTTCAGATGCTATTTATTGCATTTCCTGCATCATCTGCAAAAGGTTTGGATTTTATGTAAGTTTGGATATCGCGGAAAATCCAAACGTTTGGATTTTCTGCGTCATAATAGCGGAATGCCAGCGCATTCCTGCTTCCGGTTCCTTCAAATTTTACCTTGTCAATAAAATTAAAATACTCCATACAAACCTCCCAAAAAAATTTAAAAGAGAGCCTGCCCTTAGGGACTTGCTCTTATATACAATTGTAACCTTATAAGGATATCATCAGCATATCATCCATGGGATTGAAAATACAAGAAATATGTTTTATAATAGCAGACAAAAATTTGGATTGCATTAGGTATAACTGTTATCGTTTTCGAAAAGGCATGGAGGGTTGCGATAAGTTATGATAAGTTTTGAAAAGCATCGGTCCGATAAAAGGAAATATCTATATCATCAATATGATACGAATCTGAATTTTCCGAAGCATATGCACAGAAGCTTTGAGATTTTATTTGTTCTGGAAGGGAGTATGTGTTGTGAAATCGATGGACAGATATTTGCGTTAGAGACCAGGGAGTGTATTATGATCCTGCCGGGGCAGATTCATTCCTATGAGACGCCGGATTATTGCAAAAGTTATCTTTGTGTGTTTTCCGGCGACTGGATTCCGGAGTTTTATGAGACGGTCAACGGGAATCATTTTGAAAGGCCGGTTTTTGCTTTGGAAACGCCAAAAGCCCTGACCATTCTTCAGAATAAGAACAGTGATAAATTTCAGATCCGGTCCGTATTGTATTCTTTCTGCAGCCTGGTTTTTACCGGCAGCCGTCTGTTAAAAATCGATACAACAGGATCGTCTCTTGTCAATACGCTTGCTTTTCTGGTTCAGGACAATTATCGCAAGCCGTTGAATTTGAAAGACATTGCGAAGAAAATCGGCTACAATTACAGCTATCTTTCTTCTTTTTTTCATAAGCATTTCCAGATGAATTTTACGGATTATGTCAATCACTACCGCATCCAGCTTGCCAGAGAATATCTCTCGGAGACGAACAGGAATATCACCGAAATTGCCGATCTGTGCGGGTTTGACACCATCCGGAATTTCAACCGGATTTTTAAAAAGGAGTGCCTCATGACCCCCGGCGAATACCGCCGTCTCAATCGGAATTCCTGACGGTCTTTTTTAAAAGCTCGAGATACCCCAGAATCTCCTCATAAAGCATATCCGGCTGGAAAGAATCCGATTCAAACTTCTCGGTCATAAGTCCCTTTACGGTAAGCTCCAGCATTTTCCATAATTTAGGGCCGTCCGCTCCCGGTGGAAGCAGGGAAAAGTCCGCCTGCTCATATAAATCGGCATAGCATTTTTCCAGGACGGCTCTTTTTTCCTCCGTTGCCAGCAGGGCTTCACTGACATTCTCCGTCATGCTGCGGTTTAAGAACTGCTGGATATACGGATAGCTTTTCATCAGGTTGACTCTGGCCTGTTCCATCTGCCGAAAGAGGTCAAACATGTCCTTTTTCCCGGGGGAGACAAAAATTCCAAGCTCCATCGTCATAAAACGGACGGAATAATCATAGACAAAAGCATACAACCCGGCCTTACTTTCAAAATAGTGAAATAAGAGGCCTTTGCTGATTCCGGCCTCTTTCACGATTTCATCCGTGCTGGCATGGCGATATCCCTGCATGGCAAACACCTTAAGCGCCGCATTGATCATCCTGTCCTGCTTTTCCTTCTTTAAGACAAAAAACTTTCCATTCATCCCGTTTCCATCCTTCTGTACTGCTCTGGTTTTCGCACTTTTACACGAATTACATCACATCCGCCTCAAGTTCCTGTAACTTAAAATGATTATACAAAAAAATGGTGGTCTTTACAACAGCATTCCGCTTAAATTTTTATGTTTGTCTTCCGACGGTTTTTAACGGAATGCTTCTTCGTTCCGGCTTCGGTATTCCGTAGGAGTCATCCCTTTATATTTCTTGAATAACCTGTTAAAGCTGGAAATATCAAAGTAACCTACCGCTTTTACCACATCCTTGATATCCATTTCCGTATGATCCAACAGCTCACAGGTTTTTTTCAGGCGCAGACTGTCTAAGTACTCCTTATAGGTCTGCTGAATGGAGCTTTTCAGCATTCGATTCACCGACCGCTCACTGATTTCGAACTGCTCCGCCACATCTGCAAGGCTTAAACTGGAATCTGACCAGCGTTCTTCAATATAGGTCACGATTTCCTTTACGTCCGCTTTTTTCTTTTCCGGGCATCCGATGATTTCCAGAATATAATCCTTCATATGGTCATAGAATACCTGATCACTCAATTCCACAAAGGACATCAGCCGGTTCATCTGCGACACATTAAGACTCTTTTCATCCACCTCGTCCATTAAGAGCTGTATAATCTTATAACGCACATAAATATGAAGATCCTTTGCCACATCTTCCGGAATGGCTGTCAGCCGCTGCAGGATTTCAACCGCTTCCGCAGCATTCCGATTCCGGATACAGGTTACCAGTTCCTCCATTAATTCCGTAATTACATGAGGCACCCTTTTGGTCACATTGGCAAATTCATCAAAAAAGAGCACCTTATCCATCTTTCCCATATAGACAGAAAACTGCACCACCGAAAGCGCCTCCGCCTGAGAGGAATGAATCTGATCTATCTGTTCATAAACCAGACCGCTGAACGCCCCTTTCACGGAACATCCTGCTTCTTCCAGTTTCTTCTGAATCTCTTCTATCAAGGATAAACGCATACTGTGATCCTCATCCCGAAGAGATAACGCCGCTCCCACCGCAAACAAAGTGTAATCCGCACCGCGAATCACGCTGTGAATCAGTACTTCCGGTATTTCATACATCTCCATATCCTGCGAAGGCGCCTCTTCGATCAAAAACTCCAGCACGCAGTAATAACTCCCGTCAAAAACAATGCCGTAATCTTCCAGCAGTTCTTTGGCATGAATATCTTCTGGCAAGGCGCTGTTTAAAAGCATCCAGGAAAGCTGGCTCTTGGCCTCTTTCTGAAAATGATCAAATACTTCCTTCTGCTTGCTGATCCGGTTATAATTATTCTGCAATACCATCTGTATAATTTCAAAGTCATCCGTCTTATCCAGGATTTTTTCCCCGGAATGATTATTCAGTGCAATCTGGCGCAGTTCCACAATTAAACGGTATCTGTGCCGTGAATAAATCCACAAAAATGCCGCCATACAGATAAAACAGATAAGTCCTATCACCAGCATTTTTATCTCTGTTTCAATCAGGCTTCCGCCGATCATTTCATTGTCCAGGTAAACCTGGATCTGCGCTTTGTAATTTTTTCCTTCGCACACAATTTTCGTATAATCATTACTCTCATTCTCCAGGAACTCTTTATAATATTCTTCCGCTTCCTTCCCGTTTAATCCGCCTGTCGCATCCGTAACCATTGTCAGAAGGCGGTCATTCCACGTAAAGAAAACCGTTCCCTTTAACCCCTCCACGGTATCCGCCAGCCTTCTTTGCAGAACTGATTCCTCAAAAACGCAGCCGATTCTTTTTTCGTCAATATTCCTTGTCTGCGGATAATAATAAAGCAAAAACAGCAGTCTGGTTCCGTCTTTCTTTTCCAGTATATTGTTCTGAATCGTTTCCGTACTCTGCATCATCGACTCAAAAAGATCAATACTTTCTTCCTTAAGGCTCAACCGATTTGCTGCAAAAACATGTTCCTGTACCGAACCATCCTTCGTTAAAAGCATACTTTCTCCGTAACTTAAAAGCAGAATCTGATTCAAGGAGAGCATACTGCCGTAATTCCGTAATCTCTCAATCCCTTTTAGAGTCTGGGCATCAAAAGCCGTGACTTTTTTTCTGGACAACGCCGAATCGGCACAAATTTCATTGGAAATCTGTGCCGTAAGTGTTACATCACCTTCCACTGCTGTCAGGATATTGCTGATCTGATTTTTCATGATCAGGATATTTTGTTCCTTCAGCATGGAAAAAGCTCTCTGCAGCAAAACTGTTGCAATAACAGACATGACCACGAATGGTACGAAGTAATAAAATGTAGTTTTTACAAAAGCTTTGAAATCTTTCATTTTTTATAAAACAGAGCATCCTTTCCATGAAGTCCAATGCTTCCAACAGATAACAATCACCACAGGTTCCGCTATCCTTTTACACTTCCGATCATCACACCCTTGGCAAAATACTTTTGCATAAACGGATAAAGGATCATCATCGGAATGGTGGAAACAACAATCAGACAATATTGCATAATCGTTGCCATCTGCATACTCACCAAGGCATCTGCCGTACCTTCTACCAATCCTTCGGAAAGCATGGTTACCATCGCTTCGACGGAAGAGAGAAGCCTTCTTAAATACAAAGTCAGCGGATACAGGTTCTTATTTCTCAGATAAATCATTTCCGTAAAATAACTGTTCCATCTTCCTACCCCCACATACAAGGTCAGTACTGCCAGAATCGGCTTTGACAGGGGCAGAACCACTTTGGTGAAAAAGACAAAGTTCCCTCCTCCGTCAATCTTGGTCGCCTCCAACAGTTCATCGGGAATCGTGGTGCTGAAAAAGGTCTTTGCCACAATAACGTTATAGGTCGATACAAGACTGCTTAAAATAATTCCCCATCTGGAATCCAAAAGCCCCAGATTTCTCATATTCAGATATCCCGGAATCAATCCTCCGCTGACAAACATCGTAACCATGATCATTCCCATAATCAACCCCCGTCCCACAAAATCCTTTCTGGATAATGCATAGGCACAGGGTGTCATAACAAGCAAAGAACATATTACATTCGCCGCGGTATAAAAAATAGTATTGGCATACCCAAGCCAGATATTGCTATCTTCCAGAACCATTTTATAGGCTTTCAAAGAGAATTCTTTCGGCCATAGATACACTCCTGTAACCTGACTGTTAAAGGATACAATTAATACATAATAAAGAGGGTAGATACATATCAAAAAAAGGAACAAGAGTATTGCATAATTTATAATATCAAATACTCTGTCCGCTGTCGACTGTCTTCTCCATTTTTTGAACATTTTTCCAAACCTCCCCTTTACCATAAACTATTATTGCGGTCTATCTTACGGGAGATGCTGTTCACAATAATCAACAGCAGCGCATTTACCGCAGAATTAAACAAACCGACTGCTGAAGAGAAACTGTACTGTGCCCCCTGGATACCGGCACGATAAACATAAGTAGAGATTACTTCACTGTTTCTTAATATCGTATCGTTCTGCAAAAGGTATGTTTTTTCATAGCCGACACTCAGGATCTGACCGCACTGCATAATCAACATAATGTTAATTGTGGGAATGAGCACCGGAAGATTCACATACCGGATAATCTGGAACTTATTGGCTCCGTCCAGTCTTGCTGCTTCCACCAGCTGCGGATCCACACCGGATAATGCGGCAAAATAAATAATGGATCCCCATCCGGCTCCCTGCCAGACATCAGACAATACATAGATCCATTTAAACGCCGATCCTTTTGTCAGTAGATTAATCGACTCCAACCCCATGGATTCCCTGACATTGTTGATTGCCATTCCCAGGATTCCTGTGGATGGGCTTAAGAACGTGGTAACCATTCCGCACAATACCACAATAGAGATAAAATGCGGTGCATAAGTAACCGTCTGGATCGTCTTACGAAGCTTCATATTACTTACTTCATTCAACAATAGCGCCAGAATAATGGGAATCGGAAACCCCAAAACCAGATTCAGCAAGCCGATTGACAGCGTATTTTTTAAGACCACGGAAAACCAGTTTGAGCGGAAAAAGCGAAGGAAATGTTTCAGTCCTACCCATTCGCTTTCACCGAATGCCTGTCCTACCTTATAATCCTGAAATGCAATCTGCACGCCATAAATCGGAATATAGTGAAATATGACATAGTAAATAATGGTAGGCAAAACAAACAGATATAAAATCCAGTTCACCTTAATTCTTTTCCAAAGATTCTTCTTGTTCATACTCTAAACTCACTCACTTCGATAAAGGATATTTGATAAAATGTATTTGATAAAGGATACGGTACTGACCCACCGTATCCTTTTTGGTTTTACTTATTCCGCATTAAAGAATACATCATATGCATTCTGGTAAATCTTCACAAGGTCTTCCGCACCCATTCGGTTGCATTCTGCTACATAAGCATCCCAATCTTTTTCCAGATTGTAAGTTCCGGTAATAAATCCAACGAAGTAGTCGTCACAGTACAAACCAAGATCGGTACTTAAAACGCTAACGTTTTCGCTCTCTTCTTCCGTCAGATGTACGTAATTCTGCCAGCCGAATTTTCCGTATTCTGCTGCAATTTCACTTCTCTGAATCTTCATAGAAGTAGCTGCAGGAATCACTTTGTCCTTTCTGACCCACCTGGGTGCCAGGATAGCCGTAAGATTATTATCTTCATTATCGCCATTAATCCAATCTACCTTAAACGGTTTTTCGGATACCAGCGTATAATCCACACCTTCCAGACCGTATTTTGCTACCATAGAAGCTTCTTCACTGTACATATAATCCAGTAACAGAGCACAAACTTCTGGATATTTTGTATTGGCGGAAACCGCTCCTACAAAGGTCTGATAATCTGCACCCACTGCTACAATCGGTGTGTCGTGAACCGCGCTTGTCAAAGGAATTGCATACTGCCAGCCTTCTTCGCCTCTATAGGATGCAGCTTCCGGATCATCTCCATCTTCAATCAGGAAAGCACCACCTGACTGAGATTTGGCAATGTACTCATCATAGGTCTGCGTAAAGATTTCCCGATCAATACAACCTGCCGTATATAATTCATTCAGAATACCTAACAGATATTTATACTCATCACTGGTAGGAACAAAGAATACTTTTCCGTCATGATCATCAAAGATGCATCCCTGCCAGGGCCAATATGCGGAAATTCCCACCATAGACAATGCCTGTCTCTTGAAGGTCTTAGGCTGAGATGTCCAAAGAATCTCATTTCCTGCTTTACCGTCACCGTCCAGATCCATTTTTTTCATCTGAAGCATATCATCCCGCAATTCTTCCAATGTAGCGGGAACTTTCAATCCGGCTTTTTCCAAAAAAGCAACACGCATAGCATAAACAACGCTGGATGCGCTTCCGTTCATAGCAGGCATGGCATAGATATCACCGGTTGCAGTGGTAGATGCACCGTACCCCGTACTGCATTCTTCAAACATGGTCTTGATATTGCTGCCGTACTCGTCAATTAAATCATTCAGTCTTAACAGCTGACCGTTTGCACCGTAAGATGCCACATCTGCATCTACGAAAGGACAACTGATAAACAAATCCGGCATCTGATCGGGGTCAGTCATAATCAGAGGTAACTTGCTCTTCAATTCCTCTGTGCTGTAAGACTCTACTTCAAAATGAATACCAGTCTTCTCTTCCAGCCATCCCCAGTACTTTGACTCCCCAGCGGTGGAATAGCCTACATAAACCTGATCTGCAGCCAGCACCTTTAAGGTAACCGGTTCGTTTACAATCGGAAGAGATCCTACATTGTAAAGGGAAGGCTCTTCCACGGATTCCGAAGCGGATGACTCAACGCTTGATACCTGTGTCTGCTTCTGTGTTTCACTGGATGTCTTGGTTCCGTCCTCTTTACCGCAGCCTGTCAGAACTCCTACTGTCATGGCAGCAGTTAAGAGTAACGCTAACGCTTTTTTACTTTTCATGTTTTTCCTCCTGATTTGAAGTTATTTTGGATGAATCTATTATGCAACACTTCCCCTGTTTTACACAAGTTGTAAAAACAGACAGCATCCGCCGGAAATCCCACAGAATTCGCACTTTTTACTCCTCTTGTCCGTTTTTACAAAGACCATCTTTTCCCTTTGACTTTCTCTTTTTAAGGTATAGAATCAGCCCCAGTAAAAGAATCACCGCAAGAGGGATGAACCAAAGGCAGCTGTCATGCCCACCTGTAGGCGGAGACAGGGGAACATCCTCTTTTTCCGTTCTCTTCCATTTGGCATACAGCGTCATGTTCTCTTTGACTCTGTCCTTTGCAAAGTCCCAGGCCCATGTCAGATCCATGTCCCGATACCAGCCTTCAAAAACATATCCTTCCCTGACCGGTTCCTGCGGCGGTATCAGAAGATCCCCCCTCTGTGCATAGCTCTTCTCAATCGGATTCCCCCCATTGGTCTCATACGAGATTTCGCATTCTGCGGAAACAATTACCGTCACATCTTCCGCTTTCCCCGCGTAACTGTCCTGCCCGTCTTTTCTGGAAACCAGATAATCCTGATTGGTAAGATAAGTTGTGCCGGACTGTGCTTTGATGCGAAGCTGGAAGCTCCCCAGTAAGGTCTCTGCCTGCCACTCTTCCCCACCATTTACAGACAGATAATTCATATACAGTTCCCGGAACTGATCCCTTAATGCGATATCCGTGGTATGAATGCCGGATGCCGTCATAACGCTGCCTTCCACCAGTTCAAAAAATTGGCTGTCGTAACGGATTTCATCCTGCATAGCATACATGGAATACCCCTCTGCCTGATCTGTTCTCTTTAAATACAGACTTACCGTAATAATGTCGCCGGGAAGTACGGTTACCGTATCCTTTCCGTTTACTTTAAGTGCAAACAGAAAGATCGGCCCCTCTTCTTCTGCAGAAGCGGCGCAGGCCTTGCCTGCACCGCCCTGTATCACTCCCCAGCACATAACGACAGCCAAAATAAGGAAAAACAGATTCCGAATTTTCTTTCTTTGCATGCTGTAAGTCGTGCCTCCTGTTAATTTCTTCCCAGACAATAGTCGATAATTGCTGCAGCATCCTCTACTGTCAGCGTACCGCTTCCGTTGATGTCGGCACGCAGGAACTTTTCAAGGGTAACCTTATCCGTGAAATCCCGATACATTGCGTTGTACATATTGTAAACGAGCTGTGCATCGTTGGCATCCACTTTTCCCGACCGGTTTACATCCATACCGTAATCCACTTCCGCTGCCGCGCCTGCTTCCAGACTGAAATCCTTCACCTGCGGCTGCGGCATATCCTTGGAAATTACCAGCGTACAATAAGTCTGATATTTCTCGGACCAGAACATAGACTGCTGATTATACACATAATGTCTGTTCTCCGGCTTTGCCAGCTTGTATTTTACAAGCCACATAACCGGTCCGTCCAGCTGTACATACTGCTGTACACTGATTTCGCCGGGTTTCAATGTCTTTTCCACCTGGAGAAGGATTTCTCCCGCCTTTACATCCGCCGCTGCAATCGTATAGGAATCTCCGTCTACGCTTAAAAGTACTTCTACACCATTGACAAAGGCTTTTACCGTATATTCATACGCTTCATCCTTATTAACCTGGAATACATAATCCTGTGCAGGAGTAAATTCCCTATCAAACACAACATCTCCTGTGCCCGTTCCCGTTACCGTCACGGAATGATCCTTCAGCGTTTTATCAATTGTAATTACCATGTCCGCTTCTATCAGCAGGCCGTCAACCGTTACTGTTCCGTTTTCATCCACGGCATAGGTTACCGGAGAGCCGCCGATTAAGATTTCCGTTACCGTAATGGTATAGTGCGCTTCCTTCGGCAGATCAAAACGATAATCTTCCCCATAGGTCGCCTCGCCGTTCTCCGGCAGGTTCTCCACTCCGGTTGTGGTCCGGTAAGTAACGTTATACTTCTTAGGCGTTCTTGCTCCCTCGATTACCAAATCTCCCTTCACATTGGAAATGGTATAGCTTCCGTCTTCATTTACGGTTACCTGCACCGACTCTCCTCCCGTGGAAGCTGTCACCTGAGAATAGTCATAATGCTCGGAATCTGCAGAATAGAAGGTATAATCCTCTCCATCCAAAACCGTATCCTCACCGGTAAAGATATCCGGAAGCGTTACCTGATATCTGTCTGCGGCAATGGTTATCGTTGCCTTTCCTTCTTCCACATTTGCAGCAATCAAGTCTTCCGCTTCTGCCTTCTCCTGTGTACTGAATGCCGCACCGGTAAGAGAAATGGCAGCTTCTCCCGCGCTTGCCGCCCGGAATGCCAGTCGGTATGCAGTATTCTGAATGCTTCCGTAATCGGCCAGCTTCAGCGTACCGTCCTGCGCTTTGTATCCGGCGCCCTCCAGGGAAGAAGCATCCGGATCAAATGTAAGTTTCTGTGCATCATAGGAAAGAACCAGTTCCGAAGAAGCAAATTCCTTATCCGCACGAACCTGTACATAAACAGTATCGCCTACGGCAGCCGTATTTTCTTCTGCAGTCAGGGAAGCCGTATACATATGATCAAGATCCGCTGCCTGAAGTCTGGCAAATCCGTTGGTCTTTTCCGGCTGAACCACGACACCGAAGCTTCCGGAACCGGTAATGGGTTCCTCTGTATCCAGATAATCAAATACCGTCTGACCGTTTACTTTAAACAGCACCCTTACAGAACCATCTGCCTGGCGAATCGCTCCTGCCTGAATATTGTACCACTCTCCGCCTTTCAGGATTTCATTATTATTTGGCACTACTGCTATATTGCCGTAATCCTTTTTGTTATGACGTTTCTGTAACTCAATCTGACCGGAATTCAGGCAAATGAAGTAACCGGAAGTCTGCGATGCATCGGTAATAAAGGCTGCCGGATAGGTATGCATCAATGCAAAACCATTCCAATTGGAAAGCTTATCCAGTTTAAAGCGGAAACAGAGAATATCACGGGTTCCCACTTCCTTTCCATAAATAAGCTCGGTTCTTCTGCTGCTCTGCGTTGTCATTTTCAGCTCATCGCCTTCTACAACAGCCGTTCCGCCGCCTGCAACCAGGTCACTCCAATCGTCTGCGTTCAGACCATCAAGGGTAATATAATGAATCCTTCTGGCCGTCTGAGCAGTTGTAATAGCTTCCTTTAAGGCATAATCCATAGCATCGACTGCAGACTGCATCTGCATGTTTCCCAATTCGACTATTTTTTTCGCCTGTGCAACCGTTTCTTCCAGAGGCTGTCTGCTGCCGTCCAGGTACTCACCGCCCTGGGATTCCTCCACCATTTCCGCAAGCAGGCTGTCTGCTTTTGCAATGGTCTCTTCCAATGCTTCCAGATTCACCGCATTGCTTTCCACATACTCTTCCCAGGTCATCGTGGTAAAGGAATAGGTGGCCGGAGTCGTTACCGGAGTGGTTACTCTGGACTTTGCCGTACTCTTTGCAGTGACACTCCAATAATACGTTTTTCCGAATTCAAAATACTCATCTTCCGCAAAATATGCCGTATTCTTTACCGTCGTACCGCTGTAGAGATTCTGTGTCATGGATGCATCTTCTGCAATCGACCATTCATAGGTATCCGCACCTCCTGCAAATGTCCATTGCAGCTGGAACTCTTTGGGATTTACTTTTCCGGCTCCGTTCATCGGAAGGAACTGTTCAAAAGAACCAATCGCTTCTTTCCGGTCCACAATTCCCATACGATCCATTGCCGGTGTCTTATATGTAAATCCCCAGTCGGAAGTATCCACTGTTTCCTGCAGAGAAAAATCATGTGCCGGTACATTCACAAAGGGGTTTTCACTTAAGATAACATTATTTAAGTCTACATGGCCGGTTCCTGCCATGCCGATGCCCTTGCAATCCGCAATCACGTTCCGTGTTACGTAGTTGTCACGAGCTGCAAATAATCCCGTTGTATTTACACCCTTTTCCGTTGTATATGCAGCGGAAATTCTGTCATACAAAGCAGCCTGCAGCGGATAGCGTTCCCTGACTTCCTGCTTTTTGCTCTCATCCAGTGCAAGATATGCCTCATAAGTCTCCTTATCTTCCGGATTTCTTGCCCAACGTTGTGCAATAGACAAAGATGCATGGGCATCCTCACCACGAATAGCATCTATCGTTCCGGTTCTTCCGTCCAATATCACATTATCCGCAACCACGTTCTCACTGCCGCAATTTCCGAAAAAGCCACCCGGCAGATTCGACATCACGTTGCCGTATGCGTAATTCCCGCTGAGTCCGTCATCAAAATAAATACCAAAAGGATTCCAGTTATCACTGAATAATCCGATATCATGAATGTAATTATAACGGATATGGTGTCCGCTGTCCGAAATTGCATAAGGAATATAAATAGCGCCGCAGTCGTAAGTACCGGTAGGGCTGCCTACAATTTCATTGTACTCCACGATACATTCCTTGGCAAACTGCAGGTAAATGCTGACAGAAAAGCCTCCCTGTATCAGATTATGGGAAATTACATTCCTGGTTCCTTTTGAGAAAATTGCACAGAATTTGGGATTCTTGGTTCCGTTATTATAAATGTAACAATTCTGCACAAAATTCAGATCCGGTGTATAATCAAAATATTCCTGATCCGGCAGAATCTCTACCGGTCTGTTTGCTGTCTCTTTAATGGTAGAATAAATAATACCGCTCTTTTTACCATTGTTAATTACAACGCCTGTACCGACTCTTGCAAACGTGCAGTTCTGCAGCATTGTCTGATAACAGTTTTTCATGGAAACAGCCGTTCCTGCACTGTCCTCAAAAGTAATTCCGTTCACTACTACGTTCTGCGTACCGTTCAAGCTGAGAAGATCCTTAGCCAGTCCGGAATAGGTCACCACCGCACTGCTCATATCCACGCCCGGATATAAATACAGAATACCATTGGTACGATCCAGGTAATATTCTCCCGGCATATCCAGTTCTTCCAGAATATTATAATAATAGTAAGTATTTGACTTGGCGCTGCGTGCACCGTACCATGCACTGCCTTCCAGTTTAATGGATTTCGTAGCTTCCCGGATTTCCGCTACATGGAAATTCTTGATATCCCATTCTGCATAAAGGGAACCTTTCAGCCATATATTTCCATCATTCACCCAGGTCAGAGGTCTGAAATCCTGCATTTCAAATTCCACTCCGGTAGAGTCCAGATTCGTTCCGGCATTATTACCCATAAAAATAGGTCCTTCATCCAACACTCTGCCCACCCAGAGATTGTGATAATTGGGATATCTGGCCGGTATCATCTCTGTTCCGTTTACAAAGATCTGATAGCTGGGACCTCCTGTGCTGCCATAAACAATACTTCCGAATTCCGTGATCCCAAGCGTTTTTAAATCTACCGCTACAATCTTATCCTGTGCAGTTGCAGAAAGACGTTCCTTTACTGCCTCATCCGTTACTGCCCCGAAAGCGCTTCCCGGAATATCAATGCCTCCGGAAATCGTAACCTTTTCTTCTCCGTAAGCACTGAGCATAACCGGTATTCCGTTTCGTCCGGATATGGTCTGATCCAGAACGACCGTATCGGATACCAGATATTTACCTTCTCTCAGATAAATAACCACACCTTTTACATCCAGATTCTGTAAAGCTTCCACATAAGAAAGGGCTCTGCCCACGGTCTTAAACGGGTGCTCCTTATCCCCTTTGTCGGCATCATTTCCTTCCGGAGATACATAAAGCTCGATCTGTCCCTGTACCGGTGCCGGGGCAATGACATTAACTTCTTCTTTGGCATCGCCCAGGTCTTCTACCTTCTGCAGATAAGTATCATATGCCGTAGCATCTGCAGGCAAAGCAGTGTAACTACCGTCCTCCGGCAGCCCGAGATCTAATACAAGTGCAGAACCCGGTGTGCCTTCCTGACCGATTTTCAATGTACTCTCTGTCAGTGTCCAGGTTACCTTTTCTCCGGATTCCTCGTAAGCGAAATCATAATTTAACGGAGAAATGACTTCAAAAATATTTTCCGTTCCGGCAGGTGCCGTAATAAGCGGAGTGGCTAAATTCCAGTTTTCCGCCATCTTCACAACTTCCACTCCTACTTTTACTGCCGGAGAAACAGGTACAGACGCTAAGGAAAGGAAACTGTCATCCGTCATCTGAAGTGTAGCAATACTGTTCCAGATGGCTTCCTTACCTGCAGGAACCGTTACTTTGGAAGAAATAAGCTGCAGTGCATCAAAACCTGTAATATCCCCCAGAGTCTGATTTTCCGCACCGGAATAGCGCATTCTTATTCTTCCGCTTACATTGGCTCCCTCTTCCTTGGCATGCAAATTCGAAACTACCGCATTGCCTCCCACTGTCACAGTTATGTTTCCTTCCACATGCGGTATGTAAGCTGCAGAATCATCAGCCGCTGCAATGTGTTTTCTGGCACCGTAAAGATCAGTGACCGTCCCTCCGGTTATATTTATGGATATATCCTCATAAACCGTGGCATCCCCATGAATACCATTGAGCTCTTTTATGGTTCCTCCGCTTACATTGATCTCAACGCTTTTATGATGGGATGCATTGGTTCCGCCGAATCCAGATCCGTAAAGGGCTTTCTGAATCCATCCTCCGGAAATGCTCATCTTAATCGAAGCATCCTTTCCGATTGCAGAATCCCCCTGCCAATACATTCCGGCTCCATAGACAGTACCGACAATCCCGCTTTTCATAGTAAATACGGAATCTTTCACTTTGACCGATACCTGACCTTCTCCTGCACCGTTAATCATCGTAGAGGTCCCCATATAGATCATATTGGCAAGAATGGTGTCACATTCCAGTCCATCTCCCAGCGTAAGCGGGAAATAATTTCCGAATATCCATTTTGCATTTTTCGTAATATGCAGCATTTCCAGGCAGGTATCGCCCAGTAAAAAGTAATTCTTCTCTTCCAGATCCAGAGAAGCCGTTGCACGATAATCCTCCTCGCCGTAAACCGAAGTAATGATTACCTTTCCGTCATGGGGCAAAAATCGATATCCCTGCTCCGTTCCGGCCTTTTTTACAACAACCGCGCCCTGCGATGCCTTTACGGCGCCGCAGATTACAATGGTCGTCTGCAGGTTTCCTTCCGGAATTTTTTCATACGCTTCTTTCAGAGTCGCAAGCGCATTCTCTGCACTGCTTCCATCCTTGGTTCCGCTTCCGACTCCGTCTACATAGACCACCGTCTGCGATCCTTCCTGCACCTGTGCTTCCTGTGAAGCCAGTGCCGTCTGCGGTGCAATACCGGTCAATAACAGGCTCATTACCAAAAAGGCCTGCAGAACGGTTTTCCACCATGTTCGCTTTCTTTTTCTCATTTTCCTTCTCTTCCCTCCTAAAAAATTTAATATAGTTTGGTAATTTGCCCTTCCAGTATATTGTTTTTCTGTTCTCTCTTCAATTCGCAAAAAAGGACAATGCCACGCGTAAATCCCGTAAATACCAGTACTTTTGGGGATTTATGCACTGTCATTGTCCTTTTTTACAGTTTGTTTTCACAAACCATTTATTCCGATATCTGTTTTATTTTGGGAAACAACTTTTCCCATCGTTCCTTATGGCTTTCGTGGGTATAAATCGGTCGAAATCCCAGGCTGTAGTACAGGTTGATCGCCGGGATTCTTTCATCATCCGTGGAAAGAACGGCCGTTTTATATCCTCTGCTTGCCAGGGAATGCAGGGCAGCCAATACAATCAACCGTCCCGCTCCCTGCCCTCTTACTTCCGGATCACTGGCTACCATGCGCAGCCACCCTTCTCCGGGAAAGCTTTCTTTTTCCACGGCAGTGGTTGTAGCAATCTCTTTTCCGTCCTTGCTGAGATAAAGTACATATTCCGGTTTATAACCGCCGCCGTTGACAATAAAGTTTTCGAAGGAAAAGCAGCTTCCGAAGGCTCTTTCAATCAGATTCTCCCAGCTTTCTTCCATTCCGTCCATATGATTGTGAAGCGCCCATCCGTGGGGCAGGGCAAAGGGAGGCAGAATACGAAGATCCGGATGTCTCATAAAAAGCTGCGGTAATTTCTCCATCAGTGGTAATCCTCCTCATTTACTTCTCTGTCAGGGGACAGTACTTCATATCCGGCAGGCACATCTCCGCAGTCCGGAATGTCCATGGTAACTCCTCCGTTTAATGCGCTCTGATGTGCAATCAGACCCGGAATATTATACCTTGCCGCCTGCCATGCATTTGTAGGCGAAAGCTTGCCGGTTGCATAGGCCTGGCAGAAATCATCCACCATGAATTTGTGGGAACCTGCATGTCCGGTAACCAGTCCCTCCAGCTCTTTGGGAAGTCTTTTTACCATCTGAATCGGCGCTTCCGTATTCTGCCATTCGCCGTTTACCGCTCTCTTCAAATAATCCTGCTCATTTTTATGCCTGGTGCTTTCCATGGAATTTAAAAGATCACTGACGTCTTCAAAGTCCACACGTCCTTTCTCATCCATTTTTACATAAGAATGCTGCAGCAGGGAACATTCATAAGAAGCTTTGGTGCCATGGAAGTTGCTGATGTAGGTTTCCGGGAAGTGCCAGGCAATTCTTCTGTTTTCACTGATTCTTACAATGGCATCGTTGCTGAGTTTTAACAGCATGGAGGAATTGGAAAAAGGATTATCCCAGTAATTCATTTTTTCACCGAAAATATCCGGATCCACTTTGTCCCGATAACCGAAGGCTGCAACCTTTACGGCATGCGCTTTGGCGGCAGACAGAACCATGGACGTAGAGTGTGTCGGGTAAAAGAAGGGCGGAATTCCTGCCATCTTCTTCCAATTCTCACCTTCCGTATACTTGAAGACATCGTAAAGTCTCTTCATATCATGGTTGTATTGTGCTTCCGCATATACCAGATCCCCCATTTCACCGGTTGCATATTTTCTCCGGCAGAAAATAGATGCCGGACGATAAATGCCGGTTTCTCCCATCATATAGGTCAGTCCGGTTTCTTTTACAAGGCGCACGATCTCCTGAATATCTTCCACTTTCAGTGCCATGGGAACCGCACTGTATACATTTTTTCCGTGTTTTAAGGCTTCAATAGCCATATATCCATGGGTATCTCTTTGGGAAAAAATGGCAATGGTGTTAATTTCATCGGATTCCACCGCCTCTTCAAAGGAATCGAAGATGCGGTCCGCCCCGAATGTCTGTGCAAATTCTTGGGAACGCTCCGGAAATTTATCGCAAACGGCAACATACTCCACAGCCGGATGGTTCTTAAATACCGGCACAAAACCACGGCAAAACTGACCGCAGCCTATAAAACACATTCTGATTTTTTCTTTTTTCATTTTAATTCTCTCCTTTAAAACAAACTTATTACATTGGTCATTCCCTGCGTTTCTATCCCTTTTTATCAGAACAGGAAACCAAGCAGGTAATCACCGCAACCCACTAAAATCACTGCAATACATCCGCAGGCAATTCCCCAAAGCTGCCTTGCGGTAAGTTTTTCCTGATAAATCAGCCTGGCTGCAATCGTAGATAAAATCACCATACCGCCATTGCTTACCGGGAAAAAGACGACACTGGGAATCAGGTTGGATAAACTTAAATTCATCCTTATGTAACCGCAGCTTGCCATACCGCTTAGCAGTATAAAAAGCAGACTTTTTCGATCCGGCAGGATTCGTCCGCCGCTTTTCCGGGAAAGCAGCATTCCGAAAATCAGGAAGAGCAGCATTGCCGTAACGGCAGCTGTTAACATCATCACCTCCTTCTCGTTGCCTGCCGATGATCGACCGAACAGTTTATAAATAATACCGACAAAACCTCCGGCCAGGAAAAAGCCGAGGCAATACAGCATCCATTTTGGGGACAACTTCTCCTTGCTCTTTTTCGGATTCACACAAAGAA
Organism: uncultured Acetatifactor sp.; assembly: GCA_934433135.1. Lineage (GTDB taxonomy): Bacteria > Bacillota > Clostridia > Lachnospirales > Lachnospiraceae > Acetatifactor. The sequence goes on along the minus strand of CAKRZO010000032.1, from coordinate 12,232 downwards.
CCAGTGACAGCATCAGCAGGATCATGCCGATTATCTGTACCGGTCTGACGGATTCCTTGCAATACAGGACTCCGAAAGCGGTGGCGATCAAAAAAGCACAACTGCCGATTAAAGTGCTTAATGAAATCGGGCCGTTTGCCATGGACAGCGTCTTAAACAGCAAAAAAGCAAACAGGACAACCCCGTAAAGCACCCCGTAAAAGACAGCCAGCGGATTCCAGGTGTTATCGGAAACTATCAGGAGCACAAGAAGGATTACAATCCATACCCCGCTTATTCCGGCGTTAAACAAATAGACATTCAATCCTTTTTTGCCCGCATCATTGTATTTGCGCAAAAGGCAGGCATTGATCACGGACAACAGAATGGAAAGTGCCATTGCTGCATAACTCATTTTTCATCTCTCCTTTCCGTTTCAGTATAGCATAATCAGCTGTCTTTTTTTACGTATGTAAGTTGTACAAAAGTTGTACCAATGTTTCCAATTTTATTTTTTCGGACAATATGAATTTACAAGCCGCTTCCATACATGATATAATGAGCGCAAGAGAACCAGAGTGAGCTATGCTCACGATATAATACTTTCAAATGAAATCGCTTACCCCAGCAAAATCCGGAGCAAACAGGAGGTAGTATATCCTATGAGTGTCAATATAGACTTTCATAACCTTGAAAAGCAGCCCAACCAGAGCATTGCCGTTATTCAATGCGGTATTACTGCCTGCCAGGCAGGTCATCACTGCGCCTATCGTACCTACAATCATTATTCTGCGCATTTTGTTCTGGAAGGAAAGGGAACTTATACCGTAAATGGCAAAACTTATACCGTCGAACCGGGACAGGGATTCATGATTTTTCCCGGAATTTCCAACTGCTACACTGCCGACATGCACTCCCCCTGGAAATATATTTATGCCACTTTCTGCGGTGTTGACGATGATTCACTGGTTCGCAAAGCAGGACTGGATATCGATCATGTCCTTTTTTCTTTTCCTACAGATGAGAAAACGTTGTCGAACCTGTATGCTATGCATGAAGCAAGCAAATCCTATGAGGCTCAGGGATACGATGTGGCAGGATATTTTTTGTTGGTTATGAGTCATCTGGTCAGAAATGCAACGATTCTATCACCGCAAAGTCAATCACCCGAAGATTACCTGAAAAGAGCCTGTGATTATATTGAAACAAATTATCCCTATAATGTTACCGTCCAATCCATCGCCTCCTACATCGGAATCGAGCGTTCCTACTTGTACAAAATTTTTATGCGTCATACCGGTTTGTCACCGTCACGTTATTTATATGAATACCGCCTTCTCATGGCAACGAAACTGCTTGAAGAGAGCACTCTTTCCATTCAGGAAATCGCTCTTTCCGTCGGTTTCCATGATACTGCGCATTTTTACAAAGTTTTTTCAGCCAAGTACCATATGACCCCTAAGCAGTACCAAATTCTGCATAAATAAAAGAAAATTGCCACTTAACGAACGCTCGAAAGGTGGCAATTTTTTTTACATTTCAATGAAAAAACGGAAATGAATTTCCTTATCCCGTATCTGGTACTTTTCACTTAAAGCCGGTCCGCAACTACGGGAGCCAATCCCTCTGTTTTTATAGCAGATCAACACCTCCGTAGTCCCCGATTGTTCCAGTTCAAAAGCATGGTTTTTACAATCAAGCTCCTCTACTGTGTAATGGAGTGTGGAAAACTCAAACTCTTTCTCTGTACGAAAAACAAGGTTTTCCCCTGTCTCTGAGTTCAATCTGAGCCATTTCGTCTTAATATGATTGCCGCATTCCTGGGGACGGATATATGGCTCGTACTCCTGAGTTACCGTGCTTTTAAATGTACCCATTCTTGCATGCTGTTGATAATCAATATAACATTCACGCTTTCCCTTTCCAAAGTACTCCAGCGATTCCATTTCCGGATTCAATGCAAAACGCATTCCAAATCTCGGAATTTCGAGAATTTCCGTCTTCAAATTGGAATCCTCATCTGCTTTTTCCCCATCAGAACAATTTATAGCCCGCAAACGATTATTTTTTACGGCATCAATTGAAACACAAACCGCCTCCGCCGTAAAAGTGTAGGTAATGGTAACTGCATAAACAGGCACTCTGCTGTTCGCTCCAAGCATACCATGAAAAGTAAGTATAATTTGCTCTTCTTCCTTCCTAATTCGATAACCGTAAGGCCTAAAATAGGTTTTGTGAAGATGGTCCTTTACCCAGGTATCTTTGCAGAAAGCATCATTATCCGTCAGTGCACGCCACATTATCAGGTCACATGCCCGCTTTAACTGTTCCTTTTTATTCTTTTGCAAAGACACAAGCATACCATTTGCCAGATCCACTCTACAACAATTTTCTCCACTTCCTATTTCCAGATAACGTTTCCCTTTTTCTTTTACAAACATTCTGCCGGAAATTGTTTGCTTCCGCGGCAAGCGTTGAACAGGAAGCACAAACTGCGACCATGCAATCACGTTAGCATCAAAGTCTTCCTCAATTATATCTGCTGTTTTTTCAGCACTCATAATCATTTCCAGAAATGCACCGTCATAAGCAGCTTCCGGCAACTCGTAGGTAAGATAAAGGGTGCTGCTACAGTGAGGCGCCAATTCCATGGAAAATTCTTTCCACTCTCCTTTTCTTGCATCGATTACGATTCGATATCGGAAAAACATTTCTTTAAAATCCGTAAAATCGTATCGATTCGTCACTTTAAAGATTCCGGCGGAAGCATCTAAACACTCCACTGTCCATGGTTCAATTACCTTTTTATATTCCAGCAGACCGGTAGACGGTGTTCTGTCCGGGAAAACCAAACCGTCACAGCAGAAGTTACCGTCATGGGGAAATTCTCCGTGGTCTCCGCCGTATAAATAACCGATTTTCCCATTGGGAAGCTTCTTTTCCACAGCATGATCGCACCATTCCCAGACGCATCCTCCGATCAACCTCTTATATTTGTAGATCAAATCCCAGTAATCCTTTAATTCTCCCGGTCCTAAGCCCATAGAATGAGCGTACTCTGCGAGAAAATACGGCCGCTTATCTACAGTAAGCTGTCCCTGAATCTCCAAATTTTCCAACGAAGTGTACATTCGACTGATCATATCCACGCACGGATGGATCGGCATCTGGTCTGCTCCGTATGCTTTGTTGGGAAATGCCGTTCTTTCATAATGAATTAATCTAGATGGATCGCGTTGTTTTGTCCATTTGGACATTTCTACAAAATTATCGCCGAACTGCCCCTCATTACCCAGAGACCAGATAATAATACTGCAGGCATTTTTGTCCCGTTCCACCATTCGTTTCATCCGATCCAGATAAGAGGGAAGCCACTCCTTGTTTGAAGCCATCTCCTTGATCGACTGCTTTGAGCAGAAACCAAGGGCATATTCAACACCATGGGTCTCCAGATCACATTCCTCGATCACGTACAATCCGTACCGGTCACACAACTCAACAAATTCCGGATGGTTAGGATAATGAGCTGTACGCACACAATTTATATTATGCTCTTTCATCAAAAGAATATCTTTTTCCATATCTTCTCTTGTGGTACAGTAACCATACCGCGGATGAGAATCATGGCGGTTCACACCTTTTAATTTTACCGATATTCCGTTGATCAGTAATTCGCCATCGGCAGATGCAGCGACGCTGCGAAAACCGATTCTTTTATAAATATATTCCTCTCCGCAATGAACTAAAATACCATATAGTATAGGATTCTCAGCATTCCACAGCAACGGATTTTCTACCTTATCCGCCCTTGCCAGCCGGGTACCATCCGGTGCGTACAAAGAAACTTCAAGCGGCAGATTTTCTCCTTGAAACGTGGTCTCCAGACGAACCGCCCCATCTACTTGTGTTTGAACAAAAATATCTCTGATATGGTTCTTCGGTCGGTTTAACAGGTATACATCCCGGAAAATCCCATGAAAGCGGAAAAAATCCTGATCCTCCAGATAACTTTCCGCATTCCAGGTATAAACTGCAGCTGTAACTATATTTTCTCCTTGTTTTACAAATTCTGTGATCTCAAATTCTGCCTGAAAATGGCTGCCTCTGCTCATTCCTACATAATTGCCGTTTATATATAGTTCGAAATAGCTGCTGACCCCTTCAAAGACAAGATAAATCCTGGAAAAATTTTTCAGCGTAAAGCTGCGGCTATAAACACCAATCGGATTTAAAGATTGCGTATAAGGCGGGTCATATTGAAAGGGATAATTACCATCAATATATTGAATCTGCCCATAGCCATAACACTCCCAGCAGGAAGGAACCGGAATTGTGCTGTCAAAGGTAAGCTTTGCAATATCTTCCGGAAGATCCAGAGGACATTCCAGATATTTAAAGTTCCATTCTCCGTTTAATAATTGATACCTGTCAGACAATTCTTTCCTTCCGGACATTGCCTCTGTTGCCCCGGAAAAAGGAATATAATATGCCCTTTGCGGTTCTCTGTTTTCACATATGAGTGAAAGATCATTGTACTTTTCCATATCTCCTCCCGTATTTATCTCTTTGCCATTTTTAATTTGTAATCTATTTGCTGTACCTATTATAAGGAATTATATCATGTACAGAATTTATTTAACAATGTAACTGTGTTGCATTGTTTTTGTATAATCGTTGTCAGACCCGGGCGTTCCTCAGCACAGTCTGCACTCCCCCCAAAAAATTCCGGTGCCAAATTATCTAAATTTGGGAATACTGTTTAAATTTAGCATTGCTTTTGTACGGACATTTGCATCTAATAGAGATAGCTAAAATACAGCTTACGTAAGGAGACACCAAACATGGCTGCAAAATCAGCAAATTTATATGCGCCTTATGATCTATGAAGTACAATCAAGCAGCATATGACCCCTAAGCGTTATCAGATTATGTATCGGGAAAACAGGTAACAGGACTCCCCCGGTCGCCTCTCAACGAAGTGTCGCAGAGGAGACATTTTTCAAGAGCCTTTTTCAAGACTGATTTCTTTATTTAAATTTTTTATAAATTTTATACATAATCCCTTTTCAATTTTACAAAATAGTATTAGAATAAAAGCTACCAACCAATATTTTCAAGTCTCGGAAAGGAGCCAATGATAATGAAAAAATTTGCAAAATTTCTGGCAGGTATGGCTGCCGTAGCAGGTGTTTGTGCCGGTGTATATTATTTTCTGGAGAAGAAGAATCTGATCAGCTGCAGACTGACAGACGATGAGGAAGACGAGGATACTGCTGAAGAAGAAACCGATGAGGATGAAAAAACATCCCGCACCTACGTATCCCTGACCAAAGAAAAAGAAGGTGCCGAAGCTTCCAAGGAAGAAGAAAGCCACAAAGAAGCAGATGCTTCTAAGAGTGGTGAAGAATCTGCAGAATCTACGAATGTAGAAGACGCTTTTCATCAGAAATATGAAGCATAAAGAACCCATAAAGTGAAAAAGCCTGCGATGCAGGCTTTTTTTGTGAGAATAAAATACGTAAATCTCATTATGTTCTTTATCAAATACTCCGGATTCATCCGAATATATAAACAAATCCATAATATTTCTCCTTAACAAAAAAACCGCCTTGCGGCGGCATCGTGACCGATGCCATTATCATGACACTTAAACGTAAATTCGGTTACACGATTATACAGCGTATTACTACCTGCAATAGCATTATATACAATTATATTTTAGTATTGCTTTTGTGCGGACATTTGCATATAATAGATTTAGAAAAATACGATTTTCGAAAGGAGACACCTTATATGGCCGCAAAATCAGCAAATTTATATGCAAGAATTGAACCGGATGTCAAAGAAAAAGCCGAGAGCATCCTATCTACCCTTGGAATCCCCGCTTCCAATGCAATTAATATGTTTTATAAACAGATTATCTTACAGAGAGGGCTTCCATTTGAAGTAAAAATCCCACCTGCAAGACCACTTGATATGAATATATTATCAGAAGCAGAGTTCAATGAAGAATTAGAGAAAGGATATGCGGATATGCGGGCTGGGCGAACAATAAATGCTAAGAAAGCATTTGCTGACATTCGCAAGGACTATGGTTTATGATATATGAAATACAAATATCCGAACAGGCAGACAATGATTTAAGAGGAGTTCTTGAACATATTGCTTTCGAATTACAATCACCTGAAAATGCATGCGGACAGCTTGACCGTCTGGAAGAACAGATATCAAGTCTAGATACTATGCCGGAACGTTATCAATTATATGATAAAGAACCATGGAAAAGTCGTCGACTTCGCACATTACCTGTAGATAATTATATAGTACTTTATATCCCGGACAGCACCAAAAAGGTTGTGACAATTCTTAGGGTAATGTATAGCGGGCGAAACATTGACAAACAGTTAAATTTCCAAAAGTGGGGGAAAAAATAAGTTGTGGAAGGAATGTCATGAGTTTGATTAAAGGAACAAAGACAAAGTATGTGATTCATTCTACCTTGATCACGACCTATGGCATCAGTGACAATTCTTATTCCGGTGAAATTCAATCCGTTATTACGGCTGAGGATTTGTTTGCAGATTAAAAAGATGTTGCCATAACCCGGACTCTGACAGTTCCCTGCCATTACTTTATCGGCAGGGGGCTGCATATTACGGATTCATCCGAATATATAATATTTCTCCTAAACGCAAAAAAACACCTTGCGGCGGCATCGTGGCCGGTGCCATTACCGCGACACTTAAACGCAAATTCGGTTACACGATTATACAGCGTATTACTACCTGCTGGTTAGATCGTAAAGTAACTATATTAAAAGCCTTTCGGCATTTTTGTACAAGATAAATTCCCTTTCATCATCGGTTAGTTTTTCATAAAATACAGATCTCACGTACATTTCGGGATTGTACCCAGGGAAGTCAGTCCCGAATATAATTTTCTCTTTACCAACAACATCAATCCCATATCTCAACATTCCATATGCAGCAATGCCCGTGCCGGATAAGTCCATAAACAAATTTTCATATTTCTTTATAATGGACAACAAGTCCATATAATCCTGTCCATATGATGGCTGAGCAATCACCATTTTTAAATTTGGAAATTGCTCAGCCAAACGTGCACATTCTTTAATCGGTGGTCGATGTAAGGATAAAATCATATTTTTACCGCTGCATAATTCAAATAATTCAAAATATCCTGATAAAAGGAATGTATTGCACCCCATTAAATATGGAGTCAATTTGCCTATTATTTTAACTCCTTTTTCTGAATAAAATTCTATTTCATCTGCCGATATTTCTACACATTCTGGGTGAACATGTATTCCAGGTACAAAAAAATTCGGAAATCTTTCATAATACATCCACGAAATATGGTTTAACTTTTTTATCAGCATATCAATTTTACTTTCTTCTTTTATCAAAACTAAATCAAGAGCACTCCCACATGCCTTTGTGATACCTGCCCTTTTCAGTTCTTGAACAAACATTTCCGGTGTCATATCATACCCAAAATCTTGGGTTGAGTTATATCCCGGATGCGTGTGAAAATCTATAATATTCATGCTATTTTCCTCAATTTATTACCTTAAGTTCAAAATATCACCTGAACATTATTGAATATAAATCCGAATCGTACATACGAACTTCTAGTGTCACAAGTTTTCCGGAGAGTTCTTTTACAATCTCGCCGTTGAAATAAACTTTTCTGTCAATGCAATTTCCGAACGTCTCTTCGCTTTCATATCTGTTGCCTTCTTTATCAACAAGTGTAAAATACATATAACCGAGTGCAGAAGTTTCAAAATTTACAAACAAATCACTTCCGTTGAAAACAAAAGGCTTTGTCACAAGTATCTTTTCACTTTCACCAGCGTGAGCTGACCTGAATCCATCACAACGTATTGTATATCTGACAAGTTTTGTCGGATTTCCGCTCCACTCCCCCTCGGGAACAAACATCGAAAGTTCTCTGTCCGTACTTTCAATATCCGTCTCTGTTTCTAGGAACCCTCTTGCTGGATAACAATCTCCATATACCCAATTCGTCTCTCCCTCAAGACCGGGAGTCATAAAAGCTTCATTATATCTTTTAAAAGTAATTCCGTCTCTTGATGTCATAAATATACAATCAGTCAAAACCAACCCGTAACGCTGATATCTCTTCATTCTCTCGATACGCCGCTCTTTTCCGGGTAACTCATCAAAGCTGCCGTTCCAGTTTCTTCGAAATAAATACCGAGATGGAAATCCGATTAAAATCTGTTTTGCACGCTGATAATTCTGCACACAATTTGTATATAACGAAACTTCTCTGTCATCTCCGAATTCAATCAATCTCGGCTTAGTCCAGTTTATAAAATCAATGGATTCCATGTAACGTATATCACGAATATTATTCTCGTCCGTATTTATTCCGACAGCAGTATCGCCGGGCGCGTGATATCCACGAAAATAGCATCTGTAACAACATGCCGTTTCATCCCAAAAAGCAACATTTAATGAATCAAAGTTTCCCTCAGTTGTCAGCGTTCCGCCAAAATTAAAGTGTATTCCATCGGAGCTGAACATACAATACAAACCGTCATCGCCATCATCACCCAATCTGAGAACAGCTTTATATCTCTTATCATCATCGCAATTTGGATTAGTATCTTTAAACACCATAAAGTTATCAATCGAATGTCCATGATGAACCATTGACAAATCCAAAATGATATTATTATCGTCTGAGCCATCAACCTTACAAATATGAAGTTTGGGCTTAGTCCAGTTTATTCCATCTTTGCTCTCTGCATAGCAGACTGAAACACCATCTACAAACATTCCGCTTGCCTTAAAAGTGCTTGCCCCCAGATAATACATTCTATAAATACCATCATCCCAAAAGAAATTATAATAACAACAATTATCACCTTCCCACGGTTCATCATGTACAATCACAACATTTTTTCTGATAGGATGATGCAAACGGAATTCCACTGTTGTTTCACTTGTATTAATCATCATATCATCAAAAAAACATTCTCTCATATTTGAAATATTAATATCCATTGAAAAATTCTCCTCTAAGTCTCTTGTGATTTGGCTAATTTGTTTTGCTCTCGGTATATATTATTTGCGTTGATCAAAGCAACCAATGTGCATATCATTGAATAAACCGAATATCCAAGATATGTCATTTGCTCCGGGGTATCTTTCAACATCATGACATAAAGCAACGTGCTGAAAACCGTACCCGCAAAAGTAAACACTGTATATTCTAAATACGAAAACAATGTTAACACCGTTTCCACTACTCCCTCAACCGTTACAGCAGTATCAAGTTCTTTGTGACTTGAGTCCGTACCAGATAAGAAATAACAGATTATTCCCCACGCAATTATTGTTCCGATAATCAATATAGCTCTTTTTGCATTTGAAAATCTTTTCAGAACAGTTGAATTCTGCCATGGTTGTTTGTTCCACAAAATAAACGTAACTATTTGCAGAGGGAAAGAGACTATCAACGCATACGCTGCCATCGCATATAAATTGTAATGTAGATAAACAACCGAATATATTATCGCGTTTAACCCACCGACCAAATTCGCATATCTGTTTACTTCTGCTTGCAACAGAGCAATCAGAAGTGAAATGTACAACGGCAAAATTCTTATAAACGACTGGTTGTAAATCAATCCTGAAATTGTTATAAACACAAACTGCAAATTTCGCCTGACCGGTGTGAGCATTTCGCTTGAAACGGTGTGAGCACTTTGTTCCACCGGTGTATCCGCTCGGAACATCGGTGTGAGATTTATTGTGGTATAGTTTTCTCGTAGTAAAAACAAACGAGAAAGGAGCATACAATTATGCAAAACTGTACTACAATTCTTGGAATCATAGATATGCGTCAGCGTGGCATATCCTATGATGATTGCCGTAGCCGATACAATGTCGGCTGCAGCACAATTACTCTGATCATGAACCGGTTCAAAGAATCCGGTAAAGATCTTGATACGCTGAAACAAATGCCGGCAGAGGAAGTGGAGCATCTATTCTTTCCACCAGAAAACCTCCGCAGAAAAGATGATTCCGTTATGCCTGGTATTTTTACGATTCTCTTATGACCAATCGTTTTCCCACTATATATTTTAACACCTTTTTCTCCGCATTTATTAGGTCGAATATATATATCAAATTCAGTAACAAAATCATCGCATGTGAGGTCTTCTTTTTTCTTTTTCTTATTTTACAGCAGCTACGATACTTTCAAATCGCTTGGCATTCTCTGCCCTTTTGCATAACTCCACCAATAAATCATGTCCTTTTACAACATCAAAGCAAATTACCTTTGCATTTCCCAATCTGGAATAAGAAACCGCGCCATGCTCGAAAAAGTACGGTTCCAATTTCGGGAAAAGATTGGATGTCCAGTATGCCATCTTGTTCATATGTGAAATTTTGTGTTTTTCTCCGTTCATATCCACCAGGCATGCGTCAAAATAGAATGCCTCGTCCTCCGGTAAATCATTGACCTCCTCATCCACAGCATGAAGATAGGTGTTGCTCTCTAACCCCACCCCAATCATGACAACCTTGGCGTTCTGATCATATAGTCTGCCCCACACGCCATTCCGCGGCGTCCGCGACCGAACCTGGATTTCTCCGTCTGCATAGACATCTGCTTTTTTTCCAAAGATCGCCGCAGAATGCGTCGGATGCAGGGAACGAACTGCATTTTCATGGTCAATTGCGACTTTTGCACACAGTGACGGAAACGCTCCGATACAAGGTTTCGTTGTCCGGACATTAAATTCCGGAGTTTCTGCATTTACATTTGCCCAGGTATGCGTTGGCACAACAAACATTCCCTCTTGCAGATATTCGCAAAATGCATTTAACATCGTTTCTGCACCGCCGCAAATTTTTCCAATGCTTTTTAGTGAGGTATGCACTGTAACACAGTCGCTGGAAGAAATACCAAGCTGTTTCAGCATTTTTTGGATATCCTCTGCCTCGATTCCATCAATCAAAGAAAATCCTTCCGGAGCATCTAATTGAATTTTCTCCAATTGAATATTTTTCAAAATACAATCCTCCACACTGGTATTGCAATAAACGGCATGCTCCGCATAGCGCGAGGACACGTTTTGAACTGTAATACGGGAAAGATCTGCTTTTCCGGATTTTGCACCATAGCCTGTATATAATTTGACAGTTGCCTCCCGATTTCCATTCCCAACCTCCTGTACTCCATCAATCAGGATATCATGCACGCGGCAGCCGTCTGCTGCCAGGCAAATCACTGCATGATGGCAGCCGCCTGTCTGAACATTCCGAATCTGAATATCGCGAATATCTTTGTCTTTATTCTCTAAACAGCAGGACGGCTCTAACGGATACAGATAATTTCCAATTGGGTATTCTGTTTTCTCTGCCATTCCAAGCGCCGTGCAGGCAATGCTGTCATCCGAGGTAGTGCCTGTCAGATTTTCTATCCGAATCTGCCGACAGCCTGCCCTAAGATCAATTCCGTCTCCGTTTTTTACGTTGGTTTCAATTTCCAAATCATGTACAGATCCATTCTGGCAAAGATCAAGGGTAATTGTCCAGCACCGGGACTGGTCTAACTTGATACCGGAAATCTCAAAGCCGGTGCAATTGGAAAGCAAAATAGTAAAGGTTCGCCAGCCCCAAAAATCTCCGGTCATTTCCTGTTCTTCTTCTAACACCGGATGATACCCGACTCTGTTTTTGTCAGGACCGGAAATCCGTGCACCGTTTCTTCCCAAAATTTTAATATTCTGAATCGGAGGACATACAAGCGGAACTGACATTGGATTGTCCGGATTGCACACAATATTATCCCCCCGAAAAACGTTATCAAATGTAAAATCCGCCTGTTTGATATGGCATCCGTCCAAAATCACCGTTATATTGGATGGCAGTAAAATCGCCTGCGAAATCATATAGTCCGGATTGTCAAATACAATGACTCTCTCTGGCTCATTTTTGCTGTCTTCCAGGCATAGCCGGATTGCCTCATCATCATTCTTTGCAGTCTTTATATAGTTTGAAACATAATACTCCATAACCAAGCCTCCTGTTTTTCTTGATTCTATCATAAAAAATCTGATTCCGGTTAAATCCTTGACAATTTCTATTTACTGCTGGGTAAAAGCATTTAATGAAGGACGCCTTAGCGCTTCAGAAGCATCCCATACTCCTAAAAATGCTTTATCACTTAATGATGAGCTTATCGAGCT
>CAKRZO010000031.1 GCA_934433135.1 uncultured Acetatifactor sp. | reverse complement strand
GGATTTTTATTTTCCATAAAAAATTCCTTTCCTTTGCTTTTTTTCTTATTTTATTATAAAATAAGGGAAAGGTAAAGAGGAAAATGGAAAATGATCTATTATCTGAAAAAAGTAAATTCTGTATTGTATCATGACAAAGCCGGGGAACGGATGGCTCTTCTGGGGCAGAAGCTGACCCGGGAAGGCATTCCATATGAAAGAATAGACAAGGCCGCCTGCAGGGAAGAAATCCCCGGTACTCTGTGGATTACGGACAGTCCCATGCAGGCAACTGTCTGGCAAAAGGAAGGAAAGCCGGTACTGCTTTATTTCTATGAGGAGCCGAAAGAGACTTTTCCCGAATTCTGCGTAGAATATGCCATGGAAAAACCGGAGGAACTGGACGCTTTGTTCCTGGAAAATATCTACCGGAGACTGGTAAAGATTCCCTGGGAAATTGTCCGTACAAAGCGTTGCATCGTAAGAGAGACGATTCCTCCGGATATCGAATCGCTCCTTGCCATTTACGCAGAACCTTCCGTTACCCGTTACATGGAACCGATCTGCAAAGAGTCGGAAGATGCCTATGCCGTTTTGAATGCCTATATCGAAAAAGTCTATCCTTTTTACGGCTACGGAATCTGGACTATACTGGATCGGGAAGATGGAAAAGTCATCGGAAGAGCCGGTTTCAGTGCGGGAGAGGAGCCAGATTGTCCGGAACTGGGATATTGTATTACACCGAAAAGGCAGGGCAAAGGACTTGCGAAAGAAGTTTGCAGCGCCCTTCTTGCCTACGCAAAAGAGGAGCTTTTGTTCCAAAGGGTCTGTGCCGTGACGGACAGGGAAAATGCAGCGTCTGCAGCGGTCTGCCGGCATCTTGGATTTGAGGCAAGGGAAACGTTTGAGAAAGACGGGCGGGAATTTATCGCTTTTCGGAAAGAATTATTGTAATATCGGAGGGAATTAATGTGAGTGGAAAAGAATACAAAGCCAAAATTATGGATGAAGCGCAATTTGCAAGATCTCTTGCCAGAATTGCACATGAAATCATTGAGAAAAATGCGGGAGCCGGGCAGGTCTGCCTTTTGGGAATCCGCAGAAGAGGTATTCCTATTGCTGAAATGCTGGCAAGGAATATCGAACGTTTTGAAGGAACGAAAGTACCGGTAGGTTCCATTGATGTGACGTTATACCGGGATGATCTGACGGAAGTAAAAGAATTGCCGGAGGCGTCAGACAGCCGGATTCCCTGCGATGTGCGGCAGTATCACGTGATTCTGGTGGATGATGTCATCTATACGGGAAGAACCGCGAGAGCTGCAATTGAGGCGGTATTCCGTTACGGAAGACCCCGCTCTATACAGCTTGCGGTTCTTGTGGACAGGGGGCATAGGGAGCTTCCCATCCGCCCGGACTATGTAGGAAAGAATATCCCCACTTCCCAGAATGAAGTAGTGTCCGTTATGGTACAGGAGATCGACGGCCAGACAGGCGTCTGTATTTATGAGAAGACTCCCTGAACGGTAGCTCTAATTCCCGTAGAAAATTCCGGCAATGGGCGAATCAGGAGAGAGGATTACCGTCTTGGAGGCTCCTGTCATGGAAGCTTTCAGGGCATCCAGGCTTCTGACGAAGGAATAGAAATCCTGTCTGGAAGGGTCGGAATAAGCTTCCGAAAGAATGCGCATGTATTCCGCTTCTCCTTCTGCGATCAGAATTTCAGCCTGCTTTTCGGCTTCAGAAAGCATCACGGTAACTTCCTGATCGGTGCTGTTGCGGATGATCTGGGCTTCGGAATTTCCTTCCGCAATGTAAGTAGCGGCGATGTTGTCCCGTTCGGAAATCATTCGTTCGTATACGGCGGCTTTGTTGTCCTGGGGCAGATCCAGCTGTTTGGTATCAAAGGCCAGGAGCTCAATACCGTACTGTGCCGGAGCGTCTCCGATATTTTTCAGAATGGCATCTGACAGTTCTCTGTCTCTTCCGGTGATTACTTTATCCTGTGTGATGCTGCTGATCACATTTTTGGTGGCGTTATACACAATGGTATCCAGTCTGCTTTCCGCATTGGAAACGGAACCATTCAGCGTCTGGGCAAATTTAACGGGATCGGCAATCTTCCAGAGGACGAAACTGTCGCAGATCATGGTCTTTTTATCGCTGGTAATGACATCGGATGCGGAAAGATCATAGAGCATGATCCGGTTGGGCAGTTTATCCACGCTCTGCAGGAAAGGGACCTTGAAGCTGATCCCTGCGGAAGTTTCCACATGATCGATTTTACCGAACTGACGAATCAGGCTGTATTCATTTTCATTGGTTACCACGATACAGGAGCTCCCGATCAAAAGAATGCAAAGGAGAAAGACTGCAATTAAGATGGGTTTTAGTTTTTTCATATTAATCTCCATTTCTGAGTGACTTAGTCGTTTCTATTCTACTCTGTCGTATCACTGTCAACCGCTGCGGAAGAACCGGAAGAATTGATCCGGTCAGAAGAACCGGAAGAATTAGTTCGGTCGGAGGAATCTGCGCTGCCTGTTCCGGTAAAGGATTCTAAAGGATAGAAGGTCTGTACCTGCCCCTGGGGGCTTTCGATAATGACTTTTAAGTCAGGCAGTACGTCTTCCATGGTTTCGTAAAACATACGCTGTCTGGTAACCACGGGATTCTTGATATATTCCTCGTACAGAGCGTTGAAGCGGGCTACCTGTGCGGCGCCTTCGTTGATGCGTTCGGTTTTCTTTGCCTGTGCATTTTTCAGAATGCCGTCTGCTTTTGCCTGAGCGGAAGGAATCTGCTCGTTGCGGTATTTATTGGCATTGTTCAGGGCAGTTTCTTTTCCCTGTTTGGCGGTCTCTACTGCCTTAAAGGCTTCCATGACTTCCGTGGTAGGCGGTTCCGAATCCTGGATGGTAATGTTAACCAGGGAGATTCCCAGATCCTGTTCCTTAAGGTGTTCCAGAACCATCGTCTTGATTTCCGCCTGAATTTCATTTTTGCCGGTGGTCAGCACATCGTCTACGGGATAACTGCCGATAACGGTACGGATGGAGCTTTGGCAGATATTTTTTAAGATTTCCACGGGCTGATCCGATGCATAAACGGCTCGTACCGGGTCGGTTACCCGATATTCCACGAAAAAGTCCACATTGACAAAATTATAGTCGGACGTGATCATGAGGGAATCCTGCTCATCGGAAACATTGGAATCGGCATAATAACCGATGGCAAATCCCTGAATCGTGGTATTAACCTTCCGCACGCTCTGAACAAGCGGAAGTTTAAAGTGAAGTCCGGGTTCGGTAACGGCTTTGGCTTTCCCAAAAGTGATCAAAACCGCCTGTTCCTGTTCCCGGATCTGATAGGAACTGCCGAAAACCAGGAAGACTACAACGATGGCCAATACAGCCAGCCCTATGATTTTCCCTGCCTTGCGCCCTTTCCCGAACAATTCGGAACCAAATCCGGATGATTCCTTTTTACTCATATGAAAATACTCCCTTCATTGTGCATAAAACGGTTCTGTAAGTTTTATGCTGCTTTTATTATGGATGTAACAAGGTATGAATACAGTATAGGGGAAAAAGGAAAAATACACAAGAAAAAATTTGGCACGATAAAATGTTTTATCGTGCCGGAAATTTCATTTGCGCATCTTAGCACAAGGGAAATAGATGGTATGCTATGAATTTTGTTCTTTCTGCGCATTTTAGCAGAGAGAACAGGTGGTATTAACGGAGCAGATTGAAGTAGAGAAGAACAACGATTCCCAGTACAATACGGTACCAGCCGAAGATCTTAAAATCATGCTTTTTGATGTATCCCATCAGGAAGCGGAGTACGAATACCGATACGATAAAGGAAACGATTGTTCCAACTGCCAGAGCCGCCGCCTCGGCTGCGGTAAAGGAAAATCCGAACTTTACCACTTTTAAAAGGCTGGCGCCGAACATTACGGGGATGGCCAGGAAAAAGGTGTATTCGGCTGCGATTTTTCTGGAAACGCCGATTAACAGGGCGCCTACAATCGTAGCGCCGGAACGGGAGGTTCCGGGGAAGACCGCCGCAATGACCTGAAAGACGCCGATCATCAGGGCAGTCTGGTAAGTGATTTGGGAAAGCTTGGTAATCTTGGGCTTTCTTCCCTTGTTCCAGTTCTCAATCAGGATGAAAGCCACGCCGAAGACGATCAGTGCCATGGCAATGCTGGTGGGATTGTAAAACAAAGCATTGCAGACATCGTCAAACAAAATTCCAATAATGGCAGCCGGTACACAGGATACCAGAATCTTAAACCACAGGATGAGAATATCCATTTTGACAATGGATGATGTGTCGGTTTTTTCTCTCTCTTTCCTGGTCAGGGCAAAGGGCCAGATCTGCTTCCAGAACAAAACGACAACGGCCAGAATGGCGCCTAACTGAATCACGACATCAAACATATCGAAAAAGCCTTCCGAAACATTCCTGAAAGGAATAAACTGCTCGGCAAGCAGCAAATGCCCGGTACTGCTGATGGGAAGCCATTCCGTGATTCCTTCTATGATTCCGTAGATGATTGCTTTGATAATTTCCAACATAATAGATTATACTCCTTATTATCCTATTTTCGTATAAAATTTTTCGTGGGAAAGCAACAGTACAGGTGAACTATTTGCAAAAATGCTCGTTCAGTGCTTTTTGCATTTTCAGCGGTTCGGATAAGTTTCCTGTGTAAACTGACGCAGCGCCGTTAAGGAACGCTTTACTTTCTCCGTGTCCACGCAATATGCCATCCGGAAATATCCCGGAGCGCCGAAGGTATCGCCCGGCACCAGAATTAAGTCGTACTTCAGTGCTTTTTTGCAGAATTCCCTGGCATCTTCTTCCATGGCCTTCGGGAAAATGTAGAAAGTTCCGCCCGGCTTTACACAGGTATATCCCAGATCGATCAGTTCATTATAAAGAAGGTTACGATTCACTTCGTAAACGCTTAAGTCTGCCGTCTTATCCAACACCTGTGCCACTGCCAGCTGAATAATGGAGGGAGGACAGTTATGCCCGATTCCTCTGGAAATCTGCGCACACATAGCGATCAGGGTTTCTGCTTCTTTGCAGGCGGGATTGACTGCCACATAACCGATACGTTCACCGGGAAGGGACAGCGACTTGGAAAAAGAGTAGCACATAATGGTATTGTCGTAAAAAGCGGAGACGAAAGGTGCGTTTACTCCCTTAAAGACAATTTCCCGGTAAGGCTCATCGGAAATCAGGAAAATATCGTGGCCATATTCTTCCGATTTCTTCGTCATGATTTCCGCAAGTTGTTTTAAGGTCTCATCCGAGTAAACAACACCGGAAGGATTGTTCGGCGTATTGATCAGTACCGCCATGGTCTTTGGCGTAAGCATCTCTTCAAATGCCGTAAAATTAATCTGGAAGGTCTTGGTTTCCGGCGGAACGACCTTTAACACCGCGCCCGTCAGATCCACATAAGGATGGTATTCCGGGAAAAATGGAGCAAACGTAAGGATCTCATCTCCCGGCTGGGTTACCAGGCGGAACGCATGCGCCAGAGCGCCGGCTGCACCGGACGCCATAAAAATATGCTCTTTCCGGTAAGGAAGTCCGAAACGTTCTTCCAGGGAAGTGGCGATAGCCTCTCTTACACTGGTAATTCCCAGACTGGGACTGTAGCCGTGCAGTTCATTGGAACGTCTGGTAGCCAGCATATGTATCATCTTGCTGGTAAATTCTTGAGGCACGGGTACGGACGGATTGCCCAGACTGTAATCAAAAACGTTATCATACCCGATTTCGGCGCCTCTTGCCGTTGCAAATTCCGAAAGCTGCCTGATAACGGACTTCCCTGCCAACATATCTTTGTATTTTTGTACGATCATATAAAACCTCATTTCTTCGTTAATAACAGTTCACATGCACCATTCGCAAAACTGTGTTTTCAGATTATTATTATAATTCTATCTTCGGGGAAAAGCAATCCAATAATTGCTTTTTTTCGCTCGGAATGATATACTGGTGTTACAGTTCTAAGATAAATTTATGAAGAACAAATATATAAAAAGTTTTGGGAGGTATCTAAGGGTAGGCTCATGCGGAATCCAATGAGGGGTGCATGTAAAAACGCCGACCCCAAACTGCAAAGGGCGCAGTTGATTGCGTATTGTGCAATCTTAGTGCCGCTGCGTTTTTAATTGAGCGAAAGCGTCCCCCGAATGGATCCGCATGAACCTGCCCGAGGAGGTATCAATGTAGATGTACAACCGCTTGTATGTTTACACAGGAAAGGAGTTTTGACATGGCTGACTACATAATGGCTCTGGATCAGGGAACGACCAGTTCCCGCTGCATCCTTTTTGACAAATCCGGAAATATCTGCTCCAAAGCGCAGAAAGAGTTTACCCAGATCTATCCCCAGCCCGGCTGGGTGGAGCACAACCCTCTGGAAATCTGGTCTTCCCAGCTGGCCGTAGCTACGGAGAGCATGGCTTTGATCGGCGCAGATGCCGAGGACATCCGAGCCATAGGTATTACCAACCAGCGGGAAACCACCATCTGCTGGGATCGGGAAACCGGCGAGCCGGTTTACAATGCCATTGTGTGGCAGTGCAGACGCTCCGCACCTATGATTGATGCCCTGAAAAAGGAAGGCTTTGACCGGGTCATCCGGGAAAAAACCGGACTGATTCCGGATGCCTATTTCAGCGCTTCCAAAATTGCCTGGATTCTCGATAACGTTCCGGGCGCCAGGCTGAAAGCAGAGGAAGGACGCCTGCTTTTCGGAACGGTGGACAGCTGGCTGATCTACAACTTAACCAAGGGCGCTGCCCATGTGACGGATGTAACCAATGCTTCCAGGACGATGTTATACAATATTCATACCCTTTCCTGGGATGAAGAACTTCTTGCTTATTTTAGGATTCCTGCCTCCATGCTTCCGGAAGTAAAGCCTTCGGGCTGTTTATACGGTTATACGGATCCGCTGATTTTCGGGGAACCCATCCCCATTGCCGGTGCGGCAGGCGACCAGCAGGCTGCCTTGTTCGGACAGAGCTGCCTTGAGCCGGGAGAAGTCAAAAACACTTACGGAACCGGCTGCTTCCTCTTAATGAATACCGGAGAACATGCCATAGCTTCCGAATCCGGATTGCTGACCACGATTGCGGCAAGTGTCGGAGAAAAAACGGAATATGCCCTGGAGGGAAGCGTCTTTGTGGCAGGGGCGTCGATTCAGTGGCTCCGGGACAGCATGCGTATGATCAAATCCGCATCCCAGTCGGAAGAATATGCCCGCAGTGTGAAAGATACCGCCGGCATGTACATCGTACCCGTCTTTACCGGCATGGGAGCACCCTACTGGAATCCCTATGCAAGGGGTACTGTAGTGGGGCTGACCAGAGGCTGTACCAAAGAGCATTTTATCCGTGCCACCCTGGAATCCGTTGCTTATCAGACACTGGATGTACTGCAGGCCATGGAAAAGGACAGCAAAATTCCCTTAAAAGCACTCAGGGTGGACGGCGGCGCCAGCGCCAACGATTTTCTGATGCAGTTTCAGGCAGACATTGCGGGCATCCGCGTGGAACGGCCGGCCTGCATTGAAACGACCGCGCTGGGAGCTGCTTTCCTGGCAGGACTTACCTGCGGCTTCTGGAAAGATAAGGAGGAGCTTCTGAAGAACCGTACTGCCTGCACGTCTTTTGCTCCTTCCATGGAGGAAACCCAAAGGACTGGCCTGCTGAAAGGCTGGCATAAAGCGGTGCGCTGCGCACTTTCCTGGGCGCAGGATGACTGAATGATGCCGGTCCGGTATGGAAATACTGTGGGTAGCGGTGATGCAGTCATACTGATTACAAGACCGCGTCGTTTTGGTAAGACACTGACGATGAGCATGGTGGAACAGTTTTTTTCGTTGCCTATGCAGGACGGGAAGATCTGTTTGAAGGGCTGTCCGTCTGGAAGGATAAAAAATACAGGACTTTACAGGGAACATACCCGGTTATCAGTTTGTCTTTTGTAAATGTAAAAGAAGCGGAGTTTAAGGTGACCGGCTACCGAATCCGTAAGCTATTATCCAATCTTTATGAGAAGCATTCGTACTTACTGGAAAGTGAAAAGCTGTCAAAAACCGAAAAAGCTTGTTTTGGGCGTATGAAAGCCGATATGAGCGAAGAAGATGCAGCATTGGCTCTTTATCAGCTTTCTGATTTCCTGTATCGTTACTACGGGAAAAGGAAAAAAAGGTTTTAATCGGATAAAAATTCGGAAGAAAATCTGCTGCCTCACAGTAAATTCTTTTTCTATTGATTTTTTAGATTTAATTTATTCTTTTTACAAATATTTTGGAGAAAAACTGTTGACAAGATTCTTAGGGAGTGCTATCTTATGTAATGAAGATGTTAGCACTCCTTTCGATTGAGTGCTAATAACCTTCAAAGGAAGGAGCGGCTGGTATGGAGCTGGATGAGAGGAAGACCAGGATTCTGCAGGCCGTCATCCGGAACTATCTGGAAACAGGAGAACCGGTCGGCAGCAGGACAATTTCAAAATATACGGATTTGAATTTAAGCTCTGCAACCATTCGCAACGAGATGGCGGATCTGGAGGAACTGGGATACATTCTGCAGCCCCACACATCCGCAGGGAGAATTCCTTCCGATAAAGGATATCGTTTCTACGTGGACACCATGATGGCCGATAAGGAAAAAGAAGTGGTGGAGATGAAGGAGATGCTGGTAGAGCGTCAGGACAAGATGGAGCTTTTACTGAAGCAGGTAGTCAAAGCCCTTGCACAGAATACCAAGTATGCGACTATGATTTCCGCACCGAGAAGCCATCATAATAAGGTAAAGTTCATACAGCTGTCCAGAGTGGATGCTAATCAGATTCTGGCGGTTATCGTTGTGGAAGGCAATGTGATCAAGAATAACATCCTTCCGGTAACGGAGGAGCTTTCCGATGAGACCCTGTTAAAGCTGAATATCCTTTTGAATACGCATTTGAACGGACTGTGCATGGAAGAAATCAATCTGGGTATGATAGCAGCTATGAAGCAGCAGGCCGGAATTCACGGCAACATTGTCAGTGAAGTGATTGACGCGGTTGCGGAAGCAATTAAGGCAGATGAGGATCTGCAGATTTATACCAGCGGAGCCGACAATATTTTCCGGTATCCGGAGCTTGCAGACCATGAAATGGCAAGTAAGTTGATCAGTACATTTGAAGAGAAGCAGAACTTAAGTGAACTGGTTCAGAATACGTTTTCGGAAGAAAAAGGCAAAAACGGAATTCAGGTATATATCGGCAGTGAGACACCGGTCAGCAGTATGAAGGACTGTAGCGTGGTGACTGCTACTTATGAACTGGAAGAAGGAATGAAAGGTACGATTGGCATTATCGGTCCGAAGCGTATGGATTATGATAAAGTTATCCGGACGCTTAAGACGTTACAAAGCCAGTTGGACGATCTGTATAAGGGAAGCTAAGTCAGACAGCAGAAATGAGGTAGAAGAATGGAAGAACAGAAAAGTACACTGCACGATCAGGAAGCAATTCAGAAAGAGCCTGACGGACAGGAGGCACCTGAAGGAGAAGAAGTAGAAAATGCTTCGGAAGCCGAAGAAGTTGCCGGTGAATCTGCCCAGGCAGAAGCCGAAGATTTTGCTGAGAAAGCAGATGGGTCAAAGCCGAAGGATGCGCAGGAGCAGGAAACCGGGGAAGATGCCGAAGGCAGTCAGGCCAAAAGCTTCAGCGAAAGGATGGCAGCCAGAAAGCAGGCGAAGCAGGATAAGAAGACGGATGAACTGAAGGAGAGGATTGCCGAACTGGAGGATAAGACGAAACGTCAGCTGGCAGAGTTTGAGAATTTCCGCAGAAGGACGGAAAAGGAAAAGCAGGCCATGTTTGAGACAGGTGCCAGGAGCGTCATCGAGAAAATCCTGCCGATCATCGATAACTTTGAAAGAGGACTGGCAACGGTTCCTCCGGAAAAGCAGGAAGACCCCTTCGTGGACGGTATGAACCGCATTTATAAGCAGTTTTTAAGCGAACTGGATAAGATCGGTGTTAAGCCTATCGAAGCAGTGGGCAAGGAGTTTGACCCGAATCTTCACAATGCAGTGATGCAGGTTGACAGTGAAGAATATGAAGCGGGAACGGTTGCCCAGGAACTGCAGAAAGGGTACACATACAGAGACAGCGTGGTAAGACACAGTATGGTGGGCGTTGTCAGGGATTGAGAAAAGCAATACGCAGTTTAAAATGAAATGAAATGACATTTCCCAAGGACGGGAAAGAAAATAGAGGAGGAATTGATTATGAGCAAGATTATTGGTATTGACCTGGGAACTACGAACAGCTGTGTAGCTGTTATGGAAGGTGGTAAACCCACCGTTATCGCAAACGCAGAAGGAGCAAGAACCACACCCTCTGTTGTAGCATTTACCAAGACGGGAGAAAGACTGGTAGGTGAACCTGCAAAGCGTCAGGCTGTTACCAATGCAGATAAGACCATTTCTTCCATTAAGAGAGATATGGGTACCGACAACGGACGTACCATTGATGGTAAGAGATATTCACCGCAGCAGATTTCGGCTATGATTCTGCAGAAGTTAAAAGCGGATGCGGAAAGTTATCTGGGAGAAAAGGTAACGGAAGCTGTTATTACCGTTCCCGCATACTTTAATGACGCACAGCGTCAGGCTACCAAGGATGCAGGTAAGATTGCGGGTCTGGAGGTAAAACGTATCATTAACGAGCCTACCGCAGCAGCACTTGCTTATGGCCTGGATAATGAAAAAGAACAGAAAATCATGGTATACGACTTAGGCGGTGGTACCTTCGATGTTTCCATTATCGAAATCGGTGACGGCGTTATCGAAGTACTTTCCACCAACGGTGATACGCACTTGGGCGGCGATGATTTTGATAACAAGATCATTCAGTGGATGCTCTCTGAGTTCAAGAAAGCAGAAGGGGTAGACCTTTCCGGCGATAAGATGGCTATGCAGAGATTGAAAGAAGCTGCTGAAAAAGCAAAGAAAGAGCTTTCCAGCGCTATGACAACCAATATTAACCTGCCTTTTATTACGGCTACCGCAGACGGACCGAAACACTTTGATATGAACCTGACACGCGCAAAGTTTGATGATCTGACACGTGATCTGGTAGAAAAGACCGCGATCCCCGTACAGAACGCTATGAAGGACGCAGGACTTACCAATGCAGACTTAGGTCAGGTACTTCTGGTCGGCGGTTCTACCCGTATCCCTGCCGTACAGGAGAAAGTAAGACAGCTTACCGGCAAAGAGCCCAGCAAGTCCTTAAATCCGGATGAATGTGTAGCAATCGGTGCTTCCATTCAGGGTGGTAAATTGTCCGGAGAAGCTGGTGCGGGTGATATCCTGCTTCTGGATGTTACTCCTTTGTCCCTGTCCATTGAGACTATGGGTGGCGTAGCTACCAGACTGATTGAGAGAAACACTACGATTCCTACCAAGAAGAGCCAGATCTTCTCTACCGCAGCAGATAACCAGACCGCTGTAGATATCAATGTCGTACAGGGTGAAAGACAGTTTGCAAAAGATAATAAGTCCCTTGGTCAGTTCCGTCTGGATGGTATCCCTCCTGCAAGAAGAGGTGTTCCTCAGATAGAGGTTACTTTTGATATCGATGCCAACGGTATTGTAAATGTATCTGCAAAGGATCTGGGAACCGGTAAGGAACAGCACATTACCATTACCGCGGGCTCCAATATGTCAGAAGCCGAAATTGACAGAGCAGTCAAGGAAGCTGCTGAATTTGAAGCACAGGATAAGAAGAGAAAGGAAGCTGTGGAAGCCAGAAACGATGCAGACTCCTTCATCTTCCAGACGGAGAAAGCTCTGTCGGAAGTAGGCGATAAGATCGGTGATGGCGAGAAGACTCAGGTTCAGGCGGATCTGGAAGCTGTAAAAGCAATTCTGGAAAGAACCAAAGACCGTGAGATGAGTGACAGCGAGCTGGATGAACTGAAGGCTGCTAAAGAAAAACTGATGAACAGCGCACAGAGCCTCTTTACCAAGATGTATGAGAATATGCAGCAGGCACAGGGTGGTGCAGCAGGCGCAGGCCCGGATATGAGCGGCGCAGGTCAGAATGCAGGCGGCAGCGCTCCGGAAGATGATGTCATCGACGGAGATTACAGAGAAGTCTAAGCTTTGGAAGCAGAAAGGTCTGCAACCTAAAAAATAGATTTGCAGCGGCACAGGGCATGATCTCATGCCCTGTGCATGCCGCGTTAAGCAAAAGAAATGGAAAGCCGTAAAAGCGGCGGAATGCGAGGAATTATGGCAGAACAGAAACGAGATTATTATGAGGTGCTCGGCGTAGCGAAGACTGCGGATGAGGCTGAGATAAAGAAGGCATATCGTGTCCTGGCCAAAAAATATCATCCGGATATGAACCCCGGGGATGCGGAAGCGGAGAAAAAGTTTAAGGAAGCTTCAGAAGCATATGCCGTATTAAGTGATCCGGAGAAGAGACGCCAGTATGACCAGTTCGGCCATGCAGCATTTGATGGAGGCGCCGGCGGCGGAGCGGGCGGCTTTGATTTTAGTGGTACGGATTTCAGCGATATCTTCGGCGATATCTTCGGGGACTTTTTCGGCGGCGGAAGAGGACGTTCCACCCGTGGTGCCGGTGCCGGCCCTATGAAAGGAAATACGTTATACACCAGTGTACGTATCAGCTTTGAAGAAGCTGTATTCGGCTGTGAGAAGACCATAGAGCTGAATGTAAAGGAGCCTTGTAAGACCTGTAAAGGAACCGGTGCCAAACCGGGAACCAGTCCGGAGACTTGCTCGAAGTGCGGAGGAAAAGGCCAGGTGGTATTCACCCAGCAGTCTTTCTTCGGAACCGTGCGGAATGTGCAGACCTGTCCTGACTGCGGCGGCAGCGGTAAGATTATTAAAGAAAAATGCCCTGATTGTCATGGAACCGGTTATATTTCCATGAAGAAACGTTATGCGGTCAAGATTAAAGCCGGTATTGATAACGGTCAGGTGATCCTGATGCCTGGTCTGGGCGATCCCGGTGTGAACGGTGGTCCCAGGGGCGATGTTAAGGTAGAAGTGGCAGTAGGACGTCATCCGATCTTCCAGAGACAGGATATGAATATTTATTCTACTGTTCCCATGTCTTTTGCAGTTGCGGCACTGGGCGGTGAGATTATGATAGACACGGTTGACGGGAAAGTCATTTATGATGTGAAACCCGGAACCCAGACCGATACCAGAGTCCGGTTGAAAGGCAAGGGAGTACCGTCCTGGAGAAATCCGGATATCCGCGGTGACCATTATGTTACCTTGGTGGTACAGATTCCCGATAAGCTCAGCCATGAGGCCAAAGAGCTTTTGAAGCAGTTCGATGCGGAATCCGGTAATAGCTTAAATGCCGTGCAGGAAGCAACCGGCGGTGATGAGAAAAAGAGTGAGGATAAGTCGCGGAAGAAGAAGTTTTTTAAGTGAGTCCGGAAAAGAATGTTTCCCTTGCGCTGCTTCGACAGGTGCGGCTGATGGCAGCGGATAAAAGATCTTTCCGGTACGGATTCCAACAGTTTGGCAGGAGTTGTGTTAAGCAACTCCTGCTTTTTTTGTAATATCACCAGACCGAACGGGATTCGTTGGATATCCGCATAGGGCATGAATTTGGTCGGAAGGATATAGGTTAAAAAGCTGAGCACGAAGCCGAATACCGTAAGAGACCTCGAAAAGCGACGCTTCAGTATCCGAGACTTGAATTTTCGGAATTTGTGATTTTATGGGGTATCTGCATCAAAACATACCATGAAAAAGCAACATATAAGGATTTTCTTGCATGGATTCATTTATGACGCTCTGACAAGAAAATCCTATTGTAGGATGATTTATTGCACGGTAGACTGATAAAAATGGAAAAAAATAAAAATATTTCAGCAAGGAGATGGATCATGTATTATTTGAAATTCAGAAAAACGCCGGAACAATGGATTCAGGGGATTCCTATAGGAAACGGAAGACTGGCAGCTATGTATTGGGGAAATGACAGTAGAGATATTTTATCTATGAATCATGAGCATCTGTGGCGTGGTAAATACAGAGGAAAAGAAGCGGATTGTGTGGCAGATAAACTGCCTCTTTTGAGAGAACTGTTACGTAAAAGGGATTATTTTCGCGCAACTGTGTATGCCAACACTTTTTTCGCGGGACGTGGTGGTGACAGCGGTGCACAACCGGCAAGAATTGACGCTTATCAGCCGGCGGGGAATCTGGTATTCACGTATCTGCAGCCAAATAAAAGCTATGAATGCGGATTGAATATGGAAAATGCGTTGGCTTCCGTACAAAGGGAAGGTCAGATCCTGGGAGAATTCTTCTGTGACAGCAAAGATGGTTGCATTATGGCGCGTTGGAAGAGCGGCAAAAAAATGGATGCCAGGATTTCCTTTGAACGAATTGAGGATCCGGAAGCGCAGTGCAGAGTAGAATATACGATGGAAGGAATCGAATTCACCTGTCGTTTTATTTGTGGAATTGAATATAAAGTGAAAGTCAGATTAAAGACGGATGCGGATCTGACGATACAGGAAAACGGAATTATGCTTAAGAATGCTTCGGAAGTAATCTGTTCCGTAAATATTATTTTAACCGAAGAAGACGAAAGAGAACAGAAAACAGATTTCGACAGTGTAAGGGAGGCACATTCTGAAAAATTTTCCTCTTATATGAAAAGGATGCGCTTCGAACTGAATATACCGGAAGAAAATAGGTATACAGAAGAACGTATCCGCTCAGTCCGAGCCGGGCTGCAGGATGATAAACTGCAGGAATTATATTTTCACTATGGAAGATATCTGATGATATCTTCCTGTATCTGTGCTTTGCTTCCGCCGAATCTGCAAGGGAAGTGGAATTCGGAACTGCTCCCGCCATGGGATTCGGATTATCATTTTGACATTAATTTGCAGATGAATGAATGGATGATCGAAAGCGCCAATCTGTCGGAATTTGCAGAAGAGCTTGCGGATTTTTTACTTTCCTTTTTGGAAAGCGGAAGAAAAGCTGCAAGAAATCTTTATGGCTGCCGTGGAATCTGGCTGCCTCTTGCAAGCGATGTCTGGGCAGAGTGTACATCGGAATCTTTCGGATATTCTGTATGGGTAGGGGCAGCTGCCTGGATGGCACAGCCGCTGTGGCAACATTATATTCATACAGGTGATTTAAGTTATTTGTGCAAAAAAGCATATCCGTTCTTTAGGGAAGTGGCATTGTTCTATGTAGATTTTCTGGAAGAAGATGAGAACGGAATTCTGCAGATTATGCCAAGCCAGTCACCGGAAAACCGGTTTGCAGGAGCAGGAACCGTAGCGACTGTTGGAACCTGTTCTTCCAGTGCGATAGATGTCCAGCTTGCTTATGATGCTTTCGGATATGCAATAAAATCAGCGCACATTCTGGGGGTTGATAAACAGGAAGCGAAGAATTGGGAGATGATGCAGTCCAAGCTTCCGCCTTTTGCAGTGGGAAGCGATGGAAGGCTACTGGAATGGAATGAGGAATTTGAAGAAGAACAGCCGGGACATAAGCATCTTTCCCATTTGTACGGCTTGTTTCCGTCAAATTTATTCACGCCGGAAAAACGTAGAAAGGAATATGAGGCAGCAGTTAAATCCTTTGCATACAGAATGGCGAATAACAGCGGTTACACAGGTTGGAGCAGAGCATGGATTGCCAATATTTATGCACGGATCGGAGACAGAGATAAATTTTATGAGCATTTAAGCAGTCTTTTGAGAGATTTTGCAACAGACAGTCTTCTGGATATTCATCCGGATCCGGTAAGACCGGGAATAGATCCGGATATTTTCCAAATAGATGGTAATTTCGGTTATGTATCTGCCGTAATGGAAGCATTGTGCAGTTATTATGACGACAAGGCACACATACTCCGCGCACTTCCCCGATCCTGGAAGGAGGGACGTCTGTCCGGATTGAAATTGCCGGGAGGTCATGAACTTGACATCTGCTGGAAAAACGGAAGAGCTGAGAGGATAGAGGTAACGGTTGGATTTTCCGGAAGTCTGACACTTGTCATAGAAGGAAAGGAAATTACGGCAAGTGGAACCTGCGGAGAAAAGATACAAATTGTTGTATAAAAAGAGCAAGGATTATTTTGCAAATGCTATTTTAACAACATTCTTGCAAAATAATCCTCTTGTAATACGACTATCTGCATAATAAAATTGTTATTGAAAGAAAGAAAAACAACAAAATAACAAAAGCAAAATGATGAGCCGACAAACGGCTTAAACCAATCATTATGCGAAATTCGGTAATAGAAGAAAGCGAGGTGAGAAAAAATAATGCAGAAAAAGAAAAAGCAATCTCTGGGCGCAAGGATGTGGAAGTACCACCAGTTCTACCTTATGATCCTGCCGGCGCTCGTCTACGTACTTATTTTTAATTATGGACCGCTTTACGGCGTGCAGATTGCCTTTAAAAATTTTAAAGGTTCTTTGGGAATAACGGGAAGTCCCTGGGTGGGACTTAAGAACTTCACGGATTTCTTTCACGGTTATTATTTTTGGGATTTAATCGGAAATACACTGAAGCTATCTGTATATACATTGCTGGCATCTTTTCCGATTCCGATTGTTGTAGCGCTGATACTGAATGAAGTGACACCGAAATTAAAAAGTACCGCGCAGACAATATTGTATGCGCCTCACTTTATTTCTACTGTGGTTCTGGCAGGTATGATCATTATTATGTTTTCCAAAACAAATGGTGTTGTTAATAATGTGCTTGAAGCACTGGGGATGCAACGTTATTACTTTATGGGAGAAGAAAAGGCATTCCGCCATCTGTATGTATGGTCCGGAGTGTGGCAGGAAATGGGTTGGAGTGCCATTATTTATATCGCGGCTCTGTCAGGTGTGGATCCCAGTCTGCATGAGGCAGCAGCAGTAGACGGTGCGAGCAGAATGCAGAGAATTATTCACATTAATCTGCCTGTTATCATGCCTACAGTAATTATCATGTTGATCATGTCAGTAGGCAGTATTGCATCCGTAGGATATGAAAAGGTATATCTGCTGCAGACGGATCTGAATGTTTCAGTATCTGAAGTAATATCGACCTATGTATACAAGAGAGGTATTATCAGTCAGAATTACAGTTTCTCTGCTGCTGTGGGATTATTTAATAATGTAATCAATGTTATTATGCTTTTGATTGCAAATACGATTTCCAGAAAAACCAGTGAAACAAGTTTGTTCTAAAAAGCAGATCATAAACAGCAGAGGAGTAAAAAGAAAATGAAAGCATTACATAAAAGAAGAAAAATCAGTGGATTTGATACTTGTGTCACTCTTATGACCGTAATTTTAATAATAATTGTACTGTATCCTTTGATTTTTATCTTGTCATCATCAATCAGTGATCCGACCCTGGTTGCTACCGGAAAGGTGTTTCTTTTCCCGAAAGGCTTTACTTTGGATGGTTATAAGAGAGTTTTCAGGGATCCCAATATTATGATCGGATACGGAAACACACTGTTTTATGCAGTGATCGGCACCTGCATCAATTTAATTGTGACGGTACCCGCAGGATATGTACTGACCAAATCAGAGGTCCCCGGAACAAAGCTTATTATGAAGCTTTTTCTGTTTACCATGTACTTTTCAGGAGGTCTGATTCCAAGCTTTTTGCTGGTAAAATCATTGCATTTGTACAATACCAGATTGATTTTGCTTGTTTTGGGTGCATTCAGTACTTATAACTGTATTATCTGCCGTTCCTTTTTTACTGCGTTTCCGAAAGAACTGGAAGAGGCTGCTTATATTGACGGATGCTCCTATATCAGAATTTTTCTGACGATTGTCTTGCCATTATCAAAAGCCCTGCTGGGCGTTATGGTGTTGTATTTTGCAGTCGGACACTGGAATTCTTATTTCAATGCCATGATTTATACTTATAACGAAAAAATCCAGCCGCTGCAGCTTTTTTTGCGAAGGATTCTGGTGTTGGAGCAGAGCAGCTCAGAAATGAAAAACTCCGGCGCAGATGAGTTGGCAGCGCAGCAGCAAATGGTAGCAGCGTTGATAAAATATGCTGTAATTGTAGTATCTTCATTGCCGCTTATGATTATATACCCTTTCTTACAGAAATATTTTGAAAAAGGAGTAATGATCGGATCGGTGAAAGGATAAATGTGCAAAAGACGGAATGTCTTAATAATGTAAAGACCACAAATGTGGCAGAAAGGAAATGATTATGAAAAAGAAACTCGTTTCACTGTTGCTCAGTCTGGCATTGGTTGCCTCCATATGCGGATGCGGACAGAAAAATGGCGCAGACAGCAAGGAAAGCCAGACACAGCAGGAATCCGTAAAGCAGACTGCTTCAACGGAGAGCAATACGGAGGCAGGAACGGATTCCCTGTATCCGGTAGTTGAGGAACCGATTACGGTAAAGGCTTTATACGTAAGTGCTTTTGATTTTGCAGACGGACGTATTGTATGGGACAAATTGGCGGAAATTACCGGTGTGAACATTGAATGGGTCATTGTAGATGCGGAAACACTTCCGGTTTACCTGGCAGGAGGCGACTGGGATTTTGATTTTATCCATTATCAGTGGCTGGATGCTACTCTGATAAACGATTATGGTGTAACCGGCGGAATGTTTGCAGATTACAATGACTATCTGGAGTATATGCCGAATCTGCGCAAAACTTTTGAGGATTATCCGGAGGCTTTAAAGGCTGTAAAGGAAACAAACGGCGCTATTTACAGACTTCCTTATATCGAAATCTCTGCAACGATGACGCAGGTAAGACCTTATTATCGTACCGATATTCTGGAAGAAGCAGGTATCCCTGTACCGACTACCACAGAAGAATTTTACCAGGCATTAAAGACCTTAAAGGAGAAGAATGGCGTTGCCGCATTCTGCCCGATCAATTTGAGTGAAGCGAATTACTGGGGGGCTGCGCTGTATGCCGCATTCGGCCCCAGTGTCAATCCGGATTTCGAAGATGACGGAACCGGAAAAGTAGTATTCAATCGTACATCTGAGCAGTATAAGCACTATCTGGAGTATATGAGAAAGCTGTATCAGGATGGTCTGATGGATCCGGAATATCTGACAGCAGACTCAGAATATGTACTTGGACTTGCCAGAGAAGGCAAAACCGCATTCCTGCAGGGAGAAGCTCACAGTCTGACAGCAGATGATTTTAAAGATGGTGAATTCCACTTAAGTGTTACGGCACCGTTTACTTCAGAGTATGACAGTGAGAGAAAGGTTCTGGCACAGCTTCCAGTTTCTGCAAACGGATTCTTTTTGAATGCAAAATCCGAGAATCTTGTACCGCTTGTAAAAGCTCTGGATATTATGTTTGCAACGGATGAAGTGGTAGAAGGTTCTGGTCTATTAGGTGAGAGTTTCTGCTATGGTTTAAGAGGGGTACATTATGTAAAGAACGATGATGGTACCTATGATCTGATCACACCGGAAGGGTATGATGGAAGCTTTACCGATTTCCAGTACAATAAGCTGATTGCGGATAATGCAGGTCGTGCAACGGATCTGGAAGGCTACATTACTTCCACTCCCGGAAATGCTCAGGCAAGACAGATTGGTTTTAGAGATAATGTGTTCCCTTATGCATGCGATAATTCGGAAGTATTTCCGTCCAGTATGCTGAAATTTACATCCGAAGAGCAGGATGTTATTACCAATAAGTATACAGACATTCAGTCTCATGTGGATGAAATGAAGGCAAAATTTATTACCGGGCTGGTAGATATTGAAACCGGTTGGGATGAATACTGTGCTACCATTGAAACAATGGGTATTCAGGATGTATTAAAGGTATACCAGGCTTCCTATGAGAGATGGAATCAGTAATTTGTAGGCAGGCATAATATTTCCATGCGGGCAGTATCCTGAATAAAACAAGTTTGGGAGACTGCCCTTTGTATTGGAAGGAGGGTTATGGAAAAGGCAGAAAAGTGGATATGGTTGGACAAACAAAAATATCCTGATTATCAGACAACGATATACAGCGGGTTATTGGAGAAAAAGGAAAAGGGAAATTTTACCGTTGCTGAATTTGATAAGGAATATTGTTTTGATGAGGAAGTAATACAGGCCGATTTGCGTTTCAGCGCAGATACGGAATTTCACCTTTATTTTAATGGAGGATTTCTGGCAAACGGACCGGTAAATGTGGGAGGAGATTCTCTTTATAACGAAATGCCGCGTTCAAAACATTATGCCAGCGAGATTACTGTTTATCCGGATGCTTTCAGGCTTCATTTTTTTGCGAGGGTAAAGATGATGCCGTGTGCAGATAATGAATATTCCCGCGGAAGGGGCGGATTTATGCTGTGGGCAAAGCTTCGTTTTAAAAACGGACGGGTAAAGTATATTACAACGGATCGTACCTGGATGGTCAGAAGAAATCATGCCTATATCGGGGCATATTGCTATGACCAAAGGCTGGATACAGATGTCTTTTCACCTGCAGCGGAAGTGGAAAATATCTGGCATACACAGACAGCGCCGCTTAAGCTGCGCATGGAAAGAAAAGTATATCCGATAAACAAAGAAGCGGTAAAAGTGCTGCCGGGTGAGACAAAAGAATTTACTTTTGACTTTGACCGAATTTATGCAGGATTTGTATTTGTAGAGGTAAAGACTCGCGGAGAAGTGTTTGTTCAGCTGGAATGTCTGGAAACAGATACTGCATTTCGTACCTATCAGCTTACCTTTCAAGAATCCGGGAACTATCCGGGAGTTCAGTTAAACAGCATCGGTACATACCGTGTCCGTATGGAAAATCACTCGGAGGAAGAAGCTTTTCTGGAAGCCTATATCATAGAAACGCATTATCCGGTTTCTGTGGATGCGGCTACTTATACCAGTGATGCCGATCTGAATCTGGTTCTTAAAGTCTGTAAACATACCTTAAAGATATGCCGCCAGATGATCCATCTTGACAGTCCGAAACATTCGGAGCCGCTTTGCTGTACGGGAGATTACTATATTGAGAGCCTTATGACTGCTATGTCTTTTGGCGATATGGCACTGGCAGAAATGGATGTCATCCGAACAGCGGAACTGCTTCGTATGCATGACGGAAGGATGTTTCATACGAGCTACAGCCTGATTTGGGTGATGATGTTGTGGGATGTATATTGTATCGGCGGGAATAAGAACATGCTTTATGAATGTGCAGATGCCCTCTCGATACTGTTGGAACGTTTTGAAGCTTATACAGGAGAAAACGGTCTTTTGGAGAATTGTCCGGACTATATGTTTGTGGATTGGATTTATATAGACGGTTTTTCCCTGCATCATCCGCCGAAAGCATTGGGACAGACAAGCCTGTGTGCATTTTATTACGGGGCGTTGATGTCAGCGGTAAAGATCTATGATGTGCTTGAGGAAAGGGCAGAAAGCAGACATTGTCTTAAAGTGGCTGATAAACTGAAAGAGGCAGTCAATAGACTGCTGTATGATAAGGAAAAAGGACTGTATTTTGACGGATTGAATACGCCTACACCACAGGAGAAAGTTTATCAGTATTTACCTCAAAATACGCAGAAACGCTACTATATGCCGCACTCTAACATTTTGTGCACCTGTTTCGGAATTTGTGAAAAGGGTGCCGCAAGGAGGATCTTAAAAAAGGTAGCAGAAGACAAGAAATGGGGAGTTTGTCAGCCTTATTTTAAGCATTTCCTGCTGGAGGCAATTTACAGGAATGGTCTTCGTGAGGAATATACGCTTGAGGTATTAGACGATTGGAAAGAACCTGTAAGAGCCTGCGCTAAGGGGTTAGTAGAGGGATTTGTGACACCCGAGCCAGGTTATCATTTTGATCACAGTCACGCATGGGGCGGAACACCGCTTTATTTCCTGCCGAAGGCTTTAATCGGTCTGGAGATATTGGAGCCGGCTTATCGAAAAATACGGATCTCTCCGAATCTTTTGGGACTGGAAAGCGCCCATGTGGAAATTCCGACTCCGGTCGGCATAATGCAGTTCGATTTGGAAAAAGGCCGGGAAACGAAGATGAATATTCCAGAGGGGATAGAAGCAGAAGTTGTGTTTTAAAGGCAAATATGGTTATGGGATTTATTTGGGTATAGGAAAAAAGAATGATGAAAGGGAGGGTGACAATGATTCATTACAGGAAGATGTCAGTAACAACAGTAGGTCTGTTGGCAAGCGTGACACTATTGTGGGCGATATTTTTTATAGGAACGGTAAAAACACATGCACAACCGGATTCCACATCAAACGTATTTAACCTGATTGACTTTAATACTGCACTCTTAGCGGGAGTGGACGGCGGAGAACCTTCTACTGCCAATACAGCAGAAGATTGTACTTACAGCATACATTGGTATCATCACACTGTTCACGAAAATCTGCAGATCAGCGGTAGTGCTGTCCCGACGGATTGGAGTCAGTATGATTATCTGGAAATGCAGATTTATTCTGCCGAAGCCACGAACGCCGTTATCAAACCTACGGTGTTTTCACCAAGCGGCAGCAGTTACGGCGGCAATCATTATTATTTCTGGAATAACATCGAAGTGGATTGGACAGGATTTAAGACCATTCAGTTAAAACTGTCGGATGCTGCACAAAGCGGTACGCCCGCATGGAATCAGATTACACATTTCAGATTATGTGCAGGCGGCGGATGGGGAATGATTGCCGATGAACAAACAGATCTTTATATCAGTTCTGTAAAGCTGGTAAGAGGGGAAGCAGAAGAGATACCGGGCGAGATCAGCCTGATTGATTTCAACGATGAAAATGCTTGTACGATTCCCGAGGGCAGTACTTATTCGCCGGTATACGGCGGGGAAGTTTCTGCAGAGCATGCATTGGAAGGCAACCGGTACAGCATACACTGGAACAATCATACAAAGGTAACAGATGTACAGGTAGGATTGGACGGAAGCATCCCGAAAGATTGGAGCGCCTATGATTATCTGGAAATGCAGATCTATTCCGAGAAAGCGACCGGAGCCAGGATCCGTCCGGTGGCATTTTCACCCAGAACCAGTGCAGGAAACAATTATTTTTATTGGGGGCATATTCAGGTAGACTGGACAGGATGGAAAACTTTTCAATTGAATTTGCATGATGTAAGTATCAGTCTTTCTCCTTCGCTTACAGATATTACACATTTCAGACTGTGTGCTAACGGTTGGAGCGGTGCCTCTTCCAGTGAAGAAACGGATCTTTATGTGGGTTCTATGAAGCTTGTACGGCAGACAACAGCACCGGGTGAAACCATGCTGGTTGATTTGAATCATGCGCAGATGTCTACGGTAGACGGAGGTCAGGTTTCGGAAGAGAATACGCTCAATGGAAATAAGTATAGTGTACGTTGGAACAATCAACTTACAAACAGTGATTTGCAAATCGGCGGTGAGGGTATTCCTGCGGACTGGAGCGGATTCGGGATGGTGGAAATGGAGATCTATTCCGAGAAAGCTACAAATGCAGTCATTATGCCGATGGCCTGGTCTCCGAAAACAGAAGGCAATAATTATTTTTTCTGGAATAAGATTACAATTGACTGGACCGGCTGGAAGAACTTTAAACTGTATTTTTACCAGGCCGGAGCAAACGGAGATCCTGCATGGAACAATATCACACATTTTCGAATTTGTGCAAACGGTGCATGGGGGCTTACTGCAGATCCGGAAACCGATCTTACTATCGGGCAAATGAGACTTTGCGGCTATTCTTATGACTTTTTGACATCTTTTTACAGGGAAGAGGTTCTGGCGGATGCGTACGCAAATCTGCAGGGGAATTATGCAATGTATGCAGGCGGTTCCAATGTAGTAACTTCCGCAGAAGGTGAAACAGCGAGGGTAGATTCGGTTCCTTATTGTTTTGGATTTCAAAAGTCAAAGGTTATGGTTCCGGTAAGATTTTTTGAAGAATACCTGGGCGCAACAGTTACGGAAACGGAGGATTCTTACAGTATTGCATTGGGAGAAACTACTCTGAGCGGAACTTTAGGTTCAAATAAGGTGACGATAAACGGCACACAAAAGGATATCGGTCTGGCTGCATACCGGGATGGTGAAAACGTATGGGTTCCGGGCGCAGATGTTGCGGAACTCCTGGGACTATATTACGGCTGCGATGGTAAACTTCTGGTCATCGGAACGACAGCTGCCGTGAAGGCCTTTGAGCGCGTGGCGGATCTCGGAGTCAACGAACTGGGAGAAATCGCGGCATATCTTGCATATCATGAAGAGACGGATCCTTTGACGCTGACAGCGGAGGAGTGCGATAAAGCCCGAAAAAACTGGATTCGTACATTAGTAGGAGATGCAGATACCAATCAGCTATCGGATCCGGACATTAAAGCAAGAATCGATGAAATAAATGCAAGTGCAAGAGTATCCAGGAATATGTTGATAAAGGATGAAGGTGCGGATGAGTTATTCACAGGCATTCATTCCACCGCATCAGCGGATATCACTCTGGCTTATACACAGGTTTATAATATGGCGCTGGCTTATGGCTGTTATGTGCCGGAAGAATATCGCGGCAGTGACCAATATCTGTATCACAACGAAGAAGTGCTGGGAGACATTCTCTTTGCACTGGACTGGCTTAAGGAAAATCGATATAACAGAAAGGTTTATGCCGGTTCTTCCGCTGCACCGTGGAAAATTACCGGGCAAAACAATTGGTGGGATTGGGCGATCGGAACACCCGAAAAACTGATTACAACCCTTATGATGATAAAGGATACACTGACGCAGGAGCAGATAAATGAATACCTGGCATTTTTTAATGAACAGGTTCCGGTTCCGAGAATGAGTGGTGCAAACTATACGGATATGGCTTATGAGGTAATCGGTTCCGCATTGTTACGCAATGATGCAGAGAGAATACTGGATGTACAGGCTATGATTACTCAGACATTTCTGTATGCAGATGATAACAGGCGCTTTGCGGAATCTGTGCTGGATGCGGCAAGACAGGCATACACACCGATAAAAGGAGCAGGATTCTTTACGGATGGTTCCTACATTCTTCATACCCTGCACCCGCATAATTACAGTTACGGAACAGTGCAGTTTAGTGCCTATGCCGATTTTATATCGGTATTTGCCGGTACGAACTTTGAAATGAAGATTCCTTTTATTGACAATGTTTATGACATTTTTAAGAACAGTTTCGATGCTGCGGTATATGACGGAAAGGTGTTCCGTTGGACGCTTGGTAGAGGACCGTCTCAGGATGCCAATGATTATTACGGCGTACATGCCTTCCTGTTCAGAATAACATCTGCCTTTGATGAAGAGACGAAGAACGATATCAGAAGAATCCTGAAAAAGGAAGGAAAGGAACATGGAGAAGCCATTATCCGGAAACTTCCGCTGGAAAACATCCTTGCTTTTAAAGAATTGCTGGCAGATGATACGCCTTACGAGGAAACGGAAGAAATAAATACAAAAGTATTTTATAATGTAGATAAGGTAGTTCACAAATCTGCAGGATGGGCATTGACTGTCTCTATGTCTTCTTCAAGAATATTCAATTACGAGTCGATCAATGGTCAAAATAAGGACGGATGGTATCTTAGCGACGGACGGACAGAATATTATATCAAGGGAAAACGCCTTAATGCCTCCTGGTCAGACTGGCTGAGCTTTGATAAATATCGTTTGCCGGGAACAACGGTTGACACACAGCTGCGCAAGGCAGTTTCTATCAGCCAGGGAAATGAGTACCTAAGCTCTAAGGATTTTGTAGGCGGCGTGACCTTGGGAGACTATGGAGCGGCTGCGATGGAGCTGGAAAGCTACCACAATGAAACCGATTATGGTCATACATATTCCGATGGCGGACCGGCACCGGCACACCAAAGTGACCTGACGGCCAAAAAGGCATATTTTATGTTTGATGATGAAGTAGTATGCCTTGGAACGGCTGTCAATGCAGGCAACAATGGAAATGCCGAGGTACTTACGATTGTTGAAAACATGGCTTCTTCCGGTCGGATAGCGCTTTCGGATTCGGAAGGTACACCGGAGCCCTATAAAATAGTAGGTGTCAGTGCGAATAAGGTACCGGAGCCGCATAACGGACCGGAAAATACGATTGACGATTCCTATGGAACAAAGTATGCCGGAGATATGGGGGCAGAGATTACATGGGATATCGGAAGTATTCAGAAGCTTGGATTTATTGATTTGTCTTTCCAGAACGGTGCATCCAGAAAGCAATACTTTAAACTGGCAGTCTCTGCGGACGGCAGCAGCTGGATCGAAGTATTTGACGGAGAGAGCAGCGGAACGACAGAATCCAATGAATTTTTTGATCTGAAAAATTCCGAGGCAAGATATGTAAAATATATGAATTTCGGAAACAGTACCGGAGGAGAGTGGGTATCTCTTACGAACTGCTGCATTTATCCTCCGAATGAGGATGGGACAATCGGGATTGTGCTTCCGGATGTTTACGGCGCGGATGAGATTGTTGCAGACGGTGAGACAATAAAGATCCAGGGACTGGGAGACGTTGATATGAGCAGCTGCCTGTGGATAAATGCTGCCGGCAACTGCGGTTACATATTCCCGGATGAAAATACCGAGAACAAAGGCAGATTATATGCCCGCTGGACAAAAGGAAATCAGTCCTGTTTTGAACTTTGGTTTTCCCATGGAGAAAATCCGGAGAACGGAGGATATGCCTATATTCTTCTCCCCGGACAAAGTGCAGAGGAAACGGCAGCATATGCCGCCGATACCAAAATCAGCATTCTGGCAAATGATAACCGGGTTCAGGCTGTCAGGGATACAGAACTGGGGATAACCGGAATTGTATTCTGGGAAGCAGGAAGTTTTGCGAATATTACAGTGGATAACCCCTGTATGGTTGTTTATCGTAAGACTGATACGGGTCGGATGGAAATTGCCGTATCCGATCCCACGCAAAAACTGGATACCCTTACGGTAACGGTAGACGGAAAGGTGATTGATGTTATTGATGCGGATGAGTGCATTACTGTAAATAAGGAAGCAGAGAAGCTGACGCTTTCCTGTAATATGGACGGTTCTGTGGGGCGGAGCATGCTTGTGAGCCTCGCAGTTGAGAAGACTCCGGAAACAGACAGCGGTGAGGACAATGGTTCGGAGAACGGTGTAAATAGTGATGACAGGGATGCTTCGGATGGTAATGCCAATAATGCAGTACAGGAACCGGAAGAAATCAAATCTCCCCAGACCGGAGAGAATAACAGACTGGGAATGTGGGGCGGTCTTTTACTCATTTGCCTGTCTTGTGTTATAGGATTCAGCAGGAAAACGGATTTTTTCGGGATTATTGTTTCTTTAAGAAACAGAAAGTGGTACTATTAATGTGCGGCAGTTCCTATCATAGAACGGAAATAAGTGTCGCGAGTCAAGCATTGGTACCACAGAAGTTGTAACGGATTGGGAAGAGTGGACACCATAGGTCAAAGGAAGCGGGGAGGCTGCAATGAAAAGACGGAGATATAAATATTTGTACCAACTTATTTTGACAAGCTGTGTTCTTGTCATTGTGCCGACCCTGCTTTTTTCTGTCGTCTGGAAAAGATCCTATGGAGAAATGAAGCGGTTAAACAATGAACATTACCGCGAAATATCCCGTTTGTTTTCCGGGACGTTTGCAGAAAGCGTAACACGTCTTAAAAAGCATGCTACGGTTTTCAGTGTAAACAGTAAGGATAATAAAGCCGGTATGGGGATTTTTTATGAAGGAACCCGCAAAATGCAGGAAAGCCAGTACTATTATCTGGAGGCCTGCAAAAGTCTGGCGGATTATTGCCGAAAAATAGCGGTGGATGATCTGGCGGTCTACTATTATGGAAAGGATCTGGTTTTAAACGAAGAAAGTAAATACAATGTGGAAAATTACATACAATGGAATCTGAATTCGAAAGAGGGGGACGGGCAATACGAAAAATTGTCGGAATTGTTTGAAGAAGAGTCTTATGACAGAGCCAAAGTGATATACAAGCCGATTCGTGATACAAACGGAGCGTTTAAGAAGCTTTTAATAGGTGTCTGTACAGAAATTGGGAAAGACAGGGAAAAGGCATTGCTGCTCTTTTCAATGAGCCAGAAGGACTTTGAATTTTTCTATCTGTCCGCACAGGGGCAGAGTTGGGAAAAATATTATGCATTTGACAGCGCTACGGGAGAGAACTTGTTTGCAATCGGAGAAAAGGCAGAGACCGGTGCGGTTACAAGTGTGGATCAGATTAATACAGACAAAGAGAATGTTTTCATGGTACAGAATGAAAGAATGGATCTGACTTTTATACTGGACGTGTCAGACGACCAGACCCAGAATAATATTCTTACTTTTTACAGCCGTATGAAGTTGATGATGCTTTATATTGTAATTCTCATGCTGCTTATCTGCTGCCTGGCAGTATATTACAATTACAGACCGGTGTATAGTCTTTTGGAACGAACCAAAAGAACCGGAAAAGATGAGTTTGATTTATTTTCTTCTGTTATGGATGAACAGGATCATCTTGTGACAGAGCAGCGAATGCAGATTATTGACTTATTGATGAATTGTCTGATTTACGGAATGCCGATTTCGGAAAAGCATATCGATAAGCTCGGAGTCAGTGAACGAATCAGAAGATATTGTGTTTTCCTGATTGATAATTATGTTCTGAATTCAGATGAAGTGGAACAGGTAATGGAAAAGGTCGAACAGGAATTTCATACGCTTTTATTCATTACGGATTTGCAGGGTGAGAAAGCTACCGTACTGATTTCCTTTATGGAAAATGAGGGAGAAGGGATTATCCATGAATGGCTGAAGAACTGGTGTGCTTTGCATATACAGAGAGAATACGTTCTTCATAGGGGATGTGCTGTAGAGGATATTAATGAGATTCGAAAGTCACTGGACTTTTGCAGAGCAGCAGGTGTACAAAAATCAGACAGCAGAGACATCGATGAAAAAGAGAAGGTAATGGAGAACGTTCGGGAAAAGGCGGAAGCTGC
The DNA here is from genome assembly GCA_934433135.1 of uncultured Acetatifactor sp. Taxonomy (GTDB): domain Bacteria; phylum Bacillota; class Clostridia; order Lachnospirales; family Lachnospiraceae; genus Acetatifactor. The sequence goes on along the minus strand of CAKRZO010000031.1, from coordinate 2,737 downwards.
AGAGAGGCTGAAGCAGGAGGTTCTAAGTTATCTGGAGATACATTTTAAAGATGCGGATTTAAGCCAGACAAAGGTGGCAGATGATTTCCGAATATCGGTATATACGCTGAGCAGATTATTTAAAAACCAGTTCGGAATAGGATTTACAGAATATGTAAACGGCAAAAGGTTGGAGTATGCCAAGGAACTTTTGCTTACAACGGACTTGTCCATAAAAGAAATCTCAACGATGGCAGGAATTATGGATGCAAACTATTTGGCCAGAATTTTTCGAAGATATACGGGAGTTTCACCGGTGGAATTTCGAAATAAACAGGGAGTTTAACATGAACTTTATATTAGCCTTTTTAAAACTTACAGACAGTAAGGAGCAGCCAATACCGATTTTGCGTTTCATCCGAATGACAAAACAGCAGTGCGGAGAAAGGGATAGGATATGAAAGCGGAATTTAAAGAAGGACAATGGGATAAAATGCTGGAATATGCGTATACTGCCAGATACGAGGCAAAGCCGCAGTTCCTTCAGGAAAAAGAATGTGTTTTAAACAGAAAAAATGAGAAAAATCAATATGGTTACGACAATGTAACTGTGGTAACACCCGAACAATACGGTGTAGGTGCTGTCATAAATACAATATGCTCGTTTGAAGCAGACGGCGCACCGCTTATACTTTTAACGGATAGTCTTTACAGGGACGCTGATGGAGATTTGCGCTTTGGTAATTATTATGAGGTTGTTCTCTATAAGGGCGGAATCAATGTCTGGCAGATGTATATGACAGAAGATGTAGTGAAATGGAAGAAGCTTATGGGAGTTTCATTCCCGATAACGGAAGGTGAGAAACATGTGCTTTGTGTAGAACTTTTGGAAAAAGGGATCCATATGATGACAGAAGGACAGGATGCTTTTCTGAGAATAGAAGATTTACCGGAACGAATGAATGTCGGGATCACAGCCTGTGAAGGAATAAACAGGTTCTATGCGATTTCTGTAGAAACAAAGGAAGGAAAGTGAGATGGAGAAATACTTTTTACAACAAGTAGATAGGCTTATTGTGGATATGAACGGAGGAATTCCCGGTTCTCAAAGCAAAGATTATCGTTATTATGCAACAGGAGGCAGGGAATGGACGGATGGCTTCTGGGGTGGCATGTTAAATTTAAGTTACGAATATTCCGGTAACGATCATTACAAAGTGGAAGCTTTAAAACAGGTGGATATTCTGTATGACAGAATTGTGAATAAGGAAGCAGTGGGTCACCACGATATGGGGTTCCTTTACAGTCCGTCCTGTTTGGCAGCTTATGATTTGTATCAGAGTGAGAAGGCGCTGGAAGCAGCCGTGCTTGCAGCAGAGAATCTGATTAGTAGATTTCGTGAGAAAGGAGAGTTTATTCAGGCCTGGGGGAATATGGATGATAATCCGCAAAATTATAGGCTTATCATTGATTGCCTGTTGAATTTACCTTTGCTTTACCGGGTAAGTGAAATTACCGGCAAGCAAAAGTATAAAGAAATTGCCGAAAAACATTTCAGAACGGCAGTGAAGTACGTAATTCGGGAGGACTATTCCACAAACCACACTTATTATTTTGATATGAGTACAGGAGCTGCACTGAGGGCTTCTACCGTGCAGGGATATTCCGATGATTCTATGTGGGCGCGGGGACAGGCTTGGGGGATTTATGGTTTGGCATTAAACTATAAGTATTTGAAGGATGAAAGTATTCTGGAGAAATTTGAGGGTGTCACAAATGCCTTTTTTAAACAGCTTCCAAAGGATCATATCCCTTATTGGGATATGATCTTTACAACCGGAGAGGAACCACGGGATACATCTGCTGCGTCAATAGCAATTTGCGGTATTCTGGAAATGGAGAAGTATCATACGTATCCGGAATTTAAGAAAGGTGCCTTGGAAATGCTGGAGGCATTATTAAAAACCCAAACAACAAAAAACTTAAAGAATTCCAATGGCCTGATTATGAATTCTATGTACAATCGAAAAGCAGGACATCGGCCGGAGTGTAGCATCTGGGGCGATTATTATGCCATGGAGGCATTGCATAGAAGTAAAAACCCCAGTTGGGATTCTTATTGGTAAAAATACGGGTGATGAAGATGACCACAGCAAACACAGCCTGTACATTTTTAAAGGTACTTGCAACAATTCCGGAGAATTTGTATAATAGAGGAAGAAAATACGTAAGATAATACGCAAGATAACGGAGGTATGCATGTGGGAGAATATAGACCGCCTTTTACGATTACAGATGAAATGGTATCCTATGTGGCATCAATTTCCGAAAAAATAGGGCGTATCGCTGCAATGGATCATCCGGAAGCAAGACCGCATTTGAGAAGGAACAACATATTCAGGTTATGAAGAGAAAGGATGCCGGAGAAGCGGAAATTTATCTGGATGGCAGCAGAATTTATACTTCTTCCAAAGTGGAGATGGAAGCGGAAAATTATCTGTTCCCGGCAAAGGAACTGGATAAACTGTTAAGTGTTTATGTCAGTGAAACACTGGAAAAGGACAGCCTGCAGATTTATGCGGACGGAAGTGATACATTCTTTGCTTTTCCTTACAGCGGAGAAGTAAAGATGCTGGTAAATGGTACGGCAGCGGAAAGTATCGGAGCTGTTTTACGGAATGACCGAGCCGCATGGCTGTTTTGGCATATTCAAATTCTCCGTAACTGCTGATGATTATGGGAACATAATCATGGGATA
>CAKRZO010000030.1 GCA_934433135.1 uncultured Acetatifactor sp. | reverse complement strand
GAAATCCTCAACCACACCTACGAATACACGATGCGGGAGGACATCGTGATGTGTATGGAGGAGCTGGAGCTTGAGCCTGAAAAGGTCGGCGCTGAATTGACTTCAAACCCATTGAAATTCCCCGAATATTCTGCTATAATATCTGCGCATGTAAGGTCGTACACCTTGGGAAAAGGGGGTTACACCAATTGATGCACCATTACGGGGTATGCTTACACCAGAATGGCGTTCATTTTCACTCTGCACGATGAAATCTTTGGGAAATACGAAGAATGAATCCGGCAGCGCTGCGCAGACCGGTGCGACAGCAACGCTCACAGCAACAACTGCGGAAGCAAAATCAGTAGAAAAGATTGATTTCTCCAAGGTAAAGGTTGAACCGTTGTTTGAGGAATCCGTTGATTTCGATACCTTCAGCAAGCCCGATTTCCGTGCGGTAAAGGAGAAAGAATGTGTTACAGTACCGAAATCCAAGAGGCTGTTACAGTCTACCCTGGATGGGAACCGGCACGGACAGAACCATTTTAAGCGGTATTCACGCTTATTATGAGCCGGAAGAACTGGTGGGAAAGACATTGATCGCCATTACCAATCTTCCGCCCAAAGCCATGATGGGCATTGCGCCTTGCGGTATGCTCTTTAGTGCTGTTCACGAAGAAGATGGTGAAGAAAAGCTCCACTTTCTGATGGTGGATGACCACATTCCGGCAGGGGCGAAGTCGTATTAATTTATGTCATTTGATGCAAAAAACGGGCAATCCTGATCGGGATTGTCCATTTTCTAAAATGAATGAAAATACAAATAAAATCCAAAGGAGCGATGAGTATGGGGTTCAAAGAAATTGGCTTTTAGGATACCGAATTGCAAGTGAAGAATTGCAAGGAAACGCAAGAGCTGAATGTGGTACGGTAAAAAATATCAAAAAGAATTGACTCAGAATTATGGAAAGGGTTTTGATTATAGTTCATTGTATAAGCTTGTTCGTTTCTATAAAGAGTTTCCGGAGATTTTGAACTCAGTGGAAATCTATGCAGTTGTTTAGGATAGAAGTAGAAAAATGCAAATTATATAGGGTAAATTCATAGGGAAAAAGAAGGGGTACCATGGAAATTACGGTAATCAGGTCAAATAGAAAAACAATAGCTATCCAAGTGGGTTCCGATCTGCAGGTTACAGTAAGAGCTCCGTATTTTGCTTCACAGAAGGATATTGAACGAATCCTGAAAGAGAAGGAAGCTTGGATATGTGGGCATATTGAGATAATGAAGCGGAAAAAGGAAAAGTGCGAAACGGAGTCGGTACCAAAACTGTCTCGGGAAGAACTTATGGAACTTGCAGATAAGGCGCTTAATGTAATACCGGGGAAAGTAGAATTTTTTGCAAAACAAATCGGAGTTACATACAGACGTATAACTATCAGGAACCAGAAAACAAGATGGGGTAGTTGCAGTAGTAAAGGTAATTTGAATTTTAATTGCCTCTTGATGCTGGCACCTCCGGAAGTATTGGATTATGTTGTGGTTCATGAGTTGTGCCATAGGAAGGAAATGAACCATTCCAAAGCATTCTGGCTGGAAGTTGAGAAGGTATTTCCGGATTATAAGGATGCAGTTCGGTGGTTAAATGAAAATGGCAGTCAGATTATGCAGCGACTTATATAGCTCTGAGAAAACAAGGCGGTAGCGTCCGCCTTGTTTTCTTCTAACCGTAAAAGCTGGCTTGACATTTCATGAGGAATTGAGTATTATAAAAGTGAAATTAAAAATTTCAAAAATGTGAGGTAAGCAGATATGGTATATGATTATATCATTCAGAATTATAAGAATGGCGAACCGATCTTCCTGAGTGAGCTGCCGGGTAATTCAAAGGATTATCTCCGGCAGGAGATGAAGCAGCTTTGTGATGCCGGGAAACTGGAGCGCCTTTATAACGGTGTATACTATCTTTCCTATCTGACCATACTCGGAACCAAGGGTAAGGTTTCGATGGATCGTTATATTGAGAAGAGGTATCTGAATGCCGGAGGTTACGTGACTGGTCTTCAGCTGGCGAATAAATACGGTTTTACCACGCAGAACCCGTCATGCTATGAGGTATGCAGCAATGAGGCGACCACGAAACAGAGAAAGCAGACCGTAGACGGCAATATGATCATCATTTATAAGCCTGTGACTGATATCACGGAAAAGAACAAATCTGTTCTGCAGTTCCTTGATTTAATGTCCGTTATTGATAATTACAGTGAGATCACCGGGGGAGAGCTTGTGGCGAAACTAAAGAAATACGTGGAGACTTTCAAGGTTGATTTTTCCGTGGTAAAGGAGCTTCTGCCACTTTATCCGGACAAGGCGTATCGGAATATCTACGAAGGAGGGCTGATGGGTGAACTGGTATAAGGACAAAGAATAATTTTTCCGTGTTTGTTATAATATGTTGAGGAATTTCTATTGTGGCGATAACAATATGGGAAAGACAGCGCAATGGCTTTTTAGATAGAATATCTACTATTGCGGAAGCCAGGGCAAGAGAATGTAAAGATACAGAGGAGCTTAACCAACAATACATGCCAACAGTAGAACAAGATGACGTTGGTAACATTCCGGTTGAACCAGCGTTTCTTTTAGTATATGCGGCTGCGGGAATGGAAAAATATTCAGACTTACTTCATTAGGTTCAGCAGTTCAGGTCTCAGCTGATGGCAAACAGTTTATGGCGGATAGTTCACAGAGAGAATCTGCTAGATGGCAAGAAGCGTTGGATATGCTCATTACATGGGGATGGGTTAAACCAGTAGGTCGAAAAGGTGAGGTATATGAAGTGACGGGAACAGGATATACGAAAGCAGACGAGCTGAAAGACGGTATGTGCATTAATACAAGTAAGGAACCGCTGGAAGAATTAAACAGTTTGAAGCTTAAAAGGAAAGAGGTTATCATAATCATTATGGAAGAAATCGTAAAGATGATGGCAATACTGAGGCGTTCTACTTCAAGAATGGTGTGGCTACCATGAGTTCTTTCACTCATGAGCCGAAAGTGATTAAGTTTTGATGATATTGCCGTGTGGACTGAACCCCATGAGTTCACACGGTATATTTTGAGGAACGTTATATAGCTTGTAACAGAAATAAAGAATGGAGCGAGACATAAAATGAACTTATCCCAAATACATCATATCGCAATCATTGTATCCGACTACGAAGCCGCCAAGAATTTTTATGTGAACAAGCTGGGCTTCTCTATTATCAGAGAGAACTACCGCCCGGAGCGTAAGGACTGGAAACTGGATCTGCGTGTCAATGGACACACGGAACTGGAGGTTTTCGCTGAGGAAAACCCGCCGAAGCGAGTGAACCGCCCGGAGGCCTGTGGTCTGCGCCACCTTGCTTTCTGCGTAGAGAGTGTGGAGCAGACGGTGAAAGAGCTGGGAGAATTAGGTATAGAATGTGAGTCGATTCGGGTTGACGATTATACTGGCAAGAAGATGACTTTCTTCCATGATCCGGATGGACTGCCGCTGGAACTGCACGAATAATCATAGGAGAGAAAAGAGCGTATAAAGCAAGAAAGCCCGGTGGCGGTCGGAAGAAACTGAAGCCGGAGTACGATGCCGGGAAGAATCTGAAATGGAGTGATTTTATAAAAGAGAGAATATTATTTATGTAGATATGACTCATAACCTCCCTTTTGGTTCATACTCTAAAGCAAGTAAAAGAGGAGGAACCGGGATGAAGACAGTGATCATTGCTTTGGCGGTAATGGTATGCTTCTTACTTATCTAAAGTGCAGTATGACAATACGGATCAGACGGCGGAGACAGCCGATGTCTCGCAGTCGGGACTTACCGATGAAGAGATTTTGCAGAAGCTTTTTGCAGAGGAATCGATTAGCGATGAAACCGATACGGCGCAGGATGAAATCGATGCCCTGGAGTAGCAGATAAAGGAGCAGCTTGAAAATGCTCCCGGTAAGAGTGAGAATCCATCCGGAACAGGCAGCGATACGAAAGAAACAGATGATATTTTCAATATTCTGGTGATTGGCTGCGATACCCGAAAAAAAGGCGGCGTGGGCAGGTTGGATGCCATGCTTCTATTTTCCGTAAATGAAAAAACAAAGAAGATTCATATGACTTCCAATTTGTATGGATAGTGATTTGATATCAGCAAGAAGCTCATCGGTTTGCACATGGCCAAAAGGAAAACACGGCACCTGCACCAAGGCTGTCTGTGTCGGATGGAGATTCAGTCAGAGTAACGGTTAAGCATCCGCTTGCGTCTGCAGTGATATCTGCGGCAAGTGTGTTGTCGCCATCCACTGTTCCGGAGAAATGCAGGATATTTGTTTGTGAATCGTAGGTTCCGGCTGCATTTTCCACGTAAGTAAATTTATAAATGCCAAAATCTACAACATAGCTCCCATCGGCATTCTTCCGAATAGTCAGGCTCGATCCCATGTTGTCAACATAACTGCCGGTGAAGTCGGCTTGACTATTATCTGTTTGGCTGTTATGGGTCAGGCTGTTGTCGGAATCGGCAGTCTGTGACATGACAAGAGCCCCGGTATCAGCTATTTCCTCGATGTGCCGGTCTTTTTCCTGCTTCGGCGGTCTACGCTCAGAGTTTGTCAGAAAATATAATCCTGCAAGGGTGCATACAATAATCGCAAAAACAACAATCCAGAATACGGGCTTCTTAAAAATGTCAGTCATATCGTTACCTTTCCTTTCTGCAATGGTCGAACACCTGCTGAATTTACGTGATATCTTCCTGCAAAATGCAAAAGACTTTTTTCGATTTCTGATACCTTAAGCCTATCGCGAACAGGCCGCCTCTGTCAAGGTTATGAAAGTATTTTTAAAAAAAACTTAAGAAAGATAGTGAATAACCCGGAGTGAAATCCATCACCTGTCCGGTGAACAGAAACAAAAGAAGATGCAGTATTTAAGGGAGAACTGCCCAAGCAGCCCAGCCACAAAAATAAGCATCTTCCTTTCTGATAATTATATGCACAATAAGAGAATTTTATACAAACTTAAAAAGATACAGTAAGCAAGAGAGAAACTACCCCGGCAGCTCATTTCTTACTTAGGGATAGATGAAAACCTTTTTTGCGGATAATCTTAGGCCATTCTAAAAACTGCGTTGATGGTATTTTCAAAAGGGTCAAGGTTATTATTTTAGGCTTGCTATTTGATATAGTAGATGGTAAAATCAAGATACAACAGGTGATTTGTATCTGGTTTACCTTGGTTATTCGGGATATAATGAGGATAGTGGAACGGCATTTGTTCCCAATGAGGAAATCAGACAGGAATTGATTACAGCTGTGAGGGTTGCGGAAAAGAGCATCAGTGTTTCCTAAACAAACCAGGCGGAACCTTTACGGAGGAAGAAGATGTTACGTGTATGTTCGGAAAAGGAATTCGATCCGTTCCTTGATTTTGCATATGGGTTGGCAATGGATTTGACGAAATCCGGTTACCCGACTTATTGCGATGGAATCAAGACGAAGGCAATGTTTGTCGAGCAGTCTCATCGGGCATTTAAGCGGCAAACGGAGCAAATGCTTTTCTTTGAATACGAAGGAACCGTAGAGGGAATCATCCACTATGAATGGATCCCGGAGGATCGGTATCTGTCAACCATCAGTTTTAATATTAACACAGGCGTGCAGCAGGCGCTTGCGGAATTCCTGGCATTTGCCGGTGAGCACTTTAAGGGATACGATCTGTTTCTGGGCTTTTCTGCCGAGAATAAGCAGGCAGTGGATTATCTTGCAGGGCACGGCTTCGAATGCATTGAAGATGACTATAACAATACGGCTTTTCTGGATCGCTGCAAGGAAATGCCGGACAATAGCGAACCGATACGAATCCACAAAGGAAATTATGAAAGCTTCCGCCTGCTTCATTCCCGGATCGAAGGGGATATGTATTGGAATTCGGACAGAATCCTTGCGGATTTAGAGAACTGGAATGTTTTGCTCAAAGAGAAGGATGGCAAACCGCAGGGGGCGGTCTATTACAGGAACATCGGTGACGGATGGTCTGAAATTTTCGGCCTGGATACGGAGAACGGAAAGTATGATAAGGAGCTGTTTGTGGAATTGCTTGGCGGCGCACTGCTTGATGCGAGGGAAAAAGGAGACAGGGTAATGACCTTCTTTTGTGAAAAAGAAGCAGAGGAAGCTGCGCTGGAATGCGGATTTTCCTACATCGGGAACTATCTTTGCTTTAAAAAGCATTTAGAGTAATGTAAAGTGAAATACATAGGAAAAATTCAGGAGGAACTTATGGAGACGTTTTTCATGTACCTGCTGTTTACAGTGGGGATTGTGCTGATCGTAAAAGGCGGAGACTGGTTTGTAGACGGTGCCGTCTGGGTGGCGGAGGTGACAAGGATTCCCAAGTTTATCATCGGAGCCACCATTATCAGTATTGCGACCACACTGCCGGAGATTATTGTATCAACGATTGCTGCCGTAGAGGGACACAGCATCCTCGTCTCAGGGATCGGAAATTATATTGCCGAATCCCAGGATAAGGTCGGCATGGCCATCGGAAACGGGATCGGTTCGGTGGTCTGTAACACGGCTCTGATATTAGCCATCAGCATTATTTTTATGCCGATATCCGTAAATGTAAAAGACTTTGCGCTGAAAGGGCTTCTGTTGATTGCGGCAATCGGTGCTTTGTTTGCCTTCTCTTTCCGGGGATACTTTCCGCTTGCGGGGGCAGTTGTTCTGCTGCTGATTTTTGCGCTCTACATTGCGGAAAACATTCACTCCGCAAGAAATAAAACGGAGGATGAAGCAGAGGGAGAACGGCCGTCAACCGATAAAAAAACCATTGCCTTAAATATCCTGCGAGTCGTTTTCGGTGCAGCGGGCATTGTAATCGGTTCGCAGCTTTTGGTAAATAACGGAAGTGCGATTGCGTCTGCGTGGGGTGTTTCGGAAGCGATTATCGGTGTAACGATTGTTGCGGTGGGTACATCTTTACCGGAGCTTGCCACGGCAGTAACTTCCCTTTTGAAAAAGCAATCCTCCATGTCGCTTGGCAACGTAATCGGCGCCAATGTCATTGACACGACCTTGATTCTTGCGGTCTGCTCTTTTGTGTACGGAGGAAAACTGCCGGTTCTTGCGCAGAATATTTATCTGGACTTCCCGGTTGCCATGCTGGTGACTCTGATCGCAGTCATTCCTACAATTATCCGCAAGAAGTTCAGCCGCTGGCAGGGAATTCTGATGCTGGTGATTTATATTGCCTATCTTATCACCGTTACAACGGGACTTGACCGGTTTCTGGCGTTATTCGGCGTGTAGGAGCAAGATGACGGGATATTTAAAAACACTTGATCAGCTCAATAGTCAGGCAGTGCCCGGCTATTTGGGTATAGAAGAGAAATAATATGATAGAATAGGTTAGTCTGCACAGCGGAGCTTATAGAGGAAGGAGGCGGCCGGATATGGAACCGAAATCGCCCATGAGTCAGGAACTTTACGAGATTCTTCTGAATAAGGGGTATTCCGAGAAGTTCAGTGATCTGATTACTAAGAATCTGAATACGGATTTTACGGCAGGACGAATGATAGGGTACCTGTCCCATTACACCAATCTTCCGGAAGCGGAGCTGGTGGACGAGATGCTGGCGATCTTAAGCGACCGTAACCGCATTATGCAGAAAAAACAGAACGAAGCGCTGAATGCAAAATGGAATGAGATGATACGGAAAGGGATTCATTTTGAGGAATGATATTTTGCAGCACCGAAGGTGCGAATCATGATATTATGATCGAAAAAAAGGAGCAGAGATTATTTCTGCTCCTTTTTTGGGATAAAAAATTTTTCAAACGATAAATAATTAAACGGCTCTGAAAAGGAAGAGGGCGCTGTCACCGTCGTGGTTGGCGATGTTGCTAAGGTTAAGCCCTGCTTTCATAAGAAGGGCACCGGAAGCAGTTTCACCGGTTGCTTCATTACGGTAAATTCTATCCGGATCCAGGCCTTTTAATTTTAACAGGAAGTAGGGGGCATAGGTAGCCTGTACCGTAACCAGGGTAAGCATGGCAAAATCTTTTTCCGGTGAAACGAATTCCCAGGCCGCGCGGGAACTGTTTTCAAAAGGTGAAATCAACCGGTAAAGATCTCCGCTGCGGATCAGATCATAGGTTTCGTGGTAGAGCGCAACCTGCTCTTTTACAATTTCTTTATCTTCTTCGGAAAGTTTGCAGGGATCCAGTTCGTAGCCGAAAGTACCCCAAAGGGCTACATTTCCCTTGGTGCGGTAACCGGTTCGGCTGCAGGCGGAAACGTGAGCGCCTACGCAGGAAGCCGGATAGCACAAAGAAGTTCCGAACTGAATGCTCAGCCGCTCAATCGGGTCGGTGTTGTCGCTTGCCCAGATCTGGGGAGAGTAATAAAGCATGGCCGGATCAAAACGGCCTCCGCCGCCGGAACAGTTTTCGAATAAAATATCCGGGAAGGTGGAAGTAAGTTTGTCCATCAGCTCATAAGTACCCAGGATAAAACGGTGGAAAAATTCTTTCTTTTGTTCCCCGGGGAGCAAAGCGGATCCGGCATCCGAGATATTGCGGTTAAAATCCCATTTGATGTAGTCGATTTTATTCTGGGATAATACCCGGTACATTTGCTCCCAGATATTTTCTCTGACATCTTTTCTGGAAAAGTCCAGTACATACTGGTGTCTTCCGAGCATGGGAGTACGGCCTTCCACATGCACATGCCAGTCGGGGTGAGTACGGAAGAGATCCGAATCCGGCGATATCATTTCCGGCTCGTACCAGATGCCGAATTTCAGTCCCTGTTCATGGATCCGGTCAGCCAGGGAAGAAAGTCCGCCTTTTAATTTCTCTTCATTAACATACCAGTCTCCCAGTGAACTGGTATCGTCATTTCGCTTTCCGAACCAGCCGTCGTCCATAACCAGCATTTCGATGCCGAGCTTCTTGGCTTCTTTGGCAAAATCCACCAGCTTTTCATCGGTGAAATCAAAAAAAGCCGCTTCCCAGCTGTTAATCAGCAAAGGACGTTTACAGTCTCTGTATTTTCCGCGGATCAGGTGTTTATTGTAAAAACGGTGAAGGATACGGCTCATTTCGCCGATACCGTTTTCTGTAAAGACCATAACGGCTTCCGGGGCATCGAAAGTCGCTCCTTTTTCCAATGTCCATTCAAAATCGGCAGGATTGATACCCATAAGAAATCGGCTGGTGTTGTTAAAATCACATTCGCACAGGGCGGAGAAATTGCCGGAATAGACTAGATGGAAACCATAGACATTGCCATGGTCCTCATCGGCACCTGTCTGAGCCAGTGCGGCAAACGGATTCTGGCAGTGACCGGAGACACCGCGTTTGCTTTCCACTCCCTGAATACCGTGCGCCAGTCTTCTGCGTTCTACGCTTCTTTCCTTTGCATGGCGTCCGTAAAGCGTGATCAGATCGTAATCCATGGAAGGAAGCGGCAGACACAGGCTGAAAATCCGCTCCAGCTTAAGCGTGCTTTCACCGCAGTTTGTAACCCGGACGTTGCGGGTCATGATACCCGAATCGGCAAAAACGGTATAATAAAGCGTGACTTTAAGTCCGGTTACGGAATCTTCGGCAAACAGGGCAAGGGTCTGTGCCTCGTCTTCCCGATTGGTATAGGTAGAGGGCTGACCGGGGATTTGGGGCTTACCGTTAAAAATCTCATGTCCGGTATAACGGATGTCAGTGACACTGTCTCCGGATCCGTTTCGGACAGACAGAGCGGAAATGCGGAAATCACCGGCGCCGTTGGTGCCGTATTCCATAAGAGCACTGTCCGGAGAAAATCCGTGTTCACCGATGGTAGGATTGACCGGACTGAAGGAGGCGCTGGGAGGAAGACATTCCCTGCCCGGAACGTAAGTATCCGGAATTTTTGCACCGTAATACAAATTTAAGATGTAATTTTCCTCATAAATTTTCAGAATGTAGCTTGATGTAGCGGTATCCAGCTTAAACGTTCTGTTTTGACTGTCGTAACAAATAGGCATAGACAAAAATCCTTTCTTTCTTTAAATGATTATGATGATAAGCTGTTCTGATCATCTTGCTTTTATTTTACCTTATTTAAAAAGAAATGCAAGACATACCGACAAAAGAGGAGGTTTCGATACAAAAAAATAAATTTTTAAAATAAATTTTTAAAATAAATTTTGTATATTGACGTATCTCTTGTCCTGTGCTACAATATTTGCGTTAGATAAGATTCAGGTCTTTTTTTTATGCAAAAAAACAGTAAGATCAGATATTGCACGGAGGTGGAAAGATGCGTACAAAAATTACTTTAGCATGTACAGAATGCAAGCAGCGTAACTACAATACTACGAAGGATAAGAAGGCTCATCCTGACAGAATGGAGACCAAGAAATATTGCAGATTCTGCAAGACACATACCGTACACAAAGAAACCAAATAAATGCTGCTCGGAAAGAGAAGGAGTTAATTATGGGAGATTCCACGGAAAAGACTGCAGCAAAACCCAAATTTTTTAAGGGCGTGAAGGCTGAGTTTAAAAAGATTACATGGCCGGACAGAAAAGATCTGCTGAAGCAGTCTGTTGCGGTTGTTGCGATTTCAATTGTTGTAGGAGTCATCATTGCGGTATTGGATCTTTTGATTCAGTACGGCGTGAATTTCTTAACATCTATTTAGAACGGGGAGCAATGGCATGGCAGAGGCAAAATGGTATGTAGTGCATACTTATTCCGGGTATGAGAATAAGGTCAAGGCCAATATTGAGAAGACCATTGAGAATAACAAACACCTTGCGGAACAGATACTGGAAGTAAGAGTGCCGTTGGAGGATGTAGTGGAAGTGAAGAACGGAACCAAGAGAACGGTTCAGAGAAAACTTTTCCCCGGTTATGTGCTTCTCAATATGGAAATGAATGATGACACCTGGTACGTTGTCCGCAATACCCGCGGCGTGACCGGATTTGTGGGGCCGGGAAGTAAACCGATCCCTCTTACGGAAGCTGAAATGAAGCCTCTTGGAATTAAAGCAGAGAGTATCTCGATTGATTTTGAAGAAGGAGACTATGTTGCTGTTGTAGGCGGTGTCTGGAAGGATACTGTTGGCAAGGTTTCCAAGATTGATTACAGCAAGCAGACTGCTACTATCAGTGTAGAGCTGTTCGGAAGAGAGACGCCTGTTGAAATTGATTTCGCAGAAGTAAGAAAAGTAAGAGAATGATATTTTTTCCCTGCTTTACGGGGTTAAAATATAGGCAGCAAGTGGGAGCAGAGTTTCATACCTGCGCCGAATTACCACATTATAGGAGGTGCCATAATGGCAAAGAAAGTTACAGGTTATATTAAGTTACAGATTCCTGCCGGCAAAGCAACACCGGCTCCGCCAGTAGGTCCTGCACTCGGACAGCATGGCGTTAACATCGTTGAATTTACGAAACAGTTCAATGCCAGAACAGCTGATAAGGGAGATGTGATCATCCCTGTTGTTATCACGGTATATGCAGACAGAAGTTTCAGTTTTATTACCAAGACTCCGCCTGCAGCAGTACTTCTGAAGAAGGCATGCAACTTAAAATCCGGTTCCGCAGTTCCGAACAAGACGAAGGTCGCTACGATTTCCAAAGCAAAACTGCAGGAAATCGCTGAATTAAAAATGCCGGATTTGAATGCCGCAAGCGTAGAAGCTGCTATGAGCATGATCGCCGGTACAGCCAGAAGCATGGGTATTGTTGTAGAGGAATAAGAAAAATAAGTTGGGAGACAATTTGAGTTGTCGTTGGAACCTAGGAGGTAAAAACATGAAACATGGTAAGAAATATACAGAGGCTGCAAAGCTGATTGACAGAGCAACTTTTTATGAGCCTGCCGATGCAATTGCACTGGTAAAAAAGACTGCAGTTGCCAAGTTTGACGAGACAATTGAAGCACACATCAGAACCGGCTGTGACGGACGTCATGCAGAACAGCAGATCAGAGGCGCGGTAGTTCTTCCTCGCGGAACCGGTAAGACGGTAAGAGTACTGGTTTTCGCAAAGGGCGATAAGGTTGCAGAGGCAGAAGCAGCAGGCGCAGATTATGTCGGCGGTGAAGAGCTGATTCCGAAGATCCAGAAAGACGGCTGGCTGGAATTTGACGTGGTTGTTGCAACTCCGGATATGATGGGTGTTGTAGGACGTCTTGGTAAAGTACTCGGACCGAAAGGATTAATGCCTAACCCTAAGGCAGGTACTGTTACGATGGATGTTACCAAAGCAATCAATGATATCAAAGCCGGTAAGATTGAGTACAGACTTGACAAGACCAACATTGTGCATGTTCCGGTAGGAAAGGCTTCCTTCACGGAAGAAGCTTTACAGGATAACTTCAATGCATTAATGGATGCGATTGTTAAGGCAAGACCCAGTGCATTAAAAGGTCAGTATTTAAAGAGCATTACCCTGACAAGCACCATGGGCCCGGGCGTTAAGGTAAGCGTTGCGAAGTACTAAGCTTATGAGCTGTTAAGAAAAGTTGACAGGATAAACCTATAAAGCCGAAAGCTTGCAGGTTTATCCTGAAAAACAAAAATACCGGGATTGACAAACCTTTCCCGGTGTGGTATAGTATCAAAGGTTATAAAAACCACGCCGAAGACAGTAGGTATTCGTGCACAGGGTGTTACGGGTGTAAGTCCTACCGAGGAGATGAGTTTACCGAGTCAGTAAAGGTTTCTCTCTGTCTTCAGAGAGATTTTTTTATAGATTTTTTTGTGGACTCCTTTCGGCATGAATAATTATAAGGAGGTAGAAAAATGGCAAAGATCGAGTTGAAGAAGCCTGTGGTAGAAGAGATCTCCGCCGGTATTAAGGACGCAGTCAGCGTTGTTCTGGTTGATTACCGTGGACTGACTGTAGAACAGGATACACAGCTTCGTAAGAATCTTCGTGAAGCAGGAATCTCTTACAAGGTTTACAAGAATACCATGATGAACTTTGCTTTCAAGGGAACGGATTTTGAAGGTCTTGCACCTTATCTTGAGGGCCCTAGCGCAATGGCATATTCTACAACAGATGCAACAGCACCTGCAAGAGTACTGGCTGAGTTTGCGAAGAAAGCAGATAAGCTTCAGGTAAAGGCCGGTGTTGTAGAAGGTACTGTATACGATGCAGCAGGAATTGCTAAGGTCGCAGAGATTCCTTCCAGAGAGGTTCTCCTTTCCAGATTGCTGGGAAGCATGCAGTCTCCTGTTACCAATTTTGCACGCGTTTTGAAGCAGATTGCGGAAAAGGACGGCGAGCCGGCTCAGGAAGCAGCGGAAGCAACAGAAGCATAATAAAAATTAAATCTAAAATTTCAATTTTTAAGTTGTAAAACGAAAATCAAAACAGAATGAAAAACGGAGGAAATTAAAATGGCTAAATTAACCACGCAGGAATTTATTGATGCAATCAAAGAGATGTCCGTACTGGAATTAAATGAACTGGTAAAAGCTTGTGAAGAAGAATTCGGCGTATCTGCAGCAGCAGGTGTTGTAGTTGCAGCAGCTGGTCCTGCAGCAGAAGTAGAAGAGAAGACCGAGTTCGACGTTGAACTGACCGAGATCGGTTCCGAGAAGGTTAAGGTTATCAAGGTTGTTCGTGAGATCACCGGACTTGGACTGAAGGAAGCAAAGGATCTGGTTGACAACGCTCCTAAGGCTCTGAAGGAAGGCGCTTCTAAGGAAGAAGCTGAAGAAATCAAGAAGAAACTGGAAGAAGTCGGAGCAAAGGTTACTCTGAAATAAGTTTTTTCAAAGATACAGAAGAGAAGGAGTTCGGAATCCGTGAAGACATGGGTTCCGGGCTCTTTTTATTTGTAACAGTTCAGACAAGCATTCTTGTGGGCAGATTTCATGCTTGCATGAAAATCTGTCTGAGCTGTTACTGGTTTTTCGGCGGTAAGAAAAAAATTGCTTGACTCAAATTCCGAATTGTGGTAATATGGATGATGCACTATTGTGCAAAGGTATACTTATTCGCCGGCACAAATAGAGTTCAAATCAGAAAGAACGGGGTGAAACGTCAATGGAAAAGAACAGAATACGTCCTATTGCTAATACAAAGAATATGCGTATGAGTTATTCAAGACAAAAAGAGGTTTTAGAGATGCCCAATCTGATTGAGGTTCAGAAGGACTCCTATCAGTGGTTTTTAGATGAGGGTTTGAAAGAAGTATTTGATGACATCTCACCGATTGCGGACTACAGCGGCTCTTTAAGTCTGGAATTCGTAGGCTTTGAATTATGCAAGAATGAACGTAAGTATTCTATTGAAGAGTGTAAAGAAAGAGATGCCAATTATGCTGCGCCTCTTAAGGTAAGGGTTCGTCTTTATAATAAAGAAAAGGAAGAAATCAGCGAACATGAGATTTTCATGGGAGATCTCCCTCTGATGACAGATACCGGTACTTTTGTAATTAACGGAGCGGAGCGTGTTATCGTAAGTCAGCTGGTTCGTTCGCCCGGCATTTACTATGCGATCGGCCATGATAAAATCGGTAAAAAGTTATATTCCTGTACCGTAATTCCCAACAGAGGTGCATGGCTGGAATATGAAACAGATTCCAACGATGTCTTCTATGTGCGTGTGGATCGGACAAGAAAAGTACCGATTACCGTATTGATCCGTGCGTTGGGAATCGGGACCAACGATGAGATTCGGGAACTGTTTGGTGACGAACCGAAGATAGAAGCAAGCTTTTCCAAAGACACTGCTGAAGATTATCAGGAGGGTCTGTTAGAGTTATATAAAAAGATCCGTCCGGGTGAGCCTTTAAGCGTTGAAAGTGCTGAAAGTCTGATTAATGCCATGTTTTTTGACCCCCGCAGATATGATTTGGCTAAAGTCGGAAGATATAAATTCAATAAGAAGCTGGCTCTGAAGAACCGAATCCGGAACCAGATTCTTGCAGCGGATGTCATTGATCCGTCCACAGGTGAAATCCTGGCCGAGGCAGGAGCCAAGGTCGATATTGAACTGGCCGATAAGATTCAGAATGCAGCCGTTCCCTGTGTCTATATCCAGACAGAGGAAAGAGTGGTTAAGGTTCTTTCCAATATGATGGTGGATCTTACCAGCTTTGTAAATTGTAATCCGAAAGATTTCGGTATTCATGAACTGGTATATTATCCTGCCCTGGAGGGTATCCTGAAAGAATTCGGGGATGATGAAGAAAAACTGGCGGAAGCGATCCGCAAGAATGTGCATGAATTAGTGCCGAAGCACATCACAAAGGAAGATATTCTGGCATCCATTAACTATAATATTCATCTGGAGTATGGCCTTGGAAATGATGACGATATCGACCATCTGGGCAACAGACGTATTCGTGCGGTAGGTGAACTTTTGCAGAACCAGTATCGTATCGGACTTTCCAGAATGGAAAGGGTTGTCAGAGAACGTATGACCACGCATGATGCGGAAGATATTTCTCCCCAGGGACTGATCAATATCAAACCGGTAACGGCAGCGATCAAGGAGTTCTTCGGATCTTCCCAGCTGTCCCAGTTTATGGATCAGAATAACCCTCTGGGTGAATTGACGCATAAGAGACGTCTGTCTGCATTGGGTCCCGGCGGTCTGTCCCGTGACAGAGCCGGATTCGAAGTCCGCGACGTACATTATTCCCATTACGGAAGAATGTGTCCTATTGAGACTCCCGAAGGTCCTAACATCGGATTGATCAACTCTCTGGCAAGTTATGCCAGAATTAATGAATACGGTTTCGTAGAGGCTCCTTATCGTAAGATTGATAAGACCGACCCGAAAAATCCCCGTGTTACCGACGAAGTTGTTTATATGACGGCGGACGAGGAAGATAATTATCATGTAGCACAGGCGAACGAAGCGCTGGATGCGGAAGGACACTTTATCCGTAACAGTGTATCCGGCCGTTACAGAGACGAGACCCAGGAATATCCGAAGGCGATGTTTGATTATATGGACGTATCGCCCCGAATGGTATTCTCTGTGGCTACCGCACTGATTCCCTTCCTGCAGAACGATGATGCGAACCGTGCCCTGATGGGATCCAACATGCAGCGTCAGGCCGTTCCGCTTTTAACCACGGAAGCGCCGGTAGTCGGTACCGGAATGGAAGTTAAGACCGCAGTGGACTCCGGTGTCTGTGTCATTGCAAAGAAAAACGGTACGGTTGATTATGTCGCTTCCAATATGATAAAAGTCACTTACGATGACGGTGAGAAGGAAGAGTTCCATCTGACTAAATTCGCAAGAAGCAACCAGTCCAACTGTTATAACCAGAAGCCGATCGTCTTTAAGGGCGACCGTATTGCAGCCGGACAGGTAATCGCCGATGGTCCTTCCACGAAGGACGGAGAACTGGCACTGGGTAAGAACCCTCTGATCGGATTTATGACCTGGGAAGGTTATAACTACGAGGATGCCGTTCTTTTGAGCGAAAGACTGGTAATGAATGATGTATATACCTCTGTTCATATTGAAGAGTATGAAGCAGAAGCCCGTGATACCAAGTTAGGACCGGAAGAGATCACCAGAGATGTTCCGGGTGTTGGTGATGATGCCCTGAAGGATCTGGATGAGAGAGGAATTATCCGTATCGGTGCGGAAGTACGTGCGGGAGATATTCTGGTCGGTAAGGTTACTCCGAAGGGAGAGACGGAGCTGACGGCGGAAGAGCGTTTGCTGCGTGCTATTTTCGGAGAAAAGGCAAGAGAAGTCAGAGATACTTCCTTAAAGGTTCCTCACGGAGAATACGGTATTATTGTGGATGCCAAAGTTTTCACAAGAGAGAACTGCGATGAATTGTCTCCGGGAGTAAATCAGGCGGTACGTATTTATATCGCACAGAAGAGAAAGATTTCCGTCGGTGATAAGATGGCGGGCCGTCACGGTAATAAGGGTGTCGTTTCCAGAGTTCTTCCGGTAGAGGATATGCCTTATCTGCCCAACGGACGTCCTCTGGATATCGTGCTGAATCCTCTGGGTGTGCCTTCCCGTATGAATATCGGACAGGTGCTGGAGATTCATCTTTCTCTGGCTGCCAAGGCGCTGGGATTCAATGTGGCGACACCGGTATTCGATGGCGCAAATGAAAAAGACATTATGGATACGCTGGAACTTGCCAACGATTATGTCAATCTGGAATGGGAAGAATTCGAAGCAAAGCATAAGGAAGAACTGCTGCCCGAAGTAATGGATTATCTGTATAAAAACAGAGACCACAGAGAAGTATGGAAGGGCGTTCCGATATCAAGAGACGGAAAAGTGCGCCTTCGCGACGGACGTACCGGAGAATATTTTGACAGCCCGGTAACGATCGGACACATGCATTATCTGAAACTGCACCATCTGGTTGACGATAAGATTCATGCCCGTTCCACAGGCCCGTACTCTTTGGTAACGCAGCAGCCATTGGGCGGTAAAGCACAGTTCGGCGGACAGCGTTTCGGAGAAATGGAAGTTTGGGCGCTGGAAGCATACGGCGCATCCTATACACTGCAGGAGATTCTGACCGTGAAGTCGGATGATGTGGTAGGTCGTGTGAAGACTTATGAAGCCATCATCAAGGGCGACAATATTCCGGAACCTGGTATTCCGGAATCGTTCAAGGTGCTTTTGAAGGAACTGCAGGCGCTGGGACTGGATGTCAGAATGCTGAATAACGGCGAAGAAGTGGAATTTGTTGAAAATGTGGAATATACGGACGGTGAATACCATTATGAAATGGATGAGGATGATAACCGTAAGTATGATGACTATGACAGCAATTCCTTGGGCGAGATGGGCTATCAGAAGCAGGAATATGACGAAGAGAGCGGAGAATTTGTCAACGCGGAAGATGACGAGGACGATGATTATATAGACGATGGTCTGGATGACGATGGCCTGGGCGACGACTTCGGCAGCGATGATGAGGATGAATTCTAATTAAGAAAGGGAGTGCCATTCATGCCAGAAACAAAAAATGAAACAATAAAGCCTATGGTTTTTGATTCGATTAAGATCGGTCTGGCCTCCCCGGAGAAAATCCGGGAGTGGTCTCATGGTGAAGTATTAAAGCCTGAGACAATCAACTACAGAACATTGAAACCGGAAAGAGATGGTCTGTATTGTGAAAGAATTTTCGGACCCAGCAAAGACTGGGAATGTCATTGCGGTAAATATAAGAAGATACGATATAAAGGTGTTGTCTGCGACAGATGCGGCGTAGAAGTTACCAAGTCCAGCGTTCGAAGAGAACGTATGGGACATATCGAATTGGCTGCACCGGTTTCCCACATCTGGTATTTCAAAGGGATTCCCAGCCGTATGGGTATGATTCTGGATCTTTCTCCCAGAGTACTGGAAAAGGTGCTTTACTTTGCATCTTATATTGTGCTGGATGCAGGAGAGACCAGTCTGGAATATAAGCAAATCCTTTCGGAAAAGGAATACCAGGATGCCAGAGAGACCTGGGGGGATAAATTTAAAGTCGGTATGGGTGCGGAATCCATTAAAAAACTTCTGCAGGATATCGATCTTGAGAAAGAGTCCGCTGAACTGAAAGCGGGACTTAAGGATTCCTCCGGACAGAAGCGTGCCCGGATTATCAAGAGACTGGAAGTCATCGAATCTTTCCGCGAGTCCGGCAACCGCCCGGAATGGATGATTCTGGATGTCATTCCTGTCATTCCGCCTGATTTAAGACCTATGGTACAGTTGGACGGAGGACGTTTTGCAACCTCTGATTTGAATGATCTGTACCGCAGGATTATTAATCGAAACAATCGTCTGAATCGTCTGCTGGAGCTGGGTGCGCCGGATATTATCGTGCGTAATGAAAAGAGAATGCTCCAGGAGGCCGTAGACGCTCTGATTGATAACGGCAGAAGAGGCCGTCCTGTTACCGGCCCCGGCAACAGGGCGTTAAAGTCCCTTTCCGATATGCTTAAGGGTAAGTCCGGACGTTTCCGTCAGAACCTTTTGGGAAAGCGTGTTGACTATTCCGGACGTTCCGTTATCGTAGTCGGACCGGAACTTAAGATTTATCAGTGTGGTCTGCCCAAAGAGATGGCAATCGAACTTTTCAAACCTTTTGTAATGAAAGAGCTGGTTGCCAAAGGAATCAGCCAGAATATCAAGAATGCCAAGAAGCTGGTGGAAAGATGGGATGATCAGGTCTGGGACGTACTGGAAGAAGTCATTAAGGAACATCCGGTTATGTTAAACCGTGCTCCTACTCTTCACAGACTGGGTATCCAGGCATTTGAGCCGATTCTGGTCGGCGGTAAGGCAATTAAGCTGCATCCGTTGGTATGTACCGCTTTCAATGCCGACTTTGACGGAGACCAGATGGCTGTACACCTTCCTTTGTCCGTGGAAGCGCAGGCAGAGTGCCGTTTCCTGCTGTTGTCTCCCAACAACTTGTTAAAGCCTTCCGACGGCGGCCCTGTAGCGGTACCGTCTCAGGATATGGTTCTGGGTATTTACTATCTGACCCAAGAAAGACCGGGCGCATTGGGTGAAGGAAAGTTCTTTAAGAGTGTAAACGAAGCAATCCTGGCATATGAGAACCAGGCTTGTACCCTGCATTCCAGAATTACCGTAAGGGTAACGAAGAAGAATGCGGCCGGAGAAGAGATTTCCGGTAATGTGGAATCTACCCTGGGACGTTTCCTGTTCAACGAAATTCTTCCTCAGGATCTGGGATTGGTAGACAGAAGCATTCCCGAGAATTTCCTGAAGCTGGAAGTGGATTTCCATGTAGGAAAGAAAGGCTTAAAGCAGATCCTGGAAAAGGTTATCAATACCCATGGCGCATTCAAGACAGCAGAAGTGCTGGATGATGTAAAAGCTATCGGTTATAAATATTCTACCAGAGCAGCTATGACCGTATCCATTTCGGATATGACTGTTCCTGCAAAGAAAAAAGAGATGCTGGAAGCAGCTCAGGCTACCGTAGACAAAATCGCAATGAATTTCCGACGTGGTCTGATTACCGAGGAGGAAAGATATCGTGCGGTTGTGGAGACCTGGAACGAAACGGATAAAGAATTAACCGACGTTCTGATTTCCGGTCTGGATAAATATAACAACATCTTCATGATGGCGGATTCCGGTGCCCGTGGTTCCAACCAGCAGATCAAACAGCTGGCCGGTATGCGTGGTCTGATGGCCGATACCAGCGGACGTACCATTGAGCTGCCGATTAAGTCTAACTTCCGTGAAGGTCTGGATGTACTGGAATACTTCATGTCTGCCCACGGCGCAAGAAAAGGTATGTCAGATACCGCTCTTCGTACTGCGGACTCCGGTTATCTGACCAGACGAATGGTAGACGTTTCCCAGGAACTGATCATAAGGGAAGTGGACTGTTGTGAAGGAAAGGCCGAGATTCCGGGTATGTATGTCAAAGCATTCATGGACGGAAAAGAAACGATTGAAGGATTAAAGGATCGTATTACAGGCAGATTCTCCTGCGAGGATATCAAGGATCGTGACGGTAATCTGATCGTAAAGAGAAATCATATGATCACACCGGCGCGTGCAGCCAAGATTCTCAGCACGGGAGTAGACAGCAAGGGCGAACCTATTGAAGAAGTAAAGATTCGTACCATTTTAACCTGCCGTTCCCATATCGGTATCTGTGCAAAGTGCTACGGCGCGAACATGGCTACCGGTGAAGCCGTACAGGTTGGTGAAGCAGTTGGTATCATTGCAGCACAGTCCATCGGTGAGCCGGGTACCCAGCTGACGATGCGTACTTTCCACAGCGGCGGTGTCGCAGGTGATGACATTACACAGGGTCTTCCCCGTGTAGAAGAATTGTTTGAAGCCAGAAAGCCCAAGGGACTTGCCATTATTGCAGAATTCGGCGGTAAAGCGGAAATCCGTGATACCAAGAAAAAACGTGAAGTGGTGATCACCAATGAGGCAACCGGTGAAAACAAGACCTATCTGATCCCTTACGGATCCCGTATCAAGATTGTGGACGGACAGATTTTGGAGGCCGGTGACGAGCTGACAGAAGGTAGTGTAAATCCCCATGACCTGTTAAAGATCAAAGGAATCCGTGCCGTACAGGACTATATGCTCAGAGAAGTACAGAGAGTATATCGTCTGCAGGGTGTTGATATTGCAGATAAGCATATCGAAGTCATTGTACGTCAGATGCTTAAGAAGATCCGGATTGAGAATAACGGAGATTCCGAATTCCTTCCCGGCATTCTGGTAGACGTACTGGATTTCGAAGATATGAACGAAGAGCTGATTGCGCAGGGCAAACAGCCGGCAGAAGGCAAACAGGTTATGCTGGGAATTACCAAGGCAGCGTTAGCTACCAATTCCTTCCTGTCTGCAGCATCCTTCCAGGAGACAACCAAGGTACTGACCGAAGCTGCTATTAAGGGTAAGGTAGACCCGTTGGTAGGTCTTAAGGAAAACGTTATTATCGGTAAGCCGATTCCGGCAGGTACCGGTATGGACAGATACCGCAATATCAAGTTAAGTACGGAAGTGGAAGATGTTGTGGATTTTGATGAGGACATGTACGAAGATGCAGAGGAACTTCCTTCTGAGGAGACAGCAGAAGAAAACGAGGGTGCACAGACCGCACAGGAGACTGATTCCGTGCAGGATGCAGAGAACACCGGGGCAACTTCTGAGGAAGCCGATCAAGAAGTAACGGACAAAGCATCTGACGAGACAGCAACGGAAGATGCGGATGAAGCTGGCAAAGCGGATACAGAGTCAGAAACCGAAGAGACAACCGAAACCGCTGACGAAGATGCGGAAGAATAAAACTTGAGAGTATTCCTCTCAGAGCGGAAAAAACAGAGGACTCCTCTGTTTTTTCCTGTTTTTGAGGATGAGCAAACTTGCAATTTATGAATAACCGGAATGGATTTCGATGGAGGAAAATAAAAATATGAGAGTCTTAGTAACAGGCGTGAAGGGACAATTAGGTTACGATGTAGTCAATGAACTGGAAAAAAGAGGAATCGAAGCGGTCGGTGTGGATATCGAGGAAATGGATATCACGGACGCAGCTTCTGTTGAGAGTGTGATTACCCAGGCAGCACCGGACGCAGTAATTCACTGTGCCGCTTATACGGCGGTAGATGCGGCGGAAGATCATGAAGAGCTTTGTCGGAAAGTCAACGCCGACGGAACCAGGAATATTGCAAAAGTGTGCCGGAAGTTGGATATCAAAATGATGTATATCAGTACCGACTATGTATTTAACGGAAAAGGCGAAAGACCCTGGGAGCCGGACGATGCACGAGAGCCTTTGAACGTATACGGACAGACAAAGTATGAAGGGGAAGTAGCGGTAACAGACGAACTGACGAAGTATTTTATTGTAAGAATCGCCTGGGTATTCGGCATCAACGGTAAAAACTTCATTAAAGCGGTTTTAAATAAGGCAAAAACAACCGACACCCTGACGGTTGTGGATGACCAGTTCGGTTCGCCTACTTATACCTATGATCTGGCAAGGCTTCTGGTGGATATGATTCAGACGGACAAATACGGATTTTATCATGCAACCAATGAAGGAATCTGTTCCTGGTATGAATTCGCCTGTGAGATTTTCAGACAGGCCGGTGTCGATGTAAAGGTACTTCCCGTAAGCTCTTCCCAGTATCCCGCCAAAGCAAAAAGGCCGGTGAACAGCAGGATGAGCAAGGAAAAGCTTACCCAGAACGGTTTTGAAAGACTGCCATCCTGGCAGGATGCCTTAGGAAGATACCTGGAAGCTCTGAAGAGGGAAAATCAGCTCTAAAATTCAAAAAATCTATTGACAAGAGTATGAAAAACAAGTATACTGACTGAGTGTGTCGGTTCACGTATTTTTTTTGTGCGTGAATTCGGTGATACAAATTATATTCGCAAAATACACGCGGATATAAATTCTATTCGTGAAAACCGTCATGAAGAATCCTATTGATGGAAGTTCACATGAATAGAATGGAAAAATTTATCAATACTAAGAAAGAGGTGAAACAGAATGCCAACATTTAACCAGTTAGTAAGAAAGGGACGTCAGACATCAGTTAAGAAGTCTACTGCACCTGCACTGCAGAAGGGATATAACTCTTTGCACAAAAAGGCTACAGATGCTTCTGCTCCTCAGAAGAGAGGGGTATGTACTGCTGTAAAGACCGCTACTCCTAAAAAGCCTAACTCTGCTTTGAGAAAGATCGCCAGAGTACGTCTTTCCAACGGAATCGAAGTAACAAGCTATATTCCCGGTGAAGGACACAATCTGCAGGAACACAGTGTTGTTCTGATCAGAGGAGGAAGAGTAAAGGACCTGCCTGGTACAAGATATCACATTATTCGTGGTACTTTGGATACCGCAGGTGTTGCTAACAGAAAGCAGGCTCGTTCCAAATACGGCGCTAAGAGACCTAAGGCCGGCAAGAAATAACTTTTGGCTGGAGGATTTTAGACAGCAGAAAAGTACCACAAATCAAACGGAACTAAGATAGTGTTGGAATTCTGTGATACAGATATAACAGCGCGAACACTTGGGGAAACACATGTGAGTACCGATGATTTATTGAATGAATAAGGAGGGAAGAACCGTGCCACGTAAAGGACATATTCAAAAAAGAGATGTATTGGCTGATCCTTTATACAATAATAAGGTTGTGACCAAACTTATCAACAATGTTATGTTGGATGGTAAGAAGGGCGTAGCTCAGAAAATTGTATATGGAGCATTTGCCAAGGTAGAAGCCAAGTCCGGAAAACCGGCAGTAGAAGTATTCGAGGAGGCTATGAATAATATCATGCCCGTTCTGGAATGTAAAGCAAGACGTATCGGCGGTGCTACGTATCAGGTGCCGATCGAAGTGAAAGCTGACAGACGTCAGACACTTGGTCTTCGCTGGTTGGTAATGTTTTCTCGTAAGAGAGGCGAAAAGACCATGGAAGACAGACTTGCCAATGAGATTCTGGATGCATCCAACAATACAGGTGCTGCTGTAAAGAGAAAAGAAGATATGCACAAGATGGCGGAAGCAAACAAGGCTTTTGCTCATTACAGATTCTAATTGGTTTCCGGAAAGGCAGGGCTGCAGGATTCTGTGCCCTGCTGTGCTGATAACTATAGGAGGAAAAAATCTTGGCTGGAAGAGAATATCCATTAGAGAGAACCAGAAATATCGGTATTATGGCGCACATCGATGCTGGTAAAACAACATTGACAGAGCGTATTCTGTATTATACCGGTGTTAACTACAAGATTGGTGATACGCATGAAGGTACTGCTACCATGGACTGGATGGAGCAGGAACAGGAAAGAGGTATTACCATCACGTCCGCTGCTACAACCTGCCACTGGACACTGGAAAAAGAAACCAAGCCCATGCCCGGTGCATTGGAGCATCGTATTAATATCATTGATACTCCTGGCCACGTAGACTTTACCGTAGAAGTAGAACGTTCCCTTCGTGTACTGGATGGCGCCGTTGGTGTCTTCTGTGCAAAAGGAGGAGTTGAGCCTCAGTCAGAAAATGTATGGCGCCAGGCAGACACTTACAACGTGCCTCGTATGGCATTCATCAATAAGATGGATATCCTGGGTGCTAATTTCTATGGCGCAGTGGAACAAATCAGGACCAGACTTGGCAAAAATGCAATTATTCTTCAGCTGCCTATCGGCAAAGAAGATAATTTTAAAGGTATCATTGATTTGTTTGAAATGAAAGCTTACATCTATAATGATGATAAGGGAGACAACATCACCGTAACGGATGATCTGGGCGATATGGCAGATGATGCAGAATTGTATCGTTCCGAGTTGATCGAAAAGATCTGTGAGCTGGATGATGATCTGATGATGATGTATCTGGAAGGAGAAGAACCTTCCACTGAGGAAATGAAAAAAGTACTCAGAAAAGCAACTTGTGAATGTAAAGCAATTCCTGTATGTTGCGGTTCTGCTTACCGTAACAGAGGTGTACAGAAGCTGTTGGACGCAATTCTGGAATACATGCCTGCGCCTACAGACATTCCTCCCATTAAGGGTGTTGACCTGGATGGCAATGAAGTAGTAAGACATTCTTCCGATGAAGAGCCGTTCGCTGCATTGGCATTTAAGATTATGGCTGACCCGTTCGTAGGAAAGCTGGCGTTCTTCCGTGTATATTCCGGAAGCATGAACTCCGGTTCTTACGTACTGAATGCAACCAAGAATAAGAAGGAACGTGTAGGCCGTATCCTGCAGATGCATGCCAATAAGCGTGCAGAACTGGATAAGGTATACTCCGGAGATATCGCTGCAGCAGTAGGCTTTAAGTTCACCACTACAGGTGATACCATCTGTGATGAACAGCATCCGGTTATTCTGGAATCCATGGAATTCCCGGAACCGGTTATCGAGCTGGCAATCGAGCCGAAGACCAAAGCCGGTCAGGGCAAGATGGGTGAAGCACTGGCTAAGCTTGCAGAAGAAGACCCGACCTTCCGTGCACACACCAATCCGGAAACCGGACAGACCATCATTGCCGGTATGGGCGAGCTGCATCTGGAAATTATTGTAGACCGTTTGCTTCGTGAATTTAAGGTAGAAGCAAATGTCGGCGCACCTCAGGTAGCTTACAAGGAAGCGATTACCAAGGCTGTAGATGTAGATTCCAAGTATGCAAAACAGTCCGGCGGTCGTGGACAGTATGGTCATTGTAAAGTGAAGTTCGAGCCGATGGATCCTAACGGCGAGCAGCTGTTCAAGTTCGAATCTACCGTAGTGGGCGGTGCAATTCCCAAGGAATATATCCCCGCTGTCGGCGAAGGTATCGAAGAAGCTACTCATGCAGGTATCCTGGGCGGATTCCCGGTTGTCGGCGTATACGCAAACGTATATGACGGTTCTTATCACGAAGTGGACTCTTCTGAAATGGCATTCCATATTGCAGGTAGCCTTGCATTTAAGGAAGCTATGCAGAAGGCAGCTCCGGTATTGATGGAGCCGATTATGAAAGTAGAAGTAACGATGCCGGAAGAGTATATGGGCGATGTTATCGGTGATATCAACTCCCGCCGCGGACGTATCGAAGGTATGGATGATATCGGCGGCGGTAAGATGGTTCGTGCTTATGTACCTCTTGCAGAGATGTTCGGTTATTCTACCGACCTGCGTTCCAAGACTCAGGGTCGTGGAAACTACTCCATGTTCTTTGAAAAATATGAACAGGTTCCTAAGAATGTGCAGGAAAAAGTACTTGCTGCGAAAGCAAAGTAATTGCTGCAAAATAGTTGCAGATAAATAAAAAAAAGACTTGAAAAACTTCTGATTATCTAATATAATCAGAAGTAGCCGAGTTAAATCACGCCGGATTGCGCGCAGGATGCACTTCGGCGAAAATAAGAAAACAGTTGATTATTTTAAGGAGGACTACAATAATGGCTAAAGCTAAATTTGAAAGAACAAAGCCCCATTGTAACATTGGTACCATTGGCCACGTTGACCATGGTAAAACTACTCTGACCGCTGCTATTACCAAGACTCTGAACGCTAGACTTGGTACTGGTGAAGCTGTTGCATTTGATATGATTGATAAGGCTCCCGAAGAGAGAGAGCGTGGTATTACTATTTCTACTGCTCACGTTGAGTATGAGACAGAGAAGAGACATTATGCACACGTTGACTGCCCGGGCCATGCTGACTACGTTAAGAACATGATTACCGGTGCTGCTCAGATGGACGGCGCTATCCTGGTTGTTGCTGCAACTGATGGTGTTATGGCTCAGACCAAGGAGCACATCCTTCTGTCCCGTCAGGTAGGCGTTCCCTACATCGTTGTATTCATGAACAAATGTGATATGGTAGATGATGAAGAACTGCTTGAACTGGTTGAAATGGAAATTACCGAACAGCTTGAAGAATATGGCTTCAATGACTGCCCGATTATCAAGGGTTCTGCTCTGAAGGCTCTGGAAGATCCGTTCAGTGAGTGGGGCGATAAGATCCTGGAACTGATGCATACTGTTGATGAGTATATTCCGGATCCTCAGCGTGATACCGACAAGCCTTTCCTGATGCCTGTTGAGGACGTATTCACCATTACCGGACGTGGTACTGTTGCTACCGGACGTGTAGAGCGTGGTGTTCTGCATCTGAATGATGAAGTTGAAATTCTTGGTATTAAAGAAGATAAGAAGAAGACCGTTGTAACCGGTATCGAAATGTTCCGTAAGATGTTGGATGAGGCACAGGCTGGTGATAACATCGGTGCTCTGCTTCGTGGTGTTCAGAGAACAGAAATCGAAAGAGGACAGGTTCTTGCAAAACCCGGCACCGTTACCTGCCACAGAAAGTTTACCGCTCAGGTTTACGTTCTGACCAAAGACGAAGGTGGACGTCATACTCCTTTCTTCAACAACTATCGTCCTCAGTTCTATTTCAGAACAACTGACGTTACCGGTGTTTGCGAACTTCCTGCAGGTACCGAGATGTGCATGCCTGGTGATAACGTAGAGATGACCATCGAACTGATTCATCCGATCGCTATGGAGCAGGGTCTTACCTTTGCTATTCGTGAAGGCGGACGTACTGTAGGTTCAGGCCGTGTAACTTCTATTATTGAATAATTGTAGAAATACAGCATTTATTGGGCTTTCCGGGTAACCGGAAAGCCCTTTCTTTTTACAACGAACAGTTTCCATGCGCCATTCGCAAAACTGCGTTTTCCGCGTATTATTGCAGCTTTGCAGTCATTTGTTGCGTCGGCAAGATGTGATATTTATAGTAATAGCGTTCCCGTTGCAGGTTTCGTTTATATAATAAATCAATCACTTTGATTAAAATAATCACTTGCTGAAAAATAGAAGCTGTGTTATAGTAGATATCACCTACCCGATGCGGTTGCCGGATAAATGAGACCGACCCGTGGCAGCTCATACATGGGATAGAATGCAAATGACAGATAAACGGAGGCATAAGTTATGAATGTAGCAGAGAAGTATGGAAGATCCTTTTTTCTTCCTCCGGTGATGACATATGACTGGGTGAAGAAACCTTATGTGGATCATGCACCGATATGGTGCAGTGTAGATCTGAGGGACGGTAATCAGGCGTTGATTGAACCCATGGGTCTGGAGGAAAAGCTGGAGTTTTTCCGTATGCTGCTGCAGATTGGCTTTAAAGAGATTGAAGTGGGTTTCCCGGCGGCATCTGAAACGGAATACCGATTTGTCAGAGAACTGATAGAGCGCGATATGATTCCGGCAGATGTAACGATACAGGTTCTTACCCAGGCAAGGGAGCATATTATTAAGAAGACGTTTGAAGCCGTAAAAGGTGCTCCTCATGCCATTGTACACCTGTATAATTCGACTTCTGTGGCACAGAGAGAGCAGGTATTTCATAAAAGCAGGGAGGAAGTAAAAGAACTTGCGGTAGAGGGGGCGGAGCTGTTAAAGGAGCTTGCAGAACAGACGGAAGGAAATTTCACGTTTGAATACAGTCCGGAAAGCTTTCCGGGAACGGAAGTGGACTATGCTGTGGAAGTGTGTAATGCGGTGTTGGACGTGTGGAAACCGGACAGGAAGCATAAAGTAATTATTAATATTCCCACAACCGTGCAGATTGCCATGCCCCATGTTTTCGCTTCTCAGGTGGAATATATTCATAAGAATCTTAAATATCGTGACGCCGTGATTTTAAGTGTACATCCTCACAATGACAGAGGATGCGGTGTCAGTGATGCAGAAATGGGGATTCTTGCCGGTGCTGACAGAGTAGAAGGCACGCTGTTTGGTAATGGAGAGCGGACCGGAAATGTGGACCTGGTAACAGTAGCCATGAATATGTTTTCTCAGGGAATTAGGCCGGGACTGGATTTCCATAATATTGCGGCAATCCGGGAAAAGTATGAACATCTTACGGGAATGAAGGTTCATGAGAGGACTCCCTATGCAGGGGATTTGGTTTTTACGGCTTTTTCCGGTTCGCATCAGGATGCTATTTCCAAGGGTATGAGTTTTTGGAAGGAAGGCAAAAGCGGAAAACGCTGGGAAGTGCCTTATCTTCCCCTGGATCCGAAGGATGTGGGACGGGAGTACGAATCGGATGTTATCCGCATCAACAGTCAGTCCGGAAAGGGCGGTATTGCTTATGTGCTGAAGCAGAATTTCGGAATGACACTTCCGGCAGGTATGAAGGAGGAAGTAGGATATCTGATCAAAGGTGTATCCGACAAGAGGCATCAGGAATTGTCGCCGCAGGAAATTTATCGTATTTTCGAAGAAAATTATATCAATCAGACGGGTATCTTCAATGTAACGGATTGCCATTTCAGTCAGAAAGATGGTATCTGGGCAGAAGTAACAATAGAGCAGAAAAAGGAAAAACGTACCATTCAGACCGTCGGCAACGGTCGTCTGGACGCAGTCAGCAATGCTATTAAATCCTATTTCGGTATGGAATATGAACTGGCTACCTATGAGGAACATGCGATTTCCAAAGGTTCCTCTTCCAAAGCAGCTGCTTATGTAAGTATTCTGCACGATGGGCACACCTTCTGGGGCGTGGGAGTGGATGAGGATATCATTAAGGCTTCCATTGCCGCATTGGTCAGCGCTGTTAATAAGCTGGCAGACAGTGAGAATGTGACGGAGGGAAGAGAAGAGCGGATTGTTGATATTATGAATTTCATCCGCAGTCATTACAGTGTCGTAACTCTGGATATGCTTTCTGAGAACTTTAATTTGACGAAACCGTACTTATCTAAGTACATTAAGGTGAAGGCCGGAACGACCTTCCAGGATGAAGTAAAGAGGATTCGCATGAAACATGCCTGCAACATGCTGAAGGAAACGAATCAGACGGTGGAATCCATAGCCGCTTATGTAGGGTATGAAAATGTGGAGCACTTCAACAGATTATTTAAGAAAGAATTCCATATGACACCCCTGCAGTATCGTAACGAAAAATAGAAGCGGACAATAGGAGCGGACAATAGAAACGGATAATAAAACAAGAAATAAAACAAGAAATAAAACAAGCAATAAAACAAATAATAAAACCAATGATAAAATGAAAAAGGCATGTCACCATATGAAAAAGTGACATGCCTTTTTTTACTGCTGTGGGGACTTCCATCTGTCCAGAAAATTCAGAATGTATTTTTCCGGCAGTTCTCCGGATTTCACGTAGCAGGTGACAGATTGTCCGTCCCGATTGATAAGAGTACCGAGATAAACGTAACGATTATCCGGTGAAACAAAAGCGTTTTCCCGGCGATTGCCGATATGCAGGTAGGGAAGCAGTTCTTTCAGAAAATCGCTGTCCGTCGTGTTATTATAAAGAGCAAGACAGGCATCCGCATAAGGCCGGTAATAGGCGCTGTCCGTAACTTCTGTATCTACAGCGTTGCTGATTTCTTTCCCGGATAAGGATTCCAGGTAGGAGTCATAGTCCGGGTAGCCGGCCATACCGAAATAAGAATACAGCAGTTCTTTCGTTACGTTGGAAAGGTCACCGCTTAAAGGTTGTACATACAGAGAAAGGTTTTTATCCTTGGCCATGTCAGCTGCCGTCAAAAGCATCTGAGGGAAGTTTTCCCGAACGGCCTGCAAAGTCTTTGTGTAAGTATCTTTGACCCTCAGACGATAGGTGGTATTGGGATTTTCGGGAAAGACTACCGAAAAATCCAAAAGGTAGATGCCGTTATTCAGTTCCTCCGCGGAATAGTGCTCTGCGAAATCCGCGTAATAAGCCTCTGTTATGGAGGCGATAACGGAAGCATCCGTTGTGTCCGGAAGCAGAGCATTGAAGCTGCTTTCGATACATAAGCGGGAAGGCATTCCCATTTGATTGGAGGAAACCGGATAAAAGGCCAGGCGGTAAGCATCGGATTCTATCAATGCTTTAACCTGCATTGCCTGTTTTGTGGAAAAACGGTAATGCCGCTCGAAGAGACGTCCGTTTTTCAGGCGAATCTGAACATCGGTGCCTGAAATATAATCATAAGACTCCTGTGTATCACTGCTGATATTGTCAGAGATGAAAGCGGTCAGAAGATCGGTTATAATATGGCGTTCCAGTGTATTTTCATCTCCCTGATCCCCGATTGCCAGAAAGCGGTCGGAACCGATGTTGCGATATGTGGTTGCCTGATCGTTGAAGTCGACGATAGGAATACAGATGCTCTCCATGGACTGCGCGGCAGGAATTCTCTGATCAAAATGCCACCAGTCAAAGGAAAAGGAGAGCAACAAAAGATACGAGCACAGGATGGTTGCAAGCATCTGGTACTTGTGGGCAAAAAAGGAACGGAAATTCATCCGGAAAATGATATCCAGAACGCCGTAAGTCAGCACTCCGGCCAGAACAGCTCCAAACAAATGCCATCCGTAAGCATTATTATCCACTACTATAATGATAAGAAGCAGTGCTCCCAGAAGGCTTCCGCAAAAGGCGGAAACCGTGCGAAGCAGGAACTGAACCGGACGGTTCTCGATTCCATGTTCTGCCAGTTCACTTGGACGCTTGCAGTAAAGAAACCATGCAGCCAGAAAGTTCAGAAACAGGACACAGAGTACCATGCATAAGAAGAACAACGGCAGATCTCCCAATGTTCCTCCCGCCAGAAGCAGAACCGGGCTGACTAACGGAGAGAGCCAGGCAATCTGATCCAGCGAAATACTGCACCGGATAAAGGTATCGAAGAAAGTAGAGCAAAGCATATAAAAGACACCGTAGCCGATACTGAAAAGGGTGCCGGTCAGAACCGTGGAACAAAGGGCATTTAAAAGATTGCCGGAGAACATGACGCAGACTAAAGTCAGATGGTAGACAGTCAGGTAAGCAATCAGATATAAAAGGACACTTTGTCCTGCCTGGGCAATAATGGCACCGAAAGCTGCGGTCTGGTGTACGGAAGCAAGCGAGCTGAACAGGAAAATCAGCGTAAGCAATACGGAAAGAAGCATGGGAATGAGCCATACCAGAATACCGTTTAACCAGGTGATCAGGAACATTTTCCGCCGTTTTACCGGAAGGGCATGGTACAGATCGGACATTTTCCTGGAATACAGATAACGGAACTGCCCCAGGGCAACGATCAATGCGCCGGCAAACAGAACAAGACCTTCACTCCAGACTCCGACCTGGGGAAAGAACTCCGTGCATCCCTGCAGAACCCGTCTGGTCAGATAGTCATCTCCGCCCGAAATGCGTGCCATGGAGGAGGTGGGTGTGCGGTTGAAAAGCAGAAAAAGGACAGGCAGAGCTAAGAAATTCCCGAGGAAGGACAGTGCGATCATCCAGGAGCGATGCCGCATATCTTCCAGGGCAATTTTAAAGGATGAGACTCTTGAAGTCATAGCCGTGTACCTCCGTTTCACTGATAAATATTTCCTCTAATGTAAGAGGCAGAATTTCATAAAATATCGGGCAGATGCCGCGCATGGTATTTTCAATCGTTTCCCTGTCTCCCTTGATAGTCAGGGTAAGCAGACTTCCCCGATTTTCCTTTTTTAAGATTGTCATGCCCTGTAATGCTTTATCGGCATCGGTATCCTTTGCCAGGACACATTGCACCTTGTGGATTCCCAGTTTCATCTCATCCAGATCTCTGGAGAAGAGAATTCCGCCTTTATGAAGCAGCCCGACATGGTCACAGATATCTTCCAGTTCCCGTAGGTTGTGGGAAGCGATGATCGGTGTCAGCTTTCGGGTCTCCATTTCCTGAATAAACAGTGACTTTACGGCTTGCCGCATAACCGGATCCAGTCCGTCAAAGGTTTCGTCGCAGAGAAGATAATCGGTACCGGAACAGATCCCGTAAAGAACCGATAATTGCTTCTTCATGCCTTTGGAAAACGTATTGACCTTTCTGTCCTTATTCAGCCCCAGAATACCGAGGAGTTTTACGAACCGTTCCTGATCAAAGGCAGGATAGTAGGTGCAATAAAAACGCATCATTTCCATTGGTGTGGTATTGGCAAAAAAGTACTGATCGTCAGAGATGTAGAAAATCCGGGATGTTACCGCGGGATTATCATATCCTTCTAAGCCATCTATTAAAATACTTCCCTCATCCGGTGCAATGACACCGCAGATTGTGCGCATCAATGTACTTTTGCCTGCGCCGTTTGTGCCGATCAGACCAAAAACCTGGCCTTCCCCGATATCGGCATGAACCTGGTCCAAAGCTTTGATCTGCCCGAAAGATTTGGATACGTTGCGAATCTCAATCATCTTTATTATCCTGCCTTTCTGAAATCTGTAAGGAAGCGGAATCTGCGGACGATTCGCCCGAATCCCCCTCGGGTGAATAGACCTTATCTACGACAGCCAGAACATTTGTCTTACTGATGCCAAGCTCTTTTATCCCGGTCAGCGTGGCAGTCAGCTCTTTCATGACAGTCCGGATCTTGCCGCTTTTCCATTCTTCTTCACAGGTTACGTAGTTGCCCCTGCCCACGACTGTATATAAATAACCATCTTGTTCCAACTGGGTATAAGCCCGCTGTATGGTATTGGGATTTACAGACAGCTCAATGGCGAGAGCGCGGACGGAAGGCAGGCGTGTATTGGATTCCAGAGCGCCGCAGACAATCAGATGTTCCAGTTTATCCGCGACCTGCTCATAAATCGGGCGCTTATCCCGATAGTCCAGTACGATCATTCTTCTCATCCTTTCCGACAACAAAATGCGTACCCCCGCAGCATCTTATTGCCAATAAAAAAATAGTTTAAGTGTATTAATAGTGGTAATACACTTAAACTATATAACAAAAACATGAAATTGTCAATTGCATTTTTAGAAAAAAATGGTTTTGCGAATGGCGCGTGTGAACTGTAACGGCGCATCTGAACGGTTACGATTGCTTCACGGGTTCGGTGCCGCAGCCGTTTTCCAGGAGACGATACCCAATTCCGATCTCCGTAAAAAGATATTTAGGCTGTGCCGGGTTGGCCTCTATTTTTCTGCGAATGTTCGCCATGTTCACGCGGAGAATCTGGTTGTTTCCGTTATCGGCATAAGGTCCCCATATGCTGCTCATGATGTGGCTATAGGTGAGTACTTTCCCGGATTGTTCGGCAAGAAGGGAAAGAAGCTGAAATTCGATCTGCGTCAGATGAACTTCTTTTCCGGCAAGCAGAATCAGGTGCTTATCAAAATCAATGCTCAGTTCTCCGGCTTTATAAACACGTGAATGGGTGTTGGGATGACTGTGTCTGAGGGAAGTACGGATTCTGGCCATTAATTCTCCGGTACCGAAAGGTTTGGTAATGTAGTCATCGGCACCGTTGTCCAGCGCCAGTACTTTTTCCTGCTCTCTGGTGCGGGCGGATATGATAATGACAGGAATCTGGCTCCATTTTCGGATATTTTGCAGAACATCCATTCCGTCAACATCCGGAAGCCCCAGGTCCAACAGGATCACATCCGGACATAATGAGGCCGCCAGACTCATTCCTTCCTTTCCGTTCAGGGCGAGCGTGACACGATATTGATTGCTTTCCAGGGCGGCTGTAATGAAATTGCAGATACTTTTATCGTCTTCAATTACTAAAATGTTTGTCTTGTTCATAAGTTTTCCTCGGTTTCCATATATTGGTGGGTAGGGAACATTCCGGGTAGAATATCCATATCATTTTTCGACTGGTTTGTTTAAGCGGTTACTGAGAATTTTTGGAATCGTTCAACTCTCGGCTTTTGCGGGTCCTGACAGATTCGGTGGTGCAAAGATCGTGTTCTCGGGATGGTAGGGCAGAGAGAAAAGAAACTCCGCGCCGTGTTCATGGTTGCGTCCGATAATGGTGCCTTTATGAGCCGTAATAATTGTTTTACAGATGGAAAGACCGATTCCCATACCCTTGCAGGCGTCTGCCGATCCGGAGAAGGAACCGGCGGTACCGTCAAAAAGCGTCGGCAGCAGCTTGGGATCAATCCCTTTTCCGTAATCCCGGATGCAGAAAGTGATACAGTCCTCTTTGGCTTCCACAATAAAGTCAATCGGCTGACTGGAACCGGAATGCACAATGGCATTTTCCAACAGATTGATGATAACCTGCTCGATCAGGATGGCATCCATGGGAAGTTCGATAAAATCGGTGGGGGCGCTGGCATGAATAATGGCATCGGGATAGCGTTTTTTTAATTTTTGCAAAGATTCCGACATGACTTCTTCCGGGGATTCAACAGAAGTGTTGATTCGAAAATCATCTCCTTTAATACGGGTAACGGTAAGCAGGTTCTCCACCATATTAAGAAGCCAGTTGGAATCCTGATAAATGTTGGAAATCAAGGCATGCTTTTCTTCGTCCGACAAAATGGAGGCATTTTCCAGATAAGTAGAGCTGCTTCCGATAATACCGGTAAGAGGGGTGCGCAGATCATGTGAAATCGCACGCAGAAGATTGGCACGCATTTTTTCTTTTTCGGCTTCTGCCAGCTGTTTTTCTCTTTCGGCAATTATGGCAGCCTGATTGGTCAGATGAGAAGTCATGGTACTGGTAAGCAAAGTAATGGCCAGCATACCCAGAAATGTTACCGGGTATCCGGTAAGTGTAAAATTAATCCGGAAATAAGGATAGGTAAAAAAGTAATTCACACAGACAACGGCAAAAACAGAGCAGATAAACCCGTAATAATATCCCGAAGTAAAACGGGAGACCAGAATCAGGGCAAGAATGTACACCAACGCAATGTTGGCGGAATTGTCGGGTACCGCATGAAAGTACCAGAAGGACAGTCCGGTGGCTGCTGCCATAACCAGAACGGAGATCAGAAGGTTATAGAAATGCAGCTTATAACCGGACAGTTTTTGTGAAAAATGGGTAAACAAAGAACCCCCACCCCTTTCTTATGTGTTTTATGGGATTTGCTGTAAAAAACATACAGCAAACCGCTTCTTCCTCATGTCGGAGACGGCAGATTAATGATGATGCCCTCGGA
>CAKRZO010000029.1 GCA_934433135.1 uncultured Acetatifactor sp. | reverse complement strand
TTTGTGGTATACTGGACATGGCATAAATCTCCTTTGTTAAAATGGTTTCTGACAACTCCATTATACCAGAAGGAACAGGTTTATGCCTTTTTTATTGGCTGAAATATTGAATTTTCAAGGTTCAACACACCTTATTGGTGTGGGAAGTTTTAGTAAGTAAAATTAGCTGTTCCAATTGCAGGAAGGAGTTTATGGTGTATGAAAAAAATAATTTTAACAGGAGAAAAAAAGTTTTATAAGGCAAATCTGCATTGTCATTCGGTGATTTCCGACGGTGCGAAGACTCCGGAAGAGCTAAAAAATATGTATATGAGGCAGGGATATTCTATCATTGCATACACAGATCATGATGTTTTGCTGTCGCACAACGAACTGTCTGATGACGATTTTTTGGCATTAAACGGATACGAAATGGAAATCGAAGAGGAAAAAGTAGCTCCTGTTTATTTAAGAGCATGCCATTTGTGCCTTATTGCCCTAAGACCGGATAATTTAAAGCAAGTATGCTATCACCGAACAAAATATTTGTACGTAAATTCGCCGAAGTACAGGCACCTTATTCAATATGATAATACGAAACCGGATTTCGAAAGATACTATTCTCCTGAGTGTATAAATGAAGTGATAAAGGAAGGCAGAACCAATGGATTTTTTGTTACATATAATCATCCGCAGTGGTCTTTAGAATCTCTGAATGAATATGGGAAATATCATGGTATGAATGCAATGGAGATATGTAATTACAGTAGCGTCAGAGAAGGCTTTGATGACTATAATGAAAAAGAATATGATGATATGCTGCGCGGGGGTGAAAGAATTTATTGTATTGCCGGAGATGATAATCACAACGATATGGAGCCTGATGATGCAGATTCCTTTGGCGCTTTTACCGTTATTAATTCTGAAAACCTTAATTATTGTACGGTTACCGATGCACTTATTAACGGAAGTTTTTATGCGTCTCAGGGACCGGAGATATATGAACTATGGTATGAAAACGGAAGAATCGGAGTACAATGTTCGGAGTGCAGATCAATCATATTAAGAACAGGATCGAGACGCTGTGGAGCCGTTTATGGTGATGGCCGCCCTTTAACATCGGCTGTTTTTGATGTGCTTGATACTGATATTTATGTGAGATTGACAATCACGGATTCTCTTGGAAAGCATGCCAATACGAATGCTTACTTTATTGATGACTTGAATATGAAGAAAACGTCTGCAGAAGAGATTTGAATTATGAATGGTCTGAAAAGCAGTAAGTGTAAAAATAGGGAGGAAGGGAGAAGCTTAAGATGGATATGAAAGTTTTCAATGCAACGGGAACAGTAATAACAGGTAACTGCTCACAGGTAAAAATTCCGGGGGTTGAGAATCACAAACCAAGCATAGCAATATTAAATGAGAAGGAAATGCTGTTGTTTACGTTACATCGCCATTATGAGGAGGATGCCCACGGGGGACCTTGTACAATTTATCACACAGTTATGTACCATTCCTACGATGGAGGCAGTACCTGGGGAAAAGGAAAGCATATGCCGTTTGAAGGGTATGAACCCTCTGCGAGTGTGATAGATGGCGTAGTTTTTGTGCAAACACATCTTTATCCCAATATGTTTAACAATGATTTTGAAAATTGTATTGCACTGCTTTATCGATCTGAGGACAATGGGAAGACCTGGACAGAGACAAAATTTACTCCTGCTTTTTTTGGAATAAATAGTAATCCGGTATTATGTATGTCAAGAAATTTGATTAAGTTGCCGGATGGTTCAATTATCGGATTTGTTTGGAGCCTGGGAGAATATCAATATAGAGTAAAATCTGTGGATAAAGGAAGAAGTTGGAGTGTTGATATTGTAGATGATAGTAATATACGGTTTAAAGAAGGGGCTTATAGACCTATCATGGCGGAAGCAGTGAGTTTCATTACACCATCAAAGAGGTTAATGGCTGTAGCGAGGGTGACATTGTCAAATCTGGAAAATGAGAGGATTCCTCATCTGTATCATGCAGAATCGTTTGATACAGATGAGGGAGATGGCATGCTATTGATAGAATCAAAGGACTTTGGATTGACATGGTATGCAGTGAGAGGAATGGGATACGGAGGCATGATGTACCCAAGTGTAGTATATTTAGATGAAAATAGATTTGTATTCACGTATACATTAAGAAGCAGTTCAGCAAGTATTGGTGCTCCTTATCGTCATGTAGGTATGCAGGCAGTTATCGGTACGGAAAAAGAGGATGGGAGTTTTTCTGTTGATTTTGACCATGACATTATTATTTTGGACGATGAAACTCCTGATGAGGTCATGACAAGTGATGGTTATGGTATGACGAATATGAATTTTGATGGAACATTGCTTACACCATGTTGCTACGCAGTTGCGAAAAAAGAGTATAAAGAAATGATTCAAAGCGGTGAATGCTTCAAAACACCTGATATTTTTAGTGCACTTTATGAGGAAACAGGAAAATCGGATATATATAAAGGCCCGGATATAAAGTGGTGGAATGAGGCAACACCAGAATGGAAAAAAGTGATTATTCATGAGTGCGCCTGTCAGCTTGGTCTTATTCGTTATAAGTCCAAAGTATTGAAATGGAAAGTTAAAGAGTAGGTCGATCAGAAATCAAATCTGAAAGTTGCTGTAGTCAATTGCTGAAATAAGATAACAAGAAGATCTTATCTATTGGCGATTGAGCCAAGAGTAAAAAAAATATGACACTATGACCGTACCTTGAAGGAGGTTTTGATGGAAGAAAAAAAGACAAAACACACTGTGCCGATGATATAAATAAAGGCAAACAGAGCGGACAGAAGATTTTTCCTGCGAAGAGTCCAGTCCACTTTGTTGACAAAATAAATGACAAGGGACTGCAAAGCGGCCACAATGCAGATCCAGGCACCGGAAAGACCGCCCAGGAATACAAAGCTGAATGCCACAGCCAGATTGGAGGCAATCTCACCCAACAGAATGTGCTTTACATTCTTAAACTGGGCGATGATGACAGAAATAAGAAGTGCGATGACACTGATAATCTGTCCGATCATAAAATGATAGTCTGAACTGAAATTTAGATTCATAGTTTCGAATACCTTTCTGGATAGTTGGTTTTTATATTATTCCATTATACTATCGAGCTTCGGACAAGCAATGTAATTTCTTCTCAAAAATTTGGATTATCTTCTCTTTTATGGAATTAGGGATATCTAACCGGAAAATACGCGATTTTCATTTATTAAGAGATTCGGTATAATAAACAAAGTAAGGAGGTCAGGAAAATGAATCAGAAGATTGAGAACCTGAAGGGTAAACTAATTGTATCTTGTCAGGCTTTACCGGAGGAGCCGTTACATTCTTCATTCATTATGGGAAGAATGGCATTGGCAGCAAAAGAAGGTGGGGCTAGTGGAATTCGTGCAAATACAAAAGAGGATATCAAAGAGATTCAGTCTCAAGTAGATCTTCCAATTATAGGAATTTTGAAAAGGGACTATGCGGATAGTGATATCTATATTACTCCAACAATGAATGAAATTGATGAATTAATAGAAGTAAAACCAGAGATTATAGCAATGGATGCGACGATTTCAAAAAGACCTGGAAATAAAACATTGGATGAATTTTTCCATGAGGTAAAAGCAAAATATCCGGAACAGTTGTGGATGGCGGATTGTTCTACGGTAGAAGAGGCACTTCATGCGGATGAATTGGGATTTGATTTTATTGGAACAACAATGGTTGGCTATACAAAACAAAGTGAAGGATTAAGGATTGAGGCTAATGATTTTGAAATTTTAAGAGAAATAGTAGCCAAAGCAAAACATAAAGTGATTGCAGAGGGAAATATCAATACACCAGAAAAAGCCAGGCATGTAATTGAACTGGGAGCTTATAGCGTTGTAGTTGGTTCGATTATTACAAGACCACAGCTGATTACAAAATCATTTGTGGAAGAAATGGAACGATAAAACAGGCAGCAATACAAACGATATTCATTATAGTGTTATTGCCCACCTAAATGAAAACCCTAATCCCCCAGCTATGCTGGGGAGAATAGAGTAAGCAGAGGAGTCAAGAAAGGAAGATAGTGAGGGAGCCGCTTTTTAGCGGTAGCCGGTAAAACAGCTTGCGACATCCGCCTTTTAGGCGAGCAGTAATATAGCCCTTATAGGGCTAAAAGCAAACCACCACTTGAATATCACATTTCAGGCAAGACTGTCAGCAGACTCAAAAAAGCCGTGGATCGGACAGATTGTTCCTATTCGACTTGAGCGGGAACCGTACGAAGCCGAAGTTACAGCCAGGGGCAGCTACTTCCATCTGCTTTTCGGACATCATGCGTATGGGAACTATCTATGCATTCCCAACTGGGATGTGGGAACGGAACTGGCATCCCTTTCCGATTTCTTTTGGAATCTGGAGCGGCTCAGTGGTACAAAGCTGAAAAGGGTGGACGCCTGCAGCATAGCCTATGCACTTCTTGCATTAGCAAAATACATAAAGACGGAATAACGATACCTTCCGTGGGCGGCTTCCCGCCCACGGGACTGAATATCAGCAATGACAGAAACCTGAGCAGGTCAATGACAGCTGGGAAAAGCAGTTCAGTGACAGCTCATGGAATTAGTAACAATTATAGGAAGGGAGCAAAAAATTATGAGAAATCTTGAAAAGTACAAAGGCGTTATTCCGGCATTTTACGCATGCTATGACAAGAATGGAGACATTAGTCCTGAGGGAGTCCAGACATTGACAAAATACTTCGTAAAAAAAGGAGTAAAGGGAGTTTATGTAAATGGATCCTCTGGAGAATGTATTTATCAGAGTGTTGAAGATCGAAAAATTGTTTTGGAAAATGTAATGGAAGTTGCTGAAGGAAAATTGACAGTTATTGCTCATGTTGCATGCAATAAC
Organism: uncultured Acetatifactor sp.; assembly: GCA_934433135.1. Taxonomy (GTDB): domain Bacteria; phylum Bacillota; class Clostridia; order Lachnospirales; family Lachnospiraceae; genus Acetatifactor. The sequence continues at coordinate 31,988 of CAKRZO010000029.1, read as the reverse complement.
ACAAAAGATAGTCAGGGACTTGCAAGACACGCAGAAAGTCTTGGTGTTGATGCAATTGCGGCAATTCCTCCGATTTATTTCCATCTGCCAGAATATGCAATTGCTCAATATTGGAATGATATCAGTGCTGCGGCTCCAAATACTGATTTTGTGATTTACAATATTCCACAGCTTGCAGGTGTTGCATTAACACAGAAGTTGTTTACTGAAATGAGAAGGAATCCAAATGTCATTGGTGTTAAGAACTCTTCTATGTCTGTACAGGATATTCAGATGTTTAAACAGGCAGCAGGTCCTGATTATATTATCTTTAACGGTCCTGATGAGCAGTTTATGAGCGGACGTGTGATTGGAGCGGAAGGAGCTATCGGTGGAACATATGGAGTTATGCCGGAACTGTATCTGAAACTGGATGAATACGTAAGAGCAGGAAAGATGGAAGAAGCAAGGGAAATCCAATATGCATGTGATGAAATTATTTACAAGATGTGTTCGGCACATGGAAATATGTATGCAGTAATTAAGGCAATTCTGAAGATTAATGAAGGCCTCGAACTTGGTGGAGTAAGAGAACCGCTCCCGTCATTAGTTGATGCAGATATGGCAATTGTAAATGAAGCGGCACAGATGATTTGCAATGCTAAGAAAAAATATTTATAGGAAGGACGAAGAAGGGGTGGTAAGTAATGATTTTTGGAAATACTATAGAAAGCAAATGAGATTACGAGATGAAAAAATATATTAGTATCGATATTGGAGGCACGGCAATCAAGTATGGATTGATTGGGGAAAATGCTGAACTTATATTAAAAGAATCGATAAAAACGGAAGCAGAAAAAGGAGGGCCGGAAATACTTGAAAAAATTATTGGGATAGTAGAAGATCTGATTAATAGAACACAGGAAAAAATTTCCGGTATCTGTATTTCTACAGCTGGTATGGTTGATACCAAAAAAGGCTCTATTTTTTATTCCGCACCATTGATACCAAATTATACAGGAACTCAGTTTAAAAAGACATTGGAAGAAAAGTTTCACATTCCATGCGAAGTTGAAAATGATGTAAATTGTGCAGGGCTTGCGGAATGCCGTTCGGGTGCAGCAAAAGGTAGCAGCGTTGCCTTGATTCTAACAATTGGAACCGGAATTGGCGGCTGTATTGTATTAGATGGAAAAGTTTTTCATGGATTTAGTAATAGCGCATGTGAAGTGGGATACATGCATATGGGAAACAGCGATTTCCAGACTTTGGGAGCTGCAAGCATTCTGACTAAAAAAGTAGCCGAATGGAAAGGTGAATCACAAGAAAAGTGGGATGGATATCATATATTTGAAGAGGCTAAAATGGGAGATAAAATTTGTCTTTTGGCAATTGATGAGATGACAGATATTCTAGGAAAAGGAATTGCAAATATATGTTACGTAATTAATCCGGAAATAGTTGTACTTGGCGGTGGAATTATGGCTCAAGAAGAATTTTTGAAAGAAAGAATAGAAGGCGCTTTAAAAAAATATCTTGTAGCCAGCATTGAAAAACATACAAAAATTACATTTGCGAAACATCAGAATGACGCAGGTATGCTAGGTGCATTTTATCATTTCTGCAGTTCGCATTAAAAGGATAGGATTCTCAACACCGCAGACGATTTCCGGAAAACGTCTGCGGTGTTTGGTGTTCTTCAGAAATTATCATTGATAAAGAAGTCATAAACTCTGTCGTCCGCACCATATAAGTATTCGTGTCCGAAGTCAGGATACAGAATATGCTTTTTAGGACAGTTCATTTTGTTGTAGGCAGCATACTGGGTGGATGGAGGACATACATTATCCATAAGTCCGGTAAACAGCAGTACCTTCGCTTTTATTCTGGGCGCCAGGTACTGGATGTCGATATATCCCAGTCTGGTAAAGATAGATTCTTCTCTTTCATGTCTTGGATCGAAGTTACGGAAATATTCCTTTAATTCTCCATAAGCCTGTATGTCGAGATCCATGTCCCAGACCCGTTTGTAGTCGCAAAGAAACGGATACTGCGGCGCGGCTTTGGCAATTCGCGGTTCCAGTGCGGCGCAGGCACAGGTCAGTGCACCGCCCTGACTGCCTCCGGCGGCATATACTTTTGTCTCATCCACAAAATCCAGACCCATGACGATTCCGGCCAGTTGGGCGGTATCCAGAAAAATGTCCCGAAACAGCAGTTTTTGCGGATCTTCATTTTCAAGTCCTCTTATGATGTGGCCATTTAAGGTATTCCCCCGTACACCGCCGGTATCTTCACTTTGGCCGCCCTGACCGCGGGTGTCCATGGCAAAAACTGCCGCCCCGGATGCGGCATAGGAAAGCTTTTCATTAGACCAGGCTCCGCTGTTGCCGCCGTAACCGTGAAAAAGCAATATAGCGGGGAGCTTTCCGGCAATTTTTGCAGGTCTGAGATGCTTTACATAAATTCTGGCTCCGTTTACTCCGGTGAAAAACATATGATAACATTCTACGGTCGGAGTTTGAAAATCCGCTTTTGTCATAATAACCTGCGGATCAACGACTTTCATTTCTTTCATGGCATCCGCCCAATATTCATCAAAATCCACCGGTCGGGGATTGGTTCCTTTATAGCTCTCCAAAGCCCTTACGGGCATATCAATCATCGGCATTATGGCTTCCTTCTTTCTTTTTTGGATTATAGTTCTTTCAGCAGCAGAAGCAAAGATTTTTTCATGGCAACAGTGTATTTTCTCTGGTCCGGTATCTGCAGCATTTTATGTCTGCCGGACGGAGATAGATTCCATGTGATATTTCCGAATCTGTCACATGCAATATCAGCACTGGCAAAAAAGAAAACTCCGCTTTCTCTGCTGCACAGATTTCCGGCTTCATCTACAGAGTATCCGGCTGACCAGATTTGTCCTGCTGTACAGAACATATCCTGGCACTTTCTGCCGAAAAACTCGACTTTATCGGGATCTGCTTTCCTGTTTTCATAATCAGAGAATTTCAGATCCCTTGATCTTTCCAGAGCGAAAAGAAAATACAGAAGCAGAGGTTCTTTTATTTCATGAAAAATATCAGACTGCAAAATCGGATATCTGCTTCCGCCATTGCCTTCTACGGCTTTCCATTCCTGATCCAATGCATAAAAGCAAGGTGACCAAAAGATCGTATAAGGTCCCTGAAATAAATACTCAAAATAAGCAGTATGCATGGTCATGTTATATTCCAGACGGTACTGTGGATTTGCGGATGGAGCCAGAAGTGTACCTGCATTCAGATAAATTCCGGAACATTTTTCTTCGAATAATTCCGGCTTTTCTTTCAGGGCGGATACAATGTCTTCACAGGAACCCGCAATGTGAATATCCGTTTTTTTATCTGTTTTTTTCAGTAATCGGATAAGCCAGTCAGATCCCGTTGTATTTCGTGCTTTTGCCGGTAAAAAAAAGGGACTGACTTTCTGTGTGGGCGTGCTGGCGCAAGCGGGAACGGTAATTCCACTGATAACTTCCATTTGTTTTAAGGCAGTAAGGGCAGGTTCCGAATCAGGCCAATTTGGAGGGTGATCAATCAGTATACCATTTATGTTTAATCCTTTTTGAGCCAAAGCAAACAGGATGGCCAGATCATAATAGTCATCCATATCACAATAGGGATGGAACAGATCGGTTTCCCAGATAATATCAGACATTTTAACCTCTGTTTCTGAGCGGCTTTGTCGCGAAGAGGGCGAAGAGAAATTCGCGTAGGCGATTTCTCTTCTGCCATCAAAGCAATTTGTTTTCGCTCAGAAACAAATTGCTTTGTGAAAAAATGACATTTCAATGCATTTTTTCACATTAACCTCCATTTTTTTCTGCATAAGCTAACAGGGCGGTGATATTGACGCCGCCTTCCCAGCACCGGTAACGCATTCCGGCCGGCTTGCCGTCATCGTAATATTCCGCCCAGCTTCCCTGGGTATCCCGGCGGTTCAATACCAGTTCATAGATCCGGGCAGCGTATGGGCTTTTGACCTGAACCAGCCCGTATAGCAGAAGACCATATTCATAGCCGCTGCATCTTTTTTGTTCTCCCTGTCCGGCAAAACAGCCGTTTTGGAGGAGGGAGAGGGCCGCCTTTTCATAGATCTGCTTTAGCTCTTTTAAAGATAATAGGTTACTGTGCAGATAAGCAGGCAGTAATTCCACACAGCTTAAAATGACAGCTTTCGGTACATAGATATCTTCTTTTCCCATGCAGTCCGGACAGGAATAGATCCTGTGGGGATTCGGTTTCAGACCATCCAGATAACGGAAGCAGTAGCAGCAGACACCTTTTTTAACCGGCGCCAACGGAGCTTTGGAACGCTCCGGTTGATTGGCAAGCAGTCTGCCGTTACGAAGAAAATGCCGGCGAAATGTGGATTTTGCCTCCCGGAGGGCGTCTGCCCAGGCTTCGTTTTCCCGGTAGGAAAGCATTCTTTCAGCTGCCTTAATAAAAAGCATGGTGGATTCGCAGGAGCCGTCTTCCAGATTTGCCCGCGGGATCATGTTGCAGGCGGTATAAGTCTCATCACCGGAAAAAGGCATCATTCCTTCATATAAATGCCGAATCTGAACATCCATTGCCCAGGACAGCATAGGGAAGAGCTCTTCCATAAAAGAAAAATCGCCGGTTACCAGATAATAATCAAAAGCCTGTAGGATAAGATAGCCGGGATTTTCGGTTTCATCGCATTCATGGATATGCATGGCACCGTCAGTTCCTACAGACTGTGCAGTTGCCAGAAATCCTTTTTTCTGCCATACCTTAAGATAAAATTCCAGTAAAGCCTTTGCCTTTTGGGTAAATCCGGCTGCCAGAAGCGCTCTGGACACTCCGTAATTATCCCGGATGTAGCAAAGGTTCCATTCAAGCCCTACAATGCCTCCGCTCGGACTGCTGTAACTGCTGCACAAATACCAGAAATCTTCCAGGGCATCCGACAGGCGTATATCAGATAAGTGCAAAGCGGAAATATCCGGCATTTTGCAGTTGTAATAGATCCCTTCTGAAGGTTGATACAGTTCTTGGCTGTTTTCCGAAAAGGCAATTACAAGTCTGGCATTTTTGGCAAAAGTCAAAAGCAGCTTTCGATCTTTGTGCGTATAGGTAATTCCGTTTCCGTAAAACCGGAAAAAGAGCGCATGATCTGTCTTATAATCATTTACATAGGCGACACCGGCTGGCATTTGAAAGATTTCGCCGGTGATAACGGAATCATCCAGGGTAATTTCATAGGAAAAGGGAGGGTTGTTTCTGCATTCCCAGATATAGCAGGAGCGATCCGTTATAAATTCGTTGATTTCCCAGGCGATGTTTTCGTCTGTTAAGAAAGTATACCGCCACAGATTCTCTCCATGGACTCTTTGTTCCCGGCACTCCGGCACTTTCGCTGATTCCGTAAGTTCATCTTTTGCTATTTTGCCGGTGAAACAATTTCTGCCGGATAAGTGGTTGCCTTTCACACTGACAATATCCATACCGCTCCGGGCAATTAAGACATCTCCGTTTCCGATGACGTGGAGACAGCCTTTATCCATTTCCATTCTTTTGATCCTCATTTTCAGATACTTTTTCCACGGTTGCAGAATCTGCAACCAGTACTTCATGCATCTTTTGTCTGCGAAATAATTTCTCCATGAACCATTCTACAAACTTCCCGGCCTGAGCCTCTGTTACCACATGTACATAGTTTGTATCTTCAGTATATTCGTGAGTTCTGTATAAATGGTCAATGTTAAGGGTCATGCCTTTGGCGTATCGGTTCTCTGTTTCCACATGAATTCTGCAGTGGCCGAGCTTTGTCATATCCTGATAAAATGCCTGATAAAGAGTCAGAGAGTCATGGAGAATCGGGATACAACCCTCATAATAAATGCATTTGTGCCACAGGTCTGTCAACTGTGCCAGATAGGCCGTCAAAGGATCCGTATGGTTTACCTGCTCTAAAATGTGCTGAAAATTTGCATTTCCGATATTGGTCTGTTCCGTGATATTCAGTCCTACACAGGTAATGTTCAGCCCGGATTCCAATACGGTTTTGGCAGCGGACGGATTGCACAGAATGTTCCACTCCTGAAGCTGCCTTACGAAATCGCCTCCCATAAGGACGATCTGTCCGATTTTCTTCATGCTTTCCGGCTTCTGCCGGATGGCTGCCGCTACGTTGCTCAGGGCACCGATTGCGACTAACGTCAGATCGCTTCCGTAAGTTTCGGCGCTGCGGACAATAAAATCCACTGCGCCCTGTCCGCGATCTGAGGAAGTATCATTAAGCGGTGCGTAGCATGCCTCATCCAGATCCGATGTGTACTGAATGGGGATTTCATCCTCTTCTCCGCCTGTCTCCGTAACAGACAGACCGGCATAGACAGGACAGTTATGATTTGCAAGCTTTAAAATTTTAGAGGCAATTCTTGCCCTTGCATCTGTATTTTTAAATACGGTAGTGACACCGATCAGTTCAATTTCCGGCAAAGACAGCGCCATGGCCAGAGCATAGGCATCATCAATGTCATCCCCGATATCGGTATCTAAAATCAATTTTTTTATACTCATTCTAACCTCTACATATTCTTAATTTTTTACGAAAATACATTCTAAATTATTATTCCTTCAGCCCTGTAGTAACAATGCCCTGAACCAGGTATTTCTGGCAGAAGAAAAACAGGATGAATATCGGAACGGTAAAGAGCAGGCATGCTGCCAGACGGATCGGTTCTAACGGCACTTCCGGTTTGGAGGCCATATAATACAAATTACCGAACAATGCTGTGGAAAGAGGATATTTATCCGATTTAAAATAAAGTTGAGGCCCCATGTATTCGTTCCATGCGCCCAGAAAGGCATTGAAAAACAGCAGAACAACCAATGGTTTGCAGCACGGCATCACTACCCGGATAAATTGCCGCAAAAAACCGCAACCGTCGATTTTTGCAGCTTCTTCCAGTTCTCTGGGAAAAGAAGCCATAAACTGTTTTACCATAAAAATGTTATAGGCATTTCCGGCGATGGCATTTAAGGCGAATACCCAGTAGGAGTTCATCAGTCCGATTTTATAAAAGAACACAAACTGCGGAATTTGAATGGCAATAAAAGGAACCATTAACTGAAGCATCACCAGTTTAAAAACCAGATTTTTCCCGGGAGCGTTCAGCCTTGCGAAGGCATATCCGTAAATTACATCAAATACGATACAGCCGGTGACATTGATAACGACAATTTTCATGGTATTGGAAAGATACCTTAAAAAAGGAACCATCACTACTGCAAAATAATAGTTTTCAAAATATCTTGTCTCTTTGCCGAAAAAAAGAACCGGTGTCTTAGTGGCATAATGTCGCAGGGAATTGGCCATGGTCAACAGGATGGGATATGTAAAAAGTGCGCTTAAAATGAGAATCAGAACGTATACAAGGATAAGTTTCTTTTTGTTTTTCATAGATTTCCACCCGTCTGTTAATCGTAAAATACCCAGTACTTTTGTGTCTTCATAAAGAGAAAGGTCAGCAGATTGATTAAAATAACCAGAACCCAGATCATGGCAAGGCCGTATCCGAATCTGCCGTAAGCTAACAGCTGCTGATAAGCATGTACCATATAAGTGTATACAGGCTTTAAAGGAACGCTGAGCACACCACCGGTACCGCTTGTCAACAGGACGGGCTGGCCGTATAATTGCAGACTTCCGATAATTCCCATAATCAGATTAAAAAACAAAATCGGAGAGATCATGGGGAGGGTGATTTTCGTAAACTGCTTCAGACTTCCGGCACCGTCCAGCTGAGCCGCTTCATACAGTGTTTCCGGAACACGCTGCAGCGCGGCTAAGTTTGTAAGCAAGGTTCCCGTGGAACTCCACGTCATCATAATAATCAGGGAAAGAAAAATATAATCATATCCCAACCAGTTGATTTTATGAAAACCCAAAAGATTTAAGAGGTAATTTAAAACCCCTGTATCCGTGGAAAAAATTCCTTTCCATATAAGACCGGCTGTGGCGGCGGGGATAATAGCCGGGATATAAATGATCGTGCGGAAGACACCAAGGCCTTTTTTGGCACGATTCAGTAAAACTGCGCTTCCGAGACCGATTATCATACTGATAGGTACGGTGATAAAGCCAATGACAAAGGTTTGTTTTAAGGCGCTCATTGCTTTTTTATCGGCGAGGACTTCCTTGTAATTTCTCAGTGCTGCCCAGCTTAATCGGTCATAATTATAGCCTGTATAATTAGTAAAACTAAGATACAGACCTTCTGCAAGTGGGACAAGTTTAATGCCGATAAACAGGATAAGGAAGGGCAGAATCAAAATCCAGAATAACAGGGCTTCCCTTCTTTTCATGGTTAAGAATTTTTTCTGTTTTTCTGCCTGTTTTTTCAACGTGGTATCGATCTCCTTTCTGTAAGGGAAAGTACCCGGGGAAGCTGCTCATGCGGATCCGTTTAAGGGGCGCTTTTGTTTCAGTTTGTGCACACCTGATTAGATCCTGCATGAGTCTGCCCCCCCTGGGAACTTACTCTACTCCGGCAATCTGAAGTCCTTCCCGGATCAGGGTATTCAGATCATTGCTTATGCTCTCAATGGCATCATCCATTGTCATGTTGTCGTACATAACTTCCATCAGATAGGTATTAAATACATTATCCACGGCGCTTCCCAGGATATAAGGATTGATGGACATAATGCTCATGTTTTCCAGTGCAATTTTGTTGGAATCAAACGCCATCTTCCGAAATTCGGTATCCTGCGGCATGTATTCGACCAGTTCTCCCAGTTCAGGATTACCCCAGCCGGATTCGACTCTTTTCTTTGCCCAGTCGCCGCCCAGGAACAGTTCCAGAAAACGGAAAGCGGCATCTTTATTCTTGCTTCCGGAATAGATTGCATATCCTACACCGGCTTCGCAGACACCTGCAGGGCTGCCTTCGTTCTGGCTGGGAGACTGAATCAGCAGATAATTATCCAGTCTGTCTTTAAAGTTACCGTTATTGACCAACAGTCCGTTATACCAGTAACCAAGCTGCATCATGGCAAGTTTATCCTGCTCAAAGAGGGCATAGCTTGCATCGCCGGAATGTTCCAGATAACAGCTTTTTCCGGATTTGATCATATCCACCCAGTATTCCAATACGTTCCGGACATCCGGATCATCCAGCTGTGCTGACCGGTTGTCTTCTGAAAACAGAGACTTGCCCATGGAAGCAAGGTGTGCGGAAATTTTTTGGTATAGAGTTTCACAGGCACTGATTCCCCAACGGATCTGATCTCCATTTTCATCATACTTTACCGTTTTTTCAGCCCATTCCCGAATCTGGTCATAGCTGTAGGTTTTGGTGGGATCGGGAATTTCAATTCCGCATTCTTCGAAAATTTTCTTGTTGATCCAGATCATGTCATCCACAGAGAAATCTTTAATGATAGAATAAATCGATCCGGTGCCGACGCTTACGCCGTTAAATCTCGTGGCATTCACGACATTGGTAAACGTATCTGCATGAAATACCTCGCTTTTTTCAATATAGGAATCCAAAGGTTCCAACAAGCCTCTGGATGCATAAGTATTCAGATCATAGCAGGCCCGTGTATACCACACATCAGGCGCATTCCCTGTAGCAACCATGGACATAAGCTTTGTCATATCGCCGGATACGATTTCCAGTTCGATACCTCCGCTGTTTTGGTTAAAATATTCCATAAATGTTTCGTCATTGGTAATAATTTCATCGGTAAATACCGTAACCTTAACCCCTTCAAATGCATTTTGATCGGTATTATTTTTGCTGCCCTCTGCTGTATCTGTTTTTTGGTTGTCCGTATTTGCATTGTTTTTACTGCTTTCTGCAGAACCGCTCTTTTCGGTACTCTCGGTTCCTGGTAAAGCCGGTTTCTGACAGCCGGTAAGTGATGTTACGGCAATCGCCAGAGACAGAAGCATTCCTGCCGCCCATTTTCTTTTCCTCATTCTGTAAATACCTTCCTTTTCTTCTCTTTTCATTATTACATTGTTGTTGAATTGCTCCGTGCTTTGCATTTTGCTACCCTTAAAAGTATTTGTAATCCGTATCAAGCTTGATAGTATTAATATACCAGACATTTCTTCGTCATGAAATAAATATTTGGTCTATTTGTTTATAAAATATGGTTATATAGAAAAAATACACAGCATCTTGTGAAAAGAAAAACACCAGCAAGCTTATTTTTCTTGACAGGTGTTTCATGAAAAAATGATTTTAAAATTTACAAAAAATGGTTTTAAAATCTGCAAAAAATGGTTGCTTTAAAAGCCAAGTTCAGATTATTCCATTTTCGGAAGTCTGAGAATCATACAGAATGGTATCATTTCCGTCGGTAATAATTTTCCGGCAGCTTTCCCGAAATTGTGAGGGAGTGGTTCCGGTAACCTGCCGGAATGTTGTCGTTAAGTGAGCGGAAGAAGCGAATCCGCAGACGGAGGCAATTTCCGTTATAGACATTGTGGTCTTCAGATACTCTTTGACCATGGAAATTCTGCGCTGGATAACATATTGTTTCAAAGACATCTGCTTGTTTGCTTTAAAAAAGTGCCTTAAGTAATCATAGCTGTAATTCATGGATTTGGCCAGCACTTCGAAATCAATATTCGTTGTGCAGTAGGCATCCAGGTAACTTAAGAGCATATCCAGTTTTTCATTGTTTTCTTTTCTGCGGTTATCGGTTTTCCGCATTGTCTGTACCAGCAAATCCTGGAGAAGCAGATTAATGCGGTAGGTATAGTATGGCGGTTCTTTTTCTATCTCCTCTACAATGTTTTTGCAGATGGCTTCAATACCGCCTTCCGTGTCCTGAAAGCAGGGGCAGTGGAAGGTGTCCGTGGGAAGATCTGATTCGAAACCGATGCAGATAATCAGGCCTTCTTCCAGGCTTTCCTCAGAGTGAGGCATTCCGGCAGGAATGATAACATAGCTGCCGGGAACGTAACGATAAGGGATATTCTTTACGGTAGAAATTCCTTTGCCGCCGTAAAAAACCAGTTCCCAATATTTGTGGAAATGGGTCAGTACTTTGTATGGAAGTTTTTGAACCGTACAATTGCAGTATTTTACCGTGACATTAATTAACATAAAACAATCTCTCCTGTGCTGTCTTAGTCAGGTTGATTATACCGCAGCGGGAGAGGTTTGGCAAGGTGGCAGTCAGTGTTTCTCACGATCCAGCCGCACCATGGCAAAGAGGATGGAGACCAGAAGGATGCCGTGTGTAATGATATTGACATAAGCCGCCGTATTGATATCATAGATAACCCACAAAAAAGAGTTGGCAGCCATGAACCATCTGTACTTTTTGGAATCAGTCTGGATGATGGCAAGAATATATAAAAGGGAACAGGCGCAGCTGACAAGATCCGCCCAGCCCTGATATACCACGACTGTGCCGATGATATAAATAAAGGCAAACAGAGCGGACAGAAGATTTTTCCTGCGAAGAGTCCAGTCCGCTTTGTTGACAAAATAAATGACAAGGGACTGCAAAGCGGCCACAATGCAGATCCAGGCACCGGAAAGACCGCCCAGGAATACAAAGCTGAATGCCACAGCCAGATTGGAGGCAATCTCACCCAACAGAATGTGCTTTACATTCTTAAACTGGGCGATGATGACAGAAATAAGAAGTGCGATGACACTGATAATCTGTCCGATCATAAAATGATAGTCTGAACTGAAATTTAGGTTCATAGTTTCGAATACCTTTCTGGATAGTTGTTTTTTATATTATTCCATTATACTATTGGATTTCGGAAAATCAATGTAATTTCTTCTCAAAAATTTGGACTATCTTCCCTTTTATGGAATCCGGGATATTCAACCGGAAAATATGCGATTCCCATTTATCAAAAGATTCGGTATAATAGACAAAGGAAGTTAATATACAGCGCTGATTGGAACGTGAAATTGCTTTTATGATGAGGTGGGCAGGCAGATGCAGAAGAAAAAATCCCTATTTGAAAATTTCAAATTTCGTATCTTTATCAAATATTTTTTCCTGTTAGTGGGATTTCTATTGATACCGTTTACGGTTCTGGAAGTTCTGTTTACAAACTATGTCATGAATGAATACAAAAATGAGATCTATGCCATGGCACAGAACTCTGTGGATTATATCTGCGGTACAGTGGAAAAGGAACTGGAAGATATTTATGAGATCAAAGCGCTTGCCATGCAGAATGAACAGATTCGTAATTTTGCCGGTACTGCCTTCGGAGCAAAACGAGGTGACCGGGTTTATGAAGCGTATGAGATTTCCAAAATTATGGAAGAATACTGTCATTACAGAGACATTGTGACAGAAATCCATCTCTATTCGGAATTGCGGGATATGGTTGTAATCCCGTTCGGTATCTATACGGCGGAAGAATACTATACAGAATTCCTAAAAGATTCCGGGATGGATTATTTGCAATGGATTCGCATGATAAACGGAGAAGAACGGAGCATGCTGCCGCTTGTCTATCAGGCCGATTCACCCAATCCTGGTAAAAATGTTGCGATTGTAAGCAGTCTGAGTCATAGCGAAAAAAAGCACAGCGCCATGTTTACGATATTGGATATGAACCGCATCCTGGACATTTACAGGAACATTACCCGGGAAATGCCCAAGATGTATTTTGCCGTGCTTTCGGGAGAACAGATTGCCGCTTTGTCGGAGGAACTTCCGGAAACATTGGATGAGCAGGCAATTGTCCGCTGTAAAAACGGCGATTCTCCGGAGAAGGGCTATGTAGTGTTTCAGAGCGTATCGGCGGACAGTGGATTAAGCTATGTATGCATTGCCGATGAAAAAATCATTCTGGAAAAATTCGTAAAAACAAAAACGTTTTTCCGGGTCTTTATTGTCCTTTTGCTATTTGGCATGCTGGCGCTTGCTTTCTTGTTTTCCAATAAAACATTCGGACCGGTAAAGGAAATGCTGCTTTTGTATTCTTCGGAAAATATGTACAAGATGGGCGGATTGAATGAGTTGCAGGAATTGTTTATCCACGTTTTTGATTCCAACAAAAGGCTCAGGGATGTGGTAGTCAAGCAGGAAAAGTGCATTAACAATAATATGTTCCGGCTGTTGCTTCAAAATTCCATGGAACTGGATGAGTATGCCTTAAAAGTTCTTTTTGAGGCGATGCCGGTTTCACAGGAAGCAAAGTATTATCGGGTCATTATTCTGGAGCCCGAACAAAGTAAGAATGGTTCCGAAGAAAGTTTCAGTCTGTTTCTGCTTTCGACGCTTCATCGAATGTGTGATAATGCAGGGGTAAAGTATTGCGTCATTCCCAACGAGAACAATAAAAATATCTTTCTCTTTTCTTATGAAGAACAACGTTCAAAGATCAAAACAATTCTGGAAGAAGCGCTGCAGGAGCTACGGCAGAGTGAAAAAAGAGAAGTTTACGCCGCACTGGGAAGAGAAGTCAATTGCCTGAACGATTTCTCCAAGTCCTACGAAGCTGCTCTGCATGCCTTGCAAAAATGCAGGAACGGTATCCCATGCTGTGAGACCGGAGAGGAATCTCTTGCAGATGATTTCCCGCTTTTGGATAAGGAGCGGCTTACTTCCTGTCTTCTGGCAGGCAACCGGGAAGGATTGGAACAATTTTTCGGAAAGCTTTCTTTTGAACTGTTCGGGGATTATGCTCAGACCTATCGAATGCAGAATTACGTCCGGTATTTTCTATATGATGCTTTAAAAGAAGCGTTGGAGAGTAAGGCAGAGTATAACAGGCGTCTGGCGGATCAGATGGAAAAATGCACTTCCGCATTGGGACTTAATAAATATGAAGACAGCTTTCGAATCATAAGGCAGAGCTTTCTGGATGCGGCAGAGGAACTGGCAGGACAGAATTCTGGAAAAAAGAAGAATTTTGAAGATGTAATTCAATATATTCAGGAAAATTACGGGGTTTATGAACTGTCGTTAAAAATGATTGCGGATGAAATGCATATTTCCTATAAATATTTATCCGATGTTTTTAAAAAGGAAACGGGAAAAAATTTCCTGGAATATGTTCATGATGTCAGAAATCGGAAGGCAAAAGAACTTTTAGTCACCACGGAAATTTCCATTGCACAGATCGGGGGGCAGGTCGGTTTCTTGAGCAGCAATACTTTTATTAAAACTTTTAAAAAATTAAACGGTGTCACACCCGGGGAATTTCGGAAAAATTACCGCATCGAAGCCTGAAAATACGCTGTTTTACGGCAAAAAAGGAAATCGGGATATGCCGGAAAGGAATGAACGATTGAAGAAAAGCCCTGTTTCTGGTAAAAAGTAGGTAGCTGATAAAGAACATGTTTTGGAAAGCGACACAAGGAAAAAGGAAACAGAAAGGATCAGGTATGAAGAAAAGAGTAAAAACATTAGTATGTATGAGTCTTGTTCTGGCAATGACATTTTCTGCTGCAGGCTGCGGACAGAAGGCACCGGACAAGGAAAGAGAAAGTAAGGTTGAAAGCAAGACACAGAGCAAAGAGAGTACGTCATCCGTAAAAGAAGAGACAACAGAACCGGATCTTTATGAGGCTGCAAAAATGCCGGAGAATGTCAGCGTAATGGCGGCCAAGGGAAGTAAGATCGGCGAAGAAATGGTGGATTATAATGATGTTACCAGTTTTCAGTTGATTGAAGAATATACGGGAACGCATATTGACTGGCAGTTGATTCCCGGTTCGGAATTCGAACAGAAGATCCAGCTCACGCTGGCAAGTGAAGAATATCCGGACGTTATGATTTATAACTGGAAGAATTTCGGTGCACAGCAGGCTGCCGAGGACGGTGTAATCATCTGCTTAAGTGATTATGAAGAGTATATGCCGAATTTCATGAAATGGACGCAGGAGCATCCGGATGTTGCCAAAGCTTATATTGAAGATGGCAAGATTTATTATATGCCGGCAATCCGGGCAGAGCAGGAGAGCTGTATTTATTATGGACCGGTAATGCGTACGGACTGGTTGGAAAAGCTTGGCTTGAAAGCGCCGACGGATCCCGATTCCCTGTATGAAGTATTGGTGGCTTTTAAGACACAGGATCCTAACGGAAATGGTAAAGCGGACGAGATTCCCATGTCCGGCGTTGGTTCCCTTAATCTGACTTATCTGCTTCCGATGTTCGGAACTTCCAGAGAGTTTTATTTGGAAGACGGAAAAGTAAAGTACGGCCCGATGGAAAAAGGTTTTGACGAAGGTATGGCTTATATTGCAAAGCTTTTTGACGAGGGACTTATTGACGAAGAGTACATCATGCAGAAGAGAGCGGATCTGGTTGGTAAAATAACCAATGACAGAGTCGGATTTGCTTACGAGTATCAGCCCTCGGCCATTCAGAGAACCATGGCAGAAACCAACCCGGAGTTCAAATTTACGGGAATTCCCCATTTTCTGAATCCGGAAGGCGTAAAGACGACCGATTACAATCAATACCTTATGAGAGTATTCCCCGGATATGCGGCAGCAATTACTACCAATTGTGAAAACATTGAGGGAACCGTAAAGTGGCTGGACAGCTTCTATTCCGATGAAGTAGTGGAAATGTTTAACTTCGGTAAAGAGGGAGTTCATTATACAAAGAACGGTGATAAGCATGAATTTACGGATTTCATGTACAATAATCCGGATTTTGCATTAAGCAGACAGTTCACCAGGGAGCTTGCGGCCATCGATATTTGTACTCCCGGCCTGCAGCTGTGGGAATGCTATTCTTCGATTCTGGCTTCTTCCGGCAAGGAATCCATTGAGACCTGGTCCGATGTGGATACCGGTATGATTGTGCCACCCGCAATTACGTTCACGGCGGAAGAGACCGAGAAGATTTCAACCGTTTACAGCCAGATCAAGACTTACATCGATGAGAGAATCGATAAGATCATTATGGGTCAGGAAAGCGTGGATGTATTGGAAAAAGTCCGCAGCGAAATTACCAGAATGGGTATTCAGGATATTATCGATATTTATCAGGCTGCCTATGACAGATTTGAACATATTACTTTAGCAGAATAAGTTTTGAAAAAGGGCTGTCACTTCACGGATTCGGAATTCGTACAAGCGGCAGCCCGCATTTTATAAAAAATTGTAACAGTTCAGCCGCGCCATTCGCAAAACTTTTCGCATGCTTCGCAGCTACTTGTCGCATCTGTAAGATGCGATGCTCATATAAAATGGCGCTAAGCTCAATCATAAAATGCCCAATGGGCATTTTTAGGCAGACAGATTTTCATGCAAGCATGAAATCTGCCCACAAGAATGATTGTCTGAACTGTTACGGAGAATTACACTGCGACAAAGTCGCTCAGAAAGGATGTAAGTATGGCAGCAAAATTTAAAACGGAACCGGTATCCGCCCAAAAGGGCTTCCGTCATAGCTTTAAAAGAAACCGCGGAATTTATTTTATGCTGATACCGGTAATATTGTACTATGTTATTTTTAAGTATGCTTCTATGTTCGGTAATATTATGGCATTTCAGGATTTCCGGATCGCGAGAGGCTTTTGGAAGAGCAACTGGGTGGGATTGAAGCACTTTAAGACTTTTTTCGAGGACATTTATTTCTGGCGACTGGTAAGAAATACGATGGTAATCAGTGCCAGTACACTGCTTTTTAATTTCCCGATGGCGGTTATCTTTGCATTGCTGTTGAACGAAGTAAGAAATTTGAAATTTAAGAAGCTGGTTCAGACGGTTACCTACATGCCTCATTTCATTTCCACGGTGGTTATCTGCAGCATGATTATCAGTTATATCACACCGAGCGGGTTGATTAATTCCATTATAACAGCTTTGGGGTTTGAAAAGGTTCCTTTTCTTACGAACCCGAAATATTTTGTGGGAGTTTATGTCGTTTCACATATCTGGCAGAATATGGGCTGGAGCAGTATTATCTATATTTCCGCGCTTTCCGGTATTGATGCCGAACTGTATGAAGCGGCGGCAGTAGACGGCGCAGGACGGTGGAAGCAGACATTGCATATTACGATTCCGGGGATTTTGCCGACCATGTCTATCATGCTTATTATGAGTGTGGGAAGCATTATGTCGGTGGGATACGAAAAGATCCTGCTGCTGTATACCCCCGCTATTTATGAGACGGCGGATGTTATCAGTACTTATGTATACAGGCAGGGTATTATGGGGGGATCCTACAGTTATTCTGCAGCAATTGGTATGTTTAATTCTATTGTCAACTTTTCACTGCTTACCTTTGCAAACTGGTTCAGCAAAAAGGTGCAGGGAAGCGGACTGTTTTAAGGGGAGGACGGATTATGATCAGACGATCCAAAGGAGAAAAAGTATTTGCAGTTTTTAATTATATCTATCTGTCCTTTCTGCTGATTGTGACGTTGTATCCCTGTCTGTACGTAGTGATCGCTTCGGTAAGCGATCCCATTCAGCTTTATAACGGCAGCAAATTGCTTTTATGGCCGAGAGGCTTTAACCTGAGCGGATATGAGTATGCGTTTACGTTCAGACAGATCTGGGTGGGATATCGAAATACGATTTTTTATACCATAGGCGGTACGGCATTGAATGTGGTTCTGACGATTATGGCGGCATATTGCCTGTCGCGTCGTAATTTGTGGGGACAGAATTTTATTATCATGTGCATGGTATTTACCATGTATTTTTCCGGCGGCATGATTCCCATGTATATGGTGGTAAAGGAAATTCATCTGCTGGATTCGCCCCTTGCGATGATTCTGCCGGGTGCCATTAATACAACGAATTTTATTATAGCGCTTACTTATTTCAGAGGGATGCCGTATGAACTGGAGGAAGCAGCCAAAATAGACGGCGCAGGTAATTTTACGGTGTTGTTTAAAATTCTGGCGCCGCTTGCAAAGCCTGTCATTATGGTTCTGGTGCTCTATTATTCCGTGGAACATTGGAATGATTACATGAACGCCTTGCTCTATATCTTTGACCAGAATCTGTATCCGTTACAGTCCGTTTTGCGGGAAATTCTGATCCAGGGATCCGGACTGACAACGGTCGGGGCCGGCATCGCGGACGATGCGGCAGTTGCCGAGACCATCAAATATGCCATTATCGTTATATCCACCGTCCCGATTCTGTGCGTTTATCCTTTTATACAGAAATACTTTGTAAAAGGGGTTATGATGGGAGCTTTGAAAGGGTGATGGTGCGCAAAAGACGTCTTTGAAAGGGCGCACGGTGTAGTGTTTAGACATCAAATTTGTCTCCATTGAGGATGACCAGCATTTCTTTTGGCGTAACTACGTAAGGCTTGACCGGAAAATGCTTGATATTGCCGGTTACAAGGTAAGCATCTGTAGTTTCCTTTGCTTTCATAATGACTTCATAAAAGATTGCGTCATCAGGATCTGGAACATAGTCCTCAATGGAGCCGGCATCCAAAAAAATGCCGCGTTTGATTAGACCAGTTAGTGTAATCTCGATGTCTCGTTGATTAAACTTAAACTTGGGTCTATACAGAACATCTTTGTACTCATCCAGAATATCCTCATGCAAAAGAGGAATTAAGCGACCTGCAAGAGCTTCTTGCAGAATGATGCCGGGAACAGAGGAAAGATTAAACAAGGCAGAAACCACTACATTTGTATCAAGTACAACATAGTATTTCATAATTACACTCCATTCTGAGTATTCTTCGCTGCACGTTCTTTTCTATATGCGGCAATCTCGGCATTGATCTCGTCCAACGACATATCTGCTGTGCCATTCTGCTGAGCGCTTTCGCTCAGATTTTGCATGGCACGAATCGCACTTTCTGCCTTGTAGTCTTGCTTCGGTAATGTCATAGAAAAGGGAACGCCATTTACCACAACAGAACGTTTTAAAAACATCCGTATAGCAGTTGGAAGATCAATACCGAGTTCATCATAGACGGCGGTAGCTTTGGTACGCAAATCATCATCTACTCGCACTTGCATAACACTTGTAGCCATAAAAACACTCCTTTCAAATGAAATTGTATTACTTTACAATATAATTATATTCTATTGTATGTTAAAAGTCAAGGATTTATATTGGAAGATAGTAACATTTTGCCTTTTCCAAACGGCATAAAAGTTCGTAAATAAAAATTTTTTGTTTTATGGAAAATGGGATATGAGTGGCATGAATAAACGATTGTTGAAGGTGCGTAATTATGGTACAAAGAGGGAGGAATGGTATATAGCGAAAACGGAAGGAGGCAAAAATGAGGAAAGGAAGAGGTTTTGTTTTTTTACTTGGATTGGTATTGTGTTGTAATTTAATACGGACGAATCAGGTGATGCCGGTGGTTCGGGCACAGAATACGGCAGGAAATCTGATTGAAAATGGTGACTTTGAAGCAGGATCGGTGATGGAAGAAGCTGCAAGCTCTTATGGAAGCGATGTCGCAGTATTCGGGGATATCGGGGATAGCGGCTGGGATTGGTATACTTCGCTTGCAGGGGCGAGGTTTCAGATTATTGCACAAGACTCTGAGAATCCTAATCAGGTAATGAAAATATCGCACACATCTGACAGCAGCGGAAGCGGAACAATTTTAAAATCTTATAATACCGCTTTACAGAATGGTGTTACTTATAGCGTGACGCTCAGAGCAAAGGTTGTTAATATGCCCGCGGCTTCTTTAAATTTTACATTGGCAGGGCAAAAAATAAACGATGCAAAATTACAGGCGGCTGCATGCGGAGATGGTTGGTATACGCATACCTTTCAATATACATTGACAGCTGATGATACAAAGAAAAGAATCGAAATTGCAGCTTATGGAATGCAGGAAGGAGGATACTGGCTGATTGATGATGTATCTTTGATTCAGGTATCGCAAGGGGAAGTGACACCGGTGGATGTAACGGAGATACATCTTAATAAGAGTGAGGTATCGCTTGCTGTCGGAAGGGAAGAAACTTTAGTTGCAACAGTGGCTCCCGAAAATGCGACAGATAAAAAATGTACATGGATGAGCAGTAATAATGCCGTTGCAACAGTAAGCGGAGAGGGGATTGTCAGAGCGATTTCTCAGGGAACGACGGTTATTACAGTTACATCGGATGCAAATCCTGAGGTGAACGCAAACTGTACGGTTCATGTAACAGATGCCGGTGAAGCAGAGAGAAAAACACCTATTGTAAAGAATGGAGATTTTGAAAAAGTATCGAATGTAAGTGTTACGGCTTTAACCGGAGGTAACGGCGGTACCGTAGGAACTTCTGCCATCGGAACTACGGATTGGAGCTACTATATGGCTTCCAGTTATACGATTAACATGCAGTATGATATTGTAGCAGAAGGACGCGGCAATTCGGGAAATGCAATGAAAATATCCAATGCTTCCGGACAGACAGCGACTACGGAGGGGCGAGGTGTCATCCGACAGGATAATATAACGTTACCTGATTTAGAGGCAGGCGCAAATTATTGTCTTACCATATATGCAAAAGCATCACAGGATATTAACGACGGTTCTTTTTTGCAGCTGCGTTGGGTCAAGGGAGACAGGACAAAGGAGACGGTCACAAGCACTGTCAAGACGGTTGATGATGATGGATGGTCAGTATATACCATAGAACTGACAACGGAAAACTCTGTATCGACGGGAAACGGTATTCAGATATATGCCTGGAATATGGGCACAGGTTACTGGTTAATAGATGATGTTTCTGTTAAAAAAATGCCGGTACTAAGTGTAGACAAGTCTCAGGTCAATATGGAATTAGGAGATACGGTACCGGTTACTGTCAGTCTTACCGATGAAGATGAAGTGCTCGGCAAGGATCCGGAGTTAATATGGAACAGTGAAAATACGGATATAGCCGTAGTAACAGAACAAGACGGACAAGGAATGATACGTGCAGTCGGACTGGGGGAAACCACTGTTACGGTAAGTACATCGGATGAAAGCGTCAGTGCAGAGTGCATTGTAAAAGTAAATCCCAAGACGATTATAGCAAATGGTGATTTTAAGGTTGATCTGGAGGGTTGGATCACTTCAGGCGAAGAAGGAATGGTTTTCCGTAATGTTGCCGGAGGACGTTCGGATAATGCATTGGAGCTGGCGGCGGAAGCTGACTTGGGAAGACCGGTGTCAGGCGGATTCAGGCAAATTTTGGATGCGAAGGTTGAAGAAGGTTTATTGGTAAACCGTAGTAAATATTCGGTGACAGTGTATATGAAACCAGTAAGTGCAAACAGCGATTCTGCAGTAACTGTTTCCTGGTTTGACTTTGAAGGAAGTGAAGTACAATACAGTATATCTCAGACAGCCGGTGAACATACGGACTGGATTCCTGTATGTTTTGAATTTACCGCAGGTAATCTGCTTTTACCGGGCACCAATCTGGAAATACAGGTATCTAATCTGACAAGCGGCAGTTGGTTTTTTGATGATATTTCTGTTAAAAGAGTGCCTTATATAGCGCTGGCAGAGGAAGATATAAATGTTGTTGTAGGACAGAGAGTGAAAATAGAAGCTGAGTTGACGGATCCGGATCATTTGATGGATAAGCCGGGTGTATTTGAATACAGCAGTGATAATGAAAATATCGCAAAAGTGGATTCCAGGGGAAGAATAACAGGAGTCGCCGGCGGAACAACTACCATCCGTATCGTATCGGCATATTATCCCGAGTACAGCTGTGAAAGGGAAATTACAGTGAGCGAAATCGCATTGGATAGCATTTCGTTGCCGAGAACTTTGAATTTGTGTCAGGCACAGCAGCAAGAACTTGTAGTAAACTTTTATCCGGCAAATGCCACAAATAGGGAGATTGTCTGGAACAGTAGCGATACAGAAACTGTTTCCGTGGATGAAGACGGACGGATTACCGGCATGAAGGCCGGGACAGCAGTAATTACGGCAACGGGAGAGAATAATTTGACGACAGCATGTACTGTAATTATACATGAAAGTACAACATTACTCGCACGGCAGGCGGAATTTTCCTCAGCGGCCTACCGGGAAGCAACGGGAACTTTTGCAGATTTTGTAACTAACAGAACAGGAAGCAAGGCGGTGTATTCGCTTTACAGAAAACCGTTAAACGGCATTTTAACAGTAAAAGAAGATGGAAGCTATTCCTACATACCACGGAATCGGCAGGCTGGTAATACGGAGGATTTTATCGTAATTGTTCATGCGGGGTCTGAGTATACATTTATCCGAGGCAGCATTGAGATAACAGACTGAGCTTTCCTTTGTAAAGAAACAGGGAGGTAAACAGAATATGAATAAGTATATTAAAAAGGTTGCATGGAAGAACAACGGAATGATGAAAAGCGGTTTGTTTGTGATAACACTGCTTATCGTGTCCTTGCTTTATCTGTCTGTTGCTGTGTCGGTAAAAGCACAAGAGACAGGTACAAAGCCGGACGTACTTACTTTGCTGAACGGAAAGGAACATCCTTATATATTCATAAATGAAGAGTATGCGGAAAAACTTCTGGCATTGAGAAACAATCCGTACTATTCGGATGCTTTTTCCTGGGTTGAGAATCAGGCACGAAAGCCTTTACCGGATTCTCAGCCGGCTGATGGGATTCTTTCTTCTAATATCAGTATGCAGCTGGAGGCAAAGGCATTTCTGTACGCACTGGGATTATTAAGTGAAAAGGATGCGATCGAAACGGTAGAGTATACCATTGAGTATATTAAAAATGCAAAGACATCGGTCAGTCCCTCCAATACCATTGCATTATATAAAGATTATGGTAATAATGCCATCCAGACAGGCGCTCTTGTTTACGATTGGTGTTATGACATTATGAGCTCAAAGCAGCGAAAAGAATTGGCTCAAAATATCCGAAAACATGTTTATGCCCCGGAACAGCCATGCAGACCGGATAATGTGGAAACATGGACGGATGTAGCCGGAAAGGCAGCAGGGCAGCCGCGTATCTATAACAGCATTGCAGCGCTTGCCTTATATGATATTTATCCGGAGATTTATAATGCGGTTATGCCTAAAGTTCTGGGAAGTATGGCACAAGCTGCTCAACTGTATGGAACAGTGGGAGCTCTTTCCGATGGTTCTATAGCATACACCAGAGACTATTATGCCTATTTTGTGGGAGTTATGATCGACAGGCTTGGATATGATCATAAGGACTTTTACGGAAATCAGATAAATTTAGGCTATAAGATGCTTTATTCCAGGACACCTTTCGGTGCGCTTATAGCACAAGGAGATGATGGAGATCACCGATCTTACATTATCGGTCAGTACACGAATAAAAGTGAAACAAAATATGATATGTCCATATTAAGCGCAATGTATGAAGAACCGTATTTAAAATTTCAATATATCAAGGAAAATTATCACGATAGTTCTTTGTTTGCACTGTTATTAATGGCCAGTGAGACAGAACCGAAGCTTCCGGATGATTTGCCGTTGGCTTTTAAAGCAGGATATCCAAGAAGTGAGATTCTTGCAAGAACTTCATGGCAGGATGGTTTGGATGCACCGACGGTAACCGCATATATGAACATGCATAATCGAAGAAGCGGAGATCACGACCATGCACAGATCGGTGATTTTCAGTTGTATTATAAAGGCCCTTTAACCCGGGCGGCAGGAATTTATACCGGGGGCAATTGGGGAAGTGATCACTGGAGAAATTATCTTGCAAGATCTGTTTCTGCAAATTGTCTGACCGTGTATGACCCAAATGAAGTATTCTCCTATGGGGCAAACGGAGAAAAGATAGCGGAAGCCAATGACGGCGGACAAAAAATGGCTACTTATAAGCATAGGTTGGATGCCAATATGGCAGACGATAACCTTGTAGCAAAAACAGAGGCAACTTTTATCGGCCCGAATAAAAATACACCGGCCTTCTCTTATATAAAAGGAGATTTAACCAATGCCTATTCAGATAGTAAGATGGAAAGTTATAAGCGGGCTATGGTATTTATGGACACTTTTAACGAAGAGTATCCGGGCATATTGGTTGTATATGATCGTGTGATATCTAAAAATAAGGACTTTACAAAGAAGTGGCTGCTGCAGGCGGTGACAGAACCTGTGATAGAGGACAACAAAACCGTGATTACGAATACAGAAGACGGATGCAGCGGAAAACTGGTAAATGTGACACTGTATCCACAGAATGCCGTAATCAGCAAGGTAGGTGGAGTAGGTGTATACATGTCAGATGGCGTAGACCGTACTTTCCCGCATGAGGAGTCCATGTCCGATTCTTATGTCGGCGGATGGAGATGTGAAGTGTCTCCCGAATTGGCTGCAACAGAGGATGTTTTCCTGAACGCAATGTATGTTACAGATGCCGGTAATACCATAGAACTTCCGGTAACTTCTGTAAATACCGATGAGTTTATGGGGGTTATTGCGGCGGACAGACAGGTAATGTTTTCAAGAGACGGAGAACGGATCAGTACCGCTTTTTCTCTTGAAGTTGCACAAAACGGATATGAAGAGATGTTGTGTTTTATAACGGATATTGCAGCCGGAAAGTGGGTTATAAGCGGAAGTGGGACTTCGATTGTAGTGGAAGCCGATGAAGATGGTAGCTGCCTGACCTTTGCGGCACAACCGGGCAGATATATGGTTGTACCGGCTGCTTCGGAGACAGAAGTAACAGATAAGGTCTGGGAAGAAGCAGAAAAAGAAAAGATCGGCGATTTTGCAGTTAAAGTAGATACTATGTATGCATATGTAAAAAATCCAAACCGTCTGGTAGACGGAAAACCGTATATCGCCATTGCGGATTTTATGGAAAGATTTTGCGGCGCATCTGCAGAAACAAACAGCAAAAAGCTTATAATTACCCTTCAGGATGGAAGAAAACTTACTTTTACGGCAGGCAGCAAAGAATATGTTATGGAAAGTAATCATTCTTCAACGGCAGGAACCTTGTCTTATGAACCGTTCCTGGATGTAAACGGCGTGTTTTATATGAATTGCACCGGCGTTTCAGCCAAACTTGGCTTCAATATGATATATACGGAAAAAGCAAAAGTTCTGAAATTCGTGATTTATCAGGATACCCAATTGGAAGGGGTGGATCCGGATACCATTATCTGGCCGGCAGCAATTACGGCAAGCTCGGATGATGGTAATGTGCCTGATAATACAATCGATCGAAATCTAAATACGAGATGGTCTTCTGTTGTGGCGGATGGCGAGTGGATTTGTTTTGATCTGGGAGAAGAAAAACAAATTGATTCGGTGCAGATTGCTTTTTACAATGGGGCGCAAAGGAACTGGCTCTTTGATATTCAGATTTCGGATGATGGCGTTAATTATGCAGACGTATTATCAGGACAGCAAAGCTGCGGTACCTCGATAAATCCGGAAAAATTTATGTTTCCGGACAACACCAGAGCCAGGTATGTCAGATATGTCGGTCATGGGGTAAATAACAGTGCAAACGGAGCATTTATCGGATATTATAGCTCCATTACGGAATTTATTATTAATGGACGGCCGGCAGAAAGCAGCGGCGAAGACAACAATGGTAATGATAATGATAATAAAAATGACGACAAAAGTCGGACTTCTCAGGGTGGAGAAACCACAACGGATCGGAGGGATACAAAATCTCCGCAGACAGGTGAAGGCAGTTACCTTACATTGTGGATTGCACTGCTGTTTATCGGCGGTATTTTAAGCGGCGCAGCGGTATTCGGCAGGAAGAAAAGAGGTTTTGAGAAATATTCGGAAGGTAGCTTTTGATATACCGGGAATGTTTGCAAAGTGGGAGGAAGAGGAGATTATGGAAATTCCGAATTATTGGAAATCAAGATTGGAAGACATTGAGGAAACGGTAAAGTCCCTGAAAAAGGGAAGCGTAAGGACGGTATATTCGGCAGGAGGACGTCCGATTTATCTGGTGGAATACGGTATGCGCAATGAATTCCACCGAACCGCAAATTTCAGCTCTGCCTGCGGGTGCCATGATATGAGCTGCTATGCAGATAAGAAAAAGCCCGATACAAGACCCTGCCTTCTGTTGGTGGGAGCCACACACGGTGCAGAGTTTGAGGGAACCGTAGCGATATTGAACCTGATAAATTTATTGGAGACCGGGAGTGATTTTGCCGGGAACAGATTTCCGGCATTTGAACGTCTTACGGAAAAAATCAATCTGCTCTTAATTCCATGTCTGAATCCGGATGGCCGTGCCAGAGTTCCTTTTGATTCGGTGCTTGGAATGAGTTTTGAAGAGTTCCGCTATTATGCACAGGGAACATGGAAGGACGGAAGTCTGGCCGGATGGCCGACCTGCAAGCAATATCATCCGATTCTGGATAAGGTGGACTTCCTGGGCGCTTACTACAATGATAACGGTATTAACATTCAGCATGACGATTTTTTCAAACCTATGGCAGGGGAAACCGCCTTTTTGCTGGACATCGTGGATGAATATGTACCGGATGCCACGGTGCTGCTGCACGGCGGCACCAATACTCATGATGGATTACTGCCTCCCACACATGTGCCGCTGTATTTTAAAGAACAGGCATTGCAGATATCAGAAAATTTCAAGGCTGCCTGTGAAAAAAACGGAATGGAAGCTATGGTACGGGGCTTATTCGGCGGCATGTGTAAAAACGATAATTATCCTCCGTTTTATGTGGATCTGGTATCCGCTGTTACCATGAAGTGCGGTGAACTGTGTATGGTCTATGAATCCAATCAGGGGCTTGCTTACGGAGAGTATCGATTAGGTTATGAAGAAATCTACAGGCATCATATGCTGCTTTTTCAGGAAATGGTTGCTTATGTGCAAAAACATATAGAAGAGCTGAGAAATGCTCAGAAATGAGGATTTGTATTTGTATGAATAATTATGAAAATATGCCTTTGATTACCGGAGAAGAAGTGAGGGAGGGACTGCGTAACTGTGCCGATCAGATCCTGAAAGTCCTCCCGGAATTTACCAACCGATTTCAGTCGTCCAATTCCGAGCATCTTTTTTACCGGCCCATTGCAAACAGAAGCTGGACAAACGGTTTCTGGACGGGAGAAATATGGCTTGCCTATGAGTTTACGGGAAAAGAATGTCTGAAAGAAGCGGCGCTTATTCAGTGTGACAGTTTCTATGAAAGGATTACAAAAAGAATAGATATTGCAAGCCATGACATGGGCTTTTTGTATTCCTTATCCTGTGTGGCGGCCTATAAGCTCACCGGAAGCGAGAAGGCAAAGGAGGCGGCGCTCCTGGCAGCGGATAACCTGATTACGATGTTCCGGGAAAAAGGGAATTTTATACAATCCGTAAATCAGCCTGAAAACAAGGCGGAATATCGGATGATTATAGATACTCTTTTAAACCTGCCGTTGCTGTATTGGGCAAGCGAGGTGACCGGCAATGGTAACTATCGGGATCTTGCCTTAAGACATTTCCGGACGACTGCCGATATTTTGGTAAGGCCGGATGGCTCTGTATCGCAGGCAGCACGCTTTGATAACGAGACCGGAAGGCACCTTTGCAATTACACCAGACAGGGATATTGTGACCGTTCTGCATGGAGCAGGGGACAGGCATGGGCGGTTTATGGACCGGCAATTGCTTATCGGTACACCGGACGGAAAGAGTGTAAGGATATGTTTTTGAAAACCGCGTCTTATTTTACGGAGCATTTGCCGAAAGATATGGTGGCATATTTTGATTTGTGTTTTACAGAAGGGGATCAGTGGCCGAGAGATTCCTCCGCTGCAGCGATTGCTGCCTGCGGTATGCTGGAAATGGCGAAGTATCTGGAAAGCGGACAAGCGCAGTACTACCGAAATTTTGCCCGAAAAATCATGAAATCTTTGTATGACCATTATATGGTGCACGATTTTTCACAGTCCAACGGATTGCTTCTTCGCGGCACTTATTGCTGCAAAACGGATTACAATGCTATGAAAACGGATCTGGGAAGAGAGGAATGTACGTCCTTTGGAGACTATTTTTTCCTGGAAGCACTGACAAGACTACAGAAAGACTGGGAGATGTATTGGTAATTTATCGTAACAGTTCAGACAAGCATTTTTGTGGACAGATTTCATGCTTGCATGAGTTACAATTTTTCAGAAAGGATTCCTCCGATGCGAAAGCGTCTGCGGAATGGAGAGTAAGATGGAAAGATATTACTTAAAGAAACAGATTACTTTTTCTTTTGAAGAAGAATGGAAAGCTGCCGGGGACAGATTGAAGGAGTATCTATATGTTTTTTACGGCATCATAGTACAGGAGACTGCAGAAAAGGCGGCAGGAGACATTGATATTGTGATAAAAAAGGAGCCTTTGGAAGAGGAACACTTTTCGCTGGATATAGGAAAAAGCGTGATGATTACGGCTGGGGAAATTAAAGGAGCTATTTACGGCGTATCTTCTTTCCTCCAGAGGATCGATCCGGAGACACTTTCCGCAGAAATCGGGAATTTTGCAGAGGAACCTTATAAAAAGTTCCGGGGGATGCATCTTTATTTGCCGGCAAGAGAAAATATTGCGGTTTATAAAAAAATTCTGGATACCATGGCTTTCTTTAAGATGAACACGGTGATCATAGAGGTGGGCGGAGCCATGGAGTATGAAAAACATCCGGAAATCAATGAAAAATGGAAGTGGTTCTGCCATTTTGCGGATTTTGAATTTCCCGGAATCGGCAGATCCCGCAGCATACAGTGGGCGGATACCTACTGGAAGGATTCGATTCATACGGAGCATGCGGGCGGCTCTTATCTTACCAAGGCGGAAGTAAGAGATATTGTACACCATGCCAAAAGCCTGGGACTCAGGGTGATTCCGGAAATCCAGGCGCTCAGCCACAGCTACTATCTTACACTGGGACACAGAGAAATTGCAGAGCTTAAGGATGATATGTTTCCGGACAGTTATTGTCCGCTAAATGACAAAAGCTATGAACTCTATTTTGAGGCGGCGGAGGAAGTGCTGGAGGTTTTTGAACCGGACATCGTATCGGTGGGGCATGATGAAATAAGAGTTTTGGGGGAATGTGAAAAATGCCGTCGGAAAACAGGGCATGAACTTTTGGCGTATGAACTGAACCGTCTCCACGAGTTCTATGCAAAGCGGAACATTCGAATGATGATGTGGGGAGAAATGTTTTTACATCACCAAAGCTATAAAGGCGTCTGGCTGGGAGAAAAGTACGAAACGGTAAATGAATATGGTTTCCACCATATGTACCCGGAAAGTTATAATGCCAAGTATCATATTCCCAAGGACATCCTTATGTTAAACTGGCACTATACGCTGGATCATAAAACGGAACAATATTATGAAGAGGACGGATTCCAGTCGGTGTTCGGCAACTTCATCGGCAGCCGGATTTTAAACTGGGACAGAAGAAGTGCCAGTGACAATACACTGGGTGCGGAAGTATCCACGTGGGTCGCAACGGACGAGGATACGTTTGCGAAAGATGGTATCTTTTTTGAAATGGCTTTTTCTGCAAATATGCTGTGGGAGAAGGGGTATGGGAATGACAAGTACGAACAGATGACGGAAAAAGTGATACGGCAGATGTATTTTACCAGAGGAATTATGAGAGGGGAAGTACCGTTACTTTTTTCGGGAGCGGACACAGAGATTCTTTATACCGGAGAAAAAGAGCATGCATTTGCAACGCTGGATCTGACGAAAACAAAAGAGATTTCCCATGCAGCGCAGAAGGCTGCAAAACGGTTTGGTGATTTGCTGTACGGGGTATCCGTGGATGCCGTGAATCTTTTGATTAAAAGGGAGTTTAAGGCGGACGGACTTGTATTTCTGCACACCGCGAAAAAAGATATGGAGTATGTTCCCAGCCATCTGTTTCCGGATTATGCGCCATTGGGACTTTGCGCATATGTGGTGCTTTACGAGGATGGCACAATTGAAACTGCAAATGCTGTATTCGGGCGCTTTGTTGGGAATCGAAATCTGAAGATCCAATGCGGAGACGGTTCGGCTGAAGATCGGAATTTTACCATAGACGGCGGACAGGAGGATGCCGCCGAAGGTCTGAAAGCACCGACTTTTGCGCCGAACAGTCAGTGGTTCGGAAGTATTTTCTATGAATGCATTCCCTTCTGTGACGGGGAGACAACAGCCTATCTGTATGAATGGAAGAACCCCCATCCGGATAAGAAGATTGTGAAAATAAGAGCCATCAACACCTGCCGGGATATTGACCAGAGCGTGGTGCTGTTCGGAATAGCGGCAATTGGGTAATTCCTCACTGATTGTGAGGAACACTAATCATAAATATATTGGTCATAGTGAGGAACAGAATGGAAAAACAATATGATGTAATCGTTTGCGGCGGGGGAGTAGCCGGAACATGTGCTGCTATTGCAGCAGCTGGAAAAGGGGCGAAAGTATTGATTCTGGAACAGCTTGGGTGTCTGGGAGGCACCTGGACTGCCGGACTTGTTTCCTGGTTTATCGATGTAGCCAATAAGGAAGGCTATATTATCAACGAAATTATGAGCCGGCTTGCCGATATGGGCGCAGGACATTTCGCAAGGGATAACTGTTTTTTGTGCGAACCGGAGGCATTAAAGTATCTTTTGGATACCATGTGTGCAGAGAAACAGATTGACGTGAGATTTTATACCACGGTTTTTGACGTGATCAGAGAAGAAAATCATCTGAAAGCCGTAAAAACGGTATCGAAATCCGGGATAGAAACTTTTTTCGGAGGTTGTTTTATCGATGCAACCGGAGATGGAGATGTCTGTGCCTTGTGCAAAGTTTCCTTTTCAAAAGGAAATGAAAAAGGGCAGATGCAGCCGATGACCCTGTTTGCACTGATTGACGGCCCGGAATATGAACAGATGATTCCTTTCGACAATGCTTTGTCCTATATAGAAGGAGAGGATACGCCTAAAATCAGGCTGAAAAAGGAAATCGAAAGAGCCGGTATGGAACCCTCTCAGAAAGCCCCTGCTATGTACCGTATTTTCAATAACACTTATTTGCTTACGGTAAATCATGAATATGAAAAAGACGGCACAGATGCGGATTCTCTGACAGACGCTACCATTCGAGCCAGGGCGGAAATCCACCGAATCGTGGAAGCGCTGCGAAAGCTCGACGGTGTATGGGCAAACGTAAGATTGGTGTCTACCGCACAGATGATCGGCGTAAGAGAGAGCAGAAGGATCCTGGGCAGGTATACCGTGACAAGAAAGGACGTGGAAAACGGTGCAAAATTTGACGATGCAATCTGCAGAGTATCTTCCGGCATAGATATCCATGCATTGAATGAGCAAAATCCAACCGGGTTTGAGGCGGAAAGCGATGCATTTGAGAGAGATTACCAGATCCCCCTGCAGGCGGCCGTCTGCAAAGGAATGGAAAACCTGTTGATGGCAGGACGGTGCATCAGCGGTGATTTTTACGCCCATGCCAGCTACCGCGTCACAGGCAATATGGCCGTAGTAGGGGAAAATGTAGGGAAATATGCAGTTGCGCTGCAGAGAGTATTGTAATGCTATAGACAATGATAGCAACGTATTTTATGAGCAAAAGTCATTTCCGCTGCTTTTCATTCCGGTATGCATTCGGCAGCATGCCGGTAATGCGGCGGAAGGTTTCGCTGAAATAGGTGCTGGAGCAGTAGTGCAGAGAGCGGGCAATGTCAGCTATGCTTTCGAAGGTACTCTCTAGCAATATTTTTGCCCGTTCCTTTTTTAGCTTCTGATTTGTATATTATCTCAAGCTTTCTGTCGTATGGCTCTGCCATACGGATTCTCTGTTGCTTTGCAAGTCATCAACTTCCTGGATCAAGGTATAGCATTGCCGCTCATAGTGTGGTTTTAGTATTTTATATTTTGACACATAACGGAATTTTAAAAGTTTTGACCGCCCGAAAAATCCAGAAAAACACTGTCAAAGCCGCATAACCATGAAAAAGTATGTCTGCAGAAATCCAAACGTTTGGATTTTCTGCGATATCCAAACTTACATAAAATCCAAACCTTTTGCAGATGATGCAGGAAATGCAATAAATAGCATCTGAAAA
>CAKRZO010000028.1 GCA_934433135.1 uncultured Acetatifactor sp. | reverse complement strand
ATGTTGTCCTGATGCAGACCGGTGTGTCCGTTCAGAGACTTTGTTTCGATGTCCTTAACCACCTTCACCACCGAGCAGTTTGTCGTGTAGTCCAGCGCTTTTTTTAGCTCCGCCCAGGTAGAAACCTCCACCGTGCCATCTGCTGCATCGGCCGTCACCGATGCCAGGGGCACTGCTGATACGAGCATCATCACTGCCAGCAGAAGGCTAAGCCATTTTCTTTTTTTCATTGTGCTTCACCCTACCTTTCTTATGTCGTCCTTACATCGCGTAAATCTGATCCATCAGATATTCGGCGGTCATCGAGCTGTAGAAAAACTGATCAATGATGCCGTTTTTCTTAGCTTCCCGGATGTCCTTCGCCGCCTGTTTTTCTGTGTTGGAATCCACGATAAGGGTAATTTTGCAATCCGGGCATACCGCTCTTACTTTGTCTCGAAGCTTCAATCTCTCACACAGCATCCACGGAGTGTATCCCGTCACTTCCATCACAAGGACAAACGGCTGATACACCTGGCACAGTTCGACGGTATCTTTGGGTGACTCCGCACGAACAACATCAATATCATAGTCCGAATTTTTGAAAGCGGCTGATACAGAATCGCCAAACAGAAAATTCTGCATATCGACCACAATTTTTTTCATCGAACCATCCCTCCTTTTTTTGTGATATACCCGATGAATCTTCTTCATCTTATTTTTCATCGTCATTATATCAAAGAAAAACGGTTCTGTCTGTCCTCATAAACGAGGACAAATCATGAATATATCGTTGTGTTGCACCAAAAAAGAAAGACCGCTCTGCTTCTATAAAGCAGAGCGGCTGCGACGGAATCCTGTCATGATTCCCTTTGTTGCATATTTATGATATGAGGGGCAAAAGGTATTTTGCTCATCATTTGATATCGCGAATTTCTTCGTACTCCTCAAGCCAGCATCCGGGTACAACCATTCGTTTGCCGACGGCTGCAATCATCAGGCGATTGCGGTTTGTATAGCCGGTTTTTTCCAGCATACGGTTAATATAGGTTCGCACCGAGGATTCTGCCACATTCAGTTTTAAGGCAATCTCGGCATTGGTTTTTCCCTCACAAAGCAGACGTAAGGTCTCCATCTCACGGTCGGACAGTTCGCAGGAAAGGGTATTGCCGAGCCGGACAGACGGTACACTGTCCGGCCAGAAGCGTTTACCGGAAAGCGTGCCGACAATTACGCCGGCAAGGTCGACGGAGGGGGAATCTTTATACCAGAAACTGTCGGCGCCGATCTTTCTTGCCCGCTCGAGAAATCGTCCCTCCAACATAGAAGTTACCATAACGATCTTGATTCGAGGATATATCTTCTTAATCGATTCGGCAGCAGTCAGGCCGTCCGAGTCGCTTTCCGTGCATATATCCATGAGAATCAGATCAATACGTCCCTCCCCGCAACGATGAAGTGCCGCATCGGCACGCGACAACGTTCCCGCGACTTCGCAATCTATGCACTTTTCTACACAGGAGCACAGATATGTCCTCGCCAGTGCCTGATCTTCAACAATCAGTATTTTTCTTATAGCCATGGGTTATACCCCTCCCCTGAATCTCCGGATTTTGGTATTTCTATCACCAGATAAAACTCCGGTAAGCTCTGTACTGTCATCTTGCCACCCGAATTTTCAATCCGGTGGCGCAGATTGGTAAGACCGCCGCCCTCCGTAATCTTTTTCTCCGGCGGCTTGCCGTCATTGCGTATCATCACTGTATAGCTGCCTTTGTTCTCCCAAATGTTTGCAGTAATCTCAGTTGCCTGGGCATACTGAATGGCGTTGTTCAAACAGACTTGCATGGCAGTGTACATTAACTCCGCGCCGCCGTCTTTCGGCTCTTCACCTCTTATCCTCACAACCACGCCGCTGGTCTTTGCAATGTCAAACAATTTTTTCTTTGCTGACAAACGGATCTCATCCCGAAAGGTAATGACTTTCTCCCATTCACGACACACAACATCTGCATCAATATTGTCAAATTCTCCCGTTATGTACTGCTTCGTCAATGTAATGCAGGAGGCAAGACTGTCGTGCATGGCAGATTTTGCAGCAAGCAGCTCCTTCTCACGTGCTAATGCACCGACATTATCGGAAAGTTGCTTCAACTTTTTCGAATCCTCCTCCAATTTCTTACTATCGTCAGTAAGCTGTACCAAAACACGTTGCAACTCGGTAACATCGGCGGCAGTAAGCTGTATGTAGTTCTCCCCATACCGATCGGTGACTTCCGTTTTTTCAAATCTCCATACGGTTTTGTCCGGAAACCGATAGGTATTCTCTACATCCGAGACTTGTGCAATGCCCTTCGGAAGAGCCGACAGCGCTTCCTCGACTTCACCCAGATACTGCATATCACTGTCAAGCAGGTATCGGCTCAATTGATACATCTGCCGATTGCAGAGAACAATACTGCCCGTGCGGTCAAAAAAACAGACAGCAGTGGGAAGTCGGTCAAAGCTCTCCTTAATGTCATTAAAACCTACGTGTTTCATTCTAATCCCTCATTCCGCAGACGCTTTAGCGTCAAAGGAATCGCGCGTCAAATTTCAGATTTGACGCTGCGATCATGGCTACTTTGTGACGCCTGCGGCACAAATAGCCGTGTGAAAAATCAGCGTTTCAACGTGATTTTTCACACTATGCACCGTTCTGTCCTCCTATCAGTGTGCGAATAAGCCACAAGCCGTCTTCCTGCTTAACTGTTACATTCGCAGAAACAAGGAATGACAAATCAACATCACACTCCAGCGATAGATCCATCTCTCTGTCGGACACGGAAATAAACAGAGATTGAAGCCCGTTTATCGTCGTTTCCGTGACGGTCTTCAAGAGATTAAACAAACGTGTCACCTCTGTCGAACGCATGGACTTTGTCGTGTGGTAGACCACACTGCAATCTGTGCCGCAAACAGTCATGACCCGCACCGCCTCGTCTACAGTCAGCCGAAGCTCCTGTTGTGGCAGAAACTCATATTCCAAACTGAGAAAGTACAGATTGGCGCTGCGCTTGATGTAAGTACCAAGCAAAAGAATTCTTTTCAGCAGGTTTTGTCTTTCCTTGGGCTCGGCATTCTCACATTGTTTCAGCAGTTGCTCGATTCTGGCTATCTGCTTTCCGTACCTTACCTCCAATTCATCATAAATACGGTTTTTTTCAGTCACCTCGTGCAGCTTAACCCGCACGAGATAAGCTTCCTGCAATTTCTCTTTGTTATCTTTCATTTTTGCCTTGTTCTCACTTAACTTTGCACGCAGTTCAGTCAGCGGGCGCACATTATCCTGCCAAACGGCATATCCGCCGTTAATCGGTGCCGATGAAATGCGTATTCCGTTAGGGCGGATGACTTGAAGTCCCTCCTTCGGACAAACCATATCTTCACCTGCAGCATGGGAACGGAGAACAATATTTCCATTGTGATCCGCGATACAGGCAGCCAATGTCGTTGCCTCGAAAAGTTCGACATAGCCTGTATTGGACTGTATCATCCGACAGCGTATACAACTTTCATAAATTGCCGCATATAACAGGCAAAACATTACATTCATATCGCCAAGCCACCAACGTACAGCCGGCAGCCCTGACAGATACAAAAGTGCGTACAGAATCGTTACGCAGCCTATTACAAACGGTGCAAGCTTCTTTTTTTCGCCGCTGGGGATACGGCTTTTCTTCAAAAGACAGGCAAGCGAAACCATCATGCAGGCGACCATCCAACCAAGACAGATGAAATAAAAAGGGCGGTGGGAAAAGGAATAATTATCCGGTTCTCCCGGTATGCCGCTGCTGAATGCAAACACCTGCTGGTGCAGATCATTAGTAATCACCAGCAAAAACAGCGCAGCCGGAATAAGCGCCAAAGCGCCTTTTTTCCCGGCCAAACGGAATTCCTCCGATTTGCCGAGAGACAGAGCAATATACACCCCAAACAATGGTATAAAAAGCATTGGTAAATAATAAAGATACCAAATGTACCTTGCCACTGTCGGATTGGTGACTACTTCATATTTCAGCGTACGCAAAACAAGCCACACAAGCATAAAAGCAGCTGTCAGACGCATGTAATGCAATGCCTGCGTCTGAATAATGCGTCGATCAATGGAATAGCCCCATAAGGCAAACAACAGCAAATAAAGCGCTGCTCGGATATAGTTCAAATAAATACCGCCGATATCGAATTTGGCGAGCATTCGGCAGGAATAAGCTGCAGCAATGATCGTAAAAACAAAGATCATGGGAAGCAACTGTTTGGTGTTCCGTTTCATAGGATAAATCTCCCGCTTTCTCTTTCACAGGCAAAAGAAGGTTAGATTCATCTGAACTGTTACATTTCAACTGTTACATTCCGGAGTCTTGATAGCTTGTATCGTATCTATACTGCCGGCCTCGCTTCAAATGGGAATAACCCTGAAAAGGAAACTGACTGCTTCGCCTGTTGAAAACATCATAACACCTTTCTCCCCAAAACACAAGTGTTTACAAACTGTCGTAACAATTTCAATCCAAAACAGCGCCTCCCCATTCGATGACGGTAAAACCTCTTCTGACAATCGGCGTAATCTCGGGTGCTTTTATTTTACCGCCATCGTATACGGCAAAGCCGAACCATATACGGTATATGCTGTCCGGCGTAGCGGAAAAGGTTACCTTCATGGCGGCGTCAACGCCGTCTGTCAGCAGTGGATACATAATGTAAGCCGCACCGTCCGCCAGATACTCCGACCAATACGCAACGAAGTCGGTTATTTCCTGCTCGTTGAACCCGTATGCTGTCAGAATTCGGCGGAAAGTCTCATCGCGTTTTTCTGCCGGAACAAAGAAGCCCTCTTCGGTTTGAAACGCGCTCTTTTTCACAAGCGCTTCATAGAACAGATAGCCATAGCTGTTTTGATCCGCATCGGTAAGTGTGCCGTCCGGCGCCGCCGTTACCGTCCACGCTCCCGTATACTCCGGAATAGATACCGTAATGCGTTCCGGCTTTTCAAAGGAAACTGTGATTTCTGTTTCCGTTTCGGGGTAGAGGTATATGTTCGGTTTTTTCGCTGTGACGTGATTCGGCAAAATCGTACTGCCCGCCTTTGGCGCCATATTCAGCAACTCATCGCGCAGCCATTCAAACTCCTTTTCGCGCCCTTCCTTTACCATCTGCGCATAAAAATTCAGCTTATCGTAATAACACTTTTTCCACCAGTCTTCCACCGACCATTCTGCATCCCTTGACGGATAAAATACATTCTGGAACAAGTCGGTATAATACTCATTAATATTCTGCACGGTAAGGTCAAAGGTTCCTACCAGTGCGCTGTGATCGGCGTAATCCAGCACCGCCGTCTGCGTGGCTGTGTCAGACCAACCCTTCACTGCTTCTCCCAGCAGATAGTTCACAAGCTTCACTCCTCCGGTAGGATCTTTATCACCGACTGCCATCTCCGCCCAGTTCATCATCGCCTGCCATGCGGTCAGCGTGTCATAGGCGGTAGAAAGCGCCGGATGGGCAGCGTAAGGGTTATCCTGCGGATGGGTGAGCTGATGCGCCGCAGAAACGGAATCCATGACATTTGCAGCTGCACCGGCAACCGTAAATATCCCGTCGCCGACCTTTATTGCATCCCCATAATCTGATGCAAAGTCGGGAATGGTTTTTATGACATTCCATCTCTCTCCGGCCTGGCTGAAACCACCGGAAACAGTATTTCCGTAATCATTCCAAAAATTGAGCGAGGTCGTATATGCGTCGGAAACCATGGAGCAGACATGGTCTATTACATCTCTTACTGACGGTGTCGTGATCGATTCCCGCCTTTGGTTTCCTCTGTCTGCAGAAGCAGTGATAGGCAAAACGATCATAAACAGGCAAACGCTCAGTACAAGCGATAAAAGCTTTTTTCTCATTTATGCCACCTCCCTTGCTACGCATTCTTGCCAGGTTTCAACCAGTTTTCTTAAATATTCATCTTTTTCCGCAAGCTTCTCTGCACTGTTCAGGTATTCCTGCGCCGCCTTATAGCTTCCTCTGTCATAGGATATCACGCCCAGATAGCACAGGCAGTAGCCGTCAGATGGGTCGAGAAGCTGCGCTTTTTTCAAATAATAAATCGCCGAGGTGTTATCGCCGTTTTCATAATAGGAAAGCCCCAGCATCAAATGCCCCTGCGCCCAGGTGGGATACTCGGCAACCGCGTCCAGCAACGTGCCGACTACATAAGAGAAGTTGCCTTTGTCGAATTTGTTGTACCATTCTGCCATTGTCCGATAATATTCCATACTTGTATCATTCTTGAGCTTAAAAAGCATCGACCTGCTTTTATCCCCCTCATCTGCCCTGATATAGTATTTTGCAAGACAGAGTGCGGAGGAATCGTCCTCACCGTACACTTCGATATAAGCATTGTATTTTTCTTCGGCATTCTCCACTGCTTCGGCAAAGGCAATTTGCTTCAAAAGTAACTCTTTTTGCTGTAGCGTGCCTGCGCCAAAGTCGGGCGTGATGGACAGGCAGCACAGCACCGACAGGATCAGCCCCACCGACGATGCCAACACGCCGAGCCTATGCTTTCCCTGTTTTTTCAGCAGGATTAACGATACGATACCTGCCGCACAGAGCAGCATGCCCGCAATGCCCGGCAAAACGGTTCCGCCGAGAAAAAAGGTTTGTAGAAACAGAACCAGAAAGACAGTGGATAAAAGTATCATTAACATTATTCGTTTCCTCCCTTCTGCGATGCTTCGTGTTGTTTTTCTATCATGACTTTCGCGCCCTCGCGGTAGGAATACGGATGGATACCGATGCCCTCATAGTCGCTGTAATAATTAAACCAGGGACTCAAACCGATGGCAATTTCGGCGGCGGTATAGGCTTTCTCCCACTCCTCCGCCTCCTCATACGCCGCATACAGTGCATACCATATCATCGGATCATCGCTCTTATACTCGATCGCCTTTTTGTAAGCCTCTATGGCTTCCTCAAATTTTTCCTGCTGCATCAGTGTCACTCCCCTGAGATAGTAGGGATAGCACAGATCGCCGCGCTCGGAAATCACCCGGTCCGCAGCGGCGAGCGCCATCTCCATTGCCTCCGTGTAGGCGGCGTCATAAATGGAGTGACCGCCATAAGACGGATAGCAGGCATTCACATATGCCTCCAGATAATTTTTTAAGAACTCATCGCTGTTGAGCTTGTTTATCTGCTCCTTGCTGAGTCGACTGTACTTTGCATTTGTGCTTTCGGTATCCACGACCAGCAAGGAAAGATAAGAATGCAGCAGTTCATCTGCTTTTTGAGAATATTCGCCGGTCTTTACCTGTTTTGCAAGCTCCAGTACATACTCGACAGAAGCATCGAAATCTTCGCCTTCAAGTGTGGCTGCCGCCGCATAGTAGAGGGGTGCGGGATCCGTTCCTCTCTGCGCCTCCTTTGCGAGCTTCAGGCATTCCTCATATCGCCCGATTTTCAGCAGCGCATACATGGTGTTTTCCCGAATAAAGGGCGTATCGAATTCCTTCAGTGCCAGCGCCCGCAGACAGGTCTGCATGACCAGCTTTTTGATTCCGAGCTGTTCTTCTTCGGTTATGTCCTTTCCGAGCTGCTTTTCAAACTGCTTTTCGAAATTTTCGGCTACAGTGAGAATTCTCTTATCATCCGAATAATCCGAAACAAGGTTCAGAGAGTGCTGCTCCTGGTTGTTATACAGCATCACCGCTATGTAATTCCAGACAAAGTCCTCTGGGTTTTCCAACGCCTTTTCAATTGCCCGGCTTACGAATTGATAGGTGATGCCGGTACCGACGGAATCGGCAATGCTGGAGCCATTTGTGACACCCACCCGCATCTTTGCCAGTAGTGCGGCATAGTCAAAGCTATTCTGATACGAGGCGGCATTTTCGATTACCTCTGCCATGGCCGAAGCGTTTTCCTTAACCTCCGGAAGCCCGCCGATATACCATCCGTTTGCTGCTAAATTTGTCAGTATCTCCGTCTGCCGGTTCTTCTGCTCTGCTGTCAGTGCATCCGCTTTTTTGTATTCGGAAAGCATCTCAAAGCAGTAGTCGATATCCCGGATATAGCCTGCTGTGTAATACCGCTCCATGGTTTCCAGCCTGTCATCAGCAATCTCTTTCCATACCTCCAGCTCCCGTTGTATATCGTTGAAATCGTTAACTGCCGTGATAATGTTCCCACCCAACAGGTTATAGCACGCCACATTCGTGCGGACATAATACTCTTCTTTTAGTCTGTCTGCAGGTGAAATTCCTCTCGGAAAAAGCAATACGGCGGAGCAAAGCAGCACGGCGACGCTGATACACACCGGAACATAGCTCCGAAAAGATTGTTTTTCTCCTGCCGACAGGGCTTCTTCTTTTGCTTCCGTCTGCCTTTTTTGACCGCATATGAATTTAAGAACGGGCATAAGGAGTACCCAGCGCACCACCGTGTTTAAAAGTCCTGCCACGAGCCTGGCACACCAGATCTTATTTCCGGAGAAGAAAGCCTGCACGCCAGACCGGAAAAAGAAGGGCAGCAGGTGCCGGGAAACGATTACGAGCAATACAACGATTCTTTTACGATACAAAACAGTATTGTTTTTATTAAGTCGGGTAAAACACCAAGCGCCGCAAGCACACCGAAAACCCATTTTGCCGTAACACTTGTATATGTCGTCCTGACATACTCCCCTATTTTTTTCATAGGCATTTCCTCCGATTCTTTTTTGCCTGATTTCAGTTTTTTGCATTTTGGGTACTTTTTCTAAAATCAAGCTCCTGTTTTCTTATGACAAGTTCATTTTCCAAATGCTACGAGATGCTGTCGACTACAGCAGTTATTGCTCGCTGTATACCGCAACAATAACATATTGCCATTATACGGAAGCCAAAGAGCTTTGGAATGTATCATCACACCTGCCGAGTACAAAAAATATGGGCGGCACTGAAAGGCTACTTATCGGTATTCCTTACGCTTCGTCTGTATTCTGTTGCTGTCATTCTTGTCATCTTCTTAAAATAGCGGCAAAAATAGCTTTCATCCCCGAATCCGGAAAGTTCAGAGATCTTTGGAATAGAATAGTAATCCGATAAAATAAGTTCTTTCGCTCTTGAAAGCTTAAGGTCATTTATGTATTTTATCGGAGTAACATTTTTACATTTTAAAAAAATATTTCTCAAATAGGTTGTACTTATACCGCATAGATTTGCAAGATGCTCCACGCTTATATTTTCCGATGTATAATTTCTGTGAATATATTCCATTGCCGGCTCAATAATTTTTTCTATACTTTTCGGAACATACTTTTTTTCGTATTCGCTCAGCATAACGCAGATTATTGAATACAGCTGTGCTTTGCACTGCATCTCATATCCCGGGGACTTCAAACGAAATGCTTTTTCGGCAGACTTAAACTGATCTGTCAGCAAATCTCCCATATGCAATACAAACGGCTCGAAAGAAACTGCATCGGCAATTTTGAAATTTATAGCATAACAATCCCCCGAACATTGCGCCTTCACTGCATAGTTGGAATGTTCCGGCATAAAGATAATATCATTCTTCCCCGTATAAAGTATATTCTTTCCTTCAAAAGTATATTTTTTGTCGCCTGATATATGCAATGCCAGCCCATGCGATGCTCTGTTTGTGTGAATTACATTGCCCTCTCCCTTTGGAACATAACATGCAAGAATAATTTTATCTATGTTAAAGTTATATTCAAAAAATTCTTTCATAAATGTCAGACCTCCTTGTGAGCATTATAATATTTTGTTTTGAAATAGTCAATGCGTTTTGAAATGTTCATTTACAAATCAGCTGATTATTGTTATCTTTTATATTGAAAAATTAAATATAAATTGCAGGAGGAATTTATTATGTTTAATCAGGACAGAGTATTTATAGAAAATAAATACCATAAAACAAATGAGCCATTTAATCCATATGCCCGAATGGCATATCACGGATACGATTACGACAAAACCACCGGACTTGAAGATGAGGAAATAAAGAACGGGCTTTCAAGGCTGTATGAAGATATAAAAGCTCTGCCGCACCCGGTTGCAAAGGCACACGCAGTCAAATACGTCCTTGAAAACACAAAAATTGATATAAACGAGCACGATTTTTTTGTCGGCTTTTGGAGCGTGAATCGGCTTGCAAACTGTGTAACACAAGATAAATGGCACGAAGAAGTCTTTGACAATATTCTTCCCGAATTAAAGGTTCAAATGCGCGATATGAACGAATCCGGGGCGATTGCAATATGGCCGGATTTCGATCATGTTGTTCCGAACTGGGATTCCATTCTCGGTTTGGGGTTTCCGGGACTAAAAAAGCGCGCCGAGGAATACAAGGAGATCCACAGAAAAAATAATACACTTACACCGGAAACAGAAGCATTTTTTGACGGAATTATAATCGAATACACGGCAATAATTGATTTAATCGACAGACTGTATAAATATGCTCTGAAAAAAACTCACGCAAAAGCCGTAAAAATTGCCGAATGTCTTTGTCATATCCGCGACGGTACACCGCAGAATATTTATGAAGCAATGCAGGTTATTTACATTTATTTTATGATATCGGAATGCTTTGACTCCTATCAGGTGCGCTCGCTGGGGAACGGTCTTGACAACACGCTTTACGGCTTTTACAAAAACGATTTGGACAACGGCACATATACAAAAGAGGAAATAAGGGACTTTTTAAGATATTTTCTTATGCAGTGGTCAGCTATCGGCAACTACTGGGGACAGCCGTTTTATATGGGAGGTACAAATGCAGACGGCAGTACAAAATACAATGAGCTTTCCTTTGATATACTTGATGTTTATGACGAGCTAGGAATATACAATCCAAAAATCCAGGTAAAAGTCAATGAAAACACACCCGACAGGCTGCTCTTCAAGGTTTTTGATATGATACGCAGAGGACATAACTGCTTTGCTCTCTCGTGCGAGCCGGGAATGATGAAGGCGGCTATGAGCTATGGCGCAACATATGATGAGGCTCTCAATATGGACATACGCGGCTGTTTCGAAATCGGCATCCGCTCTAACGAGGTGTCAACCGGAACGGGTTATGTCAATGCATTAAAATCAGTGGAATATGTATTCAGTAACGGCTTCGATTCAAGAACGAATAAACAGTTCGGGCTCAAAACAGGCGAGTTGAAGGATTTAAAAACATTTGACGACTTTTACAGTGCCGTTTTAAAACAGTGGGAAAACCTTATTGAAATGACTATTGATGTATCATTGCAGTATGAAAAATACCTCAGCTTTATCAACCCCTCGAATATGTATTCCGCGACGATTGAGGGCGCATTGAAAAAGGGCATTGACGCATACCAAAGCGGCGTAAAATTTAATAATTCCCATGTGCTGAACTGTGGCTTTGCGAGCCTTGTTGATGCAATTATGGCGGTAAAGGGATTTGTATATGACAAAAAAACCATAACTCTTGAAACTCTTGCAAAGGCTCTTGCCGGCAACTGGAAAGGATTTGAAAATTTGCATACACAGATAGTTAAAAGTCCGCACAAATACGGAAATGACGACGAAGAAACGAACAGATACACCGAGGCAATGTCCGCATACTTTGCGTCAAAAATAAACAACCGTCCGAATGCAAGAGGCGGTGTATACAAAGCGATTATGCACACGGCAATGCAGTTTGTCTGGGAGGGCGAAAAAACAGGCGCGACCCCGGACGGAAGATATGCAGGCGATGAGATTTCCAAAAACGGCTCTC
The DNA here is from genome assembly GCA_934433135.1 of uncultured Acetatifactor sp. Lineage (GTDB taxonomy): Bacteria > Bacillota > Clostridia > Lachnospirales > Lachnospiraceae > Acetatifactor. The sequence goes on along the minus strand of CAKRZO010000028.1, from coordinate 28,818 downwards.
CGTCTATAGGTATGGACAGAGAGGGCGTAACTGCATTGATCAAATCTGCGCTGAAAGCGCGCCCGTACACCTATTGCGAAAGCTTTTGCCTTGACGTAATGCTCCACCCTTCCGCAGTCAGCGGCGACGAAGGACTTGAAATTATGAAATCACTACTGTTCATGTATATGAAAAACGGAGGTCAGACTTTGCAGATCAATGTTTTTAACACGAAAACGCTTCGTGACGCACAGAAGCATCCTGAAAAGTATCAAAATCTTCAGGTACGTGTGTGCGGCTGGAATGTGCTGTGGAACAACCTCACCGAAAAGGAGCAGAACGCGTACATCACAAGAGCGGAAAATATAAGATAACGCTATGAGGGAACATAGGTATGACACACTCGGTATAAAATGTGAAAAATCAGGGTGCCTGATATAAAGAAAATCAAAAAAATTAAGGAGTAATTAAAATGTCTTCAAAACTTACAAAGCTTATGGACAGCTTTCTTGAAATGGGTCTTCCGTTCTATGATTGCATAGTGATGAAGGACGGAAAATGCATATATCGTCATTCAAACGGATATACGGATATAAACAAAAAAACAGAGGTGACAGGCAAGGAGCTTTATAATATTTATTCATGCTCAAAGCTGATAACTTGTGTTGCGGCGCTGCAGCTGTTTGAAAAAGGGTTATTTAAGCTTGATGATGCGCTTTGCGGTTATATGCCGGAATTTGAAAATATGACGGTAATATCGAACGGGGAAGCAGCTTTGGCAAAAAACAAAATTACCGTAAGGCAGTTATTTACTATGACGGCAGGATTCAGTTATGATTTGAATTCCCCCATGCTTGAAAAATGCCGCAAAGAAACTGACGGAGAATGTCCTACGCGTGAAGCTATGAAATATCTTGCAAAGGAACCGCTTTTGTTTGAACCGGGGTATCGGTGGGAATACAGTCTTTGCCACGATGTTTTGGCAGCATTGGTTGAGGTAATTTCCAAAATGACCTTCGGCGCATATGTCAAAAAGCATATTTTCGACATATGCGGAATGGAATATTCGTCTTTCCTGATTGATGGAAAAGATATGAACAAACTCGTTAATCAATACAGATATAATCCCGAAACCGACAGGGTTGAGGAATGTACAAAGGACTGCGTATACAGAATCGGCACAAAATATGAAAGCGGCGGAGCCGGATGTATATCAACCGTTGATGATTACATAAAATTTCTTGAAGCAATCCGCACCTATAAACTGTTAAAAAAGGAAACTGTTGATTTGCTCTCAACCAATCAGCTGACAAAGGCACAAATAGAAATGCCGACATACTGGGTACAGGACAAGCGTGCATACGGGCTTGGGCAGCAATGTCCGTCAGAGGGAGATCCAAGACCGGATTTTGGCTGGGGCGGAGCTGCGGGAGCATATTATTTTGTGGATCGAACGAATAATATAACGGCATATTTCGGAACTCATGTGTTAGGTTATTACAAGTATAAGCAGAAAAGACCTATAATAACAACGACAACACAAGAAATTTTCGGCAAGGAGGTAACTCAATGAAAATAATATCCGAAAAGCGTTGCATAATAGGAGAAGGTCCAATATGGAACGACAAGGAGAAAGCTCTGTATTACACCAACGCCGGAGGAGGAAACGAAATCTGCAAATACATTACATCAACCGATACCCTTGATGTAATTCCGACAGAAACGAGCTGTGCGGCATTTGCATTTGACAAGGCAGGCAGGCTTATTGTTTCCCGATACGACGGTGTGTTCTATTTGGATAGCAACGGAAAAACCCATGACATATATGACCGCTCAAAATACAAAATACAATATGCAAACGATATGAAGGCTGGACCCGATGGCAGACTTTATATAGGAACTAAAAGTGAAAAGCGGCTTGGTATATCAGAAAAGCTTGACGGAAAGCTATACAGCCTCGACGCAAACGGAAATGTAACAGTGCTGCTTGATGGAATGAAGCTTTCAAACGGTATGGAATGGTCAATGGACGAATCTCTGTTCTATCACACTGACAGTGATACAAAGACAATCCGCGAATACAACTTTGATTCGATATGCGGCAAAATAACCTTTACAGGCAGACAAATAACCGTCCCCGGTGTTGATGGCTTCACCATTGACAAAAACGACAATCTATACGTCAGTTGCTGGGGAGAGGGACATATAGCAGTTGTAGACACAAAAACAATGAAAATTTTGGATTTTATCAATGTTCCGTGCAGCATTCCTACAAGCTGCTGCTTTTGCGGCGGCAATGCGGATATCCTTGCGGTCACTACCGCAAGCTTTAATGTCGACACTGCAACTGACACAAACGCCGGTTACACCATTTTATATAATATGAACGCAAGGGGGAGAAAACCATATTTATTTGGTTAAACTGATATGAAGAAAAACACTTTAACAAATACAATTCTTCCACTGATACCAATGATTTTGTGGGGCTCGCTTTTTGCGTTTGTAAAAATCGGATACAAAGCATTCTCAATCAACACAGACAATATCGGAGATATACTGATGTTTGCCGCAGTGCGATTCTTTGTATGTGGATTGATAGGCTGCATTATCGCATTGATTTTAGGTGCAAATCTTGAAAAACCGGTTTTCAAAAGCACTTTGAATCTTTTTTGCATAGGCATATTCTCCGTTATTTTGCACTATTCGTTTATCTATATAGGGCTTACTATGACAAGCGGATCCAAAGCAGCAATTCTTAAGCAACTTGGCCCTCTTTTATATGCGTGCTTTTCATTTTTATTTATAAAAACGGAAAAATTCAGCATTTACAAAATAATAGGAGCGGTTGTCGGCTTTTGCGGAATACTGATCATAAACCTCGGCGGAGATATGGGCGGAATATCTGTTGGGGACATTCTGATTTTGCTTGCATCACTATGTACGGTAATATCGCTGATTATGACGGAAAAAAGTGTAAACGGAACATCTCCGTTTTGGGTTTTCGGCATCTCGCAGCTTTTCGGCGGCGCAGCACTGTTTGCACTGGCATTAATTATGAACGGTAAATTTCCCGTGTTTACCACATACTCAACTATTGTTTTTACTTACATATGCTTTGCGTCAACAGCTGCATATACGCTTTTCTTCTACGCACAGAAGAATGTGCCTCTGTCGAGGCTGTTTGTCATTAAGTTCGCCGACCCGTTTTTTGCCTGTATATTCAGTGCAGCTTTGCTGAATGAAAACATCTTCCGGATACAATATCCCATTGCGTTTATTCTTATATCGCTTGGTATAATCATGGCATACAATGAAAAACAAATAAAGGAGAAGAAAATTGACGAAAGTAAACATAGTACAAATAAAGAGATTTGCGGTACATGACGGGGACGGAATACGAACAACCGTATTTTTTAAAGGTTGTCCGCTCAAATGCCTGTGGTGTCACAATCCCGAAACACTCTCTCCGGAACGCCAGTTGGCATTTTATGAGCATAAATGCATCGGCTGCGGAAATTGTGCGGAAGCTTGCGGTTGTCATACGTTTTCGGAAAACATACATAGGATAGACAGAGAAAAATGCACCGTTTGCGGAAAATGCGCCGCCGTTTGCCCTCAAAACGCACTTGAAATATTCGGCAAAGAAATGAGCACGGATGATATATGCACAACTTTACTTAAAGATATAGACTTTTACAACGAAAGCAGCGGCGGCATTACATTATCCGGTGGTGAGTGCCTGCTCCAGAGTGAGGCATGTCGCAAAATTTTAAAAACCATGAAACAAAACGGAATAAATACCGCAGTTGATACCTGTGGATTTGTTCCAAGAGCCGCAATAGATGAAGTTATACCATACACCGATACGTTTCTGTACGATATAAAGGCGATAGACGAGGATGTGCATGTTAAATGTACCGGTCAATCAAATAAAATCATACTTGATAATCTTGTATATCTGGATAGATGCGGTGCTAAAATTGAAATACGTATTCCGTACATTCCAAACTATAATGATAATCAAATTTCACAAATAGCTGAATTTTTGAGCACGTTAAAGGGCATAGTCCGTGTGCGTGTTTTGCCGTATCATAATTATGCGGCATCAAAGTATACCGCACTGAATATTAAAAATACTCTTCCGCCGTGCATACCGGCAGAAAGTGAAGTAAAAAAAGCTGAATTAATAATTTCCTCACATGGATGGTCAAATTTTTAGAAAAACTTTGCGTTTGGGGTAAGCGCTTTTTTTGATTTTATGTACCTGTATACGTGACCTGTTCCGAAACAAGCTCCGGCAAATGGAGCCTCTTTCGGAAATGCGCCGACTGCGGCAGGGTCATGTCCTGAAAAGCTGACACGGGATATACTCATTGGGTTGATCGGCTATGAGCTGACCCCCACAGCAGGATAAAAGTTTGTGAGTTTTCCTGATAAGTATGATCCATTCTAAAAAAATTGCAAAAAAAACAGTTATCGGGATTTATTTCACTACAGTAACCCATTCGACTCCGAAGCGATGCAAAGCCTCCTGCATAGTCTTGTCAATACGTTCACCGCACATGACGATGGGTACTGCCGGCGGACAGGAAACATTAGCGTCAGCCAGAACTCTGCCGAGGCTATGTTCAATCGGAATGCGTTCCTGCAGGGCAAAGGCCGCCTGATGAGGGGAACAAACAACCTCCGGTATTGCCGACGGCAAAGACACCTCCGGTTTTGGTTCTCTCTTCGGAATTTCACAAAGCGTTTTTTGAAGGAACTTCAGCTGCTCTGACGTATTTTGCGGTGTCAGCATAAAAACAATAAAATCCTGATCTGCAAACTCGCAGAAAATGTTCACCCGCTCCAGAAGGCTTGCTATCTCTGCTCCCGAATAGCCCCATTTGGCAGCGCAGAGTGTGAGCTTCCATGGTTCGTCTCCAATCAGAGAGAAGCCATGCTTCAGAAGCGCTTTTTTTAAAGCAGCAATGCAATATGTGGGTGCTGCTGATGTGTCCGGCAAACGCTCCAGATAGGGATTAGCAGCATCCAGGGACTGCAAGATCAGCCAGGAAGGGCTGGTGGAGCCAAACAACGCCATCGCTCCTTTGATGCGATCTGCCATCCGCGGATCCCGGAAGTGAAGGTACGCGCCGCCTGTCAGAACCGGCAGCGTTTTATGGGCAGAATCACAGCACATATCGGCACCCAGATCCATCGGATGCTGCGAAGAAGGCAGGAATTTCAGATAAGCACCATGGGCATTGTCTACCAACAGCGGAATGCCATACTTTCTGCAAGTCTCTGAAATACGGTGGATATCCGAGATGTTCCCCAGATAGTCCGGACTGGTGAGAAACACGGCGAAAGGCTTCTCGGGCATCTCCAAAACAGCCGTTTCCACCGCCTCGGCACTGACAGAACAAGAGAGGTAATTGTTTCCTGCCCGCAGCCACCGGATGGGAAAATCCAGAAGCATGGCGGCATACAGAAAGCTTTTATGGGCGTTCCGTCCGACCAGGCATCTACCCTTACAACCTGCTTGTGTATAGGCAAGATACAACATAGCACGAATGGCAAGACTGGAACCCTCTGTAGAATATACCGTCGGGCAACCAAATAACTGTGAAGCGTTCTTTTCGCTCTCTGCGATTACGCCTGTCGGTCGGTACAAGTCATCTGCTCCATGGATCTCGGTTATATCAATACCTTCGCAGCCGAGAATCCCCTTTCCCTTGTGACCCGGCATATGGAACCGGACAGGGTCGCCGACCGTGTAGGTACGAACGAAGTCACAAATCGGTGTGGAGATCATAGCGCTGCTCCGAGCTTCTCAGCAATCTGAACCATGATGGCACACTCCATGCGTTTGCGAAACAGCTTACATCCATATTCATATACGCCCTTGACGCTTCCTGTCGCATGGTAGGCATTGGCTGCGCAACCACCGGAACAGTAGAGCCGAGCCCAACAGTCTTTGCAGTCAGGGCGGGAATAGACATTGCATGAGGCAAATTCCTGCTGAATCTCCCGGTTGGTGATGCCGTCCCAGATATTACCCAGTTTAAACTTCTCATCTCCCACAAACTGATGGCAGGGATACAGATCTCCCCACGGCGTTACGGCCATGTATTCCGTACCGCTGCCGCAGCCGGAGATGCGCTTGTAAATACAGGGACCTCCGGTGAGATCGATCATATAGTGGTAGAAAGTAAAGGGGCGTCCTTCCTGATATCGTTCCAATTGCAGCGTTGCCAGTTCCTCATACTGCTGTAAGATCACCGGCAGATCCTCCTCTGTAAGACCCAACGAATCACCTGCGGCCGTAACCACAGGCTCCATACTCAATTCCGTAAAACCCAGATCCAGCATAGTGCGGATATCCTTGACAAAATCCGGATTGGCATGTGTAAAGGTACCACGCATATAGTAATCTTTTCCACCGCGCTGGCGCACCAGCTCCTGAAATTTTGGTACAATCTGTTCAAAGCTGCCGTTTCCTGCATAGTCTACCCGAAATCGATCGTGGATCTCTTTTCGTCCGTCCAGGCTCAGGACAACATTGCTCATTTCCCGATTGCAGAAGTCAATGACCTCCTGATCAATAAGCATACCATTTGTGGTCAGTGTAAAGCGAAAATTCTTTCCGTTCTGTTCCTCCACGCTGCGGGCATAGGCCACCAACTGCTTAATCACATGAAAACCCATCAGTGGCTCACCGCCGAAAAAATCCACCTCCAGATTTCGTCTGGATCCGGAATGGGCGATTAAAAAGTCCAGTGCCTGCTTGCCAACCTCGAAAGTCATGATTGCGCGATCACCGTGGTACTTTCCCTGCGAAGCAAAGCAGTAGGCACAGTTCAGATTACAGGTATGAGCAATGTGCAGACACAGTGCCTTTACTACACCGGACGTTCCGGCCTTCATCTCTCCGGCCATGCCCGCGAAAGCATCCGGAGCAAAGAGTTTACCGGCGTTCTTCAACGTAGTGACATCATTGTAGCATTCCTCCAGTTCATCCCTCCCAATCTCGGGATGCCGGGCAGCTGTCTGTGCAACAGCCTCCTCCCGGGAGGCATTCTCATACAGCCCAATCAGATCATAGGCTACTTCATCCACTACATGGACGGAACCGGAACACACATCCAGTACGATGTTGTAACCATTTAATTTGTATTGATGGATCATGGCATTCTCCTTGTATCATAAAAAATGCCACCGGATTTGGCGGCATTTTTCAACACAACTTACTTCTTCTTATTTTCGCACTGCTGGTTAGCGATTCCGCTGCTGGTTTTGCAGGCAGACTGACAAGATGTCTGACACTCGCCGCAACCACCGTTCCTGGCGCTCTGGCACAGATCACGGGTCTCGATAGTTTGAATACGCTTCATGGAAGATCCCTCCTAATGTTCATATGTTTAGATCATACTATCATGAGATATTAAAAAAGTCAAGTGTTTTAGGCAACCGCCTTTTATGGTTTTGTGTACTATAGTAACAGTTCAGACAATCATTCTTGTGGACAGATTTCATGCTTGCATGAAAATCTATACTCAAAAACCTCGGCATTTGATTTTAGGAAATATGTTTTTTTTCGACACTTGCTTTAAAAAACATTTTTGTAAGGTCATTAAACAGCGGGGTTCCTTCTTTGTCGCAACCACCGCGAACATATGTATTTTCAAGCTCATGGTCGGTTCTGTTTCCACTTTTGGCTGCCTTAACCCCCGCCTGAATCCCTCGGGATTGCAGCAGCCTTATTTCAATTTGCACAACAGCAGAATTTCTGCTGTTTCTGAATAAATTATGGGCTGAAGTGAAAAGTTATCGGTGCTATTTTATTTCAGCTTCACAACCAGTCTGACCGGGTTATGATCGGAGTAGCGGAAAGCAAGATCTTTCGTCTCCACCGATTGTACTTCCAGATTGTCCGAGACAATAAATCCGTCGATGATATAATACTGTGTTGCCTCATCCTCGGGATCATAAGGCTGGTTCAGCAGCCTGCAGGTAGGTGTTTCCGAATCGTATACCAGCCGGAAGCCTTCCGGCAGTTCGTCCATTTCCAGCTCTCCGGGAGCCCAGAGTTCCGGATTTTTAACCGGGTAGGTTTCAAAGCTTCCCGGAAAGCTCTGATTAAAGTCTCCGCCGGCGATAACATAGTTGCCTTTTCGATATTCCTCTTCCAGGATTTCCAGAAGCGCCGCCGTCTGCGCTGCTTTTCCCTCGCCGCTGTCATAGGCTTCCAAATGCAGGTTCACCGCTACAAGCTGTCTGTCGGTTCCTTCTACCGGGAAACGGCTGATCAAAAGGCATCTCTTCAAATTTGCTGTCCTCACCGGCCAGGAAAACGGACAGGGCAGGCTAACCCTGACAGCATCTTCTTCACACAAAAACCCGGAAAGCGTTGCCACTCCGGTTTCCATCCTTCCTAGAGGCGGCAGCGGATAGGGAACATATTTGCAGCGATAATTGACACCGTATGCCCAGGAATATCCGGTCTGCTGCACATAATACTCCAGCTCATCCACGCCCATTGTTCTGCTGCAGTCGCGGTCTACTTCCTGAAGCAGGAAAATTCCGTCTGCTTCCTCTTGCAGCTGTTCCAAAATTCCGTTCATGTTCTCCCGAATCACTTCCGACCCGGCAGGATTCACCATCGTACCGCCATCCATAAAAAAATCCACAGAAGCGTCTAATCCGGCATATCCGGTGTTCCAGGTCAGAATTGAAAGTTCCTGCCCTTCTTTTAATATACGGTCTGTATTCTCCCCTGATGCAGTCAAATGAACCGGTGCGTTCTCCTTCGCTTCCGGTCGGTATTCCGTAATCGTCAGCCAGGCGAATAATCCGCACACCGCAAGAAGCATGATGCCGATGCATACCGTAAGAACCAAAAGGACTATTTTTATGCTCTTTTTCATACGCTTTTCCCTCTCCTATATTTCTCCGATTTTCACCTGTTTCGTACACCCTTTTGCCTCAATGGAATCACAAATAAAGTAACCAAAACATGCCATTTGCAAAGTGCGGCGCCTGTGAATGCATATCTGCGCTGTTACAGGATATATTCCATCTGTCTCTCCTTGGTCTTCATTCCCATTTTTTCATAAAACTTTTCCGCGGAAGTGTTTCCTGTCCACACATTCAGTGTCACTTCATAACATCCCATTTTTTTCGCTTTACTCTTTACATATTCAAATAAATTTTCCCCTATATGCTGTCCTCTGACGCTTTGGTCAACGCACAGGTCATCTATAAAAAGAGAAGTAAACGGCACCATGTTATTGGAAAAGGGCTGCTTTCTCAACTGACAGAAAGCATAGCCGAAGCATCTGTCATCCTCGTCTGCAGCTACGTAAACCGGCCTGGTTTCATCCTTTAGCATTGCTTCCAATTCGTCCTTTGTATACTTGGTAGTATCGGGAATAAAAATATCCGGCCGTATTGCGGCATGAATCGCAAGCACCTGCCCTAAAAGTTCCATAATCCGGGGAATATCCTGTGTTTTTGCTCTTCGTATATCCATTGCTGTCTGCTCCTGTTTTGCAAAATTCTGACTTCTGTTCTCCTATTGCACATAGTATAATCCCATTTTGCAAAAGAATCAATGTTTTCAGATACAAAAACCTTCTCCGAATTTGGTAACAGCTACAGTTCAAACACGCCGTTATTACAACTTCAGCACTTTACGAAGCACCGGTTCTATGGTATCAGCCATCCGTAAGAACCCGATATCATTGGGATGTACCTTATCAATGGAACACAGTTCCCTGTCCTTTTCGCCGTAGAACGTTTCTCCGTCGATAAAATAGACGTTCCGATCTCCCGCTGCAATGGCATTCTCGTAGGTTCTTCGGATGATTTCCCTGCGGAGTTTATCATCTTCCGTATAGACAGCGGCTGGTTTCGACATCATAATCACGGGAAGCTGTGGGTGAGCCGCACGAATCTTTTTAAAGAACGGCTCGTGTGTCGCCTGAAGATGTTCCTTATCCGGCGCATTATGGTCGTAATCCAGAACAAAGAGGCTCATATCCAGGCTGCTGATATAATCAGCCATTTCCGGTTCTCCCTTTGCACTTCCGGAGAATCCCAGATTGTAATAGTCCAGATTCAGCCGATTAGACAGAATCGCATTGTACGGGTTAAAAATGTTACAACAGCACCCCCCCTCGGTAATAGATGATCCGTAATAAACCACCGGCAAATCGTTCCGGTATGGTGTCGGCTCTTCTATGGATGCGAGATCCTCTATGCCGATCTCGATATCTGCAATCTGCTCATTACGCGGCAGGAAAATCGTAATATCCTCCATCTGATCCGCTTTGCATACCGTCCCCTCAAACGTGAGGGTATCATAATCCGGCGGATAAACCAGTCCGGCGAAATGCGCATTTTTTCTTTCTCCGATCAGTATCGCTGCCGCCTGACAGGAAAAAATGGACATCCCGATATCCATAGACAGTGTCCGGAATGTAATCCTGACCTGCACTTTGTCGGAATCCGTCCGGAAGCATATCCTGCCCCCCGGGCACCTTTTTCCCAGACCTTCCAGATGCGGTAATTTTTCCAGCAATTCCTCCGGAAGGCGCTGCAATTTCCCTGTTTTCTCATAACACGGTACTCCGAATACCTTTAACGGTTTGTCATAGTAATGATATGTTTTCATGCTATCCTGTCTCCTTAATAAGCTGCCGCACATACCAAATATGCGGCAGCTTTTTTCGTCTATTATCCTATTTTGTACGTATTTTGTCAACAGAAACTGCTCTTCTCATTGGAATCCCCATGAGTCTGCCCTTTGACACTTATCTGCAAAACGGTTCCCATTTAAAAAACCTTCATTGCCGGGAAAGTTACCGTTACCGTAAACAGATCAGCTTCCTGTGACAGTTTCAGTCCGCTTTCTTTTCCGAATACCAGTTTAAAGCGCTGATTTACATTCATCATCCCAATATGATGGCAGATATACAGTTCTTCTTTTTCCAACTGACGATTCCACTCTTCTATCTTTTCCGGTTCCATTCCGCTGCCGTTATCCCGAATTTTTAAAATAACCTGTTCCCCCGCCAACTGTCCGGTGATAGAAATGATTCCGTAATAACGATTGTCCTTCAATCCGTGCGTCAGTGCATTCTCAATAATCGGCTGTATGGATAATTTGACAATTCCGTCCTGCAGGATCGCCTCATCGATGCCCCATTCTACCTGCAGACGGTTTTTATACCGTTTTTCCACCAGTTGCAAATAAATCCGTACGTGCTCCAATTCCTCTTCCACAGTTGTCAGAATATCTTTGCCGAGTCCCACCCGAAGCAGCTGCGCTAATTTCTTCAGCATATCGGATACTTCATTCTCGCTGCCCAGGTATTTCACAGCTGTCCAGTTTATCGTATCCATGGTATTATACAGAAAGTGCGGATTAATCTGATTCTGCAGCGCATACAGCTGCATTTCCTCCAGCATTCTTACCCTCTCATCTATGTCGATTTGCAGCTGACGGTTTTCCTGCCAGGTATCCCGGATCCAACTCTTGATCCGGGATATATCATCGTCCTCTCTTTCCTCTCCGGCACTGTTTCCCCGCAGAGGAATACATTGGGAAATGCTTTTAACCGGACGATAGGAATAAAAAGCAAGGAGCAACGAAATGAGAGTATAAATAAAAACTGTCGCCGCCACAACATTCAAAATAACCCGATTGAAATGATTCACTTTCTCAAGATAACTCTCAGCGGTATTAACAGCGTAATATTTCCAGGGAAAATACTCCGAATCCACACAGGCTGTTATCCTGGCCTCCCCGTTTATCCATTGCATCTGCGCCGCGTCCGCTTCCACCTCTCTGATGGACTGCAGAGACTCCGGAATTCGATCATGGGTCTCCATCCACTTGTAATCCTGGCAAAAGTACAATTCTCCCCCTTCTCCCAACCAGAAGTATTCCGTGTCGGTATCTCCTCCGGCAATCAGCTTTGCCATTTTCTCGATACTGATATCCATGACTACCGCACCGATTACCTTTGTATTTTTTCCGAGAATCGGATAAGTCATGGAAAGATAACAAGGATAAATATCATTTTTCTTACGGAACTGAATTTTTCTTTTATGCTGCAGCGACTCCACTGCCGGTCTCCAGGTCTGATCTCTCATACTCCCGGCATCCCACAGTTCACCGCGTCCGAGCATATACTCTTTCGCAACAGAATAAATCTGGATGGATGCAATGTAAGCATGGGTATCCAGAATAAATGTAATCTCATCATGCAGCGACAACACTGCATCCGCATAAAACTCACTGGTTTGATCCCATTCGCAGTAGATTTTCGTCTCCTCCCGGGAAAGCAGACTGTAGGCCAGGTAATCCCCCTGCTTGAGCAAGGTTTCCACCAGTTCCTTGTCATTCTGCAATTTTTCCAGGTTTACCTGGCAGATTTCATCCAGGTAAATACTTTCCATATTTCTGCTGTAGAAGATCACACCTATAAAGACAGGCAGAGTAATCAAAAACAATGCCACAATGAAATTTTTCGTAAACAGACTTTTCCACCATTTCTTCAGATATCGCATTGCAGCCACTCCCTCTATCGTTCCTTTTGGTTCTCCGCCAGTATTTTCTGATATTGCTTAACGGTATAACCTGTATATTCTTTGAATACCTTATGAAAATATCTTGTATTCTCATATCCGGCAAGAAATCCGATTTCTCCTGCATTGTGCTTTCCTGCCCTCATACACTGTATCGCCGCTTCCATTCTGACTTTGGTAATATAATCCGTCAGATTCATTCCCACAATGCGCTTAAACTCCCTGGACAGGTAATTGGGATTCAGAAAGACAATGGCTCCGATCTGGGATACGCTTAAATTTTCCCGATAATGGCCTTCAATGTATTCTTTTGCCTTCTCGATGGGGTTTTTCAGACTGCTTTTTCTCTGGTTTTCCAGAAAATGTACGAATCGGCACAGGATTTCCTCCACTTTTTCAAAAAGCATTTCTTCCTGCAGACCGTCCAACTCCTTCAAAACCACAGTATGGGAAAGTCTTCCGGATGGCCGGATCCCTTTGCCCGGCAGTTCCTGATACAACTGTTCCAGCAGTTTTACCACAGTCGTATAAATACCGTACTGCGGAAACTGCTGTACTCTTCTTTCCAGGTTATGCAGATTCTTCTGCAAAGTCTCTCTGTCGCCTTGCCAGACATTGTCGATCAGCTGTCTGGTAACTTGTATCAGTCCGGTATATTCTTCGGTCTCATAGAAGGAAAATTGAAACTGTCGATTTTCCCTCTCCTTTTGTTCTTTGTCCAGTTTTTCCCTTACTCTGGTAAATACCTGCTCAACCTCTTTGGCATCAACCGGCTTCAGAATGTAATCACATACGTCATAGCTCATAGATTCCCGGATATATTGAAACTCTTTATATCCGCTTAACTCCACTACTTTCACATGAGGATGATTCCGGTATACATATTTCGCCAGTTCCACACCAGAGACCTGGAACATCTGCACATCGGTAAAAACCGCATCTACCGGATTGGCGGAAAGCCATTCTATGGCATCCTTTCCATCCTCAAATGCTCCCACCACTTCAAATCCCAGCGTTTTCCAGTCTACACAGTTTACCAGCCCTTCCCGGATGATTTCGTCATCATCCACAATGATCAGTCGATACATTCGGTTTCTTCCTCTTTTCCAGTCCGCAGATTGCTTCTGTCGGAAGCTTCTCCCGTTCTTTTCCTCTATTATACCTTAGACGTTCCCTTTTTTCCATCCCAATATCACTGCCGTTTTTTTCCATATCGTTTAACCGGACAGTGAAAACATTATACAAAATTTTTCCGAAACACGACCATTCCTGCCTTGGGTACATTCATGATCAGGTTTTCCCCCGCAAAAATTTCCCCCTTTGCCCTTACATTACCCATACAGTCATATACCTCATATTTTATATCATAAGTATCGCTGCAAAATATGTTTTTTCTTTCACCGCTCGCATTGATCACAATTTCCTCATCAAACTTGCCGACTTCACATAAAACAGGTGCATAAATTATCCGTATTTTCTCCTTGTCCCGCTCTACGGATGATTCTGTATAATTCATTTCAGGCTTTCTTACCCGCAACTTACCGCCAAGCAAAATTTCCTTTTTCCTCTGCAAATGCCTTCATATCGGGAAATTTTCTCTTTGCGGGAACCCAGTCACCACAATAATAAAATTGTGGATTTTCGGCGTCTGTATACTATCCATCATCTTACTCCTCCCGCTTTCCATCCTGCATTCACAGAACGATCAAAATCCGTACAGGGGCTGAATGTACCTACTGTTTTACAGCACGGGATTTCAAACCAGATCATGCTTTTTTTCGGTTTCATAAACTGATCGTGCCGAACACAGATTTCAAAAATTTGAATATTGGCATTTGCGTTTTTTTCTATTACCTCAATTTCGGTATGCTCCGCTGCTTTTATTGTAAACTCCATATTTCCTCCAATAACCTGAACTCATTTTTCAATACCCAGCTCTTTTAAAATATGGTTACAGGCTGTTTGCTATATGATCTGCGATTGTATAAGCAAGCTTTATACTCTGCTTTTGCGCGGCAACAGGCATTGCAGAGTAATTCAAAAGTTCAAGGTTATAGATCCCCTGGTATTGCGCTTTTCTGAGTGCAGTCTTAATTCTTTTCCAGTCTATATATCCCTCAAAGGGCATCATATGGTCATCCGTAAAGGCATGCGGCGGCTGTGTACGAAACAGATTATCAGACATATGCAGTGCTTTTATCCTTTTCCCCGCTTTTAATATTTCCTTATCCTGTTCGTTTTTATATTCCATTGATGCATGACTTGTATCCCAACAAATGCCAAATTTTTCTGTATTAAAATAATCAACAACTTCCATTATATCTTCGGTTTTATTAAAATGATTTCCCCAATTGGGCATATTTTCAATTAGCAGTCCTACACCCACATTACCTGTCAACTTTAAAAGACGTTCAAAATCGTAAAACGTTTTTCTTATATTTTGTTCCACTGTAAATTCTTTAAAGTAATGTGGATGAAAAACAATATACTTTGCACCGAGTATTCCGGCTATTCTTACACTCTTTTCCGTTAATTCATCAGAAATACCCGGTTCTTTGATTGCGAAATAATCAAACATAGCTCCGTGAACCTGATAGAAAGCAATTCCGTTTTTCTCCGCACACTCTTTAAATTTATATGCTGTCGTTTCCCAATTTTCATTGCCTAACGGGCTGTTTTTGTCCCACCCTGAAGTCAGGTAAGACAAATCCGCATCAATATACCTGAACCCAGACTCAGAATACATTTTCATATCCGAATCTATCATTTCATCAAATGTTTCATTCCCTCTTACCGCTCTGGCAATATTATAATTCATAGATACTTCATTCATAATGTTTTACCTCTTCCGGCACGCAGGCCTGCCATTCTGCCGGTTTATTATAGTTCAGTCTTTTCATATTTGTCCTAACAGAAGTTCAGTCACACAATCCGCAGAATATTTGCAAATCGGATTACCACACTGAATAATTGTTTTTTCCTCCGGGAAATAATCGTCTGCCAAATAGTTGCTGGCCCAGTTAATAATGAGTTTCTTTTCCTTTTTCAATAAGTGTGAAGCCCATACTAACATATATGGTTCTGTCCAAAAAGCATCTTCCGCACTTAAATTCACAATTATTGCATCATATTGTGCCTGTAGTTTGTCGATATCATCCTGCCAACATACTCTTGAAGAAGCATCATAAATATCATGTTTAATATCTACCGAAAATCCTGCATTTTCCAGATTCTCCTTAATAAGACGGCACGAATCCTTATCTGTATCATCGCAGGCTTCAAGAATAAGAATTTTTTCGTATCTGTCAGGTGAAAGAGGAATCATTCTATTTTCGTCTTTCAGTACTATTGTGCTTTCTTTTATCGTTCTCCGCGCAAGTTCATCCGCCCGTTGCGCTGAAGGTTTTTCAAAGCTTTTTTCTGTAAGTGCCTTTTCACGAAAAGTTCTCATTCTTTCAATTCTTTCTAGTGCGTCATCGAGGCGGCTCATCGGGATTTCGCCGCTTTCGAGCTTTTGGCAAATTACATCCGCTGCCTCAATCGGCGGCCACAGCAGTAAATCCGCTCCGGCTGCAAAAGCCTGCACGGTTTCCGCGATGAGATCTCCAGTTGCCATTCCACCCATTATGAGCGCATCTGTTACAACAGCACCTTTAAAACCGAGCTTTTCTTTTAAAAGTTTTGTGGTAAGATCGTGTGAAAATGTTGCTATCGGATAATACCCATTATCCGATTTTTCGGAAAAAGAACGCAGTGTTACGTGCGTTGTCATTACGCACATGGCATCTTCGTCAAAAAGTTCCTTATACAAATATCCATATGTACTCCACCACGTTTCAAAGTCCATTGTATTTTTACCGGGTGCGTAGTGCATATTTACCGGATTTGTCAGAAGCCCCGGAAAATGTTTTACTGTTGCACAGACACCCTGGTCTTGTATTCCGCGTACAACAGCACGCTGACATTTTGCCGTTTCTTCCATATTCGGATTCCGGCGCATAAAATTGGCATCTACAGCAGGTCCCAAAAGCCAATCCACCTCATTATCATTCATCTGCATTCCAAGCAGCTTTCCAAGGGTATAAGAAGTATCTTCTCTCCCTGAATAACATCCGGAACACATACAGTGTCTTTGTTGCTGTCCGTAAACCGTTCCTTCGTCCGCACACACAAGCATTTTTCGCTTTGACGCAGCAATGCATCTATGCAAAGTCTCACGACGCATACCGGTACCAAGCTCCGGCAATTTGCCACATAAAATATCAATATCCTTTGTCTCATTAAAATACATCGCTCCGACCGGATATTTTTCAAAAAACGTTTCCGGACCTCCGTGTTTGTTTATTTCGCGGATCGTTACCACAAAAGTCATCAGCACTTTTTCTTTCAGTGTCATTTTATTGTAATCCATTTTTTAATTCTCCAACTTTGAATGTTTATCTTTATTAGTTACACGCCTGTATTCTTCAAAATCATAGAAGGCTGTCCCGTAATATTTATTAATCAATGCATATTTTTTGCAATTATATAAATTATAATCGATTTCTATTTTTTCCTCCGGTTCACGTCCGCAAATGGAATAAATCATTGCACCATACGGTGCATCTCCAAATGTATTATCGTTTATTCTGAAATCGGTTTTTCCCTCACAAGTATCTATTCGCCACATAAATATATGATGTCCCATAGGTTGCGGATATATTTCCGAATATCTCGGAAGTTCTATTCCCATATGAGAGAACCCTTCTCCTGCTGCAAGACAGATATTTCCTGTAAATTCTCCGCTTTCCGGCAGTACGTCCCGCTGTTCGTAAGCTGCCATACCACATCTTTTAAAAATATTATTTCTGATAATGAGATTTTTTGCCGGCGATGCCGAACCGCCCTGATGCGTTACTGCAGAATCGTATATATTATCAAATTCGCAGTCCTCAACTGTAACGTTTTCTGCAACGTCCCAAAATTCCACGCCATTACCAAATCGGATTTTTCTATCTTTATTCCATACGCTGCCACCAATGTTAAAAAACTTACAGCCTTTAATATGTAAGTTACGACTTGCAAGTTCACCGGCAATCGCATGAACCCCGTTATTAATGAACGTCAGATCATGGTATTGCATATCATGACCGTTTTTCGCCAGTTCGCGGTTCGTTCTGATCACAACCTCAATATGTTCATAATACACTGCCGGATTTTTTTCAGAATAGATGTAAAATCCATGTTCTGTCATCTCCCGGTTTGCGTTGGAAAATCCAAAACATATGTCATAAAAATCACCTTGGGCAGTCAGCTCTTCATATTCCCAGCGTAATACGCCATAACCATTGGGGAAAATAACATTACATACCTCTGTAGAGAATTTTCTTCGACACTTCCAAATATTTTTTTCAACTTCGTCCCAGTCATTCTCGCAGCTGACATCCTCCGATCCGCAAAAAACAGGGTTCTCACCTTCTCCATACGCCCCGTATGTTATAGGATTTCCTTCCGTACCTTCCATGTTATGAAGGGATCCTCGTATAAAATTTCCACGCCTAAAAAGCACGCTATCCCCCGGCATAACCTTTAATCCGATATTTGTATCAAGTGGGAATTCCGGACTTTTACCATCGTTCTGTGCCTTTCCCGCTACATTATCAATATAATAGACAGCCATAATTCTCTCCCTTTATTCTATAACCTTAATTCCATCCGGAACTCGCTTTTCCGTATAGATTTTTCCATCCCTCTTTTCATGCCGAACAAAAATATCTCCGTAAGGTGTAGGAAACATCCCTTCGGCAAATGACAAATCACCTAAACATGGAGCAATTTTTATCGCTCGGCAGCCGGTCTTCATCATATAACCAGGTTTCCATGCCGAGGTGTTTTCCGTATTTTGCACAGGATCTGACCAGTAAAAACCATTTTTCTCCGAGATATTCCGTGATCAGCCCCGTCCTGGAATGTACAAAGTAGCCGCCGAATCCCATCTCTTTGCATATTATATAATGCATTTCGTAAACTTTTTGAAAGGACTTTTTACTTTTCTATTTTATATCAGAACTTTCAACCTCTCCCTTTCCAAGCATGAGCATCCTGTCTCGTTAAGCCAGAAATACATTGGTCAGGTAATCGATAAATTTTTCTTTGTCCTTCCATCGAACCGCCACGTCCACGTCATGTCCGTTTTCCCGGTCGATAACCGTATATCCGGCATCATCTACGGAGAGTTTCAGGCGTTCGAACTCCAGATTCTCATGGGTAATTGCCATATAAACAGCTACCGTATCATACAAATCAGAGGAGAAATCATGCTTTCCTAACTGTGCCTGCCAGAAGGGACCATGATGCTTCCACACTTCAAAATTTTCCAGAACGGCACTTACCAGCGGATCTGTCTTTGCTTTCCGAACGATTTTCTCCATACGTCCCTTGTCAATCACAATTTCCTTACAGGTATCCAGCGGTGTGATTTCAATCTTATTAAAGCTTGACAGATAGATTTTAGCGGATGGAATATCACTTACCACATTTGTTTCTTTGGAAATCTTGCCGTTATCCCAGGGATATCCTGTATAAACACTTCCGAACATACCGATTACTCTGACTTTTCCTGCAACCTCGGGTGCACGTTTTAACAATTCCGGAATATTATGGGTATTGCCGATGGTAATCAGCGTTATTTCCTCTTCACTGTTTCGAATCAGGTCAATCATTGCACCGATTCCATCTTCATAAACCTTTCCCGGATACTTGGAAAGATCATATCCTTCTGTCCATCCCGCCTGATATCTGACACCGTCCGGCGTCCGAAGCCCTTTCGCGACTGCCACATCCGTCCTTCCCGCTCTTTCGCACATCTTTGCGATAATCCGTGCCCGGTACATTGGATCGTCGCAGCTGGTAACTACCATCTTAAGATCCAGTTCAGGAGCTTTCAGTGCCATTGCCAAAGCCCAGGTGTCGTCCATATCTCCTCCGATATCTGTGTCGATTATAATGGGAATTCTCTTTTCCTTCATTTCTTTTATCCTTTCTACTGATTTTCCGCTATTTATTGACCCTTTTTATCTTGTTTTATGCCTTTCTTTTTCTTTTACAATTTTACCATCCTGCCGCGCAACAGCACGGTTCTTTCGCTTTTCACCCGAATGCCGTATCCGGCTTCAAAAGTTCCGATCCGTTCTCCGGTAAGAACATTGGTAAACTCGATTCCGATTCCGCTGCCGGTTCGAATTCCCAGATCATCAAAAGATATCTTTAAAGGCAAAGATTTCTGTGTTTGGGTTTCCGGATGCATATTGACCGCAAGAACCGCTATCTCTCCGTTTTCCAGAAGTCTTGCAAACACTTTCGCCTTTTCGTAAAAAGTTTCAATCAAAAACGGCGGTCTGCATTCCGCATCCTGATTTATGGCAATGACTTCCGGGCTCTGCAGCAATTTCCGGTATTGCTTCTCCATCTTTCGCAAATCGCCTCCGATGATCAGTGGAGTACCGAAAAAGGCCCAGATGAGAAAATGATTCTCATAATCTTCATATGTCATTCCTCCTGCAGCCACATTTCCGATTCCATTCATCCCCACCGTCAGCATGTCCAAGTCGTTAAAACAACCGGTTGTGCTGTTTTCAAAACATTCTCCCTGAGACCGAAAAATATCGGTATAAGATGCTTTGGAATCTGAGATATCATTGGTCGAACGGTACGTGTGACAACCTCTGGATCTTGCCCACAGATGTGGATTTTCCCGTCCTGCCGTACAGGCGGCAAAAAGAATTTCTCTCCCGGTCATTCTTAAGGCCTGTGCCATGGTGAGGTACGCTGCAGCCGGATCCGCACTGGTGGGAAAAAATCCGAAATCGTACTTCAGATAATCCACTCCCCATTCTGCAAAAGTCTGTGCGTCTGTTACTTCATGGCCGAAACTTGCCGGGTACCCTGCGCAAGTGTAAAATCCGGCATCCGAATACATTCCGAATTTCAGCCCCCTGTTGTGCAAATAATCCGCAATATACTTCATTCCGTGCGGAAATTTATTTCTGTCTGCTTCAAGCCTTCCCTCCGGATCACGCTTCCGTTCACTCCAGCAGTCATCAATGATTACATATTCGTATCCTGCTTTATAATACCCATCCTCTATCAGTCTGTCAGCAGTCTCCAATATCAACTCTTCATTTATATTTTCGCCGAAAGTATTCCATGTGTTCCACCCCATGGGCGGTTTCTTTAACAACATGCGTCTCTCCTTCCTCTGCCCTTTTTGAATATCCGTGTAAAACGATTCCACTCTTCTATCTTTTCCGGTTCCATTCCGCTGCCGTTATTCCGAATTTTTAAAATAACCTGCTCTCCCACCACTGTCCGGTGACAGAAAGGATTCCGTAATAACGATTGTCCTTCAACTCCACCACTTTAACATGAGGATAATTCCGGTAAATATGCCTGGCCAGTTCCACACCGGATACCTGAAACATCTGTACATCCGTAAAAACAGCGTCCACCGGGTTAGCTGAAAACCACTCAATGGCATCTTTTTCTGTCTTGCCACGAATCGGCCTTTTCTCTGCTCCTCCCTGATTGTACGCAAAATATTCCGTTTTTTCTATATCTTAAGCAGTAATCGCACCTCCCTTTCCTCTGTAAAGTTCCAGTTCTCCTTCTAATTCCACTTTTACTACCGTACAGACCTCATCCAGGGCTTCTTTCGGCACATCGATCCACAACTGCCCCGGCATATCCAGAAAAGCACCGTTTCTCCTGTAGCTTAAGGGAATTCTTCGATTTAACGCTGTGATCCTGTTCACAGGATTCTTAAGTCCTTTTACGCAGATCCCCTCCACCGGAGTATCATAAATAAACAGAAACAGTGTTTTTCGGTCATGGGAAAGGGTGCTGGCTCCGTAAAAATGACCGTATGGAAGTCCTCTTTCTGTTTCGTAAATGGCTTCCTCTACTTTTTCGATCCAGTTTCCGATTCCTAAAAGCAGATTCTTCTGCTCTTCGCAAATGGTTCCGTGTGCTTTCGGTCCGATATCCAAAAGCAGATTCCCACCCATACCGATACATTCGGTAAACGTCCTTATAATCTGACGCAGCGACTTATAATTTTTATCCTGTTCTTTATATCCCCAGGAATCGTTCATGGTATAGCACAGCTCCCACCGTCCTTCCGGCGGCAGGATCGGAACGGTGATTTCCGGGCACTTATAATCCCCGTATCCCCCGATTCTTTCATTTACTAACGTATCCGGGCTTAATTTTCGGATATACTCACGCATTTCCCGGAATTTCCATTGCAAAGGAGTCCTCTCCCATACTCCGTCAAACCATAGCAGATCGATTTTGCCATACCCGGTTAAAAGTTCTGTAAGCTGTTGTCTATGAAACTTCAGAAATCTTTCCCAACGTTCGTAATCATCGGGCTTTCCTTCCGGCGGTGCGGTATATCGGTTGTATGCCCACCATTCCGTACTTTGCGGATGAATCGATGCATAATCCGGATGACTCCAGTCAAGATGGGAAAAATAAAGTCCTACACGAATTCCGCATTTGCGCATAGCATCGCAGTAGGGCTTTATCAGATCTCTTTTCGCCGGTGTTTTAGCTACGACATTCAAATTGCTTGCTTTGCTGTTCCATAGTGCCACGCCATCATGATGTTTTGCCGTAAGTACTGCATATCGCGCTCCCGATTTTCGAAAAAGTTCCCCCCATTCTTCCGGGCGATAATGCTCTGCCGTAAATCCCTTACACTGATTCATGTAGTCTTCATAACTGATTTTTCCTTCATAAAAAGCCCAGGATTCCGTTACTCCCAGGACGGAATATATACCCCAGTGCATAAAAATTCCCAGTTTTGCGGAATCGAACCAATTTCCCATATTTTTCTATCCTCGTATAATATTTTTTCTGTAAAAAATATAACTTCCGGGTGCTACGCTATATTGGTCTTCCCCCAGGATAATCCGTGCCGGTGACGGGGTCTGAATCTCGTATCGGATATGTTCCTTTTCATAAATCCATTTTGAACGAACCATTCCGTATTTGGTCTGAATGGATGCACCAAACCAACCAAGACGTCTTGAGGGCATCGGTTGAATTTTAATCCGTTCAAATCCAGGGTATTCCTCAACCGGCATAATTCCCGCCGCCTTTTCGTAAAGCCAGTCTGCCACGCTTCCGTAAGCATAGTGGTTGAAAGAATTCATTCCTTGTCTGTTGGGTGTGCCGTCCGGTTCCAGGCTGTTCCATCGTTCCCATATAGTGGTTGCGCCCTTGTTCACGCAATAAAGCCAGGAAGGATATTCTTCCTGCAAAAGCAAAGACCAGGCAATCTCTCCATATCCGTTATCGCTTAATGCATGTAGAAGATAAGGTGTCCCGACAAAACCGGTTTTGAGGCGATTTCCATTCTCACGTATCATATCCGCAAGTTCTTTTGCCACCTTTTCTCTTTCCTCCGTCAACCCGAAATACAGCAAAAGCACATGCTCTGTCTGGGTTCTTGCCACAGGAAATTTTTGAGAAAATGTCTGCTTTATCTTCTCTAAGAGTCCTTCATAATATGAAATCCCTTCTCCCAGAACCTTTCCTGCTTTGATAACCAGGGTTACCGAATAGATGTAATAAACCGTTGCAATAAAATCACGATCGGATCCCCCGAAACAGTCACTGGGATCCGGTGCATCCAGTGCAAGCCAGTCTCCCATATGCATGCAGCCCGTCCAAAGATACTTATCATGAGAAACTTCCCCTATGTATCCGACCCATTTTTTCATGCTTTCAAACTGTTCCCGCAGAATCGCTTTATCTCCGTAGGTCATATAAATGGTCCAGGGACAAATCGTTGCCGCATCTCCCCAGGCACTGCTTGCAAAATAATCATATATCACATCCGGTACAACGTTCCCGACTTTACCGTTTTCTTCCTGACATGCTGCCAGATCGTGCAGCCACTTCCGGTAAAAACGGTCTACCTTATAATTGTACGAAGCAGCTCTTACAAAAACCTGGGCATCTCCCGTCCATCCCAGTCTTTCATCTCTCTGAGGGCAGTCCGTAGGAATGTCCAGATAATTGCTTTTCTGTCCCCAGATAATATTGGAAAACAACTTATTCAGTTTTGCATTCGAACACACAATTGATCCGGTTCGCTCCATATCCGAATGCAAAACAATTGCCGTGAAATCATCCGGGCAGATTCTCCCCTGCAAACCTTCCACTTTCACATATCGGAACCCGAAAAAACTGAAAGATGGCTTATATCTTTGTCTTCCTTCGCGACATACATATACTTCCCGGCCTGTTTTTGCATTCCTGTAATTTTCATTATAAAAATTTCCCTCTTTAGAAAGGATTTCTCCGAAAGAGAGTATGACTGTATCCCCCCTTGCTGCTTCGATCTCAAATTCCACATATCCGGTAAGATTCTGTCCGAAGTCAAGCACAGCTTCTCCTTTCGGAGTTCTTATCAGAATCGGTTTTAACCGCTCCTGTTCACCTACTTTTTCCCCTTCCTGTTTGATCAAAGTGCTTTTATCCTGATTCTCAGACAAAGCAACCGGCATGAAATGTTCCTGAAAGTCGGCATCATACACCTCACCGCCGTATATCGTTGCCAGTCGGACTTTGCTTTCTGACCACAGCCAGGTTTCATCCGTTGCAAGAATTTCCTTTTCTCCGCTTTCATAGGTGATTTCCAGCTTTGCCAGCAAATCCGGGGTAATGCCGCTTACATCCCTTTTTTTCTTGAGGCTGTTAAACCAGCCGGGAAGAATGCTCCGATACCAACCGTGACCGACAGTCACGGTAAATTGATTTTCGTCTTTTATCTGACCGGTGATATTGTACTTTTGGTATTGCAATCTTTTTTCATAAACGGTCCAGCCGGGTGCCAGAATATAGTCTCCTACCCTTTCTCCGTTTATCTTCGCCTCGTAAACACCCCTCGCCGTAATTGCCAGTTCCGCGTGCAGCACCTTTCCTTTTGTCTGAAATGTCTTTTGAAAAACAGGACATACGTTTCCGATTTCTCTGTCCGGCCTGATCCAGTATGCTATCGTTCTCATTTTATTCCTCATTTCCGAGCGACTATATCGCGAGGATTGACCAAGAAAAATTCGCACAGGCGATTTCTCTTTTATGCCTGCGGTATAAATAGCTGTGCGAAAAATTGCATATCCATGCAATTTTTCGCACTATTCTCACCTATTATCTGATGAATGGCAGATGAGAACTTGCAGCATTCATTGTTACCGAAATGTGCTTACTCGTCGCTATCAGCCGCCACATTGTTTACCAAGTGCAACCATTGGCTTTTACATACTCATCCACCTGTCTTTGCACCTCTTCATAAAACTCTTTGGCTCCTGCATCGTCCATACGCTTTATCATTTCCTGATACTTTTCTTCCCACTTGTCTCCGGCATAGCCTTTACCTAATATACTGGTATACTCATCCTGAATTGCTTTCAGATTCATCATCTCCGTTTCCACCGCAGAATTATCAAACTGAAATCCGATCAGAGGATTTTTCATTGCTTTTTCTTCCAGGCTGAATGTATATTCGGTATTCTTAATCTGAGCGGGGTTGGTATAAAGGCTATTCTGGACATTTCCCAGCATCCAGTTATAATTACCGTAAGTAGAATCCGATGTTTGCCCTGCACCCTCTGCCATGGTTATCGTACCATCTGCATTTTTGGTATAATGCTTTCCTTCAATTCCATAAACCAGAAGCTGATACAGTTCTTTACCACCTTCACTGTTTAACAGATTCATCAACATAGCTGCCCGTTCCGGATTTTTGGCAGTAGAAGGAATGCACCAGTCGGTTGCCGTACTCTTGGTAAGCGTAATAATGTCGCTTGTGTGAATGGTTGTAATGTCAAAACCGAATTTTTCTGTCAATGCTGCACTCATATCTTCTGCCCAGCCTGCCGATCCGCCGTAATCAATCGTGCTGTTATCCGGATCGTTTACAATAAAGGAAGGTGCCTTTTCGACAGAAGCAATATCCGGGCGGATATAACCTTTTTGAAACCATTCCGCCTTGTATTTCCAACTCAATTTTGTTAATTCATCGGTATAATAGGGAATAACTTTAAAGCTGTTATCACCGATTCGGACGCTTGCGCCCAGAGAACTCGCTCCACTGAGTCCCACATTCTGCACATTCAGGTATCCCTGCACCGTTCCTTCCACACCGCCGCGCAGCATACCTGCCTGCTTGCATGCTTCAAAATAATCGCTCAGTCTTTTATATACTTCTTCTTTTACTTCTAAATCAGAGGATCTGGACGTATCCAGCATATATTTTTCCAGATCCTGTACCCATCCGTCTTCCATCAATTTCAGGGTATCCGTCTGGAACGACATATACAATTCGTGACTTACGTTACTCTGCCAGCACGGAAACAGATAGATTTCCCCATCCGTCTTATACTGATCCAAAACCTCCCAGCCCCCGAACATGTCCACTGCTTCCTGACAATACGTTTCGAGAAGCTCTGTAAGAGGGTAGTAAGCTCCCAATTCAATCTGTTCATCCACATTTACCATATACCCTGCCCAAGAGAGATCAATGCTTTCTTCTGAGGCAATGGCATTGGACCATCTGGTCGCATATTCATTAAAGGTGAGCGATTCAAAGTCTACCGTGGTATGGGGCAGATAGGATTTTAAAAGTTCGTTAAAGGCATCACATACCTCTTCCGTATCCTGCTGTTTTCCCGGTCCTACTAACCAGACTTTTAAGGTTACGTCTTCCAGTTCTTCCTCTTTCTGCGTCTCGGAAGTCACCTCTGCATCCTTACTCTGGGTCTGCTTACTCTCTGTTTGTTTACTCTCTGTGTCTACCTTGTTTCCGCATCCTGCCAGGGATGTGACTGCCATTGCTGCACACAGAAGCAGTGCCGTCAATTTGTTCTTTTTCATTTCGTTCCTCCTTGAATAAATTGAATTTTTTATAATGAACCGATACCGACTGAACCGATACCGGGCATTTCCCCATAGTACCATTTTCACTCCTTTACCGATCCTACCGTAATTCCCTTAACCAGATATTTCTGGAAGAGCGGAAATACCAGCATCATCGGTCCCGCTGCTATAATACATAGAGCATATTTTAACGTTTCCGCCGGCTGGGAGGCCTGTATCTGGCTTGTTATACCTGCCAATTCGGAATCGGTTGACAGCCTTTTTAAAAATTCCTGCTCCATCAGAATTTTCTGTAAAAAATACTGTATGGTGTAGAGCTTATCATTCCTTATATAGAGCAGAGAAGTATTCCAATCCTGCCACTTCCCGATCAGACACATAAAACTGATGGTGGCAAAAATCGGTTTAGATAGCGGAACAGCAATTTTTGCAAAAATTGTTAATTCCGTAGCCCCGTCCAGCTTGGCTGATTCAAACAACGAATGGGGAAGCTGCCTGAAAAAAGTTCGGATCATTAATGTATTCCAGGCTCCGCCGGTAATGCCGGGCAGTATATAAATCCAAAAGGAATTTCCCAAACCATAATACTTGGTATAAATAATATAAGTCGGAATGGTTCCGCCGCCAAACAACATGGTAAAAAATACAATAAAGGTAATCAGCCTTCTCCAAGAGAAGCTGCTTCTGGAGATCGCATAGGCAATCATCCCACACACAATACAACTTAACACGGTTCCCACAATACTTTGGGCAGCTGTAATAAAGTATGCCTGAAGCACAGGCCCCGGATTCTTAAATGCCAGCCTGTAGGCATCCAGGGTAAACTGTTGCGGAAAAAGGGAAAATCTTCCGTTTCCCCCTACCGTCGTGCTCAATGCAGCCTCGGAAGACAGTGAGGCGGATACGATCAGCATTAAAGGTACAATATAGGAAATACAGACGAGGATAAAAAACAGGTAAATCGGAATTTTATAACGGGATCCTTTCCTGAAAATGTGATCCTTTTGTTGCTTTCTAAGTTCTTCTTCGTTCATCTCAGTCTCCATTTCAATACAATTTTCACACTACTTCTCACTTCGCTCTATTTAGAACAAACTGTTTTCCGGTGAAATTTTCTTTACAACAAGGTTGGCCGTAACAACCAGTATCAGCCTGGAAACGCTTTGCACAAATCCCATGGCAGAACCGATTCCATAAGTAGCTCCCTGCAAGGCCCGGAACTGATAGGTACTCATAACATCTGTTGTAGGATACAAAGCAACTACATTTCGGGGGATCTGATAAAACAAACCAAAGTCGGCACTTAAAATACCGCCAATCCCCAAAATACCGTAGACACAAACGACACCAATCAAATGCGGAATCGCAATATACCATGACTGCTGCCAATGATTGGCTCCGTCTATTGCGGCCGCATCATAAAGTGACGGATCGATTCCCATCAGTGCCGCATAATACATTAAGGTTCCCATGCCCATACCTCTCCAGGATGTTACAAAAGTAAGAATAAACGGCCATACACCCGGTTTGGTATAAACATCCACTGTTTCCTTCCCAAAGAATTTCAATACCTGATTCATAAAGCCCATGGACGGATGAAAAATCGCATAGGTAATAAATCCGATAATAATAATGGACATAAAATTCGGGATGGTCATACAAGTCTGAAAAATCTTAATGGATTTCTGGTTGGTAATTTCTCCCAAAAGAAGAGCGCCGATTACGTGAAGCACTATTCCCAATATCAGCCAGCCTACACCGTACAACACCGTATTTCCGATAACTTTTTTCAAACCATCGGACACTACAAGTATCCGGAAATTTTTTAACCCTGCCCAGGCGCTTCCGAAAAGCCCATCCTTGTACTTATAATCTTTAAATGCCAGAACGTTACCGATCATAGGTATGTAATTAAACAATAGATAACCAACCAGTGCAGGCAGGCAGAGCAGAAACAGCTCACCATTTACCCTAAGCTTATGAAGTTTCTTTCTCCGCAGATCCAGCTTTTTTTGCTGGGACATTTCTTTCTTCCCCGACATGTTTAAGACACCTTTCTTTTTTTCATTTATCTTTATACATATGTTACCATATTCTCTCGATTACAGATACTCAAAATATCTAAGATAAGTATACGTTTCTTACTATTTTTCTTTATTTCTTGTGAATATATACAAAAAATGCATCCACATTGAAGCCGTATGGATGCATTTTTCCATTTCTCCATTTTCTATTTTCCTTAATTTTCCAGTTCAAAGCGGATATGAAAGCTGTCTTTTTCGTCTTTTTCCAGGCAGCAGGCACAAAGCAGCGCCTTCGCTTTTCCGTTCTCAAAATAAA
>CAKRZO010000027.1 GCA_934433135.1 uncultured Acetatifactor sp. | reverse complement strand
GCGGTCGCCCCATTACAGATAAAGTCCCGCAGTTTCGTATTTTTCTTCATCCAAAGAGGCATATAGTGGACGTCTCCACGGTAATTTACCAGCATATCCCGCCAGCGTCCGCAAAGCATTTCCATGGGGTCCACGTAAGGCGGCTGTGCTGCCATAAGGCGGCAGAAATTCTCGCTCATTCCGTCAAAGCCGTAAAAGCTGCCGTTTTCGCTGTTATACCAGGGTTCCACATAGTATCCTTCCGGCAGGGGCACGGTTCCGAAATCATCCAGATCGGTGTAGCCGTTCTGGTCTCTCTTTAACAGGGTATGTTTTATTTTGGTGGCACGCATGGATGCCAGTCTGTCAGCGTAAGAAAGCATCTTGGTTTTACTCCTTTTTTCTTACATTTTCTTATATTTTCTTATATTTTTTCATTCATTGCAGCAATTTATCCTATTTCGGAATGACCACACTCTTTTGTTCTGTCTGGGAATTCATCAATGCCTCCAGCATCGCCATAACTTCCACATTTACGGCCAACGTTAACATAGGGTGAATGGGTTCGCCGGTTTTTACGTGATGTGCATACTGCCAGGGCATGTTCTGAAACTGCGGTGCAAGTTCTGTATCCGGAAGAACAATCTCTTTCCCGTAGATATCATAAGCCCGGACATCCGGGTGATTTTCCGCGCCGCCGGTGCAGACCAGAACACCGTCGGTTCCCAGAACCACAGGTCCGGACGGAATGACCGCCCTTGGAGTGGTCCAGGTCCCTTCGATGACTGCCATCTTATCGGCATATTCGATAATTCCGGCGAAATTATCTTCCACGTCCGCATAAGGAGTATTCAGGTTGGCACCGTAAGCAAATGCCCTTTTTTCTCCGTCTCCCAAAAACCATTTGGCAAACAGGCACCCATAGCAGGCAATGTCCAGAAAAACTCCGCCGCCTTTCGAGCGCTGGTACCACCAGATCTTTTGTCTTTCTTCATCGGTCATTTCCTGTGCGCTGTCCGCAACTCCTCTGTGCTTTGCACCTTTTCCCAAAGGTCCCGTGTGTCCGTTGATATACTGAAGTTTTATCGGTGTTCCGATAATGCCGCTGTCTATAGCTGCCTTCATTTTATGCAGATACGGTCTCCACAGAACCGGCCAGTTAACCACTACCTCCACGCCATACCGGGCTGCCAGTGCTTCGATCCGTTTGGCTTCTTCCAGCGTCTGCGCAACCGGTTTTTCAATGCAAAGGGTAATTCCCCGCTTGATGATTTCTTCCGCCGCCTGTTCTTTCATCCGGTTCTCTGTCAGAAGGAATACGATATCCGGCCGGCACTGTTCCAACATCGTAATATAGTCTTCATAATAAAAATCATGCATTTGCTTTTCCGCCGTGCCTGCGTAATGATCCAGTACATTCTGCAGATTCCATAAAGGCGTATAACGATAAGCCTTACGCCTCTGTTCCTCCGTTCCCATGGGAAATATTCCCATTGGAAATATTCCCATTGGAAACAGATCCGACACTGCCACCAGCTCCATATCCGGCTGTCCGTCAATGTAAAGTGCCACTTCATTTACATGCATATGGGAAAATCCCACAATTGCTGCTCGTATCATAGTAATCCTCATTTCCGAGCGACTCTGTCGCGAGGTGGCGAAGAGAAATTCGCGCAGGCGATTTCTCTTCTGCCATAAAAGCAATTTGTTTTCGCTCAGAAACAAATTGCAGTGTGAAAAATCGCATCTTAGATGCGATGGCATTTCAATGTATTTTTTCACGCTAATCTCCTCAATGTTTCAACGTGATTTTTTACACCTTTTTTTACATCCCACACTTTCATTTTATCAAATCGTTCCGGTAATTCAATGTGATATATGCTCAGATTTTTGCATTATATTAACATAGGGATCAAATGAGTTTTTTTATTCTTCTTGAGATTTGCAAACTTTGCAGGCAGGTTTATCCTGTTATACCCCATTATACCCTTGATTTTGTGGGTATAATGGGGTATAATTTTACATAGAATAGTATCTCACAGGAGGTGCGCTATGAAATTATCCGAAATACAAATCCAGAAGTCAGAGCTGGAGCAGCAAATTTCAAATCTGCCCGCAGGTTCCATTACAAGGAAAACCATCAATGGAAAAGAATATTTTTACCATCGTTGGACGGAAAACGGGAAACGGCAGGAGAAGTATATTCCCGCTGGTGAAGTAGAGAATTTCCGTACTCAAATAAAACAGCGGAAGGAACTGGAGCAGGAACTAAAGGCTCTTGAAAAACATCTGCCGAAAGCAAAAACCATGGACAACTCTGCTTTTATTACCAACATCCGTACCGGAAAGATGCTGCGCTCTTTCGCGGCACCTGTCTGCGGCTACCGCAAACGCGAGTGTTTCCGGCAACTGCAAGATTTCATCTACGGCGAACCACTGGACAAAGTGCTCATTCTCTACGGTCTGCGCCGAACAGGCAAAACCACCTTGATCCGTCAGATTTTTGCGGAAATGAACGATACGGAACTTGCCAAGGCAGCATTCCTTCAGATCACCGCAAGAGATTCGCTGGCGGATGTGAACCATGACCTCAAGTTATTGGAAGCACAAGGCTTCCGTTATGTATTCCTTGATGAAGTAACGTTGCTGGAGGATTTCATCGAAGGTGCGGCACTGTTCTCTGATGTGTTTGCGGCCTGCGGCATGAAAATCGTACTCTCCGGCACAGACTCGCTTGGCTTTCTCTTCACCGAAGATGAACAGCTCTACGACCGCTGTATTCTGCTGCACACGACCTTCATTCCCTACCGGGAGTTCGAATCTGTTCTCGGTATCCACGGCATCGATGAGAATATCCGATACGGCGGCACCATGAGCCTTGGCGGCATCCACTACAATCAAACTTCTACGTTTGCCAGTAAGGAAAGCGCTGATGAATATGTGGTCACTGCCATTGCCCGCAACATGCAGCACTCCCTGCGCTGCTATCAGTATGAGGGACATTTCCGCCATCTACGGGATCTATACGACAAGAATGAGCTGACCAGCGCCATAAACCGTGTCGTAGAAGACATCAACCACCGCTTCACGCTGGATGTGCTGACGCAGGACTGGAAGTCCCATGATCTTGGGATTTCTGCCAACAATCTACGGCGGGATCGCAAGAACCCTACGGACATCCTTGATCGTATTAACCTTGTAGCTGTGACCGACAGTCTGCGAAAGCTGCTGGAGATCCGCAACAAAACGGAACAAACGGTGGTGCTTGACGCTTCTCACGTGGCAGAGATCAAAGAATATCTGGATTTGCTGGATCTGACGCAGGAAATCGATGTGCTGCATCTGCCGGATGTCGGCACAAAATCCAGCCGTACTGTACTCGCACAACCCGGCTTGCGCTATGCACAGGCAGATGCACTGATCCACAGCCTGCTGCTGGATGAGACGTTCAGCGCATTGTCTCTGGCGGAGCGAACCGCCGTGCAGGGACGCATCTTAAACGAGATCAGGGGCCGAATGCTGGAAGATATTGTCCTGTTGGAAACCAAGCTTGCAAATCCCGGGATGCAGGTGTTTGTCCTGCAATTCCCCATTGGGGAATTTGATATGGTGGTGTTTGACCCGGAAACAGGCTCCTGCCGGATTTTCGAGATCAAGCACAGCAAGGAAGCGGTTCCATACCAGTACCGCCATCTGATCAATGAGGAAAAATGTGCCTTGACGGAGCACCGCTACGGCCCTATCACCGGAAAATTCGTCCTCTATCGCGGAGAGGACCAGATAATAGATGGCATCCAGTACCAGAACGTGGAAGAATACCTGCGAACTCTCGCATAGCAAAATTGCACCGGCGCAACTTAAGTAAACCAAAGGTTACCGTCCACACGCGCCATTCGCAAAACTTTTCGCATGTTTTGCAGCCATTGTCGCATCTGGAAGATGCGAGGCTCATATAAATGGCGCTCCCTTCGTACATTTACACAGGCATCTTCTCATGCAAGCATGGAATCTGCCTGCATAAACGTACGAGTGAACTGTTACAACCAAAGAGCAGAAACACATCAAAGAAAAGCTTGACATACGTATTGACACGTATTATAATAAAGACATAGAGGGGAGGACGAATGAAAACACAAGAATTACTGAAAATGCTAAAGAAAGCGGGATGCAAATTGGAGAGAAACGGAACCAGGCACGATATATGGCACAGCCCGATTACCGGAAAAGAATTTCCGGTACCGCGACACAAAAAAGAAATCCCGGCAGGGACACTGAAAAGCATACTAAAAGA
Organism: uncultured Acetatifactor sp.; assembly: GCA_934433135.1. Classification (GTDB taxonomy): domain Bacteria; phylum Bacillota; class Clostridia; order Lachnospirales; family Lachnospiraceae; genus Acetatifactor. The sequence continues at coordinate 38,345 of CAKRZO010000027.1, read as the reverse complement.
TGCGGGGCTGTAAATTTCCGCAGACAATAAAAATAGAATCAAAATACTAAGAACAAAAAGGAGACACTAAGATGGCAAAATATGCTTATCCGGCGATTTTTACTGCAGAGGAAGACGGACAGTACTCTATTAATTTTCCCGATCTGGAGGGATGTTATACTTGCGGAGAATCCATAGAAGACGGAATTGAAATGGCGGAAGATGCCCTTGCGCTTGTTATGTACGGATACGAGAAGGACGGAAAGGAAATTCCGGAACCGTCCAAACCTGCAGATATTCCATTGACAGAGGGAGAGTTTGTGAACTTTATTGCCTGTGACACTCTGGAATACCAGAAGAAGTTTAACAGCAAATCGGTAAAGAAAACCTTAAGCATTCCTGGCTGGCTGGATGAAAAAGCTTCTTCCATGGGAATTAATTTTTCCCAGGTTCTACAGGAAGCATTACTAAAAAAAATACAGGCATAAAGACAAAGTACCAAGAACGGAAAACAGCGAAACCATAATTTAAGTTAAGCATCATCATTTTAAGGAAGGGTTGCCGTATGTTTTATTTATTCCAGATGAATGAATTCCCCTTAATTACCAACTGCTACTCTGTCACCCGTAACACGGTCTGGCAGATTGCCGAGAAGCATAATATCCTGATTTTTATTCAGGAAGGCTCCTGCCTTATCACCTTTGACGGCGAAACCTACCAGATCAATAAAGGGGATGTTTTCTTTATCCCCGCCAATCATCCCTACACCAGACGCAGCCTTGACAACAGCCTGTGTACCATGTTTTATATTCATTTTTCCTTTTCGAAAAAAGCGGAGGAATACGATGCCGGCGGCCTCATCCGTAAGTTGAATCAGGTAAAAAAGCTTCTGGAAAATCAGGTTTTAAACGATACCCATGGCTGGACACAGCAGAATCTCATTTATCTGCAGAATCATTTTACCTTTTCCGCCGAAGAGAATCTGCTTTCCCGTTTAAAAGAGATTTCTCTGTTTTCCAATCGAAGGCCTTTTCTGTGCGAACTGCAGTCGTCTATCGTTCTGTGCGGCATTTTGTCTGTCTTGTCGCAGAAAACGATAGACGACCTTTCCGGCGATGCAGCCCTTTACACGGTCGAGCAGATACCGCCCAATCTGGTAAGAGCCATCCGCTACATCCGCAGCCGCTACACCGAAAAAATCTCCCTAGACGATCTGGCCGGATATTGCAATGTTTCCAAACAGCAATTGATCCGCTATTTCAAGGATGCTTTCGGCATGACTCCGGTTCATTATATCACAGATTACAAAATCGCACAGGCCAAGGATTTATTATTTTACCAGCCTCAGCTGACCATCGGTGAGATTTCCGATGAGCTTGGCTTTACCAGCCAGCACTATTTTACCAAAGTATTTATCAAATGTACCGGAGAAACGCCGTCCGCTTACCGTTTTCGCACCACTCACTACTCGGAAGAACAAAAGCCGTGAGAAAACCCTTGCATAATTTTTAAAGAATTTCCTGTACCGTCACCTCGCGTCCCAGTTCCGCCGATTTGTAGAAGCATTCGATCGCCTTGGTTACTTCCATGTTCTGATGCTCCTTGATCAGGTATTCTTCTTTGCCCAGAATGGTATTGATAATATTCCGGTACATATAACGGTGCTGTTCAAAAGCAGCTCCCTTATAGGCTCCGTTGTCAAACCATTTCATATCACATTCCGACTGGAATCTGCCGATATTTTTGTACAGCCTTTCCTTGTTTACGCTAAGGCCTCCCTTATCTCCGCAGATGACCATATCCAGATTGGTAGTCGGCAGATTAAGTGCCCAGGAGAACTTGAAATTGACGCTCATGCCATCCTCCAGACGTAAGAATCCGGTTGCAAAATCCTCAACATTAAATTCATGATAATCATAAGGCCTGGGAGTAAATGTTCCCGTGTAAGCGCCGCTCTCCGCAATGCTTAAAAGGATATCCTCTCCCTGATTTGCGATTTTGGTGTAAGCGCTTCCCGAGACGGCTTTTACCTTTTTATCTCCCACAATCCAAAGCAGGGAGTCAATCAGATGAACGCCCAGATCACAGAACGGCCCTCCGAAATTGTGTTCCTTCATATGGAACATTCCCCAGGTGGGAATTCCGATTCTGCGGATAAATTCGATATCGGAAAAATAAATGTCACCCAGCGCTCCCGCATCCACCAGCTCTTTGGATCGCTGCATATAATTTCTCCATCTCATGCACTGGCAGGGGAAAAGCATCCTTCCGCACTCCCGTGCCGTCTGCCACATTTCCTGTGCGTCTTTTAGCGTCAATGCCATAGGCTTCTCACAGGCTACGTGTGCGCCGGCCTTTAACGCTTTGATGGTCCATTCTTTATGATAGCAATTCGGGGTGCATACCGCCACAAAATCCGGATGCAGCTCATCTAACATCTGCTGCGGATCCTGGTAGAACTTCGGTACCTGATACCGTTCTGCGGTCTCCTTCGCCGCCTCCGGACGGATATCCGCCACTCCGACTACCTCTACCAGCCCTTCCTGCCTTAAAATATTCAGTGCCGGAAAATGCGCACTGTTTGCAATCATACCCGTGCCGATTACAGCCACTCTTAATTTACTCATTTCTTTCCCGCCTTTCCTGAACGCTTATTCTGTTCTTGTTTCGTTTTTTCTTTTCCGCTTGTTCCCGCTTCTTTTACGTTTCGTTTTTCTGTTCCGTTTTCTTTACGCTTTGTTTTATTCCCGTTTCCGCTCCTTTTACGTTGCGCTCTATTTATACTTCGTTCTATTTCCGTTCCATTTTATTTTTCTTTTGTTAAAACTGGAACGGGTCGATCGTAGGTTCCACTTTTCCTGTTTCACAGGATCTTCTTCCGGCGTCAAAGGCCGCCTGCGCCTTCATGTTAAACTCCGGAGTAATCAGTTCATTCGGCTGTGCGCCATCCAGCAATACCTGTACCACATGGGAAATGATATCCTCCGATACCGGCTCGGTCTCGTAAACCGCATTCGGTTCCGGTGAGGGCTGATAAGGAAGCAGATCCCTGTATACCTTAACCTGTGGCAAAAACCGGTCTGCCACAATCACGCCTTCCGTACCGTAGATCACGGGTCCTGTTGGAATCTGGCCATTATTCAAAGTAGACCAGGAACCTTCCGCCAATCCCACGCAATGTCCGAAATCAATGGTAAAGCAGGCATAATCTTCAATATCGGAAAATGGATGGAAGAAATTTTTCTTCAGTCCGTATACGCTTTTCGCTGTTTTTCCGGCAAACCAGGTAGTCAGAAGGCAGCCATATCCCGCGTAGTCGCAAATGGAGCCTCCACCCCTGTCATGCTGGTACCACCACAGCTGTGACAATTCTCTCGGCGTATATTCATTGAGCCGGTACGGTCCTCTGGTAGAGGGGCTTCGATACTGTACTCTTAAGACCTCGCCTGCGATTCTGCTGTCTGCAAGCTCCTTTGCTTTTCGGAAAGAAGGGAACCAGGCAACCGGCCAGTTGATATAAAGCTCTGCGTTGCTTTTCTTATAAGCCCGGTACATCCTTTTGGCATCTTCCATATCCAAAGCCATAGGCTTTTCGATAATGGTATGGATGTCGGCCGCCAGGATCTCTTCCGTAATTGCGGCATGATCCTTGATATCGCTGCATACGATAGCAAGATCCAGATCCTGCTTCAGCAACTCCTTATAATCCTCCCATACCGGTATCGGCTGCCCTTCTGTCGGCGCATAGGTATTCATTTCCAGTCGCTTTTCCAGTTCTTCCCTGGTAAAAGGCGGATAATCCGCCATCCCCACGATTTCCACTCTGTCTTTGTTTTTGTCCAGATCACGAATCATCAGTCTGGCATGAATGTGTGCCAGCCCGATAATCCCGGCGCGTAATTTTCTCATTGCTTTTCCCATTTAACCTCCCGTTACCTGCTCCATTCTATTTTTCTGCTTTGTCTTTTCAAATCTGCCCTTTTCCATTTTCCTCATAGCCTCCGGGCTGCGCACTAAAAGGATGTCTCCAACTCTACGGTTCTGCCTTCCGCAATCGCCTGCGGAATCTTGCACATAATCTCCAGCACATGTCTTGCATGTTCCGGTGACAGAACCGGCTGCTTATCCTGTTCAATCGCCTCTACCAGATCGCCTAGGCAGCAGCACTGGCTGATAATTTTGACGCAGGGATGGGCTCCGTCCATGGGTTTCATCCAGCCACGGATTCCTTTCTCTCTGTCGTCCACATAAATTTCCGGCGTAGGATTGGTCATATAACTTTCCGTAAAACAAATCGTTCCCTTGTCGCCGAAAATCTCGATAAAAGGCGCTTTGGATGCTTTCTGTGAAAATCCGGTATCCACTACCGCCATCCGGTCGCCGCCGAAATCCAGTGTGATAACATACTGATCCGGAATCTGATCCGCTTTTATCTTTTTGCCGTCAAATGCCCCGGAACGAACGATTCTCTCCGGAGTCGTCACCTTGGCCATGCAGGCAATTCTTTTTGCCGGTCCGAAAATCGAAGTCACAATCTGCAGCCCGTGAACCCCCATATCCACCAGCGCACCGGCTCCCGGCTCAAAGAACCACTCCGGATCCGCATCCCGGTACTGGAAATATTCCGGTCCGCCGTGGGACATGTTGCACTTTATGTAATAGGCATTGCCGATTGCACCGTCTTTCATCCACTGTTTTGCCGTATTGATATCATAACGCATGGGATGCACCGGAACGCATACGAACTTAACCCCCTTTTCCCTGGCCAGTTCCATCTGCTCTGTCAACAGTTCCACGCTGGGTGCAGCAGGCTTCTGGGAAATCAAATGTTTTCCCGCTCCAAGAACCGCCATATTGATCGCATGGTGCGCCTGAATCGAAGCCGCATCAATGGCAATGTCAAAATCACACTTTTCAATCAGTTCCTCCGTACTTGCATAATAATGCGGAATATGGTACTGCTCACTTGCCTGTCTGGCTCTTTCCACTACAATGTCCACTGCTGCCACAATCTGCGCATTCGCCTCTTTGGTTACATTCGGCAGATACTGCGCATGTGCAAAACAACCGCAGCCGATTATGGCTACTTTCCACGTCTTTGCCATCTTGTTTTCTCCTCACGTTCCAGTTTTATATTTTAATTTCTATTTCTTACACTATTTTTAACATCCGGACACTTTCATTGTATCAAATTGCTCCGGTAATTCAATGTGATATATGCTCAGGATTTTGTATTATATTAACATACAATAACAGTTCAGCCAAGCATTCCTGTGGACAGATTTCATGCTTGCACAAAAGAACGCAAAAAAGAGAACCCATACCGGATTCTCCCAAAATAGCTTTTGTATTTATTTTTTTACCTGTTTCTTCTATTTTGCCGTATTCAGAGTTTTTCACTGAAATAGCTCTTATACCCTTCCCCATAAATCTCCGTTGCGCTGGTGATGATTAAGAAAGCCAGCGGATCTTCTTCTTTTACAATTGCCTCTGCTTTGGGAAGGACTGTCTTTTTGACCGCACAGAGAATGACATTTTTCTCCTTGCCGCTGTAGCATCCCTTGCCTTGGATGTGGGTTACACCCACTTCCAGCTGGGTCAGAAGTCTGTCCGTAATCGTATCCGCATGGTCGCTGATAATGTAAATCAGCTTCGCACCATCCCTTCCGTACAGAACAAGGTCTAAAATAGTAGAGACCAAAAATACCGTAAGTCCCGCATACATGGCTTTTTCCACATCTTTGAATACAAAGGCGGAGGCTGCCACAATTGCCGTATCTGTCATCATAAACAGGGAACCGGTCTTTAAATGCGGCACTTTCAGGCGGATTACTTTCACAATGATATCCGTTCCGCCGGTCGTGGCTCCCGCCTTAAAAATCCATCCCATTCCGACTGCCATCAACGTACTGCCTGCCAAAGCCGCCAGAAAAGGATCCCTGGTAAGCGATCCATACGGCTCTAAAATATTGGTAAAAAGAGAAGAAATAGTCGTGCAGTAAAGCGTAGATAAAATAAAACGCCAGCCAAACTTCCACATTCCCAGAAGAATCAGCGGAATGTTAATCAGCCACATCAACGTACCGGTCTCCAGACCGCTGATGGCATTTAAGATAATGGCGATTCCGGTTACTCCGCCCGGAGCAAGCGAATTCGGGGACAGGAAAAAAGCAATCCCGACGGCATAGACTGCGCTTGCCGCCGTCATGATCACGTAATCCAAGGCAATCTGTTTCCAACTCTTCTTTTCTGTATTACCCATCTTCTCCTGTGCCATACCTTTCCTTATACTCTTTATGAGAACCTCTGATCATGATACCGAACGGATTGCTCCGTGCTGCTCACTCCCGCAATCCTGCCCAACATTCGCAAATCGTGTGGCTGCGCCCCACTTTTTTGCTCATCTTGTGGGCGGGGCTCAAGGTTCAAAATCCTCCTGCAAGCTAGCTTGCATCGGCTTTGAACTTTTCGCCCCTGGCATCATTAAATGTTTGCCTGAACGAGTTGGGGCTGGTAGCCTTCGCGTTCCAAGGCATTGATAATCTGCATCTTATGTTCCGTTCCGAACGCTTCCAGGGTAATACGCAGTTCCACTGCCGCGGTTCGGTTGGTGGATACAAACTGGTTATGCTCCAGCTTGATCACATTGCCGTTTTCCTTTGCAATCACGCCTGCCACACGGCACAATTCACCCGGCTTATCCGGCAGAAGAACGGATACCGTAAAGATCCGATCCCGGAAGATCAGTCCTTTCTGCACGACTGAAGACATGGTAATCACATCCATATTGCCGCCGCTTAAGATGGAAACCACTCTTTTGCCTTTGCAATTCAGATGCTTCAGCGCTGCAACGGTAAGCAATCCGGAATTTTCCACAATCATCTTATGGTTCTCTACCATATCCAGGAAAGAAACTACCAGCTCATCATCCTCTACGGTAATAATATCGTCAATATTTTTCTGAATATACGCAAAGAGCTTTGCTCCCGGTGTTTTTACCGCAGTGCCGTCCGCAATGGTGCTTACCTTCGGCAGCGTGGTTACTTTTCCGTTTTTCAGAGATTCCTGCATGCAGTTAGCGCCTGCCGGTTCCACACCGATCACTTTAATCTTCGGATTCAACTGTTTTGCCAACGTGGATACTCCGGTTGCCAGTCCGCCTCCGCCGATGGGAACCAGGATATAGTCCACCAAGGGAAGCTCTTTAAAAATTTCCATGGCAATGGTTCCCTGACCGGTTGCCACTGCCAGATCATCAAAGGGATGAATGAATGTATAACCGTGTTCCGCTGCCAGTTCATAAGCCTTTTCACAAGCCTCATCGTAAACATCTCCGTAAAGAACCACTTCTGCTCCGTACCCTTTGGTTCGGTTTACTTTAATTAACGGCGTTGTCGTGGGCATCACGATTGTGGCTTTGGCCCCGAAACATTTCGCGGCATAAGCGACTCCCTGGGCATGATTACCCGCAGATGCCGTAATCACGCCTCTTTCCCTTTCCTCTTTGGATAAAAGGCTCATCTTATAATAAGCGCCTCTTACCTTATAAGCTCCCGTAAACTGCAGGTTTTCCGGTTTTAAGTATACTTTATTTCCGGTCTTTTCGCTGAAAAAATTGCTGTAAATCAGCTTGGTCTCCAATGTTACCTTTCCTACGATACCCGATGCTTCTTCAAATTTTTCCAACGTAAGCATTGCAGCTTCCTGCTCCTTCTTCTCTTCCATACGTCATTCTCCTTACCTGTATTGTTGTAACAGTTCAGACATACATTCTTGTGGGTAGATTTCATGCTCGCATGAAAATCTACCTGCATAAAATGCCTAGAAGGCATTTATGTATGAGCTTAGCGCCAGATTTATGAACATTGCGACTTGCAGTCGCAAATAAGCAGCTGCGAAGCATGCGAAAAGCTTTGTGAATGGCGCGGCTGAACTGTTATGTATTGCCTCATTTGATATCAAACAATGCATTGACAAATTCATTGGAATCAAATTTCTGCAAATCTTCTATGGTCTCCCCTACCCCGATGTATTTTACCGGAATATTTAACTCGGACTGGATTGCCACGGCAATTCCGCCCTTTGCGGTTCCGTCCATTTTGGTCAGAATAATTCCGGTCAGATCTGCGGTCTCTCCGAATTCCCTTGCCTGCACCAGAGCGTTCTGTCCGGTTGTCCCGTCCAGTACGATCAGGTTCTCCCGATGTACTCCCGGGAATTCCCGGTCAATGATCCGGTTCATTTTCTTTAATTCTTCCATCAGATTCTTCTTATTATGAAGTCTTCCTGCCGTATCGATCAGCAACACATCTACATGCCTTGCTTTCGCAGCATTTACGGCATCATATACCACGCTGGCAGGATCGCTGCCTTCTTTTCCGCCGATCATCGGCACATCCGCTCTCCTGGCCCATTCCGCAAGCTGCTCTCCGGCTGCTGCACGGAACGTGTCCGCCGCTGCGATCAGGACTTTTCGGCCGCTGTCCTTTAATTTGCCGGCCAGTTTTCCCACAGAAGTCGTCTTTCCGACACCGTTGACGCCGATGATCATGATGACCGCCTGTTCCTTTTCAAAATCATATGCCGTCTCATCGACTTTCATCTGCTCCTTCATGCTGTCGATCAAAAGCCTTCTGCACTCTGCAGGTTCCTTGATGTGCTGTTCTTTGACCTGTTTTTTCAGTCTCTCCACAATAGCCGTGGTGGCATTGACACCGATATCCCCCATGATCAGGACTTCTTCCAGTTCCTCATAGAAATCATCATCAATTGCGGAAAAACCGCTGAATACCGAATCCATTCCTTTTACGATATTGTCTCTGGTCTTGGCCAGTCCATTCTTCAATCTGGCAAAAAAACCTTTCTTCTCTTCTCCCATAGGCTTATCCATGCTCCTTTCTTTCCAATCGATTTTTATCAGTTATCCAGTTCCTTATCAATCAGATTGACACTTACCAATGCGGAAACCCCTTTTTCCTGCATGGTAATTCCATACAGCCGATCCACCTGTTCCATGGTTCCGCGTCTGTGGGTAATGACAATAAACTGTGTGTTTTTGGTCAGCTTGTGCAGATATTTTGCAAACCGGCTCACGTTTGACTCATCCAAAGCCGCTTCAATCTCATCCAGAAGACAAAACGGCGATGGTTTCAAATTCTGAATGGCAAACAATAACGCGATGGCTGCCAGCGCCTTTTCTCCGCCGGAAAGCTGCATCATATTCTGCAGCTTTTTCCCGGGGGGCTGGGCGGCAATGCGGATTCCCGCTTCCAGAATATCTTCGTCTTCCATTAACTCCAGGCTTCCTTTTCCTCCGCCGAACAATTCCTTGAATACTTTGTCATATTCCTCGTTTATCTGGGCAAATTTTTCCAGAAACTGCTTACGCATGGCACTGTCCAGTTCCCGGATAATGCCTTCCAACGTTTTTTCAGCCTCCACCAGGTCGTCATGCTGACCTTTTAAAAATGTATAGCGCTCCATGAGATTCCGGTAATCCTCGATGGCATTGACGTTTACATCTCCCAGCTTCCGGATCTGTTCCTTTAAAGAAGCGATTTCCTTCTTCATGGCAGCTAAATCGGTCATCTGCGGATTGCGGATCCCGGCCGCCATGCTGAGCGTCATCTCGTACTCATCCCACATATAGTTGATCAGAGTCTCGATTGCTTCCTCAGCCTTCTCTTTCTGGCTGTTTAAACGGTACACTTCCTTGTCCAACGCATTCTGCTTTTCGGCCAACTCCTCTCTTTCTTGAAAGAAGTCGGACTGTTTTTTGGTAAGAAATTCCTTCCTGGCAGCATCTTCCTTGATCCGGACGGATGCATTGCGCTCTTCCTCCCTGGAACGGACAATCGTCTCTTCCAGTTCTTTTATGGATTGTTCCTTTTCTTCTACCTTGCCGGATTGATCCTGCAGGGAATTTAAGATCCCTTCTTTTTCCGCAGCAAGACGGCGCAGTTCTTCCTCGATACGTGTCAGATTGCTCTCCTGGAACCTGCCTGTCTGCTGGATCCTCTCCATGGCAACTTCCCATTCCGCCGCTTTGGCGCTGATCTGTTCTTCCTGTTTCCTTACAAGCTCCTGTTCCTTCTTATAAGCAGCGATCTGTTCTCTGGCCGCCTCTTCCGCCTTATTACTTTCCGCAAGCTTCCGCTCCATACATTCTTTTCCGGTTCTGGATTCTAAAATCTTCGCTTCCAGATCCACCAGTTCCTGCTTTAAGCCGGTATTTCCTTCTTCTTCCTCCTGCATACGTTCCCTGGCAGCTGTTGCATTGATCTGTGCGGTATTCTGCTCAATGGACTTATACTGCATTTGCATTTTCAGACCTTCTAATTCGATACGCAGCTTATTTCTCTGCCCTTTTTCGGTCTCAATCTGCGCCTGGGTCTGTCCGACCTGATCCGCAAGCTTCCCGGAAGCCTCTTCCAGTTCGGCGATCTCTCTTCTTCTTCCCAACAGACTGCTGCTGTTTTTGTAAGCACCGCCGCTGATGGCTCCTCCCGGGGCAAACAGTTCCCCTTCCAGCGTTACCATACGAATGGAATAATCATACTTCCGGGCAATGGCAATGGCATGATCGATGGTATCCACTACCAGAACTCTTCCCAAAAGCGATTTGGCTACCATCCGGTATTTTTCTTCCACTTCTGCCAGAGTATCCGCCGTGCCGATCACTCCAGGCTCTCTTAATGCAACGGTATTACGGAACTCCTGTGCCTTTGCAAGACCGCTTAAAGGCAGGAAAGTCGCTCTTCCCGCACGCTCCCTCTTTAAGAAAGCGATCATCTTCTTGGCAGTCTCTTCCCTGTCGGTAACAATATTCTGAATACTGCCTCCCAAAGCGGTTTCGATCGCAGTCTCATACTGCTTTTTTGTTTTGATCAGATCGGCAACCACGCCGATAATCCCTTTTTCCCGCTCTCTTTGCTCCATGACCTTACGGACACTGATGCCGTATCCCTCATACCGCTCCGCCAGGTTGCTTAAAGCATCCTTCTTAGAGCAGATTTGATGATACTGCTTTTGTATCTCCAGCAAAGAAGACTCTTTGTCGGCAATTTCCTTTCGGGAAGCGTTTAACTGTTCTTCCTTTTCCTTTGCCTGTGCGGAAAGCTCCTTAAGCTCCTCAAGAAGCTTTTGCGCCAGTTCTTCCTGTTCCAGAATATTACGCTTTCTTGCCTCTTCCTCTGATTTTGCCTTTAAAATCCTGGAATTGAGCTGTGCTTTCTGAAGATTGATCTGTTCCTCCATGGTATCATAACGACCCATCTGGGATTTTATGGTTGCCCTGCGGCCCAGTTCTTCAATAATGAAATTATTCTGCTCCTCAATCTGTTGATCCAGCTTCTGCACCTGCTCCTGCACCCGGGTAAGTTCTTCATGTACCCGGTCCCTTTGGTCAGCCGTTTCCTCCATCTTGCGGTCTGTCGCTTCCTTTTCCCGCAAAATGCCTTCTTTTTCCTTTTCCCTGCCGGTGATATCGCCCTCAATTACCTTCTGTCTTTCGGCAAGTTGCTCTTTACTGCCTTTTACGGAACGGATCTGCTCTTTTAAAACCTCGATCTGTCCTTCCAGCTTTCCCCGTAAAAGACCGGAATCGGTCAGAATCATCCTGGACTTTTCAATGGCTTCTTCCAGTGTCCCGGTTTCCTGCTGAATCTTTTCGTATTCTTCTTTAATCCGATCGTACTGCTCTGTTGTTTCCCGATAATCCTTCTGCGCGATCTCACACTTTTCCGTGATCTCGCTTAACTGCTCCTTCAGCCGGTCATTCTGCAGCAAAAAAACATTCACATCCAGATTTTTAAGCTCTTCCCGCTTTTTTAAATAAACTTTGGCAACTTCCGCCTGCTTTTCCAGTGGTCCGACCTGTTTTTCCAGTTCCGCCAAAATATCATTGACACGCACCAGATTCTGCTTTTCGTTGTCCAGTTTTGCCTGGGAAGCCGCTTTTCTACGCTTAAATTTCACAATTCCGGCTGCTTCGTCAAACAGTTCCCTTCTCTCTTCCGGTTTCCCGCTTAAGATCTTATCAATCTGTCCCTGACCGATAATAGAGTATCCTTCTTTTCCGATACCTGTATCATAAAACAATTCATTTACATCTTTCAGACGGCAGGGCGTCTGGTTAATCAGATATTCACTTTCTCCGGAACGGTAAATTCTTCTTCCTACGGTGACTTCATCATAGTCAATCGCCAGCTGATGATCCGAATTATCCAGCGTAATCGCCACATAGGCATAACCTAACGGCTTACGTGTCTGTGTGCCGGAAAAAATAACATCCTGCATGCTGGCACCCCGCAGCTGTTTAATTCTCTGTTCGCCCAGAACCCATCTTACCGCATCCGCGACATTGCTCTTACCGCTGCCGTTAGGTCCCACAATACCGGTAATCCCGTTGTGAAACTGAAACACGATTTTATTGGCAAAGGATTTAAAGCCCTGTACTTCTATACTTTTCAGATACATGTATCCCGATACTCCTTATTGTATTTCACCTGATTCCTTCTTCCCGAAGTTTCAAAAGCGCTTCGTAAGCCGCCTGCTGCTCCGCTGCCTTTTTACTGCGTCCCTCGCCTCTTCCGAGTATTTTGTCATTTAAATAAACTTCCGATACAAAAGTCTTATCATGCTCCGGTCCGTATTCTTTCGTCTGTCTGTAGCTTACGCCGGTCTTCATAAGACGCTGCATCAACTCCTGCAGATGGGTTTTGCTGTCATAAAAAAGCTGCTTATCTTCCAGATCTGACAGAATAAATCGGTTAATAAAGTCCCTTGCAGGTTCCATTCCGCCATCTAAATAGATAGCGCCGATGACAGCCTCCATGGCATCGGCCGTAATGGACGGACGCATTCTTCCCCCCGTAGCCTCTTCTCCTTTTCCGAAATGCATGAATTTTCCGAGTTCCAGATCCTTTGCACAAAAAGCAAGTGACGGCTCGCAGACCATGGATGCCCGCATCTTGGTCAGTTCTCCCTCCGGCATCTCCGGATGCTCTTTAAATAGGAACTCACTGGATACCAGTTCCAGCACGGCATCCCCCAAAAATTCGATTCTTTCATAATGTTCCTGTCGGTTGATTTTCTGTTCATTGGTATAAGAACTGTGTGTTAACGCCTGCTTCAGCAATGAAATATTCTGAAACCGATAGCCTATGCGCCGTTCCAGTTCCTGCATGCTATATTCCTGCAGCATAATTCCATGTCCTTTCCTGTACTTTTCATACTGCCTTTTTCCGGTCTTTTGACAACAGAAATGATTACCCGGCACTGAAACAACACCTCTTCTTACTTTCTGTTACACCAGAAAGAAGCCCACCTGCTTTTTAGCCTGTGCACTTCTTTTCCATGCGGACACTGCCGGACCGCCTGCATATATGATACTCTGCACACTCCGTCTGCCTTTTTGTCAGCCGATTGCGTTATTGATCAAATCAACTGCTTCTTCTACGGTAGTAATCTGTTCTGCAGTCTCTGCCGGGATCTCGATATCAAATTCTTCCTCAATCCCCATAATAATCTGGAAAACATCCAGAGAGTCTGCTCCCAGATCATCAATAAAGGTCGTTTCCATTTCGATCTCGTCCGGATCCACATTCAATACTTCCGCAATAATGTTTTTTAATTTTTCAAATACCATACCTGTTCCTTCTTTCTTAATCTTCTAAAGATATTCCTTCTTTTATTTTTACATTTATCTTCTGTTCCTTAAATGCAATGCATTGCAGAATAGAATTCTTTACTTCTATAGCCTTGCTGCTTCCATGCGTCTTCACAACCAGACCGTTTAAACCAAGAAGCGGGGCTCCGCCGTATTCTTCGGTCTGAAAGGATTTCAAAGTGTTCTTCAAGGCCGGCTTTACCAGTAATGCCCCGATTTTGCTTCGAAGACTCGACAGCATTCCGGCTTTTATCTTCTTGATCAGCACACCGGCTACACCTTCATACAGTTTCAGAATTACATTTCCTACGAAAGCTTCACAGACGACCACATCCGCATAACCGGCCGGAATATCCCTGGCTTCGATGCTTCCGATAAAATTGATGTCCTTACATGCCTTCAATAGCGGAAAGGTCTCTTTTACCAGCGCATTCCCCTTTTCCTCTTCCGCTCCGATGTTCACGATAGCGACTCTCGGATTGGGGACTCCGACTACATGCTCCATGTAAATACTTCCCATCCTGGCAAACTGAACCAGATGCGATGGTCTTGCATCCACATTTGCCCCGCAGTCAATCAGAAGGCTGACGCCCTTTGCTGTCGGAATCAGCGGTGCCAAGGGCGCACGTTCCACTCCTTTGATACGCCCTGCAATTACTTGTCCGCCTACCAGAATTGCTCCGGAACTTCCTGCAGAAACAAACGCGTCGCAGGTTCCGTCCTTTACTAACTGCAGACCTTTTACAATCGATGAATCCTTTTTACGCCGGATTGCCATAACAGGGGGCTCCGCTGTCTCAATCACTTCCGTGGCATTTACCAGCTCCAGCCGTGTGCTATCATATGTATATTGCTGCAGCTTCTCTTTCATGACAGCATCTCTGCCGACCAGATAAACCTGAATGCGCTCATCTGCACAAAGCGCTTCTACCGCGCCTTTAATCATCTCATCCGGTGCATTGTCACCGCCCATGGCATCTACCGCAACCTTTACCAATTCAGCCATTACTTAACCCTCCTGCTGTTATATCCTTTCTAACTATACTAGACCTTCTATTAAAAATCAAGGCTTTTTTGTAAAAAAAACCTTCCTCCCGAAAGAGAAAGGTTTTTCTGTCACCTAATTCAAATTAATCAACGCTTACAACCTGCTTCTTGTTATAAGATCCGCAAGCTTTACAAACTCTGTGAGGCATCATAAGTGCACCGCACTTGCTGCATTTTACCAATGTAGGAGCACTCATCTTCCAGTTTGCTCTTCTCTTATCTCTTCTACCTTTAGAAGATTTATTCTTAGGACAAATAGACATCTCGTTACACCTCCTTATTCGCGTTGAAGATATTCTGTATCATTGCCAGGCGCGGATCCGGCACAAAGGTGTCGCAGCCGCAGCTGCCTTTGTTCCGATTCCGACCGCAAATGGGGCACACTCCTTTGCAGTCTTCCCGGCATAAAATCTTTAACGGCCAGTTAATTAATATTTCACTATTGATAAACTCTTCTGCATCGAATTGATATCCTCTTAAGATATCTTCCTCTTCCGGATCCTCTGCTTCTGTATCAGGAGCAAGAATATCCCGTTCAAAATTCAATGCAAGAGACAAAGGCACCTCATCCAGACAACGGTCACACTTCGTCTGAAAAACCAGCTTCACACTGCCTGTAATCTTCGCTTTTCCTTTTCCGTTATTCGTAAACAGAAAATGCACGGGTTCCTTCTCGATAATCGGGAAATTTCCCAGTCTGCTGCGAAATGCTGTCATCTCTAAGATAACATCGGCAGTCTCAGCTTTGCCTTCAGATGTTAAAACATCGGATAAATTGATTAACATAGCTGTCTCCTGTGTTGGCTAATTCACACACTAGGTTATTATACATAGTTTCCCATGGTTTGTCAACAAGATTTTTTTATTGTTGCGTCATTTCACAATCCGCAGGGTTTCTCTTGCAATTGCCAGTTCCTCGTTGGTAGGAATGACCATTACTTTGACAGGAGATTCGGGAACGGATACTTCCAGATCGTATCCTCTCTTCTGATTGGCTTCCGGATCCAGTCTGACACCCAGGTATCCCAGATGCTTTGCCACCAATTCTCTCACCAGAGGTGCGTTTTCACCCACACCTGCCGTAAAGCAGATCACATCCACACCGTTCATGGCTGCGGTATATGCACCGACATATTTTGCTACCCGGTAACAGAAAGCTTCCATGGCGCGGATGGCATTAGGATCTCCTTTCTCATATCCATCCTCCAGATCACGGAAATCGGAGGAAAGGTGATCGGATAAGCCCAGAACACCGGACTCTTTGTTCAGGATCGTCATAATCTCATCAATGGACTTCTGTTCTTTATGGGCAATAAACTCTATGATCGCCGGATCGATATCGCCGGATCGGGTTCCCATAATCAGACCTTCCAACGGAGTAAGACCCATGGAAGTATCAATGCATTTTCCGTGTTCCACTGCCGATACACTGGCACCATTTCCGAGATGGCATACAATGATCTTCAGATCCTCATAGTTGCGTCCCAGCACTTCTGCGGCACGTTTGGAAACATAAGAATGGCTTGTGCCGTGGAATCCGTATCTTCGTATTTTATATTTCTTGTAATAATCATAAGGAATACCATACAAATAAGCCTTTTCCGGCATGGTCTGATGAAAGGCCGTATCAAATACCGCTGTCATAGGCACGTCCGGCATCAGCTTTCTGCAGGCATGAATTCCGATCAGGTTAGCCGGATTGTGCAAAGGTGCCAGATCATTACATTCTTCCACTGCTTTTAATACTTCTTCATCAATCAAAACCGAACCGGAGAACTTCTCGCCGCCATGTACCACACGATGTCCTACCGCACCGATCTGGGACAGATCCTTTACCACACCCGTCTTTTCATTGGTCAACGCATCCAGCACCAAACGGATGGCATCGGTATGATCCTTCATAGGCACCTGCGTGGTTTCCTTTTCTCCTCCTGCCGGTGTATAGACAATTCTGCTTCCGTCAATTCCGATTCGCTCGCACAATCCCTTTGCGATCCACTTCTCCGTGTCGGAATCAATCAACTGAAACTTTAAAGAAGAGCTTCCGCAATTAATCACTAATATATTCATTTTTCCATTTCCTTTCTGAACTGTTACGAAATCTGCCTTAAACCAACTGTGCCTGTACGGCAGTCAGGGCTACCACTCCTACAATGTCTCTCCAGGAGCATCCTCTGGACAGATCGTTTACCGGCTTGGCAATTCCCTGCAGCATCGGCCCGTAAGCTTCCGCTCCGCCCAGTCTCTGAACCAGCTTGTAACCGATATTGCCGGCATCCAGGTTCGGGAAAATCAGAACATTGGCATTGCCGCCTACAGAGCTTCCCGGTGCTTTTGATTTTGCTACGCTGGGAACCAGCGCCGCATCCAGCTGCAGTTCTCCGTCCAGTACAAGTCCGGGATATTCCTCATGGGCAATCCTTGTAGCTTCCACTACCTTATCTACCAGAGCATGCTTGGCGCTTCCCTTGGTGGAATGGCTTAACATGGCAATCACCGGCTTGGGGCCGACTAAGGATTTAAAGCTTCTTGCGGAAGTATCCGCAATGGCTGCCAGTTCTTCCGCCGTAGGATCCTGATTCAGTCCGCAGTCTGCGAAAATAAAGGTGCCGTTTTCTCCCAGATTTTTAAACTGCGTATCCATTACAAAGAATGCGGATACCAGCTTGACACCGGGCGCTGTTTTTAAGATCTGCAATGCCGGACGAAGCGTCTGCGCCGTGGAATGGCAGGCCCCGGCTACCATTCCGTCCGCATCGTTTGCCTTTACCATTACGATTCCGAAAGTCAGATAATCCGACAGGAGAATTTCTCTTGCTTTCTCAGGAGTCATTCCCTTTGCTTTCCTGGTTTCGTATAAAAGATTGACATACTCATCCAGCTTCGGTGTTGTCGCCGGATTAATCACTTTAATTCCGGACAAGTCCACTTCCAGCCATCCGGCACCGTCCATAATCTTTTCTTCATCGCCGACCATAATAATATCGGCAATTCCCTCTTCCATAATTTTAGCCGCTGCGATAAGCGTCCGCTTATCATTTGACTCTGGCAGCACAATGGTTTTCTTTACGATTCTTGCTCTTTCTTTGATCTTGTCAATATAAGACATGTTTACTCCCTCCGGCACCTTACGCCACATACTTTTTTCGCCTGAAATTTTTTTCGGGTTTTTTACTTAACAAATCGTCCTTTTTATATTATACTAAATACAAAGCAACTGTACAAGCCCAAAATATGCGATAAATTGTATATTTTAAAATACATTCCTCTTCCCGACATTCCCCGGAAGGCAAGAAATACAAGGTTTTTCATTCTTTTTAGTATGTTATTTTTTTCACATAGTGTTTGGAAATTTTTAAACGGAATTTCGTATATTTTTTTCTCGCCGAAATCTGCACTGCAGCAGGCGGAAAATATTTTTTCAGACTTCAGAAAGGCAGGACGATCCATACAGCATGAAAGTCAACGGCATTATAGCGGAATACAATCCCTTTCATAACGGACATAAATATCACCTGGATTTTTCAAAGCAGACCACCGGTGCGGATTATACGATTGTGGTTATGAGCGGCAATTTCACGCAAAGAGGCATACCGGCCATTACCGACAAGAAAAAAAGAGCGAAAGCCGCTCTTTTGTCCGGCGCCGATCTGGTATTAGAGCTGCCGGCATATTACGCTGCTTCCAGCGCGGAATATTTTGCCATGGGAAGCGTTTCTTTACTGGATAAACTCGGTGTGACAGACTGCCTGTGCTTCGGCAGCGAATGCGACGATCTTTCCTTTCTTACACAGGTTGCTTCCATCCTGGAAACAGAACCCCCGGTCTATCAGTCCGCTTTAAGAGAATCTCTGCGTCTGGGCAATTCCTTTCCGAAAGCCAGACAGGAGGCTCTTGTCTGCTGTCTGGCGGATTCTGCCTTTTTCGCAGCTTCCCTCTCGGAACCGAATACCCTCCTTGCTCTGGAATACTTAAAGGCCCTTAAACGGCGCAAAAGCCGGATCAAGCCCGTCCCCATAAAACGCATCGGTGAAGGATACCATTCTCTGTCGCTTGATACGTCGTTTTGCTCTGCCTCCGCACTGCGAAACCGAATAGGGCATTCTCCTGTCCCGGGGGAGGATCTGTATCGCGATTTGTCCCGCCATATTCCTCCCGAAGCTCTCGACTGTCTTGTACAGGACCTTCAAAATGCTGCACCGGTAACGGCCGATGCTTTTTCCTCCCAGCTTTGCTATAAGCTTCTTTGCGAAGAATCTGCGGGATTTGCCGACTACGCTGATGTTACACAGGATTTATCCGATCGGATTCGGAAGATGCTTCCGGAATTTCAAAGCTTTACTTCTTTCTGCGACCTGTTAAAAACCAAAAACCTGACTTATACAAGAATCAGCAGAAGTCTTACGCACATTCTGCTGAATCAAAAGGCATCCGCCCTACAGGAATACTGCAGCCTGGATTATATTTTTTATGCAAGAGTTCTGGGATTTCGCAAGGACGCTCAGCCTCTCTTAACTGCGCTCAAAGCCAACTCCTGTATTCCGCTTGTTACCGGAGCTGCCTCCGCTGCCGTACTGACCCATCCCTGTGCGCAGTCCATGCTTGCGCAGGATCTTCTGGCGGCCCATATTTATCATACCGCCGCTCATGCAGACGGCTTATTATCCATCCCCAATGAGTTCCGCACTCCTGTTGTCATTTGTTGATTACTGTTTATTTGCAAAGCAGCTGTCAAACAAGATTTTGCGAACGGCGCGTGTGAACGTGCCGCTGTCCTAATTCTTGAAGCTGTGAATCGGTGCCGGAATCCTTCCCTTCCGGTTTACGAAGGCATCGCAGGAAAAAGGATTCACCGCCATAACCGGCGCATAGCCCAAAAGACCGCCGAATTCCACGGTATCTCCCACCGTCTTTCCTTCCACCGGAATCAGCCTTACGGCTGTCGTCTTCTGGTTGACCATGCCGATTGCCATCTCATCTGCAATGATGCCGGAAAGCGTTGTTGCTTTGGTATCACCGGGAACGGCAATCATATCCAGTCCTACCGAGCAGACACAGGTCATCGCTTCCAGCTTTTCTAAGCTCAGCGCTCCCGCAGTCACCGCATCGATCATTCCCTGATCTTCACTTACCGGGATAAAAGCACCGCTTAATCCGCCTACATAGGAAGAGGCCATAACTCCGCCCTTTTTCACCTGATCGTTCAGCAATGCAAGGGCTGCCGTTGTCCCGGGCGCTCCTGCATACTCCAGACCGATTTCACACAAAATATCCGCTACACTGTCTCCTACCGCCGGAGTCGGCGCCAAAGACAGATCCACAATTCCGAACGGCACGTTCAGCATCCTGGATGCTTCCCCGGCAACCAGCTGTCCTACTCTGGTAACTTTAAAGGCCGTTCTTTTTATTGTCTCACACAAAACTTCAAAGCTTTCCCCCCGAACTTTTTCCAATGCGGTTTTTACCACTCCCGGTCCGCTGACACCCACATTAATAATCTTATCCGCTTCTGTTACGCCGTGGAAAGCACCTGCCATGAAGGGATTGTCATCCGGTGCATTACAGAAGACTACAAGTTTGGCGCACCCTAAGGAATCCTGCTCTTTGGTCAAAAAGGCAGTCTGTTTGATAATCTCACCCATCAACCGTACGGCATCCATGTTTATTCCGGTTTTGGTAGAGCCGACATTGACGGAACTGCATACCCGTTCCGTGGTAGACAAAGCCAGAGGAATCGAGCGAATCAGCAGTTCCTCGGCAGGCGTCATTCCTTTGCTCACCAAAGCGGAATAACCGCCGATGAAATTCACACCCACTTCCTTTGCCACGTTATCAAGAACCTGCGCAAGCGAAGCAAAATCTTCTTCGCTTTTGCACGCAGCCGCACCGACAAGGCCGATCGGTGTTACGGAAATTCTCTTATTCACAATAGGAATTCCAAACTCTTTTGCGATTTCCTCTCCTGTTTTTACAAGATCCTTTGCCGATTCATAAATTTTTCGATAAATTCTTTCTTTCAGCTTTGTAAGATCCGAATCAATGCAGTCCATCAGGCTGATTCCCAGTGTAATCGTCCGCACGTCCAGATTCTCTTCTTCTACCATTTTATTGGTTTCATTTACTTCCCATATGTTAATCATCCGAAGTTAGTCCTTTCTGTCTAATCTCCATTCTCCGGACGTTTTTACGTCGGAGAGCGCTCTGATCAGCGGCTGATTTTGGCCGGTTCAGATTCTGTGCATTCTGTCAAAAATTTCTTCCTTCTGACATTTGATTGCCACACCGATCTTTTGTCCCAATGCTTCCAGTTCATCCGCCATCTCTCCGAAGCATTTTGTCATATCTGCGGTATCCACAATCATCATCATATTAAAATATCCCTGCACGATGGTCTGGGAAATATCCAGAATATTAATATTGTTATCTGCCAGATAGGTGCAGACCTTTGCAATGATACCTACCGTATCTTTTCCTACTACTGTAATAATTGTCTTTTTCATAATTCCTCCCATTCCTGCCGGGTTCTCCCGGCTAAAAACAAGCATAGCAGATTCTTTCGGTTTTGGCAAGTGGGCTTTTAGGGTTAAAGCAAAGCTCCGGACAGGCTCATCTTTCGTAGCATAGCATTTCAAACGAAAATCGTCTCGGTGACTTCGCTTCTCTTCGCCACCATAAGTCGGAAGTCTTCTGCCTTATAAGGGGTGTCACCCATGTTGATCTCCAGTCTTACCGACTCGTAAGCAAGCTCCGGGAGGTTGTTTTCCCTGGATAAGTGTCCCAGCAGAATCGCCTGCAGGTCATCATGCAGAATCGCATTCAGAAGTCTTCCGGAATTTTCATTGGACAGATGTCCTCTGTTTCCCAGGATACGTTGTTTCAGATAATAGGGATAAGGGCCTGTCTGCAACATTCTCACATCGTGATTGGCTTCCAACAAAATCGCATCCATCCCTTTTAAGCATTCAACCGTATAGTCATTATAGGTACCCAGATCCGTGCAGACGGCAATTTTTTTCTTTCCGTAGGCAAAGCGGTAGGCCACCGGTTCCGCCGCATCATGGGATATCCGCATGGGCGTTATCTGTATGTCCTTTATGGCCCATTTCTGATCCGCATAAATTTCATGAAAAAGAGACGGATCCAGTTTCCCGATGCTCTTATCTTTTTTCAGCTCCTGAATCGTCCCCGGTGTCGCATAAATCGGTATTTCGTATTTTCGGGCCAGAACACCGAGACCGCTTATATGATCGGCATGTTCATGGGTAACCAGAATTCCGTCCAGATCCTGTCCGGAAAGTTCCAGACTCTTAAGCCCTTCTTCGGTTCTTTTTCCGCTGATTCCCGCATCTACCAAAAGGTGGGTTGCCTGGGAACCCACGTAAATACAATTGCCGCTGCTGCCGCTGGCAATGCTGCATAATCTCATGTTAATCCTCGCTTATTAATTTCTTCAGTCTTTCGTCAATCTGTTCGCACGCCGTCTTCAGATCACCGCTGTTATCCACCACAAAGTCGCATTCCTTCCGGAATGTTTCTTCCGTAAGCTGGCTTCCCATAATCTGCGTGATCTTTTCCTCGCTGTAATTTCTCTGCGTTCTTAATCTGGTGCGTCTTACGGACTCTTCGGCATAAATGTACCAAAGTTCGTCTACCACATTTTTGTAACCGGTCTCAATCAAAAGCGCTGCTTCGATAAAAAGGAAACTCACTCCTTTCTCCGCTGCCAGCCGGATCCGTTCTTCCAGATAGGTTCTGACCGCCGGATGAATCAAATCATTCACTTTTTGCAAAAGCTGTCCGTCTGCAAATATCTTCGCTGCCATACGGCTTTTGTCGATTTTGCCATCTTCCTGCAGAATATCTGCTCCCAGCAATTCCACCAATTGAAAATAGCAGGGCTGCCCCGGTTCTTTCACGATATGGGCAACCTGATCCGCCAGATAGACCTCACAGTCATAATGTTCTTCTATGTAATGAAGGATGGCGCTTTTACCGGCGCCAACCCCTCCTGTCACTCCGATGATATACATATCCCGGCCACACCTTTCTTACAGAAATTCTCTTTTGCCGAAAATCTTCCCGATCTGCTTTCCAGACTACTTGGCATCGTACCAGTCTTTTCCGGTATGAAGATCGATTTCCAGACGAACCGCCAGATCAGCCGCCGCAGGCATATTCTCCTCCAAAATTCTGCGCACCTTCTCTTCCTCTTCCAGCACCGTCTCCACCAGCAGTTCGTCATGCACCTGCAGAATCAGCCTGGATTTCAGATTTTCTTTTCGAAGCGCCTGATAAACCTTTATCATGGCAATCTTAATAATATCCGCTGCGGTACCCTGGATCGGCGAATTCATGGCAACTCTTTCCCCGAAAGACCTCTGCATGAAATTGGATGATTTCAATTCCGGTACCGGTCTTCTTCTACCGAATAAGGTAACCGCATATCCTGTTTTCTTCGCTTCTTCTACCAGTCCGTCCAGAAAAAGCTTTACCTTGGGATAGGTGGCAAAATACTGCTCAATATAAGCCGCCGCTTCCTTTTTGCTGATACTTAAATCCTGACTTAAACCGAAGGAACTGATTCCGTAAACAATCCCGAAATTTACGGCCTTCGCATTTCTTCTCTGCAGATCTGTCACTTCCGAAAGCGGCGTATGGAAGACCTTAGACGCTGTAATCCTGTGAATATCCTGATCGGACCGGTAAGCCTCGATCAACTGTTCATCCCCCGACATACTTGCCAGTACCCGAAGCTCAATCTGGGAATAATCCGCATCCATGAATTCACAACCCTCTTTCGGAACAAAAACCTTCCGGATCTGTCTTCCCAACTCCATCCTCATGGGGATGTTCTGCAAATTCGGTTCCGTAGAACTGATCCGCCCGGTTGCCGTAATCGTCTGGTTAAAATTCGTGTGAATCCGCTTGTCTTCTCCGATATAAGCAGCCAGCCCGTCCGCGTAAGTGGATTTTAACTTGGTCAAACCTCTGTACTCCAGGATTTTGCCGACAAAAGGATATTCCGGCGCCAGTTTTTCCAGTACATCCGCTGCCGTGGAATAACCGGTCTTCGTCTTTTTGCCTCCCGGCAGTTTCAGCTTTTCAAATAAAATCTCTCCCAGCTGCTTCGGGGAATTGATATTGAAATTCTCCCCGGCCTCTTCGTGAATAGACTGTTCTAACTCTTCAATCCGGCTTACCAATGCATCCCCATAAGCCTTTAAAGCCTCCGGTTTTACCTCAATTCCGTCTTTTTCCATCTCATACAGAACAAGAGACAACGGCATTTCGATTTCCCGCATCAGCTTCTCCATGCCGGCATCTTTTAACTTCTCTTCCAGGACTTCAGCCGCCTGCCCGGAAACCAAAGCTCCCTGACACAAATATGCAAATGCCTGTTCCGGCTTTTGCCGGAAGGCTTCCCCATAAGTCATTTTTCCGAAAGTCTCTCCATATCCGGGGATCATCCGGTTCAAATGCTCTGCTGCAATGGATTCCATATCATAATCGTTTTTTAACGGATTCAAAAGATAGGAAGCAATCAGAATGTCAAAATACCGATCTGTTCCTTCCGAATTCAGAAATTCATACTGTTTCTTGATATCCAGTGTAAAAATACGGGCGGATGCAGAAAAACGCAGCAGAATATCCCTCAATTTTTCCTGCTCCTGCGCTCCCTGTTCTTCCTGTTCTTCGGTCTTCAGCTCACTCTCAACCTGCTGCTTGCTTTCCGTCTGCCACTCGCTTTTGTTTTCTTTGGTCTTTTCCGCCGTTTTGGATACCGCCGCCTTACAAAGGTAACCGACTGTCCCGTCCTTTCCGCTGAATGCTACGCCCAGTATCTCATGATTTTCCGAAAGCAGGAAAACGCCTGCCTCTTTTCTGCCTTCCAGCCATTTCTCCAGTTCCGATAAAGAAGACAGCTCAGTAAAAGGAGCCTCCTGTTCCGCTTTGAAGCCTTCCTGTTTGTTACTCTCTTCAAAATTCTTCAAAAGATTCTTAAATTCCAATTCTTTAAACAACGTATAAGCTTCCGGCGTATAAAATCCTTCCGCTTTCGCCTTTTCATAGTCAAGCTCTAAGTCACAATCCGTCTTGATGGTTGCCAGAACCTTGCTTAAATCCGCCAGATCCCGGTTTGCTATCAAGGATTCCCGTATGCTCTTTTTACTGATTTCTTCCACATGCGCATAAATATTTTCCAGGGAACCGTATTCCACCATCAGGGATGCAGCCGTCTTCTCTCCGACTTTCGGCACTCCCGGAATGTTATCGGACGCATCCCCCTGCAACGCTTTCAGATCAATAAACTGAAGCGGTGTCACCCGGTAAGCCGCCAGTACATCTGCCGCGTAATAGTCCTCGATCTGCGTTTTGCCCTGTTTTGTCTTGGGAATCCTGATTTTTATATGCTCCGATGCGATTTGCAAAAGGTCTCTGTCTCCCGATACCAGCGAAACCTCGATGCCTTTCTTCTCTGCCTTTTTTGCCAGCGTCCCCAGAATATCATCCGCTTCCAGTCCTGCCTGTTCCAGGATCTGAATATGCATCGCCTTTAAGACTTCCTTCATTACCGGCACTTGTTCTCTTAATTCTTCCGCCATGGGGGTTCTGGTACCCTTATAGGCATCGTAGATCTTGTGCCGGAAAGTAGGAGCATGTACATCAAATGCCACTGCCAGATAATCCGGCTTTTCTTCCTCCAGAATCTTGAACAGAATATTCAAAAATCCGTAAATCGCGTTGGTATGCAGCCCCTTGCTGTTGGAAAGATCCGGCACGCCGTAAAAGGCTCTGTTCAAAATACTATGCCCATCTATCAGTACTAATTTTTCGCTCATTCCAATCTCCATTTCACAATTGCATTCTACTACTCATTCCTTTGACGCTGCGATCGAGGCTACTTTGTGATGCCTGCGGCACAAATAGCCATGTTTACTCATCCAAGCACGATCCATGCGACAAAACCGGCAACCGCTGCCATAAACAATAACTCCATTACCATTCCGCCCCGCAAAAACGCGCTGTGGAAGCGAATCTTTTTATCCGTCTCAAACAGCCTTTTTTGCAGTTCGCCCTGCAGATCGAATGTACTTCCTTCCTCCAGCCGGTTCATTCCTTCTGTCACAAGGAACTGGATAGATAGCTCCTCCCTGCAGTCCGGGCACTGCTCATAATGCTTTCTTAATTGTTT
Organism: uncultured Acetatifactor sp.; assembly: GCA_934433135.1. Lineage (GTDB taxonomy): Bacteria > Bacillota > Clostridia > Lachnospirales > Lachnospiraceae > Acetatifactor. The sequence continues at coordinate 12,456 of CAKRZO010000027.1, read as the reverse complement.
CAACGTCTGAAAATCCGCTGTTCCGTCCAATAATGACGGTATCGCTTTTTCAAACCTGCGGCACTCCGCCCGGTCACTCATAAGCATGCCCTCCGTAATCAAAAATCCTACCAAACCTGCATGGAACTTTTTTCTTCTGAAAATACAAAAAAGATCTTGAAGAGTTCAAGATCTTTCAATTGCCTGCCGGCAGCGGGACTTGAACCCGCACGTGGTTGCCCACAACAGATTTTGAGTCTGCCTCGTCTGCCATTCCGACACGCCGGCATCTGTAAAAGCACCTAAGGCCTTACAACGAAACTTATTTTATCATAAATTTTCCTATTTGGCAAGTAATTTTTCTAATTTTCTGCACTGTTTTGCATCTGTTTTCCATTCCATCCATGTATCGGCCGCTCGTATCCAGACGTATCGGGAAAGTGAAGAATCCACATGTTCCGGGAAGCCATGTGCTATTTTATACTTAATCGCCTTATCTTCTCCCAGTAATTGTTTCTGTTCCTTTTTGATACAGTCTATTCCGCCGCCCCTGATATAATCTGCCTCAAAACAGGCATACATAGTTCCATCTTCCTTTGTTTTTGAAAAATTCGTTATGAAACCGTTCCAGGAATCTATCAGGTATTCTTTCTTGCCTGTCAACATCCCCAGATAAAACAAAGCTTCCGCACGCCAGATTGTCCATGCATGACCGGCGCAAATAGCAGGTCCTTCACAATCTCCCTCCCATATTGTCTCCCAGGTTCTAAAAGAAGATCCATACATTCTTGCATCCGTAGAATAAATTTTCCAGGCATTGTGCAGCTTTAAAACTTCCTCTGCAAATTTTATATACCGTTCTTCTTTTTTTATCTTATAACATACGTACAATACAGAAAGTGCCGTACAAGATATGGAACCATCTTCCCGTTCTTTATCCGTTTCCTCACTAATGAATCCTTCTGTTGGAAAATCAAATCCGCGATATACCAGGTAATCTGCAACTTCTATTGCTTTTTTTCCAAAATAGTCATATCGCAGATCTCCTTTTTCTTTCAGAATAATAGCCATATCGCAGATTGCAATCACAGGTGCACAGACAGTCGTATAATCGTTATTTCCTCTTACAATCATACCACCTTTATCATTATTCTCCAAAAGCTCTTTCAGTGAATTTACTGCGAACTCCAGATATCTGTCTTCTTTATACAACCGATATGCCTCAAGTAATATGGAAACACCGAAGAATTGTTCCTGAACTCTGTCGGATTGATAAATGTGGTATGCCGGATATTCTGTTTCATACGGTACAATGCTTTTCCGTTTTACAGGTTGTTTTCCATGGCACATCACAATGTCCAGTTCTTCCTTAACGATTTTGTCATAGGCTCTCTTTCCGCTCCGTCTCATATTCAGAAGCAATGCCCATAAAAAACAGCCGCCTTCACATAAGTTATCATCCGGATGATACGGTTTTCTTATCCTGTCGCAGCTTTTATTAAACAGCTCTCTCATATTTCCGCCGTTAAACACCGTTGTGCTCATGCCTTCTTTCCCATGGTTGTCATAAGGAATCACTGTATGAATACCATATTCCGTCATAGGAATCTCCACGATTTCGGAATTAACATCTATTATTTTTTGTGTGCCCTTTTCTGATCGAATCTCTATCTGCCTTCCTTTTCCGATCATTCGGACAAACGCCTTCCCATGAAATCCACCGTTTATAACATTAATACACATAGGAACGGAATATATTTTCTGCAGTCGCTCATATACCTTATCAATGGAATCTGCTGTGCAGAGTAATATTTTTATCTGTTTCCGTCCGCTTCCTTTATATATTTTGTCAAAACTTGCCAGAAACTTTATTCTCTTTATGAAATGCCCCCAGGAGTAATAATCATTTTTCCAACCGTCACAGGGATTTGTGTTTCATAAAATTTAAAATAAGGTGTCGTAATCGGCTTTCTTTTATCATTTAAAATCACGTTTTTATAAATCTTCTTCTTTTGCTCCGCATCACAGGGCAGGAAAAGATAAGCCATAACATTGCTTTGCCTGGATATGAAATGCCTTCCGGATTCAAAACTGTCAATAAAGGCTTCGGATTCTCCTGCAATGCTTTTGCATATAAGACCTGCTCTGCGCACAAAGCTCCCGTCTTATCCATTTCACCCCAGTCTATAAAAATCCAGTCTCCCTCTTTAGGACGCATAAAGCCATCGGCATCTGTCCGTTTTAAGCAAAAATCCATAAATTCCTTCATCTGCGGAAAAATCTGTTCCAGAAACACAATATCTCCATAAGTTTTGTAGTATTCCATACATCCCATAATCCAGAAGAACGTGTAATCCATAATCGTGTTGATATGCTCTTTGACCGGCTTCTTTCCGCCCAGTGCTATTAATGTTCTTTTCTCTATTTCAGGCTCTGAAAACAGATAATGATTAACATGCAGACTCTGATAAGCATCCCCGGACCATACCCAGCGATCCCGCTTAATACCGTCTAAAAAAAATTCTCTGCAATTTAAAGAAAAGGTTCGGACAGCTGTATCATAAATCCGATTGATCTGCTCATCACTGCAGTGAAACTTTCCTCTCACAGGAATCGGAAGATATTCATAATCCGCACACACTTCTGCCTCTTTCTCACGGACATAAATATATCGGAAGGCATACGGCGGATATTGTAATACCCCATTCGCCGAAATCTCTTTAAAATGAATAACACTCCACTCCGTATCCAATGCTTCCTCTTCCGATTCTCCAAGGCTGACAAGAACCGGTTCTTGTTTCTGCGGCAAATCTATATGAATTTTGGCAAAGGTTTCTTTTCCGAAGTCAAATAGAATTCCTTCATTCACGGATTTTTGTTTTATGGGATTCATTTTCTCATAAGAAAACGGAAAAATTTCCGGTGTCTCATAGGGAGAATCAAATCTTCCATAAGTCCCGACCAAAGCCCGTTCCTGTGTCATATCATCCGCCATCCATTCCCCATTGCTCTCAATAACACCTTCCACATATATACAGGGAAATGTATGTATATTGGCTACCCGGATAAAAACCGTACATTCCCCGGCAGGCAATTCATTTTCTCTTTTTCCGAGACATTTTACCCATTCCCCGTTTTCTTTCAAAATTTCTGTCGTAAAACTGCCGCAGGCATAAATCCGAAAAAGACCACCCTTCGTCACCACTTTTTTAGAAAAACGTACAACCGGATCCGGTGCATAGATCTTCCACATCGGTGCTTCCGCATAGCCATACTGCTGCCGTCGGTTATGCAGGAGCATGCTATGATATATTTCAAACTCTCCGAACTTCCAAATCCACTGACTCATATGCTTTTCGTTCCTCAATCTTCTGTTCTACACTTTTACTTTGATCGCACACTGTCGTCTAAACCGCTCTTTAATCCTTCTCCGGATACGATCACTTTAATTTCACTTGCGTAATTGCTTTTTACAATCGCTGTTGCCCTTCCTCCGAAGACATGGCATTGATTTGAGCCATATTGATCTTCATTTGCCGGATTTCCACTGAAAATACCTACTAATTCCGCATTTATCACTTTACATTCGATTGTATTTTCCGCGTTACTTACCAAACAGCCCGCTTCATCTTCGACTAAAATATCATAATAGCATAAATCCCTGTTGTCCGCGCGAATCTCTGCTGTTTCAGGAATAATATGTATCTTATACGCATCACCTACCGTTACCAGAGAAAATTCAGCTGTCTGTGTCCCATCTTGAAAGGCTTTGGCTGTAAGAACGCCTTCCTGATATGGTATCTGCGCTGTTGCGATTCCGCAAACCGTTTTCGTCCTTTCCACCTCTTCTCCGTTTAGAACAAACCGGATTTCCTCCTCTGCGGAATATACCTGAACCGTCACAGGTTTGCCGATAAACTTTTCCGCAAAAGTCCAGTTCTCCGACACATCAAACCAGTGCCATCCTGTCCCACTGAAAATGTCACCATTATGCTCTGGATGGATAGTAAAAATATGAGGTGATGTGATTCCTCTCCATATTGCCTCTCTGAAATAAGACTGGGGACGTCGAAAACCGCATAAATCAAAATCTCCCTGATAACAGCTCCTCCACGGATATTCTCCTAACGAGATTCCATTAAGATATCCTTCTTCTCCCCATAGAAATCTCCCCGTTCCGGCTTCTCCCAGATTATCATAGGCAGTCCATGTGAAGTCACCGATCACATTTTTATGCGCCATTACCTCTTTCCAGGATTCATAAAAATGAAGCACCTGTGTCTCTGAACCCCATATTACTCTTTCCGGATAATGCTTTGAATCCGCCTCGTACATTTTATAAAGATAATTGTATCCGACGATATCAAGCGGTTCCATGTATTTTTCAGTTGCTCTCTGCCATCCGTCAATTGACCCATATTCCTTTTTTACCATATCGGCATATTCACTCGGTGCCTTACTATTGTCAAAAGGGCTCCATACCCTGCAAATACCCGATGTCACGAACCTTGTATCATCATATTTTCTGATTTCATCCGCCAATCGCCTTGCCCAGGCGTACCCGTCTGAGCTTCCTCCTCTTTCCGGGATCTCATTTCCGATTGAGTAAGATATAACGCTTGGATGATTTCGGTCTCTCCTGACCATATAGCTGATATCCCTCTGCCACCAATCTGCAAACCAAAGGCTGTAATCCATGTAATTTTTAGGAAGATTCCACATATCGAAAGCCTCATCCATAACCAGCAATCCCAGCCTGTCGCACTCTTCCAGGAATGTCAACGATGGTGGATAATGTGCCGTGCGCACCGCATTATATCCGGCTTCCTTTAATAATTTCAATTTGCGATGTACTGCCGCCGGAAACTCAGCGCTTCCCAATACACCATGATCATGATGAATACAGCCACCCTGCAGCTTCAACTCTTTTCCATTCAGCAATAGTCCTGTTCCGGCTGATGCTGAAACCGTTCTTATACCAAAAAGAGTTTCAAATTCATCTTCCTTTTTTCCGTCAACAACAATTCCGATCTTCAATTGATACAAGTCCGGATGATCACAGTTCCAAAGTCTCGGGTCGGCAATCTTAATTGTTATTTCATCCTCATTCTTTCCTTTACAAACTTCGGATTCCCGTCCCGTTTTCTTTACAACTTCCCCATCGTTCCATATTTCAAACAAAACCTCTGCTTTACAGTCAAAATCTGCGCTGATACAGAAATTTACGGATACTTCTGCACCATCATTACAGATGTTCTGTGTCGTTACAAATACATCCCATGGTTCTATCCGCACTTTTCCGCCTGTCCACAAAAACACATCCCGATAAATGCCCGAACCGGAGTACCACCTTGTTGATGGCTGAACATTCAGAACCGTAATCATAATCTTATTAACTCTATTCTCGAAAACTCTGTCGGATAAATCAACCAGATATGGAGTATATCCATAAGGATGCATTGCAACCTGGTTATCATTAAAGCATATCCTTGCGCACATATACGCTCCGTCAATATCCAATATCGTATGTGCACTTGTCCCCAATTTCATATATTTTGTATATCTTCCCATCGTTCCTCCGAAAAAACCATTGGAAGCACCCCCCAATGCCTTCGGATCTCTTAGAAGGGTTATGGAATAATCATGCGGCAAATCGATATTTTGTTCTTTACCTTCTCCCGTAAAAATCCAGTCCTTTGAAATGCATACTTTTTTCATTTTCGGTACACCTCACATTTTCCAATAAAATACGGTACATCGTACAAAAACGCGCCTTCTTTGTACAATGTACCATATATAATTTTGACATTCAATATGATTTTCTTGCATTTCCATGCCTTCTTGCAAGATATGACCAGCTTTGGAATCTCTTCCAAACATCTGTTTAAACCAGCTCCATCCGGATATCGATATCATTCCCCTGCACCTGTATCAGAGCCTTGCTTCCCACGATTAACGGCATCATAGGCGGAAGGTGTCCCAGGTCCGCATCCATAATGACCGGTACGTTTTTCCGGGATGCCATTTCCAGAAAAGCATGATAAGCATCCAGTCCCATCCTGTCCGGGCCGCAGCTGTCCGCATAACAATAGGGTCTCCCGATCAAAAAACCTTTCACATAGCGAAACCACCCTGCATGTTCCATCTGCCACATAGCTCTGCGGATTCCGAATACATTCAGATCACAGGATTCCAAAAACCAGATAATGCCGTCCTCCCGATATTTTTCCAGGAAATCTTCCGTCCGGTCATAGCAGGTTCCCAGAAGGTTTACCAGACAATCCATGCAGCCGCCCAGAAGTCGGCCTTCCATGGAAAAGGACGGCTCTTTTAATTCCTCTGTCCCCTGAAAACAACGTAAAACACGCTCCTGCGTGGTATGATACGGCTTTAACGGATGAAGTTCATCTTTTTCAGACTCCTTTTCCCAATAAGGATACCCGGATACGGTAAGCTTTTTCCCGGTAAGCAGTCCCATGGCGTCTTTCAGAGAATCATGCCATGGCTGCATCCCGAATGCTGCAGCACATGGACCGTAGATGGATGCCGTATCGCAAATGGTTGCCAGCAGATAAGTCAGATTGGTATTATCCGAATAGCCCATAAACCACTTTGCCTTTTGATTCTTTACCCTTTCAAAATCCACATAATCCAGAATTTCACACATCAGTTCTCCGCCTCCGCAGGAAATCAGGCAGTCATTTTCCCCGGATTCCCATGCCTGCACGAATTCTTCTCCGCAGGCTTTTGGTGTATTGCTGATACCGATGCCGTCTCCTGCATAGCAGTTCGGTCCAAGCCATATCTTATAACCCTGTCTCTTCCATTCCTTTTGCGCCGCATCAAAGCAAGTGCGGTAAGGTTCTATATTGCAGCCGAAAGACGGCGCTACAAAGCCAATGGTTCCCTTTTCCTGCAAAAACTCCGGATATCTCACGTTTTTGTCCTCCCGGTTTTTCTTTCTCTCTTTTTCTACGTTTCCTAGTACAACGTACAAGAAATAACTGGACCAATAACAGGCAAGTTATTTGGTCTGGTTATTTGCAGGACGGTGCACTAGTTCCGTTTCATAACCTATTCTCTATTTCCTGCTGCTTATTCTGTTCTTTACTTTTTTACTCTATTCTTTTTCCGTAGTGTCCGGATTTTCACTTTCACATTCTTCCGTCAGTTTTTCCACCCTCTGCATTTCCCCTTCCAGTTTTTCGTAGATAGGAAAACGGTCAAACGTAGCAAAATAATCCTTCGGTGTCTCCGCCCGTCGGATGCATTCCACACTGCCGTCCTGTTTCAGCAAAAGCTCCGCCGACTTTAATTTTCCGTTATAATTATAGCCCATGGCAAAACCGTGCGCACCGGTATCATGGATCACCAGATAATCTCCTATATCAACTTTAGGAAGCATCCGGTCAATTGCGAATTTATCATTATTTTCACAAAGAGAACCTGCGACATCGTATTTATGGTCGCAAGGCAGATCTTCCTTTCCCAGAACCGTAATGTGATGATAAGCCCCGTACATCGCCGGACGCATCAGGTTAACTGCACAGGCATCTACGCCGATATATTCTTTGTAAATGTGCTTTTCATGGATGGCTTTCGTCACCAGATGCCCGAACGGCGCCATCATGTATCTCCCTAACTCGGTATAGATCGCCACATCTCCCATGCCCGCCGGCTGCAAAATTTCTTCATAGACTTTCCTGACCCCTTCTCCGATCGCATAAATATCGCACGGCGTCTCTTCCGGGCGATACGGAACTCCGATTCCGCCGGAAAGATTGATAAACGCAATATGCGCTCCCGTCTCTTCCTTTAACGTAACCGCAAGCTCAAACAGCGTTCTCGCCAGTGCCGGATAATAGTCATTTCCCACGGTATTACTTACCAGAAAAGCATGAATTCCGAAATTCTCCACACCTTTTTGCTTTAAAATCCGAAACCCTTCCTTCATCTGCTCCGCAGTAAATCCGTACTTTGCATCCCCGGGATTATCCATGATTCCGTTGCTGACTTCATAGATTCCGCCCGGATTAAAACGACAACTTATCGTCTTCGGCAAATGCCCGACCGTTTTTTCCAAAAAATCAATATGTGTAATATCGTCCAGGTTGATTGTGGCTCCCAGCTTCGCTGCATATAGAAAATCCTGTGCCGGCGTATCATTGGAAGAAAACATAATGTCCTCTCCCCGGATTCCCAGGGCGCTGCTCAGCATCAGTTCCGTAAGGGAAGAACAGTCGCATCCGCAACCGCATTCTTTCAGGATTTCCAGCAGGAAAGGATTCGGAGTGGCTTTCACTGCAAAAAACTCTTTATAACCGGGATTCCAGGAAAAGGCTTCCTTTAATGCCCGGGCGTTTTCCCAGATGCCTTTTTCGTCATAAATATGAAAAGGCGTCGGATATTTCTTTTCCATTTCCTGAACCATCTGCTTTGTCACAAACGGGACTTTCCTCATGCCTGCCTCCTGTTCTCAATCTGCCAGTCAATGGGCGCAACGCCATGGCTCATCAGAAAATCATTGGTTTTGCTGAAAGGTCTGCTTCCGAAAAAGCCCCGGTAGGCAGACAGCGGACTGGGGTGCGGCGCTTCCAGAATCAAGTGATTGGGATTGTTTAACATACTCTTCTTCATCTGTGCCGGTTTGCCCCACAAGATAAAAACAATGGGGCGATCCTGTTTATTCAGCGCCCGAATGGCGGCATCCGTGAATTCTTCCCAGCCCTTTCCGCGATGGGAATTGGCCATATGCGCACGAACGGTGAGAACCGTATTCAGCATCAGCACGCCCTGCTTCGCCCACTTCACCAAATAACCGTTGTCCGGTATATAACAGCCCAGATCATCATGCAGCTCCTGATAGATATTCGCCAGAGAAGGCGGAATCTCCACATCCGGTTTTACGGAAAAACACAGTCCGTGAGCCTGCCCCACATTATGGTAGGGATCCTGTCCGATAATCACGACTTTTACCTGGCTTAAAGGTGTCAGGTGAAAAGCATTGAAAATATCATCTGCAGGGGGAAAAACCTGTGTGGTATTGTATTCCTGCTTTACAAATGCAAACAGTTTGGCATAATAAGGTTTATGAAATTCTTCCTTCAGTTCACTCAGCCAGTCATTGGATATCATTGCCATTTGATGTGCCCTCCTCTTCTTCCGTTATCGTACCTTCTGCAGGCTGATCCGGATTACATTCCAGAAGAAAATCCATTGCCGCCTGATGACAAGACAGGCTACGTTCATGGATCTCTTCCGTCAGCTGCCAGAGTGTGGCATTGACTCGGACAAAGGTAGCCTTCCGGTTAAAATAGGCAATCTTTTCAAAAGGAAAACGGATCATTCCCGGGAAACGCATTCCGACTCCCAGTTCCAGAATACAAAGCTTGCGGTTTACGGTTCCCTGAAGCCACTTTTTGTAGCGTTCCCACTGCTTTAAATAGCCCGCCTCTTTGTAATTCGGCGCATAAACATTATTGAGAACAAACGGTGCGCCGCAGCGACTGCAGGTTCCGAGAATCACTTCATCCCCCGGGTTCTGAGCAGAAGTTGCTTCTATCGCCGAAGTTTGAACAGAGTCTGCTGTATCCGAAGCCTTTGCAGATAAATATCGCTTCAGATTCTCCAATTCCTGTGGTGTAGTCTCCTCAATGCCGGAATCTTCCTCTGCAGTTTCCTTTTGGCAACCGCACTGCTTCTGAAGCCAGCCGCCGCAGGGAGTTACGATCCTGCTCTTATCCAGACCGCATTCATAAATCAGATCGTTGGCGGCAGCGGAAACCAGGAAATAATTTTTGCCCAAGACAAGAGACGCCAGGTTTGAGAAAGCCTCTTTCTGTTTTTCGGAATATTCCGGATCAAAGCAGGTATTCAGAACCGGGATCATCCAGTCTTGGGAACGATCCTTAAGTTCCTGCACTCTTTTCTCATATTCCGGAAAAATTCGAAGATATCTGTCTCCCTCAAATTCTTCGCCCAGGCCGATTAATATCATATCTGCATTACGCACTGCTTCATATATCTTATTCTGCACGGTTTTAAGCCTCTTTTATTTTATTCCGGTGTACTGACTTTTATTTACAAATGACCAGTACATTGATACCGATTACCATTGTAACAGGAAAAAGGGGAATGTACAAGAGTGAAATTCACCTTATTCTGCGAACCTTATTCTGCGAAAAAACAGGCATGACCCTAACCAATACAGGAAAGAGTCCTTGTTATAGGACACAATTTTCTGTGATAAAAATACCTCAGTGGTTTACATTCCACCGAGGTATTTACAGATAACCATAATTTTCAATTCAACGTATTTCTGAAATCAAGCGTTCAAATTCCGCCGCCTGAGAGCATCGTTTTGTAACAAGCTCCCAGTTGCTACAAACGGCAGATATAAACCTGTCATAAACCGCTTTTGTTTTTTTGTGACCCGGAACTCTGATTCCGTGATACTCTTTTCCTCTACTGATAAGATTCGTCCAAGGATCCTGTACAATCTCAATATCTTCCCTATCTTCATAAGCCGCAGCAATCCACGAATCCGTACTATCACACGGAATAATAATTATAGGTGCAAATTCGCCTGCAAAGCAACTATGTAAAAGATTCTGAAGGTGTTCAACATAACCATCAACATCCTTTTTATGATGGTCACAAGGTATCCTTACAGGACAAGCTTCCTGCCTGCATTTTAACGGAAAAATTGTTCCGGCAAAAGCACATTGTCCCAAATAGCAACTACAATGCACTTCCCGTTCTTTTCTTGCCACATCGCCGTCCATTTGGATTATAATCAGATCAATTTCCGGACTTACTCCTTGAATATACCGATCAATCATCTTCCCGTTTTTATAGCACCAGTTCCAAACCCCTTTCCACCCGTTCCCGTTTTCTCCATCCAAAGACGGTTCCGGCTGCAGGTATAGAGGATTAATATCTTCATTGAGGATATGACTGACTACGGCTTCCAACAAATCGGAATCACGTGGTCCTTCACAGACAAAACCTATTGTTTTCATAAAAGATTAGGAACACCCCCTAATCTTCCGTTGATCCAAAGCCTGGATAAAGGTTGATCAAGTTTTATTAAATCTTCCGTTACCTCAATCCGTTTAATTTGCGCACTTCCATCCTTTTTACTACGATCAACAGTAAAGAGACGGATCGAAGAGTCATTTAATTGAAGTCCGTCCAATACCAATGGATTATGCGTTGTAATAAATGTAGTCTTATCTTGTCTCTTTATGAGTTCGCAAAACAGTCTGGTCGTTGCTCTTGCAAGACGGGGATTCATTGCCTGGTCAAAGTTGTCCACGGCAAAAATTTTCGGTGCTTTTTCATGCATAGCTAAGCAAAGTAAAAACAAAACATATAAAGATCCTTCACTTGCATCATATGCTGTGAAGCGGTCTTTTTCACGCATAAATCTATCCTGAAATTCAATAACTCTCCTTGTTGTGGGAACTGCAGAATTAATACTGCTCTTTTTGGGGGCGGCAATGGAAAAATTGGAAGCCCAGTCTACCAGTTCTAAAACTTCCTCGATATATAGTTCACCAAATTTTATGTCACCTGCTTCATCTTCATGTAACAATTCTTCAATTGCTTCTGCGAGACGCCCTCCGCATAATCCAAGAGGTGTAGTCTGGTACTTATCAGGACTGGTACCACGCAGTGTCGGTGTATTCGGTTGATAAATGGCATAATTTTTAATTCGCTCTGCAGATGGTCGGATGCTTTCCAATTTCTCTTCTTGCGCAAGCATCAGCATACCAACCCTATCGTCATATGGAATCTGGGAATTACCGCTGCGTCCCCACAACCTGTCTTTATTTCGATAGATCAATTCCGAATGGTAACGCCAGGCAGCATCATCTGTTGGATTGTTTAAATTCACATCATATGCAATTTCGTCCTTACTATCTTTCCATTGTATTTGTAAACCTATCGTCGGATTCTTTTTTGTTTCTCTAAAACTGGATTTATACAAACCGGGAGTACTCAGCCGAATTCCTTTTCGATCCAGACTTGCATTATCTACTCTGTCTGTCATAGCCGCACTTAAAACACCAATAGCCTCAAGAATCGTAGATTTACCTGCGCCGTTTGCTCCGATAAAAACATTCACATTTCCGGGCTCAAATTCCGCATTATTCAACGCTTTAAAGCCTTTAATGGAAATTTTCTCAATTTTCATAACCGTACCCCGCTTCTTTTAAAGTAAATCCATTATAACATGTAGCTACATTTAAGTATAGTTTTTTTCATGATTTTTATTCGACTTACCAAAACCTTTGAAACTTTCTGAGTCCACCCTTGAGATATTGAAAAATAAAAAAAGACAGATCACTCTGCCCTCTTAGTTTGAAAAGCTTTCGCTTGAAAAGTTCGTCAGAACTTTTTTGTTCCCTCAAAACCGAACACTGAATCTCTCACTACCATCCGTCTCGTAATCCTCCTGCCTTCAGGTTAAGC
>CAKRZO010000026.1 GCA_934433135.1 uncultured Acetatifactor sp. | reverse complement strand
CAATCTGCCGCTTAGGAGGCGTGTGCTCTATCCAGCTGAGCTACTGAGACATTTTTAAGATTTATGCAATTTTCACTGCTCGAAAGAATCGAACAATCTGCCGCTTAGGAGGCGCTTGTTATATCCATTTAACTATAGGAACAAGTTCGGCGGATAATTGATCTTACCCAGAAGCCAGATCACACCTTTGAATCTGCGACCGACCATAGGCTCGCCTAACACATCTATTATATTAATACTTATAGAAAATGTCAACTCATTACAGCAAATTTTCAAAAAATAAAGTTTTTCTCCCGTAACCGGATTTTCTACGGTTTCTACCTGCAGAATTTCTCCGAGGATGGAATACTGATCACATTCTACTCCATAGGGCATGAAACAGGAGTCCACAAGACTGAATACATCTTCTCTCTGAATCTTTTTGGATATGGTCGTATACATATCCATGTCTTCCAGAGTAAGGGTTTCTATGGCATTTTCATCTCCCTGTCTGGCTGCTGTTACCAGCTTGTTTCTCTGGGCAGATTCTCTTTTTACCCTTTTTTTCTGCTGCTCATTTTTCATGATCGGCATCAGAATGGTTCCGCTCAGAGAAAGCCCCGTAAGGGTAACCGTGGTTCCTTTTACGGGAAGCTTATTCTGTACCTTAGCCTTTACATAAGGAACCATATTCTGCAGATAAAATATCAAAGATACCCCTACATTGATATCATCACAGACTCCGGCATACGATTCCTTCGCCGCATGCCTCTCTATCGATACATCTTCTGTAGTCGTCACTTCGGAGGATATAAAATACGGATAGTAATATTCATATAGAAATTTATCCTCTTCATCAAATTCTCCGCACACTGCAACGCCTGCCCTGCATCCGTTCCGGTCGGAGACGAAATTCTTGCAGAACTGTCCGATTAAAACATTGTCTTCATTCATAGTATATTCCCTGGAATCCGCATTTTTTACAACTTCCGGAATCAATTCCCGAAGCATTTTCCTGTCAATATACTTACTGAAGCCGATTGCTCTCATATAGCGATGCAAGGATCTCACCTCCTCCTTGTTACTGTTTTTCACTTTAATCCCTATTTCTGAGCAACTTTGTTGCGAAGGGACATTTTTTCACATTATTTGCCGATATATTCCATACCGCCCATGTAAGGTCTTAAAACTTCTGGAATCCGGATCGTTCCGTCTGCCTGCAGGTTGTTTTCCAAAAATGCAATCAACATACGGGGCGGTGCAACAACTGTATTATTTAAAGTATGCGCAAAATACTTTCCTTTTTCACCATTCACACGGATCTTCAGTCTTCTTGCCTGAGCATCTCCGAGATTGGAGCAGCTGCCTACCTCAAAATACTTCTTCTGTCTGGGAGACCACGCTTCTACATCGTAGGATTTTACCTTCAGATCCGCCAGATCTCCGGAACAGCATTCTATCGTTCTTACCGGTATATCCATGGAACGGAACAGATCCACGGTATTCTGCCATAACTTATCAAACCACATAGCAGAATCCTCCGGCTTACATACAACGATCATTTCCTGTTTTTCAAACTGATGAATGCGGTAAACACCTCTTTCTTCAATTCCATGCGCTCCTTTTTCCTTACGGAAGCAGGGAGAATAAGACGTAAGTGTCTGCGGAAGTTTTTCTTCCGGAATAATGGTATCGATAAACTTACCGATCATGGAATGCTCCGATGTACCGATCAGATACAGGTCCTCTCCCTCAATCTTGTACATCATGGCATCCATTTCCGCAAAACTCATAACACCGGTTACAACATTGCTTCTGATCATGAAAGGGGGAATGCAATAAGTAAAACCTCTGTTAATCATGAAATCTCTTGCATAGGAAAGAACAGCGGAATGCAGTCTTGCTATATCTCCCATAAGGTAATAGAAACCATTGCCGGCTACTTTTCCGGCACTGTCCAGATCAATGCCGTTGAATTTCTCCATAATTTCCGTATGATAAGGTACTTCGAAGTCAGGAACAACCGGCTCGCCGTATCTGGTAATTTCCACATTTTCACTGTCATCTTTACCAATCGGTACAGAAGGATCAATGATATTGGGAATGGTCATCATAATCTTCGTAATCTGTTCTTCCAGTTTGGCTTCCTTTTCTTCCAGTTCAGCAAGACGCTTGGCATTTGCAGCTACTTCCGCCTTTTTCTCTTCTGCCTCTGCTTTCTTCCCCTGGGCCATCAGGCTGCCGATCTCTTTCGAAATCTTATTTCTTTTTGCACGCAGATCATCTGCTTCCTGTTGTGTCTTTCTGCTTTCTGCATCCAGTTCTACTACCTCATCCACAAGAAGGAGCTTTGCATCCTGAAATTTCTTTCTGATGTTTTCCTTTACAGCATCGGGATTTTCTCTTAAAAACTTAATATCAATCATAATTTCCTCCATTTATCGTGCAATTTTGCACCCTGCATTTTTTATATAATCTTGTATTACTGTATTACCTTTTTTATTATTGCTGATATTATATCGTGATTTCATCATACAGAAATTTTTTTCATAGCCATGTTCAGTGCTTTTTTTTCTTCTTCTCCTAAAAGAACATCACTTTCGCCGGCCTTAATTTCTTTTGTATAAGTATAGCACCCTTCCGTACTGTGTACAGAGTTCATCAGAAATCCATTATTTTTTTCATCCAGCAAACACAGACAGAAGCTTAGGCTTCCTCCCATCTGCTGAAAGGCATCATATTTGACAAGACCTGCTTTCTGATACGCGCCTTCCATTTTCTGAAATAGTTCTTTAATATCATTTCTGTTTTTTTCAGCACTGATTTTCAAAAACTTATTATCTTCAAACAGTCCGATAATGTCCTGTTCCAGACTCTTTCCTTCTTTTCCCTGCAGAAATTTATCCAGCCTTTTGCTTAACTTCCCGGTTTTTATCAGGTTCAGAATCAGGAAAACAATCACAAGAATCATTAAAAGCGTCATTCCGATCAGAATACCGGCTGTTATTATGCTTCCTGCACCGACCTGTTCTGTTAAAAACTGATTGATATGAATCACCATTCCTTTCTTGTTTTTTTATTTTCTTCCTTTATTTGCTTCTTGTCTTTGCTTTTTTCTTTACTCCCTAAAAACTGATTTTTACGGATTACCAATTAATTCCAGAAGCCTGTCCAGGTCATCATGGCTGTAAAATTCAATTTCAATCTTTCCTGCTCCTTTGTCTCCCTTAGGTGCAACCGTAACCTTGGTGCTGAGCTTCTGCTTTAATTTTTCACCGATATCATCATAGTATACGGTCATATCGGGATTCTTCTTTTTTTCCTCTTTTTTAGGCTTTCCGAGGTTTTTAACCAACTTTTCCACATCACGGACACTCAGCTTTTCATCAAATATCTTCTGAGCAATTATATACTGTTCCTGCAGATCCTCAATTGCCAGGAGTGCCCGTGCATGTCCGGTACTGATCATATCTTCTATCAGCATTTGCTGGACTTCATCACATAATTTCAAAAGTCTCATAGAATTGGTTACTGCTGTCCTGCTTTTGGATACTCTCTCAGCCACTTCGTCCTGCTTTAAATGAAACTCATTCAGCAGCCTTTTATAAGCCTGCGCTTCTTCAATCGGATTTAAATTTTCTCTTTGAATATTTTCAATCAAAGAAATTTCTACAATTTCCTGATCTGAATAGTTTTTTACAATAACCGGTACTTCTTTCAATCCTGCCAGTTTTGCTGCTCTCCATCTTCTTTCCCCGGCTATAATTTCATAATGATCTTTTTTGTCCTGTACCAGAATAGGTTGCAGCAAACCAAACTGTTTAATGGAATCCGCCAGTTCCTGAAGAGAGTCTTCTTCGAAATTTTTTCTCGGCTGCTCTCTATTCGGTTCGATTTTTGTGATTTTCACGGTAAAATCTGCAGTACCTTTATTTTTTTCTTCTTTTTCCTGTGCTTTTTCAGCACTTGGGGGTATTAAAACATCCAGACCTTTTCCCAATCCTTTTCCTAATCCTCTGGCTGCCATTTTTCTTCCTTTCTTCCTTCACTGTTACTCTCTATAATCTTATATTCCTATTTTTTTCTTTTACTAAATAGTCTTGGTTTTTCTTTCTTTTCCTCTTTCTGCGGTTCATGGCTGTTAATTACCTCTTCTGCCAACTGCATATAAGCATCCGCACCTGCTGATTTGGGATCGTACATATTAATGGGCAATCCGTAACTTGGTGCTTCCGCCAGTCTGATATTTCTCGGAATAATGGTCTTATATATATTCTGAGATAAATTTTCTTTTACATTTTCCACTACCTGTAAAGAAAGATTGGTTCTGGCATCATACATAGTAAATACAACGCCTTCCATTTCCAGTCCCGGATTTAATCTATCTTTTACCAGATTTACTGTATGTATCAGCTGACTTAATCCTTCTAAAGCATAATACTCGCATTGAATGGGAACAAGAACACTATCGGCGGTTGTCATTGCGTTAATTGTCAGCATATTCAAAGACGGAGGACAATCAATAATCGTGTAATCATAATTATCCTTGACATAATCTACTTCATTCTTCAATATATACTCTTTTTTTTCTACACCAATCAGCTCAATCTCCGCTGCCGAAAGATTGACATTAGATGGAACCAGGGAAACGTTGGTAACAATATCTGCAATGATGCAATTACAAATATTACACTCCCCTAACATCAATTCATAAATGGTATTGTCCAAATCATTTTTTTCAACGCCGAAGCCACTGGTCGTATTTCCTTGCGGATCCGTATCAATCACAAGTACTTTTTTTCCTTTTTCGGCAAGACAGGCTGATAAATTGATGGCTGTAGTCGTCTTTCCTACTCCGCCTTTTTGATTTGCAATCGCAATGATTCTTCCCATTCTTTTTCTTCCCGTTCCTTTACTCTTTAAGTCTTACCGCATACAACCAACTAACTTAGTTTCTATTTCATTTTGAGTTTTTGTCCTCTGAATTATTATATCACTAAATGTCCTATATAGCTACAGAAAATTTTGCTTTACAAAGGATTTTTTGAAGGAAGGCCTGCTTTTCTGGGATATTTTTCAGGTGTTTTTCTTATTTTCCGGATAACCACCAGTTTTCTGGTAATGTCAGAGTCCGGCAATAAAAATTCGTCCTCTTTTATTACTCTGCCGCCCAATATTTGAATTGCCTTTTCTGCATTTTTGATTTCTTCACTTCCTTTTTCTGATTTATAAGGAATGAAGTATCCTTTTTCTTTGACATAAGGCAGACAATATTCCGATAATGTAGAAAGATTTGCAACTGCTCTGGATACGCAGATATCAAACTTTTCTCTTAATTTATCTGCTTTCGCATAATCCTCTGCCCTGCCGTGTAAAGCTTCTATATCTGTCAGTTCCAGTTTTTCAATTACTTTATTTAAAAATTGAACTCTTTTATTAAGAGAATCCAATAATGTAACCTTCAATTCTGGAAAGGCAATTTTCAAAGCCAGGCCCGGAAATCCGGCCCCGGTTCCTACATCCATAATGGTCCATTTTTTTGTCAGATCAACTTCTTTTATCAGAGTTAGGCTATCTACAAAGTGTTTTTTCAGTACATCCCGGAACTCTGTAATAGCTGTCAGATTCATTACTTTGTTCGATTCTGCCAGCATTTCATAATATTCAATAAATTGATCTACCTGTTTTTCTGTAAGTTTTATGCCCAGTTGTTCAGTATCTTTTTTAAATTGATTTATATCACTACTATTTTTCTTATCACACATAGTCTTCCAGTCCAAGATCTTACCTGATCTTTAAGATGTTTTTTTCACGTGAAACATTCTCATTCTCTATTTTATTAAAAACTAATTCACAGAATGTTTCACGTGAAACATTTTTATATAAAACATTTTATCTGCTTTCCAAGTAAACAAGCAGCACTGATATATCAGCAGGGGACACGCCGGAAATTCTGGAGGCCTGTCCAAGTGAAATTGGTTTAAACATTTTCAGTTTTTGTCTGGCTTCCAGTCTCAAAGAAGGAACTTCATCATAGTCCAAATTTTCAGGTATCTTTCTTTTTTCCATCTTTTTAAACTGTTCTACCTGTTTTGTTTGTCTTTTGATATAACCTTCATACTTTATTTCGATTTCCACCTGTTCTATCACATCATCCGGCAACGGAAGTCTTTCCGGATCGATTTCAGAAAGCATTTGATAATTAAGTTCCGGTCTGCAGATTAATTCAGCAAGGCTGGCCGCTGTTTTCAAATTGGTGCTTCCATGTTCAGTCAAAAAATTCTGAATAGCAGAATTAGCTCCCACAATAGTAAGATGAAGTCTTTGTACTTCTTTTTCAATCTGTTCTTTCTTTTTCAGTAATTTCTGATATTGTTCTTCCGTAATTAAGCCGACTCTGTACCCTTTTTCTCTTAAGCGCAAATCCGCATTGTCCTGTCTGAGCAGCAATCGATATTCCGACCGGGAAGTCATCATTCGATAAGGTTCTCTATTATCCTTTGTAACGAGGTCATCAATCAATACACCGATATAGCTTTCCGAACGATCCAAAATAAGAGGCTCCCTCTTTTGAATCTGTAAAGCCGCATTAATTCCGGCAATCAATCCCTGGCAGGCAGCTTCCTCATATCCACTGCTACCGTTAAACTGTCCGCCGCTGAAAAGACCTCTGATATTTTTAAATTCCAAAGTCGGATTCAATTGTCTTGCATTAATGCAATCGTATTCAATTGCATACGCATTCCTTACCATTTTACAATGTTCCAGACCGGGAACGGTTCGATACATAGCAATCTGTACGTCTTCCGGCAAAGAAGAAGACATCCCCCCTACATACATTTCATTGGTATGCAGTCCTTCCGGTTCAATGAATACCTGGTGTCTTTCTTTATCGGCAAATTTAACAACCTTATCCTCTATGGACGGGCAATATCTCGGTCCGGTTCCCTCGATGATTCCTGCATAAATGGGAGATCGGTCAAGATTCGCACGAATAATTTCATGTGTCTTTTCATTGGTATAGGTAAGCCAGCAGGATACCTGTTCTTTCTGAACCGATTCGGGATCTGTGGAAAAGGAAAATGGAACAACCCTCTCATCACCGAACTGTTCTTCCATTTTCGTAAAATCAATGCTTCTCTTATCCATTCTTGCCGGAGTTCCCGTCTTAAATCTTCGCATTTCGATCCCCATATTTTTTAAGGAATCGGTTAGGTGATTTGCCGGTTGAAGTCCGTTAGGTCCGGTATAAGTAATTGCTTCTCCACACAGACATCTGGCTTTCAAATAGGTACCGGTACATAAAATAACAGCTTTACATTCATACGTCGTTCCTGTAAAAATTTTAAGTCCTCTTATAATCTTTTTGGGATTTTCATCATCCGCATTGGAAAGATCTTCATAGTCCCACAAAAGTTCACAGACCTCTGCCTGCCGGATTGTAAGATGTTCCTGATTTTCCAGAACTATACGCATGGCTCTGGAATATTCCGCTTTATCTGCCTGAGCACGCAAAGAATGCACCGCCGGTCCTTTTGAAATATTCAACATCTTCGACTGGATAAAAGTCTTATCGATATTTTTTCCCATTTCCCCGCCGATCGCATCCAGTTCTCTTACCAAATGTCCTTTGGAAGAACCACCTACATTAGGATTACATGGCATCAACGCAATACTGTCTACACTGACCGTAAATATTACCGTCTCCATTCCAAGCCTGGCACACGCCAACGCAGCCTCACATCCGGCATGTCCTGCGCCAACTACACATACATCTACTTTTTCGACTATTCCAATATTCTTATTCAAACTAATCCTCACTTCCGAGCGACTTTGTTGCGAGGTGGCGAAGAAAAATTCGCGCAGGCGATTTTTCTTCTGCCATAAATGCAATTTGTTTTCGCTCAGGAACAAATTGCTGTGTGAAAAATCAGCGTTTCAACGTGATTTTTCACATTAATCTCCATTCCGCAGACGCTTTAGCGTCGAAGGAATCGCGCGTCAAATTTCAGATTTGACGCTGCGATCGAGGCTACTTTGTGACGCCTGCGACACAAATAGCCGTTTGAAAAATTGGCATATCAATGCAATTTTTCAAACTATCCTCTTTTCCGAGTTACCATGTTGCAAGGAGGCAAAAACTACTTTCCCATACAGAATCTGGAAAAGATCTCCTCCGCCAGGTCATCTTCTATTCTCTCTCCTGTAATCCTGCCCAATGTTTCATAAGCATTCAACAAATCAATGGAATAAAAATCTTCCGGCATATTCTGAAAAATACTATCCTGTACCATTTTTAAAGATTCTTCCGCTTCGAGAAGTGCCTCTTTATGACGCATATTGGTAACAATAATTTCTTCATTTAACTGTATCTCGCCGTTAAAGAACATTTCTTTTATCTTTTCTTCCAGTTGATCGATTCCCCTGTTTTCTCTGGCGGAAATGGAAATAACCGGGACATCGTCTCCGATCTTTTTCTGTAAATCTTCCTTTTCAATGAAACATTTCAGATCGGACTTATTTAAAAGAACAACTGATTTCTGGTAACGAATGATTTTTAATATTTCTTCGTCATTTTCATCTAAAGGAATTGACACATCCACCACATAAATAATAAGATCCGCCATGGATGCATATTCCTTTGCCTTTTCAACTCCTATTTTTTCTACAATATCATCTGTTTTTCGAATTCCGGCAGTATCCGCTATATTCAAAGTAATACCATTCAGATTAATGCTTTCCTCCAGGATGTCCCTGGTTGTTCCTGCGATTTCCGTTACAATCGCTCTGTCTCTTCCGGTCAGAATATTTAAAAGGGATGATTTCCCGGCATTCGGTTTACCGATAATTACGGTCTGAATTCCCTCCTTCATTCTTTTGCCGTTTTCCGAAGAAGCAATTAAGTTCTGAATTTCTTTCAAAATTTCTTCCAGTTTTTGATTCAATCTTTCCGGATATCCATCCAGGCTGATATGTTCCGGATCGTCCAGTGCAGATTCTATATAAGCGATTTCATATAAAAGTGCTTCTCTTATTTTCTTTATTTTTTCCGCCAGCTTTCCCTGCAGCTGCCGGACACCTGTGCGCAACGCCATTTCATTTTTTGCCTGAATGACATCCATTACGGCTTCCGCCTTTGTCAAATCAATTCTTCCATTCAGAAAAGCTCTTTTGGTAAATTCCCCCGGTTCTGCCAGTCTGGCTCCGCTTTTACAAACAAGATCCAGTATTTTTTTCGTAACCAGCAGACCACCATGACAGTTAATTTCCACAGTATCTTCCGTTGTGTAACTACGCGGCGCTTTGAAAAGACTTACCATAACTTCATCAACTGTATTTCCCTGCGCATCCCGGACAAATCCGTAATGAATGGTATGACTTTCCTGGTCTTTTAAAAATTTCTTTCCTGATCCGGTACCGATCAGCTTATCCGCCACATCAATCGCATCTTCCCCACTGATCCTTATAATACTGATTCCGGATTCCGATAGACCTGTAGCAATGGCTGCAATTGTATCTTTTTTGAACATTTTTCACACTACTCCTCATTTCCGAGCGACTATGTCGCGAGGTAGCGAAGAGAAATTCGCGCAGGCGATTTCTCTTCTGCCATAAAAGCGATTTTTAAAAACACATGCCGAATACGGGAGTTCCCATACTCGGCATGAAATGATTACGATCTCTTCAATGTAACAACAACTCTTCTGAAAGGTTCGTCACCCTCACTGTGAGTGGTAACATACTTATCTGACTGAAGTGCAGAATGAATGATTCTTCTTTCATAAGGATTCATAGGCTCTAAGGAAACCGGACGCTTGGTTCTCTTTACTTTGTAAGCAATATTCTTTGCCAGATTTTCCAGCGTTTCCTTTCTTCTCTGCCGGTAATTTTCCGTATCAACCTTAACCCGAATATAATCCTCATTTCCTTTGTTAATCACCAAAGATACAAGGTACTGAAGAGAATCCAGTGTCTGTCCTCTCTTTCCGATTAAAACACCCATCTCGTCTCCGCTTAAATCAATATCCAGCGTCTTTTCCTCTTTATTCAATACAGAAGTAATAACCACTTCAAGATTCATTGCTGCAAAAACATCTTTTAAAAAAGTTTTTGCAGTGTCTTCTATAGAATATCTTACAGCTGCTTTAATCACTGCCGGCTTTGCACCGATCCCTAAAAAACCATTGGATCCTTCTTCTATCACTTCATAATCCAGTTTATCACTTGTTACTTCAAATTTTTTGCATGCTTCCGTTATTGCATCACTTACTGTTTTTGCTGAAAATTCTATATATTCCATATACCCTTCTCACCTTTCCCGATGCGATGTACCTTCCTGATTACTTATTCTCTTTGTTATTTTTTTCATTATATTGCTTTACCATATTAGCTCTGGACATCAGGCTTCCCGGTTTTGCATTGCCGCTGTTATAATACTCCGTGGACTTCTTAACTGCCTCATCCTTCTCTGCCTGGGTCCTCTCCGGTTTGGATGTATTTTTATTGGAATTTGCCTTTGTCTGAATATTTCTGGTATTCATATTGGCATAAGCATTATATTTTTCCTGTCTTTCTTTCAACTTTTCGATCTTTTTGGCACTTTTTGCAGAATTCTTTTCAATGATATCATTAAAGTCCATTTTATCAATATGCTTGTTAACAAGAACCTGCTGTATACTTCTTACCACACTTCCGGCAATCCAGTAAAGACCAAGACCGCAGGGAAGCGTGTAACAAAACCATGCAGACATAATCGGCATAATTGTATTCATCATCTTCATGGACTGTGCCATGGTAGACTCCTGGCTTCCTTTTTCCGCATTACCGGAATTTTGTGAAGGCATCAACTTTACATTAATCCACTGTGTGAGAGCAGACAAAACAGGAATCAGGATCGCTCCGATCACCAGTCCCCATGCGCCGACAGCTAAAGCCTGTTTCACAATATAGGAAGGAGAATTTCCCATATGAAGACCAAAGAAATTATTATAAGTATCCAACAGACCTTTGGTCGTATCCGTGCTTAAAATCATTTTACCTTCATAGGTAAGCTGCTCTAATCCGTAATGCCCGGCAATTGTATGCATATCTGATGTGGAAAGCTTATTCAACACATCAATAATACCGTTTTTCAGATTTGTCTCTGAAATTTTGGATCCGTACATTCTTACCGTACTGGCAATACTGTCCACTCCGGAATTCTGAAGGAACTGTCCGCCGTCCACATCAATAATCTTTTGTGCAAGAACACCGAACGCATTACCGATCTTGGTAACGTAAGCCGGCATTGCCTGGATTACCCGGTAGAGTGCAAACAGAATCGGCATCTGAATCAAAAGCTGTACGCAGCTTCCGGCCGGAGATACGCCATACTTTGCATATACAGCCTGCGTTTCCCGATTCTGAGCCATCATGGACTCATTGTCTTTTTTTCCTTTGTACTTTGCCTGAATCGCCTGCAGCTCCGGATTCATCTTCGCCTGAAGCTTTGAAAATTTCTGCTGCTTTATGGTAAGAGGCAACATCAGAAGATTTACTACAATCGTAAAAAGGATAATCGCCAGTCCGATATTCGGAAGTCCGATAAAATCGATTGCCGTAAAAATTGCATTCATAATATAACCAAGCAGCTTGGCAACCCATCCGATAACCGGTGTAGAATCCTGGGTCAAAAGAATCATACTTATTTATCCTCCTTGTTCTGCCGCATCCATCTGCAAACCATACTGCTATGGCACAGGATCATATCCGCCTTTGGAAAAAGGATTACACCTTAAAATCCTCCACAAAGCCAGCAAACTTCCCTTGAAAGCGCCGTACCTTTCAACCGCCTCCAGACCATACTGGGAACAGGTTGGAATATAAGGACACCTTGTCCTTTTCATAGGCGAAATATATTTCTGATAGAATTTGATTGCGGCAATCAACAGCTTTTTCATCTACTATACCAATAACATGAGCTTTCATCCATCCTTCCGAATATGATGAAGCCTTCCAAGATGCATCAGGGCACTTTCCACATCACGATATCCTGCATCCGCTGCCCCGTTTCTTGCAACGATTACAATATCCAAACCACTATTGAATACCTTTTCCTGTAACCGATAACTTTCTCTGACCAGCCTTGTAACCCGATGTCTTACAACGCTGTTCCCCACTTTTTTACTCACGCTGATTCCGACTCTGTTTCTTTCCAGCTCATTTTTCATTACATACATAACAAGCAGACGATTGGCATAAGACTTTCCCTTTTTATATACTTCCCGGAACTGGTGATTTTTTTTAAGTGATTCCATGAATTCCTTCCCGTGAAAAAAAGGCCACATTTCTGTGACCTATGCGGATAATACCTTTCTTCCTTTTGCTCTTCTTCTTGCCAGAACTTTTCTTCCGCCGGGAGTACTCATTCTTGCTCTGAAGCCGTGAACCTTGGATCTGGATCTGGTCTTAGGCTGAAATGTCATCTTCATACTTAGCACACCTCCTTCTGTTACCCTTAATCTGTATATAAAGGTAAATTACTTTTTATCTGTGGGCTGTCATTTATGCCTACTGCTGGAAAATAACATACTGATTGTAAAGGAAAAACCGCATTCTGTCAAGGAAAATCGCACTTTTTCGGGACAAAATTTTTTACGGTTTTGTTTTTACAGACTTCAAAAAAAATTTTAAGTCACTTATCCACATGGATATACACCGGATTTTTATAAACAAGGTGTTATCCACACATTGTGAATTATTTGTGGATAATTTTCTTTTTTTCTATGGAAACCATGTGTAAATTCACTTCAAATGTGGAT
The DNA here is from genome assembly GCA_934433135.1 of uncultured Acetatifactor sp. Taxonomy (GTDB): domain Bacteria; phylum Bacillota; class Clostridia; order Lachnospirales; family Lachnospiraceae; genus Acetatifactor. Next base: position 36,209 of record CAKRZO010000026.1, on the reverse strand, counting down.
AATTCCGTACTCTTTTTTCTTTTCTTATTTTTCCACAATTTTTTCCACTTATCCACAAGAAGTTCCACATGACATGTGAAATCGGTATTTTATCACCATATTTATCAACAGTATGTGGATAACCTTATCCATAAACTGTTCAAAAGTTCTGTTTGAAATTCTTCAGGTTTTATATTAATATATACAGTAGGAGTATTTTGTACACGAATCCCCATTTCGCAGACACTTTCGCATCGAGGGAATCTGCTTAAAGCTACTTTATCCGGGATAGAACAGGGTGCAGCAATCGGTTGATTACAATATTTTTACAGAAAGGCAAGCCAAAAAGTATGGACGAGATTAAACAAAACTGGAATACGGTCAAAGAAACCGTACGGCGCGAGTACAGTCTGTCGGATATTTCTTACCAGACCTGGGTAGACCCCCTTAAATTTTACAGTGTGGAAAATGATGTTGTGAATATCATTATCCCTTCGAATCAGGCGCATGCCCTGAATTACATTTCCAATAAGTACAAAAACTATTTCCAGGTCACCATTTCCGAAATGTTTGACCATACTTTTGATGTCAATTTTTTGCTGGAAAAAGATATCAAAGACCCTGAGCCTGTTACGGAAGAAAAAAAATTTCCGACCGGCTTTGACTCCGTAAGCTATGAGATTGCCAATCTGAACCCGAAGTATAAATTTGATACTTTTGTAGTTGGAAATAACAACCGTTTTGCCCATTCCGCTTCTCTTGCCGTGGCGGAATCTCCCGGAGAAGCCTATAATCCTTTGTATCTTTACGGAGGCGCCGGACTGGGCAAAACCCACCTGATGCATTCCATCGGACACTTTGTACTGGAACAGAATCCGAATACAAAAGTTCTGTATGTAACCAGTGAGGAATTTACCAATGAAGTAATCGAATCCATCCGAAGCGGTAACGCGGCTGCCATGACCAAACTTCGTGAAAAATATCGTACCGTTGACGTTCTGATGGTCGATGACGTGCAGTTCATCATCGGTAAGGAAAGTACCCAGGAAGAATTTTTCCATACGTTTAATGTCCTGCATGCTGCCGGCAAACAGATTATTCTAAGTTCCGATAAACCGCCGAAGGAAATGGAGACTTTGGACGAACGCTTCCGTTCCCGGTTCGAATGGGGTCTGATTGCGGACATTCAACCGCCGGATTATGAGACCCGAATGGCAATTCTTCGAAAAAATGCGGAACTTTCTGATCGCAAAATCGATGAAGAAATCATTAATTACATTGCCACGAACATCAAATCCAATATCCGGGAACTGGAAGGCGCTTTTAATAAAGTTATTTTTTATGCCAAGCTGAATAAAGTAGATGTTACGCTGTCTCTTGCGGAAGAGGCTCTTAAGGATGTCATCTATCCCAATAAGGCCAGAGAAGTGACTCCTTCCCTTATTATTAATGTAGTGGCGGAGCATTTCGGCGTAAAACCGGAAGATATTACTTCCAAGAAACGTAACTCCGAGTTTGTCCAGCCCAGGCAGGTTGTTATGTACCTCTGCAGGGAATTAACCGATATTTCATACATTAATATAGGAAAGCTTTTAGGAAAGAAAGACCATACAACCATTATACATGGAGTTAAAAAGATAACGGAAGAACTTCAGATGAACGAAGAACTTCGGAATAAAGTGGATATCATTCAGAAAAAAATCAACCCTTCTTAAGAGTTATCCACAGTTTTCCTGTTTATAAATCAGGGTTTCCAAAAGGGACTTAAAAGGGGATGTGAATAAGTTTATAATTTTCCTCAGTAAAATGAGAAAGAATTCACATCTTTTCCATTCCCTTTTAGCCTGAAAAATAGTATAATAGGATTGGTTTTACACTTATTAACACCCTATAAGGTTAAGATTACGAATTTTGTTCTTTATAAATAACTTAGGCGCACGCGAGCAGAAAAATACATCCGTGCAAAAAGAAAGGAGCCTCATTTATGAAAATCAGATGTTCAAAAGCAAATCTGCTGAATGGCGTACAGGTAGTATCGAAAGCTGTACCCAATAAAACGACGATGCCGATCTTAGAATGTATTCTGGTGGATACAACGGCAGGTTGTATTAAACTGACGGCTAATGACATGGAGATGGGAATTGAGACCGTTATTGACGGTGAAATATCGGAAAAAGGAATGATCGCTTTAAATGCCAAGATCTTTTTAGAGATCGTCAGGCGGCTTCCGGACAGCGATATTTCGATTGAAACAGATGCTTCTTATAACACGACCATTACCTGTGAAAAAGCAAAATTTAACATTATGGGTAAATCAGGAGAGGATTTTTCCTACCTTCCGGAGATCGAAAGGCAGGAATGCATTGTAGTAAGCCAGTTTACTTTGAAAGAAGTGGTAAGGCAGACGATTTTCTCCATTTCGGATAATGACAGTAATAAACTGATGACCGGTGAATTGTTCGATATCAACGGTAATCTGTTGAAAGTGGTATCCTTAGACGGACATCGTATTTCCATTCGCAAAATCGAATTAAAAGAAAACTATGCTCCGAAAAAAGTAGTAGTACCGGGAAAGACATTAAATGAAATCAGTAAGATTTTGCCCGGCGGCGCGGAAAATGACGTTATGATCTATTTTTCGGAAAAGCATGTCATTTTTGAATTTGACCGTACGGTAATGGTATCCCGCCTAATTGAAGGAGAATACTTCCGCATTGATCAGATGCTTTCCAGTGATTATGAGACCAGAATCAAGGTAAATAAAAAAGAGTTTTTAAGCTGTATTGACAGAGCAACCCTGCTCATTAAGGAAGGTGACAAACGGCCGATTATTATCAGTATCGGGGATGAAAGCATGGAGCTTAAGATCCATTCCGATATGGGAAGTATGGATGAGGAAATCGAGATAGAGAAGACAGGAAAGGATCTGATGATTGGTTTTAATCCCAGATTCCTGATTGACGCCCTGCGTGTCATTGATGATGAGGAAGTGGAGCTTTACATGGTAAATCCCAAAGCCCCCTGCTTTATCAAAAATCAGTCAGAGAGTTATATTTACCTGATTCTTCCGGTTAATTTTAGTACTTTCTCTTAAAAATTTCCTTGAAAAAATGACAAAGTGCGGTTTTGCAAATGGAGTAGATATGAAGACAATACAGATTAAAGACGAGTTTATCAAGTTGGGGCAGGCTTTGAAGCTGGCAGGAATGGCAGAAAGCGGTGTGGATGCCAAGGTCATGATCCAGGAGGGAATGATAAGAGTAAACGGCGAAGAGGAATTGCGCAGAGGGAAGAAACTGAAGGATGGAGATCTTGTGGAGTATAAGGGTGAACAGTTTCAGATAAAAGGTTCAGTCTGAATCGTTATATAGGTTGAGGATAAAACAGACATGAGGATTCAGTCGTTAGAACTTGCAAATTACAGGAATTATGAAACGCTTTCCATCGAATTTGATCCGGGAGTAACCATTTTGTACGGGGACAATGCTCAGGGAAAAACCAATATTCTGGAAGCTGTTTATGTATCCGCCACTACAAAATCCCATAGAGGGAGCAAGGATAAGGAGATTATTCGTTTTGATCAAAATGAAGCGCATATTCGTACTTATCTGGAAAAAGATCATGTGACCACACGGGTGGACATGCATTTGAGGAGAAACGGTTCCAAAGGAATTGCCATAGACGGACAGAAAATCAAAAAAGCGGCAGATCTTTTAGGACTTTGCAATGCAGTTTTCTTTTCTCCGGAGGATCTTGGAATTATTAAGAACGGACCTTCCGAAAGAAGACGGTTTGTAGATATGGAATTGTGTCAGCTCAGTAATGTTTATCTGCACGATCTGAACCAGTATAACCGGATTGTCGATCAGAGAAACAGGCTTTTAAAGGATCTGTGGGAAAAAAGAGAATTAAGGGAGACCCTTTCCGTATGGGATATGCAGCTGGTGCAATATGGCTGCCGCCTGATTGCCAAGAGAACGGAATTTATCGGTCAGCTCAATGAAATACTATCCGGCATTCACAGAAAACTTTCGGATGGGAAGGAAGAACTTCGGGTTGTCTACCAGCCGGATGCCGGGGAAGAGGAATTGGAAGGAAAGCTTGCGGCTGCTATGGAAAGAGATATGAAGCTTAAGACAACCTCCCAGGGACCGCACAGAGATGATTTTCTTTTTCTCATTAACGGAATCGATGCGCGTAAATTCGGGTCCCAGGGCCAGCAACGGACGGCGGCGCTTTCGTTAAAGCTTGCGGAAATTGAATTGGTAAAGAAAATTACCAAAGACAGCCCTGTGCTTCTTTTGGATGATGTATTGTCGGAACTGGACAGTAAGAGACAGCAGATTCTGTTAAACAGTATCGGGGATATTCAGACCATCATTACCTGTACCGGTCTGGAAGAATTTGTAAATAACAGGTTTGATATAAATCGGGTATTCCGGGTGGAGAACGGAACGGTTCAAATTGTACAGCCGGACAGAAAGGAACAGGGTAATGAGTGAAGAAAATTTGATGAATACAGCCGTGGAGCATGAATACGGAGCGGATCAGATTCAGATACTGGAGGGCCTGGAAGCTGTCAGAAAAAGACCGGGAATGTATATCGGTACCACTTCCGGCAGAGGACTGCATCATCTTGTTTATGAGATTGTAGATAATGCGGTGGATGAAGCGCTTGCCGGGTTTTGCGATACCATTGAAGTAACCATAAACGAAGACAATTCCGTTACCGTAACCGATAACGGGCGCGGAATTCCGGTAGGGATTAATCACAAAGCGGGAATTCCTGCAGTTGAGGTGGTGTTTACCATTCTTCATGCAGGCGGTAAGTTCGGCGGAGGAGGTTATAAAGTCTCCGGCGGACTGCATGGTGTGGGAGCTTCTGTTGTAAACGCGCTTTCCGACTGGCTGGAAGTAGAGATCTGTCAGGACGGAAAAGTTTATAAGCAGCGTTATGAAAAAGGACATGTCTGCTATCCGTTAAAAGAAATCGGAACCTGTCCTGTGGAAAAGACAGGGACAAAGGTTACTTTTTTGCCGGATGAGACGATTTTTACGGAAACTACCGTGTTCGAATTTGAAGTCTTAAAAATAAGGCTTCGGGAAATGGCATTTTTAACCAAGGGATTGAAGATTATCTTAAAAGATGTCAGGCCGGAAAATAAAGAACATGAGAATTTCATTGAATTTCACTACGAAGGCGGAATCAAAGAATTCGTAAGCTATCTGAATAAGAGTAAAATGCCTCTTTATGAAGATATTCTTTATTTTGAGGGAAGTAAAAATAATGTCTATGTGGAAGTTGCTTTCCAACATAATGATTCCTATAATGAGAGTGTATTCAGTTTTGTGAATAATATCAATACGCCGGAAGGCGGAACTCATCTTCAGGGATTCCGGAATGCGGTGACCAAGACCTTTAACGATTATGCGAGAAGTGCCAAACTCTTAAAGGACAGCGAACCGAATCTTACCGGGGAAGATATCCGGGAAGGATTGACGGCAATTATCAGCGTCAAAATAGAAGATCCCCAGTTTGAAGGACAGACCAAGCAGAAGCTTGGAAATTCCGAAGCAAGGGGAGCCGTTGACAATGTTGTCAGTGAGCAGCTTACTTACTATCTGGAGCAGAATCCGGTTGTAGCCAAGACAATTTGTGAAAAATCCATTTTGGCGCAGAGAGCAAGGGAAGCTGCCAGAAAGGCAAGAGAACTTACCCGTAGAAAAACGGCTTTGGATGGCATGGCATTACCTGGAAAACTGGCGGACTGTTCCGACAAGGATCCTAAAAACTGCGAAATTTATATCGTAGAGGGAGACAGTGCGGGAGGAAGTGCAAAGACCGCAAGGGCCAGGGCAACACAGGCGATTCTTCCTTTGCGCGGAAAGATTCTGAATGTGGAAAAGGCCAGACTGGACAAGATCTATGCCAATGCGGAAATCAAGGCCATGATTACGGCTTTCGGAACAGGAATCCATGATGACTTTGATATTTCCAAGCTTCGTTATCATAAAATCATTCTGATGACGGATGCGGATGTGGACGGCGCCCATATCAGTACTTTGCTTCTTACCTTTTTGTATCGTTTTATGCCGCAGCTTATTAAGGAAGGTCATGTTTACCTTGCCAAACCGCCTTTGTATAAGCTTGAGAAAAATAAAAAAATATGGTATGCCTACAGTGATGAAGAACTGGAGGATATTTTAAAGGAAGTAGGCAGGGATCAGAATAATAAGATTCAGCGTTATAAAGGACTCGGAGAAATGGATGCCGAACAGCTTTGGGAGACTACCATGGATCCGGAAAGAAGAGTTCTCCTTCGTGTAAATTATGATGAGGAAATGGAGTCGGAAATCGATCTTACTTTTACCACACTGATGGGAGATAAAGTAGAACCCAGAAGAGAATTCATAGAAGAAAATGCCAGATTTGTAAAGAATTTGGATATTTGATAAGGAACCAGGAGAAAGAAAAAAATCAAAAAAGAGGTAAGATATGAACGACGATATTTTTGATAAGCCGGGAGAGCAGGAAATCGATAAAATTCATGTGGTGGATCTGAAAGAGAGGATGGAAACCTTTTACATCGATTACGCCATGAGTGTTATTGCAGCCAGAGCGCTTCCGGATGTAAGAGATGGTTTGAAACCTGTTCAGAGAAGAGTTCTCTATTCCATGATTGAGCTGAACAACGGTCCCGATAAACCGCATCGAAAAAGTGCGCGTATTGTCGGTGATACCATGGGTAAATATCATCCCCATGGAGACAGTTCCATTTACGGTGCCCTGGTGAATATGGCACAGGAATGGTCTACAAGATATCCGCTGGTAGACGGACACGGCAACTTTGGTTCCATGGACGGTGACGGTGCTGCGGCAATGCGTTATACGGAAGCAAGACTCAGCCGGATTTCCATGGAGCTTTTAGCAGATATCAATAAGGATACGGTTGATTTCGTTCCGAACTTTGATGATACGGAAAAGGAGCCGGTTGTGCTGCCAAGCCGTTACCCGAATCTTCTGGTAAACGGAACCACCGGTATTGCGGTAGGTATGGCGACTAATATTCCGCCGCATAACTTAAGGGAAGTGGTAAAAGCGGTTGCAAAGATTATCGACAACCGTATCGAAGAAAACAGAGAGACCACAATCGAAGAAATCCTGCCGATTATCAAGGCACCGGATTTTCCTACCGGAGGAATGATTCTGGGAACGAGAGGCTGCGAGGAAGCATACCGTACCGGAAGAGGCAAGATCAGAGTCAGAGCGCTTACCAATATTGAGACTCTGCCGAACGGGAAAACACAGATTATCGCAACGGAACTTCCCTACATGGTAAATAAAGCCAATCTGATCATGAAGATTGCGGAACTGGTAAAATTAAAAAAGATAGACGGTATCACGGATATTCGCGATGAATCCAACAGAGAAGGCGTCAGGGTTGTCATTGAATTGAGAAGAGATGCCAATGCCAATGTTATTTTAAATCAGCTTTATAAACATACCCAGCTGCAGGATACTTTTGGTGTGATTATGCTGGCTTTGGTAAATAACGAACCGAAAGTAATGAATCTTCTGGATATGCTGCAGTATTATCTGGCACATCAGGAAGAAGTCGTAACCAGAAGAACCAAATATGATCTGAACAAAGCAGAAGAAAGAGATCATATTTTACAGGGACTTTTGAAAGCTCTTGATTTTATTGACGAAGTCATCAGTATTATCCGGAGCAGCCAGAACACGCAGATTGCAAAAGAAAGATTGATGGAGCGCTTTGAATTGTCGGATGCACAGGCACAGGCAATTGTGGACATGCGTCTTCGTGCGCTGACCGGTCTGGAAAGGGAAAAGCTTGAAAATGAGCATCGGGATCTGCAGGTTCGTATCGGTGAACTTAGGGCAATCCTTGCGGATGAAAAGCTGCTTTTGGGTGTGATAAAAAATGAGATGACTGCCATAGCAGACAAATACGGCGATGACAGGAGAAGTTCCATAGGATATGATGAATTAGATATTTCCATGGAAGATCTGGTGCCGAAGGAGAATACCATTATTGCCATGACAAGGCTTGGCTATATCAAGCGTATGACAGTGGATAATTTTAAGGCACAGAACAGAGGAGGCAAGGGGATTAAGGGAATGCAGACCATCGAGGATGACTACATTGAAGATCTCCTGATGACCACTACTCATCATTACCTGAACTTCTTTACCAACCAGGGAAGAGTATACCGGATTAAGGCCTATGAAATTCCGGAAGCCGGAAGAACAGCCAGAGGAACTGCTATCATCAATCTTCTGCAGCTGTCGCCGGGAGAAAAAATAACTGCTATGATTCCCATCAGTGAGTACGGAGACGATAAATATTTATTTATGGTGACCAGAAAGGGAATTGTAAAGAAGACCTCTCTGATGGAATATTGTAATGTGCGCAAAAACGGCCTTGCTGCGATTGTTCTTCGGGATGACGATGAATTGATCGAAGTAAAAATCACGGAAAAAGACAGTGAGATTTTCCTGGTAACCAGACAAGGTATGTGTATTCGGTTTGTTGAATCCGATGTGCGGCCTACCGGAAGAAGCTCTATGGGAGTTATCGGTATGAATCTGGAACCGGAAGATGAGGTTGTGGGAATGCAGTTAAACAGCCAGGGAGAAGATCTTTTGTTTGTTTCCGAAAATGGAATGGGCAAGCGTACCTCCATGAAAGAATTTGCGGTTCAGAAGAGAGGCGGCAAAGGATTAAAGTGTTATAAAATTACGGAAAAAACCGGCGATGTTATGGGTGTGAAAGCCGTGACAGATGAAAATGAAATCTTAATGATCACAACGGAAGGAATTATCATACAGCTTCGGGTATCTGAAATTTCCAGGCTTGGAAGAATTACATCCGGAGTAAAGCTGATTAATTTGGAAAATGGTGTTACGGTAGCGCAGATAGCGAAAGTACGTGAGAAAATATCCAATGGAAATCAGGAATTTGATTCGGTGGATGAAGTGATTATTGAGGAAGAAGAATAGAAAGAAGCATAGTAAAATGGAAGCATATAGTATATTTAAGGATCTAGCTATTATTATTGTATTTGCTAAGATATTCGGAATTTTAACCAGAAAATGCAAAGCTCCCCAGGTAGTAGGAGAAATTATTGCCGGCCTGTTGATCGGTCCCAGTGTTCTGGGACTTGTCAACCAGACGGATTTTCTGGTACAGATGGCAGAAATAGGAGTCGTTCTTTTAATGTTTTCTGCCGGCCTTGAGACGAATTTAAAAGAACTTTTAAAAACCGGACCGGTTGCTTTTCTGATTGCTTGTTGCGGCGTGATGGTTCCGTTAATCGGAGGAGCTTTGCTCTATATGGGATTTTACGGAATGTCGCCATGGGGGTCGGATCAGTTTTATGAGGCTGTTTTCATCGGAGTGATTATGACTGCTACCAGTGTAAGCATTACCGTACAGTCCCTTAAGGAAATGGGAAAGCTGAAGGGAAAGGTAGGTACCACGATTTTAAGCGCTGCTATAATTGATGATGTGCTTGGTATTATTGTACTTACTTTTGTAATCGGCTTTAAAAATCCGGACAGCAATCCCGGAAAAGTCGTTTTGTCTACTTTATTGTTTTTTGTTTTTGCCATTATTATCGGATTTATTTTGTATAAGATTTTTAAACTGCTTGATGCAAGATATCCTCATACCAGGAGAATTCCCATACTGGGGCTTGCTTTGTGTATGGCATTTGCCTACGTGGCGGAAAAGTACTTCGGTATTGCCGATATCACAGGAGCTTATGTAGCCGGAATTATTCTGTGTTCAATCAGGGATTCGGATTATATTGCAGAGAAGATGGATATTAATTCTTATATGATATTCGGACCAGTCTTTTTTGCAAGTATCGGGTTGAAAACCAGTATTGATAATATCAATGGAGAAATTATCCTGTTTGCAATCTGCTTTGTTCTGGTAGCAATGATAACCAAGATAATCGGTTGTGGTCTTATGGCTTGTTTGTGTCGGTTTTCCCGGAAGGATTCCCTGAAAATCGGCTGTGGCATGATGACCAGGGGGGAAGTTGCCTTGATTGTGTCCCAGAAGGGGCTTGCCGTTGGAATGATCAGTCCCGTTTATTTTGCAGCGGTGATTTTGCTGATTATTGTTTCCAGTATAACTACTCCCATTATTTTGAAGTTATTGTATGCAACAGATCATATGAACGAGCCTGAAAAACAGAAGTAAAGGGATGAACGAAAAATCTTTTGAAGAAGCACGAAAAAAGATTGTGGGAATCGACAGACAGAGGTTGGGAATCGGCACATACGGGGAAAAAACGCTGCATGCGATCCTGAAAAATTATTATGAACCGGAGGAGGACAGGCAGGAAATTCCCATTGAAAATTATGTGGCGGATATTTATCATGACGGACAGATTATGGAGATTCAGACCGGTCAGTTTAACCGTATGCGAAAAAAGTTATCTGTTTTTCTGCCCCTTTATCCGGTGACGATTGTCTATCCGATTCCGGAATTAAAATGGCTGATCTGGGTTGATGAAACAACCGGAGAACTCAGTCAGAAAAGAAAATCTCCGAGAAAAGGGACAGTTTATGATGTTTTTCCGGAGCTGTATAAAATAAAAAACTTCTTAAAAGAACCAAATCTGAATATCAGACTGGTTCTTTTGGAAGTAGAAGAATATAAACTGTTAAACGGATGGAGCCGTGATCGAAAAAAAGGTGCCGGTCGATTTGACAGAATTCCGGTTCAAATGACAGAGGAAGTAACGATTCAAAGAGCGGAAGACTATATGCAGTTTATTCCGCCTTGTCTTATCGAGCCTTTTACGGTAAAAGAATTTGGCAAAGAAGCGCATATTCCGGAAAAAAAAGCTTCCATTGTTCTGAATATCCTCTATTATATGGAATTGGTAAAAAGAGTAGGAAAAAAAGGAAATGCCTATTTATATGAGATCCTTTCCTATTAGAAAACAGATTGATCCTCGTCCACGGGAATATAGTCGTTTAACTCTGAAAAGTCCAGAAATTCTGCCAATGTCATATTGAATGCATTGGCGATTTTGTGAAGTGTCAGGATGCGGGGATTTTTGCTCACACCCTGCATGATGTTATTTAAAGTTGACTGGTTTACACCGCTCATCTGAGCGAGTTTATTAATGGAAAGACCGCGCTGTCTGCACAGCCTGCGGATGTGGGTAACATATAATGCATTATAGTCCATTATAATCTCTCCTTCTGCCTTATCCGGTCGGATTTTATCTGTTGTTTTTTGTTATAATATTACCTAAATTAGGTTAATACTATAGTAACAGATATTCCATCTAAAATTACCCAAATATAGGGAAAAAGTAAAAAATTTGTTTTTCCTTATATTTGGGTAAATACAGTGAGGAAGATCAGAAACATATAAAGTCATTATGAAAAATCGGTTATAACTCCGTTCTTTTTAATCATCGTCTGTTTTGCATTCCTGTTCCAATATGGAACCTGTTAAAGCGTCTATAACGTATTCATACTCCATATTTCCGGATTTAAAATCAATTTCATAGACCATTTTTCCATCTTCTTCATCCAGCTCGATTTCCAATTCTCTTACAGAGGAAGTATTGATTCCGGCGTGGGAAAAAGCGATATCTGCTGCGGAATTATTTCCGATATAAGAAATTCCTGAAGGTATCTGACCAGTGGAAAGATTCTCTTCCTTTACCGATTTTTCCTCTTGTTTCTGTTCTTTCTTTTCTTTTAAGATAACACCGGAATATGGATCGATATCATATTCGTACTCCGTATTGCCGACAAGAAATTCCACTTCGTAGTGCTCCGGAATATCATCGTCATAATCCAGGTAGGATTTACAGTAGGTCAAAGTATTTTCTGCAATACCGGCATGAGTAAGTGCAATGTTTTTTGCCTTTTCTTCTCCGATCAGCTGAGGTTGGGAAGGCGTTGTTCCTTCCGGTGTGGGAGAGAGAAGATTTGGCTGGTTTGCAGCAGACTGATTTTCCGAACCTTGATTTACTTCGGGTAATTTAGAAGCCCAAGTAAGTGCCTGCTCTTTTAAGACCGTGTTTACCGTTTTGATAACTTCTTCTTTGACTTTTACGGCACGGGTTTCATCTTTATCCTTTACAGATATCGAGATTACAGAAGAATCATTGGTCACATATCCATTCCTTACCAGACTTCCCACGATAGCATTGACCGCCACATCCAGCTTAATACCTTCCAGGTCCTTGCCGTTATCCATATCCGACAATACTTTGAAGGCATCTTCATTTAAAGGAGTGCAGGAAAGTACTTTTTCATGACGGTTTATTTTAAGTTCAATACTTGGATTGACATCCAGGGACACGACAGAAGCAACTGCATGAGCCGACTGATAATAAAAGGTTCCTCCTGCACATAAAACCAAAAGGAGGCAGGCTGCAATAAGGGAGGTTAATTTCTTTCTCATAGAGATAATATGTCCTTTCTGTGTGCTGCAGCGGGAGAGAATTCCTTCCAGATCATTGGGAGTACATTTGGCCAGTGCCTCTGCAAGACGCTGTTCCATTTCTTGATTGGTCATAGGGTATCATCTCCTTCCAGACTGTTTTTCATTTTCTTTAAAGCTCTGTTGTATTTTGACAGGACGGTTGAAAGAGGAAGTTTCAGAATTCCGGCAATTTCCCGGTGTTTCAGGCCGGTAACTGCATGCAGAATTACAATGTGGCGTTCTGCTTCAGTCAATACACTAAGCGCATTTTTTAAAATAACGGAATCTTCCGGAGTCAGAGAAATTCCTTCCAAGGGAATTTCTGTCCATTCTTCCTCGTTCAGATAGATGTTACGTTTGTCTTTGCGTATCTTCATCAGTACCTGATTGCGACATATGGTCAGAATCCAGCTCATGGGACAGTTTTTGGAGCGGTATTGTCCGGCATGATTCCAGATTTGTATGTAAGTATCCTGAGTCACATCTTGGGCATCATGGCAGTTTTTTAAATAGGACAGAGCCAGACTGTATACTGCAGTGCGGGTACAGTGATACAGAGCAGCAAGATCATCTTTGCTGCCGCAGGCTACTCCCGACAGCAGCCTGTCTATCTCTTGTAATTTTTGCTCCTCTTGTAATAACTTACCGGATGATACAAACGTATTCTTTTTTCTCTGAATATTCATAGCTATCTGCATTTTTCTTCTCCTGTCATATATAAAATGCATGAGAAGATGTTTTTATTGCATCCTTTTTCTTTTTTTAATAATTTAGAGCCTAATCCTCTTCATCATTTTTGGAAGAGCGGGGAAGAGAAAAAATAAATTCGCTTCCTACACCCTCCGTACTGATGACGTTGATGTGTTCTCCATGAGCATTGATAATTTCTTTTACAATGGACAGTCCCAGGCCGGTTCCTTTTTTGTCTTTTCCTCTGGAAAGATCGGATTTGTAGAAACGATCCCAGATCAGGTTAAGGTCGGATTTCGGAATACCGATTCCGGTATCCTTTACGGATACAAAAACTTTGTTCTTTTTGATGCTGGTCTCAATCCGGATGGTGGAATTGGAGTGGCTGAATTTTATGGCATTGTCGGTAAGGTTATAGAGAACCTGTTGAATTTTATCCATATCGGCATTGACAAAAAGCGTATCTCCCGTTAGCAGAAGCTGAATGGAAATATTTTTCTGACGGCAGGTTCCTTCGAAGGAAACAGCCGTAGCCCGTATGGTATCGTTAATATCAAAATCCGTACGGGTCAACATCATGCCTTTGGTATTTAAGTTGTTCAGTGTTAAAAGCGAATTGGTCAGCTTTGTCAGTCTCTGTGTTTCGTTTAAAACGATGGTCAGATATTTTTCATGAAGTTCCGGCGGAATGGTACCGTCCAACATCGCTTCCAGATAGCCGCGGATCGAAGTGAGGGGCGAACGGAAATCATGGGAGACATTGGCAATAAATTTTTTCTGATCATCCTCCGTGCGGGCAATTTCTTTTGCCATGTAAGAAAGACAGGCAGCCAGATAGCCGATTTCATCTTCACTGTCCAGCTGAAACTCATAACGCATATTGCCGGAGGCATACTGCTCTGTGGCATAAGTAATTTTGCGTAAGGGAACATATACCATTTCTGTAAAAAAAATCAGAATGATCAGAGAAAGCAAAAATAAAATCACAAGTGTAAGATAGGAAATATTTAACAGGCCGTTGGCAGACTGTTCAATTCCGGACATGGCATAATGGATTACAACATAGCCCTTTACACGGAAACTGGAGGTAATCGGTGCAATGACGCTTAAGGTATCCGTTTCAAACGTACCGAAAAAGTCATCGATGGTATAGTAGGATCCTTTACCTTTCGTGGGATCAAAGCCTTCAATGACAACTGCTTCTTCAACATTTAAAGGAGCGGAAGTGTCCAAAACCAGACGCCCGGAAGGATTGATAATGCGGATGGTAGCGCCCATATAAACAGAAAGAGCATCCAGCTGAGATTTTACGGTTTCCAAAGTAGTTTCACTGGAATAAAGTCCGCTGGCATAGGTATTGGCAATTAAAGTTGCTTCTGAGTAAAGAAAATCGGCCTTTTCCCGGACAAGGCGGTCCTTGGTGATTCGAGGAACGAAAATAGTAATCACGGCAAAACCGAAAATGCCGAAAATAAGGTACGCCAGTACAAATTTCAAATACAGGGTCTTTCTCATGTCCTTACCTCAAATTTATAGCCGATTCCCCAGATTGTGGAAAGTTTCCAGTTGGCATGATCCTTAATTTTTTCACGAAGGCGCTTGATATGAACATCCACCGTTCTGGTATCACCGATATATTCGTATCCCCATATCTGGTCCAACAGCTGTTCTCTGGTAAAAACATGATTAGGAGAAGCTGCCAGGAAGTAAAGCAGTTCCAGTTCCTTAGGAGGCATATCTACGTTTTTTCCCATATAAAGAACGGAATAATTAGTAAGATTTACGGTAAGATCCTGGTATTGGACACATTTTTCACCGACTGTTTCTGCGGAAGAGGCGGTCGGTTTGTAGCGGCGCAGGACTGCTTTTACGCGGGCTACCAGTTCTTTGGAATCAAATGGTTTTTCCACATAGTCGTCAGCACCCAGTTCCAGCCCCAGTACTTTGTCAAAGATCTCGCCCTTGGCGGACAGCATAATAATGGGAATGGTATATTTGGCTCTTACTTCCCGGCAAACCTGATACCCGTCCATTCCCGGCAACATCAGATCCAGAAGAATCAGATTCGGCACAAAGGAGACAACGGCGCTCATAACGGATTCGCCGTCGTTGACAATCATTGTTTCAAAACATTCCTTGGTCAGGTACAGACTGATCAATTCCGCAATGTTATTATCATCATCTACAATTAAAATTTTCTGTTTGCTTACCATAATTTCCTCTTCTTACTTTATTTGTTCTCTTTATTAGTAACGGTTCAGACAAGCTTGTTCAGCTTGGTCGTAAAGTTTTCACTGCTGTACAGCTATTTGCTGCAGCTGCAAGAATGCTTGTCTGAACCGTTAGCATTATTTAAAGGTTACGATTGTAACGCCGGCATCTCCTTCTCCGAACTCGCCGAGACGGAATTCTTTTACGTATTTAAGGCGTTTTAAATGGCTGTGAACGGCATTCCTTAAAGCACCGGTTCCTTTTCCGTGGACAATGCGTACGCTGGGCATATGGGCAAGATATGCATCGTCCAGATATTTATCCAGTACGGAAAGCGCTTCGTCAACGGTCTTTCCCAGAAGATTTAATTCCGGGGAAATGGAAAGTGTTTTGGACATTTTTAAGCTCCCCATAGAGGTTCCCTTCATGGAAGTTCCCTTTAAAGAAGAGGAGGAAAAGGTATCTTCCGCCACCGGCTCCAGGTCTTTTATATTCACCTGGGAGCGGATAATGCCGCACTGGACAAACAGGTTGCCTTTGGCATCCGGCAGCGTGCTTACGGTTCCTTTCAGTCCCATGGAAAGGATTTTAACCATATCGCCTTTCTTCAGTTTTTTCGGATCCAGTTTTTTGGTATCCGAAGATTTCACCGAAGAATTGTTTTTCAGAGATAATTTTTCATTTTTGGCATTGATTTTGTCCCGAAGATCCTGGCGCTTCTTTTCCAGTTCCTTGATACCGCCCGTACTGCCGGCTTTATTGAAATCACGGATGGTTTCGTCTGCGACTTCTTTGGCTTCCTGGAGGATTTCTCTGGCTTTTTCATTTGCCTGACGTAAGATTTTATCCTTGGCCTGATCGATTCTTTCATTTTTCTGCCGCAGCTGTTCCTGCAGCTTTTCAACATCCTGTTTACGCTGTGCAATTTCCTGCCGGTCTTTTTCCAGGGCAATTCTTTTTTGTTCCAGGTCGGAAATGACATCCTCAAAGCTTTCGTCTTCTTTGCTGATCTGTTCTCTGGCAGCATCGATAATGGAATCCGGCAGCCCCAGTTTGGAAGAGATGGCAAAAGCATTACTTTTTCCCGGAATACCGATAAGCAGGCGGTAAGTGGGTCTTAGAGTTTCCACGTTAAATTCACAGCAGGCATTTTCCACAAAAGAGGTGGAAAGAGCGTAAATCTTTAGCTCACTGTAGTGTGTGGTAGCCATTGTACGAATGCCTCTGTCATGAAGGTAGTTTAAAATAGCAATTGCCAGAGCTGCTCCTTCGGTGGGATCCGTTCCGGCTCCCAGTTCATCGAACAGGCAGAGGGAATTTTCATCCGCATGAGCCAGAATGTGGACAATGCTGGTCATATGGGAAGA
This sequence comes from uncultured Acetatifactor sp., assembly GCA_934433135.1. Taxonomy (GTDB): domain Bacteria; phylum Bacillota; class Clostridia; order Lachnospirales; family Lachnospiraceae; genus Acetatifactor. The sequence continues at coordinate 19,477 of CAKRZO010000026.1, read as the reverse complement.
AAAGGTGGATAAACTTTGCTCAATGCTCTGCTCATCTCCGATATCGGCATAAACTTCAGTGAAAATCGATAATTGGGAATGATCCCCTGCCGGAATATGCAGTCCGGCCTGCCCCATCAGGGTAAAAAGTCCTACTGTCTTTAAAGATACGGTTTTACCGCCGGTATTCGGGCCGGTAATGACCAGAAGGTCAAAATCTTTTCCAAGGCGGATATCAATGGGAACCACTTTCTTTTTCGGCAAAAGAGGGTGGCGTCCTTTACGGATGGAAATGGAATGATCGTTAACGAAAATCGGTTCGGTTGCATTCTGTTCCATGGCAAGTTTGGATTTGGCAAAGATGAAATCCAGTCTTGTCATAAGGCGCTGGTTCGCGGCAAGCTCTTCGATATGTTCTCCTGCCTGGGCGCTTAAGGAAGCAAGAATTGCTTCGATTTCCTCCTTTTCTTCCAACTCCAGTTCTTTTAAACGGTTGTTCAGACTGACAACGGCAGCCGGTTCAATGAAGAAAGTAGAACCGGTAGAAGACTGGTCATGAACCATACCGGTTACCTGACCCTTGTATTCTGCTTTTACCGGAATGCAATACCGGTTATTGCGCATGGTGATAACCGCATCCTGCAGGTAGGTACGACAGGATCCGGTCACCATGGAATTCAGCTGATTATGGATCTTTTCATTGGTAATCTGCATGTTCCGGCGTATGGATTTAAGGCGGGGACTGGCATCGTCGGCAATCTCTTCTTCCGAAAGGATGCAGCGGTTGATTTCATTGGATAATCCGGTAAGGGGGCTGAGATTTTCAAAATATTCATCCAGACTGTCCTTCGGTGCGTCTTCTTTGGCTTTTTTGCCGTAAGTCTTAATCCGGTTTACATTATCCAACAGTCCCGCTATTTTTAACAGTTCCTGAATGGAAAGGGTACTGCCGATTTCCAGGGTACGCAGGGAAAAGCCGATATCTTTGTTACCGCCGAAAGAGGTGCTGCCTTTTTGGAAAAGCCGTGTTAAGCCGTCTCTGGTGTTGGCCTGTGCCAGTGCGATCTCTTCCGGATCCGTGCCCGGAACCAGGGAAAGACAAAGTGTCCTTCCCGGATCGGAATCCGCTTTCTGCACCAGAAGATCAATGATTTTTGTATATTCTAATGTTCTGAGAACTTTTTCGTTCATAGGAATCTCCGTGTTCTTTTGCCTGTAAATTGGATCTGTACGAAAAGTATTATAGTTTACAGTTCACACGTGTGTTTATGCAGGCAGATTACATGCTTGCATGAGAAGCTGCCTGTGTAAATGTACGAAGGGAGTGCCACTCTACATGAGCATCGCATCTTTCAGATGTGACAATAGCTGCGAAGTATGCGAAAAATTTTACAAATGGCGCGTATGAACTGTAACTATTATAGCATACCAACATGAAAGATTAAAGAGCTTTTTCTTTACAATCCATGTAAAATCAGATATACTGAGTACAGTCCACTCAAATAGCTTTCAGTGTCTGCGAAAGGAGGATTCTATGTCTGAAGCGGATCAGAATCAGCAAAAGGAATTTGTGTTTGAGAAGATAAAGGAACGTCCCATGAACAAGAGAAAACTGGCAAAGAGGACGTTTACAACGGCTGCCCTGGCAGTTGTGTTCGGGTTAATAGCCTGTTTTACTTTCTTATTTCTGGAACCTATCATGAGTAAATGGCTGTATCCTGAGGAGGAGCCTGCGCCGGTACTTTTTCCGGAAGACAAAGAAGAAATGTCACCGGAGGAAATGCTGACGGATATTATGCAGGAGAATCAGGAAAAGGAAAAAGAAAAGGAGCAGGAAAAAGAAAATATTCCGGAAACGGTTGTCTTGGAGCAGAGTCAGATTGAAGAAATTTTAAACCAGGTAGTTATGGATCGGGAAAATTACGAGGAAATGTATTCCGTGATGTCTTCCTATGTGAAGGAATTGAACCGCAGCATGGTAACGATAACAGGAATCAGTTCTGTGGTTGACTGGATGAATAATGTGGCGGAGAGCAGAAATCAGTCTTCCGGAGTTCTTGTGGCGGAAAACGGAAGAGAGTATTTTATTCTGGCGGATTATGAGCCTTTAAAGGGAGCACAGGTTTTAAAAATAACTTTTTCCGATGCAAGCAAAGCCGATGCACAGGTCAGACAGATAGATCCTTTTACAGGCCTGGCGGTTATCACTGTGGGTCTGTCGGAATTAAGCGAGGAGCAGAAAAAGGAGATTCAGATCGCACAGCTGGGATCTTCTTACATAAGAAATATAACGGGAACACCGGTGGTGGCGATCGGCAGTCCGCAGGGAGTGAGCGGATCTGTGGAGTATGGGATGATTACGGCCCTGGCAAGGCAGTTGTCGGTAGTGGATGCCAATTATAAGCTGCTCAGTACCAATTTGTACGGCAGCCAGAAAGCGGGAGGTGTTCTTTTCAATCTTCAGAACGAAGTGATCGGTGTGATTACCAGCCGTTACAGCAGTACGGATATGAAAAATATGATTTCGGCAATCGGTATTTCGGAATTGAAGAAACTGATTGAGAAGCTTTCCAATGAAGATATTACAGAAAGAGCTTATCTGGGAATCACCGGCATGGATGTAAGTGAAGAAGCAAATGAGGAATTGGGGATTCCTTACGGTGCTTTTGTCAGAGAGACGGAAATGGATTCTCCGGCAATGTTGGCAGGGATTCAGCAGGGTGATATTATTGTAAAAATGAACGATAAGCTTGTCACCAATATGAATGAGTATACTATGATATTGATGCAGCTAAAGGCCGGGCAGAATATAGAAGTGGTGCTTATGCGTCAGGTGCAGGAGGAATACCGGGAAATGGTACTGAATATTACTACGGGAGTAGTAGAACCGTAGAAAAAGGCACTAAGGCAAATGAAACAATTTGTGCTGATATAAAAAAGGCATCGAAACGTCTGCGGAATGGAGGATAAAAGTGAAATATATTAAAGATTTGAAAGAGGGCGACAGGGTATATGACATTTACCTGTGTAAACGTAAGCAGTCAGCTGTGACAAAAAACGGAAAGCCGTATGAAACGGTGATTCTGCAGGACAAGACCGGAACGGTGGATGCCAAGGTCTGGGAACCTAATAATCCGGGAATCGGAGATTATGATACTCTGGATTATATAGAAGTTTATGGAGATGTGGTGAATTTTCAAGGAATCAATCAGGTAAATGTAAAGAGAATCCGCGTTTGCAGAGAAGGAGAATACAATCCGGCGGAATATCTACCGGTCAGTTCCAGAAACATAGAAGAAATGTATCAGGAACTTTTGAATTTTATTGCAAGCATAGAAAATACGTACTATAAACAGCTTCTTGAGTCCTTTTTTATACAGGATAAGGCTTTTGTAAAGGCTTTTCGGAACTCTTCCGCAGCCAAGACCGTACATCATGGATTTGTGGGCGGGCTGCTGGAGCACACATTAGGGGTGGCAAATCTGTGCGATTATTATTGTAAGGCATATCCCATTCTGAAAAGAGATCTTCTGCTGACTGCGGCAATCTGCCACGATATCGGAAAGACGAAGGAGATTTCTCCTTTTCCGGAAAATGATTACACAGACGATGGTCAGCTGTTGGGACATATCGTAATGGGGTCTCAGATGGTAGCGGAAAAAGCCGGTCAGATTCCCGGTTATCCGCATGTATTGCTGACACAGCTTCAGCACTGCATTCTGGCACATCACGGAAAATATGAATTCGGCTCTCCAAAACTTCCGGCGTTGATGGAGGCTATGGCATTAAACTATGCGGATGATACTGATGCCAAGATGGAGACCTTTAAAGAAATACTGGAAAATACTACGGATACCGGATGGCTTGGTTATAACAGATTGTTTGAGTCGAATCTGAGAATGACTATTTTATAGGCAACCATTCTGATAGGCGTTGAGGGAGTGATTTACGCAGTAAATCTGCAGAGTTCGAATGTTCATGATATCAAACAGGGAGGGACAAAATACTTTGGTCCCTCATATCGTAAGATGGACACAAAGTGGTTTTGTAAGGGAAACATATAAAAGGATATTTTTATAAGTAATGTTGTTTAGATTAGTGCATATATAAGTGCGCAGGGAATAAAAAAAATGGAATATAAGAAAAATGATTATGTAACCGTAGCAATCGAGGATATGGGAACAGACGGTGAAGGAATCGGCAAAGCAGATGGCTTTACTTTGTTTGTAAAAGACGCTGTGATCGGAGATACGGTAGAGGCCAAAATAGTCAAGGTCAAAAAACATTTTGCTTATGCGCGGATGGAGAAGGTACTTGTGCCGTCTCCTTTTCGTATGGATCCGGTCTGTGCCTTTCACAGGCAGTGCGGAGGCTGCCAGTTGCAGGCATTGTCTTATGAAAAACAGCTGGAATGGAAGCAGGATAAAGTAAGAGACAGTCTGATCCGGATCGGAGGCTTTGAAGAAGCTTTTATGGATAGCATTTTGGAGCCTATTATGGGAATGGAGGATCCTTTTGGTTATCGTAACAAGGCACAGTATCCTGTGGGAACGGATAAGGAAGGCAGACCAATTGCCGGGTTTTATGCAGGAAGAACCCATTCCATTATTTCCAATACCGACTGCAGTCTCGGAAATCCTGAAAATAAGGTAATTCTAGATAAAATTCTTGAATATATGAGGGACAACGGGGTTTCCGCCTATGATGAGAAAACCGGAAAGGGGCTGGTAAGGCATATTCTGATCCGTACCGGTTTTTTCAGCAAGGAAATTATGGTTTGTCTTGTCTTAAATCTGCCGGGAGTTTTCCGGGAGGATCGGATTCCCGGAGTTAAAAAATTGATTCAAAGTCTGAAAAAGATTCCGGAAATGACGAGCATCTGTGTCAGCATCAATACTCAGAATACAAATGTCATTATGGGATCGGAGATTTATTGTCTGTGGGGACGGGCTTATATAACCGATGTCATCCATGTAAGGGATATGCAGAGGAATGGTTTTCCCTATACCGGAAAGCAGCTGGAGTTTAAAATTTCTCCTTTGTCTTTTTACCAGGTAAATCCACTGCAGACGGAGAAGCTTTATAGTCTGGCGCTTGCTTATGCGGGACTTACCGGCAAAGAGACCGTCTGGGATCTGTATTGCGGCATCGGAACGATCTCTCTTTTCCTGGCAGGAAATGCCGAAAAGGTCTGCGGAGTGGAAATTATACCCCAGGCAATCCGGGATGCAAAGGAAAATGCCTCCTGCAATAACATTACCAATGCGTCCTTTTTTACGGGAAAAGCAGAAGAAGTTTTGCCGCAGAAATATGAAAAGGAAGGCATTCGTGCAGATGTGATTGTAGTGGATCCTCCCAGAAAAGGCTGTGATCCCGACTGCCTTTCAACAATTTTAAAGATGCAGCCCAAGCGTATTGTATACGTAAGCTGCGATCCGGCGACCCTGGCCAGAGACCTGAGAGCCTTTGCGGTCGGCGGTTATCTTCCGGAAAAAATCCGTCCTGTGGATCAGTTTCCACAGACTGTGCATGTGGAGACTGTGGTGTTGCTACAAAGGAAGAATATGTAGAAATCCTTGAATTTACGCACTTTGTAGAGTTTTTCAGTTTCAGAAAAATAGGTGAAAATCACAAAGAAAAGAGCCTTGTGAAGAAAGTAACCGTTGTTGTTGCGTTAGACCTCGGGACGGGGAACACAAAGAATCTTGAATATGAAAATTAATAGAGAGCTATCAGATCATTGATAGATTATAGGGATACTTGTTAAAAGCGGGTGTCCCTATTTTTTATAGGGCATTTCAGAAATGGAGTGTCTTTTTTATACCAAAATATTAAAAATTCAGGAGGAAAATGAAAATGACAAACACAGCGTTAAGAGCAGAGAATAGCAATTCTCGCACAATTACTTTCAAGAGCAGGGAACACGAAAAATTTTATGAGGAATATCTGAAAAAATGCAGATATCAGGATGTCTACCATCGGGCTTTGGTTTATTGCCTGGGTATCGACAGAGACACAAGAAATAATGTGAATAAAATCTATAATTTTAAAACTGGATGTGTAAAAACGGAATGCCTGCAGGAAGGGTGGCAGACCAGTGGAAGTTTACGAATTGTCCGTATGGCATTTAACCTGTATTGTAATGGAACACCAAGCGTCGGAGATTACGAAGCAGAAGAAGATCAGTTGAAAGAATGTCAGTGTTATACCGTAGAAGATCTGTTTTGCTGTGGATATGCCCGGTATTTCTGGGAAGCCATTAAAATCCGTTATCCAGAGTATTGCTTTTACAAAGACTGGGAGGATATATATGCTGAAAATTAGATTACAGGGTACTTTAAAGGACATTCAATGGTTTCGCCGTATTTTGGAAAAGCATAAGGAATTGGATGTCCTGGAAGTATCTGATGCTTACGCAAATAAAGGAACAAGTAAATATTTTCGTGTTTATGTAGAAGTAGAAGAAAAACAGTAAATCGGAGGAAAGTATATGTGTAAAGTAATTGCTATTGCAAATCAGAAGGGCGGAGTAGCCAAAACAACGACAACCATCAATCTGGGAGCCGGACTGACAAAGAATGGGAAAAAAGTAGTGCTGGTAGATGCAGATCCACAGGGACATCTGACAATGGGACTGGGATTTCCCAAAAATCTCAAAGTGACTTTAAAGAGTATGATGGAAAATATCATCATGGGACTGGAGTTTGACCCAAAGGAAGCAGTCTTGCACCATGAAGAAGGGATGGATCTGATTCCGTCCAATAAATTGCTTGCCGGAATGGACATGTCCTTATTTACTGTTGAAGATAGGGAAAAAGTACTGAAAGAGTATCTGGAACTGTTGAAAGATGAATATGATTATATTTTGATTGACTGTATGCCATCATTGGGAATGCTGACAATCAATGCGTTGAGTGCAGCGGACAGCGTTCTGATTCCGGTACAGCCACAATATTATGCGGCAGATGGACTTATGGAATTACTGAAAGTGGTAAAAGGAATCCATCAGAGGTTTAATCCGGAATTGCAGATAGAAGGTATTTTGTTCACAATGGATAATTGCCGTTACAATAATGCAAAGAGAAACAAACAGGCAATTAAAACTACATACGGAAATGACATTAAGATTTTTGAGCAGACGATTCCGAGAACGGAAAGCCTTGCAGAAACAGCATCGGAGGGTGTAAGTATCTTTTCTTATGATGGAAAAAGCAAAGGTGCAGACAGTTATCGAGAACTGGTTCAGGAGGTGTTGAAACATGCGTAGACCGAAAAAAGAGATTCAGCTTACCTCTTATGATGAGTTACTGGGATTGGAAGAATCACCGGAAAAGAGTATGAACCAAGTTGTGGAAATAGAATTGGAAAAGCTCCATCCTTTTAAAAATCATCCATTTCGTGTGAGCGATGATGAAAAAATGGCTGAGACAGTAGAGAGTATTAAAAACTATGGTGTTTTAAATCCTGCTCTGGTAAGACCCCGATCAGAAGGTGGATATGAACTGATTTCAGGTCACAGGAGAAAAAGAGGCTGTGAACTGTGTGGCAAAACAACTATGCCGGTCCTTGTACGAAACTATACAGATGATGAAGCTGTCATAATTATGGTCGATTCCAACATTCAGCGTGAAAATATTTTGCCAAGTGAAAAGGCCCATGCCTATAAGATGAAATATGATGCTATGAAGCACCAAGGAAGTAAAGGTGAAAAATATACGGCAGATATGGTTGGTGAAACAGCCGGGGACAGTGGAAGAACCGTGCAGAGATATATCCGTCTGGCTTCATTATCAGATGGATTATTGGAATATGTGGACGATAATAAAATCCCTATGATAGTGGGAGAAAAATTGTCTTATCTGAAACCACAGGAACAGGAATGGCTTCTGGAAGGAATTGTCAACAGTAATATCTTTCCGACAAAACAACAGGCAGAACAATTAAAGGAATGCAGTGCAAATGGAAAATTAAATCAGGGTTATATCTATGCCATTTTATTGAAAAAAGAAAACAGTAAAATCAATGTAACCATTCCGGCAAAAAAAATCGGCAATTATTTTCCAGAGACATATTCTAAAGAACAGATAGAAGAAGTTATTTTTATGCTTTTGGATAAATGGAAACAAAACAGAGAAGGAGTAGCAGATGCAGAAGATACAGTTTGATTATTTTACGGGAATGGAAGCGGAACAATATAGCTTTTATCGTGTCCCGAAAGTGCTGTTTACAGAACCATGCTTTAAAGCTCTTTCTTGTGAAGCAAAGGTATTATACGGTCTGATGCTGGACCGTATGAGCCTGAGCATTAAGAACCGATGGCTGGATTCAGAGGACAGAGTATATATTATTTTCACGGTGGAAGAAATTGCAGAGTTGATGAACTGTGGAACCCAAAAGGCAGTGAAGCTGGTAAAAGAGCTGGACAGTAATAATGGGATTGGACTGATTGAAAAGAAACGTCTGGGACTGGGAAAGCCTAATGTTATTTATGTGAAAAATTTTATGCTCAGAGAAGTGCCAGACCAAAAGCCGATGGATAGCTGTGCAGATTTGCAATCAGAGCAGAAAAATCATAGAAAATGTGCAGATCTGCAATCTGAGCAGGGAAACCATGAAGAATGTGCAAATCTGCAATCAGAAGCTGAGAATAGGGAAAAAACAGGCACTTTTCTGAATTGTGAAAATCATCATTCAGGAGTAGTGAAATCCACAATTCAGGATTGTGTGGAATCACAATTACAGAATGGTGAAAATCACAATTCAGGAATGATGAAAACCACAAATCAAGAATTTCCAGAATCACAATTCCAAAATGGTGAAAATCATCATTCAAGAATAGTGGAAATCACAAAACCAGAATATCCGAAATCACAATCTAATAATACTGATATTAACAAGACTGATATTAGTGAAACTGAGATAAATCAATCCTATCCAATCATATCAGGCAATCTGAAAAAGAAAAGAGATGTGATGGAGGAGATGCGGGCATATCGTGAAGTGATTCATGAAAACATAGATTATCAATATCATGCCAAAGAAGATGTGGATGAACTGGTAGAACTGATGATTGAAGTTATGATGATGCCGGAGGACAGTATGATTCGGATCGCAGGGACAGAAAAGCCAGTTGCTTTGGTGAAAAGCAGGTTTATGAAGCTGAATTATTCACATATCGAATATGTGCTGTTTTGTCTGAACCGAAATACGACCAAGGTTGGAAACATTAAAGCATATCTTTTGACTGCCTTGTATAATGCCCCGGCAACGATAAACAGCTATTATCAGGCAGAGGTTAATCACGATATGTATGGAGGATGAAGGAACATGAGAAATATGATAAAAAAAGTTATTGTTCCAGCACTGGTGATTGCTGTATTGTTTGCAGTGCTGAGACCGCTTTGTATCCAGGATGGGAAGTGCAATTATTTATTGCTGTTGCTACTGATGGGGATACCATTCGGAATTGGAAAAATGTGTGTCTGGATGGTTCCAAGAGGGTTTGACCTTGGAGGAACACTGGCAGTATGGACAATGAATTTTCTGATCGGAGGATTGATAGGAAGTGTCGTATTGCTGGCAATGATTGGACAGGCAATCATTTATCTTAGTGTTTTCCTGCTCACAGTTATTACAGGAATACATAAAATACCGAGAATAAAATGAAATAGATCTTTTGAAAAGCAGCTAAGACAAAATTAGCTGCTTTTTTTCTGGAAACTTTGCGACACAATGTCGTAAAGCTGGGATAAATTGCAGGAAAGGAGACACCGTATTGAGCAATCGTGCAATTTCCACAGAACTTATTGAATTGGGAGAACGGATCAGAAAACGCAGGCAGGAAATGAAGTTGTCACAGGAATCTTTTGCGGAAAAAGCAGGTATCAGTGTCAATACGGTCAGCAGGATAGAAGGAGGGCAAACGGCAATGTCTGTTGAGATTTTCAGGAAGATGATTGAGATCCTGGAAACAGATGCCAATATCCTGATGGGAAAAGAGGGGGACGATGCAGAAAAAAGAAAGCAGTTTGAGGAAGTATTTTATCGTATTCAGAAGATGGAATGGAAAGAGCAGAAAATTATTATGCAGACAATAGATTCGCTGATAGACAGTTTTAATGAGTACAGGTGAAATTTCACCATATATGGGGTGTAAAACAAAAAAACTCCCCATATATGCTAAGGATAATAGTTTTTTGTGCTGTTAAAATAGCAAACAGAGAGAAAGAGACAGAAACAAGGAAGGGAGACAGGATTGATGACCAGACAAGAAAATTTAATCTATCGGAAGCAGTGTCCCTATGATGCAATGGGAGACTATTCTGTTTTGATGGAAAATGAAAAGAACATAAAAACGGAAAGAAATGCAAAGAAGTCTGACCGGGACATCAGACGGAAAATAAAATAGAGGATGCTGTAAATTAGCAGAAAGGGCAGTAAGGAAGTTTCAGGCTCTCGTCAAAAAAAACGGGTGTGCCGGAAGCTGTTTTTTACTGCCCTTTTGCCAGTAAATCAGTAATAATCCTATCCTTTCTGCTGATGGGCTCCTGTTGCCAGTAGGCAGAAAGGTGGTAATTATGCTGACATTGCAGGAATTGAAACAGGTTGTAGGTAACAGGAAAGAAAAAAGAAAGGTTCCGTCCGCCAGGTATTTGAGAGAAAACGATGTGGCAGTTGTAAAGCATAGACTGATAGATGGTGCGGAAATTATTGCGTATCAGACAGGATATGTTTTCTATTGTGCAGGTGATTATGGAACGGTTTTTCCTTTATTTACCTGTCGAGATTATGTATATGAAGCAGGAAGAAAAATAACAGTTGTTAAGGAAGATTTTTTTGATAATCAGCCCTGGTATGTGCGGTTGATATTAGAAGGTGAAGATCGGCTGTGCAGGAACAGGGAGGTACGAGAACATAATAATTGCATTTCATACAGCCATATTTCAGAAGGCTGGTGCGAATTGGTGGATAAAAGGCAGAATGTACTTGAAAAACTGATTATAGAAGAAGCTATTGGAGAATTCATGGATCTGCTGACTGACCGGCAGAGACAGGTGATCCATCAAATTTATTTTCAGCAACGGACACAAAGAGAAGTGTCACGGGTGTTTGGAATTACAGAACCGGCAGTATCAAAATGTATTTCACAGGCAAAGCAGAAAATGAGAAGAAATGCAGGCAGACTGACCGGAGTGCTTCAGAAGGGAGAATAAAAGATGCGTGGTAAAAAACCAAAGGAAAGACAACGGTATGTGCTGCGTGTAAATGAAACTCTCGTAGAAGTTACCAGAGACGTATATCTGGCATGGTACCAGTCAAGAAGAAAAGAAAGATACCAGCTTGAAAAAATGCAGAAAAATGGTGTATGCGGAATAGAAAAAGTAGGAGAAACGAGTTACAACAGTTATTTGCATATATTATCCCCAGAAGAAATAGTCATCAGGGTGTCAGAAATACAAGAGCTGCAGGAAGCACTGAAATATTTGTCTGAAGAAGAAATGGAATTGATAAGACTATTATTTTTTGAAGAGTACACAGTTAAAAAAACAGCACAGTATTTCGGGTGTTGTACAAAGACAATCAGAAACAGGAAAAACAAAGTATTGCAGAAACTAAAAGACAGGCTGGAAACTTTGTAAGTTTTTGCTGTTTCAAAAAATTTTCAAAAAAATTTCAAACAGGTTAATTTTTGCCCTTTCACACATGCGGTTAGTGGAGGGGCAAATGTCTATCTTAATTCAAAATAATAAATTCCCTCTAAAAGTGAACCTTGACAATTTCATATCAGCAGCAAGAGGATACCTGAATTTCCCAGCTACGCATCTGGCGGCGGGTGTTCAGTGACAACGTGAAGGGCAATGGATGAGAGGCACCCTTGGCAGGAATGATTACGAATTACCTCTTGCGGCTTAATAGCTCAATCCTGTTTTTATTTAAAAGTCAATCCAAGACACAAGGGAGGTGGTTCCTATGATTGATTCATGCAGGTGTAAGCCTGAACGAAAGTGGAGTAAATTATCGAAGAAAGAGAGGACTCAGTCAAAATGAAAATGCGATTTAAAAGATTCTTGTCGGGATTTATGGCAGTTGCAACTTTGGCGTCTGTTATCGTTCAACCAGTCACGGTTTCTGCTTCTGAATTAGAACCGGAGACAACTTCATTTGAACAGCAATATCCGGAACTGCAGGATGTGCAAGATACTCTTGACAAAGACGAAATTGTGGAAGCAAAGGATATTGAGATTCCCTATGGCGAAGAATTTGAGGTGGAAGTCGATCTGTCCGGTATAGAGGGCGTGAATGAAAAAAAGGTGAAAGTTTTATTCCATGAAGCAAAGAGTGAAGCCGGTACAGATTTTGATGCACATACACCGGATACCTACAAAGCTGTCTATGCAGTAGAGCCAGTCAGCGGTCACCCAGCTTACAGAGTAAGCAGAAACATTACGGTAAAAGAGCCGGAAACAGAAGCACAGACAAAGAGTTCTTCTGAAAATACAGTTGGTGAAGGAAATGCCGGTGAAACAGAAGATTCCGGTAATGCGGAGGAAGATGTTGATTCGGACGGGTCAAAAGAGATTGTAACTGATCTTACAGATGACCAGGAAGTGACGACGGATGAAGAATCTGGTCTGACTGTTTCAGAAGTAATGGATCAGGCAGAAAATGAAGGAATTGACTTGTATGAGATGGAGCCGGGTGAAACAGTGACATTTATGGCGGCAGCAGGAAATGCAAGAAGTTCACAACAGGTTTCAGTGACAAGAGGTGCCGAATACCGATATGCGGATTATGGTTATGGAACTTATCTGACGTATCAGTATACCGTAAAATTCGGTAATGTGTCCGCCACAGCTTATTGTGTACAGCCGTCCAAACCGGGACCTGGCACAGGAACATATACAATCAATAAGGTTGGAGATGGTAAAGCACTGGCTAAAGTATGTTACTATGGCACAAAGGCTTCTGGCGATGATGGATTTTTTACAGAAGAAAATGGCTATGGAAACCTGAGTGCAGGAGCCAGATTTATTCTGGTACATCTTGCTGCGTCATATGCGAATGGCAGTTCAGATGCTTTTTCTGGTGCAAACGCTACTGCACAGAATCTTGCGAAAAAACTTTATAATTATTGTATTTCTCAGCCAGATATTCCGGATGTGGCAATGTCTTTTTCAGATGCGGATGTGACAGCTTATGTAGATGGCAACAGCCAGAGAACAAAGGAAATCATTTTTAAAGCAGATGAACTGCAGAGTATCACAATGAAACTTCCAAGTGGTGTGAAACTTCACAACGTGACAACCGGAAAGACAAGCAAAGCTGGTGAAGCAGTGGAAATCAGTGGTGGAACCAAGTTTTACTTATCTGCACCTCTTACACAGGTACAGGATGTCGCAGGAAGCTGGTCGGCAACGATGAAAGGCAGTGTAACAAAAGATTATTCTGCATATAAGATCAGTACCGGATCTGGTTCACAGGACCTGGCCCTGGTATTTGGTGAAGGTGTTGATGATGAGAAATATGTGGACTTCAAAGTAACTTGGGTGCAGCACGCAAGTGTGAAGGTGATTAAAAAAGATGCAAAAGCAGACGCAAAGCTGTCTGGTGCAGTGTTTGGTTTATACAGTGATGCAAACTGTACAAAGCTGATCACAAAGTTACCGGCAACCGATGCGAACGGGGAATCGTCCGTACAGATCATTAAGACACAGGACACTGTATATCTGAAAGAGATTACAGCTCCGACAGGATACCGTATCAATGCAACTGCCTACAATGTAAAACTGGAAGTCAACAAAACAACGACTGTGACTGTTCCGGATGAAGAACAGATGGGACAGCTGACTGTTTATAAAGAAGGTCAGGTTCTGACAGGTGCAGATGTCACCGAGAATGGAACAACATTTAAGTATGAGAAACGCAGACAGAAAGGTGCGATTTATGATGTGTATGCCGGAGCAGATATTAAAACTGCTTATGGTGCCAAGGTTTACAGCAAGGGTGATCTGGTCAAAGAGAATCTGACAACAGACTCGAATGGGGCAGTCATTCTGAAAAACCTGCATCTTGGTACATATATCATCAAAGAAAAACAGGCTCCGACCGGATTTTATAATGCCGGGGAAGAAAAGTCAGTCACTCTTTCTTATGCAGGACAGAAGGTAGATGTTGTTTTTTCTGAGACAACTTTTACGAATGACAGACAGAAAGCAGAAGTAGTTGTGACAAAGCAGGATAAGGATACAGAAAATCCTCTGGATGGAGGAATTTTTGGACTTTATGCAGCCAGTGACATTAAAAATGCAGATGGAACGGTTGTTGTAAAGAAAGGCACTCTGATTGAGAAAGTGACAACTGGAAATGATGGAACGGCGAAGTTTACCGCAGATCTGCCGCTGGGATTTTCCTATGATGTAAAGGAAGTACAGGCTCCGGAAGGCTATCTGAGAAATGCGGATGATGTCTATACGTTTACTTTTTCTTATACAAACGATAAGGAAGCGAAACTGACATTTAAGCATACCTTCAAAAACGAGCGTGTGACAGCAAAGATTTCCTTACAGAAGCAGGACAAAGAAACAAAGAAGGCTGTTCCACAGGGAGATGCTACTTTAGAAAAGGCAGTCTATGGACTATATGCCCGTGAGGATATTGTCCATCCGGATGGAGCAACTGGTGTGATCTACGAAGCGGGTGAGCAGGTTGCCACTCTTACAACAGATAAGAATGGACAGGCTTCTGTAGATGGATTATATCTTGGCAATTACTATGTAAAAGAGATTACTCCTCCAACGGGTTACCTGGCAGATGAAGAAGAACATGATCTGGTCTGCAACTATGAGGGTGATTTTGTAGCGGAAGTAAAACGTGACTGTCTGTCTCTGGAACAGGTAATGAAGCAGCCATTTGAAATCATCAAGGCAGCGAACAACGGAAAGACAGATGCCGATTTACTGAAAGGTGCAGGATTTACCGCTTATCTGGTATCTTCCCTGACAGTAAAAGAAGATGGCAGCTATGACTTTGGTTCTGCCAAGCCGGTAGTGATCGGGGAAAATGGTGCAACAGAGATCTTTACAGATGAGAAAGGGTATGCCCGCAGTATTGCGATTCCGTATGGAACTTACATCGTCCGTGAAACAACCACACCACATAATTACACTCCGGTCAATGATTTCATCGTACAGATTACAGAGAATCATCCGACTACACCGCAGGTATGGAGGGTGCTGCTTGACAAAGAGTTTGAAGCGAAGCTGAAGATCATCAAACAGGACGATGAGACAAAGAAAGCAGTCCTTCAGAAAAATACGGAGTTTAAGATTTTTAACCTGGATACAGAAAAGTATGTGGAGCAGGTAACAACGTATCCGACGACGGTAAAACACAAATCTTATTTTACAGATGAGCAGGGATACTTAATCCTTCCACAGAATCTGAAGATTGGACATTACCGTATTGAGGAAGTGAACGCACCTTATGGATATACGCTCAATGAGAATTACTATGAGGTAGATGTAGATTCCAATACAGCATATCAGATGGACGGAACTTCCGGCGATGTGATCATTGAGATCGCATACGAGAATCATCCGGTTAAGGGAGAACTGAACATCGTAAAACAGGGTGAGGTCTTAAATGGTTATAAAGATGACTTTACTTATCAGAAAGAAACTCTGGAGGGAGCAGTCTTTGAGGTATATGCTGCCGAAGATATTTATACAGCAGATTTCCAGAAAGATGATAATGGAAACCGTATCCTGGAGTATGCTTCTGGGGAACTGGTAGGAACTGTTACCACGGATAAGGATGGAAAGGCACAGATCGCTGACCTTCCACTTGGAACCTATAAGATTGTTGAAAAGACAGCACCAGAGGGCTTTGTGTTAAATGAAGAAGCACAGACAGTAACATTTGAATACAAAGACCAGAAAACACCAGTTATTGAGCAGACAGCAACCTTTGAGAATGACCGCCAGAAAGTGGAAGTGTCCGTAGTCAAACAGGATGCAGAGACAAAAACGGTTGTGGCGGGTGCAGAGTTTGGTATCTATGCAAAAGAAGATATTCTGGCACATGAAGAAGTGATTGTGAAGGCAGATACCTTACTTGGAAAAGCAGTCAGTGGGGAAGATGGAAAGGCAGTATTTGACGTTGACCTTCCATTTAGTACTTACTATATCAAAGAACTTGCAGCTCCGGCAGGGTATGTCTCTTCTTTTGAGACTTTGGAAGTGATTGCCAAATATCAGGGACAGGATGTGAAAATGGTAGAGCTGGAATCTGTATTTAAGAACCAGCCGACAAAAGTAACCTTTACGAAGTCCGATATTACGACAGGCGTGGAACTTTCCGGGGCAACGCTTACGGTGCTTGATAAGGATGGAAATGTGGTAGATACATGGAAGTCTGTAAAGGGTGAGGAACACTTGATTGAAAGACTCACAGCCGGGGAGACATATACTCTTCGTGAAGAAATGGCTCCTTATGGCTATCTGATGGCGGAAGAAGTTTCCTTTACTGTAGACGATACTGCTGAAATCCAGAAGGTAGAGATGAAAGATGCAGTGCCAACCGGAACACTTATCATCAATAAAAAAGGTGAGTTCCTGGAGAAAATATCTGCACTGGATTCCATTGGCGGATGGATGAAGCATCTGTTTGAATATCTTTCCGGTTCCCTGAAAGACGTTACTTTTGAGGTTTATGCCTTAGAAGATATAAAAGCGGCGGATGGTGAGAGTGAAGATTACTACAAAAAGGATGCACTGGTAGCAACGATCACGACGGATGAAACAGGAGTGGCGAAACTGACAGACCTTCCTCTTGGCAAATACTGTGTCAAAGAGAAAGAGACAGCAAATGGATATGTCCTGGATGGAGAAGCTCGTGAAGTGGATCTGACTTACCGTGACCAGAATACCGCAGTTGTTACTTATTCTGCTGACTGGCAGAACAAACGCCAGAGAGCAGAAGTAAACGTGTTAAAGAAAGAAAAAGATTCCGACCGTGTACTGGAAGGGGCTGTATTTGCCCTGTGCAATAAAGAAAATATTGTCAATGCAAAGGGCGATGTGATCTTGAAAGCGGATACGGTTATTGAGGAGCAGGCTACGGATAAGGAAGGAAAACTGACCTTTACGGCAGATCTGCCACTTGGCTATACCTACTATGTGAAAGAAACTTCTCCGGCACCGGGATTTGCGACAACAGACCAGGTACAGGAATTTACTTTTGAATATGGTGGGGCAGATAAGGAAACACTGTCTTATGTGTTTACTTTTGAAGATGAGCCGACAACCGTAGAGTTTACCAAAACATCCCTGACAGACGGAAAGGAGATTGAGGGAGCAAAACTGAAAGTTACAGATGAGAGTGGAAACACTGTGGATGAATGGACTTCTGGTAAAGAACCACATATCATCAAAGAACTGACCGCTGGCAAGAAGTACACCATGACAGAAACACTTCCTGCGGACGGTTATGTGACAGCAGAGAGCATCACTTTTACGGTGGAAGATACCGGTGAAGTACAGAAGGTGGAAATGAAGGATGATGTGACAAAAGTGCAGATTTCCAAGACCGATATTTCCGGTAAGGAGCTGCCAGGAGCGAAACTGACGATCCTTGATAAAGATGGAAAGACCGTAGAAAGCTGGACATCTGAGAAAAAACCACACTATATTGAGATGCTTCCAATCGGGGAATATATCCTCCGTGAAGAAACTGCACCGGATGGTTATCTGGTTGCAGAAGATGTGAAGTTTACGGTCAAAGATACTGGAGAAATCCAGAAGGTTGTGATGAAGGATGAGGCGAAACCAGAGGAAACTCCAACAGAGACACCGACGGAAACACCAGAAACCACACCAACACCGGAGACAAAAACCACAGAAGAAACAAAGAAATCGACTTCACCAAAGACAGGAGATAATACACCAATTCTGTTCTGGATTCTGCTTGCAGGGGCTGGAATGGCTGGTCTTGGTGGAACAGTGATTCTTCGCAAAAAGAAGAAATAAGAGATCATAAGATTTCTTAGTAATGGATGAGGGCATTTATGGATACAGGATTCATAGATGCCCTTTTATAAAATTTCAAAAGAATTAGGGAGAAAAGAAGATGACAAAAATAGTATTGATCGTTGCTGCAGCTGCAGTATTTCTGGTATATGGATTTGTCCTTTGGTGCTGTATCAAAGTGGGGGCAGAATCAGAAAAAGAATATATGAAACTGGCAGAAAAGAGAGGAAAGGAGCAGCAATGTGATAAATAAGGATAAGACAGCAGTGAGAGAAGAAAGGGCGTGGTGTGATTGCAGGATGAAGTGAATGAGAAAACAGTCTCACTTTGTATCCGCTGTGGCAAGGTCACTGCCAACCTGCTGAAATCTGCCATGGTAAAGGCTCTTGCAAAGATGGAGCAGGAGAAAAAGCAGCAGGGACAGAAAACGAACCAGAAACAGTCCCAGAAGGAAAAGGAGGATAAGACCTACAAGGGAAAACAGAGCCTTGATAAGCTGATGAAGCAGAATGTACAGCTGTCCAACATTGAGATCACAGATGGAAACATCAAGTCTTTTGAACAGGTAGCAAAGAAGTACAGCATTGATTTCAGTCTGAAAAAAGATGTGACTGCTGACCCGCCAAGATACTATGTGTTCTTTAAGGCAAGGGATGCCGATGTGATGACTGCCGCTTTTAAGGAATACACGGGCAAGTCTCTCAATAAGGACAAAAAACCATCCGTGAGGAAGAAGTTACAGCAGGCAATCACCAAATCGCTTGCAAAGCACAGAGAACTGGAGAAAACAAAAGGAAAGGAGAAGGAGCCGTCATTATGAGCAGATTACAGAAATTGCTTGGTGTAGGAAAAGGATACCTGGAGAGGTTACCGCCGGTGGATGTACATAAGCTGCTTCGGATTGTTCTGATGAATCTTCCGTATATCGTAATCTTTTATGTGGGAAATAAGCTGGCATGGTTATATCAATACTGTGTGGGTGATTCTATGATAGAAAGACTGATGGTACTGGTCTTAAATTTCCAGATGGCATTCAGCAGGATTCTTCCAAGTATGCATAAAAATGAATTGCTGGTTGGGATTACAGGAGCCGTGGCGGTGAAGCTCTTGGTCTATATGAAAGGGAAAAATGCCAAAAAGTTCCGGCAGGGAGTGGAGTATGGTTCGGCAAGATGGGGGACGGCAAAAGACATTGCACCCTTTATCGACCCGGTATTTGAGAACAATATCCTGCTGACTATGACGGAACGGCTGACCATGAATGGCAGACCAAAGAATCCGAAATTTGCGAGGAACAAGAACGTGATCGTGATTGGCGGATCTGGCTCAGGAAAGACACGTTTTTATGTAAAGCCCAACTTGATGCAGATGGGAAAATACATCAGTTATGTGGTCACGGACCCGAAAGGCTATACTATAAGAGGATAGAAAAAAGGAGCGTTTCACAAACGAAGATTTCTTGAAGAAGGGAG
>CAKRZO010000025.1 GCA_934433135.1 uncultured Acetatifactor sp. | reverse complement strand
GGCTCTCAAACAGGTTCCCCGCTACATTGATGCCTGGCAGAGCTTTACACCTCTACGAACTTACAAGGCTCTCAAACCGACAGCGACAGAAGTAAAAGGGTATCGTGGCTTTACACCTCTACGAACTTACAAGGCTCTCAAACCATTAGACGGGTGGGATAACGATGAGGAATGCTTTACACCTCTACGAACTTACAAGGCTCTCAAACCAAAGGGAGAGAATGAGATGCGACTTTTTAGCTTTACACCTCTACGAACTTACAAGGCTCTCAAACAGGTTCCCCGCTACATTGATGCCTGGCAGAGCTTTACACCTCTACGAACTTACAAGGCTCTCAAACACATTCCGTTTCAGCCCCGTCAGCATGCTGGCTTTACACCTCTACGAACTTACAAGGCTCTCAAACCGCTGCGGTCTTGGCAGTCTGTTCCAGGCAGCTTTACACCTCTACGAACTTACAAGGCTCTCAAACACGTGCCTAGTTATTCCCCATTGGTTTCTGGCTTTACACCTCTACGAACTTACAAGGCTCTCAAACGAAATCTGTGCATAGCACATGGATGGTTTAGCTTTACACCTCTACGAACTTACAAGGCTCTCAAACTTAATACGGATATTGCAGTCTTGTATGCTTGCTTTACACCTCTACGAACTTACAAGGCTCTCAAACAACCAGACGCTGGAAAACACCAACGGAGTCGCTTTACACCTCTACGAACTTACAAGGCTCTCAAACAAACGCTCCAGAGGGATGCCGATCGGTATCGCTTTACACCTCTACGAACTTACAAGGCTCTCAAACCCTCCTATAATGCTGTATATAGCATATATGGCTTTACACCTCTACGAACTTACAAGGCTCTCAAACTGCCGGGAATGAGAAACGGTTATACCGTGTGCTTTACACCTCTACGAACTTACAAGGCTCTCAAACCTTCCTTGATGGTTCCCATGGCATCCGCTGGCTTTACACCTCTACGAACTTACAAGGCTCTCAAACGATGCCTTGCCATTGCTCTGGGTCTTTTTTGCTTTACACCTCTACGAACTTACAAGGCTCTCAAACCGAATAACACATCGCCGCGCAGTTGCTTGGGCTTTACACCTCTACGAACTTACAAGGCTCTCAAACCATAATGTCATGTCAATCTCTCCTTTTTGAGCTTTACACCTCTACGAACTTACAAGGCTCTCAAACTAGATCAGTAAAGGAAAAGCTATATATAGAGCTTTACACCTCTACGAACTTACAAGGCTCTCAAACGCCGTTTGGGCTCCAACTGTCACTGCTTTCGCTTTACACCTCTACGAACTTACAAGGCTCTCAAACGATTACAATATTGCTCAACAAAGATTCCTGGCTTTACACCTCTACGAACTTACAAGGCTCTCAAACTCCTCGGATATCTCTGGGGCTGATATGGCGAGCTTTACACCTCTACGAACTTACAAGGCTCTCAAACCGTCGGAACCCTTATAACTAGGATAGCTGAGCTTTACACCTCTACGAACTTACAAGGCTCTCAAACAAGCAGCAATCGCGGACCTGCAAAAAAGCAGCTTTACACCTCTACGAACTTACAAGGCTCTCAAACTAACTTCACCCTCAACTCCGGCCCGTAATTGCTTTACACCTCTACGAACTTACAAGGCTCTCAAACAATATCAGATATCCGTATGGAGATCTGGAGGCTTTACACCTCTACGAACTTACAAGGCTCTCAAACTACAGGCAACCCATCATAGGAAGATAAATAGCTTTACACCTCTACGAACTTACAAGGCTCTCAAACTTCCTACAAACATAATAATCACTAATCCCGGCTTTACACCTCTACGAACTTACAAGGCTCTCAAACGTTTCCTCCGGAACGTGCTAGGCGGCGCGTGCTTTACACCTCTACGAACTTACAAGGCTCTCAAACTGCTTAGAATGCCGTTAAACTCACAGCTAAGCTTTACACCTCTACGAACTTACAAGGCTCTCAAACAGCTTTAAATGGATTTGATGCCGGATTCACGCTTTACACCTCTACGAACTTACAAGGCTCTCAAACCTCAAATTACCTTACACGAGGTTATCACCGAGTTTAACGCCTGACCGGCGCTGTAAGCTCTATTCATTACAACTGTATTATACACATGTCCCGATCCATAATGCAAGTATTTTCATTATCAGATAAAAACTTTTGTGTACTTGCTCTTTGTGTGTTTTCCAGCAATACAAGCTGTATTTTGTTATAAAATGCGATTTCATACAGCAGAGACAACTCTTCCTCTGAAAGATAGCACTTAAGATTAACAAAGATCAAGATTTTTGCAGCACACAAACGGCTCATCAACTGAATATAGTTTACCAGTTTTTCCAATAGGGACAACTCCGCCTCCTCTATTTTTACATTACCAAGTTTGAGAATTCCGGTTATATTTTCTTCCATCGAATAGGAAAGCGAATATGGCATTCCATCTATCAGTTTTTCCATATACAATGCTAACTGGCTGTAAAATCTTCCTGTTTCCTCTTGTAAATTATCATTTGCATAGTCACAAATTTCCTGATATAAATGCTGAATCACTTTGCGACTGTTACATTCCAGCGTAAATGGAGATAAAATTATCTCTGCAACTTTATCCAACTTCATAATTTTTTCTTTGTCAGATAAAATAAAACATCCATTATCATTGCTGCATTGTTCCTTAAATTCACGCACTGCATTTGCAAAAAGAACCGGTGATTCCAGAATTAAGACATTAACCTTATTCTCTTTTATTTCCATTTCTATCCCGTAATCACTATGTACCAGCCTCATAAAATCACCAGTCTTTCGTCTGTATCCAACACTTCGGATTTTCTTTCCCCAACAATAAATTCCATTTTCCCATACTGTTTTTCCGTTACCTTCAACAGCTGAACCAATCCTTCCGTCGGTTTATTCTTTCTTACATTATCTGCAACAGTTTCTGCTGCCGTAGAATTCTGTACAAGCTTACTGTAAACGGATTCCTGCACCATCAGAAATCCGTTTTTCATCAAAAATCGACGGAACTGCCTATAGTTCCTTTTTTGCATCATTGTCAAAGTCGGAAGATCGAAAAAAACAAGAATTCTCATATATCTATAGCTCATTTTTGTAAAATTTGATCAACGATAAATCTCCTGAATTCAAAGCGTCAAAAATACTTCTGCAGTAAATTTTAATAGCATTGCCTACGTATTCCCTTCTCCCTGCAAGAAGCACCTCCATTTGCAATACTTCCAAAACGTGCATCTTTTCTTCATGTTCGAATTTAAGCGGCTGAATTGTTTTCACCTTTCTGTCAACCAGTGGACGATAAGGTTCCATTAAATCGGATCCTAAATTAAATGGGTTAAACATGTTGTCATGAAAAAGTCCCAGTTGGGTCAAATATCCGTTGGCAACGATCTCCCGATTAAAAGCAGATAGAATAATACCATACCCATAATTCAACGCAGCATTCAGGCTATTTTCCGCCGTCCGTGTAAAATCCATTCCAAATAGTGCGTTAAAGTACACTTTCGCAGCATGGCCTTCTCGATTTGTAGCATCTCCGAATTCCAGCTCATCAATATACTGATACAGCATACTTGCCTCTTCCTTCTTCCAATGTAACAGATGCTCTGCCTGATTCCGTATTTTTTCCGTCACAATTTCTGTCCATACTGCAGCTTTCTGCTCACGTGTCCAGTCTATCTGCGTTCGGACTTTCGCACTGGTATCATGACTCCCGTAATAAGATACCAGCTCGGATATCGGATTACGCTTTTCATCGCAAAAAATCACTTTGATTTTCCTTTTTGTCAACTCACTCAGTAATGCAGCGGTCAGGGATACTGCGGTGGATTCGATTAAAAGTAAACCAATCTCACTGAGATGAATTTTCGTCACTTCCTCTCTCCGCACCACAAGGTACCCTAACTGATAATCCAATTTCGCACTTCTGGCGATTACAACCGTGCGCCAACTCATACTGTCAACAGGTTGATCCTGTTCTCCCAAATACCGGTTACTGATTGATTAACTAAATATAATTCATTCACATCAGATATTTTCTTTGCAATCAACATTACACCTGTCTTTCCACTCTCTCCGATTTCCCGCAAATCCGCAACTGCCACTCCGATTATTGTTAAATTTAACAATTGCATTAAAACCGCAGCCTGTTCTTTCAAATCCAATGATTCGAATTTTTCTCTTCTTATCTCCATCTTATTTCCAACCGGATTCGGCCGTTTTGCGAAAATCTGTTCTCTGTGCTTTTTTAACAAAATATCATACAATTCCAGATTCTTCTCCTTTGTTATCTCACCAAAATCGCTTTCCTTTTCAAGCTTTTTACTGTAATTCACCCATTTTTGTTCCAGACAAAGAGGCACTGCATTTCGTACGATTATTTGATTGTTTGTTTTACCTGAAATATGCATATAATAGCCATCCTTCTTGATTAAGGACTGAATCTTGATTTTTTTCATCCTTATGGACGGATTTACCAAGTTAAGCGTCTCCCGGCAATATACAAGCAAGGCTTCCTCAGACTCTCCCACTTTATCTTTTAAGTAAACAGGTACCGTTTCCAGAGTTCTTATCTTTTTCCCTTTCTGTTCGTGCTCTACTAAGAAAAAATATGCCGTAGCTACACTGCTGAACCCACCGTATTTTGTCACATCCTGCATTTTGGGATCATTTCCTTTAAGCGGTATGTAGGCTCCGCTCTTTGCCACTTTTGCACTATACAGTGTCTGCTCCGCAATTCCTCCGTGCTTTTCAAAATTCATACGTGTCAGTAACGGCGTATTTCTTTTCATTACCTCCTTTACTGTAACTATTGTTCCGCTTTCACTCTTTCCTTTCCCGGAAGCGATCCATGCCGTCTCATTTCCTCTTCGTATATCCCAATCAAACATTCTGGAAAGATTGTACTCTCCACCTGCCTTATTCGGCGTATATTCCTTTTTGATATAATTCAGTGGATTCTGTGTAAACTTAACATAATATGCATTTCCTACCACAATGTTTAAATAAGCATCATTTGCATGGTGAAAATCATTAATAAGCCTGCTCTTCAATAGTCCTTTTTGATGTCGAAACCCCGAAACATTAGACGCTTTCGCGTATACAATTGTTGTTTCAGGCAAAACTTCCTTCAGAATTGCCGCCACGCTCTTCGTCCCCTGTCTGGTCTCAACGAGCTGTCTGGCAATAAAATCCGCCTTCTGCTCCTCGGTAAATTCATTTCGTCCGGTCAGACGTTTAAATTTTTCATCATTAATCAGCTTACATTCATGCAGCATTTTCCACATTGGCAGCATTTCCTTGTAAATATCCGGTTCGATCGGATAATGATCACTCTTATGGGCATTCTTTTCCTTCTCCACCAGCACCAGATTGTTAGCCAGGTTATCGTCCTTAACAAAATGTCTCGGATATATATGGTCAATATCATACAAATTGTCATCAAAAAGGTTCTCCAGCCGAATATGATGTCCGGTATACATACAACGTCCTTTTTGTGTCAGATACAAATACATTTTCTTGCTTTTCAGCCTTCCGTCATTGTCTGCACTTTCTATGAGGTCAAACCAGTTCTTTTCTTCATCCTTGATGTTCTTATACAGTTCCTGAAAATCTTTCTTACGGGAATCCTTTCTTTTTTTATCTTTCTCCTCCTGCCGAGCCATTTCAACAAAAAGTCTTTCCGGCGCCCTTCCCAATAACTTTGTCAACTCCTTGATAATAAGCAATGTCTGCCATACCATCCTTTTAACAGGTGCCGAAAAATACATGCCATCCAGGTCTTCCGGCTGAATTTCATTCAGGGACTTATAGGCGGATTCCTGTTTCTTTTCCAATTCTTCCTGATAAGTATACCGTTGATCCGATAAAAGTTCCATCAGGTTGTCATTGCTGTCCCACATCATTCCGATAAGCGGAAGCACTTCTCCGGTTTCCTTGCTGCAGCCTGACAATTGCAGAAATTCTTTTGACAGTCGTCCCCAGTCCTTAAACTTAAAACCTGCAATTTTATCGATCTGCTTCTTGTCCAGATACCCTCCGAATTTCTCTTGTAAATACTTTTTCAAAAGATTTTTTGAATCTCCGTAAACCGTACACAAAAAGACAATCTGTTCTGCTTTCTCCCGATAATCATCTCTTTGTATATCCTCTCCCCATATTTTCTTAAATTTGTGGTACGTGGAAAGACTATTGTTAATATTGATATCGATGCCGGTAAGCTGATCTTCTTCTCCCACTTTCAGCAAACCTTTCCCGATTAACCAGTTGACAATATCTTTACGCTTTACTTTTTCTCTCTTTTCAAATAACTCACAATAGATATCCTGTTTCGTTTTTACGTCCGGTTTTTCGCCTCCAATCCTAATGGAGTTAATTTCATTCAAAACAGCAAATCGTTGATACATCAGCGAACCTTTCGGAAGTACTTTTTCATCATATAAGTAAGTACAATTCCTGACTAATCTTTTAATAAATTCTTCCGAAGTTTTCTGCAGATCAATCTTCTTTTCTATGTTCCAGGGCAATACTTCACCCGGTTCTTTTCTGACTACCCAGCCATTTCCACCATTCCCTGCGCTTTTCTCCGTCACCGGTCCTACATAATACGGTACCTGGAAGGAAAATAACTTTATGATTTTCTCAGAAACTGTCATTCCATCCGTATCTGTTTCTTTTAAAAACGGTAAATACAACTCTGCATTTTTAAGAATCTTCTTCATTTCACGCACATGCACCTGATTCGGTATTACCCCGTTTGATGCGGTAAGCTGTTTTGGGAGAAAATTCTCATTCTCTATTTCCTGCAGAATATAACCTACCTCTTCGTCCTGAGCAGCATAATTTTTCAAATGCCGCTTAATCGTACTATATAATTCTTCTCTTCCTCTTCCCTTTTCGCCTCTTCTGATAACTTTACCGGAATTTGACGAGTTTACATATGCGCTGTATGTACCGCCTTTGCTTTCTTTCATATCACCCTTTATTCGGTAGAAAGAATTATAATCTTCCGAAGAACAATATTTTCTCATTACTTTTTTTAATGTTTTCAGATCTTCTTTATGCTTCTCGTACTGAGCCACCCGTGCTTCCGATAAATAATGATATCCTTTCATAATTCCGGCTAATACTCCGGCATCATAGATTGCTTTCATGCAGGCAAGAAGATCCGTATCTTCTTCTCCCAGCAATTCCCCTATCTTCTGAAAATTTTCCTCGAACTGGCTGTCTGAAAAACACAGTTCCAATTTCTCTTCTGTCTGAATTTCTTCCCCATAAAGTTCCTTTAAATTCATTTTTAAGCCACAGATTCCACTGAGAAGAACTTTTGCTTTTTTGTTTTTTCCGGATACCTCCAGCAGCTTTATGAGGTCTTCCAGTTTTGCTTTTCTCGACTTATTTCTATTACTTAATATTTCTCTGATTCTCTCACAGGAATCTAATTTAGGATAGTCAACATCAAATTTTTCTTTAACCATCAAACGAAACTGTTCATAGAGATTTTCCAGATCTTCCTTATTATCTTCTGTTCCCAATGCAGCATTCAGGAAATGTCCCCTATGCTTATACATATTCAAAATTGCCAGATAAACAAGTCTCACGTCATGAGGCTCTGTAGAGCTAAGCAGTTCTTTCCTCAAATGATAAATAGTTGGATATTGCGCATAGTAGTCCCTGTCTGTATAATCCGGATCGTGAAAAATTCCGTTTTTATCCTTAACGGATTCATCTTTATCTTCTTCATGATATTTACTGTTTTCTAATCTTGTATAAAATAAAGGATCTACCTGTTCAATCTCATCATGGAAAAGCTGTTTCAGAATTCCTTCTCTTACACATTCTCTTTGGCGCCGCCTTCTGGCAACCCGGTGGCTTCTTCTGTCTGCTGCCGTAGCAGCTTCATCAAACTCTCTTACGCCCCATAAATCTTTTCCTTTGGCACGCAGCAAATGATAATTCAAATCCGTAACTGCCCATCCTACGGAAGAAGTTCCCATGTCCAACCCCAAATAATACTTTTGTTCCTGCATTTGACCATTCTCCTTTTCCATTTTCTGATGTTTTCCCGTAACAGTACAGACAAACATTCTTGTGGACAGATTTCATGCTTGCATGAAAATCTGTATACATGAATGTTTGAGCTTAGCGCCAATTAATGAAACAAAACAGCTGCGAAGCAGCGAGAAAGCGCTGAAATCGCGGTTTTGTGAATGGCGCGTCTGAACTGTTGCGTTTTCTCTTCAGCTTTTTATTATTTTTGCTTTTTATTCTTGACAGTTATCCATTTTCGTGATAAAGTAAGGATGAACTTACAAGACGAGTGCAAATAAGGTTTATCCGAAATCGTCATTTGACTCTACATGGTGTAGAACGAAAGGACTTGGTGACAAGTCTTTTTTTGTTGTTCATACCGATTTCTCAATAACTCATTTCTGCTTTGAACGACTGCACCATTTTATCAGATTCTATCGCATTCTATAATGCAACCGTTCCTTTTATAGTTATTATACCGTACTACATGTCCGATAAAAAGGTCTTGTTTTAAAACATATGTTCTTTATCACCAGTACCGTCATCTACTATATGTCTCCAACCCAGCAAAAAGTTACACGTTATTACAATTTTCCACCTCTTTCTGGTAAAATAGCACATTTAGCCATCTGCCGAACTTTAATCCGACCTGTTCCAGTTCGCCTTTTTTCACATATCCATGCTTTTCATGAAAGCGGACGCTGCGTTCATTTTCCTGGGTAATGAGAGAAATGATGTTCCGAATTCCTGCCTGTGCTGCTCTTTTTTCGATTTCTTCCAAAAGCATTTCGCCGATTCCGTGCCCGGAGACTTCTTTATCCAGGTAAATAGAAAGATCCGCCGTATACCGATAGGCAGATCTTTCATGATACTTATCCAGATAGGCATACCCTGCCACTTTACCCTCCGTTTCCGCAACCAGGAAAGGATATCCCTTTCTTATTCCCGCGATACGCTCGGTAAAAGCCTGCCTTTTAAGCTTCTCCTCTTCAAATGTAATTGTCGTATTTTCAATATAATAGTTGTAAATTTCCAGACATCTGTCAATATCCTGCCCATGATCGGAAATATCTCTGATACAAATTTCCATACGTTGCGTTCCTCCATTCCTCGTATCAACGCGATTTTTCACGCGATCCCTATTCCGCAGATTCTCTGGCGTTGAGGGAATCATGTGTCAAATTTCACATCATTTTCTCTCCAGCATTCCCCACACTGCCAATACCAGGCCGATGAATGCAGTTACCGCAAACAAATAGAATGCCGGCATCAGACCATACTGCGACAGATTCCAGAATGCGGAAAGCTTTCCGTTATTTACCCATTCATTGGCCATCGCACCGCCGAGTAATACTGCATCGGATAACATCCTTGTTAAAAATAAAACCAGACCGAAAATCAACTTTTTCATAACAATCCTTTCTGCAGACGTTTCATCATCGGTAAAATCCTGTTTTTTTGTCTGCGCTAACTATATTCTGTCGTATTTATCATACCTTTTATGTCAGAATTTGTAAATCTCTTAAGATAAGAATCCTAAGATAAACTTATAAAATGATATCAGGGTCAAAAGGTCAAAAAGCCGTTCGTGCTTGCACGATTAGGCTTTTGAACTTGGGACCCGTCAAACATGAGGAAGTAGCGATTTACGCAGTAAATCAGCGGATTCCGAATGTTTTAGAATTGCGGGAGCTGCTTTGCAGCGGAGCAATTCGTGATATCAAATGAGGGGCAAAATACCTTTTGCCCCTCATTATAAGACTTCTTCTACAACCTGCCGTATAACCAGGCCAGTCGGTGCATTTTTTCAATTAAATCCCGGTCAAATGCGCCCCTTTTCATCCTCCAGGTCCAGTTGCCACCCAGAGTAGAAGGCGTATTAATCCGTGCCTTTTCATCCAGACATAAGTAATCCTGCATGGGAATGATACATAAATCGGCAACACTCGCCATAGCAAGTGCAATAAAGTTCCAAGACAGATTGTCTTCGTCCAATGCCGGTATTCTCATATATTCTCGTGCAAATTCCCTTCCCTCCCGGGAAAGCTCATGGAACCAGCCGCGGGTTGTGGTATTGTCATGGGTTCCGGTATATACTACACAGTTGCATGGATAAGTATGCGGCAAATAATTTCCCGGTTCTCTGGAATCAAAAGCAAACTGCAATACTTTCATCCCCGGATAACCGGAGTCGGCAAGAAGTTTCCTTACCGAATCCGTAAGGAATCCCAGATCCTCCGCAATAATCGGAAGATCACCGAGTTTTTCCCGGATGGTACGGAACAGATCCATACCCGGTCCCGGCATCCATTTCCCGAATTCCGCCGTTTTATCCCCGTAGGGAATCGCATAATACTCATCGAATCCACGGAAATGATCGATTCTTACTACATCATACAGCTCAAAGCAATGGGCAATTCTCTTGATCCACCAGGCATATCCGGTCTTTTCATGATATTCCCAGTCAAACAGAGGATTTCCCCAAAGCTGCCCGGTCCTGGAAAAAGCATCCGGCGGACATCCCGCCACTGCCACCGGCAGATGATCTTCCCCGATCTGGAAAAGCTTCGGATCCGCCCAGGTGTCTGCACTGTCAAAAGCTACATAAATCGGGATATCCCCAATGATCTCAATTCCCTGCCGATTGGCATAAGCATGGAGCGTATCCCACTGCTTACGGAATTCGTACTGCTGGAACCGGTAAAAATCCATTTCCCTTGAAAATTCCGTTTTTGCCCTGCAAAGAGCCTCCGGATCCCGGTTTCTGTACTCTTCTTTCCACTCGTTAAAGCTTCGTCCGCCCTGGCTGTCCTTAATGGCCATAAAAAGGCAATAGTCCGTCAGCCAATCTTCATTTTTCTCCACAAATTTATGGTACTCTTCATTTGGTTTAAAACGCTCAAAAGCACGGCGCAGAAGCAAAAAACGATGAGCGTACAAAAACTCGTAATCGATTTTCTCTTCTTCGCTGAGACTTCCGAGGCACTCTTCGCAGTCATTCTCTTGTAAAAGTCCCTCGCGTACAAGAGTCTGCGGATCGATAAAATAAGGATTTCCCGCAAACGTGGAAAAAGACTGGTACGGAGAATCTCCGTACCCTGTAGGACCCAACGGCAGAATCTGCCATTTCTTCTGCCCTGCAGCTTTCAGTTGATCCACAAATTCATAGGCTTCCCCGGAAAAACAGCCGATCCCGTATTTCGACGGCAGGGAAAAAACCGGCATCAAAACACCGCTTTGACGCATATGCACAACCTCCTTTAAACCTTGCCTAAGCCTTCCAGATATCTCTGTTGTACTCTGCAATCGTTCGGTCGGATGAAAAATACCCGGCCTTTGCAATATTAACAATCATTTTTTCCGCAAAAGCTCCTCTATCTTCATAAGCAGCAAAGGCCTCTTCTTTCTTCTTTTTATACGCCTCAAAATCCAAAAGCGTCATAAACCAGTCCTTATTCAGAAGTTCCTTCTTTAATCTGGACAGATTCTCTTCTCGCCCGATCTTAAGAAGTTCAGGTCCGGTAATAAAATCCACCGCTCTCTTAATTACCGGATCCTTTTCATAAATGGCTCTTGAGGAATAATCCGCTTTTTTATAATGCTCTATGACCTCTTTGCTGGAAGCACCGAAGATAAAGATATTTTCTTCTCCCACCAGTTCGGAAATTTCTACATTGGCTCCGTCCCTCGTTCCCAGCGTCAGAGCTCCGTTGAGCATAAATTTCATATTTCCCGTACCGCTTGCCTCTTTGGAAGCCAGTGAAATCTGTTCGGAAAGGTCACTGGCCGGAATTAATTTTTCCGCCAGTGTCACATTATAATTTTCCACCATCACCACTTTAAGATACGGGTTTACTTCCGGATCGTTTTCGATCAGTTCCTGCAAGCACAGAATCAGATGAATGATATCCTTGGCAATAATATAAGCCGGCGCTGCCTTTGCTCCGAAAATCATGGTAATCGGTCTTACCGGAAGTTTCCCTTCTTTGATTTCCAGATACTTGTCAATGGCATACAACGCATTCATCTGCTGCCTTTTATATTCATGAAGCCGCTTGATCTGTACGTCAAAGATACTGTCGGGGTTTAGGATAATGTTCTGCGTTTTCTTAAGGTAATCGCATAACTCTTTCTTATTGTTTCTTTTTACATCAAGAAGTTTTCGTTTAAAAGTTTCATCCTGCCGGAACGCAAGGAGCTTTTCAAGCTTCATGGCATCTTTTTTATATTCCGTCCCGATCGTTTCATCAATCAATGCAGTCAATGCCGGATTACAGTGCAAAAGCCATCTGCGGAAAGTAATCCCGTTGGTCTTATTATTAAACTTCTCAGGATAGAGCTGATAAAAGGAATGCAGTTCGGTTTGTTTTAGGATTTCGGTATGAAGAGATGCCACACCATTTACAGAAAATCCGTAATGAATGTCTATATGCGCCATGTGCACAACATCCGATGCATCGATAATCGCCACCTCTTCCGGCGAGATGTGCGGCGTATGGGCATATTTTCTTCTTACCTTATCATCCAGTACTTCGATAATGGGAACAATCTGCGGGGCCACCTTCTGCAGGAAAGAAAGCGGCCACTTTTCCAAAGCTTCCGCAAGTATGGTATGATTGGTGTAGGCGCAGGTCTTAGATACAATGGAAATTGCTTCTTCCATCTCAATTCCTTTTTGGGTCAGAAGACGAATCAGTTCCGGTATAATCATGGTAGGATGAGTATCATTGATCTGAATAACCGCATATTCAAAAAGATCATGAAGGTCTGATCCTCTTTGCAGACTTTCCTCCAGAATCAACTGCGCGGCACAGCTTACCATAAAATACTGCTGGTAAACCCGAAGAAGCTTGCCTTCTTCATCGGAGTCATCCGGATAGAGAAACAGAGTAAGATTATGCTCAATGTCCGTTTTGTCAAAGGAAATCCCATCTTTAACAATGGATTCATCTACAGAATCCAGGTCAAACAAATGTAATTTGTTGGTTCTGTTTTCAAATCCGGTTACATCAATATCGTATCTCTTTGCCAAAACGGTTCTGTCTGCAAAAGCTACCGGATAGGAAGCTCCGGTCTCGGTCAGCCAGCTTTTTTTCTCCATCCAGGGATTCGGCAATTCTTTCTGCAATTCCTTTTCAAACTTCTGTCGGAAAAGTCCCAGATGATAATTTAATCCGATGCCGTCTCCGTTTAATCCTAACGTTGCCATAGAATCCAGGAAACAGGCGGCAAGCCTTCCCAGACCTCCGTTTCCCAAAGAAGGTTCCGGCTCTATCTCTTCGATCGCCGCCAGACATTTTCCGTTTTCGGCAAGAAGCTCTTTTACTTCCTCATAAATTCCCAGATTGATCAGATTATTGGAAAGAAGCTTTCCGATCAGAAACTCTGCAGAAATATAATAAATCTTTTTCTTGCTTTCCCGTTTGGAAGAAACCTCACGCTCTTTAGCCAGTTCTTTCACTGTCATAAGAAGCGCTTCGTAAACTTCTCTGTCAGAAGCCTCTTTAAGCGACTTTCCCATTAAATTGTGTGATAACGTTTCGTCAAGCAACTTTCCCTTCTCCATCGGACTCTTCTCCTTTATCCCATTTCCTTCATTCTGCCTTTTTATCCGTCTCCTATTACCCTTTCACGGCTCCGGATGTTACACCCTTTATAATGTATTTTTGACCGGCTAAATATACAATTACAATCGGTATAATTGTCAACATAATACTTGCCATCATAGGTCCCATTTCCACCCGGCCGTAACTTCCCCGGAAATACTGGATCAGCATAGGAATGGTTTTATATTTCCGGATATCCAATACCAGCGTCGGCAGAAGGTAGTCGTTCCATACCCACATGGCTTCCAAAATGCCCACGGAAATCATGGTGCTTCCCAGCATATGGACATCAATCTTAAAAAACGTCTGAATCGGGTTACAACCGTCAATCAGCGCCGCCTCCTCGACTTCCACCGGTATGGATTTGACAAAACCGCAGAACATGAATACGGCAAGTCCGGCACCGAATCCAAGATAAATCACCCAAATATCCCACGGTGTATTCAGATACAGTCTGTCCGCAGTCTGCGACAGCGTAAACATAACCATCTGGAAAGGCACTACCATGGAAAAGACAAAAAGGAAGTATAAAATTTTTGAAAAAACAGTCTGCACACGGGTAATATACCAGGCACACATAGAGCAAAAAACCAAAATCGCAGCAACGGAAGTCACCGTAATAAATAAACTGTAGCCCAAGCTGCTTAAAAATCCCTTGGAAGCAATCGCATCCACGTAGTTTGCAAGCCCCGCAAAAGTATCCGTTACAGGTAATTTAAATACACTGCCTGTACTGATTGCCGATTCTTTCTTCAGAGAGTTAAATAGAATCATGAATACCGGATATACCCACAGCAGAGAAATTATTGTAAGAAGAATCGTCCAGAACAGTCCGATTCCTTTTTTCTTATTTTTCATCACTGCTGCACCTCCTTTGATCTTGTCGCCTTAAGCTGGAAGAGAGAAATTACAATTACCAGGATACAGAAAATAACGGCCTTTGCCTGTCCGTATCCTTTCCACTGCATACCAGATCTTGCATAGAATGTCTGATAGATATTCAACGCAAGCATTTCTGTGCTGTGATTCGGATCCCCACCGGTCAGCGCAAGGTTCTGGTCGAACAATTTAAAGGAGTTGGTCAGCGTCAAAAAGATACAAATCGTAACAGATGACATTACCATAGGCAGTTTTACTTTCAACAGAATCTGCCATTTGTTGGCGCCGTCTATCTCTGCTGCCTCAATCAGGGAATCCGGTACATTCTGAAGACCGGCAATATAAATAATCATCATGTAACCGATCTGCTGCCATCCCATAAGAATAATCATTCCCCAGTATCCTGCCGAAGTATTTAATGCCAGGAGCGGTTCTCCTGCCAGGGTCAGGACACAGTTAATCAGAATCTGCCAGATATAACCAAGCACAATGCCGCCAATCAGATTGGGCATAAAGAAAACCGTACGGAACAGATTTGTGCCCTTAATTTTTCTGGTCAGAAAAAGCGCCAGCCCAAATGCCAGAAGATTGATGGTAAGGACAGATACCACAGCAAAAAGCACGGTAAAGAGGAAAGCCCGCCCGAAAGAGTCGTCCAGCACTGCCTCTTTATAATTTTCCAGTCCTACCCATTTGGCATTGCTTACGGTTGTAAACTGGCAAAAAGATAAATATAACCCCTGAATAAACGGTATGATAAATCCGATCAAAAATGCCGCCAATGTAGGAAGGACAAAAATCGGCGCGCTTTTCTTTAATGCCTTCTCCATAAGAATCTCCATTCCGCACTGAGAAATGGGCAGGCATAACACACCTGCCTGCCCATTTCTTATTCTGCTTTTTTATTATTTCTGATTGCTTAATTGATACTCTGTTGCCCATCCGTCTACAAATGCACTTACTACTGCATCCCAGTTGGCATCTGTTTCATCTGCCGCATAAGCGGTCAGAGCAGAACCTACACCGTTTTTCCATTCTTCGGAAGGCATCGTCGGGAAGTTCCATGAAACAGGAGTCTTTCCTTCCTTCGTATACTCTCTGTCTTGTTTTACGAACAGATTATCGGAATCCAGTGCTTTCTTAAAAGGAATAACAAAGTTCATCTTCTGTG
The DNA here is from genome assembly GCA_934433135.1 of uncultured Acetatifactor sp. Classification (GTDB taxonomy): domain Bacteria; phylum Bacillota; class Clostridia; order Lachnospirales; family Lachnospiraceae; genus Acetatifactor. The sequence goes on along the minus strand of CAKRZO010000025.1, from coordinate 36,246 downwards.
CCAGGCTGGTAGTTCCCTGATCGGAAGTTACACACCAGTACATGAAATCAAGTGTCGCCTGAATATCTTCTTCTCTGGCCTGACCGTTTACGCACCAGTAGTTCTCAGTACCTGTGCAAAGTCCCTGGTTGGCCTCATCGCCTGCACCGATATAAATGGGAATCATTGCCAGATCATCATCCGTAAATTTGCCGTCTCCTACCAGATTGCCGTATTCCCAGGAACCATTCTGGAAGAATACTGCTTCTTTGTTTAAGAACTCATTTCTGGAATCATCACCTGTCTTAGCTGCCAGATCTTTGCCATCACAGGTACTGTTGTTAATATACAGATCCCAGATGTTACGATAGTTGTCAAGGTAAGTGCCTTTAATGGCTGCCGTAGAACCGATACCGTCTTCTTTATATTCGAAGTAAATGGGAAGGTTTGCCAAATGGGTCTTAAAACGCCAGTCGGAGCTGCCATCCATACCTGCGGAAGTAAATGCAGCAAATCCAAGCTCACCGGAACGAGCGGTAATATCTTCAGCTACCTTTTTTAAATCTGCGAAGGACTGAATATCCTCAATGCCGTACCCTGCTTTTGCAAGCAAAGTCTTGTTGCAGATCAGTCCGTAAGACTCAATAACATAAGCAATACCTGCTACTGCATCGCCATCCTTTAACGCATAATCCTCACTGGTAAGTTCTCCGTAAACTTTAGATCCGGACAGATCATAGCAATAATCTTTCCAGTTTGCAAGTCCTACCGGTCCGTTTACCTGGAACATGGTAGGAGCTCCGCTCTTACCCATTTCACTCATAAGTGTTGTTTCATAATTACCGGCTGCTGCGGTAACGACTGTTACTTCCACACCGGTTTCTTCCGTATAGGCCTTAGCCAGTTCCTGCCATTGTTCATCCTGCTCGGGCTTAAAGTTCAGATAATAAACCGATCCTGCCTTCTTCTTACCGCATCCCGCAAGCATTCCTACTGCCAACAGCATTACCATACCTAAAGCAAGCCAACGTTTTCCTTTTTTCATACCTTTTTCCCTCTTTCTTTTTTGCAGCCGGTACAACGTCCTTCCGTTAGTGTCACCGGATAACCTGGCTGAAGCTGCCGCATCATCGGTTTCACTCCCTTTGCACGCCGTACTGCCGATACGGCATCTTTGCTGCACTTGCTGTTTACTTTGTTGTGAATCTATCTTAACAGCAAAACAGCAAAAACCATTATCAAATATTTTACATAAAATGCAAAAAAATATACCTCAGAAATATGCTGTCAATCAATTATTTTTCCGCCTGATATTCTTTTATGCTTTCGTCTGCCATCTGCACAAAATCCTGGGGAGTTTTCTTTTTTTCCGCTAAAAGAGGGAGAATTTCGCCGAGGGTCTCTTCCTGCAGGATGGAATTCCACTTCACCTGATAATTGGGAATAATCTTAACCGCTTCCGAATAGGCTTTCCGATAATCCGATAAAATATCCGCCTCTTCCGATGCATCTGCGGAAAACAATCTTTCTTTTTCCTGCTGATTATAAAAGGTCCGGAATTTCAAGAACTCCACAGCTGCCTCTTTCACCTCTTCTCCGTAATCCGCTACCACCGCCCATCCGAATGTCTCAGGTGAAGCCACCAGGGTATTTTCCGGGAAAGCGGAAAAATGAATTTTTTCCTTCCATTCCTGCGGGATCTGTTCCATCATCCAATAACCGTTAGGAAGCATGGCGCACCTTCCGGAGAAAAAATTATTATAAGCCACATCAAAATCCGAATGCAGCGCATCTTCCGTGGTATATTCAAATAGTTTCTGCAATGTACTTCCCAGCCTTAACCCGCTTTCATTGTTGTAACTATCCGGCAGCGTAAGACGTAAGAAGGCTTCTCCCTGGCTTGTCTGTGCCACCGCCGCTGTGGCAATCAGCATAGGCGCCCAGCCGGTTCCTTCGGTATGCAGGGACAGCGGCGTGATCCTGCAGTCTTTCAGGTGCTCACAGCACTCCCAGAACTCTTCCCATGTCTCCGGAAATTTTTCAATCTGTGCCTGTTCAAACAGTTCTGCATTCCAGTACATCCCGGAGCAGGTAAAGGCCGCCGTGCTGATCGGTCCCAAATAAATTTCTCCCTCTGCATAAGTGCAGGCCTTTAAAACGGCAGGTTCTATCGCTTCCCTCCACCCCGGATCTTTTTCCAGATACGGATCCAGATTTTCCATTCTGCCCTCCTCCACCATCATCTGATAAAAGGCCGGGATGGTGCAGACATCATAAATTACAGCCGGAAGCTTATCCGTTACATTCATACGTTTCAGATTCTGCCGGTATTCCTCTTCTGTTTCCAACACCCATTCCACATCCAGAATGTACTTCCCTTCATAGGTTTTATTAAATGCTTCGGCAAGTTCCTGATTGTTTTTCTTTCCGGTAGTGGGATCCACCGTAAAAATAACCGGAATTCTCACAATGTCTGCCTGCTCCTTCTCCTCTTTTTCATTCCTCCCTATACCATATCCGGGAAAATATTCTCCGAGTCCGGGATGTTCCCCCTCTCCGGAGAACACTCCACATGCGGATAGCGTCCCCGCACATACCGCAAGCAGGCAGAACACCCCCAAAAACATCCGACATATTCCCTTTTTCCGATTTTCCCGGAATTTTTCTGTCTTAATCTCCATTTATCCGACCTGCCTCCTTTTTCTCACCGGTATCCTCAGGAAGAATAGGAATGGCAATCCGGCAAAGCGTACCTTCTTCTTCCAGAACCTGATACGTTAATTCTGTTTCATCTCCGTACTTCAGCCGCAGTCTCGTCATTACGTTTATGACACCGTAACCGTTTTTTTGGTTGAGAAAGCTCTTCCTGGCTTCCGACAGCGGCTGTCCGTTCAGCGTATTTATTTTATCTGCCATTTTCTGATCCATCGGCGTTCCGTTATTGTATACGGTAAAAATTCGTTTCTTTGCTTCTTCATATACCCGTATTCTGATCTGACCGCCTTCATAAATCTCACAGAAACCATATTTTACGGCATTTTCCACTATCGGCTGAAGAATCAACTTGAGCACATACGTCTTTTGAGCATCCACCATACATTCCACTTCGTAGGTAAACAGATTCTCATTCCGGATCTGCTGAATCTGAAGATAACTTTTTACATTTTCCAATTCATCCGCAACGGAAACCATGTCGCTTCCCTTGTTTAAGGACAGCCTTAAATATTTGGACAGCGCCTGGATCATCTTCATGGTAGTCTCTTCCTTATTGATCCTGGCCAGCATATAAATCGTATCCAACGTATTATATAGGAAATGAGGGTTCACCTGACTGATCAGCATATTCAGTTCACTGGTACGCAATTCTTTCTGCTGTGCTTTGATTTCATCCAGAAGCATACGGATATTTTCCAGCATTTTATTATAGGAATTTCCGATCTGATCCAACTCCGTATGGGTATTCAACTGAACCAGCTTTTCAAAATTCTCTCCGTTAAATTCCGTCATTGCCTGATTTAAAATCGTAATCGGTCTGGTGATCCGGTTAGAAAAATAAATGCTCAAGACAACCGCAATCATAATGACCAGAACATAAATGCATAACAAAACCAGAAAAATACGACTTGTTTCTTTGCTGAGAACCTTCCCCGGAACAATCGTAAAGACACAGAATCCGCTTTCTGCCTGTCTGTATACGGAAAGTACATCTCCCGCCGTTCTAACACTTTCCGCAATCACACCGCCGGAAAAGGCAGCGGAAGAATTTCCTGCATAATCCTCCAACTTCTGCCGCAGCCCGTCCGACATGGCAAAAGAATCCGGATACCATTCCCTGCAGATATTCCCATCCGGATCCATAATGCCCATGGCTACATCCACAAACTGGTCGGCTTCCTCATTTAATTCTTCCCAGAATCCGTCATTCATCTTAAAAAAAAGATATCCCGGCTCATGTGCATAAGAAAGGCTATGTACTTTCCGTCCGATAAAAAGCACTTTTTTACCATCGTCTTTTCCGTTTCCGAATAACGTATCTTCCGTAAAAATCCATTTTGTCCGTGCATAGGAATCTCCCAGTTTTTCAACCAGACCACTGCCTGCAAAATCAGCATACCTGATTTTGGAATAAGAGCGTGTATATAGATTTCCCTTGTTATCCGCATAGCAATATTCCGAAACGGCATTTAAATCCACATAGGCGAAATACTTGCTTAAGGAATTTTTTTCTACTTCTTCCAGATCCGGTGTCTTTAAGCTCTTCTGCACCAGATCATTCAGAATACATTCCTCCGTTACCTTGTCTGATTTCTGAAAAAGAGCATCCAGTGCAATGCCGGCTTTTTCATTTAAAAAGGCATACTTATCCGTCACAACGCCCATCATGTTTCTGCGCACATAAAACCAGACTCCGGCTATGGACAAAAGAAGTGCCAACAGCAGAAGCCCTATGGTGTATCTTAAATATTTCCGCTGAAATCCGGAAGTCGTCCTTTTCTTTTTCATGTTTCAAATTCCTTTTTATATTCACTGGGCAGCTTTCCGGTATATTCCTTAAACAGATGAGAAAAATAGGACGGGTTGCCGATTCCGATCTGTTCACAGATGCTTCCGATGCTATCCGTGCCGTTCTGCAGAAGTCTCTTAGCTTTCTCCATTCTGCACTGCAGAAGATATTTTTTAAAGGGCATACGAAACGTCTCCTTAAAAACCCGTCCGAAATAGACCGGATTCAGATAAATGTGCCCCGCCACTGAAACAATGGAAAGATCTTCCTCCATCAGGTGCTCTTCGATATAAGCCGCTGCCTCATTTATATATTCCTTATTGCTTTTTCCATCAGATACTTCCATGCAGTTCTTCCGGATTTCAATTGCTTTACAAAGGATTTTATAGCTGACATCCACTTCTTTGGAGACCGTCAGCTGATTCATATTGGAATAATAGCTCTGGAACTGTTTTTTCAGTTCCTCTTTCATGCCATAGGAATCCTCTAAAGCAACTTCCGCCTGAAGCATTAATCCGTGAATCTTCTGTCTTTGCAGTTCTTCCTCTTTGGGAAGTGCGTAGATAAATGCTACAAAGGCCTCTTTTAAAGCCGCTTCATCATTTTTACGCATGGCATGAATCACAAAAAGTTCTTCTTCCATGGAAGAGGATCTGACCGGCGGATCCGCCGTTGCTTCCCCGCCTACGGCGAAACTGCTTCCCTCCTGGCTTCCGGCAAGTTCAAAAAGCCTGCGTGCTTCTTCGTAGCTTTTCCGTATCCCCGCAAGTCCTTTGTAAGGTTTTGAAATAGAAGCAACCGCAGGGCAGCTTTGCTGTTCTTTGGCTTCTTCCAGAATTTGCTTCAATTCCCTGACTGCCTCATTATTCTGTGATTTCACAACAAAAATATGGGAACCGTCCTCCGCACAGAAGTGCCAGAAAAAGTACCTTTTCCCGATCTCTTCTTCCAAAAGCTTTTCCAGTGCAAAAAGGGAAGCTTCGTATTCCAGCGGGTTGGTAATCTTATAAGCGATATCCATATCGGCATTCACGGTGATAAAGCGATCCGTATTTTCCGTAATCTGTTCCACGGTCTGCAGAACTTCTTTCATTTTTTCAAAAGAAATCTGATTCTGCAGATATTTCTGCACGATCACCTGCACAAAACTTGTGGAATCCTTCCGGACGATGCGTTCCCAGTTCTCGTATTTTTCGGCATTTTTTCGCTTCTCCATACAGCTTTTGTAGGCGTTCTGCATGGTTTCCTGGAGTTTTTCGTCTTCGATGGGCTTTAACAGATAAGCAAACGCCCCCAGATCACAGGCCTGCTGGGCATATTCAAAATCCCGATAGGCGCTTAAAACAATGAAAATGCATTCCTGTCCGTCTTTTTGAATTTCTTCCATGACTTTCAGTCCGGTAATCTGTTTCATGCGGATATCCGTCAACACGACATCGGGTTTGACTTTGCGGATCACCTCGATTGCCTGCTCCCCGCTTTGCGCGGTTCCCGCCACAAAAAAACCCATTTCTTCCCATGGATAAGTGTTCATCAGCCCTTTGAGCTGGATCGGTTCGTCATCTACAATTACAAGTTTACATAATGTCATAGTTTTTTCCTGATATTCCTGCCAATGTTCTTTCTGTGTGCCCTTCTTGGTTACAGTTTACTTTTACCAAGCGGAAAATCATACTAAATACTATACCACAAATGCAAGAAATCATACAAGTGTTTCTGTGGAGCCTGCCAACATAAACTTATAAAACTATGTTATTATAAAAATAGAGTTGATGCAGATCCCCGGGCAGACTCATGGGGGTTCCATTCGGGGGACGCTCTCGCTCAATTTTGCGCCTCTCATTGGAACCCCCATAAGCCTGCCCTTAGAAATTTGCTCTTAATTACAAATATCCTCTACTTTATGCCGCAGGTACCTGGTTTCGGATGGAATCCAGGAGAATAAGTCCCAGTCCGAGGTAAACGGCAAAAGCCAATGCGGCAAAGGAAAGCAGCACAATGCAGACTATGCGCAGTGTTTTCTTCTTCCGCAAAAGGATAGCCGATGCAACAATTCCCGCAATACAAAGAACCAGCAAATAAACAGCTACATCCAGTGTCATACCGACGGCTCCTTTCTGTAAAGGGTATCTACCAGCTGAAGTTCGTCAATGATGTCCGTAAACCAGCCAATTTCCGACAGGAATTTGTTGTGCAGGGCAGTAACGTCCACATTGCCTTTGCCGAGTTCGAAGAAGTCCCGGCCGCTATGCACGGCGATATGCAGTTTGCCGCCCCGCAAGAAGCTCATATAAACTTCTCCTCCGCTCTTGTCCGCCATGGTAAGAATGTAGTCCATCATATGCGGTGTAAGGATATAGAAAGCTTCCTGCTCTTCTTTGGCTAAAACAAGGAATCGCTCATTGAATGCTTCGTTATCCATGCGGATGCCGTCCTGCTTCGAATTCTTAAACAGCTTTTTACTGCGGGCGGAAAGGTGAACCTCTCCGGAAAGTTCTTTTCCGAAATCACAGATCAGCCATTGTCCCTGAAAAACGGTCTCCCGTCTCTCCGTCCGGGTGCCGTTTTCATCTTCGTACTCTTCCACACGATACAGTTCGATATCGCTTAACTCTATGGGAAGTCCCTTATAATCCGCCTTTACATAATCGCTGCCTTTTATGGTAGCATAAGAAAACGGAAAGGTCATGCCGGCATCCTGTATCGCAGAGGACGGAATGAAGGAAAACGGTTTGTATTCCACGTTATCAAATACTTCCTTTAAGGTATCCGTAACAACTTCTTCACTCAACTTTTTCTTAATCACACTCCGATGTTTTCCTTCCATGTATGCCCCGATCGCGGCAATCACAATTCCGCACAGTATCAGCCAGAATTTTCCCGTAAAAAAACAGATCAGTGTGACTGCCGCTCCTATGTAGATTATCGCTTTTCCCACTGCGGCATACGTCCGGTGCTTTTTTAATTCCACCGACAATTGCTCACAAGTGGGCAATTGTTTACTTGTCGTTTTCTGTTTTTCTTCCATGACAACCTCCGTTCCTTTCTTTTCAGAACTCCATCTTCACGTCTTCACGTTTTCCTTCTTCTGCCGCAAAAAACTCTTTCGGCTGTCTGCCGCCGGCTAAAAGTTTTGCCGGGAACATGGCAATCTCTGTATTATAAGCAGTTACATTGGCATTATAAAGTCTCCTTGCCGCCTGAAGATGCTCTTCCGCATCCCGTATGCCGCGCTGAAGTTCTACAAAGACTTCACTGGAGCGCAGTTCCGGGTAGCCTTCCGCCACAGCAAAAAGTTTTCCGCTTAATTGATCCATCTGCTGCTGTGCGTTTTTCAGTTCCTCCACGCTCATTCCGCGGCGGAGTTCAATCACCCGGGTAAACAGTTCTTTTTCATGTGTCATATACCCTTTAGCCGTATCCAGCATTTTCGTAAGCATGTCATATCGTTTATTCAAAGCCACTTCGATACCGGAAAGGGCTTCCTCCACACGAATCTCTTTTCTTTTAAAATCATTGATCGTACTGATGCACCAGATCACAATCAAAACAACGATAATCAGAATAATCATCATTCCAAGCATACTTTCTACCCCTCCTTTCGTTTTTTCATTCTATGTTTCACCAACGCTTTCACTTTGAAAAAATGCGTGCCCTGCTGTTACATGGGATCTTCCTTACTTGTCAAATCCTTTTGGGTTAATGGCAGACATCAAAGTACAGAAAATGATAAGGATCCAGCAGGTCAATTTCCATAATCTTTCCTTCCGGTGAAATGCTGTCAAGCTGCATAACTTTTGCGCAATCCTTGTAATTATCCGGCTGTGTCTGCGCAGTGAAGATGAGGCCATCATAATCGCTGGGCATATAGACAATATAACTCTTGGTAAGTACCTGCGCCCAGTCTCCTACCTTATCATTCCAGTTTGTGGAATAGAAAAACTCGATTTCGCAATCCTGCCCGTCCCATTTGATCGTGTGTTTATAGTGGTTCTGGTCGCGGCCTGTGCTGTTGTATGCCGTTGCAGCCGTAAACCACATGCCGGAATAATAGTCATACAATTCTCCGGTTACATTGGTAACATATTGTTCGGCATAAAAAGGAACGGAAGTATCCGGTATATAGCAGATCGCATCAAACTCCAGCACCCGCACGTCACCATGCGTATAATCACTTTTTTTGGTTACTTCCCAATAACAGTCATTGACTGCATAGCCGTCACCCAGACCGGAATAAGTACACACGCCATCCTGTAAAAATAAAGTTCCCTCATCCATGTTGGCATTGATTTCCAGACCGTTTTCCTCGAAATACGGAACCTCGGACGCTATAATGTCTCCTCTGCCTTCTTCCTTATTTCCCGTATCGGTTTTGCTTTCTTTCACGGCAGCGGATGTTTCCGCAGAAACGGAATCAAAGGAAAGATCTTCCCGGAATACATAGCGTCTTTCGGGATCCCATATCCAGACCAGGTACGTCTCACTTCCGTCCGCATGGATAAAATCCACAACAACATCGCTTTCCTCATCCCCGCTGATATCCTCAAAATAAATGCCGTTAAACGCCTTCTTTGCATCCGGAATGGTCATCGGGAACGATACGCTGTCAAACAGTACCTGATTCTCATTGTCCCAATAAAAAGCAGCGCTCTTCGGATCCACCGTAACCAGCACATCCACACTCTCTCCGTCATGTTTAATGGTACCGCTGTCTACCACCACACCTGTCGTACGCCAGTCATCGCCGGCAATATTCTCGTTTTCTGCATTCCCACAGGAAGTCAGAATCAGACAAATCACCCATACAGGCAGTCCCATGAAAACTTTTATAAGCCTTTTCATCCGTTTCATCCCTTCTTTTTATTTATGTAACTGTTCAGACAGAATTTGACGCTGCGATCGAGGCTACTTTGTGACGCCTGCGGCACAAATAGCCCTGTGAAAAATTGCATTCTAAAATGCAATCGCCTTTTTATGCGATTTTTCGCATTATTCCGCAAGCTCATAAACACCGTCATCTCCCCAGATCAAAATGCCGGTATCAAACTCAAACAGTTTATAGGTTACATTGTCATAGAGAGAGGAATCCGCATAATAGACGCTTCCTTCCTCCATGGAATAACGGAATGTACCGTAATCCATCTCGGTTGCCTCCGTATCTCCCTTCGCACGCTGATAATAACTCCAGTTGCCGTACTCATCTATGACGATAAACATTTCCGCCGCCGGATCGCCTTCGTAGTACCAGGTACCTGCAAATTCCGCGACATCATGCTGATAAAGTTCGGGATTCCAGTCATAATATTCATCCCGCGGCTCATCATCCTCTGTCAGGCGCTTTCCGCCTCCTCCCGAAGGCGCCGGTTCATCGTCCTCCGTCAGACGATTTCCGCCGTTTCCACTCGTCCGGCTCTCGGTGCTTTCCTCTTCAAAAAACCATACATTGTCCATACCGTTTCGCTCAAAATACCCGTAGGCGGCCAGATATACCTTTTCGTCATCCACGGTTTCAAACAAACAGCCGGTACCGGCATCCTCATAGGCATAAACGGCATTATATTCCTCATCATATTCCAGCCAGCCGCCGATATCGGCATTTTCTCCGTACAGCGTAAATGTGCCGTCCTCTAAAATTTCCAGGTACTGCCATTCACTTTTTGAATCTGTGGGGATATAGACACCTGCTTCCTCCCAGGTATCGGTATCATTGACATTATCTCCCCGTCCATCGTCAGATTGATTTCTTGAGTTTTTGATGGGTTTTTTCGGAAAAGAGCCGTAATTTTCTTCCTCTTTTCCCCCACAGGCGGTAAACAGAAAGCTAATTGCAAGCACCCACATCGCTAAAACACTTAAAGTTTTCTTTTTCATTCTAACCCTCATTTCCGAACGACTCTGTCGCACTCTTCATTGCATAAACAAACCTTACTAATCGGATAAGTACAGGCGGTCAAAAACATCCAGATAGACATTCCACATATCTTCCGCACCATCCAGTGTTGCGCAGAAAGCATAAAGATACGTATGAGTATCCGTATCCACGGCATAAACCGTCCATTCTCTTGTATCTTCTCCGCCGCCGGCAGTAAAGATCATAACATAAACTGGATAGCCGAGATTGGCTGTGTAACCGTCATCCTGATAGAAAGATCTCATTTCGTAAGCATCCGCGCCGGCCAGGTCAAGAGCTGCCGCCTTAAGATATTCTTCCGGATCATTCCATCCGTTTGTCAGCTGGCTTTCATAAACCGTATTAATCACTACAATCTGACTGTCTTCTGTCATATCTTCATAGTAGTAAGTGCCATCGGAATAGTTCTGGCTCTCCAGGCTCAGCATGCCAGCAAAAGGTGAAGCTCCGCCCATCAGTACCGGGACACTTCCTTCCGAATCCTCACCGCCTATCAGATCTCCCCGGCCGTCACCCGAGCTTCCCTCCGGTATCACGTCTCCCCGGCCGTCACCCGAGCTTCCCTCCGGTATCACGTCTCCCCGGTCGTCGCCCGAGCTTTCCCCCGGTATCACATCTCCGCGTCCGTCTTCTTCCCCATAACACTCTGCAATCTTCCTGTCATATTCCGCTTCGTTGTAACCGGTATCCATAAACATAAAGTACCCGGTGTCCGGCGGTGCAAAAATAAACCAGTCGCCATTATCAAAAAAAATCGGATTGGAATGGGGATCGTAATCCGGATCAATCGGTTCGCCGTCTTCTCCGAAAATCTGAATATCAAAACCGGTATTTATCTCCTCCTGCGTATACTCCCCTAAGTCAATTTCGGCAATCTCGCCCTCATAAAGCGTGGTTTCGATGCGGGTTTCCCCCCAGTCCTCATCCGTAAACAGACTGATACGGATATCCGCAATCGGGCTGTTCGTCCGGTTGACTACCGTGATGCACATGGGATACTTTTTTGCACCGCATCCGGCAAATATTATCATTCCCAATAGTACAGTGGTCAGAAGAACCACTTTTCGTTTTCTGTTTTTCATAATAATCCCTCTTTTCCGAGCGACTCTGTCGCGAGGATTGGCGAACTTCTGCCATAAAAGCAATTTGTTTTCGCTCAGAAACAAATTGCTGTGTAAAAAAATGGCATATCAATGCATTTTTTTACACTAACCTCCCATTTTTATGCCTTCCACCTGATTAAGATTCCCGTTCCGCCATTGCTAAAATTTCATCATGACTCAATTCCACATTTCCGAAACGGACAAAGATGCCATTGGTCACCGCGCTGTTCCAGGTCTTCAGATCGGCAAGCGGTCGAAAACGGAACTTATCCAAATAGGGTTTCATGTCTAAAAGCAGACGGCTTCCGGATACAAAATCAACCTGCAGCACATAATCCGAAAGCGGCGTGGCTTCCGTAATATATTTCCGATTCAAATGTGTCTCTCCTCCTTTCATCCTTAAAAGCAGTAACAGCTCAGACGCGCCATTCACAAAGCTTTTCGCATGCTTCACAGCTGGCTGTTGCGGCTGCAAGCCACAATTTTCATATAAATGATTGTCTGAACTGTTACGTAAAACAAAAAGAAACATCGTACCTTTATGATACAATGTTTCATTGAAAAAAAAAATTAACTTAAGGTTAGGGATTTTCCTTTACCAGTATCTGAAGCTGTCCGCGTTTCGTCCGGACATCACCCTCGATGCCAAGCTTGGAATAGATCTGGTTAATATATTGTTTGACACTGCCTTCCGAAAGAAAGAGCTTTTCGGCTATTTCCCGGTTGCTCAAACGCATTGCCGCAAGACCCGCAATCTCATATTCCCGCTCCGTCAATGCAGCGAACCGGGACGGCCTGGTCTTTTGATTTTGCTCTTTTTCCAACTGTCTTTCCAAAACTTCTCCCGTCTGCACGATACGTTCAACAAAGGAACGATCCTTCCGGTCAGCGTCTCGCAATAACTCCTTTAAATACCGGTAATTCTCGGCAAATGGCAGAAAGAACTGATCGGGCTTTGCCTCACCTATGGCCTGTTTTAAAAATTCTCCGGCCTCTTCATACCTTTCCAACCTTTCATAAGCCGCTGCCGTCTGTATCTTAAGGTGGAGTGCTACCAGAGCATAGTTCATCGCCTGACACATGGAAAGCAGGCTTTCGCTGCATCCGATCACTTTTGCATAATCGCCCTGGGCAAGATAAACCTGATTTTCGATCATCTCGATCATCGGCTTTCCAGGCGCCAGAAGATTAACTTCCGAAAGCCGGTGTTCCCGAAAGATTTCGGGAATCTTTTTTTCTTCCCCGCGCAATGCATAATAGTAAGCGCATGCGGCATTAAAAATATTAATCCATGCAGCATTATGGTGCTGCAGCAATTCCTTCCGCCGCCTTTCAAAAGCATAACCCGGTCCGGTATCTGTAAATAGAGAAAGGCGCAGCATTAAAAAATCACAGCAAAGCGTCATATTTTCCTGGCCGTTTCCTTTTATCTGCGCATAAGCGCTTTCCAGTTCAATCTGTGCATCCGCAAAACGACCTTGCAGGAAGTCTGCTTCGGCCCGCATGATTTTTTCCGCTCCCTGTCCATGTCCGTCGGTGATTTTATAATAATAGGGCATACATTCATCCATCTGGGCAAGTTCCTGTGAAAGTTCGCCCGCCCCACGATAAAACATCATCAGAACCGACGGGGAGCCGAACGTCCATCCGCCGCTCTTATGAATACTGACTGCCGTACGGGACATCTGCCCGCTTGCTCTGCGGTGCAGGCTGCTCATGGCACCGATATCATTATACATGAGAAAACTCATAATCAGATCGCACTCTCCCAACAGATCTCCCCGTTCCTTTTGCGATCTGTCAGGGTGTTCTGCAATGGAGCACAAAAGCAGTTCTTTCAGTTCCATCATTTTGGGAATCTGTCGCCAGTTGAACATGCTACGCATTAATACCAGCACGGCTAACGGATGATCTTTCAGGATTTCCGCCGGACATTGTTCCAGCGTTTCAAGCACTTCCGAAGGGTTTAAGGAAGCAAGGAGGATTCCGGCATCTTTTCCGATCACCTGCAAAAGCGCATCATAATTGCCGCTTCGCCGGTAAAAGGACATTGCATGAAGGTATTGCTTCTGCTGTTCATACCACAGCCCGATACGGTCGTAATAAGCGGTCTGATCCTCTTTTTCCAGATTCAGGAAAGTCCTTTCGGCACACTCCTTCATCATATGATGAAACCGGAATGTCACCCCCTCCGGCAGCCGTCTTACAAAAGCATTCTGTTCCGTAAGCATATTCAGTATTTTTTCCGTATCCGCATTACCGGTAATAAAACGCGCCATTTTCACCGTAAACTCATCGGTAAGTCCCATAATAGCCAAAAAACGGCTCTGGTCTTCCGGAAGCGGATCGATCATGGCAGCCGTGAACATGGTATAGATATCGGAATTACGTTCCGGCAACACACCTTGTTCAAAAAGTGTACGCAGGTTCAGATAAATTGCGGAAAACCACCCTTCGCTGGAATAAAGAAGCGACTCCACCTGCTCTTCCGACAAATCAGTTCCGCATTTGTGCGCATAAACGGCAAGTTCGGTATGGTTCAGCCGAAGCTGCTCAATTCCGATCTGATAAACTCTTCCCCCAAGCCTTACAATCTGTGCAACAGGAAAAAAACGATCTCTGCTGGCAACGATCAGATGTACGTTTTCCGGCAGACGGTTGGCAATGGTACAAAGGAAATTGCAGGCACGGCTATCGGTCAGCAAATGAAAATCATCGATGAAAATATAGCAGGATTTTTCTCCGGCAAGCTCGTGGCACAAATCATCCGCTAACATGCTTCCTCCGGCTGCATCCGCCGGACAGGGATAGTCCTGCAAAAAAGAAAACCCGGCATGGGCAAACGCATCCTGCACGCTTTTCCAGAAAATCATAAGATGATCCGAGTAAACACTGATCCGGACAACCCGTAGTTCTTCCGCTTTAGAGCGTTCTTCCAGGTACCAGTTGATCGCCGTTGTCTTCCCATATCCCATAGGCGCCACAACTGTCGTCAGTATGGAGCGGGAAATCGGCCGCAGGGCTTCCTGAAGCCGTTCGGATATGTAGATTGTATTCAGATTCCATTTTCGTCTTGGCATGGCACCTGCCCTCCCGTTCTTTCGCAGCAAAAAATTATGTTAATGAATTCATACTATTTTCAGCCTGCAGTTCTGTCGACAGCTGCTGCATAACCGTTTTATCTACCTTGCAGATCTTCCTGTCATAAGTATAAAGTCCGTTGACTTCATCTTCCACATCGCTTAGCTGGGTGTACACGCAACCGCAGACTCCTTTCGGAATTCCCGGCAGAATCATACACCGGTACATCTGCTCAATACGCTGTGTCAATGCCTGCTGCGTATCTTCGCTTCCATAACCGTAGGTATTATATTTGCTGTAATAATGTCCTTCTATTACCCGGCTGTAACCGCCGCACTCCGACACGAAAAGCGGGCGCTTTCTTACCTGTGGGCACTCTGCCCGGAAATAAATATGTTCGCTGTCAAAATCACTCTTCTCCTGTGCAAACCAGCCGGAAGCGGAATCGATCAGGCGTGAGTCATCCAGGCGGTGTACCATGTCATAGAGAGCATCGCTTTCAAATTGTCCCCAGCCTTCATTGAAAATGGTATAGGCCACAATACAAGGGTGATTATATAAGTGTGCAATGGTATCTTCCGCATGCTTTATGAAAAATGCTTTTCGCTTTCCCGTGATGCCAGTGGTATCTTTCCTTTTTTTCGTACCGATGGTAGGCAAAGCGGTATCCCGAAGGAAAGAATATCTTCCGCTGTTGACCATATCCTGCATAACCAGCATACCGTGCTTATCACAGTAATAGTAGAACCATTCCGGCTCTATCTTGATGTGCTTTCTGAGAAGATTAAAGCCAAGCTCCTTCATCCGAAGCACATCTCTCTCATATTCCGCAGGCTCAGCCGGCAGATAAATGCCATCGCTGAAATATCCCTGATCCAGCACTCCGTGCAGGAAAACGGGCTGTCCGTTTAAGCACACCCGGCTGATTCCGTCTATTTCTTTGATCCGAATCGTCCGCAGCGCAAAATACGTCTCAACCTCATCCGGTTCGCTGTCCCCGTCCAACCGAATAACCGTCTCGTACAGCCAGGGATCTTCTGTATTCCACAGTCTGGGTTCATAGTGCTTTCCGTTCTCACAGATATGCTCCGTAAGTTCAATCCGTCCCGACAATCCTTTAAAATGCTGCGTGCTTATTTCTCCGTTACTCAGGCGGATCCGTGCTTCAAACCTAAGCCGGTCTGCCGGTGCTCCTTCCACTTCCAGATGCACGTTAACTCCGGAAAGATCCGGTTTCCATACGATCTTTTTCAGATAGACTTCCGGAACATTTTCCAGCCAGACGCTCTGCCAGATCCCACTGACGGGAGTGTACCACATACCACCCCGCTTTTTGCACTGTTTGCCATAGGGATAAGCCTTTGATAAAGAATCCTGCGCCTTCACGGTCAGTCGATGTTTCTTCTTCTGATCTGCAAACCGGGTGATATCCAGCGTAAAAGGAAGATAGCCTCCCTCATGACTTCCTGCAGGCTGACCGTCTATCAAGATCTCTGCTTTCTGATCCACTGCCCCGAAATGCAGCAGGATCCGCTCTTTCGTAAAATCTTCCGGAATCCGGAAAGTCGTTTCATAGATCAACTTACTTCCCACACGGTGCCCGTACTGCGCCAACAGTGACTGGGGCGGAAAAGGCATACGGATGGGGCGGCCGTTTAACGTCCAGCCATCCTGCAATACAACATAGTGTGCCCGCCTCATCTGCGGAGCAGGATGCACCGCCCAGCCATCACGGTCTGCTTCTTTCGCCTGCACCTTTTTTCCGTCCCTTCTTCGTTCTCCCGCTTCTGTCCACAAGTCATAGTGTCCCTTACGGATCATCGCAAAGATCCCGTAAACAGCCAAAAGCAACACCAGTGCAGCCAATGCAGCCGCTGCCCAGATGCCTTTATCCGGCAGAAAGGAAAAGGTTCCGTCCTGGTTTTCAATCTGCGCTGCATCCCGCAGCACAAAAGCACCGATAGCCGGCCCGATGACACCCGGAACCAATACCTGTGCAATAATGCGCATTCCCTGAAAGCGACCTGCCATATGCTCCGGAGTCCGTTCCCGAATCACTGCTCCGAATACAGCCATGCCAGACAGATAACCGCTCATCATCAAAAGAGATCCCAGAAATACCGGCAGGGTATTAACCGCAAAATATAAAATCACATAACCGCCCACCAGCATCCCGATAACCGGGAGAATGCTTTTCTGAAAGCCAAGCCGGTCATACAGCCGCCCGTAAACTACCGTTACCGCTGCCGCCAGGATAATAGCCGGAGCCAGCACAATGACATAATTGCTCATCTGCAGTGTCTGTTCGTAGTACACGATCAGATAAGGCATAAAGATCTGAATCGATATGCCGAACAATGCAAATGCTCCCAGCACCGCATACAGCAGCTTATTTTCCCGCATGATCCGGGGACGGAAGCTGTACAAAAGGTTTTCCAGATAGGAATCGGAAGCTTTCGCTTGCTCCTCTGCCGCTCTGCCGGAAGGCACCTCGTCAATCAAAAAAATACCCAGCGCACCCACGATCAACACGACTGCGCCGATAATAGAAAAAATAATCGTCCAACTGGAAGCTTCCGTAAGAGAAAATCCCATAAATCCGCCGAACACCACTAAGATAGCCACTAACGGCATCATGGCATTAATGCCTTCAATCTTACCGCGGTTGGTATCGTCTCCCGCATCGGTCAGCCAGGCATTGTATGCCGCATCATTGGCTGCGGAACCGAAAAAGGTCATGACACAATCCAGCACAATCACCAGGTTCACGCCCAATGCGGCCGCCTGAACCGTTCCCCCGCATAAAGGTGTCAGTAGATCCATCCGCACAAGTCCGAAGGCAAAAATGGTAATGCCCCACACCAGATAACCGCCGCAGATAAAGATCTTACGCTTTCCTACCCTGTCTGTCAGCGCACCCACAAGAATGGTGGTAAGCGTTGCCGCTACTGCACTGGCACTTACCATAAGTGAAATGTCCGCTGCCGATGCGTAGAACATCTTATAAATGAATACATTCAGATACATATTCTCCACAACCCAGGCCACCTGACCGATCAGTCCGAATAAGACCAGTGCTGTCCAGAATTTTTTTCCGGGTTTTCCCATATTTTCAGCCGCTCCTTGTACGTCTTTTACATTGATTATAGAGGATTTCCATGACAATTTCAAGGAATAGTTGGCAAAACTGCAGGATAAACTCATAGGACTACTACAGTCCAGACGCGCCAGTTACTAAGGGCAGACTCGTGGGGATTCCAATGAGGGTGCGCAAAATTGAGCGAGAGCGTCCCCCGAATGGAACCACATGAGCCTGCCCGGAGATTTGCTTTAGCCTTATTTATACATTCATATAGTTTTGCAAGTTTATCCTGGTCTGTTTTCAGGATGCCTGCTCGAATTGACTGTTATACAGGTCGGCATAGAATCCGCCTCTGTGCATGAGTTCCTCATGGGTTCCGCTCTCAATGACATCGCCGTCGCGCATCACTAGGATCAGATCGGCATTTTTGATGGTGGAAAGGCGGTGTGCGATCACAAAGCTGGTGCGTCCCTTCGTCAGCTCATCCATTGCCCGTTGGATCAAAAGCTCGGTACGGGTATCTACGGAGGAAGTAGCTTCGTCAAGGATCAGCATGGGAGCATTTTGCAGCATGGCACGGGCAATGGTAAGAAGCTGCTTCTGCCCGGCGGAAATATTGGCGCTTTCGGTAAGAACCGTATCAAATCCCTGCGGCAGTGTGTGGACAAATTTATCCAGTCCGCAGGCACGGCAGACTTCTTCCAGCTGCGCATCGGTAATGCCTTCCATGTTGTAGACCAGGTTTTCCCGTACCGTTCCTTCAAACAGCCAGGTATCCTGCAAAACCATACCGAACAGTTTATGCACATTCTCCCGGCTCATTTCGGAAATCGGGACACCGTCGATTTTGATACTGCCGCTGTTGATCTCAAAGAAGCGCATCAACAGGTTCACCATTGTTGTTTTTCCGGCGCCGGTAGGCCCTACAATGGCGACTTTCTGACCGGGATGCACTTTCGCGGAAAAATCTTTGATGATTACTTTATCCGGTGTGTCCGGATAACTGAAACGGACATGTTCAAAGCTGACCATACCGCGCACATGGGTAAGAACGGTAGTTTTGCCACTCTCGTCGGGAAGCTCTTCGCTTTCCAGAAAATCGAAAATACGATGCGCGGAAGCAGACGCTGTCTGCATATTCGTCATGCCCTGAGCGATCTGCGTTAACGGCGAAGTAAACAGGCGGACGTAAAGAATAAAGGAAACGATCACACCGAATTCTATCGTACCGTTCATGGCAAGAATGGAACCGAAAACACAGACAGCAACATAAGCAATGTTGCCGATAATGTTCATTAGCGGCTGCATCATGCCGGAGAGAAACTGTGACTTCCAGTTTGCTTCATAGACAGCCTGATTGAGTCTGTCAAACTCTGCGCCGACTTTTCGTCCGGCACGGCTGATTCTTACAACCTCATGACCGGAATACATTTCTTCTACATATCCGTTTAATTCCCCCAGGCTCTTTTGCCGTGCAGCAAAAAAACGCTGCGACTTGGACATAATGAGAACCGTCAAAAACATTCCTACGAAAGTCACTCCGATGGAAATAAGCGCAAGGTGCCATTCCGTGACAAACATCATAATAAGACAGCCGACAAACTGCGTTGCGGCGCTGATAATCATAGGCAGACTGTTGGTCAGCCCCTGCTGCAAGGTAGATACATCGTTCGTGATCCGGCTTAAAATGTCCCCCTGTGAGGTTGTATTAAAATATTTTTGCGGCACTTTGTTGATCTTATCAGACAGCTCTGCCCGCATACGGTAAGACATTTTCAGGGTAACAACAGCCATTGTATAGTGCTGGATAAAACTGAAAGCCGCGCTTAACACATAAATCGCTGCAAGGAAAATACCGATCCTTGCAATTGCGGCAAGGTCAATGCTCCCGGTAAGACCGTCTGACATCAGCGTAGCAATTCTTCCGATCTTATCCGGTCCGATAATCGTCATTACGGCGCTGAGAGCCGCAAGAATCAATGCCGCGATCATAATTCCCATGCTGGAACGCATGTATTCCATGATTCTGGGAATTGCCTTACGAATTCCGTTTTGCTTCTTTTCTCGTTTCATATTAACCTCATTTCCGAGCGACTATGTCGCGAGGAGGCGAAGAGAAACTCGCGCAGGCGATTTCTCTTCTGCCATCAAAGCAATTTGTTTTCGCTCAGAAACAAATTGCGGTGCGAAAAATGCATTATCGAATGCATTTTTCACACTACTCCTCTTTTCTGCAGATTCTTATAGAAGCGCTTATGCAAGCTCTTCTGCGCTGAGCTGTGATGCAGCGATTTCCTGATACACTTTGCAGGACTGCATCAATTCTTCATGCCTTCCCATGCCGACGATCTTTCCCCGATCCAGAACCAGAATGTTGTCTGCATGGCGGATCGTGCTGATACGCTGCGCAACAATAATTTTGGTCGTATCCCGAAGCTGCCGGCTTAAGCCCTCGCGCAGCAGTGCATCCGTGCGGTAATCAAGCGCAGAGAACGAATCATCAAAAATCAGAATTTCCGGCTTTCTGGCCAACGCCCTGGCAATAGAAAGTCTCTGTTTCTGACCGCCGGATACATTACGGCCGAGCTGTGCGATCTCATATTCCGTACCTTCCTTGAGTTTATCCACAAATTCCTTTGCCTGAGAAAGTTCAATGGCCTGCTTAAGCTCTGCATCTTGCGTATCGGCAGCGCTTTCCCCGAAAAGAACATTATCCCGTATCGTTCCGGAAAACAAAACCGCTTTTTGTGTAACATAACCTAACTTGTCATACAGAGCATCAAAGGTATAATCCCTGACATTTACACCGTCTACCAGCACCTCGCCGGCAGTTGCATCATAAAAACGCGGGATCAGACCGATCAGTGTACTTTTGCCGCTGCCGGTGGCACCGATAATGGCCAGTGTCTGTCCTTTGTTTACTTTAAAATCAATATTTGTCAGTTCCTCTTCCGAAGCATGGGGATAACGGAAAGATACGTTTCGAAATTCCACCGTCCCGGTTTCTTTTCCGTTTTGAACACTGCCTTCGCAAATCGATGCTTTACGATCCAGCACCTCATTAATACGTTCCGCAGATACCTGTGCCTGCGGCAGCAGCATGAAAATCATGGCTAACATCATAAATGCCATTACAATATAAGTTGCATACGTACTGAACACAAGCACCTCACTGAACATCGTTAAACGTGCCCCCATATCCGTAATGGCAATCTTGTTCACAAGAACCGCTCCGACCCAATAGATGGCCAGGGCCAGTCCGTTCATTCCAAGCGTTAAAGTCGGCTGCACAAATGCAAACAGTTTCTGGTTTTTCATCTGCAGATCCATCATACCGCGGCTCGGATGATCAAATTTTTCGTTTTGGAACTTTTCGGCATTAAAGGCGTGCACCACATTGATTCCGGTCAGATTCTCACGGGCTGCCCGGTTGATTTTATCCGTCATCTTCTGCACAAGACGAAAACGCGGAATACAGGAGCTCATAATCAACAATATCGTTACAAAAAGAATGAGTACAAATGCGGCGGTAACAGCGGACAGTTCCCAGCTTTTGCCGAGAATCTTGATAATCGCCCAGACTGCCATAATCGGCGCCTTGATCATCATTTGCAGCCCCATTGCCAGAATCATCTGAATCTGTGTGATATCGTTTGTAGTCCTCGTAATCAGGCTGGGTACGGAAAAATCCTGCATTTCTTCGCTGCCGATGTCCATTACATGGTGGAATAATTTCTCCCTTACGGCAAAGCTGAAGCCGGATGCCGTCTTCGCCGCAAGAAAGCCGCAGAGAATGGCAAGCGCTGCACTTGCCAACGTACAGCCAAGCATTTTCAGTCCGACCTTTACGATATCTGCCGTGGTGCCTGATGTCTTAATCAGTACCGTCAGTTCTGTCATATAGTCCGGCAGGCGCAGATCAAAATAGATCTGCACGACTACAAATACCAGGCAGAAAAGTGCCATAAGTTTCTCTTTTCGATGCATATTTTTTAAAAGCTTTATCATGGTTACCTCCTAATCCTTATTCCCGGGCGGAAACAAACGAATCCCCTTTGCGGATCTTTTCCATATTATTGCCAAACACCGACAGGCATTTAAGAAATACTTCCATATCCTGATCGGATATACCGGCAAGCAGCCTCTGCGCAAAGCACTTTTGCAGCTCGTGCCCCTTTTCAATGACTTCTCCTGCCGCATCCGTGCAGATCAGCTGCGTTTGCCTCCGGTCGCCGGGAACACTTTTTCGCGTAAGCAGCCCTTCCTTGACAAGCCTGTCAATATGGACAGATACAATGCCGGATTTTAGCCCACGGCACCGGCAAATGTCTTTCGCCGTGCCGTTTTCCGGATTGTTGGCGATAAACATCAGGATATCCACTGCCATAGGGGGCAGTCCGGTGTCCCTGCAGATGGGCTGCAATACGGTATGATACGCTTCGATAAACCGGTTCGCACCGTTAAAGATCCTGGATGCGGTAAACTTCCATTGATTCATAGTATCCTCCGTTTCTGTATTTTCCAACAATATTCCAATAATAAAACTTCTAATATTAGAATATTTATTATTGTATTACATCGATAATCAGAAGTCAATAACCATTTTCAAGAATTTTTCACTTTTGCCCCGGAAAAATGTAACAGTTCAGACGCGCCATTCGAAAAATTTTTCGCATGCTTCGCAGCTATTTGTCGCATCTGTAGGATGCGATGCTCATATAACTTGGTGCTTAAGCTCAGACAGATTTTCATGCAAGCATGAAATCTGTCCACAAGAATGATTGTCCGAACTGTTACGGAAAAATAAATTTGAAAAACACCTTGAAATTGCGGATGAAAATGATTATTCTATATATTACTTAGTATCTTTGCCGCGCGATATGACAATCGCCGATAAAAAGCCTTGACGCAGCAGATACTAATCCAACCACAATAAATGAAAAGGAGTCCGGTAACCATGAAAGAAGTTAAGTCACCAAAAAAACCCCTGATCTACTATTACGGCATTGTCCTGCTGTTTATTCTGGTATTCAATATGGTTGTCTCACCGCTGTTATTGAGCGCCAGAGTAAAAGAAGTAGATTACGGCACTTTTATGAAGATGATTGAGGAAAAAAATATCGGCAGTGTGGAAGTGACTGATTCTGAAATCGTTTTCACCGATAAGGAAAACGAACAGATCTATAAAACCGGCGAAATGAACGATCCGACCCTGACCGAACGGCTATATGCCTCGGGGGCCGAATTCACCCGGGATATTGAAGATGGTATGTCGCCACTGCTTAATTTTTTCCTGTCCTTTATCCTGCCGATCCTGATCTTTGCCGCTCTCGGGCAATATCTTGCGAAAAAAATGATGTCCCAAGCGGGCGGTCCCAACGCCATGGCCTTCGGTATGGGAAAGAGTAATGCCAAAGTCTATGTCCCGTCCACGGACGGTATCCGTTTTTCCGATGTCGCCGGGGAAGACGAAGCCAAAGAAAATCTGGCGGAGATCGTCGATTATCTGCATAATCCCGCAAAATACTCGGACGTGGGCGCATCCATGCCGAAGGGTGTATTGCTTGTGGGGCCTCCCGGTACCGGTAAAACCATGCTGGCCAAAGCCGTTGCCGGCGAAGCGGGCGTGCCGTTTTTCTCCATGTCCGGTTCGGAATTCGTAGAGATGTTTGTCGGTATGGGTGCCTCCAAGGTACGTGACCTGTTCCGGCAGGCAAAGGAAAAAGCACCCTGTATCGTCTTTATTGACGAGATCGATGCCATCGGCAAAAAGCGTGACGGCCAGATCGGCGGCAACGATGAACGCGAGCAGACGCTCAATCAGCTGCTGACCGAAATGGATGGCTTTGAAGGCAATAATGGTGTCATCATTTTAGCAGCCACCAACCGTCCGGAATCCCTGGATCCCGCACTGACCAGACCCGGCCGTTTTGACCGCAGAGTTCCGGTAGAACTGCCGGATCTTGCCGGACGGGAAGCAATCCTGAAGGTTCATGCAAAGAAGATCAAAGCGTCCGACAATGTGGATTTCCATACCATTGCCCGCATGGCTGCCGGTACCTCCGGTGCAGAGCTTGCCAATATCATCAACGAAGCGGCTCTTCGTGCCGTTCGGAGCGGACGTACCGTTGTAGAGCAGGCAGACTTGGAAGAAAGCATCGAAGTCGTTATCGCCGGCTATCAGAAAAAGAATGCCATTATGACCGATGGCGAAAAGAAGGTTGTCGCCTATCACGAAATCGGCCATGCTCTGGTTGCCGCCTTGCAGACCGATTCCGCACCGGTGCAAAAGATCACCATCATTCCCCGTACCTCCGGTGCGCTGGGCTACACCATGCAGGTTGAACAAAATGACAAGGTTCTGATGACCAAAGAAGAGTTGGAAAACAAGATTGCCACACTGACCGGCGGTCGTGCGGCGGAAGAGATTGTATTCGGTCAGATCACCACCGGTGCCTCCAATGATATCGAGCAGGCCACCAAACTTGCCCGTGCCATGGTCACCCGCTACGGCATGACAGAAGAATTTGATATGGTAGCCATGGAAACCGTAACAAATCAGTATCTGGGCGGCGATACAACCCTCGCCTGCTCCGCGGAAACGCAAAAAGAAATTGACAAAAAGGTTGTGGAGACCGTAAAAAAGCAGCATGAAAAAGCACGCCGCCTGCTTACGGACAATCGTAAAAAACTGGATGAACTTGCAAGTTATCTTTATGAGAAAGAAACCATCACCGGAAGCGAATTCATGGCAATTCTGAACAGAAAGGATGGAAATGCGGTATGAAAAGAGAAAACGGTTTCGGATGGAGCGAACTGATCGTCGGTTTGCTCCTGATCCTGCTTGGCATCTTTGCCTTTATCCGCCCGGAAAGCATCCTGACGGGAGCCGTCATCGTCTATGGCATCATTGCGATTATATTGGGCATTGAGGATCTTGTGGTCTACGCCCGTCTCTCCAGATTTACCGGATTCGGTCCCGCACTGTCGCTAATCTCCGGAATTTTAAGCATTATGTGCGGTGTCATGCTGATTGCCAATCCCAATATCGGAAAATGGGCTCTGACAATTCTTCTTCCGATCTGGTTCATTGCCCACTGCATTTCGGAACTTACCCGCATAAATATGATTCGCCTGATCGGGAACACGTTTTATTACTACTTCTCCCTGATCTTAAACATATTTGGATTGATTCTGGGATTTGTGATGCTTTTCAGTCCGGTGCTTTCCATTGTAACACTCAGAGCCATTTGCTATATGGTAGCAATCTATCTGATTTTGTTCGGAATTGAAAGCCTGATTGCGGCCTTTGCCCGCAGGAACTCCGACTGGTAACCACATCCCAGTCAAATACCGATACGCCGAGCATCTTAAATTCACACCCCATAGCCTGAAAGATCCGGCAAAACCGGAATATATAGCGGGTACAAAATGGAAAGGCAGGCTATGGACGTAAGGATACGGAAAAAGGTATTTTATCTTACAGGATGCTCTCCGCTTTTTTATAGTCACTGGGAGACATGCCGATCTGTTGCTTAAACACGCGTCGGAAGCAATGCGCAGACGCAAAATTTAACTGCTCCGCAATTCCCTCCATGCTCATCCTCGTGGTTTTAAGCAACTCACAGGCATAAGTAATCTTTTTTTCAATCAAATAGTCACGAATGGTAATCCCTGTTTTTTCCTTAAAGAGGTGTGCGAGATAATACTCACTGTAGGAAAGCTTATCAGCAATACTCTTCACATTGGGAATATTCTGATATTCCCGATCGATGTACCGCACAACCTGGTATACCGTGAAACAGGCCGGTCGCTTTTCCACAACTCTGCTCTTTATCCCCGTAAATCCCCCGTCAAGCATCCGTTCCAATGTCACGAGAACCTGCATCAGATAATTACTGACCATCCGTTCACTGCTTGCATCCCAATGATAGAATTCATCCAGGATCAGCTTGGATAGTTTCTTTATTGTTGAATTATCCGTTTTCACAAAGCAGTTGTGTTTCTTCACTGCCCGGATACTTCCCAGCAACATTATTCCCGTTTTCTCTGCCCACGCTTCATTGGATATCGCCCACTCCGGTGCTGCCGTATGCGCATACGCATAACAAACCTTCATTTCCCCCTCTGAAAACCTATCAATCAGAGCCGGATAATTGTTTGCATGCCATTCATCTAAAAAATAAT
Source organism: uncultured Acetatifactor sp. (assembly GCA_934433135.1). Lineage (GTDB taxonomy): Bacteria > Bacillota > Clostridia > Lachnospirales > Lachnospiraceae > Acetatifactor. The sequence continues at coordinate 10,399 of CAKRZO010000025.1, read as the reverse complement.
CAATAAATCCTATTTTCTTCATGATCCTATCCTCTCACAGTTTTCTACAGTACGATCTCTTTGTGCTCTTCTGCTGAACGATAGATTGCGTCCATCATCCTGGCAGTGATTATATTGGTATCAATATGGGAAACAAGATGTTCTCCCGATTCCACACAATCTATAAATGCATCGAGTTCTTGCCGGAACATAGGCTTTGTCTGATTTGCAAATGTGGTCGTGGTAAGCATGCCGTTCCTGGTGGAGTACAACGTAAAGTTTGCGCCATATTGCAGTCTTGCGCCACCCTTTGTCCCCATAAAATCGATATACATCTCATTCTCACCTATATTCTGTGCCCACGCACCGTTAAAGGAAATAACCGGGCCTTCGGTTCGGATGATACCGGTGACTGCTTCCTCCACATCATATGTACCATCCGGAATCTCCGGTCCTGCCCACATATCTACATAAGTATAATCCCTGATCGGGCTTCCCAGTTTTGAAAAGGTTTCTGCCGAAACACTCTTTGTCTTCGGATCACCGCAGCAATACATTACAATATCAAAGAAATGCACACCCCAGTCAATCATGACACCACCACCGGCAATTGCCTTCGTAGTAAACGCTCCTCCCAGTCCCGGTATGCTTCTGTGCGAGCGGAAGCTTACATATACCTGATAGATCTCTCCCAGTTCGCCATCGTCTATCAGCTCCTTAAGCTTATTTACATTTGTGTTGAAGCGATTGACAACTCCGATATTCAATATTTTGCCCGTCTCATGCTGAACCTTCTGCATTTCAAGCGCTTCTTCGTACACTCTTGCGGCAGGCTTTTCACATAACACATGTTTTCCTGCCCTCATTGCATCTATGGCGATCACACTGTGCATCTTGTTTGGCGTACAGATCGATACCGCTTCAACCTCTTCATCCCTCAATACTTCATGGTAATCCTCTACTGCAATACCACATCCATACTTCTTGACCGCACTTTCCGCACGTTCTAAAATGATATCACAGAAATACTTGATTTCCGCCTTTTGGTTCGCCATATACGCCGGTATATGTGCACTGTTTGCAATGGCGCCACATCCAATAACCGCTACTTTCATAATTCAAAACCTCCTTAAATAAATTAGAATCAACCATTTTATATTCCAAATGTATCAAATCCCCGTGGATGAAACAATTGCATTCGTTGCTATAATACTATCCAAAATTTGCGGTATTCCAGTCACAAAAGAACATCTGCACGTTTTTGTAATATTGCAACCTTAAACATTTTTATCTTCTTTCTTATCATCACATCACAATTTCATCCGGCACAACTATCCACTTTTCCAGGATATCATTCAAATATCTATTATGAGACGAAAAAGTTTCGCTCTCTGTTTTGTTGAAATCGATTCCGAGCCGTGCTATGATACTCCATGTTTTCAATCAACTGCTGTTTTATCCAAAATAGGAAGGAATATAATCATGAAACAGGTGAAGGTGAATTTTGACAAAACAACGGGAACCATAAAACCAATGCATGGCGTTGGCCAGCCGCCCATTCTCGGAAATGAATATCATATGTTTGATTATTTGAAGGAAGCAAAAATTCCATATTCCAGATTGCACGATGTAGGCGGAGACTACGGCGGTAACAGATATGTAGATATTCCGAATTTATTTCGCGATTTTGATGCGGATCCATATGATCCGGAGTCCTATGATTTTGCCTTTACGGACCTGCTGGTTACCAATCTTGTGGAACGGGGGATTGAACCCTTTTTTCGCCTGGGGGTTAGCATTGAAAATTATGCAAGGATAAAAGCATATCGAATCTATCCGCCAAAGGATAACCTGAAGTGGGCGCAGATCTGCGAGGGTGTTATCCGCCATTATACAGAGGGCTGGGCCAATGGTTTTCATTATGACATAGAATATTGGGAAATCTGGAACGAGCCGGACAATCAGGAAGAAATCATGATCAACGAGATGTGGAGGGGGACAAAGGAGCAATATTATGAACTCTATGGTGTCGTTTCAAAGTATCTTAAGGAGAAATTTCCCCATTTAAAGATTGGAGGTTATGCAAGCTGTGGATTCTATGCAATATTAGAGGAAAAGACGGTGATAGCGGAGGCAAAATCCTCTTCACGTACTGAATATTTTCTTGAATTTTTTGAAGGGTTTTTGCAGTATGTAAAGAAGCATCATTGCCCACTGGATTTTTTCTCCTGGCACAGCTACAGCAGTATTGAGGACAATGTGAAATTTGCGACCTATGCAAGAAAGCGGCTGGATGAGGAAGGATTTGCGGATACGGAGCATACGTTGAATGAATGGAACTGCAAGCCGTTGTTAAAAGGAACGCTGGAGCATGCGGCACTGACATGCAGCATGATGCTTGCCTTGCAGAATACAAGTCTGGACAGTGCAATGTTCTACGATGCGCGTTGTGACATGGGAAATTACTCAGGAATGTTTCATCCGATGACATATAAACCACATCCGGCATACTATGGGTTCCTGGCTTTCAGCGAATTGTATTGTCGTAAAAATCAGACTGAAGTTATAATGGATATTCCGGGAGTCTATGCATGTGCGGCAAAAGGAGATACTGCCTGCCTTGTGATCGCCAATACAAATGCGCAGGATGTGGATGTGTCTGTCGAGGTTACAAAGGGATATGATGTTACAAAGTGTATGTTGATTGCAAAGAACAGCATATGGAAGAAATGCTCGCTGCCTGCATCTTTACCTAAGCATTCAGTAATCTGTGTTTATTATAATGAGTTCAAATGAAAGGATATGATATGTTGCAGGTTTTTCCGCTTGGAACGCTCTGAGTAACCGGATTCCATTCTCCTCAGGTACGTCTCAATCCGGAACAATACTCCTTTTGTGCCTTCTTACTTCGCTTATCCGGCGAAACATACTTTTTCATGTTCCTGAATCTCCCTTACTTTGTATCTTCATACAAATTATGATGTTGTGGGGGCAAAAGCGTAACGGTTATCTCTGAGTTTAACTCCGAATAAGCGTTCTGATAGGCGGCGAACAGTGCATCCCCAAACAATCAGCAAAACCGCCTGATTTCCGAACGGCAAATTGGCACAGGCTGTATTTCATACTCCCCAAAGCAATATGCCGAGTGCGGCAGAAAAGAGTATCATTATAATCGGCGACGGTGCAGTTTTTTTGATTTTTTTATATCCGAAGTGTGTCAGCCACAGAACGGCAAAGACCAGAATGGATTTAAGATCCGGAGCAAGTGACGAATGAATATCCGTAAATCCAAGCAAAGTTGATATAGCCATACTGATCGCCGTAGCGAGAATCATTGCAATAACACAGGGGCGGACGCCGGAAAGAAAAGCGTTGACGCCGGCATATTTCATCAGGTTTTTGAGTACTGCCGCAATTAAAAGTATAATAACGAAAGACGGAAGAACAACGCCGAGCGTAGCAAGAAACGAGCCGAGAATGCCGCCTTGCGTAGAACCGATAAATGTCGCCATATTAACGGCAAGCGGGCCGGGCGTCGATTCCGAAACGGCAATGAAATTTAAAAATTCGTTTTCCGTTAGCCAGCCGTTTGAAATGACCGTTTCTCTTACAAGGGAAACCATTCCGTATCCACCGCCGAAGGAAAGAGCACCGATCATTAAAAAATTCAGGAATAATTTCAGGTAGATCATTGTTTATTGCCGTTTCCTTTCCGCAGTTTTTTCAGGAAGAAAACTGCAAGTCCTGCTGTGCCGCAAATCAGAATATAGTAAACGGAAGAAAAAGAAACAGCGAAAATAGTGCACGCCAGCATTGCGGCAATGACCGACAGCAAAAAAACCGTGTTGAGGGCATTTTTTTCAATGCTCTTCAGCATTTTCAAGCCGGCAGAGGAAATCAGATAGATCACACATACCTGTATTCCGCGGAAAGCACGGGAAACCCACGTAAGGCTTAAGAATTGATCAAAAAACAGTGAGATACAAAAAATTACGGCAAACGACGGAATACAAACCGCCACGGTAGCCGCCGCAGCGCCGACCAGGCCTGCAATTTTGTAGCCGATATATGTGGCGCTGTTGATTGCAACCGGTCCGGGTGTAGACTCGGCAATGGCTACCATATTCAGAAAGTCGTCCTTTTCGATCCACTTCTTGCGCTCTACAAATTCGTTTTCAAGCAGCGCAATCATAGCATATCCGCCGCCGAAGGTAAAGGCGCCGATTTTAAGAAAGGTAAGAAACAAAGTCCATTCTTTTCTCATTGCCGCACCTCCTGTCTTTTACGGATAATAAAAAGTATAATAATACCGAGAGTACCGCAGGCGATGATGATTCCGTACCAGGCGATATTCAGCCCTTCAATTCTGAAAAGATTCTCTATTGCATATCGGTTCAATTTCTTGTTTCCTCACTTTTCTCAGTCTACCCGCAGCATTCGCAAAGTTTGGTTTGATTCTGGTTGTTTTAACGCAATTATCTATACCTTCTTGTATTGATAACCAGCATCTTTTCCACACGTTATTTTTCGTTTCACATTTTTTAGTACCAATCCAGTACCATTGCATTTTTTCATTATTGTGTGTAGTTCCGGTGGCTTGCAGGTTTATTTACTATTCAGAGAATAATCATCTGATAGTTTGCAAGTCCACCTATGGAAATTATAATCTCCGGACGATGTTTCTGCAACTAGAAGTTTTGAGGTACTAATGGATAGCATCATTCTTTTCCATATCATTCATCAATTTATCAAAGTCACTTTCATATAGTGAATCCTGTATAACTCTGTATTTCTCAAACTCACTTTCTGCAAATTCCTTTGCAATAGCTGCTGTTACTTTTCCTTTATCCTGAAGTACATCCGCATCATTAAATCTAAGAAATGCGTCAAGCTTTGTTTTCCAATCTTCCATAGTCATAGGAATATGTCTTCGTGCCTGTCTTGTTGCATAATCAAGATACATTGTCACAATCTCATTTAATTCTGCAAGTTCTTCTTTTTCCAAGTAGTTTTTTGCAATTGACACATCTGTTTTTACTATTTTACCATCAGGCGCATTTTTCCATGATTTAAGTCCCATATGTTCCTTATTATGATCAGCTCTTGCCACTATCACTTCTGCCGCTGTATTACCATGAACTGCATAATGCATCTTATTCTGAACTGTTGCATAAAACTCTCTTGTCACCTGTGAATTCTTATCATAATCAACTGCTGTTGCATATATGTCTGTAATTTTCTGGTAAAATCTTCTCTCACTTGCTCTGATTTCCTGAATCTCAGCAATAAGATGCTCAAAATAATCTTCGTCGAAAATCTGTCCATTAATCAATCTACTTTTATCAAGAACATAACCCTGCTTTGTAAATGTATCCAACACTTTGGTTGCCCATGTCCTGAACTGCGTTGCCCGTTCTGAATTAATTCGATACCCCACAGCAATAATAGCTGCTAATGAATAGAACTTATAATTGTATGTTTTCCCATCATCCGCAGTTTGTGCAAATTTTGCACAAACTGAATTTTCATCTAATTCTCCCTCTTTAAAAATATTGCTCAGATGTTTTGTAATCACACTTCTATCTACATCAAAAAGCTGCGAAATTGCTTTCTGCGTAAGCCATACATCGCCATTCTGAACCCTGACTTCTATTCCGTCTTCTCCTGCATCTCGAGTAAAAACTAGAAAATCCACAGTGCTATTTCTTATCTGTAATTTTTTGCTCATAAAAGTGTTCCTTTCTCTAGATTCTATCAATACATCTCTATAAAACATTTTCCCCGGTTTCTTTCAAATATCAAGAAGGGAATTTCTGCTTTTGCCAGCATACTATTATTAACTGGAACATATTCATAATTTTCAATATCTGGTATACACTTTATAGCTCTCTTTTTATCTATACCATATAGATTATTTTCACTGCTGTTCCATAAAGTCTTAATCTTCAAAACAACACATTTTGTTTGAACAGTCACCTTATATTTTTCAAGTCTGCCTTTTTCCATCTCCTTTAATTTGTCACCATAAGAAATAGTAATATATCTGAAGTTGGATTTTATAATGCGAACATCTCCATTCCTTACTGCCTCTTTAGGGAATCCAAAATCTTCAAAAAAACTATCATAATCTGTAATGCATTCTGGGAGTTCCATTTTGACTGCATAACAACTATTTATAATATTCTGTATACCCTTATCATCAGCCCTGAACATATAAATATTCCATCCTGTACTATCACCATCATCATCTAATATTGGAATAGAACCATAAGAATTAAACATATGTAAATTAGACAAATCATCTTTTGTTGGCTTTTTAAATTTGACTATTTCAAATGTTATGCTCATGAATGTTCTCCTTTTCCGTCACTTTTTTCGTCGCCTTTTTAGCGACGAATTATTTTATACATCTTGCTTTTCGTCATTGCAAACTAACTTCTTATGCCCAAACAATTGCTTTTACAATTCTTTTGCGCTAATGGTTAGTACTGCGATTAGTATCTATGTACCTGGTAAAATCAATTACCTTTGCATGCTTTCTCCAGTTTCTTATCAAAATACTGCGCATCCATTACCATTCTATTAATGCCACCGACTGATTTTTTACCCTGAGTCTTTGTTACAGACATATCACCAGACATTTGAAAATATTGATCTATCTGACTTTCAGAATATCCCATCTGCTACATCACACCATGAATCACACGACTGATATACAATATATAATACTTCCAATTTCTTGGTTCGATATCGGTCATGTCATGATTTATTGAATTCTTCTAGAAAAAGTTCTAGCAGATTCTATCAAAACATCTCTATAATTACACTTTTATCTCACCAATTTTTCTTTATAAATATTTTTCATTTTCCGTTCAAATGAAAATATCAATTCACATTCTGCTATTTTTGCAAAAAAAGTTATCAAAACGAAATACATGGTTTCAATTTCCTCATCTGTATATTTCACAATACCTTGATGTAAAATATGGTTTCGAAAAGGAATTCTTTTGTCAATCTTAAATTTAAAATTGTCTGTATTAGCGTATAATACTTTTACAATTCCCATTAAGAATATTCTTGCATAATTCGCATTTGTAATCTTCATATCATCATTTTTTAATACAACATTGTTAATATTTTTGACTATACCGGAATTATTACGAACAATTTTCAAACAATGAAATATACATGCTTCCATATGAGCCAAAATAAGTACTATTTTATCCTTTTTTTCATATTTTTCACATTGTATAACATTACCGACATAATCAAAAACTGGAACGTTAATTTTTTTGCAACTAGTCATTATTTTATCTACAATTTCTTCTTCGCAAAAATAATTCAATATCCATTTGATATCATTATATTGAATATCAATAACAGGCATAGTAATCATATCCTTATAATATATACTATTATGTGTACTATCTAATTCAATTTTATCTAATGTGACATATTCATTTTCTTGTAGTATTTCCAATATCTCATTTAAGGTCTCTACTGAAATTTTATCTGTATTCACTGTATAACCTCACCACCTCTACTAACACAAATTACATTCTTTAATTTAACCAATGTCTATAACTTAAATTTCTATTTTCTCGCTTCATAAGTTGCCTCACTTTCAGCAACCATCATGGGCTTTGCATAATTTGTCTCAGCATATGATGTTGATTCCCTGCGAAGGTTAATAACCTTCTCCTCGCCCATATCATTATTATCTGTCCAAAGTTCACATTGAGTCATAACAGTCTGAACAGCGTCTTCCATACCTTCAGGTGGATATTTATGTTTCTTGAGCAGTTTCTTTATAAGCATACGCATTTTAGCTCTTGCCGACTCTCTCTTTTGCCAATCAATGGTTTTATTCTTTCTGAATCATTCCATGGGATTGTTGGTGCCTTACAAAATGCAACCTTGTTACTTTGATAAAACATTATCGAATCCTGATCTATAGAATTCAATTTATTCTTTAACTGTTCTATATCCACATATTCTTTTAGCACGTATTTTAAAGACTCTAGCTCATCTCCTTGTCCAGATTCATCATTCATATGCATTCTATTTTTTACAAATGTTGCTATTTCATATACCTTCTCTTCGTCCTTATATGAAAAGTCGGGATGCGTAATTTTGTTTATTAAATCTGCTACTATTTTTCTCTTATATACCTCATCATAAAAATATTCCATAATATGGTAGAATGAAATATATTTAATATATGGATCTGCAGATGAAAAAGCCAGTCTATAATAATCAACAACATCCGAAATATATTCTCTTCGAGGAATTGTCTCTATAGTGTTTGGAACACTATCTGCCATTCTCCTGCCCATCTCTAATGTTGGAAGTATATCTTCTATGTCAGCATATTCACCTACAACTTGTTCTGTTTTATATATAAACTCAAACACATATGCTTCTTTTCTTTTTCTATTTTTTTCCAGACTGCTGTAGTTTGGAGTGATAATTTTTATCGAAAATTCTCTCATATTTCGGATTAAAATATCTTTCCAATCTAATTCCTTTTCATCATTCTCATTATCAATTTGATAAGGATATCCACGTCTAAACTTAGTAGGCAAAATAACTCTTCTTTTATTTTGCTGTTTACTTTTTTCAATTAACGTAATGAGAAGAAAAACACAATATTCAACTGAACATAATCCTATCTGATATTCAATATTATTTTCTTTATCCAATGAAACCTGCGGAAATTCCATCGTATGAATTATTGGTCTATCTATTTCCACAGCAACCTCATATTTATGCTCGACTAATAACTCCAATCCATGTATTTGTGCAGAATTAACCTTTTCGAAAATCTCTTTTAGCTCATCATTCTTCAATATAAATTCTGTCTTTGGCTCGGAATAGTGTAATCCTCTTATTGTTAATACCAAATCACTGTCATCTATTTCATCTTGCCTATTTCCAAATACCCTGCATATTAAATCTTTCAACTCATAATATGTAACCATTACGCTATCCTCCAGTATTTCATCAATAAATATATTCCTCTTATGACAATTGCATCTTGCAATACCAGCCTTGATTCAAAATCCAAACTTTTCATATTATTGTACCAAGTTGCTGGCGCAACGGCTAGCCATAGATACAATTTATTTCCATTTTCTGCTATAAAAAGGTAGCAGTTTTTAAATTTATGGTGTATTGTTAAGTTACCACACTCAAACAACTTCATCATAACCTTAAAAACTGCTATGCTTAGTTTATCATGGATTTTCAAACTTAACAACTACATATTTCATTTTTTTATCCGTCCCTTAAATGAAAAATTAAATTCCACTCCATGCTGGAAGTTAGTCTTTCACAAAATCCCGGATTGTTATACTATGACATAGGTTCTCTCATTCGCAGTAGAAAAGAGGAAAATATGTCAAAAGCTATACCTGGTAACCACAAACATATGACACAAGATAACAGAATCATCATCGAAAAGAGACTGGATGCTGCTGTTTCACTCCGAAAGATCGCTGAAGAGGTCGGAAAAGATCCATCTACTGTTTCCAAGGAGATTAAAAAGCACCGTATTCTCCACCCTCATAATTCCTTCAATGAACCCCGCAATAAATGTGATTTATTTGGGGTCTGCATGAAAAAGCGGCTTTGTGGTGAACGCAGCCCTCTGTGTTCGAATTCCTGCCGGAACTGCCATCTGTGTAATCGTGTCTGTCCTGACTTTACTCCTAAAACCTACCATTGCGGTCTACTGGACAAGGCTCCCTTTGTCTGCAATGGCTGTTCTAAAAAATGTCACTGTCGTCTGGACAAGTATTATTACAAAGCAACAACTGCTTTCCGAGAATATAAGACGATTCTTGTAGAATCCCGGACAGGTCTCAACATTTCCGAAACAGACCTCAAGATCCTTGATGAGCAGGTTTCTCCACTGATACGCCAAGGGCAGTCACCCTATACAATCCTCAGGAATCATCCTGAAATCGGCCTTTCTGAAAAAACGATCTACCATTACATTGCACAAGGTGCCCTTTCCGTCAAAAATATCGACCTTCCCAAAAAAGTAGCCTACAAGGTTCGGAATGTCCATAAAACGCAGATTGATAATCCTCTCGTTTTAGAAGGTCGTACCTTTAAGGATTTCCAGGCATATATGAAAGAACATCCCGATACCCCTGTCGTAGAAATGGATACCGTTATCGGTTGTGATGGCAGCCATAAGGTACTCCTTACCCTTCATTTCAATTGTTGCTCCTTTATGGCTGCTTTCCTTTTGGAAAGTAAAGAACCAAAACGGGTAGAAGCTGTTTTTGACCGCTTGGAACAGGAAATGTCTACTCTTGAATTCTGTCTCTCCTTCCCTCTGATACTCACAGACCGGGGAGGCGAATTCGCTCATCCGGATGCTTTGGAATGCGGTGCTGATAACCTGATCCGT
>CAKRZO010000024.1 GCA_934433135.1 uncultured Acetatifactor sp. | reverse complement strand
GCCCAGCATGCATTTTCAAAGCAGATCGGCTGAATGCCTTTGATCTGGTTGTATACATCAAGACCGGCATCCTTGGTGATTTTTTCAGCCTCTTCAAGGGAAGCGATGCCGTAGCTGTTTAAAACGGAATTATCTTCCATAACTCTTCCGCATGATTCTGATAGCTCTCTCCGAAAATTTCGCAGCTTACCGCTTCGTACTTTAACATCATCATGAGATTCACAATATGCGTCTGCAATGTCCACTGATTCAAAGGACGTTTCCATTCCTCTGTATACTTATAGTAGTCCGCGCCTTCTTCCCGCAGCATATGTCCCAGTTCCAAAATCCGCGATTCTCCATAGTTGTCATATAGAAAACGGAATGAAATAAAGCTCTCATACCAACGGAATTTTCCCCACTGAAATAAGGTAATCGTTTTTTCCTTCATCCAATCATAAAATCCCTTTATGGCGCAGTAAAGGCTTACTTTTGCCCGTGCACTGTCTGTAAAATCACAGTATACCGTAAGAACTTTTCCGATCAAGAACAATGCCCAGATATCATACGAAGAACGTTCTGCTTCTGAGCAGGGACAAATCCATCCGTCTTCCTGCTGTCTGTCCAAGATGGCATTTACAATTTGTCCGCACGTTCCATCCTATCCTGATCCTGCAGAAGATGTGCCAAAGGGATAAAACCGTCCAGCCAATAGGGAACCATCTCCCAGCCTTCTCTTTCTCCTCCGATCCAGGCACTGTCACGAACATCCGGCCATATTTTATCCAAATTGCCGCTCAGCCCCTGCGCCTGTATCTTCAGCTGCCTGTACAGCCACCCTTTCGGTTTTATTTCCGTTCCTTTAAAATAGTGGTACATGTTGTTTCTTTCTTTTCTTTCACATTAGAATCTGGAAAAATTCTCCCATATAAAACTTTGGCTGTAAACTCCAACCGGATTTAAAGATGGCGGATCAGCATCCGCTGCATTGGAAAAAGGGATATAATAGTCTCTTTGAGGAACTCTGTTTTCTCATAAAATTGAAAGATTGTTGTATTTTTCCATAGTTATCCTTTTGCATTCTGCACAGCAGTATTCTATTATTTTTCTTGCACTCCGCCTGCCATAAGAATCAACCTTTGCAGTTCTATCTCATATTCATAAGCATACGCATTGCTACATTCTCCATGGATAATGTTTGCAAAGTCGAGCATCATATCATCGTATCTTTTATATTTTGGAAATTCCAGCTTTTCAGATGTGTCAAAACAAGGATTACCGGACTCGCTGTAGGTTACATTCATGCTTGTACTCAAGTAATCTGTGCTTTCCGGATCAAAGGCTTCAATTGGTTTGATCTCTATGCTTCCATTGCTTCCGTTAATTACAATCTGTCTCCTCCAAAATCCGTTAAGATCTGCGGCGCTTGAGCGAATAACCGCCGTACAACCCGGGTAACGGAAAACCGCCATTCCGTAATTTAAACTTTCTGTACCGTATAATCCGGTAGAATAATTGAACGGAATCACTTCCTGCGGTATACCGGCAAGAGACAGTACAACGTCTACGATATGACAACCGAGGAAGGACATCATACCGCCCTTAAAACGTTTCAGTCCGCGGTTGCCCTGTTCCGATAAGCGAATGCACATCTGCACATCAATGCTATGAATTCGTCCCAATGCACCGCTTTTAACGAGATCAATGCTCTTTTGAATGGCCGGATTAAAGCGGTACATATAGCCCATATGAAAAACCAGATTCTTTGTTTTGGCACAGTTTACCATAGTTTGAAAAGCGTGAAAGTTCTCTCCTCCGGGTTTATCCATATGTACATGAATCCCATGGTCAATTGCCATTTGTGCATACTTTACCAATTCGCTTTCTGTTGTTTCAATCAGGGCTGCATCGATATCGGGAAGGTGCAGAAGGTCTTCCACAGAGTAAACAGGGGTCCCAAGATACAGCGCTTCTTTCAGATTTTTTCGGCTGCTTTCTGTCGGTTCGGCAATGCCTGCAATTTCAAAATAATCTTCTAATTCCTTCACGGACTTAAAAATTCCGGAAGCATGAGGATGCGTTGTCCCGATCTGGACAATTCTTATTTTTTTCATTTACTTATTTTCCCTCAGTTCTGCAAGTTATTACTTTACTTTCAGTACAATTTTTCCTGCGCTTTTTCCGGATTGCATCAAAGCCTGCGCATCTTCTGCTTCCTGAATCGGATACTCTCTGAAAATAGTTGCCCGGATTTCTCCGCTTTCCACCTTCGGCCAGATCTGGTTTACCATATTCTCCAAAAGCTTTTTCTTCTGCTGCGGTGTGCGGCTTCTTAAATTGGTACCGATCAGGCGGACTCTTCTGGCATACATACTTCGCAAATTCACAGTTGTCGGATCACCGGCAAGGGTAGCAATCATAATCCATCTGCCGTCAATGTTCATGTAAGGGAGACATTTTCCTACGGTATCTCCACCAAGGCAGTCAACGGCAATGTCTACACCTTTACCGGCTTCCAATTCGCGTTTCATCACTTCTTCCAGAGATTCTACGGATGTATTTACAATGTAATCCGCCTTCAGATGCTGAATGGCCAGCTCCTGTTCCTCATTCAGTACGGTTGTCATTACTCTGGCCCCGAAGCTTTTGGCCATGGGAATCATGACACTTGCAAGGCCGCTTGCTCCTGCAAGCACCAGTACCGTATCTCCTGCCTTTAAATTTCCTTCCATGAACAGGAACAGGAAAGAAGCCCCGAACACTTCCGGCATAGCAGCGGCTTCTTCCATGGATAATCCCCGTGGAATCGGCATTAACATTTCTGCCGGTACCGCCACGTATTCAGCGTAACCGCCGCTTCCTAAAAGTGCACATACTTTTTCACCGACTTTCCAGTATCCTTCCTCTTCTACTTTTGCGCCGACAGCTTTAATTACTCCGGCCGCTTCCAGACCGAATCTGTCCGGCCATCCCGGAGGAGGCGGGTACTGTCCTGCCCGCTGTAGCAGATCCGCGCGGTTTAAGGCCGCTGCATGCACTTCTAAGAGAACTTCATCCTCTTTGATTACCGGATCTTCCACCGGATCCCAATGCAATTTTTTATCTTCACCAATTACGGTTGCATACATGTTTCTTCTTCCTTTCCTTTTCGTCTGTTTCCGTAAAACCATAAACGAATTGCTTTGCTTCTGTTATTCCGCATTCTTGCCTATCCCTTTCTGTAGGCAGATTGTCCGGTTCTTCGGCAATCATTCATTGGAGGAGTTTTCTGTCCAGTCAAAAATTACACCGGTAGGGAAATTGGCATAGTCACTTGCCAGGCGTGCATAAACTTCTGCGGTTTTTTCCACTGGAACAATTTCACTGATCATCTTTTTGTAATCCACTTTTTTATAGTGAATAAGACGGAAAATAGCTTCATAATCATCCTTATAAGTCCAGAAGCCCGGGCGGGAGTCGTTGTCCGGCCGGGTATTGGTATGAGCTCCGATCAATTCAATTCCGGGATAATGAATTTTTCTGTAATAGTCGATGGTAAAATCGGAATTCCGTGTGCATCCAAGCAAAGAGACTCTTCCATGCCGTGCCATACAGTCTAAAATCATGTCCAATCCCTGGCCTTTTCCGGTTACTTCAATGGCGGCATTGATTCCTCTTCCATCCGTCAGTTCCATCATTTTTTCCACAAAATCCGGTTCGAAAGGATTTAAGGCGTAATCTGCTCCCATAGTTAACGCTTTTTCCCGTTTCTCTTTTACCGGATCTACGGCAATCACGGGAGTTGCACCCATTGCAGCACAGAACTGCACCGCAAAGAGACCAAGAATACCGCATCCCATGACCGCTGCAGATTCTCCTGCCTCAATTCTCGTTTTCCGAACACCGGAAAGGGAAAACGAAGAAATAAAAGTTGCTGCTGTTTCTTCCAGGCTGATTTCTTCGTATGGCAGCTTAAATACCCAGTCTTTCTGTACCGTATGGTGGCTGGCATGACCGCAAGCCCGAAGTACGACACGGTCTCCCACAGCAACATGCGTTACATTTTTCCCTACTTTTTCCACAATACCGCAGCTGCTGTATCCCACGCCTCTGGGCCATTCCAGTACAGTTTCTTCTGCTTTGACGGTCGCGTTTACATTCTTATCACCGATGAGATTGGCATATTCTGACCCGGCACTGACGGCGGAATAACTGACTTTTACCAGAACTTTATCTTCATCCCAACCCAATTCTTTGTTTTCGGTTGTCACTAACTTTGCTGTGGAATCTCCCATCAGCAGAACTTTTTTATAATTTTTTACTGTAACCATTGTTTTGTTCCTCCCTGAATAACCTTATTATAGCATTCTTTCATTTATGAAACATCCAACATTATTGTGTGTTTCTCACTGTTTTTGTGTCTATTCTTCGCAGTGTTCTACAGAGCAGGAAAACACATGTGAACGCAAGTTCCTTCATGACCGATGAAGTGGTTCTGCCGTAAGAGAGGAAAGAACAAGTTCCAACGAAAAGGGTATCATATTTGTGGAACGTGGATTTTTACGAATGCACTGATAGCACAACCAGTACACCAGTTATTGAATAACTGGTGTACCATTCATAAGGTCTATAGTGCTCTGTGGCCATGCCGGAGTCTTAAATTATTATCTCTTAAACATCACATTTTTCTCATATTGTTTCAAATCTTCCATCCACTCAATACCTAAAGCGACATCTTTACTCATACAATAATATTCCCAGACGGCATTTGAGGGCAGGGATTTGAATTCGTCGATCAGCGCAAGGCGCATTGTATAATCCTTATTATTTTCTGCATCGCGCAACATATGAACAGGTTCAAGCATTGCCGAAAGGAGGGCTTTCTTTGTCGCTCTTGTTCCGATCGTCCATGCGGCAACGCGATTTATTGAAGCATCAAAATAGTCCGTGCCAATGAAGGCATTGTCAAGTACTCCGCAACGAACAATTTCATGCATCATATTGTTAATCTTATCATCATTAATAACAACATGATCGGAATCCCAACGAAGACCACGTGTAAGGTGAGCCATAAATTTATCAGAAAACAGCATAACAGATGAAATTTTATCGGCGACATTCTCTTCGCAATGAAAATGACCGAGATCAAGGTTCATAATGGTATTGCCGATGCCGTTGGCTCTTGCGTGACCGTGATACAATAAATAGAAATCATTTGAACCTACGGTATATTCTTCAACACCTACTGCAAAAAGCTTTGGTTCCAGTGCATCATAAACATATTTTTCGGAAATCTTTTTCTTAGAAAAAATTTCATCAAAAGACTGTTCCATTAATTGACGATATTTCATTCTGTTTGCAGGAATATCCTTCATGCCATCCTGAACCCAGGTATTATACACGCATACCTGCCCGAGTTCTTTACCGATGTATTCGGCAATTTCTCTGACAGCCTGCATGTGTCTGACCCAAAATGTGCGTATCTTTTCGTCAGGGTTTGAAATGGTAAGTCCATCTGCTGCATATTTGTGGGAAAAAGTCGTTGCATTCATATCAAGTCCGACCTTGTTTTTCTTTGCCCATTCAACCCATCCTGTAAAATGACGTGGTCCATACTCGTCACGATCAATACCTGTTTCGTAATTTTCACCATAGCTTGAATGAAGATTAACTTTTAAGGCGCCGGGAATATAGGAGATGGATCTTTCCAAATCCATGCGGTATTCTTCGGGATTTCTGGGTCTTCCCGGGTAATTACCGGTTACCATCAATCCTCCGCTCGCTCCGGCTCCCATGGCTTCAAATCCGATAATGTCATCGCCCTGCCAGCAGGGAATCGATACCGGAATCGTGTCAAATTTTTCCAGCACCTTTTCAACATCAACTCCATAAGATGCGTAAATATCTTTTGCGATATTAAAAGCAGAAATAAGTTTTTTCTCGTTCATTTTTTAATCTCCAATCCTATCAAATGTTATATTATTGCCTGTTATGCCAACATAGGCACCGTCATTAACCTCACTTGCGGTTTTATGCGCCATAAGCCATTTATTCACGCCAAAGCACATTTTATCCTCGAAATTTTCTGCATCAAAATCAATTTTCGGGGAGTTTGTTCCTCTCGGAAGAACGCATATCATTTTATAACCGTTGTCATTTACATGAAAAGGTGCATAATGAAGTGTGGTTCCATACAATTCTACCCCTGTTCCTGCAGGAACAAAGAACGCTTTGCACAGTGATGCATCAAATTTCCCGTCTGTGATATTCTTTTTGTGTCCGAGTACCAGTATTATGTCATCCATTGCAATATTAAACTCACTGCTTTTATGGTACTCAAGGCAATTCAGCACTCTGTTTTTGCCGCATACATAGCCAAGCTGCACAGGATAACCGCCAAAGCCCCGGATTTCCATCTTTTTAGCCTCCGCACAATTTTCAAGTGCCGTTTCGGATGCAACATATACGATACCGGTTTCCGGCATTAATACGCTGTGTAAACATCGGAATAATTCGGAATAGTCATAACCGTCAAGAACAACCCCGTATTCCTTAAATTCGCTGTCATTCACGTTATAAAGCTTCATTTTAAAACCTCCTTGTATTTTCCGGACATTAAACTCTTTTTTTTGCCCTTTAAATTCACATGAGCAGTTGTATTAAACGGGATATCCATTTCAACAATTATTTCATCCCCGATTCGCTGCCACTTCAACGAAATACTTCCATATTCACATTCTATAGATGCATTGACATAATCGAGCTCATCGGCAAAGAACGGCTCTATGGAAAATTCTTTATAACCGCCGAACGGCTTTATGCCGCACAGTCCGTAAAAGAACCAGGAATCACAGGATGAAAATGCAGTGTGATTTTTAGAACCTGTTCCTTCCCAGGTTTCCCACGATGTGGTTGCTCCGTTTTCAATCATATAACCAAAGCTCGGGTAGTCTGTACAGAGCATCATTTTTAGCGCAACATCGTTTCTGCCGTATCGATCCATAACATCAAGCATAAATTTGTTACCTGAGATACCGGTATCAAAGGTGTAATTGCTGTTAATGATTCTTTTGATTGCATTTTCCAAAACCTGGGTTTTGTTATTGGGAATACCTGCAAATAATGCAAAGAAGTTCGCACCCTGTTCATTGCCTGCATAACAACCGTCTTTATAAAAAATGTCAAGAGCTTTGACAGATTCTTCCCTTTCCGTCAGATACTCACATTTCTCGCCGATAAGACCGGAAATTTTATTGTATATGTCTATGCAGTAGATATAGTATATCGTATTCACGAAAGCAGGAGGTATCTTTATTGCTTCAGGGTGCGGCTCACTCCATGGGTATTTACTTGGCATACACCAATCCCCGAGAGCCCAGCCTTCGTTTTCTTCCCGTACAACAATTCCGTTTTCGGTTCTGAGTTTTAAATATTCCACCCATTTTTTTATATGCGGTCTGCTTTTTTTCAATATCTCTATATCACCATACTGCATATACAGATTCCAGGGCACTACCGCAACGGAACTTCCCCATGCAATTCCGCCACCGCCGCCGTTAAACGGAGCGGTATGCGGTACGAATCCGGTTTTCTTATTTTGAGAATCCAATATATCATCAATCCATTTCCGGTACATAAGGTATGCATCAAAATTATACATGACCGACAAGGACGAAAGTTCACCGTCACCGGTATATCCTAAGCGTTCGCGATGTGGACAATCCATCGGTACACACCCGTGAATATTGGTAAGGCTTGTATGAACAAACATTTTATGAATATTGTTTAACAGTTTATTTGAACTCTCAAATTTTGTACGCACTTTCAAGTCGCTGCATACGCAATGCGCCTTTACGGATTTTATGGCAACATTACCGCCTGAAACGATTTTAAAATATCGGTAACCATGCCATACAAAACGCGGCATATATAGTTCATTCCCATTCCCGTTTAAGATATAAGTATCCGTTTGCACCTGCTTTGCATCAGACTTCTCGTAGCCTACTGTTGAAGTATAATCAAGATTTCCGTCTTCATCAAGTTCTTCCGCATAGTAGACCTTTATGGTATCGCCTGAATTTCCCGAACATATTATTTCGGCAAAACCGGTCGTGCATATACCGACATCATAGATGTTGTTTTTTAAGAGAACAGGCGTGTATGTTTTGATGATTTTTTCCGTTGGACAAAGCTGAGGTTCAATTCTTCCCGAAGGCTCCTCGATAATCTGTACGTTCGTTAAATTGTCCGGTATAATCTTTTTTCTGGCGTCATAGACCTCGCCATAAAACAAATTGTCATATAGAATCGGACTCTCAACACAAAACCAGCTATCATCACATTCAAGTACTTGTTCGCCGTTGGTAAGCCGTAAAAACATCTTAAGCAGGTTACCGTAATCAAAGATTCCTTCAACAATTCTTTCCCTCTGACGGTACCATCCGTTGCCCAGCCATACGGCAATTGTGTTCCTGCCGGCTTTTAAAAAGCCTGATACTTCATAGGAAATATAGCGGACACTTTTTCGGGTAATATTTTCATACGGATATTTCAGGTCAAGATAAGCAACCTGATCATAATCCGTGCGTACAGGGTTCATAAGATCTCCGGAGACCTTTTTACCGTTTATGTAAAGTTCGAAAAAACCAAGGCCGCATACATTTACCGTAACTGTTTTTTGCAAATTGGTCAGTTCAAATGTCTTATAAATAATTGGTGAATTAAAGTCCTCCCGCGGGGTAACCCATTTGAGCTTTGAAGTATCAAAGATTCCGGTAATGAAGGATGCCTCGGCGCTTTCGGCGCAATGATTTTCGGTAAAAACAGTTACCCGCCATAGATACATAGTGTTTTCTTTCAGTGATTTACCGTTATATCTAATATAGGCAGAATCCTCGGCAGTTATCGTACCGCTATCCCACAACAGGTCGAAATCTGTGCTTTGCACAATGATCCGATATGCCTTTTGTTTTTTATCTTCACACTCATACACTTTCCACGAAAAAATCGGATCAATTACTCCAATGGGATTTTCGCTGTTACAACAAAATGTTTTGATGATCATCTTAAAGTGCCTCCTCAGAAAAAAGGGTGAAGAAATATTCCGGTTAAAACAGTGGCTCCGTTTTCATATTGTACCAAGTTACTGGCGCAACGGCTAGCTAGTCATAGGTAGAATTTATTTCCATTTTCTGTTATAAAAAGGTAGCAGTTTTTAAATTTATGGTGTATTGTTAAGTTACCACACTCAAACAACTTCATCATAACCTTAAAAACTGCTATGTTTAGTTTATCATGGATTTTCAAACTTAACAACTTGCTCCTGTATAATTTATTAAACTGTTGATAATGTTATTTTTTATAGGCTGTGGTATCCTCAAAAATCACGAATAAATAAGCCATTGAAATATCAGGAGAAAAAATCATTTTATCATCCTTGACGCTGTACCATTTGTTATCAAATACTTCATAAATGCGCATATTCTTCTTCGGCAGATACAATGTTACACTTTTCTTCTGCGCCGAAAAACAGGAGACTGCGGCCAAAATTCTGTCATCTTTTTCAAATGTAGATATGTAAACATCATTATCCATACATGCAACTGTTGAATTTCTTTTCCAATATGGCTTCCATTCAGCATTACTGATCCCGAAATCGTCATAAGTTTTCCATACCATTTTGATATCGGCAATAGCAAAAGGCGCCATAGGTCGCGGAAGAACATTGTGCGGCAAAGAAATTGCCAGTAGATTTCTCATTCGGTAGGATTCTTCATCCACATATGCAATCAGATTAGGTATGATACCAAAATTGCGTCCCATAAATTCACATCGAAACATATCCATGGACAGAAAATTTTCCATGTTCTCCCGAATGTTTGACTGAATATTTTCGCCATCGAAATAAGAATCGCAGAACGATAGGGTAGGCATCAAACAACAGGAACTTTGATGAGTGTCAATTATCCCACCATGTTCATGTACCATTTTATATAATTTCTTTACATGTTCTCTGACTGCACGAATGGGCCAAGTCATGTGCAGTTCTCCTTGTTCATCCCGATAACCACACCCATGCCTCTCATTTGCACATTCCCACGGGACATATGTACCATCTGTATAAATCCCATCTATATTATATTCTTCCATAGCTTTTTGACAGCATGCGATCATCTCTTCGCTGTAGCCACCCTGATAACACGCAATATAAGCCTTCTGATATTGTCCTTCTCTGCTCCAACCGCCTGTATAGTATCCATCTTTGGTTCGATTCAGATAATTCTCCATATGCTTATGAAAGCCGGGAACTGCAGAAGAATATTCATATCCGAAGTAAGCCATAACTTTTATTCCGTTATCATGGCAACGCTTTATGATGTCTTCCAGAAGTTTTCTATCTGCAGCCAAGCAATAGTTTTGAATTCGGCTCCAGTTTTCATGTAGAATTAACCACTTAAAACCATCTTTTGCCAAGCTTTCAATATTTATTTCATGAAATTCTGTATGATATGCTCTAAAGTTCTGAAAAAGTTCTTCATTCCATGGTTTTACCGGTGTTGCCTGTAGAAGAAAATCGAAAGTAACGGGCGGCAGATTATGCAGCCATTTTTCTTCTTGATTTTCCCATTCCTTAGGTATAGCTTCCAGCAAATTCATTCTTATCCGATTAAAATCCGTTTCTTCGGTCATTTCCAAAAATGGGGAGCCATCCAGTAAAAGTGTTTCATCTTTTTCCATACAGATGTTCAGACCGCACTCTTCATTGCCAATCCAAATACATGGTTTAAATGGCAAAACTCGTTCCGAAAATTTCCCACTGTTAACCAATCCAAGTACACGGACGCCACTTTCGCCATTGGGCCAGAAATGAAATAAAGAAGCCGTTTCTTTTGTAAATTTCCAATCTATCCAGGCTTTTTCAAGACATCCACCGGTTCTTTTATCACTTTCCCGTTCCCAGGCATTTATATAATTAAATTCCCCACAGGGCATAAGACGGATTGCTAACTGCATATATCCGTCATATTCAATTTCTACATCAGCATTTATAATCAAATTTCCACATAGTGCAGAGCAAATCACAATAACTTTTTCCCCTGACTGCTGTACTACTTCATAATTAAAATGATGAATACTTCTTTCTTCTCCATCTATTGTAAGATGCAAAAGAGCCGGTTCATACAATAAATTGTATCCAGCAGAAAAAATAGCAGAAGGAAGAAAGCTGTTTTCAAATAGATAGGTTCTTCCCCATACTGATATGGAGAACCTGTTTTCTTCTGCTGTAGTTACAATATTGCTCCAAGGTTTCATAATTTCCATAATTTTCTCCAGTTTTGCCATTTTAATTTTGGTGTAATCGGCAATTTTCCTATAACTCTTTGCCAACTTTATTAAACCATATTCCGCCCCTTTTGCAATCCATCATTTTTGTGTGTTTTGCATTGTTTTTGTGTGTGATTTTATGAGTGGCAGGCAGCGGGAATAGAACACTTGAGATGTTGCGATTGTATGAAAGCTAAGGCTGTTTATAAACTGCGGCATGCAGGTACAAAAAATAGATGCCTCTTGCGAGACATCCATTCCTTATGTTGCTGTTATACTAAATTTTCCGGCTTCTCCGGTAATTTTTAATTACATCGAAATCAAGTGGTTTTCATCATCCAACCGTCACTTCGACTTTTTTGCCACTGAAGGCCACACCGTATTTATAAATCGTCCTGATTCCGGCAGTTGCCAGTTCAGTCTCATATTTTTTTTCATTGATCTGTTGTAAAGCAGTTTCAGATAACTTTTTTAGTCTTTCGTCATTACAGTTTTTTTCCGTCTTCAGCTCAATCAAGATGCCCGGAAGTCCTTTTTGTCTGGGCATCAGTTGAATATCATAGCGGCCGCCGCCGGATTCTCGATTGGAAGTCACAAAAGCGCCGCCCAGCAGGGCACACAGACCCAGCATAAAGCCATGGTAGAAATTCTCCCCGGCAGTATCAAAGGAACTGACTGACTGTGTCAACAGTGTTTGAATCTGCGTTTTCAGCCGCTCATTATCACCGGAGAAAACGGCCTCCTGAATGGAGATCGCTGTAGAAGGTGGAATCAGGTTCTCAAGCCGCTGCAAAATTTCTTTGTTATACACCAGAGTAATCTCCCGGTTGGGCAGGGAAAGCTCACACATAAAGTCCCCACTGAAGGACGGTGTGGTTTTCAGCGCTTTTAAATAGCCAGTCATCAGCAGGAAGCTGTAGATGGTGGAAGGATTACTCTTGATCTGCGGATAGATTACGCCGGTATCAATGAATGCTGTAAAAGTCTGGCCATTGACCAGAGAAGTCAGTCTGGCATAAATCTCCTCATCAGCCTGTGCAAGCACTTCTCCGATAATATCATTACTGCCGGTGGAAACCCAGAACGGTCTCGGCTCACACCCGTAGCTGAAATAGTTGACCACCGACCATGGGTTAAAGATTTCGGTCTTCCCAAAACGATAGCCGTCATACCAACGGCAGATTTCCTCAAATTTATCGGCAGCGCCGTAGTATTCCGCCATCTCCGTCACCTCGTCGGCAGTGAAGCCAAAGTAGGCACTATACTTGTTGTCCAGTACGGAATAGATAGACAAATTGTTCATTCCGCTGAAAATACTTTCTTTCGCCACACGCAGGATGCCGGTAAGAAAACCGAAGGACAGGTGTCGGTTGTCCTTGAAGCCGCCGGAAAACAGGTTCCGCATAAACCGGATGATCTTGTCGTAATAGTCTTTCTGATATCCCTGTTGAATCGGAGTGTCATATTCATCAATGATGATAATGGGCGCAATGTCATAGTGCTTATGCAGCATTGCAGATAAGTCCAGAAGTGCTGAAGCCAGCTCTACTTCGCTGGCTGTGCCGTTGACTAATTTTTCATAAGTTTTTTTGTTGTATTCATCGCACTTATCGCTGGTCAGCAGTTCCTTGTGACGCTGGGTCTCTTTTGCGAAAATGCCACGGATAGATGAAAAGGTCTCTGTCCACGTATCGAACTTTACATCTTTGAAGGTAAGAAAAATCACAGGGTACTTGCCCTGATATTCCCGGTACTTCTGACCGCAGACCCAGATCTTTTTGTCCCGGAAGTAAACGGAAGTATCTCTGTCGCTTTTTTCAAAATAGGTGCGCAACATATCCATATTCAGCGTCTTCCCAAAGCGGCGGGGACGGGTAAACAATGTTACCATCGGGCGTTCATCAATGAAGTCCCTGATCATCATCGTTTTGTCGACGTAGTAGTATTCTGACGATGCCAGACAATAGTTGGATACACCGATGGGCAGGGGTAATTTCGGTGCACGTTCCGCTTTCCGGAAAGCGCCCGTCTTGATTCGCCGATCCGCCGGTTTCTGTGTGTCCGCCGGGATCATCCAGCACTTTCCCTGCTTTTGCGCACCAACGATTTTTCCGTCCTTGCAAAGCGTTGCAACTCTTCGCTCCGTTATATTCCAACGCGCTGCTGCTTCCTTTATTGAGATCATTTCAGCCATAGAGAATACCTCCATATATCCTTTCACAGGAATATTATACCCAGTTAAAAGAATAATGTCAATGTGATTCGGAATAATGTTATTTTGAATCAAATAGCAATCCCAGTGTTATCATGATGCAAATTCATAAATCATCCCCCATTCAATCATTTTTTTTGCAGTTGCACCGGTAAGAACGGATGATACTTCCGAAAGCTGTTTTTTTGTAAAACGTTTCAGTTTCACATAAGAAATAGTTTCTTTTTTGCACAAGAAAAAAAGGACAAGCCTTGTCACTACGACTTAGCTTGTCCCCAAAATCAGGATTCATTTAGATTTTTCAGAAGCTTTAGAAATTTCCTGCCTTAGCAGCTTCCTCAATACTTACAGCAACGGCAACGGTCATACCAACCATAGGGTTGTTACCTGCGCCGATAAGTCCCATCTTTTCAACGTGAGCGGGAACGGAGGAGGATCCTGCGAACTGTGCATCGGAGTGCATACGTCCCATGGTATCGGTCATACCGTAGGAAGCAGGTCCTGCTGCCATGTTATCCGGGTGGAGGGTACGTCCGGTACCGCCGCCGGATGCAACGGAGAAGTATTTTTTACCCTGTTCGATACATTCCTTCTTGTAAGTACCTGCAACAGGATGCTGGAATCTGGTCGGGTTGGTGGAGTTACCGGTAATGGAAACGTCTACGCCTTCCTTATGCATAATGGCAACACCTTCGCAGACATCGTTAGCGCCGTAGCAGTTTACTTTGGCACGAAGTCCTTCGGAGTAAGACTTACGGAATACTTCCTTAACGGTATTGGTGTAAGGATCATATTCTGTCTCTACAAAGGTAAATCCGTTGATACGGGAAATGATCTGTGCAGCATCTTTCCCCAGACCGTTTAAGATAACACGAAGGGGTTTTTTACGAACCTTGTTCGCTTTCTCAGCGATACCGATAGCGCCCTCTGCTGCTGCAAAGGATTCATGTCCTGCCAGGAAGCAGAAGCACTCGGTCTCTTCTTCCAGAAGCATCTTTCCTAAGTTACCATGACCAAGACCTACTTTACGGGTATCGGCAACAGAACCGGGAATACAGAAAGCCTGAAGACCTTCGCCAATGGCTGCAGCTGCATCTGCTGCTCTGCGGCATCCTTTTTTGATGGCAATCGCAGCGCCGGTGATATAAGCCCAGCATGCATTTTCAAAGCAGATCGGCTGAATGCCTTTGATCTGGTTGTATACATCAAGACCGGCATCCTTGGTAATTTTTTCAGCCTCTTCAAGGGAAGCGATGCCGTAGCTGTTTAAAACGGAATTGATTTTGTCAATTCTTCTTTCATAGGATTCAAATAATGCCATTTTCAACGTCCTCCTGTCTTATTCTTTTCTGGGATCAATGATCTTAACGGCATCTGCCACACGACCATACTGACCCTGTGCTTTCTGCCAGGCAGTATTGGGATCATCGCCTTTTTTGATAAAGTCAGTCATCTTTCCGAGGCTTACGAACTGATAACCGATAATCTGATCTTCTGCATCCAAAGCGATACCGGTTACATAGCCTTCTGCCATTTCCAGATAACGAGGACCTTTTTTCAAGGTGCCGTACATAGTACCAACCTGGCTCCTTAAACCTTTACCAAGGTCTTCCAGACCGGCACCGATCGGAAGTCCGTCTTCCGAGAAAGCAGACTGTGTACGACCGTAAACGATCTGTAAGAACAGTTCTCTCATGGCAGTATTGATTGCGTCACAAACAAGGTCGGTATTTAATGCTTCCATAACGGTTCTGCCGGGAAGAATCTCTGCAGCCATAGCAGCGGAGTGGGTCATTCCGGAGCATCCGATGGTCTCAACCAATGCTTCCTGGATAATACCTTCCTTTACGTTCAAGGTCAGCTTGCAGGCACCCTGCTGGGGAGCACACCAGCCCACACCGTGAGTCAGACCGGAAATATCTTTAACATCTTTTGCTTTTACCCATTTTGCTTCTTCAGGGATGGGAGCACAGCCATGGTTCACGCCCTGCGCTACCGGACACATTTCTTCCACTTCTTTTGAATAAATCATGTGAAATCTCCTTTCAAATCACTAAAGATTATTAGTACATAATCATCCCCTACATTCTCTCACATTTGCGCGAAAAAATCCAGAGTTTTTGACAAAATTCGTTAAAAAAGTACAATCTCTACTTTTTCTCTTTGGCAACCAGCCCTTTTTCGCCTTTCAGAATGCTGTTTGCGGCAATGACGCCCCTGACTCTGGAGAGGGGGTAGATATTGGTGTCTCTTCCGATGATGGTTCCGGGATTTAAGACGCTGTTGCAGCCGACTTCCACCCGGTCTCCCAGCATGGCGCCCATTTTCTTAAGACCGGTCTCCACCTGGGTATCCGGACCTTTGACGGTCACCAATGTTTTATCGCTTTTTACGTTAGAGGTAATGGAACCGGCACCCATGTGCGCTTTGAATCCTAAAATACTGTCGCCTACATAATTGTAATGAGGTACCTGAACGTTGTTAAACAAAATGACATTCTTAAGTTCCGTGGAATTGCCCACAACCGCTTTTTTACCTACAATGGCATTGCCGCGGATAAAAGCGCAGTGACGAACTTCGGCTTCCTCATCAATGATTAACGGGCCGTTTAAGCAGGCGCTGGGAGCCACTTTGGCGCTTTTTGCCACCCAGATATTTTCTCCTCTTTTTTCATAAAGGTCTGTCGGAAGACTTTCTCCCAATTGCAGAATAAAGTCATGGATTTCGGAAAGCACTTCCCAGGGGTAGGTCTTCCTTTCCAATAATTCTGCGGCAATGGTTTCATTCAGATCATATAAATCGGTAATTTTAATCGGATCCATTTTTTATTTTCTCCTTTCCGGAATTCTTTTTACTGCTTTGCATCTGCGCCTGGAACTGTAAAAAACGCTGATACAGATTGCCCTGATTGTTCAGCTGTTTTACGATATTCGTCCTTCTGCTGACAAAGTCATCCAGCTTCTGCATATATTCATCCGCCGTAATGTCTCCGTTTGCCACCAGGGTAAGTCCTTTCTCCCAGCTGGCCGTAAGAGCCGGATCCAAAAGCGGTTTCATGGAGGAACCCACGACTTCGTAGATTAACTCTCCCATTACCGTCGGGGAAAGAACCTGGGTTTTCTTATTCAGAGCCAGGTATTCAATGGCCACCAGTTTCTTTAAAATTTCAGCTCTGGTAGCAGAAGTTCCGATGCCGCTTCCCTTGATCTGTGCCCGAAGTTCTTCATCTTCGATAAACTGTCCTGCATTTTCCATGGTAAGGATAATGCTTCCGGAATTATAACGCTTGGGCGGAGAGGTTTCGCCTTCTTTTAATTCATAGGAATCCAGCTTTAAAACGGCTCCTTTTTTCAGCTTCTTCAGGCGCTCGAACAGAGCCTTGTCACATTGCACATCCCCATCCTTATCGGGACTGTCGGCATCGGTCGTCTTCTCTTCCCTGGACTTTGTAAGAAAAGAGCAGGCAGCTGCGGGAAGATAACCTTCCTCCGTAAGAATCTTAAAGTTGGCAAAGAAAGCCTCCTTTTTGATATGAATGCACATGCTTACCTTCTGGTAAACGGCAGGGGGATAAAAAATACTTAAAAACCGTCTGGCAATCAGCTCATAGATTTTGACGGATAATGGGGACAGGCTTCTTAAATTACCCAATCCCTGGCCGGTAGGAATAATGGCATAGTGGTCGGTAATCTGCTTGTCGTTGACGTATCTGGTTGTGCTGATTTTTTTGTAGCTGTCCCGGGCAAGCACCCATTCCGCGCAGGAAGCGACAGGGGCAAAGCCTTTCAGTCCGCTCAGATTTTTCCCGATTTCCTTGGCCACGGCAGTGGAAAGCACTCTGGCATCGGTTCGGGGGTAGGTCACCAGCTTTTTTTCGTACAGTTCCTGTATCACGCGCAGTGTCTCATCCGGACTGATTTTAAACAGCCTGGAACAATCGTTCTGCAATTCCGCCAGATTATACAAAAGCGGCGGAAATTTATTCTCTTTTTTGTGTTCGATGGAAGCAAGCACCGGATCTTCCACAGGGGCGGTCTGCAGATACTGTAACAGTCGTTCTGCGCCTTCCCGGGTCTTAAAGCCGTTTTCCTTATACAAAAGCGGAGACAGATAAAACTGCGATCCCTCTACGGCACGCCATTCTCCGGAAAAAGATCCGGAAGAAGCGCCGCTTGCCGGATCCGGGTAAAATTTTGCCAGAACCCGGTAAAACGGTGTCTTTACAAAAGAGCGGATCTCCCGTTCCCTGTTGACTACCATTCCCAGAACACAGGTCATGACCCGGCCTACGCTGATGACAGCTCTGTCTCTTTTTAGAAAATCCTTGACGCACTGTCCGTATTTTAAGGTCAGCGCCCTGGAAAAATTAATGCCCATCAGATAATCTTCTTTTGCACGAAGATAAGCGGCATCCGACAGATGGTCATAAGCGGACAGATCTTTGGCTTCCCGGATCCCTCTTAGAATCTCTTCTTCGGTCTGAGAGTCAATCCAGACTCTTTTCCGTTGCTTTCCTTTTACGCCTGCCATTTGTTCCACCAGGCGGTAAATGTATTCTCCTTCTCTTCCGGAGTCGGTACAGACATAAATGGTATCTACATCCGGGCGGTTTAAGAGTCCGCTTACAATGGTAAATTGCTTTTTTGAGGATTCAATGACTTCGTACTTAAATTCCTTCGGGATAAAAGGAATGGTATCAAAGCTCCAGCGCCGGTATTTGATATCATAGACTTCCGGATAACTCATGGTAACCAGATGACCGACGCACCAGGTAATGATTGCGCTTTCCGATTCCATATATCCGTCCCGGTTTGCACTGCTTAATTTAAGTGCTTTGGCAAATTCCCTGGCAACACTCGGTTTCTCTGCGATAAATAAATTTTTTCCCATGCCTCTCCCTGTTTATTTGCGGTTAATGTATCCCTGAGCCGTTAAAAGTTCTGCACACAAGATCGCTCCGCCGGCTGCTCCGCGGACGGTATTATGGGAAAGTCCTACAAATTTCCAGTCATAAATCGAATCTTCCCGGAGACGCCCCACACTGATTCCCATACCGTTTTCGTAGTCTACATCCAAAGTAACCTGCGGACGATTGTCCTCTTCCAGGTATTGGATGAAGTGTTTCGGTGCGCTTGGCAATGCAAGCTCCTGTGGAAGACCGGAAAAAGTGCGCAGTTTTTCAATCAGCTGCTCTTTGGTAGGTTTCTTGCGGAACTTGACAAAGACAGCTGCGGTATGACCGTTCAGAACCGGTACGCGGATGCACTGGCAGGTAATCTTCGGGGACTGTGCCGGTACAATGACGCCGTCCTGAATCTCTCCCCAGATCCGTAAGGGTTCCTTTTCACTCTTTTCTTCTTCTCCTCCGATGTAAGGGATAATATTTCCTATCATCTCCGGCCAGTCGGCAAAAGTCTTGCCTGCGCCGGAGATGGCCTGATAGGTAGTGGCTACCACTTCATAGGGTTCGAATTCCTTCCAGGCGGTCAGAACCGGAGCATAGCTTTGAATGGAACAGTTGGGCTTTACGGCAACGAAGCCGCGTTCGGTTCCCAGTCTCTTTTTCTGGAAATCAATAACCTGCATATGCTGGGGGTTGATCTCCGGCACAACCATGGGAACGTCCGGCGTCCATCTGTGAGCGCTGTTGTTGGAGACAACCGGGGTCTCTGTTTTGGCATAGGCTTCCTCGATCTTTTTAATCTCTTCCTTTGACATGTCAACCGCGCTGAATACAAAATCCACACTGCCAGCTACGTCCCGTATTTCATTTACATCTTTTACAATCAGCTTCTTTACGGCTTCCGGCATGGGAGTTGTCATCTTCCAGCGTCCGCCCACTGCTTCTTCATAAGTTTTACCGGCAGAACGCGGACTTGCCGCAACCTGCGTTACTTCGAACCAGGGATGGTTCTCCAACAAAGAAATAAATCTCTGGCCAACCATACCGGTTGCACCGAGAATACCGACTTTTAATTTTTCCTGTACCATATTTTCATTCTCCTCTATCCTTTTTGTTACTAGTGCACCGTCCTGCAAATAGCCAGACCAAATAACTTGCCTGTTATTGGCCCAGTTATTTCTTGTACGTTGTACTAGTGCATCTTGGGTTCTTCAAGATAATTACGATATTCCCGGATGGCTTCCTTCATCTTCTCCGGTCCGGGTGCACCGGTAGTAAGACGTCTTTCCACACAGGTTTTCAAAGAAACCGCATCAAAAATATCTTCCTCAAATCGATCGCTGAACGACTGCAGCTCTTCCAAAGACAAAGCGTCAATGGAAGTATTCTTTTCAATGCAGTACAAAACCAGGCGGCCGATAATGGCATGCGCATCCCGGAAAGGTACGCCTTTTCTTACCAGATAATCGGCGGCATCGGTTGCATTGGCAAAACCGTTTAAGGCGCTTTGGGCCATGTTCTCTTTGCGGAATTTCATGGTCTTTACCATACCATTAAACAGAACCAGACAGTTCTTCGCCGTATCAAACGCATCGAAAGTAAGCTCTTTGTCTTCCTGCATATCCTTGTTATAAGCTAACGGCAATCCCTTCATGACCGTAAGAAGAGACACCAGGGCGCCGTATACCCGCCCGGTTTTTCCGCGAACCAGTTCTGCAATATCCGGGTTCTTTTTCTGCGGCATAATGCTGCTTCCGGTAGAATAAGCATCGTCCAGCTCTACAAACCGGTATTCGTTGGAATTCCAGGTAATGATCTCTTCGCAGAAACGGCTTAAATGCATCATGATAATGGAAAGCGCGGATAAAAATTCCAGAAGATAGTCTCTGTCGGAAACGGCATCCATGCTGTTTCGGGCAGGACCGTCAAAACTGAGAAGCCGTGCCGTATATTCTCTGTCCAAAGGATAGGTGGTCCCTGCCAGGGCACCGGCTCCCAACGGACAGACATTCATTCGCTTGTAAAGATCGGCAAGTCTTCCCCTGTCTCTGCGAAACATTTCAAAATAAGCGCCGAAGTGATGTGCCAGGGTAACAGGCTGAGCCTTCTGCATATGCGTAAAGCCCGGCATATAAGTTTCCAGGTTCTCTTCCATAACATCTACAAGCGTCTTTAACAGCTCCTTCAGACATAAATCCGTCTGCTCTACCTGCTGCCTGGTATAAAGCCGCATATCCAGGGCAACCTGATCATTCCGGCTTCTTCCGGTATGCATCTTCTTACCGGCATCACCGATCCGGTCAATGAGATTGGCTTCCACAAAACTATGTATGTCTTCATACCGATTGTCAATCACCAGCCTGCCGTCTGCGACCTCTTCCGCAATTTCTTTAAGCCCCCTGATAATAGCCTCTTCTTCCGCAGAAGTTAAAATACCCTGTCCGGAAAGCATTGTAACGTGCGCAATACTTCCCTCAATATCCTGTTCCAGTAACCTTTTATCAAATTGAATGGACGCATTAAAGTCATAAACCATTTGGTCAGTGTCCTTGGTAAAACGTCCTCCCCACAGCTGTGCCATGCTGATTCGTCCTTTCTGCTGCAATTTGCGGTAACAGCTTAAGCTGCTACGATTTATGATGTCTCTTGATATTAACACAAAAATTTGGTGATTGCAACGGTCGAAGCAGAGATTCCGGAAGAAACTTACATAGTTGCAAATTTATTAGAAGTGAATCTAAAAAGTAATATAAAGTAAAATCAGCAACTTCCTAAGGGCAGGCTCATGGGGATTCCAATGAGGGGAGCCAAATTGAGCGAAAGCGTCCCCCGAATGGAACCCCATGAGCCTGACCGGGACTTTGGAGCAACTATATTTCCGTCTCTGAAGAATCTTTGGCAGTATCTGTCTGTTCTTTAGCCGTTTCTGCCGAAACTTCTGCAGGAGCATTTTCGACGGTTGCTTCCGTACCTGCAGCTGTTTCTGCAGGCGCAGTCTGTGCAGGAACCGCTTCCTGCCTCTTCGCCTCTTTCTTGAGCCGTCTTGCCTTTTTGACAAGGCAGACGCCGGGGATCAGAAAACAGATGCCAAGCAGGAAGGCGATCCAGAAATATTTGCAGAATCTGCCCCAGAAAGCGCTGATCAATAATAAGCGGATACCAAACGTAAAATAAAACAGAGTGCCGCCAAGCCCCAAAAAGCATACGGCGAGTAAAATAAACAGAATTCCTTTTTTCAAAATTATTCTCCTCCTGTAGCTGTATGGTCAGAAGATCCGCCGATCTGTCTGTAATAATCGGCAAGCGAGGTCTGCGTATCTTCTTCCAGAATCTCGTCATAAGGAACGCCGACATGGTAGTCCTCATCCGCAATGGCATCGTTAATGTCGGAAGTAATTTCTAAAAAGCGGGAGAAATCCTCTGTCTGGGTACCCGCCGTAAATTCCAGAACATAATCGTTGTCCATATAGTTTCCGATGGAACGATAGATCTCGCCTAAGACTTTACTGGAATCGGCCTGTAAGAATTTTCCGCCGCATCGGCTGGCTATATAGCTCAGATATTCTGTATCGGCACCGCCGAAGCCAATGGAA
The DNA here is from genome assembly GCA_934433135.1 of uncultured Acetatifactor sp. Taxonomy (GTDB): domain Bacteria; phylum Bacillota; class Clostridia; order Lachnospirales; family Lachnospiraceae; genus Acetatifactor. The sequence continues at coordinate 35,286 of CAKRZO010000024.1, read as the reverse complement.
TACACATAAATATTGTTTTGTTTTAAAGCGGTGAGCACTTCCTCAATTCTGCCGGCGTCTCCATCCTCACCATCGGAAAGCAGAATCACAACCTTCTTGCCTTCTTCTTCGGATAAAGCATCCGAAGCCATGGAAAGGCCGGAATAAATGCTGGTTCCGCCGTCTGCGTAAACTTCGTTCATGCTCTTAAGGAGCGGCGTCTTATTTTCTGAGACGGGACAGAGCAGCTGGGCAACATCATCAAAAACCACAAGTCCTGTACGCACACTGCCGTCCATGCTTTTTACAAAGTTCGAAACGGCTTTTTTTGTATCGTCCATGGGAGTGCCGTCCATACTGCCGCTCCGGTCAACAACCAGAACCACCGACATATCGGAATCCGGCAGATCCGCTTCGTCAAGCAGGGTAAATTCGGATACCTTGGTTCCCATATCGGAAAGGCCGAAATTCCGGGCTTTTAACTTCTCTTCCAACTCCACGGCAACATTTACGGTAACGCGAACCGTGGGGAAATCGGAAGTGTTAATGCTGCGGATAATCAAGCCGTTGTAAATCCGGTCCACAAGCGCAAGCAGGAAGTCGTAATAAGAGGTACTTTCATAGGAATCGCCTGTGGCCGTAAAATTCAGCAGATCGGCAAGCCGGTTATAGGTAAGGGGCGTCAGATGGTCGTTTTCTTCGTCGTAGGGTGTCTTCTCTTCTTTGCCATTCAGCTTTAAGTAAGCTTTGATAAAATCATTCAGTAAAATTCCGGCCGTTTCTTCGGAATCGTCTGCTTTCTTCAGAACGTCGGACACCAGATCGGTTGCTTTGTCTTCTTTTCCGGCCTGATAATAAAGCTGGGAAAGCTCGATTTTATAAGCCACCGTACTTCTTTCCGTAATGGGAGTGGTGGTTTCGATAAAGTTGATGGCCTTCTGTACGGGGATCTGTTCCATTTCCCTGCGGCAGTCTTCGATCTGCTTTTCGATATCCTGAATCTGCCGCTCCAGTTTTTGCTTTTTCTTTTCGTTGGAGGCCTGTTCCAATTCCTGCTGCAGTTCATATTGCTTCTGGTAAAGCCGGTCCTGCTCTTCCATAAGAGTTGCGGCTTTTTCATCGTCCTGCAAATAGCTTCCGTGCTGTGCGGTCAGATTGGCCAGAAGCGCCCTGTGTGCAAAGGAGTTGTTTTTCTGAAACAGTTTCTGCGCCTTCTCAAAAGCCTGTTGGTAATCTCCCGTGGAAATGGCATAGACCGCCTGTACTTTTTCGGAAACTGCAGAAGAATCTTCCTGCAGAAGGAGCATGGTCCCGCTTGATAAACCGGTTCGTTCCGTGGACATCATTTCCAGCATGGCCTGAATGCCGTCACTGTTCTTTTTGACGGAAATGCTGTTTTGTACCTGCAAAAGGTATTGCAGCAACTTTTTGCGCATGGAATCGGTCAGCTCGGAAGTTGCTTCCTGTTCCTTCAGGCATTCATCGTAAAAATCGGACAGTTCCTGCAGAAGGGCATCTTCCTTTTTCGTAAGGTAAGACTGTGCATAGCGGATGCCGGATGCAAAATCCGTCTGATATCCCGCGGCGATTACCATCAGCTGACGGGATATGGGATTTTCCTTGATCTGTTCGCTTTCTGCAGCAAGAGATCTTCCCTGTTCATAATCGCCGAGTTCAATTAACTTGGATGCCACGTAATTTTGCTGCCCCACCAGGGTGTTGGCGGTCCGAATCCGCAAAAATACGAAAACGGCAATGACGATGGCAAGAATCAGAACAAGGATGAAAGGAATCAGGATTCGTTTGCTTTTTTTGGCTTTCATTATCTGTCACCTCCCAGATTGAGTAAATCCACATCCAGTTTGGTAAGGTGCGGATAGATGCTTTTTATTTCTTCCGGATTTTCAATGGGATTATTCCGAAGCATCAGTACGGAAAGCGCCGAAAGATTTTTAAGGGGTGAAATATCCTTGACCTGATTGTCATAAAACCATAATTGTTTTAAGGCAGTCAGTCCGCTTACCGGGCTTAAATCCGTCACTTCGTTGGCAGAAAAATCAAGGTATTCCAGAGCCGTAAGGGACGAAAGCGCCTGGATATCTTTAATATGATTGTTCCAAAGTCCGAGGGACGTAAGACCGGTCATTCCGGAAAAAGCAGTCAGATTTTCGATGCTGTTCCATCCGAGATTGCATTTTTTCAGATTTTTCATACCGGCAATCACAGACAGATCGGAATTGGTCAGCTCATCTCCTGCCAGAGACAGATTGACAATCGACTCACACTGCGCCAGAGCGCGGATATCCAGTCCCGGCTGGTAGACAGCCACCACGGTTTCCAGAAAAGGCATGTAAACAAGGTCATCCAAAGTGGTAATCTGACCGTTTCCGTAAGCAGAATATTCCGTTCCGTCTACGGTATAAGAACCTTCCTTAAAATAGATGCGGGAAGAATCTTCACTGCTTCCGATGTTTTCCCCTACAATATACAATTCGGTAATTTGTTCGATATCATCGTTATAAATCGGACGGGAATCCGGTATCTGCAGGCGTTCCCTGATAATTTGCTCAATTAACGGCTCCTTTAACTCCACCAGAATATCCCGGATCTGAATATCATATTCGTAGACCGCAATATCACTCTGGTATCCGGAAGCGTTCCTAACCATGGCTTTTAATGTAGTCTTGCCATTGGCAAGGATAATCGGACGATCATAAATCGAAGAAGCAGTATCCGGTTCTTGCCCGTCCAGTGTATAATAAATAAGGTCTCCCGGTTCGGAGGAAGTAAGGGTAACCGCAATCCGGTCTGTGTAGTCGCCCTGGTCATGATCGGCAACCGGCGCATCGGGTCTGGTCACGTGGTACAGCTCATCGATGGTCTGGCTGGGAGCATTCTGCCTGGCTTCTTCCAACAAGGCTTTTGCCTCTTCCAGTTGGTCCTGTCGCATGTAAAGTTCCGCCAGTTTTTCGTAATATTCCGGATCCGTGCTGTCTGCGGAAATCATTTTCCGGTAAATAGCCTCTGCATAATCCGGCATCTGGTTGGCATCATAGGCTTCCGCCAGCTTCCGATTGCCTTCCTTATTGTTTTCATCGATCTCAAGCACCTGTTGATAACTGGCAATGGCCTGTTCGTAGTCCAGATCCTTCAGATAGTGGTCTCCTGCGTCCATGGCGGCTTTTACATCCAGATGCAGCTTAAAGCGAAAAGCTCCGAAAGCAATTCCGGCTGCCAGTAAAACGCAGGGAAGACCGATTAACAATAACTTGTGTTTTTTCCATAAAGCGCTCATTCTTCCTGTCCTTCCTCTATCCTTTTTAACATTCTGCTTCTCTGTTTCCGAAAAAGCGGAATCATCAGCAAAAGTAAAACCATGCACAGGCCCATTCCTCCAAGGCCTGCATAAAAAAGAATCTCTCCCATAGCGGCAAATCCTCTCCTGTCTTCTGTCTTCCTACTTTCTATCTTACTTTTTCTTAATCAGATTCCGCAGGCGCTTTGGCGTCGGAGGAATCTGATTATTCTACCAGTCCGAAAGAAGCCAGTTCGTTATAAAGCTGTATCAGGTAATCCATTTCCTGATCCTGTTCTTTGGCTTCTCCTGCCTTATCATAAAGGTCCTTGCATTCGGCATAATATTTTTGAAAAAGGGAATAATCCCTGTTCTCTTTTTTGGTATGGGACTGAACATCCAGTTCCAGAAAAGCAAGGCGCTTCGCTACCAGGTAATTATCCGGGTAAGCCTCCGCAGCTTTGGTAAGGGTCGCGGCAGCTTCTTCGTACTCACCGATACTTTGCTGCAGAACCGCTTTGTTCAGCCACTGTGCCAGGGAAGCATATCCGCTTTGCAGCGCTTCCTCCAAAAGATCAATGGCTTTGTGTGCATAAGTACTGTCCCCGGTAACATTACTGCAGTCGCTGTAAGCCTGAATCAGGCGTTCCCGAATCCGGTAAGCATTTCCGCCATTTAAGTCCGAAAGGCCTTCTTCCAAAAGCGCAATTCGGTTTTTGAGCGTCTGCTCTTCCTTGTCGGTATTCATTGCTTCATCCAGCTCTAAATAAGCCCTCAGAAGCAGGGACGAATCCGGAGTGTTTTCTGCTTTGGCCAAGGTAATGCATTCCTTAAAAAGACTGCAGGCTTTTTCGGCATCGCCTTTTAAAAACGCAATTTCGCCCTGCAGCAGCAGACCATTCCGGTCTTCCATGCCTTTTGCCTGCGCCTGTAAAAGGCACTCTTCGGCTTTGTCTAATTCTCCGCACCGGGCAAGGGCAATTCCGTAGTCACAATAATAGTCCGGAACCGAACTTTCCAAAAGAATCGCTTTGCGGAAGCTGTCAGCGGCTTCCTGCGGACTTCCTTCTTCCAGGTAACAGCAGCCTTCCAGATAATAGACCTGTGAAAAGTCCTCTTCTTTTTGATACGTCTTTCGCGGTAAAATTTCTTTCTGCAGGAAGGCAAGGGCATCCTCATATGCAGCATTCTCATAATAGCCGGAAGCTTCCTGCAGACCGGCATAAAAGTTTTCGGTATTACGCATGCGCCATCCACCAAAAGCTGCAGCCGCGCTTCCTGCAAAGACAAACACCCATACAAGCCAGAAAAGATCCTGGCGGTACAGTAATCGCTTGTAGCGTTTCGAAGATTTGGCAAGCTGCTTCATTGCCTGCAGGGCTGCTGCCGCACTCTGGTAACGCTGTCCGGGATCTTGCTTCAGCCCTTTATGCAGGATTTGTGCAAAGGAATCACTGACCGAAGGAACATATTTCTCCACAGGGACAAGCTCTTCATAACACAGAGCCGGTCTGTGGCCGGTAAAAATCGCATACATCGTGGCAAAGGCACTGTAAATGTCACTGCGCTCATCAACCCGGGTGTATTTTTTATATTTTTGCAACATCTGCCAGAAAATTGGATTATCCGGTATAGGCTGTGCCGATGTTGGTGAATTTGCAGCCGAAATTTTGCTTTGCGCCGGGTTTATGTTTTCTCTCTGAAAGGTAGCAATATCTGCCTGTATAGCACCGGAATCTACCTGGGTAATACCTGCATCCATATGTGCCGCATCGGAATCCACCTGCGTGACATCTGTATCTGCCTGGGTAATAAAATTCGCCTGTCCAGCCCCCGTTTTTCTCTGCACTATATCAGCGGCTTTATCCGTACGGTTGCCTGCTTTTGCGGCAGGATTACTGTTCTGCAGATCATTCTGCTTATGTAGTTTACGCAGTTCTATCTGCAGATACTGCTCCACCGGGGAATACCCGGGGGAATAGCCGATACCTTCCTCTTCTCCATCGGAAGACAGAGAGACATTAAAGTCAATCAGACAGATCTGATCTTCCGGCGTCAGCATCAGATTGGCTGGCTTGATATCACTGTGAATGATTTTGGCGGCATGGAGATATTCCAACACTTCCAAAAGCTGCCTGGTATAACGCTGCACCTCCTTTTCGGAAAAGGTACGCCCTTCGTCCAAAAGCTCCTGAAAGGACTTCCCTTCAATGAACTCCATGACCGTATACACTTCATCCCCGTAAGACCAGAAATCCAGAATTGCCGGAAGATACGTATGTTTCAGATTCATCAGAATCTGCATTTCGCGATTACGGCCGATAACACTCAGTTTATCGGCCTTGATTTTCTTTAAGACGACCTTACGGTTCAGTCTTTTATGGATACCGGCATAAATAATGCCGCCCCCGCCTGCATTGATGGGGTGAATCTGATCATAATTCTCGGATAACTTCGCAAGGAAGTCCTCCCTGCTCTGATAGTACTCTGCCTGTTCCATTGATCCTGTCCTTATCTCTTCTTATCTTCCATTGCTACATTGCTACCAGGGTAACCTCATGCGGAATCCGATGAGGGGCATTTAAGAACCGCTGCGCTTTCTTATTGAGCGAAAGCGTCCCCGAATGGATCCACATGAGGCTGCCCGGAACTTTAAACCACGGAACTTTCAAGATAACTCTCTTGTAAAAAGGAAGAAAACCCGCTATAATTTTCTCATAAAGATCGTTATCCGGAAAGGAAATTCCAAATGCAAACCACAATTGCTTATGCCGCCTTATTTTTGGCTTTTTATTTCATCGGTGCCTATGCAACCACCGACATTTCCAGGCTGCTTCGGGGAAGCGAACGGTCTGTTTTAACACGGGACTGCTTCTGTCCTGCCTGCGGCTACACCATTCCCTTAAAAGAGCAGATCCCGATTTTTTCTTATCTGAAAAATTGCGGACGATGCCGAAACTGTAAAGCGGCGATTCCTTTTTTGGACATTTTCCCGGAATGTTTCCTTTTTCCGGCTTTGTCACTGATTGCCATTCTATGGTCTTTTTCCTGGAAAGCTTACTTTGCTTCTGTTCTGCTTTATGAGGGTCTGAAACTTTTCTTTATCCTGTATCGCGGGCCGCGAAAGAGGAATTTTTTCAAAAGTCTTATGTTTTCTCTGTTTCAGAATCTGCTTATTTTTGCTCTGCTTGCGGTTATTTTCGGGATTCTGCATCTGCTGCGCGGTTCTGTCCCGACCGCCTTATAGCGGCTCTGCCCAAAGAACACCTAAGGACAGATTATCCGTACCGCCTCGCTGCTTTAATTCCTGCAGAAGGTCTGCGCACAGCACAGAACAATCTGCATTCTCTTTTTTCTTCCCATTATCCTTTTTTAGGATAATGTTATCCTTTTGTAGGATAATGCTATCCTTTTGTAGGATAATGTTATCCTGTAAAAGACGGATATCATTATCCTGCAGCAGAGAGTATGCACCGTCTGTGCAGAAAATCAGAAGGTCGCCTTCTTTCAGTTTTCCCTGCAGCGTATGGTATAAAAAATCCGGCTGCTGTCCGACATAGCGGCTTAAGTAATTCTTCATGCGGCCGTTTTTCATTTTTGCGACACTGTCATCTTCCGTCAGCTGTTCCAGCTGTCCGACCGTCTCACGATAGCGGTAGATTCTGCTGTCTCCTACATGAACAAGATAAAAGCATTCCCGAACCGCCAGGACAGCCGACATGGTAGTCCCGGTTCGGATCCCCTGTTCCCGGCAGAAGTCGAACAAAGATTCATTCCATTCCTCCGCCGCGTCTTTGAAATGGGAAAAGAGAAGCGCCGGCTCTGCTGCGGCAGGATCCACCCATGCCGTCAGATTCTCAAACCACTCTTCTGCCATGGAGACAATCCTTTCCGAAGCAATTTCCCCATGTTCCAGCCCTCCGACTCCGTCACAGACGATACCAAGTGTGATGGAAGGCGCCTTTTCTTCTTTTCGAAAGGTGCGCAGCAAGATTCTGTCCTGATTGACCTCGGCACAGTTGCCGATGTCCGTGGCGCAGCCGCCGTTTTCTCTGTTTTTTCTTTTTTGTCTGTTATTTATCATATTTATAGGTTCGTACCGGACATCCGCTGCATTTATAAATGCACCCGGTACTTTACGGGATTGGCTTCCGAGAAAGTCAGTTCTGCTCCGTCTGTCAGCGGATACGGCTGATTGGGAACAAGCGCCTGACCGTTTATATAGGTACGGTTAAGGGAGCCTAAATCAATTATGAAGTAGGTATCGCCTTCCTTCTGGATTCTGGCATGTTGCCTGCTGATCTTCTTAAAAGAAGACGGGAAGGCCACATCCGGCTTGACCTCATCGGTGGAAAGTCTGCCGATGGTAATATATGGCGCATCAAACCCGAGACTGATTTTCGGCATGGCACCGGACAAAGGAGATTGTATCAGTTCCAGATAAGCCGCATGGCCGAAAAGGAAATCATCTCCTGCAATTTCGGTTTTTTCATAGACCGGAGCTTCCACATACCCATACCGGAAAGGATCCGCTTTCGGCGCTGCCTTCGGTGTCTCCGGTGTTTTCCGGGCGGATACGGGTTCGGAAGGCACCAGGCTTTTGGCTTCCTTCGGAACATCCTTTTTATGGGAAGAAGCAAAAAGATTCTGGAACATTCCCTGTTTCTTAGCCGCTTTGGGAGACTCGCTCTTTCCTTTTTTCTTCTCTCCGAACAATGCTTTCATGACTTCGTCATCGGAATCAAAGAGATCTTCCGTTGCCGGTTTGGTTTCCGGCACCGGCGGTACTTCCTTCGCGGGCTTGACGGCTTCCTTGAGGGGTTTGACAAAACTGTCAAGGGATTTCATAACATCCTTCTGTGCCTTTCCGGCATCTTCCTGCGGCCTTTTACCTATATCTGCAGGCTGTCCGGATGCCATCGCCTCTTCCGGCTTTCTGCCGGTCTGACCGCTTACGCCCGGCTGTCCGCCGAATCCGCTGAACGTCTCAACGGGACGGGATTGTACTGCTTTTGCAGCCGGCATCCCTTTTCCTTCTTCCGCTGTCAGAATCTGATACAGACCGGTCAGTGTAATGGCGTTTCCGGAGAAGTATTTAAATAAAGTAACCTGGAATTCCTTATCATCCGTAATCGTGGTATTGGTAAATACCTTTTTGAAAAAGTCCAGGATTTCCCCATCAGTCTGGGAATAGGAAGCTTCCGGAACGTAGATAAAGAATACCTTTCCCGTCTCCCTTTCCAGGAAAACATATTTGGCATCCACACAGAAATGGTGGTAATCCAAAAACCAGTCGCTGCCCTTTACAAAAGGAATCAGCAGATTCTTATATAAACGGAGGAAAGAACTTTTCGGCAACGTCATATTGGCATATTCAATGGCAACCGTATTTAATAACTTATATTTCAGCATAACCGAATTGTTCATGCTTGTTATGCGAAACGGAATCAGGAATTCCGGGCAGTCCTGCTGGATGACCCGGATGGCTGTTCCGTCCAGCAAAACAGGTTCCTCCAGAACAATGTTCAGGTAATTGGCCTCCAGAGAACTCTGCAGCGTAAATTTTTCCATATTCATGACCAGATGTTCACTCCATTCTTTACATATTCTGTACAAGTTCAGACAGGTATTTATGCCAAAAATTTTACAAATGGCATGTCTGAACTGTTGTACACATTCAGGTTACGGGCGATCGGATAATTTGATGAGCGCCGCCGCATCTTCAAAGCCGACCTGGGCGATTCCGTTATGGAACGGCTCCGCCTGGGAATAGACATTTTCAATTACCAGCTCGCCTCTTTCGCTTAAGTATCCCCAGTAACCGTTTTTCTTCACAGCGCCTAAGTGTTCCGAAAAAGACAAAGCATCTTCATAGGCATAATCGATCACCTGCTTACCAACGGTATCGATGTATCCCCACAGATCGTTTTCATCCGCAACGGCAATCAAACCGTCCGATTCCGGAGCTTTGGCGTTGTAATAGCCGGTTTCGCTTTGCTTTTCACCTTTGGTATTGATCAGAAACCAGCTTCCGTTCTGCTTTACCATGGCATATCCGCCGCTGAAAGCTTTCCCCAGGGAGTTGACCGCAACGTCTTCCAGTACAAAATCCACAACCACATCACCGCTGTCTGTTATGACCCCCCAGGATCCGTTCTTCTTTACGGCTGCCACACCGTCGTTGTTTGCGGTAATCGCTTCATACTGATGTCCCGGAGCCACGCATTCAAAATCCAGATTGTAATAGCTGTAGCTGCCGTTTACGCAGGCCAGGACATGCCGGGAAGTAATTCCGTAAACGTCGGATGCCGGATTCTCATCCAGACCGTATTTAGCGCCTTCCGAAGTAATGGTAATGTATTTCCCGTCTTTTTTCACAACGGCATAGCCATTTTGGTTAAAAGGAAGCGCTTCCTCATACACCGCATCCAGTTCGATCCGGCCGTTTTCGTTGACATACCCCCACTTTTCTCCGTCGAAAGCAGGCATCAGTGTATTCTGTGCCGTGGGCAGGATCGTCTGAAAAACCGTAGACCGTAACGTATACTCATAGCGGTTTTCTTCATAGTAATCCCGGATGGCTTCGGAATCTGTGTTGGCAAGGCCGTCACGAAGTACTTCCATGGCCTTGGAATACTGCCAGGAATTCAGATAAATCGCTGCTGCATCCAGATATTCCTGCTCGGTCGCTGTCTTGGCCTGGATCCGTTTCTGAACCAACGACAAAAAAGAATTTTCATCCCCGTAAGCCTGATAAGCCTTTAAAAGCTTTTCTTCCGCTACGGAGGAATCCTTTGTTTTCAGTCTTGCCGCCTCTTCATATAAGGGAATCGCCCGGACATATAATTCTTTTTCCAGAAAACCGTCCGCCTGGGCAATCAGCTCCTGCTGCTTCTTCCTGTTTTCGGATCCCGAAACTGCTTTCATGGTAAGCATCCACCCCACAAGCAAAAGCGCTGCCGCAATCAGTATAAAAAAGAGCCGTTTACTTTTCATCTTGTATCTGTCCTCTCATTTTTTTACTTTTATAGAATCAGCTCCACAAGGAGCATTCCTGCATATAAAAAGGGAACCAGGGGTACACCGTCTTTGATGGTGATTTTTTTCCGGATGACCTGGATGACGGAGTAGATACAGCATAACAATATGCCGTATGCCAGAATCCCGATAATTTTTTCACCTGTGGCATAAAGTCCCAGAACGGCGGAAAGTTTAACATCTCCCGCGCCCAATTGCTTCCTGGACAACAGGTAGCATAAAAGGAAAATCAGACCTCCCACAAGCCCACCTGCCAATGACCGGAAAAGCACGGAAAGTCCTGTCTGCGGATCGATAATAATCGCAATCCCGCGGATTGCTGCAAACAGCAGCAAAAGGATCTTTAAAAAATCATTGGGAATCTTATGCGCTTTATAGTCCGTTACGGCAAGGACGCTCATTCCCCAGATCATACCAAGCGTCTGTACCCAGGAAAAGGGATCTGCATATCGGCTTCGATCCATGCCGGCATAAAGAATGACGGCAAAGGTAAAAAAAGCTGTCAAAAGGACACACGGACCGGTATACAAAAGTCCGGACTTTCCGCTCTTCTTAAGCTGCAGATCATATTTCGGTTCCAAAAGCCGTAAGGATGCCCAGAATGCTGCCAAAACCAGCAGGGCGCTTCCCAAAGCCGCTGTAAAAATCATCATATCCTGTTTATCCTTTCCATTCTCCTTTTCACAACTGCGCATCAAATTTTCCGATGCAGCGCTACTGCGCAAGAGCCGGAACTTTTTTTCCGTCTCCGTCAAGCCACGCGGGAACCGTTACTCTCTGCACCACATGCAATTTGGCATCCGGAATCAAAAGCTTTACAAATGCCAGATCCACATCATATTCCACCACAAGATCCACCAGACGCATATCGTCATCGCAAAATAGTGTAGAACCTCCGAAATCCAGCCCGTCATACCCTTCTGCTATGCCATGGCTTTTTAAATAAGCATCGGCATCCAGATTTCCCTGGGTCAGGTACTTACCGGTAAGCGCCCAGGCAGCGCCCGTTCCTACCGCACTTTTTAACAGATAACTGCCTCCTGAAGCCCCCAGATAGATCATCCCCACAAGCAGGTGCTGCGGATCGCTGAAAAGTTCCTTTAAACCGGAAGCTGCGGCCTTGGCGGACTGGTAAGTACCGTCTGCATTCTGCCGGATGGCATCAAACTGTGTCAAAATATCGTTGACGGAGCTTTCCGAGAATTCCATGTTATCTACGGAATCCTTCAGACCTCCGATGCTGTTGCCGGTTTCCTGCATTTTATTCAGCGTCTCCAATACCTCTTTGGTGGTATCATCAATCGGCTGTACATAAGCGCTTCCGTCTTCTTTGATTGTCTGCTCGCCTTCTCTTAACGACAATGCTTCATACAGATAAGAGAACGAAGCGATTTCGTGAGCAGCGGAGTTAATCGCAAACTGAATCTTATTATGTAAGATAAAAATATTGGTGAGATAGACGATCAAAAGCGAAACCATGATAAAAATCGTGAAACTGATCACTGCTTCCACAACCATCATGCCGCTTTCCGATGAACGCTCATCCGGTTTTTCGATGTATTTTTTCACCACATTAATCTCCATTTCTGAGCGACTTCGTCGCGAAGAGGTGAAGAGAAATCCGCGTAGGCGATTTCTCTTCTGCCATCAAAGCAATTTGTTTTCGCTCAGAAACAAATTGCGGTGTGAAAAATCAGCGTTTCAACGTGATTTTTCACACTAATCTCCATTCCGCAGACGCTTTAGCGTTGGAGGAATCTGATCAGGGCTACTTTGTGACGCCTGCGGCACAAATAGCCATAAGAAAAATACATTGTATTTTAATGTATTTTTCCTATTAGTATCCTCTCGTTACCGTAAACTGGTAGGAATTTTTTTCAAAGGCTTCCAGCTGCGCATACGTATCCTCCGCTGCGACCTTTTCGGCAAAGCCCTGGGGCATAACCACAAAGTCCAGATGAACCTTACAGGAAGCATCAATGGCTGTTACGGCCTTCTCCATTTTGAAGGTCAGGTTTTCCAGCTTTCCCTTGGAGCCGATATTCTGACTGACGGTATTCACATTCAGACAGACCAGGTTAGCGCTGCGCTCCGCAATCTGGGAGGTAGTTGTTAAGAAAACCAAGAGCACGGACAGGTATTGTTCATAGTCCAGTTTTAAGGAAGAAGAGCCGGAACCGCCGGAAGAAGAATCCAGATCCAGAAGGCTTGCAAATCGATCATAGGCTGTCAGATCTTCCAGCTTACTCTTAATCAGAACAACGCCTTCCCCTTTTTTCAGTTCTCTCCAGTCGCCTACCGTTTCTATACCGGCGACCGCAAGCCGCAAAGCACCGGCAACCGCAAGCCCCAGTACCGGATTCACCGCTGCGGCCAGCTCCGAAATGGTCTTAATCGCGGAATTGATTTCTGTGACGGAATAGGTCGCCGCATAATTGACAATTGCCCGGAAAGCCAGAATTTTGTTTCTGGCGCTGTTCAGATTCTGCAAAGAGGAATTGTATCCGCCGAACAGATATTCCAGTTCCGCCTGGTACAGGTAATTGATATTGGCAGCCATCGGATAACCGGTGAGTGACTCTTTTTCCTCTGTATTTCCCTGATCGTCTTTTTTGACGTTGGTCACTCTACTGGAAAACATGCCGAAATCATACTGAACAGTATAAAGTTTCAAAAGCAATCGGTTTCCTGCATCGGAAAAGCTGTTCATGGAAAAATAGGAAGAGGCTTCCTTTACCATGTTGCGCAGAGCAAAATTACCGGCGTTTCCTTTTTTACCGAACCCGAAAGATTCCGGGATATCTCTGGCTTTCGTCTGCTGGGCATCTCTGTCCATTTCCTCTTCCGCATCTTTTAAAGAATCCTTTGCAGCGGATTTCTTTTGTTTGGCCTTTTTTGCATTGGCATCATCGCTGTTTTCGAACCATTTCGCCAAAGAAACATACAATTCCTTATACTTCTGGGTTTTCTGAAAATCGTACCAGTCATCCAGACTCAGATCCTCATGGTAGTCCGGTTCATAACCGTCCAGATAAATCCACGCTCTTTCAATTTCTTCCAGACGTATGGTGATGGCATGAAATTTACTCTCAAAGCCCCGGTTTTGATCAATATTCGTATCAAGAAGCGTTCTTGCCAGACTGACATAGTTGTTGGCGCTGTAGCTTCCGTCCTGCCCGAACAGTTCATCTATCTTGTCAAGCTCTTCCTGCATTCCGTTCCGAATGCTTTCTGAAACATTCTCATCCGAAAGGGTGGACTCTAAATCATTCCGGAGACTTTCCAGCTCTCCCAATTTTTGTTTGACACGATTTCCTCGCTGCACCAGCTCTCTTACAAATTCTTCCAGATTGCTGAAATCTACGGGTCTGGAATCTTTGCTGTCGGTATATTCTTCAATTACCGCTTCAAATTTTTCCGTCAGCTTTCCTGTTCTGGCTTCCGGATCTTTCTCATAGTCATCGTTCATCTGAAGGAAGGATTGTTCCTCCTCCGTCAGGCTTTCCCCTTCTTTTAAATTTTTCTGTTTTTCTAAGGCCGCCTCGATTTTGTCCCTGTTCAGGGTATATTTCATATAAATCTGGTAGGTATCGGAATCGAAAATTTCTTCAAATTTTTCTTTGGCCTGTCGGTAGGCGGATTGGAGATGTTCGATATAGTTCGGATAGGAATTGATGCAACGAATTACATCATAATATTCCTGGGCGGCTTCCAATACCTCTCCGGCCTTGTCGTCCAAATCGTTTCTTTTGTCAATGGCCTCGGAATTCTTTTCCATGTTCTGGATTTCCGTAATAGCATTCATAACATCCGTACTGCCTTCACCCATGGTCTGAACAATCCGGAATTTCATAAAATCGCCCACCTGCGTACTGAATACCGCGGAATTGGAAAGCGTCGCATCCTGCGCAGGCGTATAAGAAAGAGAGACTTCCGCATCTTTATAGGGCATAAATCCTTGATACTCCGTGGTTCCGGCAAGACCTGCCAGGTGATTCCAGGAAATGGTCTCTTTGGACGGGTCAAAGGAAGTCTTCATATATTCCGACAACTGGTCCAGAGCCTTCTTGCCTTCATCACTCTGGGACAGGGCAAACAGACCGTACAATTCTTTTAACAGATTATCATAGTTGGATAAAATCGCCTCGCCATAGTTATCCGCTGTCATAACCGCCTGATTGCCATACAGCTTGATTCTGGCAAGATCTACCAGAAAGCCGTTAAAAAATATGGTGGGCACCAGAATCAAAGTTACCAGTACCGTTATGGAACCCTTCGTATTATGGAACAATGTCCGCATCTGCCTGTTACCTGCCTTTTTGTGTTGACTTCGCAAGTCAATCACTGTTTTTCTTCTAAATTGACTTACAAAGTCAACTTTCCGCAGACAGCCGGTCAACTATCCCGCTTATCTGCACTTAATGCTATTGTGTGGATGTTATATTAAACTTCTCTTTAAACTTTCCATACAGATCGGTTACTTTGCCGACCATCTCGCTGACTTTCTGACCGAAAGCCGTCTTGCTGGTCACATCTATGATAAAATCCACATTTCGGATAAAATCATCACCGTCATTAATGACAACCGTTCCGGTTGCTTCGATTTCCATGGTTCTCGGACCGCCTACCATGGCAAGGCTGACCGCCGGTTTTACCTGTTGACTGACTTTGGCGGTCAATGTTTTATAAATGATATAATTATGCTTATCGGAATGAACCGTTACATTGCTTCCCGTATCAAAAAACATATTTCCGCACATGGAGCGAAAAAAGCTTTCAAAAGCGGCACTGTTGAATTTCATGCCGAAAAAGCGGTACGGGAATTTTTCAACCGGCTCTTCGAAACTGCTTCCGTTTGCCGCCTGCACCTCTCCGCTCTTTTGGTAGGCCATCTGACCTTTGGCTGCAACATAAGTGTCGGAATACGTATTTTTATAATAAAGCAACGTATTCTCCAGATTTGCCTGAAGATTCGCTTTCTGACACATAAAAATGGCGGCATAGAATATGGCAATTACCATAATCATGCAGAATGGCAGCAAAATCGTGGCTTCAACGACCGCCAGTCCATTTTCGTCATTATGTAATTTCCTCATATTCCATGCCTCCTGATTTCTAAGGATAAATAATTTTAACCTATCTTGTTCGCATTTCCGGTGATCTTGTTCCACATAGTTTCAAACCACTGAGAAATGTACTCCCAGAAAATAGCGCACAGCAGTACAACAATTAAAATCAAAAGAATGGTTGCTACGAAACTGGAAACGCCTCTTTCATCTTCTTTGAAGCTGTTGACAAAACGATTTACCCTGTTGGTGAAACCAATATACATGCGATCAAATAAATTTTGCATCTTTTTTTCTCCATTTCTGCGCTGCTTGCGTTGTGCGGTTCTTTGAAAGGATCCGCTTTCGCCCCTCGCAGGACAGCGCACTGCTGCGGGACAAAATAATATATTATCCCCGATTTAAAAATTGAAGCCATTGATAATCGGGATGATAATCAGGATAATAATTCCCAGGAACATCAAAATCGTGGGAACCAGGAGCTTTGACTGAATCTGTTCTCCTTTTCTTCTGGCATTATGCTTATGTTCCATCCAGCTTTCATCATTCAGTCTCCGGAATAAAGCAACAATCTCCGCATTTCCTTTAGATATATTCTGTAAGATAGCTGTTGCCAGCTTCGTTGTATAAGGGTTGTTACAGCGGCTGATAAATCGGGAATAGGCATCTGCCGGAGAGACGTTGTTGTTAAAATCCAACAACACCCTTTGCATCTCTTCATACAACACCCCGATGCCGCTTTCCGCGGACAGTTTCCAGGCTTGGTTGACCTCCATACCGGCTACGGTAAGCAGTGCCATTTTGGAAATCACTTGCGGAAACTGGTTTTCGATTTCTTCCGCTCTGTGTTGAATGGTTGTTCGGACACTGTCATAGGGAAAATAACCGATCAGTGCAAAAATAACGAAAGCCGCCAGTGCAACCACAGCGCTTCTGGTTCCCAGCTGCATCGTCAAACCGATTCCCAATCCGAAAAGTCCTGCCGCCGCTCCTAACAGGACATAGCCGAAAAGCGAGCCAAGCAGATAGTAAGTATAATTCATCGCTTCTTTTTTCTCTTTAAACTGGACACATTGCCGGTAAAGCTTTTTGATCTGCTCGTTTCCGCCGTCCCAGCCTAGAAGCTGCATTAAGCGGTAACCGGCTACCGGAACCATATCCAGGGCGCCGATTTTCCCGTTCTGCAGAGTTTCAAGACGTTTGCCTGCTTCTTCCATCTTCTTTTTCAGCTTCTTTGCCTGTTTTACTTTATTGCGGTTCTTAAGATCCTTCGTCCGTTTGATATCTGCAATCAGCAGGCTCATTTCCAGCTGATATTTTTTCAGGTTCTCCTCTTCGGTTTCCTTACAGCAGGATACCATGGTATTAACAATGCTCTGGTCCGCCGACAGATATAAATAAGCAAAAAACAGGAAACACAGCGTTGCTGCAGCCATACAAATGATCATGATCTACTCTTCTTCCTTTCGGTCAGACTTTAATATCGCTTGCTTTCAGGGCAAGGACATACGATAATGCAAAAATAAGCAGCGCCACGGTTGCTGCAGCATGTCCGGCCATTGTGGTAAACAGTGCATCCAGAAGCCCGCCGCCCATGCAGGACATGGCAACGACAATGACAACAGGCATCACCAACATCATATTGGTTTCGGATTTGGCAGCGGAAATGGTGGTCTGAATCTCCTGCTCAATCTCAATCTTATCACCGATGATCTCCTGCGTCTGCGTCAGAATATCTCCGAAACGATCGCTTTTTCCTTCGATTACCGAATAGATGGAAGCAAAACTGCGGATATCTTCCAGCCCGCTGCGTTCCGCCAGATCTTCAAAAAGTACCTTCAGCTGAATGCCGCCCTTCTCATACTGCAGTATGATATGATCGATTTCTTTTACGATATCCGCTTTCTTATTGTAAGAAATCTCAAGATCTTTTCTGGCGGAGCGAACCGCTTCGATTTCCACGTTACCGGCTCTGGTGGCAACGCTCATGGATTCCAGGAAATCCTTAAACTGCAACCGCAGTGTCCGAAGCCTCTTTTTGACAACCGAATCTGCATAGACCTTCTCCAGATAAATTCCGGCGGCAAAACCGACAACTACGGACCACCACCAGATATGATAAAATAAAAATACAATGCAGGTCAAAAGAAGACTGCAGACAAGGTAGGCAGCCAGATGTTCCTGACGCTTCATATTGCATTTGTAATATACAGGCATATTGGAGTTCATACCGTTTTCCCTTTCTTTTTTACAGGTAGTCATAGATTCCGGCAGCCAGGAACTTATCCGGGTGCTTCATCTCATTTTCCGTCCGGCACAGGCTTCCGGATACTTTTCTTGCCGTTGCCCTCTCATCTTCCCGGAATTCAAACAGCGGATTTAAGATCACATTGCCGTCCTTGATTCCTACTACTTCGGAAATCGCCAGCGTCTTTCGGGAACTGTCCCTCATACGGGATAGATGAATAATGATATCCACGGCAGAAGCAATCTGCTGTCGGATCGCTTCCAGAGGAAGTCCCGGAGAACCGCTTAAAACCATCGTCTCCAGACGGCTGATCATGTCCCAGGCAGAGTTGGCATGCCCGGTGGAAATCGATCCGTCGTGACCGGTATTCATGGCCTGCAGCATATCCAGTGCTTCCGCACCTCTGACCTCACCGACTACAATCCGTTCCGGTCTCATACGCAGGGAAGCTTTGATCAGATCCCGCATGGTAATCGCACCGCTTCCGGTGCTGTTGGCATTTCTCGTCTCAAGACGTACCAGGTTGGGAATGTGCCGGATTTGCAATTCCGCAGAGTCTTCTATGGTAATGACACGCTCCGTCTGCGGTATGTAATTAGACAAAGCATTTAAAAAGGTCGTTTTTCCGGAACCGGTACCGCCGCTGATAAAAATATTGTATTTGGCTCTTACCAGTTTTTCCAGAAAAACCGCCGCTTCCGGTGTAATAGACCCATATTGGATCAGCTTCTGAATGGTCATACCCTCTTCCGGGAAACGTCGAATGGTGACAATCGGTCCGTTTAAAGCAATCGGATCCAGCACGACATTGACACGGGATCCGTCTGCAAGTCGGGTGTCCACAATGGGATTGCTCTCATTTACCGAGCGCCCCATATCCTGAACAAACTTGGTGATAATGTTGCGCAGTCTCTCCTGGCTTTCGAATTTGTCCGGGATCTTTTCCAGCTTTCCGGCTCTTTCCACGAAAATGGAATCATAACCGTTAATCATAACCTCTGTGATGCTTTTATCGGCAATGATTTTGCCCAGGATTCCCAAGCCTCTGATAGACTCGAACACAGTATCCAGA
The DNA here is from genome assembly GCA_934433135.1 of uncultured Acetatifactor sp. Taxonomy (GTDB): domain Bacteria; phylum Bacillota; class Clostridia; order Lachnospirales; family Lachnospiraceae; genus Acetatifactor. Next base: position 16,588 of record CAKRZO010000024.1, on the reverse strand, counting down.
AGACTTTTCCTGGTTTTAAAGGAAAGGGAAGAGTAATAAGCGGCAAGCTGCGGATCCGATTGCATCACTTGAGAAATCCGCTGATCCAGCATCTGTTCCGCTCTTTCCTTAAGCTGATCATCCGAAAGAGAGGAATAGGTCGGATCCTTACTGATCATTTCCCGTATTTGAACCGTTTCTTCTGTGAAAAAATCTCTCATAATTTACCTGTCTCCTGTCAATCTGCTTTCCGTTTCTCATCATTTTACATGTAGCAGTTCAGACACGCCATTTACAAAGCCGCGCTTTCAGCGCTTATTCCGTCAGCGCATCCGTAAAACGTGTTCCGGAGTAACCTGCAAGCATATCGATTAAGCCTGCACTGTCCTGGTTCGGTGCAAAAGCAATCTTTCCGATCAGAGGAACCGGATAAGCAGAATCGGTCACCCTTCCGTTATCAAAATTCATAAGGAAAAGCATCTTGGACTGATTTTCGTTCATAATATGTATCTGTTTAAAAAAGGTATTCAGCTTGCCGGAAGCCATTTCATCCGGTCTTCCTACAATAACCAGCTTATCCGCCAGTTCAAAAATGCGAAGCTGGTTGGCATTCATGCTGACACCCATATCTACTATAATATAATCGAACAGGCCGCAGCCCCGCAGATGCGAGAACAGTTCTTCCAGCTCCTGTTCTGTAATCTCCAGAATATCATTCGGAGAATCAAAATGATTCAGATAAAAGAAACGGTCGGATTTTGTCTGTAAAAGTCCTTGCAATTTCAGATTAAAATTCACATCGCCGCCCAGAGCCGCTGCTATTTCGCTTAAGCCTTTCTCCGCATTCTGCGGAAGATAGCAGCTTTCCGATGCCATCTCCTCCAGACTGATGTAAAAGGTCCGCAGCCCCTGTAAAGCCAGTTTCTTTGCCGCAACCAAAGCAGTCGTTGTCTTGCCGCAGCCGCCTACGGGAGAATAGAAAGCGCAGATACGTACGCCTTTCGTGCCCAGAACACTGTCCACATTGCCGCAGACATCCGCATACAGTTCCAGAACCTGGCGGTAAATATTGCTGATTCGCTGATACTTGGCAACCTTTGCAAAACTCTTGCAGGATTCCGGTACCGGCTTTTCACTGTTCCAGAGCATAATCGGAAGGGTTCCGGAGGGGAGACCGACCTGGCCGTCATACAAATCGCTGTCAAATAAAAGGACATCAAAACGTCTGGAAGCAAGGGCCGTTTCCAGACTGTAACGCTCCGTAAAAACGGAAAGATTCAAATCCTCATAATCCTCCAGTACATTTGCCAAACGGGTCACATAATCCTGGTTTGCATCGGCAACAGCCATTCTGATCATCATGACATACTTCCTCCTGCATGACTTTATAAAATCTTAATTAATAATTTATACTCATTCTACAATTATCCATTGTTTTTGTCAATACGGGATATAAAATGATTAAATAGGGCAACCGTACAACCGTACAGACGCACCTGTTACAAAAAAAGGATACCGGCTTTTGATGAGCCGATATCCTCTGAAAAATTATTCTTCTGTTGTCTCAACAGAATCTGTTGTCTCAACGGGTTCTGCTGCTTCAGCCGGTTTTTCTGCTTCAACGGTCTCCTGTTCTGCCGTCTCAGGCTCCTCACCTGCAGCCACTTCTTCCGAAACGCCTGCAGGTTCTGCAGCAGTTTCTTCCGGAACATTCAAAACAGCTCCGCACTTAGCACAAAATCTACTTTCTCTTGGTAATTCCGCTCCACACTGCGGGCATACCTGAATGTTCTTAACTTCTCTGATCTTCTTCTGGTTCTCATCAATTTCTTTTAAAATCTCTTCCAGCTGCAGAGCCCATGCTGCAACGGAAGCATCTTCCTTTAACAGACCGTTTCCTAATACATATTCGCCAACCTGCGTATAAAGAGACTTCTTATTTGTATTCAGGGTGCTGATTCTGGAATTCAATTTGGTTACTTCAGCAACTTCCTTGCTTTTGTTGATTGCCGACTGGGCAAACTGACTAATCTTGTCACTCCAACTCATAATGATACACTCCTTTCAAGAATTTCCGTCTTGGGTCCGTTCTTCACCGACCGTACCTTAGTTATATCACATTTTCCATATTTGTGCAAGGAAGATTTTTTCATGATTCATGACGTAACAGTTCACACGCGCCATTCACAAAACCGCGCTTTCAGCGCTCTCTCGCTGCTTCGCAGCTGTTTGTCGCGTCTGCAGGACGCGATTTTCATAATAATGGCGCTCCCTTCGTACATTTTCGCAGGCAGTTTCTCATGCGAGCATGGAACCTGCCTGCATAAACGTACGAGTGAACTGTTACGACATCTTTCCGATGAATTCCCGTACTCTTGTATGGTCGGCATCAAAAACTTCCTCCGGAGTGCCTTCCACCTGAATCTTTCCCTGCTCCATAAAGATGATGCGGTCGGAAACCTCTCTGGCAAACTGCATCTCATGTGTTACAATAATCATAGTCATATGTTCTTTGGCAAGTTCCTTAATGACCTTAAGCACTTCCTTGGTCAATTCCGGATCCAGTGCGGATGTCGGTTCATCAAAGAAAAGAATTTTAGGCTGAAGGGCAAGCGCTCTTGCAATGCTGACACGCTGCTTCTGTCCGCCGGAAAGCTGAAACGGATAAGCATTTTCCTTGCCTTCCAGACCAAGCTGTGCCAGCAGCTTTCTGGCCCTCTTTTCCGCTTCCTGCTTCGGAACTTTATCCACGCAGACCGGTGCATCGGTGATGTTTTTTAAGACCGTATAGTGCGGGAACAAATTAAAGTTCTGAAATACCAGACCGAATGCTTTCTTGATCCGGCGAAGATCTTTGGGAGATGCGTAAACGCAGCGCTTCTGTCCTTTCGGATCCGTTTCCTCCCAGGCAGCTTTTTCTCCCAGATATTCCAATTCTCCGCCATCCATTTTTTCCAGCATGGCGGCACAACGTAATAGAGTAGATTTTCCGCTGCCGGACGGACCGATAATCGAAACGACCTCGCCTTCCTTTACCGTCAGAGAAATATCGTCCAAAATTCCTTCTTGATCAAAGCTTTTTTTAATATGTTTCATTTCCAGCAGGTTCACAGCAGGAAGACCTCTCTTTCTCACGGGAATTAACGGTAATAAGAAAATCTTTTTTCCAGATATTCCATCCCGGTTGCAACAATCAGGTTAAAAATATAGTAGAAAATTCCGGCAGCAAGCAGTGGCATGACGCTGGTCTGGGCTGCGCCGATTTGCTTGGCTACGGTAAACATCTCGGCTACGGAAATCGTAAAAGCTAAAGAAGTATCCTTTACCAGCGTAATCGTTTCATTCGTCACCGGAGGCAGCACTCTTTTAAATACCTGCGGAAAAATAATCTTGAAAAAAGTCTGAAACCGGTTATAGCCTAAGACTTCCGCTGCTTCGTACTGGCCTCTCGGCATGGATTCGATTCCGGAACGGTAAATTTCTGCAAAATAAGCGGCATAATTTACAACAAACGCAATAATTACGGCAGGGAACCGATATCCGGTTCCCATTTTCAGCCGGAAGATATAATATGGACCGAAATATACCACAAGAATCTGCAGCATCAACGGTGTCCCGCGCATAATGGAAATATAAATCTTTATAATCGTCCGCAGAATACGCAGCTTTGACATACGTCCGAATGCCACAAGCAGACCAAGGGGCATGGAAAAGAGCAAGGTAAATACAAAAATCTGTACGGAAACAAAGAAGCCCTCTGCCAATTGCGAAATCATTGAAATTATGTTCATTTCTTTAACCTTCCCGAATATGATTAAGGCAGATCCTCGGGCAGGCGCATGGGGTTCCATTCGGGGGACGCTCTCGCTCAATTTTGCGCCCCTCATCGGAATCCCCATGCGCCTGCCCTCAGAAACTTGCTGTTAACAAATTTGTCACTTTGTAAGGTTATGCTACTTGCGGCAAATTTATTTGCGGTAAGTTTACTTACCTAGGCAGACACTGTCCTCCAGTCCCCACTTCTTGGCAATCTCCATGAAAGTGCCATCTGCTACAAGCTTATCCAAAGCTGTCTGTACCTGGTCTCTTAACTCTTCGTTGCCTAATTTGAATCCGATGGCATACTGTTCGGAAGCCAGCAGATTATCATCCCCTTCCAGAATGACGTATTTTCCTGCTTCTCTGCTTTCCAGCTGGTACTTTGCAACTCCGATATCAATGGCAACTGCATCAACGGCTCCCTGTTCCAGATCCATAAATGCCGTATTGTAGTCTGCATACTCTACCAGTTCCTTAAAGGAATCTCTTAAAGCAATGTTTTCCGGAACCTCTTCATCGTTCAAGGCAGCAAGGGCGGATGAATCTTTCTGTACGGCAACCGTCTTGCCTGCAAGGTCTTCCTTGGATGCAACTCCGGAATCCGCTGCGACAACGAATACCTGACTGTTATCCACGTAAGGAGTTGACCAGGTGTACTGATCTTCTCTTCCGTTCATGGTAAAACCGTTCCAGATGCAGCTGATGTTGCCGGAAGATAATTCCATATCCTTGGCATCCCAGTCAATCGGCTGCTTTACCAGTTCCCAGCCGTTTATCTTACACACCTCTTCGGCAAGCTCCAGGTCGAAGCCCACATATTCGCCATTCTCATCCCGATATCCGTAAGGCGGGAATTCCGCATCGAATCCAACCGTAAATACCGTTCCGTCCTTCTTCTCTTCGCTCTTAACATCCTGCTTATTTCCGCAGCCGGCAAGCATGGAAACCGCAAGCCCTGCAGTCAGTAACATTATCATACTCTTTTTCATAATTTTTGTCCTCCTCAAAACAAATACTGATCGAATTTCCCGGAAATTTCTTTTTTGTTCGCTTTAGTCTGCTAACGTATTAGCATGGTGATATGATATCATCCTTTGTTTTGATTGTCAAGAATTATTTAAAAAAATTTTTCTGCTTTCCTAAGGCAAAATTTTCGAGAAAGTAACCGTTCAGACGCGCCATTCTCAAAAGGCTATTGGGAACCATTCGCACATTTTCGACATATGATAAAGTAAAAAGAAGAAAGAAGGGATCCGTGCCATGTCCGGCGGCAATTTAATCGAACTGAAAAATATCTGCTACGCCTATCACAACCTCCATGGAGAAACACCGGCGCTTTCCGATCTTTCTTTTGGTGTAAAAGAAGGAGAATTTGTGGCGGTTGTAGGTCCGAGCGGCTGCGGCAAGTCCACGCTGCTCTCGATTATCGCGGGACTTTTGAAGCCAGAATCCGGAACCATCGCAGTGAACAATCCGGATGGGTCGCTTCATTATCCGCGTATCGGCTACATGCTGCAGAAAGATCATCTGTTTGAATGGCGAAGCGTCTATAAAAATGTCATTCTCGGACTGGAAATTCACCATATGATGACTCCGGAAAGGCTTTCGTATGTAGAACGTCTTCTTACGGATTATGGACTGGAAAAATTCCGCAACAAGCGACCCGGTGAGTTGTCCGGCGGAATGAAACAGCGTGCGGCACTGATCCGGACACTGGCCTTAAATCCGCAGCTTTTGCTTTTGGATGAACCGTTCAGTGCGCTGGATTACCAGACCCGCTTAATGGTTTCGGCAGATATCTGTCGCCTGATCCGCAAAACCGGAAAAACCATGATTATCATTACGCATGACCTGTCGGAAGCCATCAGCCTAGCCGACCGCGTGATTATTCTTTCCGGCCGCCCGGCCACCGTAAAAAAGGAATTGCCGATCCATTTAACACTTACGGACGATTCTCTTCTGGCTGCCCGGCATGCCCCGGAATTCCAGGATTATTTTGTTCAGTTATGGGAGGTGTTGACAGATGAAATTTCTTTGCCTGCCCCACAGGAAGAATGAATTGACCAGGCAGGAAGCATTTTTAAAAGAGCATAAAAAACATCACCACCAGGTAACGGCCTGGCGGTCTTTTCTTTTCCTGTTCTTTTTGGTTATCTGGGAAGTTGCGGCGGACCGGAACTGGATCGACAGTTTCTTTTTTTCCAGTCCCTCCAGAATTGTCCGCTGCTTTTTAAAGCTTAGCATGAGAAACGATCTGTTCCGTCATATCGGCGTTACCCTGTTGGAAACCATCTTAAGCTTTCTCCTGGTATTATTCATCAGCCTGCTTGCGGCCACCCTTTTATGGTACTCCGGTAAACTGTCGGAAATTACGGAACCGTATCTGGTCATCTTAAACAGCCTGCCGAAATCTGCACTGGCGCCGTTATTTATTGTCTGGCTCGGCACGGGAATCAACACCATTATTGTAGCCGGAATTTCCGTTGCCGTATTCGGTTCCATCATCAGTTTTTATACCGGATTCCAACAGACGGATCCGGAGAAAATTACCCTGATCTACACACTGGGCGGCGGAAAAAGGGATGCTTTTTTCAAAGTCGTGCTTCCCGCTTCCGTTCCTACCATGCTCAGTACGACCAAAGTAAACATCGGTCTTGCTCTGGTAGGTGTCATTATCGGCGAATTCCTGGCTGCCAGACGGGGACTTGGATATCTGATCATCTACGGCACACAGGTCTTTCAGCTGGATATGGTGATCACCAGCATCATCATACTATGTGTGGTGGCATTTTCTTTCTATAAAGGAATACAATATCTGGAGCATCGGATTAAGATCTCCATGAAAATGTAATCCCGATCGAATGTGACACTCTTTGTTCTGCATGGCTGACTGCTTTTCAGCCATGATACATATCTAAAAAATATCCATTGATTAAAAAAATATTCACAATACGACCGGCACCTGAGGACAATAACGGGCAACAGAAACAGCCCATTCTTTTTTCTTTTCTTCGTCCGGCAATGGGATTTCCGGACATTTTCTACCGAGCAACTCATATTTTCTCTCTCCCAGCTTATGGTACGGTTCCAATTCTATTTTTAAAATATTGGGATACCGATTTGCCGTTTCTGCAATTCCCCGAAAATGCTCTTCTCTGTCATTGTATCCCGGGATAATCGGACAACGTAAGATGACTTATAAGTCTGTAAAGGCGGCTGTCTGCCGTATCACTTCCCGGGAGGTAAAACCGGATGTTTGTAAGCATCCTTCAGCGTTTCTGCCGAAATACAGGAAATCTGCATTTGTATGCCACCCATCTGCAAATAAGACAAAAGCAGACTTTTTAGGATCTCGTCATTCCAGCTTTCATCTATATTAAAATTCAGGATCGGGACACCAAGTGCTTTCTCCAGATGGATGGATACAACACTCTTCAAAAGAGAGGTAGGTCCGTTTTTGTCTTTTCCGAACACTGCTCCCAAAGAATCGCACAAAGGGGCTCCGGCTTCTCTGCCGTCCGATGTCGCACCGATGCCTTTCCCTGCATTTGCCTGGCTGTTAAACTGAATGGAGGCCGGAATAAACGCTTGACCAAGATAAGGCTTTTTGTTTTCCGTAAAGGAAAAAATTTCCGCTGTTATCTTTTCCGCAAACAGATTGGCGCTGTCCTCATCCATTCCGAAGACGCTTTTGTTTTGACGACATTTATACAAAAATTCTTTGCGGTTTCTTTTCAGATTTTCACAGAAATCCGAAACTGTCATACACTTGTCATCAAACAAAAAGCTTTTGATAACCAGCATGGAATCTATTACATTAATTCTTGGAATTTCCCAGCCATAGCTTTATCGCATCTTTGTGGAAAAATGCGGTAGGTCACCGAAGCAATATATAGAAAAATGCAAATTAAAAGAAGCAAAACGTTTGCTTTGTGAAACCGATATGTCCATTACCGAAGTTGCGAATTCCATCGGTTTTCCGGATGTGCTTGCTTTTTCCAAGTTTTTTAAGCACAGTACCCATATTTCACCAAGCAATTTTTCCGATTTTAATTTTTTAAAATAGTGCTTGCATTTTGCCGCCAAAAAGGGTATAATGTACTTCGTTGGACACAGCAGAATCGCCGGATACCAAATTTTACCGGCAGAACAATTTCATATCTTCTATATAATATATTCTATATTATTATATGCTTCCGTGGCTCAGTCGGTAGAGCGACGCATTCGTAATGCGTAGGTCAAGGGTTCGAATCCCTTCGGGAGCTTTTTTTGCGCCTTAATTTATGGCTTATGATTACATGGACTGCCTTGTGTAATTATTCTAATCCGCATTCCGCAGACACTTTAGCGCCGAAGCGATCTGATTATTTTACATGGACATCCATCTGCGGATAAGGAATTTCGATGCCCGCTCTGTCCAGAACATACTTGCACTCCTCTGTCAGCCGATATCGGGCAGGCCAGTACAGATCGTCTTTAATAAAACAGCGTACCACCAGGATCACCGCGCTGTCTCCCAGTTCCTCTACCAGGACGCTGTGTTCCTTTTCTTTCAGAACATCCTTTTCATTTTCCAGCATTTTTAACAGGGCTTCTTTGGCCTTGAAAAGATCCGCCTGATAAGAGATCCCCACACGAATATCCAGTCTCCGCACCTGTGCTGCCGTGACATTCGTCAAGCAGTTATTGGATAAAGAACCGTTTGGCAGGATTACCGTCTGGTTGTCCGGCGTTAAGAGCCTGGTATAAAAAAGCTGGATTTCCTCTACCGTTCCCTCATGTCCATCGGAGTCAATGATATAATCTCCTATCCGGAAAGGTTTTAATATCAGCAGAAGAATACCGCCTGCCAGATTGGACAGACTGCCCTGGACGGCAAGACCCACCGCTACTCCGGCGGATCCTACCAGTGCGACAATACTTGCCGCATCCACACCGAAAGAAGCCGCAATCATAAAAATCAATATGATATAAAGAAAGACTTTTATAAAAGAATCCATAAACGATACGGCACCCTTATCGGCATTTGCCTGGGTCATGGATTTACGGACAATCTTTCGAATCAGTTTAATAATCTGCGTGCCGATGATAAAAAAGATAAGAGCCAGTAAAATACGGACACCTAAAACCAGTGCTTTTTGCGGAAGCTGCTCAAAAAAAGCTTTAATAACACCGGGTTTTATTTCATCGGTAACCGCATTGTTCAAAATATCTTCGGCCTCTTTGACAAGATCCGGCGCTTCCGTCAGACAATGTATGATTCTATACACAATCGGTCACCTCCCTTTCAGGTATATCGGGTTCATATTGAAAAACAGCCAATGACAGTGGTGCAAGATCCATGGTAACGGATACCGGTCTGCCGTCCGCCTGCCGGTCTTCTGTCTTTTTTACATCATTAAGGAAAAGTCCGCTTCCGCCGTACTGCGGCTGATCGGTATTCAAAAGTTCCTTGTAGCGCCCTTCCCAAGGCACACCTATCGAAAAGCTGCCGGAAACTCCGGAAAAATTCGCAACCACCAGAAGGGTATCCTCCGGATGACTTCCTTTCCTTAAAAAGCTTAAGATACCTTCTTCCGCTCGGATACTGCTGATCCATTCAAAACCGGAGGGAAGGTCATCCCATCGGTGCAGTGCCGGGCAGTTCCGGTAGAGTGCGTTCAGATCACGGACCAGGGCAGCCATTTTAAGTTCATCAGGCGTCTGAGGCAGCTTTCTTTCAAAGAAAAGTTTTCTTCCGGGATGCATCATGAGAAAAGCATAGGTCAGCCGCAGATTGGAAAGCTTCTCCTTCATGCCGAATACGGCATCCGGCATTTCCCGAAGCAGTTTATCTGCTTCTATTCCCACAACATCATGGGAAAACGCCAACACAAACTTTTCACTGTAAGCATAAATCATGCTGAAGGTAAGCTTATTGTGGGAGCCGCTTCTGAAATAAGGATCCAGTTTTATATAGTCCAGATAATCCTGGGAAAATCCGTTATTCCACTTGAAATCAAATCCAAGTCCCCCGTCCTCTAAGGAATCCGTCACTTTCGGAAAAGCGCATTTTTCTTCCGCAATACTTAAGACTCCCGGATTTCTTTTTTTCAGGATAGAATTCAGATGGCGGATCATTTCGATCCCTTCCAGATTTTCATTTCCACCGTAAATATTCGGGCGCCACTCTCCGTCTTTTTTGCCGTAATCCAGATAAATCGTATCGCTGACACCGGTCATTTTAATGCCGTCCACGTGATACTTTTCTACCCAGAACAGCGCATTGGCGATATAAAAATTATCCTTCTGCGGGCATTTTCCGGCGCCTCTTACCGGGAACCAGTCCAGAATGACGCCGATTCCGGATTTATGAAGCTCATTGATAAAATACATGAAATCCTCAGGTGTTCCATACCTGGCAGTCGGTGCATAATAGCCTGTCGTCGCATATCCGAAGGATTCGTCCGCAAAATATTCCATAATCGGCAGCAGTTCAATATGCGTATACCCGGTTTCTTCTATATAAGAAATGACTTCTCCGGCAAGCATGCGGAAATTGATCCGCGCATCGGATGCAAACAGAGCCGGATAGATTTCACAGATACTTACAGGGGAAGAAACCTTCTGCATTCCCTCCCGCTTTTCCAAAAACTCTGCATCTTCCCAGAAAAATCCTGTAAGATCTGTAATCACGGATGCCGTATCCGGCCTGAGCTGACAGGCATTGGCATAAGGATCCGCAATCAGTCTGGTCAGGCCGTTTCGGTATTTCAACTCAAACTTATAATTCTGCCCTGGCATGGCATCCGGGATAAAAATTTCAAAAATTCCGGAATCACCAATCCGCCTCATCTGGTGCAGCCGCCCGTCCCACTGATTAAAATCGCCCACCGTACTGACGCGTAAGGCATCCGGCGCCCAAAGAGCAAAGTAGGTTCCTTCCTCTCCATCAAGTTTCATGGGATGCGCTCCCATTTTTTCATAAATCGTATAATGGATACCATGCTTCCATTTTTCCAGGTCTTCTTCCGTAAGAAACGGTTTGTGATGATATGCATCCTTTCTTCTTACCGTTTTCCCGTCCGGATAGCTGACTTCATACTGATAGTCGCTTTTCTTGCCGGCCGGCACGAGCAATGCAAAAAAGCCGTCTTCGTCCGCCAGCTCCATTTTGGTTTTTTCGCCGTTCTTTGTCCAGATCACACTTACCGATGCCGCACCCGGAAAATAAGCCTGCAGCAGATCATGTGTCCCGGCTTTGTGCATTCCCAACAGATCATGCGGACAATCACATTCCGAGTAAATGACCTCCTCTATTTTCGGCCAGTTCATCAGCTGATATAATTTATTTGTCATTTTTGCCCCTTTCCCGAACATTGTAAACATTGTACTTAACAGTTCAGGCAAACATTCTTGTGGACAGATTTCATGCTTGCATGAAAATCTGTCTGCATGAATGTTTGAGCTTAGCGCCGATCAATGAGCAAAAATAGCTGCGAAGCAGCGAAAAGCGCGGTTTTGCGAATGGCGCGTCTGAACTGTTACTATTGTACCAAAAAAATAGGGGAAAAACAATGTATAAGCGCATAAAACCATTATAAACTTACAAAATTATATTTAACCCAAAAAATAATTAAGGCTGATCTCCGGGCAAGCTCATGAGGTTCCATTCGGGGGACGCTTTCGCTTAATTAAAAACGCAACGCCACTAAGACTGCACAGTACGCAGTCTAAGGGGCGGCGTTTTTACATACACCCCTCATTGGAATCCCCACGAGCCTGCCCTTAGAAACTTGCCATTAATACATCATCCATGAAAACAGGATTGACTTTTAAGCTTAAAAAGTATACTTTATTAGTAAAAAGAAATTGGGAAAGGTGTTTATATGTTGGTGAAAGTATCAGGTAAAATTCTGAAGATTACAATCCTGGTTCTCGTAATCTTATACTTTTTTTCGATTTTCCTTCCTTATATAAGGCAGGGAGATGTATCCTCATCTGTAAAGGAATCTTTCCGGCTTTCGGACTTTTATGCAGAGGATCCTTCCTCAGATTCGGTATTGAAAGATGCAAATTTCCGGGAAAAAGCGGCAAGTGCCGCAGCAAATACCGATTCTTCCGAAGTCACTCAGGCAGATGCATCAAAGGAGGAAGCCAAAATTCTGTTGGAAAATCAAGAGGCTTTAGAAGAACGGCTCCGTCTGATTGCCGGTGCAAAAGAACGTATTATTCTTTCTACTTTTGATTTTAAAGATGATAACAGCGGAACTTACGTCCTTTCGGCATTGTACGATGCAGCCATGCGCGGTGTAAAGGTTCAGGTTTTAATCGACGGCTTTTCTTATTTGACGCATGCCGCCGGCAGAACGGCTTTCCTGGCATTGGGAAGTCTTGAAAATGCTACCATTAAGGTTTATAATCCGGTTCATTTCCTGAAACCTTATACCTGGATGGCCAGACTGCACGACAAATATCTGGTCGTGGATGACCACTCTTACATTCTCGGCGGACGGAATACTTTTGATTACTTTCTGGGAAACCAGACCGATCATGTCAATTATGACTGGGACGTGCTGGTTCACAGCACTGCAGGGGACGATGCCTCCCTGCCCCGGTTAAAGGCTTATTTTCAGACGGTATGGGATTTACCGGAGTGTAAAATCGTGATGGACAAGGTTTCCTCCCGAAAGAAAGACAAGGTTGCTGCCGCTGCCGGGAAGCTGGAACTTACCTATGTGAATCTGGAAAAGGAGCATGCAGACTGGCTGACAGCGGCAAATCAGGACGAATTTATTCCGGTGGATAAGATCAGTCTCATGACCAATCCCATAAATGCGGGTCTGAAGGAACCGGTTTTATTTTACACCATGACAGAACTTATGCTTCAGGCTAAGGAACCGGTACGGATCCATACCCCGTATATTATCTGCAATGATTATATGCTGGAACGCCTGGATGCACTGGGGACGTCTGCTCCGGACGTTTCTACTTTGCGTGCTTCCTCTGCTGCCGGCAAGACAACTGTTGAGACACGCATTTCAACAATTGCCGATAATGCATTATCGGCAACCGGCAATTCTGCAGCAAGTACTACAATTATGACCAACTCTGCCGCCAATAACGGGAATCCTTTCGGTGCAGCCACCTATCTGATGCAGAAAAAGAATTTCTTAAAAAGCAAGATTCAGCTGTTGGAATATGACAGCGGAGTCTCCTATCACGGGAAATGCTTTACCATCGGAGACCGTCTCTCGGCAGTGGGTTCTTTTAACTGGGACAGACGAAGCGCCTACCTGGATACGGAAATTATGATGGTCGTTGACAGCAAGGCGTTCAATCGCGCACTGTCTGAAGCCATGGAAAAATACGAGTCTGATGCATTGGTCGTAAAAGATAACAAGAACTACATCTTGAAGGAAGGACAGGTTCCGCTTAAGCTTTCCTTCGGCAAGAAGGCCATTCTGATTCTTATGCGCCCCCTTTGCCGGTTATTTGGATTTTTGATGTAGACATCTTATGAAGTGCATAGTATAATGAAACAGTAATCACAGGAACAGATATTGATTTTGTAAAAGGAAAAGGAATTCCGGATAGTTACAAAAAAGCAGTATCTGTTGATTATAGAAAGGCATGGTATTAAAATGAAAGACGAACATAGAAAAATATTGGAACGAATTAATGCATATGCAGAAGAAGTGATGGGCGATATCGATCCCCAGAAGGTGCCTGTATCTGCCCAGCTTGCCAAGCTGCAGCCGATTATGGAAGAACTTGCCATTGAAAATGAAATGACTCTGGAGGACTTTTTCATCCTCTATATGGATCTTCAGAGCGAGGCTTCCTGCCTGACGGACGCCAAGCTGCGGGAGGATTTGAAAGATTTAAACGAAGGCGAAGGGTCTCCGCTTTTATATCGCTAAAGTACGAATCTATTCTAAATCCAGTATATAGAGCAAACTGTCCCTGTCAGGATAAACATAGTAAAGCAACAGACGGTATATTGAATAATCCAGTGTCCGTGTCCCTGCTGCCCGGTGTAAGGAAACCGTAAATCCGTTTTCGAGGGAACCACCATTCCGGTGGTGGAAACCTTAATCATAAATCCTTTAGAATGTAAGCATACACCGCTTGGTGTAAATACATTCAAAGGAGGTCATGACCATGACCAAGTATCGAGAGATTCTTAGACTAAAAAGTCTGGGGCTCAGTCAGCAGAGCATTGCCGACAGCTGCAATGTATCCAAGAAAACGGTCAATCGCGTTTTGAAGCGTGCAAAGGAATTAGGTATTTCCTGGCCACTTGATAAAAGCGACACCGATGCAGTTCTTGCAGAAAAGTTTTTTCCTTCTGCCAAGCAAGTCAAATCCAATAAAAGGATGCCTGACTACGCTTATATCCACAAGGAACTACTCCGTAACGGAGCCAGCAAGAAACTCTTGTGGACAGAATATATGGAGGACTGCCGTGCAAACGGTGAAGAACCGCTCATGTATTCCCAGTTCTGCTATCACATCCAGCAGGATGAGCAGAAACGATGCGCTACCATGCATATCAACCGTAAACCCGGCGAACAGGTTGAATGTAGACTGGGCAGGGGATCCTGCAACAATCGTTGACCCAGATACCGGAGAAGTCATCAAAGCCTATATATTTGTTGGTGTGATGACCTACAGCCAGTATGCATATGTGGAAGCCTTTCTGGATATGAAGCAGAGATCATGGATCAATGCACATATCCATATGTACGAATATTTTGGCGGTGTTGCCAGAATTCTCGTACCGGATAACTGTAAAACTGCAGTTGTCCACAATGGTGGCTTTAATGACCAGCAGATTAATGAAACTTATCAGGAGATGGCCGAACACTATGGCACCGCTATTATTCCGGCGCGTGTCAGGGCTCCCAAAGATAAGCCGAATGCTGAGGGAACGGTAGGAAATATTTCTACCTGGATCACAGCAGCGCTTCGGGATGAACAGTTCTTCTCACTTGCCGAATTGAATCGTGCAATCAGAGATAAGCTAGAACTGTTTAACCAAAGGCTCTTTCAGAAGAAAGAGGGTAGTCGGCGAAGCTTATTTCTTGGGGAAGAAAAACCATTGCTGGCACCATTACCTGCTACCCGTTTTGAACTGAGCGACTGGAAAACAGCCACTGTCCAGTTCAATTATCACATATAATGTAAAACTTTACATTATATGTGAAATGGAAAGTTAGGCAAAATGTAAAGTCACATTCAAACATTAAGTTGTATCGTAAAATAATGTCTCTATGACTTTACATTTTATTCTGCTTTATCACAGTGACTGAAGCCACTCCATCAGAGTACTATCAGAATGCCACAGAGGCACATCTGCCTTGGTTATGCTTGGACAGGCTGCTTCGATAGCTTTTCTCTTTTGTTCACTGTCACAGCGAGCGTAAATCTCTGTTGTAGAAATCTCAGAATGCCCGAGAAAGTCACGGATATATATCAATGGAACTCCTGCTTGTAGCATGTGCATGCTTTTGCTATGACGTAGACCGTGTGGTGATACAGTTTCTGGTATCAGAGATGGATGCTTTTCTTTCGCAAGGTCTACATATTTGTTCAGGATATAAGAAATACCTGCTCTGGTGAGTTTTTCGCCGTTGCGGTTTGAAAAAAGTGGGATACCATGTGTGCCCTTGTAATACGGATGAAAAAGATTAATGTACTTTGTCAAAAGTACTGCTGTATTATCCATCAATGGTACAATTCGTGTTTTTTGTCCTTTTCCAGTAAGGCGAAGCGTTGATGGTTTTTCTATCCGAAAATCATTAATGCATAAATCTGCTATTTCCTGTACACGTGCAGCACTGTCATACATAATGCTCAATAAAGCAAGATCTCGTAATCCTTGCTTTGTGGATGTATCTACGGCATCAAAAACTGCTTTTATTCCATCTATTGTCAGATACTCTATGTTATGTTCTGGCTCTTTCTTGCGAGGTATAGATAGTATCTGCTGGCATGGACGTTATCATGGAAGCGAACGAATATATGCTGGATGCATTCAAAGAAAAGGAATTCAGTGACAAAAAGGATGATGATCATACCAATCCACCTTCGGGAGGCAAAAGAGACAGACCGGATACAAAGCCAGAGCAGGAAACTGAAAATAAAGGAACTCTGATGCTGGATGCCACCTGTGCTCCGTCAAACATCAGATACCCACAGCATTTTTCTCTGCTGAATGAAGCAAGAGAAAAACTGGAAACAATCATCATCCGTTTTTGCAAAACATATGGATTTTCCAGACCACGCATGTACCGTAGAGTGGCAAGAAAAAATTATCTTACACTTGCAAAAGCAAAAAAGCGCAGTACCAAGAAAATCAGAGCAACTATCCGTAAACAGTTAGCATACATCAAACGGGATATCCCATAGTGTAGACAATCATATTGTCAGTATTGCACAGCCATGGATCAGGCCGATCGTCAGAGGAAAAACAAAGTCACCGGTAGAATTTGGTGCAAAGTTTGACCTTAGTATTGATGATAATGGTCTTGGCAGAATAGAAAAAATATCCTATGATGCCTACAATGAAAGTACAGTGCTGAAAGAAGCGGCAGAGCGTTTCAGGGAACGGACCGGCTATTATCCGGAACGTATATTAGCAGATCAGATCTATCGTACCAGAGAAAAAAGAAAATACTGTAAAAACCATGGCATACGATTATCTGGTCCGAAACTTGGGAGACCAAGTCTTGAAAAACAGTCACTGAAAGAGAAAAAACAGGAATATCAGGATAACACAGATCGAATAGAGGTAGAAAGAGCCTTC
>CAKRZO010000023.1 GCA_934433135.1 uncultured Acetatifactor sp. | reverse complement strand
AAGAAGAATTACTTTATGGACGCTACGACGCCACCTCGATGACTGTAGAACAGTTAAAAACTCTTATTTGGAGATATGAACATGGATGTTAATAAGTGTCGAAACCTATTTGAGGTATTTGACAGCCGAGATCCACATAAATCAATACTTATAATCTCTCAATTCCCCGTATCAGCCTGGTACGATATGTTTCAGGATCATACTTATGCAGAGGCGTGCCTTGCCCGCATGCTCAGCAGAGCCTACCGCCTGGAAATGAATGGTAAGAACATGAGAAATATGGAACCTATTAACAAGTAACAACAAACGGATAACGCACCGCTGGTGCGAGCCTCTTACACCGCTGACGCGGGAAAGGGGCTCCGTTTATCCGAAATGTGCACAAACGTTATCGCCATAATAATTACTATAATTTTTTTATCTGCAAGATACTTTTTCATTTATAAAATCCCTTCTGCCATTTAATTTACCATGAACAACTACCAAAACATTCCCTTTGCATCACTCCATTATTTCTTGATAAGCGAAAAACATATTTGTTAAGCTCTACCATTTATAGATTGGGAAAGGTATAAGGAACTATAACATTACCTTATACCTTTCCAATGTCAATTAATAATTTGCAATATAACTGTCGTATGCTTCCTGTTCAATCTCTAATAATCTTGGTAAACCAATCTCATTTAACTGTGCCAGATATTTATCCCAATCCTTATCAACATCCATCTCTCCCACAATAAACTGTGCACTGGCAGTAAGTATATAATTAGTAAGATCGGTTTTCAGTGTTGCATATTCTGCAGCAACTTCATCAGAATACTTAAGGCTTGGGAAAGAATATACTACAGTATACCTTCCGTCTCTGAAAGCCTTCTCATTTACAGCATTCACGCTTGCTACTTCAAGAACTTCATCCGACAATAACTTATCTTCATCAATTTCTTCAATCATATCCCAGAATCCGATCATAGATCCAACAATCTGTAATTTAGCATCTGCAACTGCGGCCTGTACTCTGTACGCTTCAGTCGATTCATAACCATCTGCATAAGCAGTATGATCTATGGCTTTAAACCCACAAACATCTTTGAAGTCAAAACTTACCCCTTCGTACCCATTTATTGTAGAAAGCATGCCTTCTTCAGTAAATAAATAGTCAATAAATGCAACCACTGCATCCACATTTTCTACATCGGCACTTACCATCACTCTATAGTAAGGTAGAATTTTGTTGCGAACTACCAGTACAGGCTTTTCATTCCATTCTTTTGTTGTTAAACCGCCCATTAGATACCATTGGTTTCTTGCATGATTCTCCAAATCCACGCTTGCTTGATAGCCGCCAAGATAGCCAATGTTATTTTTTGACAATTCTTTATAAGCACTGTCTTCTATACTGTATACATCCTGGTTAATAAGCCCCTCTTTATATAGCTTATTAACAAATTTATAAAATTCTTTGGCATTTTCACTGGCATCCATCAACTGAACTTTACCATTCTCGTCTACTTGCTCCCACCAAACAGGCGTTTCACCACTGAAGATTCCATATGCCCAAAGAATCGGAGAAATCGAATTCATTCTGTTAGATGATTTCATAGACATAGGAATTTCATCCGTTGTATCACCATTCCCGTTGGCATCCTGCTCTTTAAATGCCTTAAGCACATCGTATAAATCATCTAATGTTTCCGGTCTTTCAAGTCCTAATCTATCCAACCACGACTGATTCATATATGCAGGGCAGGAAAAAGCACTATCACACCAATCGTACATCGCAGAAAAACCATAAATTCCTCCATCATCAAAAGACACAGCAGCCTTATATTCCGGATGCTTTTCAAAAAAAGCAGTAAGATTAGGCATCTTATCCAGATGTTTACTAAAGTCCAGGAAATAGCCCTCTTTTGCATATTTCGCCATATCAGACGGTGTGACACTGGCTCCCGCAATAATATCCGGCAACTTGTCTTCTGCCAACATCAAAGTAAATTGGGTTTCCCACGTCTCATTGTCATAAGTACTTGCTTTCAGATTGATTCCAAGTCTCTTTTTATATTCTTTAAACTGGACTGTAGATTCCCAATCTGCCGTATTTCCCGGATTATAGGGACCACTGATTGTAAATGTTACTTCTTCCTTTAACGGAAAGGATATCTCTTCTCCTGCTTCCGTTGTCTTAACGGTTTCGCCTGCTACAGAACTCACACTTTTCGTAGTTTCCGTAGACCCTTTTTCTGCGTTACCGCATCCAGCTATACATACCATCATAACTGTTGCAAGTAATCCCGCCAAAAATTTTTTTCTCATTCTGTTTTGTTCCTCCTGTTTTTTTTTATTAAAACCCCATCTTTTCTTGCGGAAGGCCTTCCATCAATTTCAAGACTAAAAAGGGGGGGTTCTCATCTATTCCTTAACGGATCCAAGCATAATTCCTTTTTCGAAGTATTTTTGAAGTTTAGGATACACCAAAAGCATGGGCACGGTGGCTACTATGATAACACAATATTTCATTAATTCTGCTTGTTTGGCTATCTCCTGGTAGTACTTTATCTCGGCCGGCGACATACCTACGGTACTTGCTGCTGTTTCTGCCATCTTACTTTCCAATAATATTTCTTTTAAAAAGCTTTGCAAAGGATACTTCGAGCGACTTTTCAAATAAATCATTTCCGTAAAATAGGAATTCCACCGAGGTACCGCATAATACAGGGTCATTACCGTAATAAGCGGCTTTGACAAAGGAATTATTATTCTGGTAAAAACTCTGACATCATTACAGCCTTCTATCCGTGCTGCCTCAGTCAATGCTACAGGGATCGAATTAGCAAAGAAAGTTCTGGCTACCAATAAGTTATAGACCGATAAAGCACTGTAAATGAAAATATAAGTTCTGGTATCAACTAAACCTAACGATTTTACATTTAAATATCCGGGAATCAGTCCGCCATCAAGGTACATCGTGACCATGAAATATACTGTGAGCACCTTTCGTCCTACAACATCCTTCCTGGATAAAGTGTAAGCGCATGTGAGCGTTACAAGCAGACTAACAATAGTTCCTATGACAGTATACATTATCGTATTTCCATACCCCAACCATATATCTTTATATTTCAGTATCTTTTCAAAACCACCAAGATTAAATCCCACCGGAAATAAGACTACTTTTCCTCCGGAAACCGCCTCCGGGTTACTTAGCGAACAACTCAACACATAAAGTAAAGGATATAATTCAACACACATGAATAAAAACAATATCACGGTTACACAGCCCTGAAAGAAACGGTT
Organism: uncultured Acetatifactor sp.; assembly: GCA_934433135.1. Taxonomy (GTDB): domain Bacteria; phylum Bacillota; class Clostridia; order Lachnospirales; family Lachnospiraceae; genus Acetatifactor. The sequence goes on along the minus strand of CAKRZO010000023.1, from coordinate 56,781 downwards.
ACTGCTAAAAACTTTTTTTTCCATTTCAACTTCTCCCTTGTCTCAAAGTATCTTATACTTTTAATTCTGCATTCCTGTCTAAAATAATCCCTCTTCCGTTACTTTTCTTGACAATTTGTTTACAACGATCAGAACAATGCAGTTAACTACACTGTTAAACAATCCAACTGCTGTTGAATAGGAAAAATCAGACTGCTCTAAGCCGACCTTGTAAGTATAAGTAGATATAATTTCCGAACCGACCAAATTCAAATCATTTTGCAACAAATATACTTTTTCATACCCGACACTTAATACACTTCCGCATTGCAGAATAAAAGTAATAACAATCGTTGGAAGAATGGTTGGCAACGAGATATGCAAAATTTTCTGAAGGCGTGTTGCACCATCGACTTCTGCCGCTTCCAGCAAGGACTTGTCTACACTCGATAAAGCCGCGAAATAAATAATTGAGCTCCAGCCAACCCCCTGCCAGATTCCCGTTATCGTATAAATCCACTTAAACATGGACACACTTTGCAAAAATGCCACCGATTCATATCCCATAAAATTAAGCAATTTATTCACAATGCCAACACTCGGACTTAAAAATATGGAAATCATACCACAGATAACAACCGTCGAAATAAAATGAGGTGCATAAGAAACCGTCTGTACAAACTTTCTATAACGTGCACTCCTGACTTCATTGAACAGTAATGCTAAAATAATCGCTATCGGAAATCCGATAAAAAGACTCATAAAGCTCAAGGTCAAGGTATTCTTTAAGGTAATCGGAAACCAATAAGAACTGAATACCCTCTGAAAATTTTTCATGCCAACCCAGGAACTGCTCCATATGCCTTTTCTGAAACTGTAATCCTTAAAGGCAATCAAAATACCATACATAGGTTTATAAGCAAATATTGCCGTAAACAAAACTGCCGGGAAAGCAAACAGATACAGCTGCCAGTGCCTTTTTATACTCTTTTGCAATTCTCCGTGCCTTCCCTTGCTTTTTACTTTTATTCCCATCAGTATACCTCTCTCCTTGACCAGTTATTTCATCAATATTTTGCTTGTTAGAATTCTATTTGTTTCCGTCTCGTCTTTATAATCGGCTTGCACTGCATAACAGCTGATAAGTATGCACATCCGGAACAAGATCACTTTCTTTTCCGGTATAACTCAGGCGAGGTTCTTCAAATTCCTCTATTACCTCTAATGTTCCATCTAAATAGTCATCTATTCTTGACATAGCGGTATCAATCCGCATAATGGCACCTCCATAACGTATATCAAGAATCTCCCACCCTATTGGTTTATAATCATCCAAAAAGTACCTGCGATGTTTCTTTCGCAATTCGCACATTTTTTGAAGCAAAATCGGCAAAGTATTTTCACGTTCCGATTTTAAGCCATTTTTATCTCCGTTTTTATACAGTTCAGTCAATTTTATGCCAATGTATTGTTTTATTTCTAGCACATCAGCCAGGCTCCGGTAAAACTCAAACATATATTTAAACTCCGGATATTTCTGCGCATTTGCTTTCATCTTTTTGGACAACTCATTATAGTGCATGGACATATCAAATCCATTCATATTTTTATCACAAAGTCCCAGCATAATATCCTGCCACATACATATGCGACTAACTGGAAGACTGTTAATATCTTTATCATTATAGCCGGGGATATAATCAAATGACGAAATTGCTTCAAATGCCTCCCATTCCGCACCAATGCAGATTTTAAACCTTTCTTTCAGTTTTTCCGTTTCAATATGCTCATTTCGTGTATACATATGTTCCACAAAATGCAAAAGTGCCGGCAAAACAGCAAATATGCTGCTTTCCCTATGATCATCGCCCCATACGGTTGTGAATACTTCTTTTATACCCTGTTCTCTGCAAGCAGCAAGTGCAGCATCCGTTGTTGCAATTGACATTTTCAGATGAGCGCCAAAAGTTCTATTATTTCTGGAACAACCTGCAAAAATCACATTATCGCATATTGTTTGGCTTTCTTTCAAAAAATGGCTGTAGATTTCTTTATCAAAGTGATAATAATCCCAATAAATAATACTAAAACCGGGAGGCACAAGTTTCTTGTCCTCTTCCGTAAAATGGATGTTTTTATCATAGTATTCATTCTCTTTAGATTTTCCCCGGAAAAACATATCATTCCACATCATAGGCCGCATATTATATTTATCAGTAATTTCATATACGCGATGCAAATGTTCTGTCATAATTTCCTCGCGGGTATGATATCCATTTTTTTTAAGATAATTTCCAAGTCCCAAATCCCATGCTTCATCAAGACCGATATGTACTCTTCTGGATCTAAAACATTTTGAGACCGTACTTATCATTTTGTCGATAAGTGCATAAACCTTCTCTTCACCGACCATTAATATATCATCTGTGTCCGAAATTTTTGCATACGGCGGTCTTCTTATTGCATCTGTTAAATGCCCTAAAGTTTGTATGCACGGCACCAGTTCCAGTCCCAACGAATATGCGTAATCATCCAGCATTTTAAAATCGCTCTGCGTATATCTCGGACGCATATTACCGAAATACGGCTCCCCTTCTATCTCATAACAATCTTCACAATACAGCATCATCATATTATAGCCCATTGATGCCAGGTAAAGCATCATTCTTTTACAGGACTTAATATTCATAAGCGAACTGGGCTGCGAACCGTCAAACATGGCACCGCAAGTTTCAAACACAACTGGTTCTTTATATTTAAAATCCGCATCCTTATGTTGCTTTAAAATCGTCATTGCTCTGAAAAATTGGTAGTACTTATTCAGATAAAATACTGCTTTATTGCCTTTTTTTACGATTTCAATCTCTGCTTTATCATTCTTTTGAATTTCAACATACACATCCACGTTTCGATCAGAACGTTTGAATTGATGCAATTTCAAAAAATCATCTATAGCTGGCTCAAAATCTCTATCAAGGTTCAAAAAATTGACAATCATACACACAAACCTCCAAAGTTATATTTCTGTGCCCATAACAAACACACGCTCAATATTTAGTTTTTCATTGACAACAATAATATCTGCATCAGCACCACGACGGATCTCTCCTTTTCCGGTTTCCCCTATGATTCTGGCTGGAGTTGTGGAAAGCATCTTTGAGGCCTCGCAAATATCAATACCACATGTATTAACTGCCCATTTCAGCATGGTATCACCCGTTGCTATACTGCCGGCAAAAAAGCTTCTGTCCGGAAGCTTTGCCACACTGTCTTCAATGATAACCCTATTATCCGGTCTTTTTTCACCAAGATAACTCTCCTTCACATTGGTACCTGCAGCACGCATTGCATCCGATGTCAGATTGATTTTATCCGAACCTTTATATTTTAAGGCAAGCTGCAATACATCTTTTGCAACATGATGCCCATCACCTATCAACTCTACATCAAAATCATAAAGATAAGCTGCTTCTAAAATCCCGGCATATACGACCTGGTTAATCTTTCTTACTCCCGGCGTATTTGAATATAGATGTGTTATATGCGTAAACCCAAGTTCTCTGGCGATTCTTGCATCCTCACATGTACCATTTGAATGGCCGACAGATAATACTATATTTTTATCTGCCATACGCTTTGCCATATATTCAATTCCATCAAGCTCAGGTGCTGCGGTACACATTCTTATGATATCGCCGTTTTTATCAATCAGCCTGTCTATTTCCGCTTTTGATGGGCTGCGCACAAACTTTGGATTTTGTGCCCCTTTCATCTCATACGATATATATGGCCCCTCCAGGTGTAATCCAAGCATATTTATTTTAGCACGTCCGTTTTCTTCCCGGTAAATATCAAACAACTTTTCCATGGATTCGATACTGCACGCAACTGTTGTCGGTAAAATGGATGTCGTTCCATGTCTTAAATGAGCCGCTGCGATTTCATCAAACGCAGTGGCTGATGCATCCATAAAATCAAATCCTCCGCCACCATGTGCATGTATTTCAACAAATCCGGGCATTACATACATACCGTTCGCATCTATGATTTCACCATTCTCAACCTTAACCGAGGAAGGAAGTATCTCTACTACCTTTCCATTCTCAATTACTATTGAAGAACTATTACATTTCTCGCTTGAAATAACCTTACCGCCCGTAATAAATTTTCTGTTTGTCAAGAAGGTCACCTCATTTGTTATACACACGGATTTCAGAAATAGGTGGTTCTAATGCCGCAGTTGCTGCGTATACCTTTGCATCCGGATGATTCTGGAATAGCGAACAGGGAACCGCTGCCGTAATTTCTCCATGTAATACTTTTCTAAGTATTGCAGCATGCCAATCCCTCGGCATACATATTCTGACTTTTTTTGCCCTGAATATCTCTTTCATTCCGACTGTAATACAATATTCCGGGATCCGGTTCAGATCACTTCCGCAGTTCATATATGCATTGATTGTCTTTGTTTCACGGCTGATTCTCAATACTCTTGTCCTACGATTTGCAAATTCCTCATTTGAAACCGTCTCTCCCGGTTCAGGCGGCTCATTAAATGCAAAATGCCCGTTGATACCAATTCCTCCCCATGCCATATCAAGCTTTCCGTACTTGTCAATCGTATCCATAATGATATGTTCTTCGCCCGGTTTCGGAAATATTCTGTTTTCCGGTTTAAGATTTAATTCCTCATCAATCTTGCTGTAAAATACTCTCTTCATTCCGCCTCTGAATGAAAGTGGATCATTTTCATCTATATACTCATATGGAGACTTAAGGTACTCGTCCATGTTTATGAAAACACAATTTTTAAGGCTTATACGATATTTGTTCACAAAGTATGCCAGTCGGCTGTACGGCCCGAGTGGTCCAAAGGGAATAATCATAACTGTAGGTTCCCCTTTGTCATTGTTTTCTTTAATGCATTCCAATATCTCAATTGCAACTTTCCAATACATATCCACTTCTGTTTCACATACATCAAGTTTTATACTGCTGCCCTTACCCAGTTCATCCTTAGGAATCCTGTTAATATCCATTTCATATCTCCTTGTCTTCTTAAATACATTATTTGTTGCGGCAATTTTATTTTGCTGCAGTATCCATCCGAATTGCTTTACAACCTTTGTACTTACTCCCCGATTATCATAATCTTGACCGTTCTCTTTCGGCCTCTCGTCGTATCAAAATCGATAAAATAAATATAGCCAAACTCACCGAGATCAAGTTCTCCGTCATCTATCACTATGCTTTCACTTCTGCCCATTATAGAGGAACGCAAGTGTGCATCTGTATTATGACAGCCTCTTGCATTTTCATTGTGTTTTTCTGCAAAGTCAAGCGCCCTTTGTCCCGGATGCAGGTAATAACCCTCATGTTTGCACACAGGCACAATTTTATCGAAAACATTTATTAAATCCTGCTGTAATGTTTCAAGTCCTGTAATCGACATATCAAATGCACATTCCTGCGTAGTAACTGAACAAGTGGTATGATGTGAATATACAACTGCAATTCCATCTTTTATTTTTGATTCCTTTACTGCCTCTTTAACGTAACTTGTAACATTATGAAAAGTATACGCTTTATCGTTTGAAGCAACTTCGACAATCTTTTTGTATACCATTAGCGAGCCTCCCGTTCCTTTAAATCATCTGCCGCACGTCTGACCGCACCAACCATCTCATCAATCATCGCTATCGGATCCCCTGCCAGCATGATTCCGGATGCAGCCCCTGCCGCTTCAGAACCTGCCATAATAAAATCATAGACCTGGTCACCATTGGTTATTCCGGCCGCCTGTTCAACGAGAATATTCCCATCAATTTTCCTTATTTCGCATATAACATCTTTAACATATCCCATGTCGCTGACTCCGCCGTTTGTACCGCCGATCAATTCTGACGGCTCAGGGTTAATGATATCCGGATGCAGCTCAGCAATTGCCTTTGCTTCGTCAACTGTATCAGCACATGCAAAAACAAGCATATCAAGCTCATTTGCCCTATCGATTGTCGCTTTTATCTGCGGAAGTGACATCGGTCTTTCACAATGGTTTACTACAACGCCTTCTGCTCCTGCTGCCTTCAATGCTTCCGGAAGGATGTCGGCCATCCCTCTTCCCGGCCGCAATGTATCCATATACGGAGCAAGAACAATCAGATGCTTTGTATTCTCGACCACTTGTCTGATTTCAATAGCCGAGGTAATGAACAATACATCAATATCATATTTTTCAGCTGCTGCATCTGCTGCTTTGGCATATTCCAAAACTTTATCGCCATAAATATAGTTTTTGGTTCCTATCTCAAAATACGGCGTTCTTATCTTTCTTTTCATGCGAATTTACGCCACCTTTCTCCCTTCAAAGTATAGAATTCACCTTTTCTGCTGTAAGTCATAGTGCAGGTCATAAGCCTTTTCTTCTTCGGTAAATTTGCGGCGTGTGTCTATAATTTCCCCATTATTCCACTTTCTGTCACCCACATCTTCCGTTGTTCCCATGACAGTAACATTTACTTGTCTGCGGCGTGCAAGAACGTGATCCCAGTCAATAAAGTATACATGTGCAAACTTTCCGCCGTCCAAAATTCCATCTTTAATGGTCATGGTTTCAGATCGTCCGAAAAACACGCTTCGCAAATGACCGTCTGTGTTCATACTCGAAAAATCACCGGGCTCGTTGACATATCTTCCATATTGCGCATGGATCGGCCCCGGATGGCGATACTGATGTTCTTCCACAAAATCGGGAATCATCTTACGCATGATATCAAGCAGATCATGCTGCAGATACTCCAGATCAAATGAATCAATATCATGTGAACATTCCTGTACCATAACCGAACAGGTCGTATGATGTGATACAATACTGACTGTACCGTTTTTTACACCGGAAACCTCTACTATTTCATTAATTTCTTTTGATATATCGTGAAATGTGGGGATCCATCCTCTCGATTGCAATTCTAATTCTTTTTGATAAACTTTAAATTCCATTATCTTATATCTCCTCTTTGTTTAATCTCTCCCCAACCGCACCACCCGGATGGATAAGTGCAAATTGTTCGTTTTTGTAATTCGTTTCTTCTATAAGCGCTGTCTGCAGTACATGAAAAATCATACATAATGCGGTTGATGATGTTGTACCCTGCGTATTATATTTGTCTGTTTCCCGGTTCACATACTGTTTCAGCACAACATCTGCACACCTTGCCAGTTCCGACTCAATATTTTCCGTAATTGTTATAATCTTCACCTGCTTACGCTTACATATCTTTACGATTGGCAAAAGTTCTTTTGTCTTTCCACCGCGTGAAGCTAATACAATGACATCATCTTTCTGCAAGAACCCCATTGCTCCGTGATTGGCCTCAGCCGGTGATAAAAAGCGTGCCGGTCTCTCTATACAGCACATAAGGTGTGCAAAATGCTGACACATAATACCGGAATGTCCGCATCCGCTCGCTGCAATCCTGGATGCTCCAGCCAGTAGTTCAACTGCCTTCGAAAAAGCTGTTTCATCAAAATAGTCGCGCATCTTTCCAATACATTCACGTTCTATTTCATATGCTGCCTCTGCCGCCTTTATTGCCTCTGGCTTTATACTCATAATACTCCTCTACATCCATACATAGATTTATAAATCAAGTATCATATTATCTCCATAAACGGTCTTCCAATCACTCTTAAACCCGCTAATTGCCGCCTCCGTCATGGGATGCGCAATCAAAGACTTCAGAACTTCCTCTGATACAGTCACGCTGTGGCAGCCAAAAAGTGCACATTTATGTACCTGTTCCGCATTTTTAAAGCTTGCAGCAAGAACCTTGCAATCTAAATTGTATATGCCAAATTGCCGAACAATTTCCGCTACCGCATTTGTTCCGTCACCCAATATATTATCCAGACGATTCACATACGGAGCGACAAAATCCGCACCTGCCCTTGCCGCCATCAATGCCTGTGCCGGTGTAAATATTGCCGTCATCGTAACACCAACACCAATTTCTTTTACCATAGATATCGCTTTTAATCCTTCTTCGCAAATCGGAACTTTTATGTAAAGATTGCCGCCGATTTTTTCTTTTATAAGGTTTGCTTCTTCTGCCATTTTTTCTGCTTTGACCTGCATCGTCTGAACATGCAACATCTTTTCATTGCCGATAGCGGCACGAATGTCCCTTAATACTCTCCAAAAATCACCCTTTTCTTTTGCAATGATTGACGGATTTGTTGTCACGCCTGAGAGCGGATAAAATTCTTTGCAGTACGTGATTGCCTTCAAATCGGCAGTATCCAATAAGTAAATCATTATTTTGTCACCTCTTTTAATCCTCTCCTAAAATTCCGGAACATATTTTTCCGTAATTTTTTCATATTTGAGTTTTTTTACCTTAACATTCTTGAACTTCCACCAACTTGAGTATGCTTCAAAACCGATCTTTCCATATTTGGAAGTATCAATCGGATCCGGGTCGGTAATCTCAAGGCAAAGTTTTTCGTCAACCAATACAAAAATTTTTCCATCTATATTACCGAAACACATCCTATACTCTTTTTCCGGTTCAAACTCAAGCAATTGGGTTGCTGCTGTCAATTTATACTCAGGTGACTTTTCAAATCCAATGTTTCCGTGCCAAAAAGCCTCAATACCTGCCACATAAGCAATATCTCTTTGATCCTTTTCTATGTCCCACGAACCATTTATCATAATATTTATATCATGCGTTGATGGTTTCACCATTTTTACAGTAACTTCAAGTATATTATTACCGAAAAAATCTGCCTTTGAAACAAGCATCCCCGGACAACACCCCGGATTCTTCCCGACAATCCAGCCTTCTTCCGTATACCACTCTCCGCTCTTCACTTCAAAATCACTGTCCATTTGTTCCGATGTAAATGTCTCTCTCTCATATAAAACTTCAGACTTGTCAAGAAATACGTCTATACCGGCAAGCAAAAGATGTCCGTTCTGTATTTGACGGCACTTATCCGCCCTATACTCATATTTTTTTCGTTCTGCTCTCATTTTTAAGCTCCCTATACAAATTATCTTACGACTTCTATATTCAGAAGATCACATACGGTTTCTATTTCCCTGATATAATCGCCGTATACCATGATAATATGTTGACCCGGCACTTTATCAATATATTCCTCCATATCCATTTGGGGATCAAGTAATACTGCCGGGAAATCAGGTGTAGGTTCCTCCCATCCAAGCTCCGTCCATTTCGGTGAAGGTTTCGTTTGCCCCTTTGCTAAAAACAGTTTAAATCTGCCATCTGCATAATAAAATCTGCCGAAGGTTACTTCTCCGCATTTAAGGCGTGACACATTGCTGATGCCTGTGTTGTACTCTCCGAGATTTGCTGCTTTTATCTCCATCTCTCCATCTGTGAAATCCCTGGGGATAAATCCGCATACTCCGACCAAAACTTCATTATCAAACACTTCATAATGTTCAACAAATGCCGACGTATGTCCGGTAACCGTTGATAAAATAATACTCGTAACAAGCCCATACGCATCACATTCGCATATCACTTGCAAATCTTTATCGGCAAGCAAAGACTGTGCAAGACACGGGTTAAAACCAAGCTTCGTTATTCCATCAACACACTTCACGGAAATCGCATCAAGTTCCTTGCCATCAGCTTTGTCTTTCATGGCAAGATAAAGCCTTGCTACAGCCTCTAAAGGTTTGTCTGCAACCTTGTTTTGCATCCTTACAGTCGACTTTATCATACCCACTGTCTCATTGACCTGCTTGTCCGAGAACTTTTCCATAAGACCTGCAATCTCATACCCACAATAGTTCTCTATATCAATACCAAGTTTTTTGAATAATTGAGTCTTATCATACGCACAAGTATAAAGACCCATATCAGCATATCCGATAAGCCCGATTCTGGACGATCTTATTGTCTTTGCACAGCTGACACTATGTATATATTGCGCAACTTCAGTATATCTGTGGCTTTCATCAGGCTTTTCGAGTATAACCTTATATTTAAAACCAAACTCTTTCACAATTGGTAAAAAGCCTGTTATTCCGGCTGCTGCCGCAGGAGAGTGAAGTTTGCCGGTTTTATCGGTCACACCCCCGATTCCCCATATAAGTAATGGAGTATCTGTGTGATCTTTAATTATGTGCATTACATTCGGGGTTATATGCCACGATAAAAAATTAATTATGAACAAATCCATTGTCGTATCTTTTAACGTCCCGGCAACTCTTTGTGCATCTGCAAAATTCATAACCGTAAATCTGCCTTTTACATTGCACTCCATCTTTTGGATTTCATTTGAAACAGTATCTGCAACATTTCCTAAATACTCCTGCGGATACTGCTCTTCTCCGACATTCAGAATTATAACGTCTGCCGTTTTTCTGTTTTTCATCTTTTCACGCTCTCCTTCACTCAAAGATTGGTTTTAATAATTTGTATACTTCTTTATATTTCTCATAATATGGTTTGTATTTCTCTATCCAACTGTTATCCGGAAAGATTATCTCCTGGTTCGGCCGTACCTTCAAAACAGCTTCTTGAACAGAGCAATATTCGCCACATGCAACTGCCCCGAGAATTGCCGCTCCGAGAGACGTTGTCTCACTGTACTGATTTACCTCTATTGCCTTTTGGGTTACTGCTGCTTTAATCTCTCCCCATATCCTGCTGTTTGCACCACCGCCCATTGACAATATCTTATCTGAAAAAACACCTCTTTTTTCCAGCAACTCAACCATTTCATAAAGCATACAGGCTATACCTTCCAAAACACTTCTTGTCAAATCAGCAATTGTTGTCTTAAGTGTAATTCCCAAAAATGCACCGCTTGCATTTGGCATAATTTCGGGTATTGCTCTCCCACTGAAATGAGGAAGAAGAATAACTCCGTTGCTCCCACACTCTGATGCTTCCACATATTTATCTATCATTTGATATGCAGAAATCCCTGCCAGGTTCGCCTTGTCACAAATTTCAGCTGCCACTGTATCCTTAAACCATTTAAGTACAATCCCGGCTGTACTGCAATACGGCATATAAATATACTTATTGTCAAAATGGCGATATATTGTTATTGGATTTTTACTATCAAATACAGGCTTTTCAACCGTTGCTCCGAGAACAAGAGCTGTCCCTGTGGTTTCTGTCAAAATTCCCTCATTAATATTTCCCGCTCCTATTGCCGAACAAATCTGATCCATCGCTCCGCACACTACTACCGTTTCTTCGGCAAGCTTACATTCTCTGCTTTTTATATTTCCGATAACAGTCCCGCATGGAAACACCTCCGGTAATTTATCACTCGGTATTTCACAGAAATCCAATGCAGCATCATAATAGTTGTCGCCAACGATATCATACCATCCGGTTGATGAAACAAGCGATTTTTCCGTTGCGAATTTCCCAGTTAACCTGTAAATCAAATAATCCTCAAGCAATAGGAACTTATGGGTCTTCTTAAATAGATCCGGCTCATTTCTTCTTATGTACAAAAGTTTCGCAAGAGGCAAAGCACCATCCGGCTGCCATAGACCGGTCTTTGAATAAAACTCCTGGTCACCGATTTCATTCAATATGCCGTCGGCTTCTCTTTGCGCCCTGGTATCAAGCCATACAATTGCATTGGAAAGTGCTTTCCCGCTTTTATCAACACAAATAAGCGTTTCGCCTTGCGTTGTAATTGTAACAGCTTTTATATCTTCAGCCCTAAAGCCTGCATTTATAATTTTGCCTGTACATTCGCAAAATGCAATGTAATACTTCTCTGCGTCAAATTCCGCCCTTCCGTCATGATCCATTATCAGATCATATTCTTCTGATGCGTATGCCACTTCATTAAAATTCCTGTCAAAGAGTATACACTTCATTGCCGTTGTGCCTACGTCAAACGCAAGATAAAGTTTCATTCAAATCACCTTTTATTCTGCCTATTTATAGTATTCCTTCATATCTGCATTACACGGCAAATCAAAAATATCTTTCAATAGTTTTTCCGCCTGGGCTCTCGACCTTGTCTGAGGATCCATCATAATTAAGTCGATCAAGTATTCTTTTTTACCCGTTTCAAATGCTGCGAGCTCCATTTCAACCGGAGCAATCCGATCCCTCAGAAGATGCGCCATTATAGGTTTGGGCAGACCGTTGTTGTGTATAGGATGAATACCACCTTTGTCAACACGAGCCGCAATTTCAACCTCATAATCTGTCGGCAGACCCTTCATATACCCACCGTCATTTAAGATGTTTACAATAACCTTGTTATCTACGTCAAATGCAAGCCCTTCTATTAACGGGATCATTGGTTCATCAGATGCAACGCTTGAAAAAGCCTCTGACACTTTTATTGCCTTATCTTCAACAACTCTCTTTATTTCAGCGACCTGTGTTTCACAATCTCTAAAGTATTGCTGATACCAGTCATACGGCTTACATTCAAATTTCGCTTCAATAGTGTCATCTGTATGATATTCCCATCCCCATGCACCGCCTCCGGCACTGGGTGTATCGCCGATCGGGAAAAGTCCGTACCGTTTGTACAGATCAATTGCTTTTAAGCCGACCTCATCAACTGCAAGACCGAATTTTTCCTGCTCCTCCTTTTCTTCAACGAGTCTTCCATTATGCCCGTCAAGCCACTTATCAAGCAAAGCATAGCCATCCTGCGCATCATACCGAAACCCTGTAAGCCAGATAAAATGATTAACACCGGAAATCTCAAATCCGATTTTGTCTCTGTCAAGTCCCATTGCCTGTGCTATTCTATATATGCCGGTATAGCCATGACACATCCCTATTATCTTTGCATTTTTATACTTGCGTGACAGATATGTAACACCGCCTTGAACAGGGTTGGCAACCATTATATAATATGCGTCCGGACAAATATCAAGCATATCAACCAGGATGTCTTCCATAAGCCTGAGTTGATGGAAATTTATAAAAAATGCTTCATCATGCAGTACATGAAGACTGCCGCCAAAACGATATCCGTTATCATATGCAACTTTTATTCCCTGTTTAAATCTGTCATGCCCATAATCAAGTGCAACATTTAGGACAAAATCCGCGTCTGCCATTGCCTCACGTCTATTTGTTGTCTTAATTATATTAATATCAAGACTCATTTCGTCCGCATATCGTTTGCATAACCCGTATATTGCGTTCAGCCTTTCGCTATTAATGTCCATAAGCGCAACCGTACTTCCGCTAAATCGCTTATTTACGCAAATATCCTTTACAAGATTCAATGAAAATATTGCACTTCCTGCACCAATGATACAAATTTTACACGCCATAGTCCACCTCTCGCCCTTGTATAACTTATCAACTCATCTATATAAGCTGATACAAGTATAGCACATTTCATTTATAGCGTCAACATTAAAATAATCTTTTGTTCAAAATTCTTATATAATGACAATATGATATCACTTTATCCTATAAATATCGTAAAATGGTTTGTAAAATATGGTAAAAAGTCTTGACAAAACCAATTTCAGCATTTATGCTACGATTTGACGTATAAAAAATAAGGATATCACGTGGCAGCATTTATCTGGTCAAAGTATTCTATGGATAATACGGATAAAATTGCAAGAGTGCTTAAACAGGAGAAAGCAGAATCTTATGATAAACAGGACAAACAAAATGCCACTGTATATACAGTTGGCCGATAAAATAAGGCAGGAAATACGCGAAGGAAAGATTAATCCCGGCGAAAAACTTATGAGTGAAAACGAAATGGTTAAATATTATCAAATCGGCCGGCTTACTATACGCGAAGCTTTATCGGTTCTGGTAAATGAAGGGCTGCTTGTAAAGCATCACGGTAAGGGAACCTTTTGTGTCGGAATACCAAATAATGAAAAGCGTTTAAAATTTGATCTTTTATTAGATACAACGGATGTATATTTTATACCCTATTATCTTAAAAGTATCTGTGCTGCATTTGAAAGTAGATCTTGCGATATCGTCATAAACGACACCAAAAATGATGTTAAAACCATTAATAGGCTTCTCGGTGAAATTTGCAGTAAAGGATCTGATGGCGTAATAGTACAACCCTGTTCATACACAGAGGCAGCAGTGGCTGATGAAACGGAACAGAGTTTTGCCCAGCTCATTCGTTCAGATATCCCATATATTATGATTGATGGTATATACGAAAACGTTGTTCCATCGTATGCCATCCTGGATGAAGTGAAGGTTGGCTCCCTTGCTGCACAGTGTTTTCTTGATAATGGCCATAGAAATCTCTGTATGATACATTACAATAAATATAAAGATTCCGTTTTGAGAATGAAAGGTTTTATAAGCAAACTTGAAAAGGAGCCGTACCTTATTGATTTTAGTGAGCATTTTACGGAACAACTAAGCGATATGTTACATACTCACCCGGATATAACGGGAATATTCTGTTATAACGATCTTGTTGCAAAGCAATGTGTAGAATTTCTGAACACGACTGCTTTAACGATTCCCGATAACATATCTGTGATAAGCGTCGATGATACCGTAATTGCCTCAGCTATTTCCCCTCCGTTGACAAGCATCATACATCCAAAAGAAAAGATGGGAGCAGCCGTTGCTGCTTCAATGCTCGATATAAAGGACAAAAAAACCGAATGGCCGATCAAGCGTATTTTTGAACCTGAAATAGTATTGCGTTCTTCTGTCAGACACATATAAATACCAAGAGGCTAAGCCATACTGTTTCTTTCGTTGGAGTCAAACTTATTCATCCATATTTAAAGAACATTTTATGTGGACAGATTTCATGCTTGCATGAAAATCTGTCCACAACTTTCCACAGGAGTGCATATCTGGACCGTTATTTATACTCCAAATAAGCCCCCTTCATCGGGCTGGCCGCATGTTCGCGGAAGAGTCTTAAGACGCCTTTTTTGTACTTGGGTTCCTTCGGTTTCCAGGCAAGACGGCGTTTTTTTAATACTTTGTCTACTTCCTGCGGCGTCATTCTCACACCGGCAGTTCCGATAATATTGAGTTTTCTGGCTTCCACATCGATTTCGATCAGGTCTCCGTCTTCCACCAGGGCGATGGGGCCTCCGTCCGCAGCCTCCGGACTGCAGTGACCGATCACAGGACCGGTAGAAGCTCCCGAAAACCGTCCGTCGGTAATTAAAGCAATGCTTCTGCCAAGCTCTTTATCACTGCTGATGGCTTCCGAGGTATAGAACATCTCCGGCATACCGCTGCCTTTCGGACCCTCATAACGGATAAAGACAGCATCCCCTTTCTGCACTTTATGATGCAGCACCGCATCCAGGCACTCTTCTTCGCTGTCAAACGTTCTTGCCCTGAGCACGGCTTTAAACATCTCTTTGGGACAAGCTGTGTGTTTGATGACAGCTCCTTCCGGTGCCAGGTTGCCCTTCAGAACCGCGATGCTGCCTTCCGTCCCGATAGCTTTATCATAAGGGCGGATAATATCCTGTCTGGTAATCTTTGTATGATATCTTTCATTAAACTGTCCCAGCCATTTTTCGCAACGTTCATAAAATCCGTTTTGCTTTAACTCTTCCAGATTCTCTCCTAACGTCTTTCCCGTAACCGTCATAACATCCAGATGCAGATGCTCTTTGATTTCTTCCATAATCGCCGGGACACCGCCTGCATAGTAGAATGTTTCCGCCGGCCAGCGTCCTGCCGGGCGGACATCCAAAAGGTAACGTGCGCCGCGGTGCAATCTGTCAAAGGTATCTCCCGTAATCTCGATGCCGAATTCATGCGCCAGCGCCGGAATGTGCAAGAGGCAATTGGTACTTCCCGAAATTGCCGCATGCACCAGAATCGCATTTTCAAAGCTCTCCATGGTTACGATGTCCGATGGCTTCCTATGCTCCGTATAAGCAAGCGCTACCGCCTGTCTGCCGGCCTGCCTCGCATAGGCAAGCAGATCCGGACTGGTAGCAGGCATAAGGGCACTTCCCGGAAGTGCCAGTCCCAAAGCTTCCGCCATAATCTGCATGGTCGACGCCGTGCCGATAAAAGAGCAGGCTCCGCAGCTGGGGCAGGCATTGCATTTTGCCCAGTCAAGCTTCTCTTCCCCGATCTCGCCTCTTTGGTATTTGGCGCTGTACATTCCGAGCTGCTCCAGGGTGAGCATCTCCGGTCCTGCATTCATGGTTCCTCCCGGTACCACGATGGAAGGAATATTCACACGAGCCAGTCCCATCAGGTTGCCCGGCATTCCTTTATCACAGCTTGCCAGATAAACACCGGCGTCAAACACCGTTGCATTTCCCTGAATTTCGATCATATTGGCAATCATTTCCCGGCTGGCCAGGCTGAAATTGATTCCGTCGGTTCCCTGGCTCTCTCCGTCACAGATATCCGTTACATAGTACCTGGCGCCGAAGCCTCCCGCTTCCTCTACGCCTTTTCGTACTTCTTCCACCAAAATATTCAAATGCCCGCTTCCGGGATGACTGTCTCCATAAGTGCTTTCGATAAAAATCTGAGGTTTGGACAAATCTTCCTTTTTCCATCCCGTACCGATCCGCAAAGGATCCAGTTCCGGTGCCAATTCTCTCATCTTCTGACTTTTCAGTTCCATAACATTCCTTCCTTTCTTCTATGGATTTTCCTGGTACAACGTGCAAGAAATAACTGGACCAATAACTGGCAAGTTATTTGATCTAACTATTTGCAGGACGGTGTACCAGAGACAACAACAGTTCAGATGTCCCGTTCCCAAAGCTTTTCACCTGCTTCACAGCTGCTTCGTTTTATACGAAAAACGAAATCAAAAGCGCTACCAGGAAACCGGTTCCGCCTACCAGGGTCTCCATAATCGTCCAGGTTTTTAAAGTTGTCTTCTCATCCAATCCTACCAGTGATCGAACCAGCCAAAAGCCGGAATCATTAAAGTGAGAGCAGACTGTTGCTCCGCCTGCCACGGCTGCCGTAACACAGGCAAGGTACAGCGGAGAAAGGGAAGCAATCTCCGGCATAGCTGCGACGATTCCTGCCGCCATCGTCATGGCTACCGTAGAAGAGCCGACACAGATACGGATCAGAGCCGCAATCAGAAATGCGACCACTACCAAAGGCAGGGATGCAGAAGAAACAGCATTTCCGATCACATCACCCAGCCCGGAATACTGCAGCATATACCTTAATACACCGCCGCAGGCAGTTACCAAAAGAATCAATCCGGTAGGTTCCAACGATTTGGTAAGCACTTTCTCCAGTTCCGGAAGCGTATATCCATGTCGGGTTCCCAAAAAATACATCGCTGCCAGTGTGGCGATCAATAATGCGACAAACGGTTCTCCCAAAAATCCCAGAACCTGTGCCACCGGCTCCGGGAATCCGATTACCCCTGCCAGGGAGTCCAGAATGATTAATACCAGCGGAATCAGAATGATTGTAACCACCAGTCCAAAGCTCGGAAGCTTGGTCTCGTCCACGTTCTCCTGCTGTTTGATGTGTTCCGGTACTTCTACCATGTATTTTTTCCCGCAGAATGCACCCCAGATGGGACCTGCTACAATCATGGCGACAATTCCGCAGGCGATGCCGACCAGGATAACCCATCCCAAGTCAACGCCAAGCATAGTTGCCACCAGAACCGGCCCCGGTGTGGGAGGAATAAAAGCATGTCCTACCGCAAGTCCGGCCAGCAGCGGAATCACATAATAAAGTGTGGAGCGATTTGTCCTTTTGGCAAGGGAAAATGCCAGCGGAATCAGAATAATCAGTCCGGCATCAAAGAAAACCGGCATGGCGATAATCAGTCCCGTAATTCCCAAAGCCCATGCCGCTTTCTTATCGCCGAATTTGTTCACCATGGTCACCGCCAGGGTCTGCGCTCCTCCCGATGTCTCCAATATGGCGCCGAACATACTTCCTAATCCGACTAAAAGGGCAATCCCTTTCAACGTATTCCCGATTCCGTCATTCACCGCCGTTACAATCTCCGAAAACGGCATGCCGGCAATCAGACCGATTGCAATCGCGCCGATCAGAATTGACAACATGGCATGAATCTTGAATTTGATAATGAGAACCAACAATAGAGCCATTCCCACTATCGCTGCAATAATTAATCTCGTAGTGTCCATCATAAACCTCCGTTCCTGTCCTATACCTTCGTTTTTTTCTTACGTTCTTAAACGTCTGATGTATTTGTTGTTTATATTCTACTTTTTCCACCTTTAAAAGTCAATACATCTGATGTATTTATTTTGTTTTCGTCTTTTCACACAAAACAGGACGAATTATCTTTTGTAATTCGCCCTGTTTTTATGCATTATGTTGATATCAGGGTCAAAAGGTCAAAAAGCCGTTCGTGCTTGCACGATTAGGCTTTTGAACTTGGGACCCGTCAAACATGAGGAAAGCGGATTCCGAATGTTTTCGAATTGCTGGAGCTGCTTTGCAGCGGAGCAATTCGTGATATCAAATGAGGGGCAAAATACCTTTTGACCCTCATTATGATGCTTTCTCCTATATTCTGTTTTCTACGCAAAACCCTTCCGGTTCGCAATATCATACACGCTTCTTAACTTTATTTCCCCGAAATTTCCTTCCAGAAGTTTTACCGTCTTGCTCTCGCCGCCGTTTAGGTCGAAATAGTTATCACTGAGCACAAAATCACTGTCCGGCGAATCGATCTCAACATACCTGGCATACTTTTGAGCCGTCACGGTTATTTCGTCACCGTTTATCATATACGACAGCAACGGATCTTCAAACACAAAGTGCTTCGGTGCGGTAAAAAGCGCAGTGCCATCCGATACGGTTTTATCCCCGCACATGAGTATATAGCTTAAATAATTGTGCCTTACATCCGTCTTTTCAAAGTCGATTTCGTCAAGCCAAACGGCGCTCAGTGCATCAGCCGTCACCTCATATTCGCCGCTTTGCAAAATCCGTGAATCTGCACTCCTCAGACTCCACTGAACCGTCCCCCGGAATCCGTTTCGCGTATCATTGGTCACGCAGAAAGCCGCCTTTGTGGCAAAGTCCGCGCGTGTGTAGTCCATGGTGCAAAACGGTCGTGTGGTCGTCTCGCCCGTCTCACAGCATGACAGCAGCACAGGTGCAAAAAAGCGCTTTGCAACATACTGCAGTGCCTTGTATCTTCCGTAATAGTCGATACTTGCCCACGATGCAACCGGCCAGATATCGTTAAGCTGCCAATACAATGCCCCCATACATCGCCCGCGGTTGCGTCGCAGATGTTCCACTCCGTACCGGATTGCTTCTGCCTGGAGCAGCTGGGAAGTATAGAGCAATGTGCTGAATTCCGTGGGGTATTGGAAAGTCGCCCCAAGGTACGACAAAATTTTAGCATTGCCCCCGCAGTTACGCTGGTGCATTTCCATGATGCGCGAAAAAATGTTTCGGTCAGACGGCAGTGTAAACGAATTTACCGTCTTTTCGCACGGGAAGGATTCAAAACCAAATTCGCTCAAATATCTGAAATAATGATTCCTGTACTCGGCAAACGGCAGACCTCCATGCCATACTTTCCAGTAATGTGAATCGCCGTAATTCTCATTCTGAGGGTCGATGAAATGTCCGCAGGTGCTCGGCGATGACGGCACATATGGTATCTCCGGACAGAGTTTTTCCAGGATCGATGGAATCATATCCTCAAAGATTTTCAGATAGGTTTTCCGTTCCTCAACCCTTGTTACATCCAGTTGTTCCTCAACTTCGTTGTTGCCTGATATCACAGCTATGCACGCATGGTGACGTATCCTTTTCAGGTTGTCGATGCACTCAAGCCGTATTTCCTCATGCATCGCTTCCTCCGACGACACGGAGGAACAGGCAAACATCATGTCCTGGAATACCACCAGGCCTGCTCTGTCGCAGCTGTCGTAGAAAAAATCATCCGGATAATATCCGCCGCCCCACACTCTGATCGCATTGAAATTGCACGACTTGCATTGATTTATCAGCTTGTCGGTGCGCTCCTTCGTGATGCGCGACAAAATGTTGTCTTCGGGAATATAATCCGCGCCCATGGCAAAAAACTTCACGCCGTTAACCTCATGGCAAAAGCTCTGTCCGTATTTGTCCTTTTTCCGCACAAGGCGCATTGTGCGCAGACCGATCTTCTTTGCAGCAGTGTCAACAACTTTGCCGTCTTCCGTTACATCGATGCTTACCTCATACAGATTCTGTCCGCCGAGACCGTTGGGCCACCAAAGGAGCGGATTTTTTATCTCGGTTTCTGCACCGTTTACTGCCGATATCTCTTCGCCGGTCGGAGAAGTAATTTTTATCTTGACATCGGCACTGCCGTTAGTCTCTGCTTTCACCGTGACGAAAACTTTCCCCCCATTGTGCCGCTGGGTGATGCGCACATCGGTAAGGCGTGCGGAATTTTCGCGGATAAGCGATATATCGCGCCATATTCCCGCATCCGGCAGCCTTGCACCCCAGTCCCAGCCAAACATACAGTGTGCCTTACGTAAATGCATAAATCCCTTTAACGCATCGGTTGAGCCCATAAGTTCCTCATCGGCGTACTTCCCGGCAACATATTTGTTGGGCGAACGAAAGGTGATTTCAATCTCATTCTCTCCGTCCTTCAAATCCTTACTTACCTCAAACTCATATGTCCTATGCATATTCTTGGTGGATGCAACGAAATTTCCGTTAAGTCTAATCTCCGCCAAAGTGTCCAATCCCTCGCAGCGCAGCAAAATTTTACGGTCATCGGATTTTCTTTCAAAATCAAACTTTCTTGAAAAAACATAATCATGATTCATCAACTCCAGATAATCCCATTCATTTTCCCGGTAATACGGATCACCCTTAAGCTTGTTGTCGAGCAAAAATGAATAGACGGAACCCGGGATATTTCCCGTGCAGTCATATCCGTTGCCGACCATTTTCCATTCGCCGTTAAGGCTTATTTTTTCCATAGTGTGTACCTCCGTTTTTTGACATTTATATTTTAACGTGATACAATCTATATATCCATGAATAATACGGATGAAAATTTATACATTCTTGCTAGTACAACGTACAAGAAATAACCAGACCGATAACTTGTATGGTTATTTGCAGGACGGTGTACTAAAGTAGGAGAAGATATGAAACTCTTGAATATGGGCATAGCCACAAGCCACAGTCCCGGTGAATTTTGCACACGGAATACCTTTACTCACTACACCGTGAGTTGTTTTGCCACGCCGTACCGATATGAAAAAAACGGCGTGATTCTCGACGGTAGTGTTGGCGATGTCGTGATAAACACCCCGGGAGAGGTAGTGTATCACGGCGACTTTTCAAATGACGGCGGCGGATTCGTGAATGACTGGATTTATATCGACGGTGACGAAATCGGTGAAATGATAAAAAAATATCCCGTGCCGCTCAACACAGCCGTCCGCACGGGAAAAAAGTATTTTTTACGCGCATACATGGAGAATCTTAACGACGAGATGATCATGAAAAAAAGCGGCTACAGCGACATGATACCATCCATTGTCACGCAGATGCTGATAGATCTGCACCGGGTGTCGAACAACGGTATGCCGGCCTACAAAGAGCGTCTGGCAAAGGCGAGATACGCAATCATAAAAAATCCTGAAAAAGCGCACACCGTGGAATCGCTTGCCAGGCTGTGCGGATACTCGGCAGGCAGATTTTCGCATCTGTATCAGGATATCTATGGCATCACGCCGATGCAGTCCGTCATTAACGAAAGGATAAATATGGCAAAATCTCTGTTGGAATACGGCGGTCTGTCGGTATCGGATGTTGCCGCGGCGTGCGGTTTCAGCAATATCTATTATTTTTCGAAATGCTTTAAGGAGAAAACATGCGTTTCTCCGAGCGAATACAAAAAGACATGGAGCAGATAACTTTTTAGACCCGATTTCCTACTCAAAATCCTTCCGGTAAGCGTTCGGCGTTACGGAGAATCTTTTTTTGAACTGTGCAGAGAAAAAAGCGGGACTTGGATAGCCGCATTCTTCTGCGATCTGCCCGACCGTCAGGTCGGTATCGGTCAGGAGAATCTGCGCTTTGTTCAGACGGTACTGCGTGACATATTCCATCGGTGTAATCCCACAGATCCGCTTAAAAAAACGTACAATATAATTTTTATTCAAGTGTACTAATACGGACATATCATCCAGAGTAATCTTTTCTTTATAGTGCTTATGGATGTAGTAAATCAGAGCGTCTATTGCCTCATTTTGCGATTGAGACTGTTTCAGAAGATTATATTTCACATCTGCATTCACCAGCAGCAGAATTTCCTCAAAAATCATATGAGACAACTCCGATGTATAATCCACCTGTCGTTCCAGCAGGGAAAACAAATAGTGCATTTCTTCACTATGGTGAATTTCCACCACATCGGGAATCTCTTCCAGCAATGAATCCGGTGATCGTTCTTCTACAACCGTAGCTGTATTTCGGGTATAATTTTTAATCGGCGGTCTGCCGGAGAAATCCACTGTCAAAAGATAACAATTGTATCCCCCGTAGCTTACCACCGTCTGTCCGGGTTTTCGAAAACAGAGGCAATGGGCTCCCACTTCACTCTTTCGTCCGTCTAATATGGTTGTCTTACCGTCCGCCAGATAATAATCAAATTCATAGTTACAAACCAAACGTTTTTGCGATACTTTCTTACCCGGAGACTGAAATCTCCGGCATTCCAAAATCGTAAACTTCATCTTAATCTCCATTCCGCAGACGCTTTAGCATCGAAGGGATTTGACCAGGGCTACTTTGTGACGCCTGCGGCACAAATAGCCGTGTGAACTTTTTTATTGTACAATGCCGATATTACGATGTCAAGAATGCCGGGAGACTACCCGGGATAAACTTATAAACTGTTACTATATTGCAAATATATTAATAACAGGTTTCTAAGGGCAGACTCAATCTCCTCGTATAATAAGTTTGTAAGTTAAGTTAATCCTTGCTTCCTTTCTTCCATGCCCCATCATATGGTCCCAGTCCGAGAAGCTGCGGAGTACGGTAATCCGGCAGATTATCACAGCTTGTAAAGACTTCACGCAATGCCTGCAGATATTGAAAACCGGCTCCTAATGTCGGTGCAATATAGTGTCCTTCGGAATATTCATTCCAATTGTCGATCAGAATCATGCTCCTCCCCAGACTGTTTTCCGGGTAAGCATCCATTATTCTTTTGGCACCTTCCAATAATTTCTTCCAAGATGCAGGCGAAAGCGTATATTTTGCAACCGGTCCCATCGGCCCATTGGGACATATTTGGGGAAGATGGAACCAGGGTGTGGAATCCCGCATGGAAGATACCGTAATGACGCTGGTATTCGAATAATATTGCTGTCGATGTCGCATCATTTTAAGCAGGGTATCTACAGCATACTCTTCCGGCAGATTATAATTGTTTGTAATATATTCTTTCATGATATCATCCGGAACCACAACAAATTCCTTGTCCGGTCGGTCAGGATCTTTGTCTATAATAATATCCCAGCAATACTGGAACGAACATGTAAATCCGGCCTGCATCAGAATTTCCTGCGAAGTTTCGTCCATGGAATTGTTATCCGCAAAAAATACAATGCCATCATAACCATAATCTTTTATACGCTCATTTGCCTTACCAAGTGCCTGTGCGCATGCATCGACTGATCCAAACGCTTCTATCAGCTTTTCCGGCGCGTATACAAATACGTACGGCTTATTTCCTACGGTCAGATAATTCCCGGAAAAATAATTTTCCGCCCAGTATGGCAGAATGTGATCAAGCAGATCCTGTTCATCCGCTGCTTTTCCCCAGGCAGTGTCACATTCCCACATGATGGAAAATTTCATAAAATCTCGAAACTTTGCATGAAATAATCCATCATGAACGGCATCCGCAAGCCGGATTCCTTCCCTTGTTACCGGCTTTCCGACATTTTCTTTAAATCGATACCAACAGTAAATAAAGCAATTGATCCCATGTTCCGCCGCCCATTTAATTTGCCAGTCCGTAGCTTCAGAGTCGGATTCCTGATAATACCCCATGATAGGAGTGCGTTCCGGATACTCCCGAAGATCATAAAAACCCTTATGTGCTACAAAGCCATCCTTCTGCCAGCCCGGGTAATAATGACATGCCACGATCCGGTCTGTATGAGCCGGTTCCGGAACCGGCACGTAATCTGCTAATTTAAATCCATACATCACTGCTTTCCTCCCGTAAACTTTTAACTGGTTTTCAAACGAAAATCTTCTTTCTATTATTCTCAACTACACTTTTTACTTCTTCTCAATCCCTTTTTCCGTAACCGGAATACAGCGGCAGCTTAAAGCAATTCAGCAATCTCATGGGAAGCTCCTTATACCCGATAAAACGGGTCTGTTCTCCCCTGACTTCTTTTACGGCATACCGGAAGATATGCTCCGGCCAGTACCCGTTTGTAGACAGAATAGCCGATACATCGGAATTTTCATTTACAATAACAGGCAGCTCTTTATTTTCACCCATACTTGCAACGCCACCTAAAATCTCTGTAATACCGCCGTTGATCGTACGAACCGTTGTCCCATAGCCCTCTGTCTTAAATCCCATCATCCAAAGTGAACCATGATCGTTTAAAATTTCGCATTCTGCTCTTTCCGGATTGATGTTACGGGCATAAACTGTCTGTCCGATGAATGCAAACGGACAGATTTCACGATAGGCATCATCCCCCACTGTGCAGGCACAGTTCTCGATAAATACTTTTCCTCCCTCTTTCGAATTAAAATAAAGTGCTGCCGTTTGTATATGTAAATCACTCAGAATCAACGTCCTTGTACCTGCATGTTCTATAAAATGAAATCTGCCGTAAAATTTTTCCCATGCAAACACATCTTCTATCACAAGAGGGATCTTACTTTCGCCGGTCACGCAAAAAACACTCCTGACATCGGTTTTGAGTTTTTCTCCGGCAGCAAGACTGCAATACATAAAATTGACTCTCTCAACGGAAGAAGGTATGACAATAGTATCGTTAATCAAATATTCTCCCGGATGAAAAAAGATCTCTTTTTTCCCGCTGTTCATGAGCTCTTGGATGGCCTTTGTATCGTCACAAATTCCGTCTCCGACGGCTCCATACTCATCTGAAAATGCTTTTTGCGTCTCTTCACAAGTCCATGGGATATCCGGAACCTCTTCTGCCTGCAGATTAAGAGTCCGGCCTTTCCCGTCAAATAAGGAATACGTATCTTCATTGGAAAACTCAGAAACATAGTTTCCATCCACACGCGGAAATTCCCGGAAGCCGACCGGGCTTTTGTACCCTTCGGAGCGGACATTCCGGACATAACAGCTGCCAAGACTGTATACAATTCCACAGTCCAGCGGATGCCCTCCCAGAAGTTCTCCGTCCGTAACAATAACATGAGCCAGATTCCCATCGATTCTTACGGCCGGTACCAAGTTTATACTGCAGATCTCTTTTATCATTACCATTGTATTATTGATAAAGATCCCGGCCTTTTTCTGATGTTTTAGTTTAATATGCTCTAACGTAACATAATGTCTCGCAGGAATTATTCGAATTCCGTATCGAAAGCCGATCACTTCCAAATTCCGGACATAACAGCCGGATATGATTTCATGTCGGATTTCCAGACCTGCATACCCTCTGTATTCCGGATCGGACGAGATAATCCGGACATTTTTAATACTTCCCGTATTATTCGCGAAAAAGACCATCCCGGATGCGCCGCTGTTACCCTCACCGATATCTATCGTAATATCTTCAAAGGTATTCGTCATTGCAACGTTAGACATCTCCCCACGCATAAAGCTGACAACCGGTTTATCGGCACCGTATTCGAACCCCGGGCAATAGTCCTTCAACTTTATGGTAACTCCGTCCCGACTTTCCCCTTTGAAATAAATCTGCCGGCTTAACTCATAGCCCGGAAGCCCCAATACAATATTACATAAATTCTCATGAGAATAGGAAACGGTGTCGCTTACCAGATAAGTACCATTTGAAAAATAAATGATTTTCCCATAGGGCAGCCTTTCCGGAAAAATAACATCCGGGATACCGTCGTTTTTGCAGATTTCAAAACTGATTTTTGCATTGGGATCCGGCATTGCCATCAGCTTATCGTATGTTTCTTTCATTCCTCTGATATTCTCCGCCAGAATATCGTCAAGAATTTGTTGAAGTATTTTTGTACAATCAATCTTTCCGGTATTATCTGCATTATAGGGTGGCTTCGTAACATCAATTACACCTTTGAAACGTTCTCCGGAAAATCTGCTCATATTTTTACCCTTCATCCGCCTTTCCTTCTGCTGTTGTTCTTCCTTTTGGTCTTCCTTTTGGTCTTCTGCTGCCTTTTCCATGCCAATGACATCGGTCATGGTATACCGCTTGGTTACCACCCTGTTTTTGTTATATGCCAAGGCAACACATCGCAGCTATTCCCAGCAGCATGCCGATCCATTGTTTGATACTTAGCTTTTCCTTAAAAAGAATCACTCCGCAAAGAGAAGTCATAAAAATCAATCCTCCGTTTGAAACCGGATAAAACAATACTTTCGGCATAACTCCCGCAAGATATAGATTAATAATATTCACAATTCCCATAAATACTCCGGAAAGTCCTGCCTGAATTGCCGCACAACTTTTCACGGAAAGACCTGTACATCCGTTTTTGCTTTCACAACTCCAAAGTATTACATTGAATACACCGGCAAATAAAAAAGCCCACGTCAAAAAAGCAAGCAATTCCTCCCGATAATCCGATGTCTGGTGTACGGTCTGCATCACTCCGATCAAACCGGTAAACAGCATTGCAAGTAAAGAAAATGAGAGCCATTTAGAGTGAACCTTCTCCTTTTTGATTCCCAAGACCAATGCCATGGCAATCAGTAGCAAAGGTAATGCAATCCCCTGTAAAGCCGTCATTTTCTCCTTCAATATCAGAATGCCGTACAATACAGGAATAACCAGACTGCTGCACTGTATAAAGGTAGTAAACGACATCGGTCCGTACTTTAATGCTTTTAAAAAGAACAGCTGGGATGCTGCTGTTACAATAGCAAATAGAAAGGATGTCATGATCGTAAACAAGGAAGCCCTGAAATGTCCTGTCAAGGTAAGTGTAATAAAGGAAGCGATATAAAGCAGCATATTAAATTGGTAGACATCCGTGTTGCTTTTTAAATATTTTTTTCCGAAATTATTTGAGAAAATATTTTTCCCCGTTTCCAGGGATAAACTCAAAAAAAGCCATAAAAAGTTCATCTGTGTTTTCTCTCTTTTTTTCTGTTCTTTATGATTCCGTTTTTTCAAAAGAAATCTTCCAAAAAGAAATGAAGCCCTTCGTTATCGGAATTTACTTTGTGTCCTCCGTCCCAGACATGAAAACGTACCTTCTCTTGTGCATGAAACGCATTAAAATATTTGGTTACCCGTGCTGCTTCCTTCACGGCATATTGATAGTCAAATACCTCATCGGACTTCCCCACTTCCAGATATAGTCTTCTCGGTGCGCACAAACCGGCGACTTCCGCATCATGGTAGGTATTACCGGAATTCTTCCATGTCCAGTCCACCGTGTCAAATTTTGTCCTGTCATTAAAACAACCGCAGGAATAACCGGATACAATTCTTGTATCGGCTGCCATGGTATAAAGGGTGAAAAATCCTCCGTACGACAATCCCATCATGCCGATTTTATCTGCTTTTACGCAGTCAAGCGTTTCCAGATAATCTATGGAACGCTTTATATTATAAATTTCAAGTGCCGTTATACTGGATCCGTAATGCTTCAGCTTATTGTCTGTTTCCTCCCGGTTATAACTTACGGAATAGGACGGTGCGGTTTCAAGAGCTTCTCCCGTATTCCACAGCAGCAACTGAGGCGCAAATACAATCACCCCTCTTTCCAGCAGTCTCTGAACCATATGGTTATAATTATTTTTACCATGCATATCGCTGCATAATTCCGGAGTCCCATATCCGCCGTGCTGGGCAATGACAAGCGGTGCCCTTTCAATACCGTGAGGGATCATAAGCATACCGTAGAAGTAAAACTGTTCCATCGTCTCAATGCTCAGCCGGTATATTTTGCAGACGTCATCACTTGTAACAGATTCCCTTTTTACATCAGGGACACTTTTTTTGTAATCCGTAAGCGGCGTACCCAGCATTTTTATGTAATTTTCCCGATAGAACTCTATTGTCTTCGGAAAATTACGGGCAAGCATGAATTTCTCCCGGTTTCCGTAAGCCTCCGCTTCCAATTCGGAAAGATATCTTCCGATGGAATCCACATATTTTTGTCTGTAAAAATCGGCAGCGGACGGATTTTCTTCGTATATATTTTTACCTTTGTATTGCATATCGGAATACTCCTTTTCCCTGTACACACTTATCCCTTCAAGGCACCGATCATAACGCCCTTCTCAAAATATTTCTGCAAGAAAGGATATAAGATCAAAATGGGAAGCGTTGTTACAACCATCAATGCATACCGGACTAATTCAATATACTGTGTCAGATCTCCCAGATCTTCCATGGAAGTCAGGGAACTTAACAGATTCTGTACAATTAACTGTATCGGATATTTATTTTTGTCGATCAGATAGATAGACGCTTCAAACCAGGAATTCCAATACTCTACTCCATAATACAGAATCAAAACGGCCAATGTGGATTTTGCCAGAGGCAGCATGACTTTAAACAGGATCTGGATCACAGAGGCTCCGTCTATTTCCGCCGCTTCCTTCAGACTCTTCGGAACCGATTGAAATGCAGTTCTTAAAATGATCATATTCGTTACATTAATCGCTCCCGGCAGGATCAATGCCCACCTGCTGTCCATCAACCCAAGATCCCTTACGTTCAGATAGGAAGGGATCATTCCGCCGGAAAAATACATGGTAAAAACCACCATAAAAGCTATGACATCTTTCCATATAGGGCCGTCCATGCTCAAGAAGTAGGCGCCCAATGTTGTCATAACCATATTTACCGCCACACCGACTCCGACTACAAAAAAGGTATTCAGGAATCCTTTTAACAGCTGAGGCAGTTTAAATGTCATGGCGTATGCCTCCAGCGTGATCGGCTTTAACGGTACGATCAAAAGGCCCTGATACTTTGCCAGTGCGGACGGATCACTGAAGGATGCCATCACAACATAGAGAAACGGGTATGCTGTTGCCACGATTACCATCAACATAAATATAACGTTGAAAACATCGAATATTTTTTCCCCTGTTATCTTCTTTTTCATTTTCTCCTCCTTACCAGATACCTATATCCGTCACCTTTTTACTGATTTTATTAAAAATCATAACTACAATAAAATTAATGACATTGTTGAAAATACCGATTGCCGTGCTGTAGCTGTACTGATTATTTAAAATGCCGCTCCGGTATACATAGGTGGAAATCACATCTGCAGTTTTATACGTTCCGGGATTATACAAAAGCATTATCTTTTCATGACCGAGGGTCATAATGGACCCCATTCTTAAGAGTAACATAATAATCATCGTACCGGATATTCCGGGAAGGGTAACATGCAAAGTCTGCTTCCAACGATTGGCGCCGTCAATTCTGGCAGCGTCATACAATTCACCGTCGATTCCCGACAATGCAGCCAGATAAATAATAGTTCCCCAGCCGCAGCCTGCCCAGATATTGGAAATGACATAAATCGGTACAAACAGATTCGGATCGGAAAGCAAGGATTGTTCCGGATAGCCGAACAGATTCAGAAACTGGGTAATAAATCCGTTTTTGGATACAAAAAGGTTGATCATACCGCAGATAATTACCGTTGATATAAAATGTGGCAGATAGGAAACGGTCTGCGTAATTCGTTTAAATTTTTCACTCTTTAATTCATTTAAGAAAAGAGCCAGAATGATCGGTGCCGGCCATCCGAAGAGCAGGCACGACAGGCTGATTCTCAAAGTATTTCCCAGCAGCCGCCAGAAATAATAAGTATTCAGAAAATCCAGAAAATATTTAAAGCCGTAATGATCTGTCCAGGAGCTTTCCCAGATTCCCCGTGTCGGGCGATAATCTTTAAAGGCAATCAAAATACCATACAATGGTTTGAATTTAAATAAAATAAAGTAAATTACCACCGGAAGAACCAGTAAATATGCCTTCCAGTATTTTTTTATATCTCTGCTGAAACGTTTTTTCCAGCCAGTCTTTCCACTCTTCATATTTACACTCCTAACACACATACCGGTCGGAATTCGGAAATTACTTCCGTACTTTTCTTTGTAAGAGAGGAGGGAGTATTTCTCTCCCTCCCCTGTTTGCACTTTCCTCTATTTTGCCATATACTCGTCATATGCCTTCTGCATAATTTCAATCATTCTGTCAACATTCAGGTTCTTTAAGGTACCTAAATATTCACTTTCAAAATCATCCAGAGATTTTGTGCCGTTGATATAAGCAACCAGCATCTGCTCATAATAAGTCCAGACTTCCGAGTTAATTCTGCTATATTCGTCGTTATCTTCCGTTGAAATGGTAACCGGCGGCAGCTGATATGTATCGATGTCGGCTTTGGTCCACATTTCCAAGGCTTTCTTCTGTCCGGGCAGTGCAGAATACTGTTCCATATATTCATCCTGCTGAATGCTGATGGCTCCGCTGTAGCCGAAACTATAAGCAGCCATGGCCTGCTGAACACTCCAGCCATCCGGGTTCTTCATAATCAGATCGGTATAAGTAGGATATCCGTCCACCATATTGTAGCTGACACCTTCGATACCGAAGTTCCAGAAATTAATACCTTCTTCGGTATAGCCGTAATTTAAGAACTTGGCTGCGATTTCCGGGTTCTTACAACTTTTCAGAACACAGGCAAAGACATTACTTACAGCCGTACTTGCAAGCGCCATTTTCGGTGTATCACCTTTTTTCGCAACAAGACTGGGAACACCGGTGAGGTTAAATTTCGGATCATCCTGCATTTCATTCATGTAAGATCCGATTCCGCCTCCGACTGCACCGGTAGTTGCTCCGGAACGTCCGGTCAGAAGGTTTGCTTTAGCAGTTGCCTTATCCAAAGTTGCATATTCAGGATCCAACAGTCCCTCTTCGTATAATTTATGCAGGTAAGCATAAACATCCTTCATTCCCGGCTCTGCTATACCGTAATGTACTTTACCGTCCTCTACATAATATTCGGCGGACGCAATTCCGAAAGCTCCTTCAATCTCACCTTGCAGCAACTGATTGGTCAGCTGACTTAAAGATATGGAAAGAGGTACTTCGGCACCTTTCTGATCACGGAAAGCAACCAGCATATCGTAAAACTCATCCGCGGTTTCCGGAATCTCCATATTTAAATCTTCCAACCAGTCCCATCTGACCATCACGCCGGTGGAAATCTGCAGATATTTGCTTTCTTTCAACATTCCTGCACCGAAAACGTATCCCTCCGGTGTAGTTGCGCCCTTTTTATAGGCAAGTTTACTATCCAGAGCCGCTTTATAATCCGGCATGCATTCATCCATATAATCATTCAGCGGAAGAATCAGCCCATCTTCAATACATACCTCCGGGCTACCGGGAAGAAGATTATAATTATTCCAAAGGATATCATAATCACCGATGTCTCCTCCGGTCAAAAGCAGCTTATAAGCATCATTGGATAATTCCACCAGTTCCACTTTTACACCGGTGCGCTTCTGCAGTTCTTCTATAAAAGGAGTTGCCTGTTTCCCTTCAAAATTCGCATCTACGGCAGCATGAGAAAAAGTTGCTATTTTTAAAGTAACATCGGTATCCAGAGGATAAGTAATTCCCTCTTCCTGTGTGGTCTGCGTACTTTCCGAGGCAACTTCCGCTGACGGCTTTTCCGAGGTGCTTTCCGCTTTTTCGGGAGTAGATTCCGAAGAATTGGTTTCCTTATTGCCGCAGCCGCTCAACATTCCGACCGCAAGGATCCCTGCCAGAAAGATGTTGATACCTTTTTTCCAAAAATTCTTTTTCATAAGATTTTCGCCTTTCCTGATCACTCATCAGATTTGATTCATTTGATTTATAAGTAGCTTTTCGTCTCATCTTACTGCTTGCCACATTTCCGGAATTCTGTATACATTGTGTACAAGTGTCCGAAGACTTGCATTTATTATAACAGGGCATTTATCCGCCTGTACAGATTCACTTTTCCACTTCTTCCGTTCAAAATGGAAACTGAAGCAAAAGCGATCCGTCTATCTGACATTTTCATTCCATCCGGTGACTTTTTGCATCTTTTCATGTCCTTTCTCTCTGTGTTATAATCTATAAGAAGTAAGCATTTCACTGTTACAACGTACAGCCGGGATTGTCCTCATAAAGGCTATCAGAGACAAAAGGAGCGATCAGATATGAGTCATCTTAAAAATAAAAGCATATTGTGGAGATGGACACTCTCTTATCTCTGCCTCCTGTTCATTCCGATGTTAACTATTTTTATCAACTATGTTACCAGTCTGACTTCCCTGAAAAAGGAATATACTTCCGCCTATCGGCTTGAACTTGCAAATTACAACACGATTCTGAATAATAAAATATCTGCCATGCAGAATTTTTACCATTACATTACCAATCTGGAATCTTTTTACTCCATTATTAAATATCAGGAAAAAGACAATTATTTTTACAACACAAGTTATTACTTACAAACCGCACTTTCCCAGCACAAATATGCTGCAGGTGATCTGGATTGTACCATCTATTTATCCCAGGTTGATTTCATCCCTTCTTCTTCCAACAGCTGCAGAAGACTTCTTTATTATCAATACCTGCAGGATCTTTCCTCCCTGCTTCCGGAATTTGAAAGCTGGCGGGAATTTATGTCTGACAGCTATTCGGAGGATTTGTTAATCAGCACGAACTTAAGCGTTACCGCAAGTCCCTGCCTGATTTATGCCAATACCTTACACCGCGGGCAAAGAGAACTCGCAACCATTTTCATTTCCTGTCCTTTCGATACTTTATTTCCTTCAACCGGCAATTTGCAGGATGGTATTTCTCTGATCCTTCAAGCCACAGACAATCAATTGTATTGTCTCGACGATACCGGCATCCGTTCCGCAAATGATATGTTGTCTTCTGACAGCAGCAGACTTATGGCTTCTTCCAAAGATTATGTGCTGATCGGTTCGGAAGACGCACCCGGAAGCAACTTTGCGTGTTACTTGTTAATCCGCACAGATACCTTTCATAATCACCTGCAGGATATACGGTGCAATTTTGTAATTAACATTGGCCTTACCCTGCTCTTAAGCATACTGCTTATGATTTACATGATACACAGCAATTACCGTCCCGTAACGGATCTGCTGACCGCATTTGATTTAAAAAACACCAGCGGTAATGAGTTTTCCAATATCCTCACCGGCTATAAAAAATTGCAGGAAGATTTTTCCAAAAGCAGGAGGACAGTTCAATATCAGCACCAGGCGCTTATGAATAACCGCCTTCTTTCCCTCCTCAAAGGACGTATCAACGAACCGGAGCTTACGCAGTTTATGTGCGACCGCAAAATAAGCACGAACTGCCCTTGTGCTTTAATCGGTTTTATGATATCGCCATCGAACCAGCAGGACATTGAGTATGATGAACTCATTTTCTTTATCGTCAACAATGTTTTTTGTGATTTGTTTCCGAATGACACGTTTTACCACATTGAAGACGGCCGGTTTATTTATTACTTATTTGCCTCGGAGTCCCTTACCGCAAAGGACTGGTATGAAAATGCTTATGAAAAAACAAACTGCATCTGCAGCTTAATTAACGATAAATTTACCGATACCATTGTTGCCTCCATAAGTGAAACCGCTTCCGGCCTAATGCACTGTAAATTTTTATATAAGAAAATAATGGAAAGTTTTGAATTGCAGAGCCTGGTCGGCGGGAACAGTGTAGTGAATACTTTTTCGGATTCTTCCCGCCAGTCTTATGACATCATTCTGGAATCCATAAATTCTCAACTGTACGATGCCATCAAATCCGGCGATTTTTCCAACGCGCACCGGATTTGCGGACAATTGTTTGCTTCCCTCGGCAAGCTGTCCTTCTCTGCGGCAAAAGCCATCATATTCGGTGCCTTCAGCAATATTATTGAGCTGTATAACACATATACCACGGATTCCATCCAACAGGTCAATGCATTAAACTATGTCGGATCGATTATGCAAAGTGAGACTTTAGATGACCTTTCCCGGTCTTTTCAGGAATTTGTCACATTTATCTGCGATGAAATCTCCAGAATACAACAAACGGAGGTAAGGGAAATCATCATCAATATCCGCAATTTCATTACAGAAAATTACACCAGCCAAAATCTCAGTGTCAGTTCCATTGCAGATCATCTGGAACGCAATTCCAAATATATCTCCAGGTTATTCAAGGAAGATACCGGGATCGGCCTTTTGGATTACATTAATCAATACCGGATTTGTCAGGCGAAAAAACTCATGCAGTCGAAAGAGTATTCGTTCGAAAAAATTGCAGAAATGGTAGGCTATGCCAATGTACAGACCTTCCGGAGAGCCTTTGTAAAATTTACCGGCGAGAATCCGAGCAAATTCAGCAAAATTCCGGATCTCCAACATAAATCATAGCGACCGGTCTTTTTGTAAGGCAAAAGTAGAAAAGTGAATCTGTACAGTGGAATCAAAAGCAAGCTATAATAAACATGTCTAAGGAACAATGAATCATAATGCTTACAGGGAGGAATTTATATGAGCTGCAATAATAGGAACTATGATATCCAAAATTACACACCCTTACAATATGCGGAAATGTTTATAGACCGGTATATGAAAAAAGTGCCTTCACCGGAATTATCTTTTCTGTCGATTGCCGAGGCTGGTGGTTTTACTTATCCGCAAGGGATCTTTTTAAGAGGCATTCAGGAAGTATTCAAAAGAGACGGGAAAGTGGAATACAACCAATATATAACTGACTGGATCGCTTCCGTAACAGATGAGAACGGGATTCCGAATCATGAGGAGCACGGCTGGCTGTCTAAGGATAGTCTTGATTTCAGGCAGCCCGGTGATTTGTTTTTTGATTGTTATGAAGAAACAAAGGACAAAAAATATCTTAACGGCCTGGATTATCTTTTTCAGGATATGAAGCGCTTTAAAAGAACAACCAATGGTTGCTTTTACCATTCTCTTGACGGCAGACATGATGGTCAAGTCTATGTAGACGGCTTATATATGGCAGGGCCGGAAAGTGTGAAATATGCCGTATTGCGCAAAGATCCGGAACTTTTGGACATTGCAATGAAACAACCGATTCTTATGTGGGAAACTATGCGTGACGAGGCCACCGGCCTGTTAAGGCATGCCTGGGACGAAAGTAAAGAAGCCGGATGGGCAGATAAAGAAACCGGACTTTCCGGTTTTGTATGGGGCAGAGCCATCGGCTGGTATGCTGCAGCTATTACACAAATGTACGAAGCCGCACCCAAGGATCATAAAGATACACCGGAAGTCCGCGAAATCATAAAAGAACTTTTTAAGCATGTTGTTACATACCAGGCAGAAAGCGGAAGATGGTTCCAGCTGGTAGATAAAGGAGAAGATAAAAGAAACTGGATTGATAATTCCGGAACGTTTCTGATTCTATACGCCATGGCGAAAGCCGTGAAAAATGGAATTCTCGATGAATCCTATACGGAAAATATCATGCGTGGTTATAAAGATGTGATTGAAAACTCAACCCTTATAACGGATGATACTTTCCGTATCCTGGATATTTGTGCAGGAACCTGCGTCGGTGAAAATGAAGAATACTACTACTATCGCCAACGTGTGATCAATGATTTTCACGGAATTGCCGGATTTCTGCTGATGTGCGCGGAAATTGATGACATTCGTGTATTTCCCCATTGATCGACAGACAATACCTGATATTCCGACTTGGGGTTTTGAATACGGATATGCTCAGCAACCGTAGATGTGATTTGTTTTCCGTCTGCATAGATGCGATAATAACAATGTTCCGGATCCTTGCATGCATTCCATCGCAATTTATCATTATCTACTCGTATGCCGGATACCGGACTCGGGATTCTGTCTGTGTAATCTGTCGTTAAAAAGATAATGGATCGTGGAGGCAGCAATGTCCGGAACTTATTGTCTGTTACCGGAACCAGTTCGGAATAATCCTGCAGGTCGCCGAAGTCATTATACGGAATATCTGCCACCTCAAAAACATATTTTCGCAGCGGTTTGTTACAGGTATGTTCCAGTTCTATCGTAACATCGGTCTGCCCGTCTTTCCAGTTAATCACGGCAATAGAAACAGAACCGTCAGCATTTGTCACCGCGCAGCAACGGATATGGCTGTCTTCCCAATCACTTTTTAAAACTCTGGATCCTTTCCGGAAAAGCTTTGCCATATATCCCATTGTATACAGAGCCGCCCGTGTACCGTAATCCTTTTCATCATCGCACCACTTTACAAGACCATGCTTATTATAACGATAAGACAAGCCAAACCCGGAAAAGCGTGCGGCATCATACCTCGCCTTTTCCGCTTCGGTATCGCCGTTTTCACAGATAAACGGATCCGGATAGTCAAACATGGTCCAGGAAACCGCCGCAAAGCAGCCGCTGTTTATGGCAGCCATTGCAACCTCCGGAAGCGCAATGGCAAAATCCGGTTCCGTTTCCGGAACATCCACACAGTAAGCACTGTCATCTCCCATGGGAAGGTTAAACTTATTTTTTTCAGGATAGATGTATCCGTATTCACCAAGCAAAAAACGTTTTTCAACTGTTTTCACACTTGCAAGCGGTCTTGTAAAGGCATCACACAGATATTTGTAATTACCGAGATCGCCGGGAACCCGTTCCCGGATATACAAATGGGCACAGTACATTTCCGTAATTTCATTCATATGTTCAATTGCCCAGTCAATCTGATGATAGTTTTCCGATCCGGAGCAATCTGTTGCAAGCAGCCCAACACACAAATTATGCCGTTTAAACGATTTGTATAAACATTCGTGAAGTTTTTGAAACAGCTCCAGGTTGCCGGATAAAAAGGCATACGTACACCCGCAGGATAATTCATTGGTAAGACAGTAATAGCGGATCTTGGTGCATCTGCGGACATTTATCAGGTAATCCAGATTAGAAGCAACTTTTTCACAGTATTCTTCCATGTTAAAATCACCCATAATCATAGGAATTCTGCCCGGAACAACATACAGGAGCGTATCTGCTTTTCGAAAAGTTTTATCGTAATAATCCGCAAAAGAGTCCATTGCCTCCCTGGTCCAGTCTGCATAACCTGCAAAAACCCGTGAAAAAGTCGGAGAAATTTCACGGAAAATCTTAAGCACCTTTTCATTTAAGAATTCTTCCGACATAAGAGGCAGCATTGTTGCTTCACTGTTATGAAACCCAACCCCGCCGAACAGCCATCTCTGTCTCGGCTTTGTAATTCTGACTACTGTATGGTTTTCTCGCATAATTCTACATTCCTTTTTTCTCTTTCTTCCGTACAATGCGTTCCGGAAACCCTGCACTTTAAAATGGCTCCTGCTACGGCATTTCCCAGAAGTTTAACCCCTTCTTCATTGGGATGTATCATATCATCGCGAAGATACCTTTCTCTGTTATCATACATCAGTGAAAACAAATCATTGATGTGAATATCTTCTCCCCGAAAAGCATCTAATACCGCTGCATTATAGCGGATAATATCCTCGTTCCTGTGCGCAGGCGGTGTCGGACCGGTAAGATTTCTTTTGGCATCGCTGACAGGCGTTGTGGTTGCAAAGATAATTTCAGCCCCTGTCCTTTTTAAAACGCGGAGAATCTTTCTCATAGTTTCCACATAGGCATCCACTCCGGTAAAGCAGCCATCTTCCGGATAGAGAATGGCTGCATCCCATAGGCCTGCATTAAAATGAATGATATCGGGCGCAGGGTATTTTGCCAGCCAGAAACGCAGGCTGTTCAGTACATAGGAAGAAAAACGGCTGTTTTCTTCCGGAGCATAGACCCTGCAGGTATCGCCAAGCCTTGTCCGTACGTCTTCTTCATAAAACATTCTGATCGAATCACCGATTAAAAGTACATTCATCTATCGTTACACCTCCGGCCCTTGTAAGGCTGTTCCTTTCCTGATTTACAACTTTTCTGCAAGAAGCGAAAGAAAGGCTTTCATAAACCGGGGCAGATCCTCCGGCCGGCGCGAGGTCACTACCTTATGATCCGTAACTGCACTTTTATCCTCATAGACTGCACCGGCATTGATCAGATCCTCTCTGATTCCCGGGTAACAGGTGGCTTTCACGCCATTCAGCACTTTTGCGGAAATCAATATCTGCGGCCCATGACAGATTGCGGCAATCGGTAACCCCCGGTCAAAAAAACCGCGTACAATAGCAAGTACTTCTTTGCTTTGACGAAGTTTCTCCGGTGCAAGGCCTCCCGGCAGAATCAAACCGCTATAGTCTGAGACCTGCACCTCTTCTACACCATATGCCGCATGAATTTTATAACCGTGTTTCGCTTCTATGTCACCAGATGCAAAAGACGCTACATCTACCTGATATCCTTCCTCCTGCATACGGTAATAGGGATATAAAATCTCGGAATCATCCACTCTATCCCCTGTAATAATCAAAATTTTTTTCATAGCAAACTCCAATAGATCTTCTTTTTTTCGTCCGATACCGGAAAGCAGTCCGTACAATGCCATTTTTTCCGGTTCGTTCACACAAACATAGGAAATATCGGTTTTTTCTTCAAACCCTGCCTTCAGCAGATCAAATGCCTTTACAATCTGCCCGCCGATAAAGAGACTATCAAATCCATCCGTATACCGGCGCTTTTCAACAAGGCTGCCCAGATCCTGACCGACTTTAAAAAAAACTTCCTCCACTGCCTTACAGCCGTTTCGTGCCATATCAGCTGCCTGTTTTACCTCTTTGACCGGATATCCTGCTGCCCGGCATCCCTCTTTAATGGCGCTGCCGGAAACATAATTTTCTGCAATTCCTTCCCGATAGGGTTCCGACCAGAGGGAATTTTGCGGGGTTTCACAAGGCTTTACCAACGGCTTTTTGTTTTTTACAACAACATATCCCAGTCCTGTGCCGAGCATGACTGCGGCAAAATTACTTTTACCATAGCAGCTGACAACACCTAATGCAAACGCCGCCGCATCATGAAAAAACTCCACCGATGCGGCCGGATTTACCGAAAGCGCTACTTCCCGTAAAGACACTCCCAAAAGAGACGGCAGCTTATGCTGCATATGACTGATTCCTTCGGAAAAATCAAACGGACCCGGAATACTGACCGCCAGACAATCAAAGGGTCTTCCCTTCAGAAATTCTCTGATTTCCGACGGCAGATCTTCGCGTATGGTCCACTGACCATATACCTTTTTACCATCCCGGCTTTCGCACATCCTGTCTGCATTGTCCGTATAACACGCACAACAATATTTTACGGCTGTTCCGCCGATGTCCAATGCAACTACATTTTTCATTTTTTTACTCTTTTAACAGTGTCTTATGAACCACTACCGTGCCTACGCCTTCATTTACAATACGATACTTCCCGAAATCCGCCGGAACAACCGCAATATCCAGATATTTCATTTCAAAATGCAGCCGGGTATGATCCAGGGACTCAATTTTAATCTTTTCTCCGTCAACAAGGGACAGTACATGGAAAGTACCTTTGGTATCGTCTTCTATTTCCCGTTCCAATACAAGGTTACGCAGCGAGAAATAAAGCAGATCATGCTCCCCTACAATCTTTTCGCACCAGCCGTCTCCGGAACGGATCACTCCGCCGTGATTTACCAGGTTGGCTTCCACCCACTTGGCATCCCGCTCCTTATGGATGACATCTTCCGCCATTTTTAAGTGAATCGGGCGCGGAGAGCCGGTCTGCGGGTCAATACGCTGATAATCATACATCTTATAGGTATAAGATCCCACTGTCAGGCTGCCGATTTCCAGAATCACCTGATTGCGGCCGCTGGCATGAATCGTACCTGCGGGAATCATTACCTGGGTACCCGGAATGGACTTTACCGCATGCACATATTTCCTGTAATCCATTAATTCATGGGACTTTTCTACCTTTTTTGCTTCTTCAAAAAATTCATCTCCGCTGTCAGCGTTTTCAAAGCCCAGATACGTTACTGCATCCTGACCGGTTACTACAACGTAATAGCTTTCGTCCTGACGGCCGAATTCGCCGTGATTGCGGATGACATAATCCGCACCGGGATGGCACTGGATGGACATATTTCCGCTGGAATGGAAGGTATCATCGTAGTTAAAGCGAACCGGGAAATAGCCTCCGAATTCTTCAAATGCCTTTTTACCCAGAAGCTTCTCTCCCATCACCTGAACAAATGTAAAGAACGGCACCTCGAATTCCACATCCTCATCTTTTGCCACAATGGAGACTTCCAGCGGAATCATATCAAATACCCATGCGCAATTTCGCATTGCAGACGGTAATTTACGCAATCTATGTACATACTGTCCTCCCCAGACACCTTCCAGGTATACCGGACGGCAGCGGAACGGACGGCGATTCAGTTCACGGAACAATTCGACAAGAGAGGCAAACGGCAGCATGCTCATTTTTTCAGGCTGATCCGCTGTGATATAAAAATCCAGATTTCCTTTTCGCATCATATTCCAGCGCTGTTCCATGGCCGTTTCAAAATCCACATAATAATTGCGGCGCATCATTAACGGATACGGTAATTCCTCTGTCAGGCCAATGTTACGGTTTCTGCCGTTTTTGCAGTTCAGAACGGCAGTACGGGGAGTAACATCCATCCAGATACGTACATCGTAATCATCCTGCAAAGCCTCGGAAAGTGCACCTTTTCCGAAAACGATCAGTTTCTTACCGGAGCGTATTTTCCAAGACAGTTTCTCTACTTTCTCTTCGTCCTGCAATCCCTTATATCCTTCACGATAGCGGCGTCCGTAGAGCAGAACCGGATCCACTTCGCGATCCATCGGCAGATACGGTGTAATCTTTTCCGTAATTACCTCCGACGGCAGCAATACGGTATCTGCATCCACAAATTCCACATCGCTGTCAGTCAGTTTTTGCCGCAGCACATTAACCAGCATTTCATATTCCGCACCCGGATAGGCATCAATCCCAATGGTGTTTACAATCTTCATCTGACCGGCGATTTCGGCGGCCACTGCCTGCAGCCCGCTTGTCAGGTTTTTCTTTACATCTTTCGGAAACTCAATGGTATTTACCATATACGGATCCGCATATGGATAAGGATGGAACATAAAACTCATAATGAATACCTCACATTCTTTTCTTTTTTAAATATTTCCGCTTCTGTCAACGGACAGTACTTTATAATACTTCTTATGAACCTTAAGCGGCAGACTTAAAGCAACCGTCGAAGCAATCTGCGTCTCCACGGACGGCGTAAAACCGGCATCATCGGAAGCGTATACACGATAGTAGCAGTGGTTATTGTCTTTTGATTCTTCCCAGGTCAGTATCCCGTTGTCTTCGTGGCATTCCAGGCAGACTCCGCTGTTTTCTTTTTCTGTATAATCCGTTGTAAAATAAGTAATGGAAAAGGGCTTTAACGTATACTCTCCATCGGGAGCCACAACGGCTGTCGGATCCTGCATATCCGCAAAAGGATTTACCGGCACATTACGCGGATCATATTCATAAACCCTCAGGTTCTTACCGAATAAATCACTTTTCAGGCGAATCTCCACGCTTTCCTTCCGACGGTTCACAATACCGAGTGTAGCCGAACCATCGTGATTGCGAACTGCGATGCAGTGCAGCAGCGGATCGTCTGTTGTAACTTTCATCACCCTTGCATGATTTCGAATCAATTTAGAAAGCGGCGCCAGAGCCCAGTAATGCGGCTTGGCAGAATAATCACCGTTTTCTTCCCAGCGCAGCATCCCCCACTTATTAAATTTTACTTTTGAGGTCATGGAAAAAAACGCTTCCCGCTCCCCCCATTTCTGAGGATATCCTCCGGCATTGGAATAAAAACAGCTGTACGGATCCGGATAATCCACATAACTCCAGTAAGCTGTAGCATAAATGCCGGCATTCAATGCGGCAAAAGACATTTCTGTCAGCATCAGTGCGCAGTCTTCTTTTTCCTTTTCCACATTAAAATATCCGCAGGTATCAATCACCGCCCCATTACCGATGGATGTCTGATTGGCGCAATTCTGAATGCCGATTTCCCCCAGGATCGCTCTCTTGCAGTTCCTCAGCGCCGTGTTACTGACTTTTTTACACGCCTGGTAAAAGAAATCATAGAACGATTCATCGTAGATGGAATGTTCCCGCTCATAGCAGTGAACGCAGTAATCTTCCGTAATCTGGCCTATGTTTTTCACTGCCCACTCAATGCTCTCCCAGTTTTCGTATCCTGCGGCATCGGTAGCAAGCAGACCGATCGGCAGATTGTGACGCATAAAGGCACGGTAAAGTGCTTCGTGGTACTGCTTAAACTTGGGAAGATTGCCATTCAGGATTCCATAATCTCCTTCACTGAGTTCGTTGGAAAAGCAGTAGTAACGGATATGCTTTACCCCTTTTTCCGCGTAAAGATATTTTAACCGCACTGCAACATTTTCCGCATAAGTGTCTATTTCTTCCTGGGTAAAATGATATTTGCCTGCAGCAGGTGTCAGGTACATAGGTGTATCTGTTACTTTCTGCATTTGCTCATAATACTCGGCAAACTCATCCATCGCTTCCTTCGTCCAGTCACTAAAGCCGGCAAAGGAACGCATAAATCCGGGAGAAATCTCGCGGTATGTCTTGGCAATATACTGGTTAAAATGCTCTCTTTCCA
This sequence comes from uncultured Acetatifactor sp., assembly GCA_934433135.1. Taxonomy (GTDB): domain Bacteria; phylum Bacillota; class Clostridia; order Lachnospirales; family Lachnospiraceae; genus Acetatifactor. The sequence continues at coordinate 13,955 of CAKRZO010000023.1, read as the reverse complement.
TCACATGATACAGCATGGCATCATTATTATGAAAACCGACTCCTCCGATCACCTGCGGAAACGGCGGTCGGTCAACAGAAACAATTGTCATGATAAAAATCTTCTCCCTCCTGCAGAAATGCCTGCGTGTTTCTTTTTACAAGTATATCATTCCTATATTGCCGAACCAACTCAGAATCTTGACATATTTTATAAGAATATACGCTTTTTATGTCATAGCGTTCCATTTCTCATGACATACGCGGCCAGGCACACTAAAAAACCGCCTGACAGATTTTCATCCGTCAAAGCGGTCATCTTTCCGATATTATGAATGGCTCCGCTGCAAGGCAGCTTCCGCAATTCTAAAGCGTTCGTCTCTTCTGTATACACATAAATACCGAAGAAATCATTCTGTCTGGTATCAGTGGATGGTACTGTATAAAACACTGGTAATTTTTCCCTGAATCAGCGCATTGAACGGATTTCTTACATTCTGTGCACAAAACAGCGCCAGTTCTTCCTTGGGATCAATCAGTACAAAGCAGCCTGCAGCGCCGTCCCAGCCGAATTCTCCCGGATTGGACATCCGTCCCTGTATTCCGCTGTCCAAAAACGTCCTGACGCCGAAACCATAGCCGTAGCCTTCCGCGTACTTACTGTAATCCGCAAGCTGCACAGGAGTCAGCGCATTGGTGCGCATGACATCCACAGTCCTTTCGGAAAGGATTCTGTCTCCGCCCAAAGTCATTCCCTTATTGGCCATGGCAGCTGCAAAGAGAATGTAATCATCCACGCAGGAAACCAGTCCAGCACCGCCGCTTTCGTACTCTGACTCTTCACCCATGCGGTATTCACAGATATTTTCACCCTTTTCAAAGACATCCGTCTGTGCATTGCGCAGATATTTCACAGGCATCTGCGCCTTGATTTCCGGAGTTACACGAAAACCGGTATGTTTCATGCCGCATGGCTTGAAAATATTCTCCTGTAGATATTCTCCGAAGGACATGCCTGTCAATACTTCAATCAACCGTCCCAGCACATCATGGTTCAGTCCGTACCGGTAATGGGTTCCCGGTTCAAAGGTAAGCGGATTTAAGGCAATCGCTTCCACAATATCCTTCGTAGGGCACTTTCCGCCGGTACGTTCCTTTATTTCCCGGATTGCCCAGGTATCCAGATTGTAATCGATACCGGATGTCATGGTGAAAAGCTGCTTTATGGTAATGGGATTCTGCGCTTTTACAACATCCGCTTCTCCGTTGGGTTTGAAACGAAGCAAACACATTTCTTTAAATTCCGGAAGATATTTCGAAACGGGTTCTTCCATTACAAAATAGCCTTTTTCATACAATTGCATGGCAGCCGTACAGGTAATCGGCTTGCTGCAGGAAAAAAGGTAATACAACGCTTTCGGGTTTACCGGTGTCTTCTTTTCAATATCATCGTATCCGGCCTGGTAACGAAAGACTTCCTTTCCCTTCTGATAAATGCACATGTCCAATCCCGGAAACAGCTTCCCTGCCTCCCGATCCATCATTTCCTTCATTCTTGTAAAGTCCATGTTAATTCTCCATTCTGTCCCGTATTTCTGAGCGATTTTATTGCGAAGAGGCGAAGGAGAAATTCGCACAGGCGATTCCTCTTCTGCCATATAAGCACTTTATTTTGATTCTAGCACCTTCCCTTGCTGTATGCAACCTGTTTTCCAAAAACAACCCGGATAAATATATCCGGATTGCTATAGCCTCCTACTCCGCTCTTAACAACTTCAAATTTTTTTCAATCAGTTCACACCGCTGCCTTACACAATCGGGAGAACGTTTGGGATCCTGTGGCGTATCAAATAAATAATGCTCCAATTTATCAATTGTCGTGGTTGCTACATGCATTCTGGTGTCGGAAGAGGCATAATAAATAGAAACATCTCCGTTTTCTCTTGCTATTGCTCCATTCGTAAAAACTACATTGGAAACATCTCCGACCCGTTCTTTTCCAAGCGGTACCAGAAACGTCCCGGAAGGCTGTGCAATCACTTTGAAAGGATCCTTTAAATCCGTTCCGAACAAATATAATACATAACGAAGTCCGGCTGCCGTATTTCTCACTCCGTGAGCAATGTGAATCCAGCATCTTCTGCCCTTCAGCGGCGGTGCACCGGCTCCGTTTTTTGCCTCCGTCAGAGTATGATAGATTCTCCTGCTGATAATTTTTTCTTCCCCGATTACCGCATGTTCAATATCCTCACACAGTCCGAAACCGATCCCTCCCCCGCTTCCGGTTTCAATAAAGCCATCCATAGGACGGGTATAAAAGGCATACTTACCATCTACAAATTCCGGATGCAATACAACATTTCTCTGTTGCGGAGACTGCAATGTTCTTATATTATCCAGACGTTCCCATTTCTTCAGGTCTTTTGTCCGAACGATTCCGGCTGCGGCAACCGCTGCTGACAGATCCGGATCGGTTTCATCCTTACTTTCAGAGCAAAATACGCCGTAAATCCACCCATCCTCATGTCTGGTAAGGCGCATATCATATACATTGGTCTCCTCCGGGCAGACATCCGGCAATTCTATCGGATAATCCCAGAAGTGGAAACCGTCCACCCCTGTTTTACTTTCCGCCACTGCAAAAAAGGATTTTCTGTCATTGCCTTCCACCCTTACTACCAGATAATATTTACCGTCCAGGTAAATGGCCCCTGAATTCATGACAGCATTAATCCCCAGGCGTTCCATAAAATAGGGATTGGTCTCTTCCGCCAAATCATAACGCCAAAAAACCGGTGCAAATTCTCTGGTAAGAACAGGATACAGATACCTGTCATAAATTCCGTTATAAAATCTGCTTTTCTGGTTTTTTCTCGCAATCAGCTTTTCCACTTTATCCTGCTCAACATAATATTGCTTATGAATCATCTGTTTTCCTCCAACTGATATTTTTCCAGCACCTGTGCCAACGCAACCTGCGCCCACAAAAAGATTCCGGTGCCGTGATCGTCATCGTCCACAGTTCCCAGTTCCTTATAGTATTTCCGTTCCATGGAGCACCAGGATCCTCTGCAGACTCCTTTTATGGTTCCGTCAGGAGCCACACACTTTTTCTCCAAAGCCTTCATGGCTCTCTTCGCCGCCTCCAGGCACTCTTCTTCCAGAATGCCGCTTAAAACCCCGTAAGACAAACCGATGACAAACATGCCGGTACAGGAGGTCTCCTGGTAAGAAGTCGGATCATCCAAGATCTGGTGCAGCATTCCTTCTTCATCCTGGCAGGTCATCAGTCCCGCGGCAAAGTTACGCAGAAGTTTTTTTAAGAAAGTCCATTTTTTCGCCTTTTTGCTTAAAATTTCATGCCGGTACAGGGTATACAGCAGGTCGGAAAGGCTTAAGAACACCCATCCGTTTCCTCTCCCCCAGGGGATCCGGTTAGCGGTCTGTTCTTTTAAAAAGTAAATATGGGAAAACAGTTTCTTGTCTTCCATGTAGAGTCTTTCTGTAAAGCCTTTCAGCTGTCTTACGCATTCCGTAAGATACTTTGTCTCTCCGGTAATCTCCCACATTCTGCTTAAAAAGGGAATACTCATAAAGGTATCGTCCGCCCACATGGTACTTTCTCGATGGTAGGTTCCGTCTGCAAACCGGGGAATGTTTTTTTCTGCCGCTTCGGCCAGTATCCGTAAGAGAGCTAGGGTATCCGACTGTCCGGTACGTTTGCAGCTTTCCGCCAGGCACATTCCCATGGCGCCTATGGCATCCAGGTTGTCAAGCTCCATGGCTCTTTGCAGGAAGGTGCTTTCTCCGAAGAATGCCTTGTCCCGTTTCTGGTATTCATAATACTGTACCGGAATCTGCAGACTTGCCAGAACATAGTCCTTCCAGTCGTCTCGTCCCAGGTATTCCGCCGCCTGCAAAAGTCCGTAGTTGCCTACCATCAGCGCATAGAACCATTGACCGAAAAAACAGGTGTCCAGATAAGGCCTTAAAAAAACGTCTTTTACCATGGTACGGCATGGAAACGGATCCAATGCTTTCGTTCCGCCTTTGGGTTGGGTTACAAATAAAGCCGGTGATGGATTTATCTGCCGGATTGCGGACTGCACTTTCTCCCGGTTAAAAGGCGCAGAAAAGTCTGCATCCCGGTAAGAGACTTCCTCCGGGCAGACTGCCGACAGGCCGATGCCTTCCATTTCCATTTGCGGAGTCCCGTAAGGGGAAAGCAACCGAATATGGGAAAGGTAGTCTTTGGCTTCCATTCCTCTGTAGTACACCGTAGATACTGCCAGGTTCAGTTCCTTTGCCGGAAAGGGGCATTCGATTCCCAGGTCTTTGGGTTCGGTTTCCACTTCCAGGCGGTAGCAGCTGCCTTTCTCATCCATAATCTCGGGCTGCAGCTCTTTTCCGTCATAAAATACCCTTCCGTGATCGCCTTTCAGGTTAAGAAGGGCTTCTTCCTTTCGTTCCGATACCACGGCGGTTTTCACATAAACTTTGCCGCCGCTTTTAAGGGCAGTTGCACCGAAAACGGTTGCAAAGGAGATGGTAATTCCACCCAGCAAAGCCTGCTGCCGGATGCCTTCTCTCTGATAATAGGGGCGGATCGCTACGTCTTTGCGGGGTCTGGTTTTTAACATATGCTCCGCCACCATCGTCATGAGTGCATCCGGGCTCTCTGTGAAATTTTGTACTGCAACGGCATCTCGAAGTTTCGTTTTGGTATTTTCTTTCTCTGCCTGTTTTTCTGTCTGCTTCCTTTCCTGTTTCATACTCTCCCCTGCTCCGTTTCTATGCGAATTACCTTTCCCCATCCCGTGAAATCCAGGATCGTCTTTGTTTCCGTTTTTGGTATTTTCATTTCTTCCGCTGCGCCTATCCCGGGTATCTTCCCGTACAATGTAATCACACCGGCTCCCCAGTCCCCGTGCATCATGGGATTGTCATAGGCAGGGTAAGGAAAGGTCTCCTCCTCGCCGCGGTATCTGCGCTGACTTCCTTCCATGGCAAGATCTCCGTATTCCAGTCTTCCTGCTTCCGGATCATAAGTAACCGGCATAGCCTTTGCCGCTTTCCGGAAAGCCTCCGGACTTCCGTATTCCCTTTCGGTTCCCACTAGGCAGACGATTCCGATCCGGTCGCCTTCACAGAACAGTTCTTCGTCCCGATAGGCTTCGCTCCCGGGACAGAAACCGGATGAAGACCAGAGCATTCCGTAAACACCGCTGTTTTTTTCCGTAAACCACAGATAGGAACCTTCTATTGTCACCTCCAACTTCCGCAGCGGGATATGAACGTGAATCTTGTTCAGTTCTCCTTCCGGAATCCGGTAAACGGCCATGGCAGTATTCTTCCGGCAGTAAAACTGCCCGCAGCAGCAATACATGTCTCCGGTCCAATAACCATGCTCTTTTCCGGTAGGCCCGGTGCAGTTCCCCGGATGATGGGTGAAAATCCGAAGATCCGGACTTTCGCAGAGACTTAAGTCCCACTCATGCTGCTGATGATGGGCATACCAGGCGGCAGGACCCTCCGGATAAGCATCCTGATGATTTACCGCTCCCAGAACGTATTCCGGAGTCACATAGGTATATTTATCAATGCTTCCCGGAACCTGATGGAGTTTCTGATGGGGAGTCGGACAGGTGATGGAATGCAGGTGCTTGGCTTCCCGGTTTTCCCAGCGTTCCGGTCTGGCCGCCAGCATCTCATAGACATAATTCGAAGGTTCATACAGGGACGTAATCATCTCAATGCTGTTATGCGAATGGATCCGGTCTCCGAAATAATACTGATAAATCCCGCACATAGGAGCTTTCTCGTAGGTAAAGACCATTTCCTGATAAACTCTTCCGTGGGCTCCCCCGTAGAATCCGTTCCGGGAACAATCCGCAATCATATCCATCAGCTGCAGATCGGCGCTCATCCGCGCATAATCGCTCACATCCTGCTCCCCGAAGTCAATCAGATTCAAAAGGCATTCAAAACAGACCGCTCCGTACCCCAGGGAATCAAACTCCGCCCAGCCTTCCTTGGCTCGAAACCGGATAAATTCCTGCAAAAAATCTCTCTCCTGCCTGCAGATCTCTTTCGCGCTTTTTTCATACTGGGTAAAATAGACTTCCGGATAACGCAGGGCATAAAGATACCGGGAGGAATGAAAGATCAGCATGTGATTTTCCGACTTGTATTCACTTTCAAAGTTCCATTTGGTGAAAAAGTCATGGATTGCTTCCAGCGTCTCCTGCTTTAACCGATCTTCCGCCAAATACAAGGCACGGATCAGCTTCTGCGCCACAAAGTCCGGTTCCCCCTCATGTCGCCTGCCCTGGGGCTGCGGAAGCAGAAACCACCTTGCCGCTTTTAACAGCTCTTCTTCTCCTTCCTCCTTTTTCTCCGGAGCAAACAAAAGCTTCGCCAATCCGCTCCGCCCATAAACATCTCTTTTTTTCTCATCATAAAGAAGCCTCCTTATGATTTCTTTTTTGTATTGTTTTCTGCTTTGCCGCTCCATGTTGCCAATTTCCTTTCTTTCTGTACCAAACTACCATTCGGCCTTTCAATGTATTACATTCTAATAAATCGTATTTCAATGCATTTTCAAACTATCATACCATTCTCTTCATAAAAAAGGTTCTCGTATTTTTCGGCCATTTCCCTGAGTCGTTTCACTGTCGGCGGTTTTACATCTTTCAACTGATATTCTCTTCCCAATGCCTCATACTTTCCCATACCGATAGAATGATACGGTAATAATTCCAAAGGATTCGGGCTTACAAATTCTGCCGCTTTGGAGTATTCCGAATCATTGTATCCGGGAATGACCGGCATTCGAAAGCATATTTTCCCCCGGAAAATGTTCCTCCGTGACAACTCCATCAGCTTCCTTGCATTCTCAAGAATCCGGCGATTGGATATACCGGTAAAAGCTTTATGTTTTTCATCATCTATCGCCTTAATGTCATACAAAATCAAATCCAAATACGGCAGAAGCTTTTCCATACGCTCCCACGGTACATCACCTGCTGTTTCTACTGCGGTTGAAATCTGCCTTGCCCGGCATCTTTTTAATATTTCTTCCAAAAAAATATCCTGTAGAAGCGGTTCCCCTCCGGAAAAGGTCACACCTCCTCCGGAAACCGCATAAAAATCCTTGTCTCTTTCCATCTCCCGAAGCAGGGCTTCCACTGAAATTTTTTCTCCGCTGATCTGCCTTGCCCCGTAACGACATACCGAAATGCACTTTCCGCAAGCCCTGCATTGCATATCAAAAGCCCTGGGGCATATCTTTCGGCATTCACCGCAGCCGGTACATTTATGCCGAAAAAACATTCTTTCGGGAAAAGAATTTTGACTTTCGGGATTATGACACCAGACACATCGCAGATTACATCCTTTGAAAAAAACCGTAGTACGGATTCCCGGGCCGTCATGGATGGAAAATCTTTGTACATTGATGATATCTGCTTCCATTCTTTTCTCCGCCTTACTGTCCTGCCAATGCATCCGCCGGTGCATCTTCCGGTAAAAATCCGCTGAATCCAAGCTGCGGTATCTGCAGCAGAATCTCCATATCTGCCTGTCCGATTTCGAAATCAAACACCTGCGCGTTTTGTACAATTCTTTCCGGATTTACAGACTTCGGTAATGGGAGAACACCGTTCTGTAAAGCAAACCGTACACAAAGCTGTGCAACAGACTTGTGATATTTTGCTGCCATGGTAAGCAGTCTTTCATCTTTCAATACCGCTCCGCTTCCCAACGGGCTCCACGCTTCCACAAGCATGCCTCTGTCCTGGGAATAACGCACATTGTCCATCTGGGTATAACCCGGATGAAACTCAATCTGGTTTACCATTGGCTTAATCTCGGCCGTTTCATCCAGTGCCTCCAGATGCTTTTTCTCATAATTGCTGACACCGATTGCACGGATCTTTCCATCCTGATACATTTTTTCAAATCCTCTCCAAGTCTCGGCATTGATTTCCTTCCAGTCGGCGGAATGCTTTTCCACGCAAGGCCAATGCACCAGATATAAATCCATATAATCCAGCCCCAGATTTCGAAGAGATGCCTCTACTGCGGCAATGGTTTTTTCATAACCTCTTTCTGTTACCCAATGTTTGGATGCCACAAAAATTTCTTCTCTTTTTATTCCGGATGCCTTTATTCCTTCTCCTACACTCTGTTCATTTCCATACACAAAAGCGGTATCAATATGACGGTAACCGGAAAGAAGTGCCTGCCTCACACACTCTTTTGCCGTTTCCCCATCCGGCGTCTGCCAGGTTCCGTAACCGATACAAGGCACCTTTACTCCATTTGTTAATTCAAACGTATCCGTTAATTTACTCTGTACAACTTGACTCATTTCTTTGTTGTCCACCTTTCCATTGCTCATTTTGCTTTACATTTCCAATTCCGTTCTCTTAATAATATTTTCCTGCAGTCCGGGTGATAGTCTGACAAAATAATCACTGTATCCTCCCACACGTACAATCAGATTCTCATAATTCTGAGGATTTTTCTGTGCATCCAGTAACTCCTCTAACGATACAACATTTACAGAAAGCTGCTGACCTTTTTTCAGGAAATAAGTTTTTGCCAGATGGATAAAAGCATTCAGACCGGTATCTGTACGGAACAGATTTTTACTGAATTTCAGCTGCAATACATTGCCGCTCTTTGCCAGGGTTTCATCTGCCGAAAGTACAGAACAGAGCAGTGCGGTAGGACCCTTTTTGTCACATCCCGGCACAGCGCCGATACTGTCCGCAAGGATGAGACTTCCCTTTTTCTTTCCATTCGGAAGCGCCCCGATCTTTTCCGCATAAGAAGCAGTTCGGTTGAAAGTACTGCAGCCTCCTCCGTATATTCCTCCGCGAAATGTCTTTTTGGTCAACAAATACCGGTAAAAATGTTCTATTACATCTTTATATACAGTATCTACATAAGGCTCATCGTTTCCGAATTTCCGCCAAGTACTAAAGTCATAATACAACTGTTCATAGCCCTCAAAATCCGCCTTTAAGGCAGCAAGCAGTTCCTCCGGAGAATACTTTTTTTCTTCATAAATAAAATGTTTCACTGCAGCCAGAGAATCCGCGGTATCTGCAATTCCTTCCGCCAGAATCTGTCCGTGCCCATAGACCGGCCCATGATTTTTGTAATCCAGCCCCTTTTCCATACAACCTTCGATCAGACAGGAACGCAACGGATTTACACCGGCTTCGGAAACAATTTCCTGGCTTTTATTGGCCATATATACAGCCATATCCGTTGCATATTCTACCTGCGTTTTGTAGGCTTTCCATAACTCATCAAAGGATACAAAAGATGTGAATTCTCCGGTTTCCCGGCCGATTCTTTCCCCTGTATCGCTGCTTACCCCGTTAAAAATCGCCAGCTCCAGACACTTGGCAAGGCATACTTCTCCATCTTCCAGTCCCATATGCGACTTTCCGAAAATATCAATCTGGTTGCAACCGTTCATACAATAATTATGGGAATCCCGGGCGGGTATTCCCAGTTCTTCCAAAGCAGGACAGACACATTCATCATTGTATAATGCCGGAAGCCCGATTCCGGTAGCAATGGTCTCAGAGGCGCTGACCCAAAGTTCCTGCGGTGTATTCTTATGGACACGCATGGTCAGATTCGGTGTATTATACCGGAATTTCCGGGCAGTTTTCAAAATATCATAACTTAATTCATTCGTCATATCCTTCCCGGACTCATCGCTGCCGCTGATGCACAGGTTCCAGGTACGTGTCTTATGAAACAGTTTCCAGATGCTATCCAGGCAGTACTCCCGCTCTTCCTGACCGGCTTTACGATAATACTCTATCATATATTGATCGAAGCGTCCCGGAGAATCGATTCCGTCAAAAGCAAATACCAGCCAAAATGCCTGGAATGCCTCCATAAGATTTCCGGCCGGGTTATGAGGAACCACCTTCAGCGCATCTGCAATCCTCTGCAAACGTTTTCCTTCTTCTCCTACAGCTCGCTGCACCATTTCTTCTGCCAGCTGTTGATAGCGCCGTGCATAAACATCTAAAGCATCCATGGTTAACAGCAGGGAATCGTAAAAAACTGCCTTTTCCGAATGGTCTGCCTTATATTCCTTAATCTTTCTGCGTAATCCTTCTGTTCCAAAGCGCGGTAAAAGCCCAAAATCCGGATTCCCGTGTCCGAGCCAGTTCCTGCGCAACCCACCCCAGCAGACTCTTGATGCATCCAGTTTTACTTCAATGGGTGATTCCTGTGCATGGACAACATCAGCCGTTGCATGTTTCTTCATAGCTGCATAAATTCCGGTTAACTGCTCTGCATATTCCGGATGTCTTTCCGCTTGTGCCTTCAGAAACTGCTCCCGGACAACTACTCCGTTTCCATAAGTGTAACGGATACCGATTTTACCGGCTCCGTCATAAATGCTGTAGAAATGTCCGGCGAAATTCTCATCCGGTTCTATTACGATCGGCGCATATTTTGCGTATTGAAACATTCCGTTTGCTATTCGATACTCCGGATCATCCCATTTTGCTCCAAGATACCCTGATGCAAAGGGTTCTATCCTTTCCAGTTTTTCCATAATCATCACCATGCCTTTCAGATACTTCGAAGCAAGTATTGTAAAATGCGCATTGATTTTTAAAAGAGGGGGCAGCGTCTTTGCTGCCCCCTCAATGCGTGTTTTACTTACTTATTTGCAGCAAGCCATGCATCCAGCTGACTCTGGTATTCAGCCTTTACTTTTTCCAATCCGGCTTTGTTCAGTTTATCTATGAATTCGTCATAGTAAGCATCAAATCCGGCTTCTCCGGCGGAACCGATCAGGATTTCACCACTGAGCTCTGCTACAATCGCATTGATCTGATCAATTTCCACGGAAACATTGGTCTTATCCACCGTAAATCCGATGAGCGAGGAGGATACGGTATCTTTGGACTCGTTGAGTTCCTTATATTTCTCATACTGCCCATCCAGAACAGCCTGGTTCTTGTATGCATTAAAGGTATTACCGATAATCCACTTCAGCCCTGCGTAAGAAGTATCACCGCCGCCCTGGCTTCCGTCATATTCCAATGTGGTAATTCTGTCGGGATCATTTGCGTCTTTGGTATAATGCTTGCCTTCAATACCGAATACCAGCGTGTTATAAATCTCCTTGCCAAGTTCGGTACCGGTAGTAATAGCTTCCAGGAAAGCTGCTGCTTCTTCCGGATGCTCACAGGTAGCAGAAATACCATTACCTCCTGCTCCCCAGGTATTCTGAATAAAGTGGTAAGGCTGAGTCTGGATAACAACGACATCAAATCCGTAAGAAGCGCTTAAGCCTGCGGCAACATCTTCCGCACTGCCCAGGGCACATTCACTGGTCCACACCATGGATGTCTCATCCATTATATGCGATCTCGTATAATTCCCCTGCTCGGTACTTGCACCATCCGGCTGGGCAATTCCCATATCGCCCCATCTTGCAAAATTCTTGCAGATTTCAACCAGATTCTCATTCTCGAACAAAAAGCTTACTTCTTTGGAACCATCTTCCACAACAAAATAAGTATCCAGATAATCATAAGGAGTCATAAAAGGGAATCCCTGACTTCCGGTAAGCTGATTACGGAATCCGCATACCATGGAAGCATATTTGTGCCCTTCCTCTCCCTTATCGCAGGCAACCGCAAAATCTTCCAGACATTTCATCTTATCGTCAATGCTGGCATCCGGATCACTGATCAGGGCGCTCATCTCGTCATAATTACCGTACTTGTCCATGTATTCCTTCGGAAACGCCAACCAGGAAATGTTGTACGCATTCTGATAATTGGGCACAATATAAGTTTTTCCGTCAATCGATCCCATTTCCCATAGCCAATCCGGCAACGCCGCTCTTAAATCATCGGAAATATATTCATCCATAGGCATCCAGTTGCCATCCTGAACCAGCGTGCTGAACGTACCGAGATTGACACTGTTTAAAATATCGATCTGTGCACCTGTTGTCTGCGCCAGCTGTACCTGTGTTGCATAATCCGAACTGGTAAAGCAGTTGATATGAATGCTTACATGTTCCAGACCGGGATACTCTTTCAGAAGTTCATTCACTCTTGCTTCCACTTCTTCGGTATCTTTCTGCTGACCGTTTCCTCTGAAATACCATTCCAGAACAACCGGATCTTTGGGTTCTTCCGGAACGGAAGAGGTTTCTTCTGCTGCAAAAGAGGATTCTGCAACCGTGCTTGACTCTACAGAGTCGTTTTCAGTTTTCTTTTCCTGTCCGCATCCGACCATGGCAAGTGTCATGCCGGCCGCCAGCAGGAGAGCTAATGTTTTTTTCAAGTTTCTCATAAAACCTCCCTGTTTGTAATATGTTTTTTTATCATCATCCCTTTACTCCTCCAAGTGTCATACCTTTGGTAAAATACTTCTGGAAGAACGGGAAAATAACCAATACCGGTCCTGCTGCAATAACAGCCATCGCCAGACGCAAGGTCTGAGAAGGTATCGTAGCATCCGACGATACCATTTCCGCAGCACTTTTCAAGAAATCTACTTCTCTTAACAGCCTCTGCAGCAGATACTGCAAGGAATACAATTTATAATCTTTGATGTAAAGACTGGTAGTAAGCCAGTCATTCCACCTTGTCACCATATAAAGGAATGCCACGGAAGCAATACTGGCTCTGTTTAACGGAATGACAATCTTAAAGCAAATGTAAAGTTCTTTCGCGCCGTCTATCTTGGCCGCCTCAATCAGTTCATCCGGAATACTGCGATAACTGGTTCGTATAATCAATACGTTGTATGCGGCGATCAGATTGGGAATGATGTAAACCCAGATACTGTCATTCATATGCAGCACACTGGTGATTAACATATAGCTTGGCACCATTCCTCCCGAAAAAAGCATGGTAAAATAAACCAGGAAGTTTAACTGCTTTTTCCATAAAAAGTTCGGCCTTGACAAAGGATATGCCAGAAGCGCCATAACCAATGTTGACAAGAATGTAGCTGTTGCCGTGAAGAAAATCGTCACGCCATATGCCCGGATCATCTGTTCCGGATTCCGGAATGCCAGCTTATATGCTTCAAAGCTGAATTCCCTCGGGAAAATCCCGTAACCATGCTGGAATAGCGATGTTTCCGTTGAAAAAGAACTGGAAACCAATGTCACAAAGGGGAGCAGGTATGCGATCGTCAAAAGGATAAATACCATATGTAAAATAACCTGACCCAGCTTTTCTTTTGCTTTCAAAATATGCCCTCCCTTTAAAACAAGCTATTTTCCGGACTGATTTTTTTCACAATCCTGTTGGCCGCTACTACAGTGACAAACCCCGCTGCTGACTGAGCCAGCCCGACTGCCGCACTTCTGGAAAGACTTCCTCCCTGCAGAGCTCTATAGGTATAAGTATTGATAATGTCCGTTGCCGCATATAAGGCTCCCTGATCCTTGGGTACCTGGTAGAATAATCCGAAATCACCGGTAAACAGGTAGCCAATGCTCAAAATATTCTGGATGATTATCGTAGGAATCAGGTGCGGGATCATAACATGGATAATCTGTTTTGGTTTGGTTGCACCATCCATTCTGGCGGCCTCCAACAGCCCGGAATCCAATCCCATCAAAGATGCATAATAAATCATACTGCTTACACCGACACTGCCCCATACTTTTACAATCGTCAGAATAATCGGCCAGGCTCCAACCGTTTTATACCAGTCCACCGGATCTGATCCAAACGCCGCCAGCATCTGGTTAATTAAACCGAACCGGTAATGCAGAAACACTTCCGCCAGAAAGGCCAGGATAACGGCTGACAGAAATTTCGGAATCAAAATAACAGTATTATAGAACTTCAATGCCTTTCTGCTCTTCAAATGATAAAACAGCAATGCCAGACCCACAGAGCAGAAAGTTCCCAAAAAGAGCCAGACAATATTATAACCCATCGTATTCCGGATTGT
>CAKRZO010000022.1 GCA_934433135.1 uncultured Acetatifactor sp. | reverse complement strand
GGGGATACGGTTTCGGACAAATGGGCACAGAGAATCACGGGACTTTGGGTTCGGACGGTAAGAGAACAGATCATGCCTAAAGGACGCCAGCTTCTGCCGGGGTGGTTCTCCTGGGCGAGAACCATTGAGTACGGAAGCGTCGTAGGAGCAACGCCCAACGGCAGAAGAAAAGGGGAACCTATTTCCCACGGAGCCAACCCCAATCCGGGATTTCGACAGGACGGAGCCGTTACGGCACAATCCACCGGAATCGCAAAAGTACAGTGCGGCTACGGCAACACCGCACCCCTCCAGCTGGAATTTGATCCGCAGATTACCCTGCAGCAGGGCGGAGCGGAGATTGTCACACAGCTGATCCGAAGCCATTTTGCACTGGGAGGAACCCTGATCAATATGAATATCCTGGACGGAGAGAAACTGTTAGCTGCCCATAAAAATCCGGATCTGTATCCGGACCTGGTCGTAAGAGTGACCGGATTTACCGCTTATTTTGCATCTCTTTCTCCCCAGTTCCGCCAACTGGTAGTGGACCGGTTCTTACAAGGGGCAAATTGAAGCAAGTAATTATGCTTGTTTTAACAGGAAAGAACAGGACGGATTTTTCAATCAGTAATGTACAGGATTGCTTGTTTCAACTAAAAAAGAAATCGTATAGGAAGAGGTAGTGTAAAGTGAGAAAGAAGCATTATTACGGAGTGGATTTTGATAAAAAGCGGGAAGAGCTTTTGAAAAGTAAGGCTGCAAAACCCTTTATAGAAGACGTCATTGCCAAAGCGGATGCAGCCATCGGAAGCTCTTACGAAGCGCTTAAGATGAGTGAATATATGGAGTTCTACAAAAGCGGAAACAGACCTTTGTTTGAGCGGAAATATTTTAAAAGAAGAAATAACGCATCTTACATCTCGGTTGCTTTATGGCTTACACAGGATGAAAAATATGTAATGCCGCTGGTGGATCATGTATTTTACATTTGTGACGAATTCAATTGGTGCCTGCCGGCACATGCCCATATGTTGGAAGGAAATTCTCTGGAAAGCACAATGAAGGTGCAGGATCTGTTTATGGCGGAAACGGCCAGACTGCTTACGGATATCGCGGTAGCAGTAGGGGAGATGCTGCCGGATTATGTGACGGAAAGAATCCGTTATGAGCTGGAACGAAGAGTGTTCTCATCTTACCGGGAAACATCGGATCGCTATTGGCCGAAGGACAACTGGTCAGCGGTGATTCCGGGAGGAACGTTGCCTGCATTGTTGCATTTCGGCACGCAGGAAGATATTGAGCTTGCTTTGCCGCAATTGTACCGGGGAATAGAGTCTTTCTTATCCGGTTACGGGGATGACGGCTGCTGTTTGGAAGGGTATCTTTATTGGTGCTATGGCTTCGATTATTTTGTCATGTTCGCGAGGATGATTCTGGAATATACAAACGGAGAAGTCAATTATTTCCAAAGGGACAAGGTGCGGGCGATCGCTACCTTTGCGCAAAAGGCTTACCTGGGCGGCGGAAAAGTGGTTTCCTTTGCCGATAGTATTTCGGAGCTTCAGTTTTCGATCGGTTTAATGAGTTATCTGAAGGAATTGTACCCGGAAAGCGTCAAACGCCCGGAATTATGCTACGGTACGCGAAACGGAAATATATATGCCATAAAAGAATTGATGTGGTTTGATCCGAATTACAAGGCAGATAGCAGACAGAACGGTACCTATTATTATTCCGATGCACAATGGTATATTAAGCAGGGAGAAAAATTTTCTTTTGCGGCCAAAGCGGGCAATAATCATGAACTGCACAATCATAATGATATCGGCAGCTTCATGCTTGTTGCAGGGAAGGAAATTCCTCTGGCGGATTTCGGAAGCAGCGAATATACCAAAGACTATTTCGATCACAGGGTAAGGTATAACGTGCTGACGAACGGCTCCCAGGGTCACAGCGTGCCGATTATCGACGGAAAATATCAGGTGTTCGGGGGAGAACATAAAGCAGTCAATGTGACTGCATCGGAGAATGCTTTTTCCATGGATATGGAAGGGGCTTATGAGGATGGCCTGGTACAAAAACTGAACAGGAGTTTTTGCATTCATGAGGATGGGGTTACTCTGGAAGATCGGTTTGAATTCCCGGATAGGCCGAAGAAAGTGACAGAAAGATTTGTAAGCACAATTAAACCGGAGGTTTCAGAGGGAATCCTTCATTTGGGGAATGCGGATTTATGCTTTGATAAGGACAGATACCGGGTGAGTGTTTCGGAGGAATGCTACAGGACCCAGGAAACCCTGGAGGATGTTAAAATATATTTAATGGATCTTACGCCTGTGAAAGACGGGGAGACAAAATATCAATTTGATATCCGGGTTTCTGTAACGAAATGACAAAACTATTGCAGCAGGAGTGATAAGGATATGAATACCATAATCGAACAGAATAAAGAGTGGATTGACGCAACCTGGGAGAAAATTGACCGGAAGTTAAGCAGAACTGCCGTAAAAAGCCGCAATAAACTCCCCTACACAACGATAAACGGCGTGCATGATGATAAGTCCGGGAAAAATATCACATGGTGGACCAATGGCTTTTGGGGCGGCATGATGTGGCTGATGTACAAGGCAACGGGAAACGAGGAATACCGAAAGACGGCGGAGCGTTCCGAGGAGCTTTTGGACGATGCTTTGAGACAGGTTACGAGCCTGCACCACGACGTTGGTTTTATGTGGCATTTGACAAGCGGAGCCGATTATCGTCTTACAGGCAATCAGGATTCCCTTACCAGAAATTTCTTTGCCGCTGCCACGCTTTTTTCCAGATACAACATTACCGGAGACTATATCCGTGCGTGGAACGGCGCCGGCATGGAAGGCTTCTCCATTATCGACTGTCTTATGAACCTTCCGCTTTTGTACTGGGCATCCGAAGAAATCGGGGATGATCGTTTCACGAAAATTGCCATGCGCCATATGGATATGACAATGCGTGATCATATCCGCCCTGACGGAAGCATCTATCACATCGTGAATCACGAAACCGAAAGGATCGGCATAAAGGGAGTGCTCGCCGGACAGGGTTATCGTGAGGATTCCTGTTGGTCAAGAGGCTTGTCCTGGGCGGTGTATGGTTCCGTCATTTCCTACATACATACCGGGAAGGCGGAATATCTGGAGGCGGCTAAGAAAACGGCAGACTACTTTATCGAGCATTGCAAAAAGACCGATTACCTTCCGTTAGCAGATTTTTGCGCACCGGAAGAACCGGTGTATTATGACAGCAGCGCCGGTTTGTGTGCGGCATGCGGTATGCTGGAAATTGCCAAGTGTGTTCCCGAAGAAGAAGGAAAGAGATATACCCGGGAAGCCATTCATATTCTGAAGGCCTGCGATGAGCATTTCTGTAATTATGAAGAGAGTGAAGATGCTTTGGTGCTGATGGGTACCTATCGGTATCCCAGAAATGAGAAGGACATGGAGGGAGTACATATTCCGCTTATTTACGGAGACTTTTTCTTTGTGGAGGCAATGTTTAAACTAAGAGGAAATGATTTCTTAATATGGTAGTTCGCAAAGAGTCACCCGCCTGGTAGTCAGTCGGGCGGCTCTTTTCCTTTGCAAGGTCATTTGGTTAAATCATTTCTTTAAGGCGTGTGTCAGAAGGAAAGTTCATCTCTTATGATTGGGCATACAAATCTGGAAAAAATAGCCCGATATCTGTAAAACTCACTGGAAAATTTATCCCACTTTACGAAGTTTGCCAAGGTTGCTAAGATTAGAGACAGGAAGTTTGTACATACAGACTTCGGCATCGATGCAAAACAAAAAGCAAAAAAGAGAGGAGAGAGGAAATGCAAAGGAATAAAAAATTGCATTTAAAAAGCAGAATTACGGCATTCATGATGGCGCTGCTTCTATGTATTGTAGAACTGCCGATGGCAAGTTCCACGGTATCTGCAAGTACGGGGCCGAAATGGACGGAAAATGCAGCCGGTGGATTCGCAGGCGGCAGCGGTACGCAAGAGGATCCTTTTCAGATCACAACAGCGGCCGAACTGGCATTGCTTGCAAAAGAGAACGGAACTTACAGTGCCAATCATTTCCGGTTGATGAATGACATTGACCTGTCTGCTTATGAATGGGTACCGATGGCAAATTTCAGCGGTACCTTCGACGGTAACGGCAATCGTATTACGGGATTGCGGATCGGAACCGCAGAGGAACCTGCGACCGATATAACAGGAGATGTAGGTTTATTTGCTTATGTATCCGGTACGGTAAAGGATCTTACCGTAAATGCCGCAATCTACGTTTCGGACGCAGTAGCGTGGAAAGGTACCGGTATCGTGGCAGGTAACCTGCATGGTACCCTCGACCACTGCGTTGCAGAAGGTATCATTGATGCAACGAGAACCTATACATTTTTAGGCGGTCTGGCAGGAACCGTAAGCAAGGGCGGAAGGATCTTAAATTGCGGCAATAAAGCATCCGTCAAGGGAAGCGGTTCCGCTGATGCGGCGAATGTAACCAGAGTAGGCGGTATTGCCGGTTCTCTGGTAATCGGCAGCAGCGAGACAGCAAGCCTTCTTGTAGCAAACTGTTATAATGTAGGCACGGTAATGGCAACCGGAGGCCATACTCCTTATGCTGGCGGCATTCTCGGCTGGGTGCAGAATAATGCCAAAGACCAGGAAGCCTATCAGATATCCGTATACAATTGTTACAATGCAGGGGTTGTGGATATTACCGGCAGCAGCAATAAAGGAAGAATAGGAAATATTGCAGCGTATACCACCGGTAAAGTTAATACAGGATGTTTATACGGAATTATCGATACGTTGGTAACGGATGACGATGTTGAGACGGTGACAACGTGTAACGGTCAGGAAGACCTGGCTCTGACGGAAATGCAGGCGGCAGCCTTTTCGGATACCCTGCAGGGTACTTACGGAGTTGCATCTTTTACAGAACTCTTAAATAAAAATGTAGAGAATCTGACGAATACCGGTATTGCCGGTCTGCTGCATTGGCAGGCCGTTGCAGACGCTACACCGGTAACCGCTTCCGGAGCCGTGGTTCCGGAGACTGCAACACTGACGATAACGGTTATCGGTTCCGAATACGGCAGCGTAGCCGTTGCGGTGAACGATATTGCACAGACAGGCACGTCTCCCTACGTAATTGAGAAGGGAAGCAAGGTTGAGGTCACATTTATTCCGGGTACGGATTGTGAGAGAGTCGTTGCTCCGGAAGGTTCCGTAGAACAGGAAGACGGATCCTATGTATATACCATCAATAGCCTGGATGAAGACACTGCCTTGACGGTAGAGTTTATAGCGGTTGTCCACATTTCAAACGAAAAATGGACGGATCATGCAGCAACAGCATTTGCAGGCGGGGAAGGTTCGGCGGAAAATCCTTACCAGATTACGGAAGCCGCTCAACTGGCATTGCTTGCAAAAGAGAACGGAACTTACGGTGCAAACCATTTTCAGTTAATGAATGACATTGACCTGTCTGCTTATGAATGGGTACCGATTGCAAATTGCAGCGGCACCTTCGACGGTAACGGCAAGCGCATTACCGGTTTGCGGATCGGAACCGCAGAGGCACCTGTGACAGATATAACAGGAGATGTAGGCTTATTTGCTTATGTATCCGGTACAGTAAAGGATCTTACCGTAAATGCGGCAATCTATGTTTCGGATGCGGTAGCGTGGAAAGGTTCCGGTATCGTGGCAGGTAACCTGCACGGTACACTTGACCACTGCTTTGCAGAAGGTATCATTGATGTAGCGAGAACCTATACATTTTTAGGCGGTCTGGCAGGAAGTGTAAGCAAGGGCGGCAGAATCATAAATTGCGCCAATAAAGCGTCTGTTAAGGGAAGCGGTTCTTCGACGATACAGAACGTAACCAGAGTAGGCGGTATTGCAGGCTCTTTGGTAATCGGCAGCAGCGAAACGGCCAGCCTTCTTCTGGCAAACTGCTATAATGTAGGTACGGTGACGGCAACCGGAGGCCATACTCCTTATGCCGGAGGTATTATCGGCTGGGTACAGAATAATGCCAAAGACCAGGATACCTATCAGATATCCGTATACAACTGCTACAATGCGGGAGTAATTGACATAACCGGCAGCAGTAATAAAGGAAAAATAGGAAATATTACACCATATACAACCGGCAAGATTAATGCAGGGTATTTGTATGGAATAACAGATACTCTGGTAACAGATGCTGATGTTACGATGGTGGCAACGTGTACCGGTCAGGAAGACCTGGCTTTGGAGAAAATGAAGGAACAGGACTTTGCGGAAGACCTGGCACTGAATGCGGATGTTCTGGTGGGACAGGGAATCTGTGAAAAAGTATTGTTAGGCTGGCAGGCAGTAGCGGGGGCAACACCGACATTTTCCGATACACTGGTAAAAGGTACTATGGTGGGATTAAGCGTAACCGTGAATTCTTCCCGTTTAGGTTCCGTAACCGTTAAGGCGGATCAGACAGGCGGAACCGATTACGTAGAAGTGAAACGGATGATTCTGGAAAAGAACAGCAGAGTACAGCTTACCATCCTTCCGAAAACGGGCTGTCAGGTAAAAACCCTGACCCTGAACGGAGAGGCACAGAGCATTCAGGGAAATACGTTTGAATTTGTACTGACGGAAGCAACGGAAGTGGAAGTGGCTTTCGAAGTGGAAAGTACAATAAATGCGGATCCTGTTTATGTAGATCCGTCTGCAGATGCGCAGGGAGACGGCACCATAAGCAGTCCTTTCCAAAACTTGGAGCAGGCCAAGGCAAAGGTACGGACGATTTTGGAAACAATGCCCAATGCCAATATCACGATCTATCTGCGGGGCGGCAGCTATGTATTAGAAGAAACCTTTGCGTTAGGGGAAGAGGATTCCTCTTTCGGCCGGATTACTTATAAAAACTACGGGGATGAACGTCCTGTGATTACCAGCGGACATTCGATTAACGGAACTTTTACCAAAGTAGAAGGCAAAGAGTACTATAGTTATCAATTGCCGGAGTCTGCAAAGGTAGGAGAGGAAGGCGCCAAGACCTGGCCCCAGTTCCGTGATCTGTACGTAAACGGAGAACGTGCAACATTAGCCAGAACAGAGGAACTTACCTATAAGTACACGTATGCAAATTCCGTATACGGAAGCGCAACCAGTGCGACCACCGTAACCTCTTGTGACAATAAGTTGTATGTATCCGCTGCAGCGCTGGAAGGCATTACGGATGAAGAACTTACCTTCGTAGAGCTCGGACAGTTAGTGGAATGGCAGAGCCAGATTTTCCACATCGGAAGCAGAACCGGAGTGGTACTGGACGGAACGGAAGCGGAAATTACGTTTAACCAGGACGAATGGGATCTTTACTATGTGACGGACAAAACCAAAAAATCATTGGTCGGCCGTACGTATTGGCTGCAGAACCATATCAATTTCCTGGATGCGCCGGGTGAATTTTATTATGACCGGTCAGCGGGTACGATTTACTATTATCCGTTAAAAGGACAGGATATGTCTTCGGCTGCAGTGGAATATGCTACCCTGGATACGTTGATCCGTATGGAAAATGCAGCGAATATCACCTTTGACGGCATTGCATTTACCGGAACGACAGCGAATTATATCAGTGAGCACGGCCTTGCAACCATGCTTGGCGCCACTTTATGTTTGTATGAGGGGGATGATGCACAGCATATGCCGTTTTCGGCAATACAAGGCAATTATGCAGAAGGCATTCAGATAAAGAATTGTACCTTTGAAGAACTGAGCGGTTCGGCAGTGATATTCCATTGCGGCATTAAAGATTTGCAAGTAAGCGGAAATGTCATCCGGAATATTGCAATGGCCGGCATTCAGGTGGGCAGAAACCAGCTTTGGTGGAATCAGGACGGTATTCCGGGTGCCAGTGAGGACGTAACCATTGAGAACAATTATATTACCAATATCGGTACGATTACCTTTGGAGCGCCTGCGATCAGAGTAGCAAGATCCAAAAATCTGAAGATCCGGTATAATAAAATTGTTCACGTACCTTATTCCGCAATTATGACCGGTATCGGATGGAACGTCAGCCCTACCGATGAGGGACGTAACACCAATCTTGTAAATGCAGACATCTCTTATAACTATATCGAAGATTATCTGTATAAGATTAACGATGGCGGTGCGATTTACACCTGCGGAGCGAATAATTTCGTTTCCTACACCGAAACGATGAATGCGATTCACCATAACTATGTCAGAGCCGGTGGACATAATGGAACTTATACCGGTATTTATCACGACGGCAGTGCTTCGAACTGGCATACGTACAGCAATGTAATTGATGATTTGAAGTCCAAGAAGGGACCTATGTTCTTCCAGGATGACGTGCCCAGCCAGTATTCACACAATATTCTGGCGGAGAATAACTATACAACCGTTTCTCCGATTAGTCAGAATGGTGATAAGGATAGTGATGGAAATCCGAGAAATATCGTATTGAAGAACAATACTATGTTTAAGGACAGAAGCAAACTCAATGCGGAAGCGGCTGCAATCGTGAACGGAGCGGGCTTACAGGATGCTTATAAGCATTTGGAATCGCCGATGGATGTAGAACTTCGTATAGCAGATAATACCATGCATTATGAAGTAAATAAGAAACAGGAAGGTGATACCGCAATGCAGATCGAATTAACCAATAATTCTGCTGTGGATCAGGTATTTACTCTTTCTGTTTCGGGATCTTTGCCAAATGGTATTGCTTTGCTCATCAATGAGGGCAATGCGGTAACGGTACCTGCCAAAGGAACGGTCATCGTGAATGCAAAATTTGTGATTACGAATGCAGATAAGGTAGTAGATACAGAGGACTATATTGCGGGATTCGAAGTAACCGATGCTGCCGGAAGAGTAGTGCCATATCCCCGTACCTTTACCATTAAGACATTTTCCGGCAATGTGGCAGGCGAAATTCCTTATGGAACCCCGACCGTAGATGGTACGCTGGACGATGCATACTTAAACGGTATTCGTTATTCTTTTGGTTCGGTATTCTATCCCAGCGTTTATGAGGAAACGGAAATTAACGGCGGATACTATTTGCTGTGGGATGAAAATTATCTGTATTGCTACATAATTGTAAATGAACCTACGATTATGAGCAGAGGAACGGAATGGATCACGGAGCAGGTTGAAAGCGGTCAGCAGGGCAAGCTTTGGGAAACCGATGCGGTGGAAACCTACATTAAGGTACCCAGTATCAGAGGTGGTCAGAGCAAATTTGCTGTAGACGCATTTGGTATTCAGCGTTTTGGTAATGACAAAATAAGTCTGGAACACCATAACTTACCTTATGCAACGAAATTTACGTATAACGATGAGATTATCGATCAGGAGATTCCGGCGACTATTGCAGCAGGACAGACGGCATCTGAGGCAATGGGAACGGACGTTACCGGTTATGTAGTGGAAATGACTTTGCCGATTACCTTGATGGAATCCATTATCGGTTCTGCGGACGGCAAGCCAAGCGCAGGCGATATTGTTGAATTCTATATTCAGAATAACGACTATCGTGGTTTGAAATCGGATGGATCGGTATATGTAGTTGCGCAGGCAAATGAAATGTCTACTTATACCCTGAAAGCGAAGGAAAATCCGGATCCCGGTCCGACGCCGGGTCCCGATCCTGATCCAACCCCGGGTCCTGACCCGGATCCGGATCCCGATCCAACCCCAGGTCCTGATCCCACGCCGGATCCCGACCCGACACCGTCCGGAGATCAGGCAGAGGAACAGCCGGGAGAATCCACACCGGCAACCCCGGGCGAATCGGCGAATACGTCAACAAGTCCTAAGACGGGTGATATCATTACGATAAGCCTGTGGCTTCTGTTCGTATTATGCGCGGTTGGTGCAGGAATCAGCGTGATTATTTTCCTGAAAAAGAAAGAAGATTAATTTTATTGGGATAGCAGCTTAACTTCCGTTAGGCTGCTATCTATATGATGATAGAATTGCGGGAGCTGCTTTGCAGCGGAGCAATTCGTGATATAATGAGCGCAAGAGAGCCAGAGGGAGCTTGCTCACTCTTGGCGAACGGCGAAATTATTGAGTGATGAAATCACGATATAATATGAGTGCTTGTGATATACGAGGAGTGAGGCTATGAAGAAAACAAGACAGGGAATTACCATTGCCGGTAATATGCTGGTGGATATCGTAAAGATGATTGAGAAATATCCCGAAAAAAATATGCTGGTGAATATTACCGAATCCGTCCGTGCGGTGGGAGGATGTGTGCCCAATACCATCATGAATCTTGCCAGGATAGATCCTGCCATGAAGCTACAGGCCATCGGCAAGGTGGGAGATGATGAGAACGGCAGGTTTTTAATCCGTGAGATGGAAAAGTGCGGTGTGGATGTCGGCAGCGTAAAGGTTGCGGAAGGCAGGGAAACCTCTTATGACGATGTGATGACGGAAAAGTCTACGGGAGCACGCACCTTCTTTTTATCCTGCGGCATCAATCATGAATTCGGTATGGAGGATATTGCTGTCGAGGCATTGGATTGCAAGATTTTTCATGTGGGGTACATATTGCTGCTGGGGGCTTTGGATGCGGAAGATACAGAGTACGGCACCAAAATGGCCCGTTTGTTAAAGAGGGTTTCGGATCAAAGCATTAAGACAAGTGTGGATGCGGTAAGCGAGGAAGGGAACCGCTTCCGGGAGAAGATTATTCCTGCGCTGAAATACTGTGATTATGCCATTATGAATGAAATCGAATGCTGTAAGGTAACGGGGCTTTCACCGCGAAAAGCGGATGGTTCCGTAGACATTGCCAATATCCGGACCACCATGGAAGCTTTTCGGGAATACGGCGTGAGAGAAAAGGTAATTATCCATTGTTGCGAAGCGGGATTTCTGTTGGATAAGAGCGGAGAGTTTGTGATCGTGCCTTCTTTAAAGCTGCCGAAGGGGTACATAAAAGGAAGCGTAGGCGCAGGAGATTCCTTTGCCGCGGCATGCCTGTACGGTATAGACAAGGATTTTGACAATACCCGGATTTTGGAATTTGCTTCTGCTGCCGCAGCCTGCAATCTGGCAGCCGCAGATTCCGTCAGCGGTATGAAATCCGCGGCGGAAATCGAGCGGATGTGCCGGGAATTCGAACGTTTGTCTTTGGAAGAAATTTAACCGCCAAAATAGGAAGAAAGGGAGAACACGATGTTAGTAAATATGAATGATGTGCTGAAACCGGCACAAAAAGGAAAGTATGCAGTGGGTCTTTTTAATGCAGTCAATCTGGAACTTGCCAGGGGAATTCTTGCGGCAGCGGAAAAAACACAGTCGCCGGTCATTATGGGGACTGCCGAGGTGCTTCTGCCGTACGGCCCGTTGGAGGAGGTATCTTATTACCTGATTCCCATGGCGAAGAAAGCGAATGTACCGGTAGTTGTGCATTTGGATCATGGTCTGAAAAAAGAGACCTGTATCAAAGCCTTAGAACTGGGCTTTACTTCCGTGATGTATGACTGCTCCACAGACCCGTATGAGGTAAATGTGCAAAAGGTAAAGGAAATGGCTGAAATTGCCCATTCCTACGGAGCCACCATTGAGGGGGAATTGGGACATGTAGGAGACAATGAGGACTCCGCAGAGGGCAGTTCTCATTTGGAAGACCCGTCCAAATTTTTTACGGATCCGCTGCTTGCCAAGGATTATGTAGAAAAGACAGGCGTAGATGCATTGGCAATCGCGGTGGGGAATGCGCATGGTGCGT
Organism: uncultured Acetatifactor sp.; assembly: GCA_934433135.1. Taxonomy (GTDB): domain Bacteria; phylum Bacillota; class Clostridia; order Lachnospirales; family Lachnospiraceae; genus Acetatifactor. Next base: position 54,902 of record CAKRZO010000022.1, on the reverse strand, counting down.
ACAAATTGCCGCCCAAGCTGGATTTTGCCCGTATTGAGACCATCCGCAGAACGATTGATGTGCCGTTGGTATTGCACGGCGGCTCCGGTCTTACCGATAACGACTTTAAGAAGGCCATTGAGAAGGGAATCAGTAAGGTAAATATTTTTACGGATATTAATATTGCAGCGGTCAAGGCAGAGTTTCGGCAATTCTCTTCCATGGATAAGGGGATTATTGATTTGATCCCGGCAGCGGTGGAGGCGATTAAGCAGGAAGTAATGAAGAAGCTGGAACTTTTCGGTTCTGTGGGCAAGGCTTCCTGCAACCGTTGCGACGTGGACAGAATTGTCCGGAACGTGATGAAAGAGTTGGCGGCAAAGCAATGCCTGTAATGGAAAAAATCGCCCGATTCGTGAAAAAATCACTGGAAATTTTGTCCTACTTTACGAATTTTATCAACTTTGCTAGACTGATGGCATGAAGTTTGAACACGAAAACTTCTGCATGGATTAGCGATGAAAACAAAAAGAGGAGAAGAAACTTTATGAAAAAGAAATTCAGAAAAGTTCTGAATAATTGGCAGCTGTATGCAATGGTTTTGCCGGCGCTGCTTTACATAATTTTATTTGCATATAAGCCGATGTACGGTATTCAGATTGCTTTTCGTAATTTTACTTTTAAAGGCGGCATTACAGGAAGCGAATGGGTCGGTCTGGCACAGTTCAAACGATTGTTCAGTTCCCACTGGTTTCCGGTTATTATCAAAAATACGCTGACCATCAGTTTCTTAAATTTGATTGTTAACTTTCCGCTGCCGATCATCTTTGCACTGATGGCAAATGAATTAAAGAGCGAAAAAGTAAAGAGAACGATACAGACGGTATCCTACGCACCGCACTTTATCTCTACCGTAGTTATGTGCGGTATGACAATCCTTTTCTTAAGTCCAACGTCCGGTATTGTCAATAAATTTATTACCGTGTTGGGCGGCGAGCCGATCGCCTTCATGTCAGAGCCGCATTTGTTTAAGTGGGTATATGTATTTACGGATATGTGGGCCGGTACCGGGTGGAACGCGATTATTTATTTTTCCGCATTGGCCGCCGTAGATAAGTCTTTGCTGGAAGCAGCGGAAATTGACGGCGCCAGCCGCCTGCAGAGAATCTGGCACATCAATATGCCGACGATCCTGCCGACCATTCTGATTCAGATCATACTGCAATGCGGCCGTGTGATGGATGTGGGACAGGAAAAGATTCTGGCATTGCAGAACAATGTAAATCTGAATGCATCTGAAATTGTGAATACTTATGTGTATAAAGTCGGTTTGGAGCAGTACGCATATTCTTTCTCAACCGCAACGGGACTTTTTAACTCCGTATGCAACTGTATCCTGTTAATTACGGTAAACCAGGTTACAAAGAAGTTAACCCAGCAGAGCCTGTGGTAAGATGAACGGGAGGAATGTGAAAATGAAACAAAAAGAACATCGTATGAAAATATCTACGGGAGAGAAGGTTTTTTGCGCCGTTAATTATATCTTTCTGGCGTGCCTCTTTGTCATTACATTATATCCGCTCCTTTATGTATTGAGCGCATCCTTCAGTGATCCGGTTGCCGTAGCCAGCGGTAAAATGGTTCTTTGGCCGATCGAACCTTCTTTGGGTGGTTATGAATTTATCATAAAGTACAAAGACATTTGGACCGGTTACGCAAACACGATTTTTTATACGGTAGCGGGTACGATACTGAATCTCCTGTTTACCCTGCCCGCAGCCTATGCGCTGGCTCGTAAGGATATGGCAGGGCGCGGATTCATCATGACCCTGTTTATCATTACCATGTATTTCGGCGGCGGTTTGATTCCGGGTTACTTAAACATGAATAGTTTCGGCCTGGTAAATACCAGAGCTTCCATGCTGGTGGTAGGGTTGGTTTCCGCATACAACCTGATTGTGGCGCGTACCTTCTTTGCAAACAGCATTCCCTGGGAACTGCAGGAGGCCGCCTATCTGGACGGAGCAAGCACCTTTAAGCTGTTTACGAAGGTGATCTTACCGCTATCATCCCCGATTATCGTTGTGTTGACTTTGTACTACGGCATCAATCACTGGAACCAGTACTTCAATGCCATGGTGTATTTAAAAGACAGAGAGCTGTTTCCGTTACAGATTATTTTAAAAGAAATTCTGACACAGAGCCAATTGTCCGCAAAGGCTTTGGCAGAGGGCGGATTTGAACCGGCGGAAATTGCGGAAATGCAGCGTATGACCGACACGGCCAACCGAATGAAGTACTGTGTCATCATCGTAAGTACCGTACCGATGTTAGCCATCTATCCCTGGTTACAGAAATACTTTGCAAAAGGTGCAATGGTAGGCAGTGTAAAAGGATAGGTGCGCCCCGAAAAAAGGCTACTTTCGCAAATGCGATTGTAAATAAAATTTTAAAGAGGAGGAAACTCAATGAGAAAAAGTAGCAAAATCATGGCAGTGCTTCTGGCTGCCGGCATGACACTTTCTATGGCTGCTTGCGGTAATCAGGATGCAGGAAACAGCAGCGAATCCACATCCAAAGAGACCCAGGGAAGCGTAGCAAGTGTATCCACTGAAGCAGAAGAAAAATTATATTACAATAAGGAAGGATATCCGATTTGTGATGAACCCATTACCATTACGGTAAGCGGCCCTCAGGGAACTACAACCGACTGGCAGAATACCGATATGGTACAGTACATTGAAGAAAGATTAGGTATCAAACTTCAGTGTGAACCCGTAGCGAACGATGCGTTTGCAACACAGTATGCATTGATGCTGTCTACAGACAGTATGCCGGACATGATCATTCAGGCAGGCGTTGACAAGGGACAGTTAAACATGGACGGTGCGGATGGTTACTGGCTGGATTTAACCCAGTATCTGGATATCATGCCCAACTTCAAAGCAATGCTTGAGAAGTACCCGGAATGGGCTGCATATCAGTATGCAGAAAACGGTGCTATCTATGGCCTGAACCGTATCAATCCCAGTAAGACCAGTAATTCCAATGGTCAGATTTACTACAACAAAGCATTGGTAGAAGCGGTTTATCCCGATGCCATCGAGACAATTGATGATTTTTATGAAGCATTAAAGGCTGTAAAGGCTGCTTATCCGGACAAGATTCCGTTCTCCATCACCTTTGATGCAATGCCGGCTTATCGTGCAGACATTATCCTTCGTAACTCCTTTGGTATTCATTTCAATGACAACTCCTATATGGTAGTAACCGATGACAATGGCCAGGTTATGCTCGGCGATATCACGGATAACAACAGAGAGTACTTAAAGTGGTTAAACAAGCTCTATGACGAAGGTCTGCTGGACCAGAACGGATTCATTTACACCATGGATGAATACTATGCAAAAGAAGATGCCGGCGACTTTATTTTCTGGGCAGATACCGGTTTGAGACATGCAAACAGCAGCATTTCCAATGATCCGAAAGATTTCGGTATCATCGCAGCTTTAAGTTCCGATATGGAACCGGAAACCACCTACATCTATGGTAACGGTATTACCGTTAACGCACGTATCTTCGTAAGTGCCAAGACCGAATATCCGGAGGCTATCTGCCGCCTGATCGACTACTTATGCACAGAAGAAGGCGCATACCTGACCAACATCGGTGTAGAAGGTAAGCACTTTGAGTTTGTTGAAGATGCTTATGGCAACAAGAGAACAAGTGATACCAAGTTCGCAGATCTGAAGAATTACAGCAGCGCTTACGATTGGGTTCAGCAGAAGGTTATTATCTCCCAGGGTATGGCATTGCTTTACAGCTATCAGAATGCATACCTGAATGATGTAGATAATGCTACACTTGAAAAGATGATGGATGATGAAGATCCGAACGTTGTCTTCACTGCAATGAGAGCACTGACACTGAATAAGGTTGATCATCAGCTGACACAGCCGACTCCGTTGACTTATACGGCAGAGGAAACTTCGGAACGTTCTACCATGGTTACCGATCTGAGAAATTACTTAATGACTTCTAAGGTAAGCTTCATCAGAGGCGAGATAGACGTACATGATGACAAAGCATGGGAAGATTATGTTTCCAGAGCAAACGAAATGGGCTGGGATCGTCTGAAAGACATCGAACAGGCTGCATGGGATCGTATGTCTAAAAACTAAAAATAAGGTTTGAAGTCTCTCATAGGAAGCGCTATAATGCTTTTTGAGGCGAAAAAAAAGCTGCAGACATGGATTTGTCTGCAGCTTTTAGGTAAAAATTTCAGCATATGTGCGAACAGGTAAAAAGCGACAATGAATAAGCAACGATCTATCCTACAATTTCTATTAACCTATTTATGTGTATTACTGCCTTTGCTGGGAACCAGCATCCTGGTTTCGCAGAATTTTCTGGATCAGGCGCGTCAGGAAGAAAGTGAAAAAATTTCCGGACAGACAACAGCGGTGGAAGCGTTCATAAGGGAAAACTATTGGAATTACCGAACCAAGGGTTTTTCCTTGTTTGAAAACAGGGAATTTTCTTCCAAAAAGGTGCTTTTTGACAGCAGCGCGGCAGGCGATGCCATACATATGTTGAAATCTTTACGACTGTTTGACAATAGTGCGGACGAAATTCTTTTGTATTACGGGGAAGATTATTTATATGCATCCACCGGCCTGGTAAGTCCGTATACGTTTTTTGCGAATACGCTTTCCTGTTCCTCGGAGAGTGTTAAGAACGCGCTGGAAAGCATTCGTACCACGGAATTTACCGTACGGATTTTGGAAGGCAGAGTCAGCGGAGGGTATCTTTTGTATCATATTCCCATCGGAAAGGATCGGTACGGCTGCATGCGTTCCATGGAAGTGGTGATCAATTTTTCGGAGCTGGAAAAGGTGCTCAGTGCTTATGTGAGCAGAGAGAAGCTGCTGCTCCGGCTTCGGGTCGGTGAGGATGAGGAGTGCTATTTTTATCATACGAAGGAAGGTTTGCAATTTATGCCCCGCACGCAGGCTGACGAACTGTTGAAGGTTTATCGGGATGTATACCGGGGGGAGACGGGAGGCGAACCGGACATGGAGGTTTCCATATGGTGCAATATGAAGGAACAGCTGTCCGAGTTTCGCAGGTTAAGAAGCATCAATATTGTTCTGTTAATCGTGGGGCTTACTTTCTCTACGGCGCTTTCTTTCGGATTGAGTTTCAGGCGCTTCTTGCGGCTGAAAGCATTGCTTAACAATATTGCCCATAAAAAAGTATCCTATAAGCCGAAGGAGAAATCAAAGCCGAATGAATTTGATTATATACAGCTGGCTTTGGATGAGTTTATCAAGGAAAACGTTTCCATAAGAAAAAATGCGAACTCTTATCGCAAGGTCATGTTTCAACAGGTTTCCGTACTGCTGTTCCATGGTCTGATCCGGGATAATGAAGAAGTGCAGTCTTTGTTAAAGGCCTGCGGAAATACCCTTTTTGAGGAGTATTTTTTCCTGTTCGGGTTGATGGCGGATTCGAATGAGCAGTTAGAACGGATGGATGCCCTTTTCCAGGGGGACATACACTATGTCATGAATGAGGAAAAGCGAAAATTCCTGTTTGTGCTTTGTGAACTGCCATGTTTTGACTTCGACAGGAAGATGCGGCAGAATCTGGCGGATAAGCTGAAAGCCGTGCTTGGCGGGGAAGGGATTCCCTGTGACCGGATCGTTATGAGTCAGGTGTACAATCAGATATCCATGACAAATTATGCGTATCTGGAAGTGTTCAGTATCCTGGAAAACATTGCCGGGCAGAAAAAGTATACCGTTTGCTGGGAAGAGTGGGCGAAATCTACCGGAAAGGTGTATGCGCAGTTCGGTGATGAATATTTAAAAGCATTCCGGGAGGCGGTTTCCGGCAGGGATTATGAGCAGGCGTGCCGGATCCTGAAGATATCCTTGCAGCAGAATGAAGCGAAAAAGGAAGATACGCGTTTTCTACGTTATATGCTTTTGCAGTCTATGATGCTGGAAATGAATTCCATGAGTGCGGAGGAAGAACAGCAGGAGATGCTGCTTGAACTTGCCGCCGTGAATCTGGACAACGTACCGGAGTTTGAAGCGCAGATGCGTGTTATGCTGCAAAAATACTGCATGCAGGAAACAGAGCAGACCGATAATGAATTTTATAAAGTTCTGCAGTTTGTGGAGAAGAATTATGTGAGCTATGATTTGAGTCTGGATAAGGTGGCCGATTATGCCGGGACTTCCAGGTCGCAGATGAGCAAGCTTTTTAAAAAACATACGGGAATGGGCTACATTGATTATGTCACAAAGCTTCGCATGGAAAAGGCCAAGGAACTTCTGACAGACACCGACTTAAGCATTAAAGATGTTTTTCTGAATGTGGGCTATATTGATACGACGAATGCAAGCAAAAAATTTAAGGCGTATTTTAATATAACGCCGTCCCAGTGGCGTTCCATGAAGCAGTAAATTTTTGCGAACTTTTTGACAAGTATTGCGGTTGAGATAAAGAGCGGTTGTTTGTAAAATAAGCATGTAATCTATCAAGGAATCTATCCTGCGTGGTATGCGTAGTATGCGCAGGATAGAAAATATCGGATCGTATGAGCAGATCATATGGATCATTGTGGAAAGAAAGGAAGATGGATATGGTAGATATTTCAAGAATTACGGCGTCTATATGGCCGTGGGGAACGGAAACAAGAGAGCAAATGGAACAGGCAGCAAAGGAAGTGTCGGAAATCGGATATAAGCACTTCGAAAGCGTTAAAAATGCGATTTATGCATTCGATATGGATTTGGAGGCATATCGGGAAGTGTTGAAAAGATATGACCTTACTCCGGTAAGTTTCTATTTTCATTTGCCGAATATGGACGAAATGGATCCGTTTTTTGCAACCCTGGACCGGGAGTTCGATTTTATTGCAAATCTCGGCGTAGAGCGTCTGAGCCTTCAGCCGACCAGAATCCGGCCGGAAGTAATGGATGAGCCGAAACTGGCAGCACAGCTGGAAGCTATTATGAAATTTGCGGAGACTTCCAAGAAGTACGGAATGACAACGAATCTGCATCCTCATAACAATACTTGGGTACTGCATGAAGATGAAATTGACTATATGATGAAGAATTCCGATCCGAAGGTGCTTTCCCTGGTGCCGGATACGGCGCATCTGGTAGTCGGTCTTTGCGATCCGGTGGAGATTGTACGCAAATATGTGGATCGTATTAATTTCACACACTTTAAGGATATTGTCGGAAAAGAGGCGGAATCCGGCGGTCTCGCATCCGCAGGAATGGAGCTTTATCTGAACTTCCGTGAGCTGGGAAAAGGCTGCATCGATTTCAAGACCATATTTAATATCCTGAAAGAGCACGGCTACGACGGCCCTCTTTGCGAGGAACTTGACAGAGCGCCGATCAGCAATGCGATCAGCGCGAAGAACAACTTTGAATATCTGAAGAACAATTATTAAGGAGTCCGGCGATGAGAAAATTAAATGTTGGCATAGTGGGAATGGGATACATAGGTGAAAGTCACATAGAGGCGGTACGCCGTATCGGATCTTGTAATCTGTATGCTGTTGCCGATGCCAACAGGGAGCTGGCAAAAGCAAAAGCGGAACTTTACGGGATTGAAAAGTGCTGCAGCTATGTCGATGAATTGATTAACGACCCTAAGGTTGACGCAATTCATAATTGCACGCCGAACTTTTTACATACGGAAATTAATCAAAAAATCATAGAATCCGGAAAGCATCTTTTCAGCGAAAAGCCTCTTTCCAAAACCTATGAAGAGGCAAGGAGCCTGATAGAAGTTCACAAAAGGCATCCGGAAGTGGTTGCAGCGGTAAATTTCAACTACCGGATGAATCCTCTTGTCCAGGATATGAGGGGGAGAATTCAAAGAGGCGAAATCGGAGACGTGCGTATCATAAGCGGGAACTATTTGCAGGACTGGCTTTTATACGACACCGATTACAGCTGGCGCCTGGAACCGGAGATTGCCGGAAATTCCTGCTGTATTGCCGACATAGGATCCCATCTTATGGATTTGGTGCAGCATGTAACAGGGCATAAAATAACAGAGGTTATGGCGGATCTTGTTACGGTAATACCGGTAAGAAAGAAACCGTTAAAACGGACGCAGACCTTTACAAGCGCATCCGCAGGGGAATATGAGGAAAAGAAGATTGAAAACGAGGAGTACGGAGCTGTGCTGTTTAAAACCGACAAGGGCGCAAGCGGTGTTTATCATGTGTCTGAGGTAAGCGCGGGGCACGGATGCTATTTCGGTGTTGAAATCGACGGTTCCAAGGCTTCCCTGAGATGGAACCAGGAAGAAAACGACCGTTTGTGGATGGGGTGCAGAGATGAGGATAATCGACTGATCATCCGAAATCCCAATCATATTTCCCCGGAAGCAAGAAAGTATACTTCTCTGGCAATGGGACATCCGGAGGGGTGGAACGATGCCTTTAAAGGAAATATATACAGCTTCTATGATTACATCGTAAAAGGTGATTTTAAGGCAAAACCGGATTTCGCGACCCTGGAAGAAGCAGCGGAAATCGTTCGTTTAACGGAAGCCATTGTAAAAAGCAGCAAAGAAAGACGCTGGATAGAAGTCAGATAGAAGTTAGATAGAAGCAGGATAGAAGCAGAATAGAAGGAAAAGAAATTCAAGAATCAGTAACGGAGGCGAGAAAAATGAGCAGATTCAGGTTTTCGGTAGGACCCTGGAACGTACATGAGGGAGCGGACGCGTACGGACCGGCGGTAAGGGAGACCATATCCCTGGAAGAAAAAATAAAGAAATTTAAAGAAATCGGATTTGATGCCATTCAATTTCATGATGACGATGCCGTGCCTAATATTAACAATTACACAGAAGAGGAAATCAAAGCAGAAGCGGCAAAGGTAAGGGCGCTTCTGGATAAATACGATTTGGCTGCCGAATTTGTAGCTCCGAGACTTTGGTTTGATCCGCATACAACAGACGGCGGTTTCTGTTCCAACAGTGCGGAGGACAGAGAATACGCAATGTGGCGTGCATATCGTTCCATTGATATCGCAAAGGTTTTAGGCTGCGATAAAATCGTTTTGTGGCTTGCAAGAGAGGGAACTCTTTGCTATGAAAGCAAAAGCCCCGTGGAATCCACGAAGAGGCTGATTGAAGCGATCAACAAAATGCTGGATTATGATAAAGACATTAAAATCATGATTGAGACAAAGCCCAATGAGCCCATCGACAGAAGCGTATGTCCGACACTCGGTCATGCAATGGCAATTTCGGCGGCAAGTAAAGATCCTTCCAGAGTAGGCGGTCTTTTGGAATCGGCGCATGCGATGCTTGCCGGTCTGGATCCGGCAAGTGAAATCGGTTTTGCACTTGCCATGAATAAGCTTTGGAGCGTGCATTTGAATGATCAGAACGGAATGAAATACGATCAGGATAAGAGCTTTGGCGTGGAAAATCTGCGTGCGGCATTTAACCAGATTAAGGTGCTTATGGAAAATAACTTCGGTGCGAACGGGGAATATATCGGCCTTGATGTGAAGGTGATGAGAACCGAAAAACAGGAGGGCAGTTATCAGCATCTGATTAACAGCCTGAAAATCGCAAAAGCACTGGAAGCCAAAGCGGAAAAGTTTGACTATGCGTTCCAGAAAAAGTGCGTGGAAGAAAGAGATTATGAAAAGCTTGAAATGTATGTAATGGAGCTGTTGATGGGGAACTGATCAACAATAACGGAAAGTGAGGAATAGATTATGTACCGAATTGGTGAAGAAGAAATTGCAGAATTGACGAAGGTTATCCAATCAAAGGCATTATTTAAAATTAATGACGGAGTACAGGAGTCATTGCAGGTGGAACAGAAATTGAATAAAATTTTCGATTGCAAATATTCCATTTTTATGACGAGCGGTCATGCGGCGCTTACAACGGCGCTGATTGCCATGGGAGTCGGCCCCGGGGATGAAGTCATTGTTCCTGCTTATACCTACATTGCAACAGCGATGGCAGTCGTAGCCGCAGGTGCGATCCCTGTCATTGCAGAAGTAGACGATACACTTACCATTTCACCGGAAGATATCAAAAAGAAATTATCAAAGCATACCAAGGCGATCCTGCCGGTTCATATCAAAGGATTCCCTTGCAATATGGATGCCATTATGGAAATTGCAAAGCAGCATAACCTTCTTGTTTTGGAAGATGCCTGTCAGGCGGACGGCGGAAGTTTCCATGGAAAACGGCTCGGAACCATTGGTGATGCAGGCGCTTTGAGCTTCAACTTCTTCAAAATTGTTTCTTCCGGCGAGGGCGGAGCGGTACTGACCAATAACCGGGAACTCTTTGAACGTGCGCTTATTTACCATGACAGCAGTGCGGTTATGTTTTTCGGAGACCAGATGCAGGACTTTGCAACGGAAAGCTTCTGCGGAAACGAATACCGTTCCAACGAGCTTTGCGCAGCGGTTATGAATGTGCAGCTTTCCCATTTGGATGAGATTTTAGGAGATCTGAGAAAAAATAAGAAATATATGATGGATCAGCTGGAAGGCGTTTTAAAATTCATCCCGTCCAATGATATCGAGGGTGATTGCGGAACAACACTGGCAATTCAGTTTGAAAACGAAGAGGATGCAAGACGTTTCCTGGCTTCTGTGGAAGGAATGCACGGAAATATGCCGATTGATACCGGAAAGCATGTCTACAAGCGTTGGACACCGATTCTGGAAAAGAGAGGTGCGTTTAATCCTCTGATGGATCCGTTTAAAATGGAAGCCAATAAGGATATTATCCCGGATTATAAAGAGGATATGTGTCCGGAAACCCTGGAGCGGCTGGCAAAGGTTGTTTATATAGACGTAAATCCGGATGATGATAAAGAAACGCTTGATCAAAAGATTGAGAGCCTGAAAAAGGCAATCCATTGCAAGTAAAGAAGCAAGGAAAGAAAGCAAGTAAAAAGTTTGAATAGCCACCTATGAAGTAAAACTCCTTTGTATAAGTAAGCAAAGGAGTTTTTACTTTAGGTGTGTCCGGCGGTATACGTCACTGGAAGTCTTTTTCCTTCCGGTAAGCGCCGGGAGTCATGCCGTTCGTATTTTTGAAGATTCTGCAAAAGCTTTTCGAATCTGCGAAACCGGCCTGTAAGGCTACGGATTCCACCGACAAATCGGTTTCTTTAAGAAGGCTGCAGGCAACCTTGATCCTATGCTGGTTAAGCACGTTGTGGAAGGTTTCTCCCGTTATGTTTTTAAAAATTTTACAGAAATTGCTCTGACTGTAACCGCATATGTTTGCCACTTCATCAATGGTTAAATTATCATTATAACGTGTATGGATAAGCTGCAGGGCATTTTCAATGTTGATAACATTGCGCAAAGGCTTCGAGGTATGGGCATTGGCATCCGCAGAAAGGATTTGCTTCATAATAAGGGCGTAAATTTTGAAAAGGTTGCCTCTTATCATAAGTTCCGAAAAATCCTGCGGATTCTTACACAGGGAAGCGGTTTCTTCCACCAAATCATTAAGGGAGGGATTTTCCCGGAAAGGAAAGACAGGATTTTCCGGCGCTTTGTCCGAAAGGACATCAAAATATTCGGAAAGCAGCATGGAGCCGATTCTCACGGAAAGATTCTGACAATCCATGTTCGGCGAAAAAGGGATCTCGTGAGGAGCCATGGAACCGACAAAAACAAATTCGCCTTCCTTTACGTGATATAAGTTTTTGTCGATCATGATATCGTACTTTCCCTTAAGACAAAAATTGATTTCGATCTCACTGTGCCTGTGTTCCTCATAACCTTGCATGTTGCTGATAATTAATTTATAGGGGCGTTCGCCCATCAGTAATTTTTGGTAAAGCATTAGAAATCACCTCTTTCTTTCATCCACGCTTTCGGTGTGCAACCGTTCCTTTTCTTAAAGAAGCGGATAAAGTAATTCGTATCCCGGATTCCCACTGCTTCCGCAACTTCCATGACGGTCATTTCGTTGCTTTTCAGCAGATCCTTTGCAAGTTCGTTCCGTTGGTATTGGACATATTCGTTGATGCTGCATCCGAAATTATTTTTGGAAATCTCATACAGTGTAGTACGGCTGATACCGAATTGGCGGCATAGATCCGGTACCGTTAAGGCATCCTGGATATGCTCTTTGATGTACAAATCGATACTGAAGGCAATGCCTTCTTTCTTGATGCTGATAATGCTGTTGAGCCAGATATAGTTGGCGCACATTTCCAACAGCTTTGCAATGGGGTCAATATATTCTTCAGTTCTGTAGTGTATTTTGGAGATGCAGGAGCGCAGTGCATTCCCATCCAGGCTGTATTGTCGGATAGCATTTTCGATGTTGGATAAAAGTGCTGTTTTGTCTCTGGTATCGGTGATTTGCCCAAAGAGCATATAGCCCAAAATTATATTGTTATAGAGGATGGGTGTGGCAACCTCGATAAGCCCCATATGACAGTGATAAATATGCGTTGTTTTGGTGGCTTTGCAAATTTGGAAGGCGGCCTCATCATTTTGAATGCATTTTTGGGTGAGTTCCGGGCTTTTGCGCACTTCTTCACAGAATTCACACATGGTATCGGGATAGGTGCAAAGCAGGGTTTGCTTTTCGTCATAAATACTGATCAGGGTGTGCGTAATATTATAAAAGTATTTGGCAAGCTGCAGTAATTCCTTTTTATTGGTGTTAATATACATAATAAATTATCTCCGGTTAAAAGTGCTATTTTTCGGTTGATTTATTAGTATTATTATAGGTTGTTTGTATGATAAAATCAATACAAAAGTGTGGGTTTCCCACCGGAAAGGAGAATAGTAGTTATGTCAATCGCAAAAAAGTTATTGGAAGAAGGCAAGGGCATTTTACGTCTTGCACCAACCTGGGTGCCGCGTGCTTTCTGTCGTCCGGGCAAGAGGATTAAGCTGCATCCGGATGATTATTATGTATTCGGTCTGGAAAGAGGGGGCGTGGATGAGCGTTGGTTTGCCTCTACCACCTGGGCGGAAAACGGACCGGGGACACCGGAGGATGAGGGCTTAAGCTACATCGTATCCGCAGATGGCAAGGAGCGAGTATTGCTTCGTGATGCAGTAGAAGAATTAAAAGGAGAAATGATAGGGGAGGCGCTTTGGGAGAAGTATCATAAGTGGCCGATGTTCTCGAAGTTCTTTGATAATGCAGGGCCGTTGCCGCATCACATTCATCATCGTGACGAGCACGCGAAGAGAGTGGGTGCAGACGGTAAACCGGAAATGTATTTCTTCCCGTCACAGTGTAATAACCACGGCGGAGAGTTCCCGTTCACTTTCTTTGGCTTGAATCCCGACACGACAAAGGAAGAAGTGAAGGAATCCCTGATGAACTTTGCAAAGGGGGACAACAAGCTCCTTGACTTGTCCCGTGCATACAAAATTACTCTGGATACCGGTTGGGATGTTCCTCCCGGAGTGCTTCATGCACCTGCCAGCCTTTGTACATACGAGCCGCAGTTTGCAAGTGATGTTTACGCGATGTATCAGTCGGTGCTTTACGGCGGTCATTGTGTATCGGAAGATTTGTTGTGGAAAAATTGTCCGGAAGAGGAAAAGGGAAATTATGACTATCTGATGGACGTTATCGATTGGAAAGCAAACGTGGATCCGGATTTTCACAAGAACCGTTTTATGGCGCCAAAGGTAATCTGGGAGAATGAAGCAGGCTGTGAAGAGTGGATTTGTTACAAGTGTAAGCAGGTAAGCGCGAAGAGACTGACCATTAATCCGGGTCAGAGCATTACCGTCAAAGACAGGGCAGCATACGGCATTATCCTGTTGCAGGGACATGGAACCATGAATGACTGGGCATTGGAAACTCCGACGCTGATTCGCTATGGTGAGCTGACTCATGATGAATACTTTATCACGGAAAAGGCAGCCGTGGAAGGTGTGGTAATTACGAACACTTCTACTACAGAGCCGATTGTGATGTTGAAGCATTTTGCGGAGAATCCGGAATTGGTTATAGAATAAGAGATTTTGTCTTGTGGTGCGGCTGCGTCAGATACGTTGCCGCACCAAGAGGTATTTCGGGAAAAAGAGTTGCAGCAAAAACGAAGAGCAATATGGCCAAAAAAGAGAAATCGGAAATGGGGGTTAAAAGAGATGAACAAGTATGTCGGACATGATTCACAGGCGTATGGCATTGAGGAGCATCGGCTTGTAGGCGGAAAGGGCGATGGAATGCGTCTTTTACAGGTTCGTAACGGCAAAGGTCTGGATTTTACCGTTGCAGTTGACCGCTGCGCAGACATTTACAGGCTTTCCTTTAAAGGAATCAATATGGGATTTTTTTCACCGGCAGGGTATGTGGCACCTGCTTATTATGAGGAAGAAAGGTTCTTTAAGACCTTTACGGCAGGTTTTCTCACTACCTGCGGTTTGACGAATATCGGGATTCCCTGTGAAGATAACGGTGAGAAATTGCCGTTGCATGGGACGATTGGTACGATTCCGGCAGAACAAATCTGGTGGGAAGAGACGGATGGAAAGTTAATCATTCATGCAGTTATGCGTGATGAAATGCTTTTTTCGTATAAGCTGACTTTATACAGAGATATTGTATGCTACCTGGACAGCAACCGTATTGAAATTCATGACAAAATAGTGAACCGCGCAGATACGGAAAGCCCGATTATGTTTTTGTACCATATGAATATGGGATATCCCCTTTTGAGCGAGCGTGCCAAAGTTCACATTGCGTCTGACGAAGTCGTTCCGCGGAATGAAAGAGCTGCGGAAGGATTGGCCACATGGGACAAGATGCTGGAGCCGCAGGAAGGGTTTACAGAGCAGTGCTATTTCCATAAATTTTCGGAAAAGGGAGAAGCCGGAATTTTTAACCCGGATTTTCATCTGGGGCTGGTTATCCGCTTTGATCCGAAGCAGTTACCGTATTTTACCCAATGGAAGATGATGGGAGTAAGAGACTATGCGCTGGGATTGGAGCCGGGAAATGCGCACCCGGACGGCAGGGACAAGATGCGCAGAGAGGGCAAATTGACCATATTACAGCCGGGAGAGAGCATCTGCTTTGATGTCGCGGTGGATATGGTGGATGAGGATGGATTTGCCAATCCTGCGTAAATTTATGGGTATAAAAAAGGAAGATATGGGATTGCGTTCAGAAACAATTACAGATATGATATGGACAAGGCTTGATAAGGAATTGTAAAAAGTGTGCACATATGCAAAAGGCATGCACATATGCAAAAAGCGTGCACATATGCAAAAGGCAGCAAAGTCGCTCGGAAATGAGGATTCATATGAAAATGCTAAAGAAGTACGGTATCATAGTATTGGGAGTAATGCTTGTTGCGTTTGCGGTAAGCGTATTCTACACACCTAATAAAATTGTCAGCGGAGGGGTATCCGGCATATCAACCATTCTGTTCCATACCTTTGGGATCGCGCCGGGGCTGTCATTTGCAGCGATCAATGTAATCTTGTTGATTCTGGCCTGGAAATTTCTGGGAAAGAAGTTTGTTATGGACAGCCTTTTAGGGGCGGCTTTGTTATCCGTTTTTGTTCAGGCATTCTCGTACATACCGCCGGTCACGGACGATGTTTTTCTGGCAACCGTTTTCGGAGCAGTGTTTTATGGAGCAGGCATTGGCCTTACGCTTGCAGAAGGAGCTTCTACGGGAGGTACGGATATTTTAAGCCGACTTGTTCAGTGCGCTTTTCCGCATGTAAAAATAGGAAGTCTTTTGCTGGCGGTGGATGCAGCCGTCATCGTAACATCGCTTATGGTTTTTAAAAAGAATGAGCTTGCATTATACGGTGTCATTGCGCTCTGCATATCATCTTATTCCATAAACTGGCTGATAAGCAAATTGAATATTTCCAAATTGGCTTTTGTAGTAACGGATTACGGGACGATTGTTTCCAAACGACTGGTGTCACAATCTCCCCGCGGCGTTACAATTATAAATGCTACGGGAGCCTATACCATGACGAATAAAAATGTGCTGATCTGTGCCTTGAAGGAGAATGAAAAGGAGAAGTTCCAAAAATTGATTTTGGACATAGACAAACAGGCATTTATGATATTCATGGATTCCTCACAGATTGTAGGAAACGGATTCCGGGTGTATAAATAAACGGATTTGCAGTTATATGGTGCATCTGCCTTTCGTAGGACAAGACAAACCTGCTTGAAAATGTAACAGTTATTGGCGCTAAGTTCAAGAAGAATAAATTAAAAATTCATTTGCTGAATAATCAAGTGAAAAGATCGAACTCCACAAGAACGCAGAAACCACCTTCTTCAACCAAAGTGGTGGAAGGATCAGAGGCAGCCGAAATATGTAACTGTTCCATACGAAATTCTTATCTTGAAAAAGTAAGAGGAACCAAGTATAATGGAGGGCAGAAAAAGTGCAAATAATAATATAGTAGATATCAGAGACTATGATGGAAAATATGAAGTACAAAACTGGTGAAGCTCTTATGCGGTCTGCTGGATCCTACGCAGGGTGCCGTACTGCTGAATGGAAAAGACCTTTGAATTTCTGGATATTCCCAATACAATGTATCAAGGCAGCCTGACTACCGAGAAACGATCTGATCGACGCTATGAAGTGGAGTTCAAGGATGTATCCTTCCGATATCCCGGTTCCGACATTTTGGGCATTGCGTCATGTGGATATGAAGTTCAAAGTCGGAAAACGGCTTGCCATTGTGAGTGAAAACGGCAATCTATATTTCCCATCGCTTATCCTCCTGCAAGTTTTGCGATGAGATTGCTGTGTTCCATGATGGCGCCGTTATCCAGCAAGGCAGCCATGCCGAATTGACAGCTGACACAAACGGCAAGTACTACGAACTCTGGAACGCGCAGGCACAGTATTACATTGAGTGACTTGCAAAAGTTGCCTTTGAGAAATCAAGCTGGATAAAACTTAGAAAGTTATAATTGTATTAAGAGCAAGTTTCTGAGGGCAGACGTATGGGGATTCCAATGAGGGGCGCATGTAAAAACGCCGACCCCAAACTGCATAGGGCGCAGTTGCCTGCGTACTGTGCAGGCAACTGTGTACTGTACAGTTTTGTGCCGCTGCATTTTTAATTGAGCGGGAGCGTCCCCCGAATGGAACCCCATGAGCCTGCCCGGGGATTTGTTCCGAAATTATTATTAAATTAATGTAGTTTTGTGCGTTTATCCTAACCTGTCAAGAAAAAATACTTGACAGGGTGTTTTTTTTATTGTATGATAGCAAAGGTGTCCGGGAGTATTTGTCGGACAGGAAAATCAGGCAGGGAGTGGTGTGCATGGAAAAAAATAAGCAAGAGCTACTTGTTGAGCAGAAACAGCTGTATGAACAGACACTACTGTATGATTTTTACGGAGAGTTGCTGACACCGCATCAGAGAAGCATTTATGAAGATGCGATCTGTAATGATATGTCTCTGGGCGAGATTGCACAGATACAGGGAATCAGCAGGCAGGGCGTACATGATCTGGTCAGGCGGTGCGACCGGATTTTGAGAGATTATGAAAGCAAGCTTCACCTGGTGGAGAAATTTACGGAAGCCAAGGAGAAGATCCGCCGCATGGAAGAATTGACCGGGAAAGCCTGTGAAGAAGCTGCCGGTTACGGAAAGAAGGCAGGAGAGATTTGCGGTTGTCTTCTGGAAATCAAAAAACTGTCGGAAGAGCTTTTAAAGGAATGGTAGAAAAATCGATCCCTCCGATGCGAAAGCGTCTGTAGATTGGGAATTAAGAGGAGTAATAGATGGCATTTGAGAGTTTAACGGATAAACTGCAGAATGTATTCAAGAATCTGCGGGGCAAGGGAAGACTTACCGAAGCGGACGTGAAGGCGGCGCTTAAGGAAGTCAAGATGGCTTTGCTGGAAGCAGATGTGAATTTCCGTGTGGTAAAGCAGTTCATAAAAGCTGTGGAAGAAAGAGCTGTCGGCCAGGATGTAATGAACGGATTAAATCCCGGACAGATGGTGATCAAGATTGTAAATGAAGAGCTGATTGCCCTGATGGGAAGCCAGACTACAGAACTTGCATTGCAGCCCGGAAAAGCATTGACCGTTATCCTGATGGTCGGTCTTCAGGGTGCCGGTAAAACTACGGCAACAGCCAAGCTTGCCGGAAAGCTGAAGCAGAAGGGCAAGAAAGTGCTGCTTGCAGCCTGCGATATTTATCGTCCGGCGGCGATTGAACAGCTGCAGATTAACGGAAAGAAACAGGAAGTAGATGTTTTCTCTTTAGGAACCGAAGTAAAGCCGGCCGAGATAGCAGAGCAGGCGGTTGCTTATGCCGAAAAGGGCGGCTATCAGGTCCTGATTGTGGATACAGCCGGACGTCTTCATGTGGATGAAGATATGATGGCGGAGCTGCAGGAGATTAAGGATACCATAACCGTACACCAGACAATTCTGGTAGTGGATGCCATGACCGGTCAGGATGCCGTGAATGTGGCAGGGCAATTTCAGGAAAAGATCGGTATTGACGGTGTGATTCTGACCAAGATGGACGGAGACACCAGAGGCGGTGCTGCGCTTTCCATAAAAGCCGTAACAGGATGCCCCATTTTGTATGTGGGAATGGGAGAGAAGCTTTCGGATATGGAGCAGTTCTATCCGGACAGAATGGCAAGCCGTATCTTGGGAATGGGAGATGTACTTTCCTTAATTGATAAAGCACAGCAGAATTTGGATATCGATGAAACCAAAGGCCGCGAGATGGCCGGCCGCATGAAGAAGGGGAAGTTTGATTTTGAAGATTACCTGGAAAGCATGAAGCAGATGCGGAAAATGGGAGGCCTTACCAGTATTCTGGGAATGCTGCCCGGCATGGGAAAGAAATTAAGCGATCTGGAGTCCATGGTGGATGAAAAGCAGATGAACCGTATGGAAGCGATTGTATTATCTATGACACCGGAGGAGAGAAGGAACCCGAAGATCTTAAATCCCAGAAGAAAGCACCGCATTGCAAAGGGTGCCGGTGTGGATATCAGTATAGTCAACCGGTTTATCAAACAGTTTGAACAAAGCCAGAAGATGATGAAGCAGATGGGCGGCGGAATGAAGCGCGGTTTCGGCGGATTCCCCGGCATGGGCGGCGGAAGATTTTTTTAAATCATTTTAAATGCAGATATGGACCAGAGTCCTTATCATAGATTTCGGCAAAGCCGAGAAAATAATATCAAACAAATGTAATATACGGAGGTAAAGAACAATGGCAGTTAAAATCAGATTAAGAAGAATGGGACAGAAGAAGGCTCCTTTTTATAGAATCATCGTTGCTGATTCTCGTTCTCCCAGAGATGGAAGATTTATCGAAGAGATCGGAACCTATGATCCCAGCACCGAACCCAGCACCATCAAAGTAAATGAGGAGCTGGCTAAAAAATGGTTGGCAAACGGTGCACAGCCTACCGAAGTAGTAGGAAAATTATTCAAGGCTGCAGGAATTGAGAAATAGTAACCGTTCAGAAGTGTTTCGAACTGACAGGTTCGTTACGAATCGATAGGTTTGTTACGAACTGAAAGGTTCGTATGGAACCGACAGGTACAAGAGGTAATAGTGTGAAAAATCGTATCTTGGATGCGATTTTTCACACCGCAATTTGTTTCTGAGCGAAAACAAATTGCTTTGATGGCAGAAGAAAGAGAAATTGCCTACGCGAATTTCTCTTGGCCTATCTTCGCGACAAAGTCGCTCAGAAGTGAGGATTAGAATGAAGGAATTGGTAGAAGTAATTGCAAAGGCCCTTGTGGATCATCCGGAGGAAGTTGTTGTAACGGAGAAAGCGGATGGCAGAGATATTACTTTGGAGCTTCATGTAGCCGCATCCGATATGGGAAAAGTAATCGGAAAGCAGGGAAGAATTGCAAAGGCAATTCGTTCTGTTGTGAAGGCAGCGTCTACAAGAGACAATGTAAGAGTAGATGTTGAAATCCTCTAAGGAACCTTTCAACGAAAACAGCTGCAGTTTTGCAGACGGCTGAAAACAGCCGCAGACAATTCTGCAGCTGTTTTATTAAGGTATGCCTGAACGTTCACGAACGGAGGAGAAGATGGAAGAAAAATTTCAGGTAGGTATTGTGACTTCACCGCATGGTGTAAGGGGAGAAGTAAAGGTTTACCCTACGACAGATGATCCGCGCAGATTCCGCAGGTTAAAAGAAGTAACGGGAGATAACGGGAAGCAGGAATGGAACTTAAAAATAGAGGCGATTAAGTTCTTTAAAAATATGGTGATTTTGAAGTTTCAGGGAATTGACAGCATGGATGAAGCGCACAAATTAAGAAATGCTTCCCTGTTTGTTCCCAGAAAGGATGCGGTAAGGCTGAGCCGGGACGAGTATTTTGTTGCAGATCTGATCGGAATGCAGGTAGTGGATGAGGAAGAAAAGAACATTGGTATCCTGGAAGATGTCATGGAAACCGGTGCCAATGATGTTTATATAATCCGGATGGAGGATGGCAAAGAGCTGTTGCTGCCCGCCATTAAGCAGTGTATCCTTCATGTGGATCTTGCGGCAGGACGCATGCAGGTGCATATACTGGACGGATTGCTGGATTAGAGTAACAGTTCAGACAAGCAAATGGGCAAAAATAGCTGCGTAGCAGCGGAAAAGCGCTGAAAGCGCGATTTTGCGAATGGCGCGTCTGAACTGTTATGCAAAGAAAATCAGAGGATTCACATATGAAATTTCACATTTTAACGTTATTTCCGGAGATGGTTCTGCAGGGGCTTAAGACCAGTATCATAGGCCGGGCGCTGCAAAAGGGAAGCATTCAGTTGGAAGCGGTGAATATCAGGGACTATACGCTGGAAAAACATGGAAAAGTAGATGATTATCCTTACGGAGGCGGAGCCGGCATGCTGATCCAGGCGCAGCCCGTTTATGATGCCTGGAAATCTGTCTGCAAAGGGAAAAAAATCCGTACGATCTATGTGACTCCCCAGGGAAAGACTTTTACCCAGGCTATGGCGGAAGAGTTTGCACAGGAAGAGGAACTGATTTTTCTGTGTGGTCACTATGAAGGAATTGACGAACGGGTACTGGAAGAGGTTGCAACGGACTATGTTTCCATCGGCGATTATGTGCTGACCGGCGGTGAACTCCCGGCGATGGTAATGATTGATACCATTTCCAGGCTGGTACCGGGTGTTTTGAAAAATGAGATGTCAGCGCAGACAGAGACGTTTCATA
This sequence comes from uncultured Acetatifactor sp., assembly GCA_934433135.1. Classification (GTDB taxonomy): domain Bacteria; phylum Bacillota; class Clostridia; order Lachnospirales; family Lachnospiraceae; genus Acetatifactor. Next base: position 33,682 of record CAKRZO010000022.1, on the reverse strand, counting down.
AAGATCTTCTGGAATATCCCCAGTATTCCAGACCGGTTTCCTGGCATGGGAAAGAAGTGCCCAAGGTGCTGCTTTCCGGCAATCACAGGGAAATTGAAAACTGGCGGCGAACCTGTTCCGAAGAACGAACCAGAAGATTGCGGCCGGATTTGTATGAAAAATATGAAGCAAGGCAGCAGCTGATTCGGGAATTGTCTTCCCGGAAAAGAGAGCATATTCATATGATGGAACTGCTTTCCGGAACCGATGCTGAGGTTCTGTATCAGGAAGACGGCGGATTGGTTTTATATGAAAAAAGAACCGGAACGTGTCTGGCAGAAGCTTTGTCGGAAAGCAAACAGGAGAATGTTTTGGACAAATTGCCGAAAGAGACCGCTTTTCTGGTCTCCTCCGAAAAAGAGCTTGCGGAGAAATCCGTAGAGCGATTGCCTATGGAAAAAAAGATTACGGCCTGCCGCCTGGCCTGCTATACCAGAAAGGAGACCTTACCTGTCAGACATAAGGCGATCTTAAAACTTGCCCCGGAAGATCTTCCTTATGTGACCGTGCACTGCGAAGATGCGGACAAGGACTACCTTTCGGAGCGGCTTTGCGCCGGTGCGGTATACGGAGCTTTTGATCAGGAAAAACCGGTCGGCTTTATCGGCTTAAACCGAGACGGCAGCATGGGACTTTTGTATGTGGAGGAAGCTTTTCGCAGACAGAACATTGCATTCTCCCTGGAGGCCTATCTGATTAACGCTTTGCTGGAACAGGGAAGAACGCCTTATGCTTATGTCAGGGTTGAAAATACGCCGGCGCTTGCGCTCCAGGAAAAACTCGGCCTGTATCTGTCAAGGCAGGAAGTATGGGTAGTGAAATAAAAATTTATACTTGCATTTCGCGGCGGGATGTGGTAAAATTTGAATGTTGCGAAGAAAAGATGGTCCTCTGTTACGTAAAGTATTAAGAACATCCGGAAAGGAAAGGAGAATCGTCATGAACGATATTATCAGAGAAATTGAAGCAGAGCAGTTAAAGGAAAAAATTGATGAGTTTGCTGTAGGTGATACGGTTAAAGTATACGGCAAGATCAAAGAAGGAAACAGAGAAAGAATTCAGGTTTTCGAAGGCGTTGTTCTGAAGAGACAGGGCGGCAGCAACAGAGAGACCTTTACCGTAAGAAAGAACTCCAACGGTGTCGGCGTAGAAAAGACCTGGCCGTTACATTCTCCGAATGTTGAGAAGGTAGAAGTCGTAAGAAAAGGTAAAGTAAGACGTGCAAAGCTGAATTATCTGAGAGACCGCGTAGGTAAGAGAGCAAAGGTTAAAGAGGTTGTAAGATAATAGCACTTATATCGGGAAATGAATGAGGAAGGGCTGTTGTAAAGCGGATAAAAGTTCACTTTACAACGGCTCTTTTTACTACATATTTTTAATGAGTTTCTAAGGGTGGGCTCATGCGGAATCCAATGAGGGGGGCAAAATTGAGCGAAAGCGTCCCCCGAATGGAACCCCATGAGCCAGCCCGAGGATTTCTATAAGCTCTATAAAGTCTTGTAATTTTATCCCGGAACCGCTGTTGCAGTTTCCTGCCAACTATGGTATGATAGATAGCGTACCACACGGAAAATCGGCAGTGCAGAAGGAATCAGGAAAGAATGGCAAGGAGAAATAAAGGTTTAAGTTTTTACAGAAGACGGGAAAAGATCCGCCCGGGTGTGATAAAAGAGATATTCAGCTGGTTGTTCGGAATTGCGGCAGCTGTTTTTATTGCAGGGGTGCTGAATTACTTTTTCGGAATGTCTACCAGTGTGGTAGGTGTTTCCATGGAACCGGTTCTGTATAACGGGCAGAGAATTTATATCAGCCGCTTCCAGTATCTTCTTTCCAGACCGGAGCCGGGAGATGTGGTGGTTTTTCTGCCGAACGGGAACAAGAATTCCCACTATTACGTAAAGCGTGTGGTTGCGGTTCCGGGAGATCGTGTGTGGATTCATGACGGCAGACTTTATGTGAACGACGAAGAGAGTACGCTGATCGAAGCAAGAATTGCAGAAGCCGGAATTGCGGCCAATGAACTTACACTCAAAAGCGGTGAATATTTTTGCTTGGGAGACAGTCCGGGAGGAAGCGAAGACAGCCGATTTGCCGGAATCGGTCCGGTAAAGGAAGAGACGATCCTGGGAAAAGTCTGGTTCTGTCTGGGGTGTGAGGAAAGAAAAGCAGGATTTGTGCGGTAAGATAGAGAAAACATTGTATTTTCAGAAACGAGGATTTGTATGAATTATCAATGGTATCCGGGTCATATGACAAAAGCAAAGCGTATGATGGAGGAGAACAGTAAACTGATCGATCTGATCATTGAGTTAGTGGATGCCAGAGTTCCGCTTGCCAGCAGGAATCCGGATATCGATACACTGGGAAAAGGGAAGGCCAGGATTCTTTTGCTGAATAAAGCGGATCTGGCGGATCCTGTGTTGAATAAGAAGTGGGCCGCTTATTTTGAAGAGAAAGGAATTCATGTATTGGAGGTGAATTCCAAGACCGGAAGCGGTGTCCGGAATATACAGGGACTGGTGCAGGAGGCTTGCCGGGAGAAGATAGAGAGAGATAAAAAAAGAGGCATCGTGAACCGCCCGGTCAGAGCTATGGTAGTGGGAATTCCGAATGTGGGTAAGTCTACCTTTATCAATTCTTTTACGGGAAGAGCCTGTACCAAGACAGGCAATAAGCCCGGAGTTACCAAAGGAAAGCAGTGGATCCGTCTGAATAAGGGACTGGAGCTTTTAGATACACCGGGGATTCTGTGGCCGAAGTTTGAAGACCAGGAAGTAGGGAAAAAACTGGCTTTTATCGGGTCTATTAATGATGAAATTCTTCCGCAGGAGGAATTGGCCTGTGACTTATTGGAAGTTTTACGGGAAAGGTATCCGCAGGCTTTGGAAAAGCGCTATGAACTGGATTTTGCAGACCAAAATTCCCGGGAGATGCTTGACAGGATTGCCCGGGCCAGAAAGTGCTATACCAGAAATGAGGAACCGGATCTGAAAAAGGCAGCGGTTCTTGTGCTGGATGATTTCCGAAGCGGGCGTATGGGAAGGCTTACTCTGGAAGTATGAGAAAGGACAACAAAGGAATGGGCAGAATAAAAAATCAGGTTATAAGAGAGATTATCAGCACGGGGCTTTATCTGATCGGTGTTGCATGCTTTACCTGGCTGATTATCACGTTTGTAGGTCAGAGAACGGTGGTGGACGGAGAATCCATGCGGCCGATGTTAAATGACGGGGATAATCTGATTGTAGATAAGATTTCCTATCGGTTTCGGGATCCGCAGCGGTTTGACATTATTGTTTTTCCGTTCCGCTATAAAGAGAAAACTTATTATATCAAACGGATTATCGGGCTTCCCGGAGAGACGATTTTTATTGACGAAGACGGCAGTATTTATATAGACGGGGAAAAACTGGAAGAAAGCTACGGACGGGAAGTTATCCGTGCCGACAACAGGGGAAGAGCCGCACAGCCGATTACGCTGGGAGATGATGAGTATTTTGTGATGGGAGATAATCGGAATAACAGTTCCGACAGCCGAAAAGAAGTTGTGGGCAATATCCGGCGCAAGGACATCATCGGCCGTGCCTGGGTGAGAATCTGGCCGTTCAGTCAGTTCGGTGTGTTAAAACACCAGTAAACGGAAATGGGGATCGGAATGGAAGAGAGTGTTCAAAAGATAAAACTTTTGCTACAGAATGCACAGATCGGTGAACTTGACGGGCTGATCGCGGACTATAGGAACGATGGAAGAGTCAGCGTGCAGAAGCTGCTTGACAGTGCACAAAAGCGAATTTACAATTACGAAAAAGAAGTAAAGCGTACGGAAGAATTAAAAAAATACGAAAAGTTGTATGCCTCCTATCATTGCATCTGCGGAATCGATGAAGTGGGGAGGGGACCGCTTGCGGGACCGGTAGTGGCAGGAGCCGTTGTTTTAAAGAAGGATTGCGACATTCTTTACATCAATGATTCCAAGCAGCTTTCCGCCAAAAAAAGAGAAGAACTCTACGATATTATTATGGAAGAAGCGGTTGGCTGTGCCGTAGGCTATGCAACGCCGGAGCGGATTGATGAGATCAATATTCTCCAGGCGACCTATGAAGCGATGCGGGAAGCCATCGGGAACCTGAGGGCACAGAAAATATATCCGGATTTGCTGCTGAACGATGCGGTGACGATACCGGAGGTGGATATCAGGCAGGTGCCGATTATCAAAGGGGATGCCTTAAGCATTTCCATCGGGGCGGCCAGCATTATTGCCAAAGTGACCAGGGATCGTCTGATGGTGGAATATGACAAAATTTTCCCGGAATATGATTTGGCGGCCAATAAAGGGTACGGAAGTGCGGCGCATATTCAGGCTTTGAAAAAATACGGACCGACGCCCATTCACCGACGCAGTTTTATTAAGAATTTGTATCATATGCTATGATTTTGGCAATTGGATTGTGAACAGCAGCAACTCTGCAAACAGTAAAGACAGTAAGGGGAATGGAAGAGTAAAGTGGGACAGAATAAAAGACAGGCGGGAGCTGCTGCGGAGGAAAGAGCGGCAGCTTTTTTGCAACAAAAGGGAATGGAAATCTTAGAGAAAAATTTTCGATGCAGGCGCGGAGAGATCGATCTGGTCGGAAGACAGTCCGGGTATCTGGTTTTTATAGAAGTGAAGTACCGCACAGGCGCAAGGTGCGGTATACCGGAAGAAGCAGTGGATTGGCGCAAGCAGCTGAAAATCTGTCAGACGGCGGATTACTACCGGCTGGTTCATCGGATCGGGGCACAGACACCGATTCGGTATGACGTTGTAGCGATACAGGAGGAAGAAATCCGGTGGTATCCGGATGCGTTCCCTCATTTGTACGGAAGGATGTGAAACGTTATGAGTAAGACGAATATTCTGGTATGTGATGATGATATGGAGATCGTGGAGGCGATTGAAATCTACTTAACGCAGGAAGACTATCACGTTTTTAAGGCATATGACGGTCTTGCCGCCATTGAAATATTGCAGAAAGAAGAAATTCATCTGCTGATTATCGATATCATGATGCCGAAACTGGACGGGATCCGGGCTACTTTGAAGATCCGGGAATACAGCAGTATACCGATTATTATACTTTCCGCCAGAAGTGAGGATGCCGACAAGATTCTGGGTCTGAATGTCGGTGCGGATGATTATATTACCAAGCCGTTCAATCCGTTAGAGCTGGTTGCCAGAGTAAAGTCCAATTTAAGGAGATATACCTCCTTGGGAAGCATGGACAGGCAGACCAGAGAGATTTACCAGACGGGAGGTCTGGTCTTAAATAACGACACCAAAGAAGTTACGGTGGATGGCGAACCGGTCAAAATGACGCCGATTGAGTACCAGATTCTCTTTTTGTTAATCAAAAATCCGGGAAGAGTGTTTTCTACCAATCAGATCTATGAAAGTATCTGGAATGAAGAACCCATCGGAACGGACAATACCGTAGCAGTGCATATCCGGCATATCCGGGAAAAAATTGAAATTAACCCCAGAGAGCCCAGATACCTGAAAGTGGTCTGGGGAGTGGGATATAAGATAGACAAACCATAACGGGAGACAAAGTCGCTGCGGAATGGAGGTTAGGGTGAAAAAAAATTCATTCAAACGGGTTGGGCTTGGAATGGTACAGCATCTGATGCTGGCGCTGGCGGTGATCATTGTTGCGTCGATTTTTCAAACTACCATTATCCGGTCATTAAGTATATACAGTGATGAGATCCTGACTTATCGGATCGATCCGTTCGATGAATCGGAGAATTTCGAAGAATCGGACGTCTTTGCGGATATGTTTTACCATTCGGTCAGTGAACTGGTTACGCTGGTCCTGATTCGTACGCAGATGGAAACGGATGCAACATTTGATGATCGAAAAAGCATCGATATCACTGAGTTTGTTAATCGGCGTGAGGAGGTAAGCGACTGCCCGATTACGGCGGTCTATTATCTGAGAGACCTGATTAAATGGGAAAAGTACGGTATAAAGACCCGGGAAGTGGTTCTGACCAAGAGAGAGTTTGTGAACTATTTTCCCCAGGACGATCTTCTGGATATCCGCCATTTTTATCTGGATGAAGATTCCGGTATTTTGCGTTATTCCGGTGAACTGACCGGCGACTATGTACGGACACCGGACGGCTGGCAGGCGGCGGAGGGAGAGTATTCGGAGGATGAGATCGAAGAGCGTAATAAGCTGATCCAGGTTTACCAGAACTTGTGGAATTACAACGCAGACCAGTTGATAAATATGGCTTTCAGTTATGTGGCATCGCATATGGATAAACCGATCAGCATTACGGAAGAAAACGGTGTGGAGAAAGTACATCTTCAGATGCTGGAAAATCTGTTTGCAACCTGTCAGGGAACGATCAGGCTGACCGATCTTGCAGGAAATTGGATTGATTACTGCAAGCTGGAAAACAATCTGATCGACACGATTCAGAGTCTTTCCTATAACTATGAATTGTATGAAAACGGGATGAAGCTGTACCAGGAGGGAAATACCAATGTCAGGTATCTGATACGTATTCCCCGGGACAGTTCCGGGGAAAGCGCCGGAGAAAAAGAGGAATACCTGGATTATACCAATCTGCCGGTACAGATTGCTTCCCAGGAAGACGGAGAGATTGACAATTATTTTCAGGATCTGGGGCAGTATTTGACTTACTCCGCAGATGATATCTCCTGCGGCGGAACGGTCAGAGTGTCCGATGATGATATTTATAATATGGTGCAGACCCATGAGTATGCTTATCCGGAAGGAACGCGGATCTGGGTGGGAGTTGACAAAAAGTATGCAGTGACCGAAGAGTGTTTTACCGCAGGAAAGCAGGTCTTTGATACCTTGGTGCCCAATATGTGGAAGTATGCGCTTGCGGTAGGAATCTGTCTGACGATCTGGTTGTTAATCTGGATTTATCTGACGTATACTGCCGGATGGGTAACCGGAGAAAACGGGGAGCCGATGCTTTATCTGAACCACTTTGATAAGTGGTTTCTGGAGTTTTTCCTGCTTTTATGGGCAGGGCTTGTTTATGCTGTCATTCAGGTCGTTCGCATGGGAAAGGATATTCTGGTAAACGGTCTGGGGGAAAATGCAAAGCAGGTGTTTGTGTTTTCCAGAGCGGAGCGCTGGTATCTGTACGGAGCAGGAGCCGTCTGCGGCTTTTTGGCCAGTATGGGAACCTGTATCCTGTGGTACAGCCTGGTAAGAAGAATCAAATGTCACAGCTTGTGGAGGGATAGCCTTGCCTGTTTGTTGTTTCATCACTTTTACAAAGGGGCATCCATGGTTTTTTACCACAAGAATGTGGCAGCCCGAACCTTAATCCCCTTTAATCTGTATCTATTTACCAATGTGATGGGGCTTGCTCTGCTCAGTCTGTTTCGGGATCAGCAAAGAGCGGTTTTCTTTCTGCTTTTAGGAATTCTTGTTTTTAATGCTCTGGTAGGTGTCTGGCTGTTTCGGAGTAATGCCGAGATGGCGGAGATCGTAGATGCCATCAAGAGAATTCGGAAAGGAGAAGTGGATTATCAGCTGGACGGAGATAAGATGCATGGGGAAAATAAGGAGATTGCGGAAGCAGTCAATAATATCGGGGAGGGGATTCGTAAGGCCGTGGAGACCAGCGTGAAGGACGAGCGGATGAAATCGGATCTGATTACCAATGTTTCCCATGATATCAAGACGCCGTTAACCTCTATCATCAATTATGTGGATCTTCTGAAACGGGAGAAGATCGAATCAGAGCCTGCCCGCAGCTATATTCAGATTCTGGAAGCTAAATCACTTCGGTTAAAACAGCTTACGGACGACTTGGTGGAGGCATCCAAAATTTCTTCCGGTAACATAGAATATCAGAGAGAGCCATTGAACGTGGTGGAGCTTTTGAATCAATCCGTAGGAGAATTCAGCGAAAAATTCGAAGCGCAGAATCTGAAGGTTATACTGGAAGCAGAGAAAAAAGAAGAGGCAGTGATTTATGCCGACAGCCGCAGAATGTGGAGAATTATCGAAAATCTTTTTCACAATATCTGTAAATATGCCATGCCCTCCACCAGGGTTTATCTGGAAACAGATGTGGAGGATGAGGCAGTCGTTCTGACGATGAAAAACATTTCCCAGGTGCAGCTCCAGATCCGGACAGAAGACCTGACGGAACGCTTTATCAGAGGCGATGTATCCCGCACTACGGAAGGAAGCGGACTAGGACTTTTTATCGCAAAAAGCCTGACACAGGCCCAGGGCGGAAGCCTGCAGGTCGCTCTGGATGGCGATCTGTTTAAGGTAAGACTGGAATTCCCGAGGTATCGGGTAGAGCCGTAATTTTCTACGAGAAAAAATCCTGCCTGCCGCCGCGTAAGCCCTGCGGAGCGTTTTATGATTGTACGGTCATAGGGTGCAGGTTCTTAAACATAAAAAAGCTGCTGCTCAATCGTTTATTTCTCATCTATTGTTGATTTTATGCCGATAGATGATTTTCGGATCGATGGAGCAGCAACTCTTTTTATCATTATTTTTTGTCTTGTGAAAGAAACCGGTACCGCTGCTTTTTAACCGCTCAGATGCTTTCGGTACTACAGCGTGTTTTTCTGATTGTACTCCGCAAGAATCCGGTGGATCTTCTCGGTAGGCGTCAGGACATTGGTTAAGGACAGGTCGTGGTTCATAAAGTCGATTAAAGATGCCACAAATTTGCTCATGTCCGCTTCCACAAAGTAAGGCTTTTCATAGAGCTCGGGCGGAAGATATGTCAGATCCGTTACGATGACTCTGTCAAAATCGCCTCTTTCGTAAGCTGCGTCGAACGCTGCCAAACCGTCCGTAAACAGACCGAAAGTACAGCAGATATAAACATGGCGGGCTTTCATCTTTTTCAACTGACCGGCTGTATCCAACATGCTTCCGCCGGAAGAAATCATATCGTCAATGATGATAATGTCTTTTCCTTCAATGTTATCACCCAGGAATTCATGAGCCACAATCGGATTCTTGCCGTTGATAATCGTGGAATAATCTCTGCGCTTATAGAACATTCCGGTGTTGACCCCAAGGACGTTGGCAAAATAAATGGCTCGATCCAGTGCACCCTCGTCCGGACTGATGACGATCAGGTGATCCTTGTCAATGACCAAATCGTTTTCTTTCTTTAAAAGCGCCTTTGTAAACTGGTAGGGAGGCGTGAAATTATCAAATCCGTTTAACGGCGTAGCATTCTGAACCCGGGGATCGTGGGCGTCGAAAGTGATGAAATTATTTACTCCCATATCTCTTAATTCCGTCAGCGCATAGGCACAGTCCAAAGATTCCCTGCCGTTTCTCTTATGCTGTCTTCCTTCATATAAAAAGGGCATGATGACGTTGATTCGTCTGGCTTTTCCGCTGCAGGCGCCGATCACACGCTTCAAATCCTGATAATGATCATCCGGAGACATGTGATTGGTATATCCGTTGATCTGGTAGGTAATGCTGTGATTGCAGACATCCACCAGAATGAACAGATCCTTTCCGCGGACAGATTCTAAAAAGTGAGCCTTGGCTTCTCCGCTTCCGAAACGCGGCAGATCCATATTGACCAGGTAATTGTCTTCGATATAACCGTGAAAAGCAGGATCTTTTTTTACTTTGTCATTGTGAATACTTTTACGAAATTCGACCATATAATCGTTGATACGCTGTCCGAGAGCTTCGGCGGAAGGCAGGGCAACAATCTTTAAAGGCGCCACCGGCATGGCATTTTCCAGTTCTACTAAGTTCGGCATGAAATTTCCTCCAACCGGGAATGACCCGTTTTTGCAGTTTTTGCAACTGTAATCCCAGTATAGCAATTCCGACAACTTTCGTCAATAAAAAAATTGCGCTTCTAGTGACAGTTCCGTTTTTTTTGTGTATAATAGGAAGTAATGCCGCTGCCGCAGGCATCATAAAGTAGTACCTTGCGACGGATCCGCCGGGAAATGAGGATAGATATGAAAGAAAAGCAGCATGTAATAAAAGAAATTGTTCCGGGAAGTATTGCAGAGGAACTGGAAATAGAAGCAGGGGACAAGATTCTGGAGATTAACCACGAGCCATTGGAGGATATTTTCGATTATCAGTTTTTGATCGAGGATACCTATATTGAGGTCCTGGTGGAAAAGCCGGACGGAGATCAGTGGCTTTTGGAAATCGACAAGGATGCGGATGAGGATCTGGGAATTGTTTTTGAAAACGGGTTGATGGATGATTACAGAAGGTGTCATAATAAGTGCATTTTCTGTTTTATTGACCAGATGCCGAAAGGAATGCGGGAAACCCTTTACTTTAAGGACGATGATTCCAGACTGTCTTTTCTGCAGGGAAATTATGTGACACTTACGAATATGTCGGATCATGATGTGGATCGAATCATCCGTTACCGGCTTTCACCGATTAACATTTCCTTTCAGACCATGAATCCGCAGTTACGATGTAAAATGTTGAACAATCGTTTCGCCGGAGAAGCGCTGAAAAAGGCCGATCGTTTTTATGAAGCCGGAATTACCATGAACGGTCAGATTGTTCTGTGTAAAGGTGTCAATGACGGCGCAGAGCTGGAATTCAGCCTGCAGAAGCTGATGGGGTATCTGCCGCATCTGCAGAGCGTTTCGGTAGTGCCGGTCGGACTGTCCAAATACCGGGAAGGATTATATCCGCTGAAGCCTTTTACGAAAGAAGATGCGAGGGAAGTTCTTGCAACGATTCATAAGTACCAGAAAAAATGCATGGAACAGTATCAAACCCATTTTGTACATGCCAGTGACGAGTGGTACATTCTGGGGGGACAGGAACTGCCGCCGGAAGAAAACTATGACGGCTACCTTCAGCTGGAAAACGGCGTGGGAATGTTAAGACTCCTACTGGATGAATTCCATCAGGCCCTGGATGACGAAAAGAAAAAAAGAAATCACAAAACCTCTCCACGAAACCGAAAGAACCCAAAAGACAACACAAATGAAATACCAAATGAAACCCCAAATGGGGAAGTTCGAAGAACTTTCAGCGAAATTCGAAGAATTTCGCTTGCGACCGGGAAACTTGCCTATCCGTATATCCTTCGCATGGCAAGACAGATGGAAGAGGCCTTCGAGGGGCTTGAAATCATGGTTTATGAGATTACCAATTATTTTTTCGGGGAAATGATTACCGTCTCCGGGCTGCTTACCGGCAAAGATATCCGGGACCAGCTTCTGGGCAAAGATTTAGGACAGGCTCTTTTCCTTCCGCAGAATGTCCTGCGCAGCGGAGAAGACGTTTTTCTGGATGATTTTACCTTAGAAGATTTGGAAAAGGCTTTACAAGTCCCGATTAATATTGTAAAATCAAGCGGGTACGATTTTGTTCATACTTTATTACAGGAATAGAAAGGTAAGGTTACCAAGATGGCAAAGAGGAAGACCAAACCGATTGTTGCAGTTGTGGGAAGACCGAATGTCGGAAAGTCCACATTGTTTAACGCATTGGCGGGTGAAAATATTTCAATTGTAAAAGATACGCCGGGAATTACCAGAGACCGGATTTATGCGGATGTAAGCTGGCTGAATCTGTCTTTTACCCTGATTGATACCGGAGGCATTGAGCCGGACAGCCAGGATGTCATTCTGTCCCAGATGCGCAGACAGGCGGAAATCGCCATGGAGACGGCGGATGTAATTATTTTCCTGGTGGATGTTAAGCAGGGATTGGTGGATGCGGATTCCAAGGTTGCCGATATGCTTCGCCGCTGCCGCAAGCCGGTGGTTTTAGTGGTGAATAAGGTAGACAGCTTTGAAAAATATATGGCGGATGTGTATGAGTTCTATAACCTGGGAATCGGGGAGCCTTATCCGATTTCTGCCGTGAACCGGATGGGACTGGGAGAGATGCTGGAGGCAGTGACCTCCCATTTTAACAAGGACGCGGCAGAAGAAGAGGAAGACGACCGGACCCGTGTTGCCATAGTCGGAAAGCCAAATGTCGGAAAGTCTTCCATTATTAACAGACTGCTTGGCGAGAACCGTCTGATTGTCTCCGATATCGCGGGAACCACCAGAGATGCCGTGGATACGGAACTCGTTTATCAGGGAAAAGAATACGTTTTCATCGATACGGCGGGACTGCGCCGGAAAAATAAGATCAAGGAAGAACTGGAACACTACATGATCGTCCGTACCGTAAGCGCGGTGGAACGGGCGGATGTGGTGGTTCTGGTGATCGATGCCCAGGAGGGTGTAACGGAACAGGATGCCAAGATTGCGGGAATCGCCCATGAGAGAGGCAAGGCCGTTATGGTGGCGGTAAATAAGTGGGATGCGGTGGAAAAAGATACGAAGACAATCAATACTTACACCGAAAAGATCCACAATACTCTTTCCTTTATGCCGTATGCGGAGATTCTGTTTATTTCCGCCAAGACAGGACAGCGTCTTCCCAAACTGTTTGAAACCATTGACATGATCAGTGAAAACCATGCCATGCGTGTTTCCACCGGTGTGCTGAACGAGATTATGGCGGAAGCGGTTGCCATGCAGCAGCCTCCTTCCGATAAAGGCAAACGCCTGCGCCTGTATTATATTACCCAGGTGTCCGTGAAACCGCCAACCTTTGTGATTTTTGTCAATGATAAGGAACTGATGCATTTTTCATATACCCGTTATATTGAAAATCAGATCCGGGAGACCTTTGGGTTCAGAGGAACACCACTTCGGTTCATCATCCGGGAGCGGAAGGAAAAGGAGCAGTAGGAGAAGGAGCAATAGGAATGGAACGAATTATTTGTTTGGCAATCGGTTATGTATTCGGACTGTTTCAGACAGCCTATTTTTACGGAAAAGCACATGGGATTGATATCAGACAGCACGGAAGCGGCAATTCCGGCACCACCAATACCCTTCGTGTTCTGGGAACGAAAGCGGGGCTGATCGTTTTTGCAGGAGACTGTTTAAAGGGAATCCTGGCGGTCTGCACGGCAAGGCTTCTGTACGGACAAAGCCATCCGGAACTGGTCTATCTTCTGTGCATGTATGCGGCGGCAGGTTGTATACTGGGACATAATTATCCTTTTTATATGCATTTCAAGGGAGGAAAGGGAATCGCCGTGACCGGCGGTCTGCTTTTGTCCTTTCATCCCTATTTTATTCCCATGGGTGTGATTTTGTTTTTCGGAACGTTTTTACTGACTCACTATGTTTCCTTAGGATCGCTTCTGATCTATGCCGGTCTGATGGTTGAGATGGTGGTCTGCGGTCAGCTGGGTGTGTTCGGAATGAGCCAGAGTGCGCTTTGGGAATTGTATCTTGTGACCGCTTTTCTGACGGCTATGGCGTATTGGAGACACCGCAGCAATATTGTCCGTCTGATTCATGGAAACGAGAGAAAGACCTATTTGTTCCATAAGGCATCCGGGGATGCTGACAATAAGACGAAGGAGTGACGGATATGGCAAAAATCGGAATCATCGGAGCAGGGAGCTGGGGCTGTGCGCTGGCGGTATTGCTGCGGGGAAACGGACATGAGGTATGTCTGTGGTCTGCGCTTCCCGAAGAGATCGCACAGCTGAGACAGACAAAAGAGCATCGGGCGCTGCCGGGTGTTAAGCTGGACGGAATTGTTTTTACAGATGACTTAAAGGAGGCTGCACAAGGCAAGGACCTTCTGGTCATGGCTGTGGCAAGCCCCTATACCAGGGCAACTGCAAAGAGACTTAAGGAAATGACCGCCGATGGTCAGAAAATCGTCAATGTGGCCAAGGGAATTGAAGAACATACCTTAATGACGCTGTCGGAAATTATCGAAGAGGAGATTCCGCAGGCGGATGTTGCGGTCATGTCCGGACCCTCCCATGCAGAGGAAGTGGGAAGAGGAATTCCCACAACCATTGTGGTAGGAGCAAAGAGCAGGAAGACGGCGGAAGCCATTCAGAATATCTTTATGAACGAAGTATTCCGTGTTTATACCAGTCCGGATGTGCTGGGCATGGAGTTAGGCGGGTCTTTGAAAAATGTGGTGGCGCTGGCTGCCGGAATCGCCGACGGGCTCGGCTACGGGGACAATACCAAGGCGGCCTTGATTACCAGAGGCATTACAGAGATTGCAAGGCTGGGAACTGCCATGGGCGGAAAGTTTGAGACGTTCTGCGGTCTGACCGGAATCGGCGATCTGATCGTAACCTGTGCCAGCATGCATTCCCGTAACCGCAGAGCCGGTATCCTGATCGGAAAAGGATATTCCATGGAAGAGGCCATGAAGGAAGTCAACATGGTGGTGGAGGGTGTGTATTCCGCCAAAGCCGCTATGGAGCTGGCGAACAAATATCATGTGCAGCTGCCGATTATCGAACAGGTAAATGAGGTCTTATTCGGCGGCAAACCTGCGGATCAGGCCGTACGGGAATTGATGCTTCGGGATAAGAAAATTGAAATTGACCAGAACTGGGATAATTAAATCGGGAAGGAAAGGAAAAGCAGACCATGCAGGGATTTGAAGGAACGAAGGATTATGTGGCAAGTAAGGAACTGATGGCAAGCGTAAACATTGCCATGGCGTTACAGAAGCCGCTCTTGATAAAGGGAGAGCCGGGAACCGGAAAGACAATGTTGGCAGAGGCAGTGGCAGCTTCTTTGGGAAAAAAGCTGCTCATCTGGAACATTAAATCCACCACAAAGGCGCAGGACGGTCTTTATGTGTATGACACCATAAAGCGTCTTTACGACGGACAGTTCGGTGAGGCAGGCGTAGAAGATATTTCCAGATACATTACGCTGGGAAAGCTGGGAGAAGCCTTTGACAGTGAGGATCAGGTGGTTCTTCTGATAGATGAAATCGACAAGGCGGATCTGGAATTCCCCAATGACCTTTTGTGGGAATTGGATCAGATGGAATTTTATATCCATGAGACAAAGCGCACGGTAAAAGCCAAACACCGTCCCATTGTGATCATTACATCCAATGCGGAAAAGGAGCTACCGGATGCGTTTTTGCGCCGGTGTATTTTCCATTACATTGAATTCCCCGATCAGGAGCTGATGGAGGAGATTGTAAGGGTTCATTTCCCGGATGTGGAAGCCAATCTTTTGAAAAATGCCATGGAAGTCTTCTACGAGATCCGTTCCTTGCGGGATATCCGGAAAAAACCCAGTACCTCGGAGCTGATCGATTGGGTGAATGCTTTACAGATCGGCGGCATCCCGGCTTCGGAAATCAAGAAGGCGCTTCCTTTTATCGGTGTGGTGGTAAAGAAAGACGAAGACCTGGAACTGGTAAAGCATCCGGTTTAAGAATGTTTTGCGGTGAGGAGAAGGCGTTATGTTTATAAAATTTTTCCAGGCACTGCGTGCGAAGGGACTTCGTGTTACCCTGGGAGAGTGGCTTACCCTGCAGGAAGCTTTGGATAAGGGGCTGTGCGGCAGTTCGCTTACGCAGTTCTATTATGTGGCCAGGATGATCCTGGTAAAAAGTGAGACCGATTTTGACAAGTACGATATGGCATTTGAAGAAACCTTTCGTGCTGCCCAGAGGCAGACGGAAGTAGGCGAGCAGATGCTGCGGTGGCTGGACAAATCGGATATGATGGAGCTGGCGCATGAAGAAGCCAGAAACCATTTAAACCAGATGGAAGACCTTCAGGTCGATAAGCAGGATGTGGAGGAGAAGTTCCGACAGAGACTCAAAGACCAGGACAGTGAACATAACGGAGGAAGCTTCTGGATCGGAACCATGGGAAAGACCTCCTTCGGAAATATGGGCGGAAACGTAGGCGGCGTCCGGGTAGGTGGAAAGACCGGGTACCAGTCGGCATTTTCCGTGGTAGGAGCCAGAAAATACCGGGACTTTCGGGATGACCGTGTTCTGGATAACAGACAATTTCAGTTGGCGTTCCGCCGACTGAGACAGTTTTCCAGCAGACTGGATATTCCGGAATCGGAGCTTGACATTGACGGAACCATTGATAAGACCTGCAATAACGGCGGCTGTCTCCAGATTGTTATGAAAAAGCCGCGGAAGAATGCCGTGAAGCTGTTGCTTTTGATGGATTCGGGCGGTACCATGATTCCGTTCAGTATGCTTTTAAATGATCTGTTCCAGGCGGTGCACAAATCTAACCATTATAAGGATGTAAAAACCTATTACTTTCATAATTGTATTTACAGTAAGCTTTATAAGACGCCGGAATGCGAAAATGGAGACTGGATCGACACCGAGTGGATGTTCCGCAATGTGGGAAGCGATTACAAAGTGATTATTGTGGGAGATGCCGCCATGGCGCCGGAAGAGCTGTATTCGGATACAGGAAACTACAGGGGACCCAACGGAGGACTGTCCGGGTACGAGTGGCTGCGTCTGATCAAGCGTAAATATAAAAAGGTAGTCTGGCTCAACCCCAAGATGGCGCCGGGCAGAGCACCCTGGAGAGAAGCAGAGACCGCAATTAAGGAGCTTTTTCCCATGTATAAGCTCACTGTGAGCGGTTTGAACCGGGCAATGACAGAACTGATGACCAATAAAAACCGGTAAGGAAGAATCTGATTTGCAGAATTTTTTGTGCAGAGAATGGAAAACGGGCGGTTTTAAATGGAGAAACAAAATATAAGCAGGAAGATAAAGGAGCGAAAAAAGATGACCATTTTTGACGAGTTAAAAGCAAGAGGTCTGCTGGCACAGCTGACAGACGAAGAAGAGATTAAGGAGTTAATCAACAACGGAAAGGCAACCTTTTATATCGGGTTCGACCCGACCGCAGACAGTCTTCATGTGGGACACTTTATGGCGCTGTGCCTGATGAAGAGACTGCAGATGGCAGGCAATAAGCCCATTGCGCTTTTAGGCGGCGGAACCGGTATGATCGGCGATCCTTCCGGAAGAAGCGATATGCGTACCATGATGACCAAAGAGACCATTGATCATAACGTAGAGTGCTTTAAAAAGCAGATGAGCCGCTTTATCGACTTTTCAGAAGGAAAGGCTTTGATGGTAAACAATGCGGACTGGCTGATGAACCTGAACTATATTGAGCTGCTCAGAGAGGTAGGCGCCTGCTTTTCCGTAAACCGTATGCTTACGGCGGAGTGCTATAAGCAGCGTATGGAGAAAGGCTTAAGCTTCTTAGAGTTTAACTACATGATTATGCAAAGTTATGATTTCCTGGCTTTGTACCAGAAATACGGCTGTAATATGCAGTTCGGCGGAGATGACCAGTGGAGCAATATGCTGGGCGGTACGGAACTGATCCGCCGTAAGTTAGGTAAGGATGCTTATGCCATGACCATCACCCTGCTTTTGAATTCCGAAGGCAAGAAGATGGGAAAGACCCAGAAAGGTGCGGTATGGCTGGATCCGAATAAGACTTCTCCGTTCGAGTTCTATCAGTATTGGAGAAACGTAGCGGATGCGGATGTCCTGAAATGCCTGCGGATGCTTACGTTCCTGCCGTTAGAGCAGATTGATGAGATGGATCACTGGGAAGGCAGCCAGTTAAATCAGGCCAAAGAGATTCTGGCCTATGAATTAACCAACCTGGTACACGGAGAGGAAGAAGCAAAAAAGGCACAGGAAAGCGCCAGAGCCCTGTTTACAGGCGGAATGGCGACACAGATGCCGGTAAGCGAACTTTCCGAAGCGGATTTTGCAGACGGAACCATTGATATTCTGGGGGTTTTGGTAAAAGCCGGACTGTGTGCTTCCCGTTCGGAAGCAAGACGTGCCGTAGAACAGGGTGGCGTTACGGTAGAGAACGAGAAAGTAACGGATATCAAGGCTTCTTACGCACCGGAACAGTTTGACGGTGATGGAATGGTCGTAAGAAGAGGAAAGAAGAATTTTAAACGGGTAAAAATGTCTTAAGCATATTTCTCCATTCGGTTGTGAAACCGAAGATGAATAATCGAAAACTTCCTGCATATATATGTAACAGTATAGGCAGGAGGTTTTTTTTATGGAGGAATATACAGCGAATACCTATGATCTGTATCGCGATATACAATCCCGTACGGGAGGAGAGATTTACATAGGGGTGTTAGGCCCTGTCAGAACCGGGAAATCCACGTTCATCAAGCGGTTTATGGAGGTCATGGTGCTTCCTTTTATGGAGGATGAGCATGCCAAAATGCGGGCACAGGATGAAATGCCGCAGAGCGCGGGCGGTAAAACCATTACCACAACGGAGCCTAAATTTATTCCCAAGGAGGCAGCGAAAGTCGCCTTGAACAAAGATGTGGAGGTATCCGTAAGGCTGATCGACTGTGTAGGCTATATGGTGGAAGGCGCTGCGGGTCACATGGAAGAAGATACGGAGCGGATGGTAAAAACGCCCTGGTTTGAGGAAGAGATTCCTTTTACCCAGGCGGCGGAAATCGGGACCGACAAAGTCATGAATGATCATTCCACCATCGGTCTGGTAATCACTACGGACGGAAGCTTCGGCGAAATTCCCAGAGCCAATTATCTGCCGGCGGAAGAGAAGACCATTCAAGCCCTGAAAAATCTGGGCAAACCCTTTCTGGTGCTGTTAAACAGCCAGAAGCCTTATTCCGAAGAAACCGGTAAGCTTGCGCAGGAACTGGCAGAAAAATACAAAGTATCCGTGCTTCCGGTAAACTGTGAGCAGCTTAAGAAGGAAGACATTCATAAAATTCTGGAAAACATCCTGTACGAATTTCCGATTTCCGTAATCGAGTTCTACATGCCGCGCTGGGTGGAAATGCTGCCTTTGAATAACCGGATGAAGCAGGAACTGGTGGAAAAAATAGCCGCCCTGATGCCGGATTATACTACGGTCCGGGATGTTATGGAACATCCTGTCAGCATTGACAGTGAGTACATAAAAAATGTCAAGACGGATGCCATCCATTTATCGGACGGATCGGTATGCGTACGGTTGGATGTGGATGAAGGGTATTATTATGAGATGCTTACGGAGATGATCGGAGAAGAGATTGCGGATGAGGCGCAGTTGATCGGAAAGCTGAAGGAGTTTGCCTCCATGAAGAGGGAATATGCTTCCGTGCTGAAGGCCGTAAATTCTGTCCGGGGAACGGGGTACGGTGTGGTGATGCCGGCAAAAGAAGAGATTACGTTAAACAAACCGGAGTTAATCCGGCACGGCAACAAATTCGGTGTAAAGATCCGGGCGGTGAGTCCGTCGATTCATATGATCCGCGCCGATATCGAAACGGAAATCGCACCCATTGTAGGAACGCAGGAACAGGCGGAAGATCTGATCCGGTACATCAGTGAGGCGGATAACACGGAGAAAGGTATCTGGAATACCAACATTTTCGGAAAAACAGTGGAACAGCTGGTCAATGACGGAATCAGCAACAAACTGGCTTCCATAGGTGAAAAGAGCCAGAGCCAGCTGCAGGACACCATGAAAAAAATCGTTAATGACAGCAACGGCGGTATGATTTGCATCATTATTTAACAGTTCAGCCAAGCGTTCTTCATCCGGGATAACCTTAGTGAGCCTGCCCTTAGGAACTTGCCATTAATAAATTTGTAACTTGGGAAGTTTATCCGAACTTCATCAAATTTTTATTTCCATGCTATCTGTTTTGTGGTATACTGAATCCATACGTTTTAAGGGTGTCGATATAATAATTTGTTCCAGAGAAGAACAAATCGGATCAAGAGGAGAAAAGGGTTTGAAGGAAAACGAATGTTTTTTGCAGATACGAGAGAAAACGGATTTTGTACCTCACACGGCGCTGGTGTTAGGTTCGGGGCTTGGCGGTTATGCGAAGCAGATCGAGCGGGTCTGTGAGATCTCTTATTCGGAGATCGAAGGGTTTCCGGTGTCCACAGTGCCTGGGCATGAAGGAAAGTTTGTGTTCGGTTATGTGGGGCAGGAGCCGGTGGTTTGTATGCAGGGCAGGGTTCATTATTATGAAGGATATCCGGTTCGTGATGTGGTGCTGCCGATCCGGCTGATGCGGCTTTTGGGCGCAGAGAGGCTGGTGTTAACCAATGCTGCGGGAGGAATCCGGAAGGATCTGGAAGCAGGGGATCTGATGTTGATTACGGATCAGGTCTCTCTGTTTGCGCCCAATCCGCTGGTCGGTCCCAATGAGGAAGCGTTCGGTGTACGTTTCCCGGATATGAGTCGGATTTATGATCCGGCATTAAGAGCGATCATTCAAAAGGCTGCAGAAGAGGAAAGCATTCCTCTTAAAGAAGGTGTTTATGTACAGTTGACCGGTCCGTCTTTTGAGACGCCGGCGGAGATCCGGATGCTTGGTCTGCTTGGCTGCGATGCGGCAGGGATGAGCACGGCGGTGGAAGCCATTGCGGCCGTGCATGCGGGGATGAAGGTGTGCGGAATTTCCTGTATCAGCAATAAGGCTGCCGGACTTTCCGAAAGGCCGTTAAGTCATGAGGAAGTGCAGGAAGCAGCCAATCTGGCGGCACCGAGATTTATCCGGCTTCTGACGAAGACATTGGAAGCGTTTGCGAAAGGTACTTGAGAAAATGGAGAACTGGATTTTTGTAGCTGTTGCGGCAGCCTTTCTTTTGTTTGTTTTCGGCAAAGGAATGTGGGATAATCATAAGGAACTGCAGCTTTTTCGGGAAAAACTGAAAAAGGATTACGGAAAAAGACCGGAAAGAAAGTACAATCCGGATCGTTTTGCACGGATCGATGGTTACTTTCGGAATCATCCGAAAGACGGTCAGTTGGATGACATTACTTGGAATGACTTGAACATGGATGAGGTCTTTAAACGGATGAATTATACTTTTTCCTCTGCCGGGGAAGAATATCTGTATTATACGCTGCGGACACCGCGTATGTCGGAAGAGGAGCTTCTTCATCAGGAGGAAGCGGTGCGCTTTTTTACAGAGCAGGAAAAAATACGGGTAGAGGTCTTACTATGGCTGAGGAGGCTTGGGACGACCGCACAGTATTCTTTGTATGATTACCTGGAATATTTGGGAGCATTGGGGAATCGTTCCAATGTAAGGATCCTTCTGCAGGATTTTCTTTTCCTTCCCCTGATTGTTCTTTGCTTTATTCAGCTGACGCCGGGATTGATCGGAATCCTGGTGCTGCTGATCTATAACATTATCACTTATTACCGTGAAAAAAAGGAAATCGATCCTTATATTACCAGCTTTGCCTACATTGTCCGTCTGCTCAATGTCTGCGACGGACTGCTGAAACTAAAAGTTCCGCCCTATGCGGAAGAGTGGGAGAATATCCGGCAGCATGCGGCAAAGCTTGGAGGGATCCGGCGCAGCTTTTTCTGGATCGGGTCCGGCAGTAAGGTAAACGGTACAGGCAATCCTCTGGAGATCCTGTTAGATTATGTCCGCATGGTTTTTCATCTGGACATTGCGATCTTCAACCGGATGCTTCGGAAGATAAAACATAATCTGGAAGATGTGGACGTCCTGGTGACGGAAATCGGTAAAACAGAGACGGCAATCTGTATTGGGGCTTACAGAGCCTGCATCCGCCGGGAGGGACAGGAATACTGCCTGCCGCAGCTGTATACTTTCGGGCAGGTGGGACAGATTGACGGAACCAGGGATGGACATGCCGGCGGACAGGACGATGGGCATACCGGTGAAAAGGATGGACGAGCCAACGCCGGAGGGGCTGTCGGTCTGGCTGAAGGGGCCAAGGCAGGAGAAGAGAGGCTGTTTCACTTAGAGGAGGCATATCATCCCCTGATTGATGCCCCTGTAAAAAACAGCATCCGGACCGACAGAGGCGTACTGCTTACCGGGTCGAATGCTTCCGGTAAGTCTACCTTCTTAAAAACGGTTGCCTTGAATGCCGTATTGGCGCAGACCATTTATACCTGCACGGCGGATTGCTATCGGGCGCCTTTTTTCCGGATTTATTCTTCCATGGCTTTAAAGGACGATCTGGCAGAAGGAGAAAGCTACTACATCGTAGAGATCAAGTCTTTAAAGAGAATTCTGGATGCGTCTGCGTTAGGACAACCTGTACTTTGTTTTGTGGATGAGGTTCTGCGGGGAACCAATACCGTGGAACGAATCGCCGCCTCCACACAGATTCTTCACAGCCTGGCAGGAAAAAACATTCTTTGTTTTGCCGCAACACACGATATTGAATTAACCAGGCTTTTAGAGAAGGAGTATGACAATTATCATTTTGAAGAAGAGATAAAGAACGGCGATATTCTATTCCCTTATAAGCTCTTAAGCGGCAGGTCGACCACCCGGAATGCCATAAGGCTTCTGGAGATCATGGGATATGATGAGGAAATTATCCGCAGGGCTTCCGATATGGCCCGGCATTTTGTAGAAACAGGACAATGGTAAAAACGGAGGAGAAGAAAATGGCCTTTTTAAATTCATTGGTATCTTATTTGTTATTGGTGGCAGTATTTGCCGCAGTGGCATGTCTGGGTGTCTTCCTGGGGATGTTTTTGCGTAAAAGAAAGGATAAAAAGGACGCTGCACAGACCATGGCAGTTGCACAGGCTAACGAAGAAGAGCAGGAAAAGTCCTTATGATAACCACAATATTTTGGGATGTGGATGGCACTTTGCTGGATTTCCCGTATTCGGAAAGATATGCCATTACGAAGGCCTTTGAAATGGCAGGACTGCAGATTACGGAAGAAATGATTGCAAGGTATGCCGGGATCAATGATGACTATTGGAAAAAGCTGGAACTCGGTCAGGTTACCAAAAAGGAGCTTCTGACGGGGCGGTTTCGGACGTTATTCGAAGAATTCGGAATTACGGGAGTGGATGTGGAGGTCTTCCGGGAGTGTTTTCAGGAGGAACTCGGAAATGTCTACCGCTATCTGGATGATTCCTTTGAAGTCTGCAAAAGTCTGAAAGGGAGAGCGGCGCAATATGTGATTACCAACGGCCTGGCTTCCACGCAGCGAAAGAAGCTTTCGCTTTCGCACCTGGATGAGTTGATGGACGGGCTGTTTATTTCCGATGAACTGGGGGCGCCGAAGCCGGAGCCTGTCTTTTTTGAAGCTTGTCTGAAGCAGATTCCGGAAAAGGATAAATCAAAGATCCTGGTGGTGGGAGATTCCATAAGCAGTGATATCAAAGGCGGCATTCAGGCGGGGCTTAGAACCTGCTGGTACCGGACAGAGGAAGGTGCGTCCTTCGGCGACTGGAAGCCGGACTATATCATCTCCCATCTAAGCCAGGTGGAGCAGCTAATAATGTGCAAGAAATAACCGGATCAATAGTGCGGAATAGGCAAGTTATTAGCAGGACGGTGTACTAATTTGGGATAAGTGTACGAAAGGATAGAAGAGCATTATGAGCAGCAGTTTTGAATCCGCATGTACGGAAAACAGGGAATACGGTAGCATTTATAAACCGGAACAGACCGTTTTTGTGGTAAAAAAGGATGGCAGCAGAGAAGTCTTTAATGTACAGAAGGTCATAAATGCAGTAGGAAAGAGCGCCTATCGGGCGCTGACGAAATTTACGCCGGAGGAAGAAGAAACGATCTGCCGGTATGTAGTGGCGAAGGTCAATGAGCTGGGGCAGAGTCAGATCCCGATCCCGATTATGCATAATATCGTGGAGAGCGCTCTGGAACAGGTAAAGCCGCTTGTAGCCAAAAGCTATCGGGATTACCGGAATTATAAGCAGGACTTTGTCCGGATGCTGGATGATGTCTATAAAAAGAGCCAGTCTATCATGTATATCGGTGACAAGGAAAATTCCAATACCGATTCGGCTCTGGTATCTACCAAGAGAAGTCTGATTTTTAACCAGCTGAATAAGGAACTGTATCAGAAGTTTTTTATGACAACGGAAGAAATTCAGGCCTGTCGGGATGGTTATATCTATATTCACGATATGTCTGCAAGGCGGGATACCATGAATTGCTGTCTGTTTGACGTCAAAAGCGTTCTCACCGGCGGGTTTGAGATGGGAAATATCTGGTATAATGAGCCGAAAAGCCTGGATGTGGCTTTTGATGTGATCGGCGATATTGTGCTTTCCGCAGCCAGCCAGCAGTATGGCGGCTTCACAGTACCGAGTGTGGATCTGCTTTTGGAGCCCTATGCGGAGAAATCTTATGAAGCCTATTTGAAAAAATACGAAGCCCTGGGTGTTGCAAAAGAGGCGGCGGAAGAAGAGAGTTACCGGGATGTTACCCGTGACCTGGAACAGGGTTTCCAGGGCTGGGAATATAAATTCAACACCGTAGCCAGCAGCCGGGGAGATTATCCTTTTATTACGGTTACGGCCGGGACGGGCACTGGGCGGTTTGCAAAACTGGCCGCCATTACCATGCTGCAGGTCAGACGAAAAGGACAGGGGAAAGCCGGTCATAAAAAGCCGGTGCTGTTCCCGAAGATTGTATTTCTTTATGATGAAAATCTGCACGGAGAAGGAAAGCCGTTAGAGGATGTGTTTGAAGAAGGCATCCGATGTTCCGCCAAAACCATGTATCCGGACTGGCTGAGCCTTACCGGAAAGGGATATGTGCCGGGGATTTACAAGCAGTACGGCAAGATCATCTCCCCTATGGGATGCAGAGCTTTTTTGTCGCCCTGGTATGAAAAAGGCGGTATGCATCCGGCGGATGAGGAGGATCAGCCGGTTTTTGTAGGACGGTTTAATATCGGCGCCGTTTCCCTGCATCTGCCGATGATTCTGGCAAAAGCAAGACATGAGAGCCGGGATTTTTATGAGGTGCTGGATTACTATTTGAATCTGATCAGGCAGCTGCATATCCGTACCTATGCTTATCTGGGGGAGATGCGGGCGTCCACCAATCCGTTAGCGTATTGTGAGGGCGGTTTCCTGGGCGGGCATCTGAAGTTGTCCGATAAGATCAAGCCGCTTCTGAAATCGGCTACGGCAAGCTTCGGAATTACGGCACTGAATGAACTGCAGGAATTGTATAACGGAAAATCCCTGGTAGAGGACGGCGCGTTTGCCCTGGAAGTCATGGAATATATTAACCAGCAGGTAGCTCGTTTTAAGGAAGAAGACGGCAATCTGTATGCCATTTACGGGACTCCCGCTGAGAACCTGTGTGGACTGCAGGTAAAGCAGTTCCGGGAAAAATACGGAATTGTAGAGGGCGTATCGGACAGAGAGTATGTAAGCAACAGTTTTCACTGCCATGTAACGGAGGATATTACGCCGATTCAGAAGCAGGATCTGGAAGAACGCTTCTGGAATCTGTGCAACGGCGGAAAGATCCAGTATGTAAAGTACCCCATCGATTATAACCTGCAGGCGATTAAGACGCTGGTGCGCAGAGCCATGGAGAAAGGCTTTTATGAAGGAGTCAATCTGTCTTTGGCTTACTGTGATGACTGCGGGCATCAGGAACTGGAAATGGATGTCTGCCCGAAGTGCGGCAGCCGCAACCTTACCAAGATTGACCGGATGAACGGCTATCTTTCCTATTCCAGAGTACACGGAGATACCAGGTTAAATGAAGCCAAGATGGCGGAGATTGCAGAAAGGAAGAGCATGTAATGCGCTACCATAATATTACAAAGGATGATATGCTCAACGGAGACGGACTGCGGGTGGTGCTCTGGGTCGCAGGCTGCGATCATTGTTGTGAGGGCTGTCACAATCCCGTTACCTGGGATCCGTACGGAGGCCTTTTGTTTGACCGGGCAGCGGAAGAGGAGATCTTTGAACAGCTTAAGAAGGATTATATCTCCGGAATTACCTTTTCCGGAGGAGATCCCCTGCACGGAGCCAACCGGGCGGATATCCGGGAGCTTGCGGGAAAGATTAAGGAAGCCTTTCCCGATAAAACAATATGGCTGTATACGGGAAGTTTGTGGGAAGAGATCCGGAACTATTCCCTGATGCAGTATATTGATGTGGTTGTAGACGGTGAATATGTAAAAGAGCTGCACGATGCGAATTTAATGTGGAAGGGCAGCAGTAATCAAAGAGTCATCGATGTGCAGGCAACATTAAAGCAGAAAGATACGGCGCAGCCCGTACTTTACTGCCGGGATTACGATGAAGATGCCCTGTCGCCGCAGAGAACGTATGTTGCACCCTGCGGCTGTGGGAAATAAGAAGGCTGCATAATCCGCGGATCGCTGGTTTACAGACGATTCCACGTTGGAGAAATTGCGTGTTAAGAAATCAGAAAAAAAGAATGCGAAAGAGAAAGAGGAAAACCGATGCGAAGGATTGCCAGATTTCATAAAGTAAGCAGGGAACAGTTTTCGGAGGGAATGAAGGACTGTCTGCCGGGTTGTACCGAAGAACAGATGCAGGAAGTATATGAGCAGATTAAGCTTCCGCGCAGAGCGACGAAGGGAAGTGCCGGGTATGATTTTTTTGCGCCCTATGAATTCACCTTGCACCCCGGAGAAACCGTGAAGATTCCTACCGGTATCCGCGCGGAGATGGAGCCAGACTGGGTATTGAAGCTTTATCCCAGAAGCGGCCTCGGGTTCAAATATCGTTTGCAGTTAAACAATACGGTGGGAATTATCGACAGCGATTATTTCTATTCCGATAACGAAGGCCATATTTTTGCAAAGCTGACCAACGATTCCAAGGAAGGCAAGAGCCTTACCATTCCTGCCGGAGACGGATTTATGCAGGGAATCTTTTTGGAGTACGGCATTACCGTGGATGACGAAGCGGAAGGCGTGCGCAATGGAGGCTTCGGCAGCACAACGGCTGCGACGCAGGAATGATGAGTCATGAGTTAAGCTATGATTCTACAGATGTGAAAGCGCCTGCACAGCGATCCCTACGGAGCGTTTTAGAGTGGCGCAATTTCCCGTATTAATGACACAGATAGCTTCATGCCAGGAGCTCTCGTAAAAAAACAGAATACAAAATGTAATAACCCCGCTTTTTTCGGAAAGAATACTATTAGTAATAAAATAGAGAGAAAGCGGGGTTACTATTTTAAAAAGGCATACTCTTCCAGTGTTTTTTTAAAAGAGAAATAAGTTGAAAAATCAAGCAGCGGGGCAGACGGAGAGTCAGATCGAAGAGCAGACAAAGGGACAGATCAGCGGAAATCTGGAAAAAGATATCGCTTATCTTAAGAAAACACTTGCCGTAGGGCAGAATTTTGACGTGGTGCATCGGAAAATCCTGATCGGCGGGAAAGAAGCGTATATCTGTTTTATTGATGGGTTTTGCAAAGATGAGCTGATGCAGAAGCTTTTGCAGTATTTTATGGATATTAAGCCGGAAGAAATGCCGCAGGATGCGCAGCAGATGGCACAGAAAGAGATTCCTTATGTAGAGGTGGATCCGGAAAAGAAGTGGGAGAGCATCTTTTATTATCTGCTGGCCGGCGTGTTTCTTCTGTTGATAGACAGCTATAGCGAAGCATTGCTTATCGATTCGCGAAGTTACCCGGCAAGAAGCGTGGAAGAGCCTGATAAAGATAAAGTACTGCGGGGATCCAAGGACGGTTTTGTGGAGACAGTGGTGATGAATTGCGCCCTGATCCGAAGGCGGATCCGCAGTACAGATCTTCGGATGGAAATGACCTGTGCCGGAAAAAGTTCCCAAACGGATATTGTTTTGTGCTATATGGAATCACGGATCGATCCTGCTTTTTTGCAGAAGATCAAAGATAAAATTGCGAAAATTCAGGCAGATTCCCTGACCATGAATCAGGAAAGCCTGGCGGAGAGTCTGCATGAAGGAAAATGGTTCAATCCTTTCCCGAAGTTCAAATATACGGAACGGCCGGATGCAGCAGCAGCGCAGGTACTGGAAGGAAATCTGGTGCTTTTGGTGGACAATGCGCCTTCTGCCATGATTATGCCGACGACGATATTTGACGTGGTGGAAGAAGCGGATGATTACTATTTTCCGCCTATTACCGGAACGTATTTACGGCTGGCCAGGTTTCTGATTGCCGTTCTGACTTATCTAATGACACCTACTTTTTTACTTTTTATGGAGCATGCGGATTGGATTCCGGAAAGCTTTGCTTTTATTTTGCTGGAAAAAGAACCGAATATTCCCCTGATCTGGCAGTTTTTGATCCTGGAACTGGCCATTGACGGACTAAAACTTGCGGCAGTTAATACACCAAACATGCTCAGTACACCGTTAAGTGTCATGGCAGGTCTGGTGCTTGGAGAATTTTCCGTCAACAGCGGATGGTTCAATTCGGAAGTGATGCTCTATATGGCATTTGTGGCCATTGCCAATTATACCCAGGCAAATTATGAAATGGGATATGCGTTGAAATTCATGCGCATTTTAACACTGATTCTTACCGCACTGTTCGGATTGTGGGGCTATCTGGCCGGAATTGCCGTCTTCGCCGTTTCCTTGAAATGCAATCGCACCGTCTCCGGGAACAGTTACCTCTATCCGCTGATTCCGCTGGATGCGAAAAAGCTGGGTGCGAGACTGTTCCGGAGACGCTTGCGGTAGATGTTTGTGGCAGAAGAGAGACGGCTGCGTGGTATTATCAATTCATCTCCTCTATGTAGTAGACGTAATCCAGGGAGCGGAGCGCTTCGATCATTTCGTTATGGCTTTTATACTGTTTCAGTTCTTTGCTGTCTACGGTTAAGGAGATGGAGTATACACTGAGCCCGGAATTCAAATAAGCAGGGTTGGATTCGATGTCATCAATGCGGATTCCCAATTTCCGGATGGTGGTGACAAAGTCCTGCAGATTGGAACGGTTTTTTAATTCCAGATGGATTTCAAAGTGATTGGAACGGTCTTTTAAGTATTTTTCAATGGAAGGAAAAAGAGAAATACTGCACAACAGGGCAAGGAAGCAGACCAACGTAACGGTATACAGACCGGCACCGATCGACAGGCCGATGATGCTGCAGGTCCAGAGTCCCACGGAAGTGGTAAGTCCTTTCAGCTGATTGCGGGAGCTGAACAAAATGGAATTGCAGCTTGTCATGGCAGCGCCGATGAGTGCGGCCGCGGAAATCACGGCAAAGGACTTGCCGGTTAATTCGAACAGATACAGGTCGATGATCATGGCCGTCGTGGAGGCCAGGGAGACCAGAATAAAGGTCCGAAGACCGGCGGAATGCCGTTTGCTGGAACGTTCGCAGCCGATGATAGCTGCTAACAGAACGGAAAGTGCGATACGAAAAAGAATCGAGGCGAAATTCAAATCGCCTGCCCAGTCTCCTAAAAGTTTTGCAATGGAATCGTTTATCTGCATGGTTCAAATCTCCTTTTCTTTTTTTATAATCTCTGAGTTTGTTTTTCTCTCTTTGGCTTCGCTTTTGAAGCTTGTTTTTATCTTTACCTTTGCCTTTTTTCCTTTTTACCGCCAGAACAGGGAGGCACCGCCCCGTCGTCTGTGCTGCCAGGGATCTCTTGGCTGCATGCCGTATTGTTCTTCCGCCGCTTCCAGGAAGGCAAGTTCTTCTTCGGAGCAGGAATCGGTATGTTCCGGCAGTTCCTTCTGAATCTTGTTAATTCGTTGGATCAGAAGCTCTGCGGCATTTTTCGGCGGCTCGGCACTGTCAAGAGCGCTTTCCGGAACCAGTTCTTCCAGCTTCGTGGTATAGGAATGGGACAGATAAAGCGACAGTTTCGCACAGCCCGGACCGATTAATTCATACAGAACGCTGGAAGCTAAGATAATCGTTTGCAGCGTATCGCCGGTTTCGCCGCCCAAGGTTCTGGCACCCAGAGCCGCGAGACCGATGGCCACGCCCGCCTGGGGAATCAGGGCAAGCCCTAAGTAATTTCGAACCGATTTATCTTTTCCGGTAAAAAGACAGCCCAGGTAAGCGCCGCCATATTTTCCTACGATTCTTATCACAAAATACGTAACCCCCACCACTAGAAGGGAAACGGTTCCCACATTTGCGGAAGTATTTACCAGAGCGTCTAATTGGAAGGACAGACCGCTTCTGACAAAAAACAACAGCAGAATCGGGGGACTGAAATAATTCAGCTGTTTGAAAAGCTTATCATCCTCTGTCAGATTGATGTATACGGTTCCCATGGACATGCATCCAAGCAAAGGGGAGACTTCCAGCAGGGTACAGATGCCGCAAAACGTAAACAAAAGGGCAATGGAGATAATCAGCCGGTTATCCTTGGAACGCTTCACCGGCATCAACAGCTTCATCAGAAAACCGAAAAGACAGCCCAGGAGCAGGACAGCCAGATTGATAACAATGGGCTTGAATACGGAAGAGGCCGAAATGCGGTCTGCATTTCCGTAAGCGGCAACGGCAATGGAGATGGCGATGCTGTATTCCACCAGACCGACTACATCGTCCAGGGCAACCACCTGCAGAAGTGTATCCACGAAATCCCCTCTGGCTTTGGTCTGCCGGATGGTCATCATGGTGGAGGCAGGCGCTGTTGCGGCAGCCAGAGCCGCCAGTACAATGGAAAGGGGCAGATCCAGTCCCAGAACCAAACGCATGGCAATGAAAATCAGGACGCTTGCCATGCAGGCTTCCAGTACGGTTATGATTACGACTTTTAGACCATTTTTTTTCAAAACGGAAAGCTTAAAAAACTCACCGGTACTGAAAGCGATAAAAGCAAGCGCGATATCGGAAAGGAAATCCATCCCTTCAATGATATTGCCTGGAACCAGATTCAGGCAGTAAGGCCCGATCAGGATTCCGGCAAGGATGTAGGCCGTAACATTCGGAAGCTTTAACAGCCTGGTCAGCCTGGTCATGGCAAAGCCGGAAAAAAGCATAAGGGATATGGAAATAATGATTGCCGCAACAGGCGGTGTACTCTGTAATGTGTTTTGCAGTTGGTGCAGCCAGTCAAGCATAGAGCAAGCCTCCTCTTGATATTTCTTATCAGGTATGATATGATCTATAATATACCTTTTTAAAATAAATGCAAATTATAATTTGTACTGATACGATAAAGAAAATGAATGAATCAGGCGGGTAAGGCAGAAAAACGTATATTTTGCCGGAAAGGAGAAAATCATGCTGGAACCGAAAATGGAGACTCTGCTTGCGGTAGTGGAGCAGAAAAATTTTACCCGTGCGGCGGAGAGCCTTGCACTGACACAGCCTGCGGTAAGCCATCATATCCTTCAGTTGGAAAAAGAGCTGGGAGTAACGATTCTTACAAGGGGAAGGGGGAATCTGAAGCTGACGGAAGAAGGGGAAATTGTTGTAAAATACGCCAGGAGAATGAAAGCGCTGGATTCCAAAATGAAAAAGGAACTGGAGAATGCAGAACGGAATCTGACCAGTTTACGAATCGGGATTACCCATACCGCCGAAAGCAATACCACGGCAGAAGCTTTGACAAAATGTACCAACCAGCACGAAGGGCTTTGTATAACTATTCTTACGGATACTATAAAAAATCTTTATGATATGCTGCAAAATTACGAGATTGATATGGCAATCGTGGAAGGAAATGTGCCCAATCCTTCCTTCCGTTCCCTGATGCTGGACACGGATTACCTGATCTGTGTCATGTCCAATAACAATCCGCTTTCCAGGCATGCCATGGTGACCCTGGCGGACTTAAAGAAGGAGCAGATGATCTTGCGGCTGCCGTCTTCGGCTACCAGAGCCTTATTTGAATCTACTTTAAAAAGCATCAATGATTCCATACATAATTTTAATGTTGCCATTGAAGTGGACAATATTGCCACGATCAAGGATCTGATACGCAAAGACCTGGGCGTCTCTATCCTTCCCAGGAGCGCCTGCATGGACGAACTGAAAAAAGGAAAACTTACCGCGCTTCCCATCGAAAACCTTAGCATGGTACGAGAGACCAGAATCGTATATAACAAGGATTTCGGACACTTTGATCTTTTACAGGAGATCACGGAAAGCTACCGGGAGATTGCCGGGGATCAGTTTGAAAAGTCGCATTAAATACGATTTTTCAAACGGAATTTGTTTCTGAGCGAAAACAAATTGCTTTTATGTCTTCGCGACAAAGTCGCTCAGAAATAAGGATTAATGTGAAAAAAATCAAGGAACCAAAAGCGTGGGAAATCATACTATAGTACTAACAAAACAGTATAAGGAAAGAGCTTGGTTATGCAGGATTATCGTTTTGACGAGCGCTTTGACAAGTATCCGATTGCCATGGCCTATGTACCGTGGCAGCATTTTGACCGGATTTTTGAGAACCTGGAGGATGCTTACAAAACGGGTACGATTTTCCCGGAACTGGATAAACCTTTTACGGGAAGGAGATGTGTCGGATGAGTCAGAAGGAGCAGATGTTCCGGGATATCGGAATTGTTGATTTTGTTCTGGTGGAGCTGGCACTTTATCTGGACACCCACCCCTACGACAGAGAAGCAATGGAGTACTACAATCACTATTTAAAGATCAAAAATCAGATGACACGGGAATTTTCCCAGAAGTATTTTCCTCTTCAGTTATCCTATGCCGACAGCATGAAGGAATGGAGATGGGGAAGTGCTCCGCTACCCTGGGAACCATGGGAAGGAGGATGCTAGCTTATGTGGAGTTATGAAAAAAGACTGCAGTTTCCGGTTCAGATTAAGGAACCCAATGCCAAACTGGCTCAGGTGATCATTTCCCAGTTCGGCGGCCCGGACGGAGAACTGGCGGCAAGCATGCGTTATCTGTCACAGCGTTTTTCCATGCCTTATAAGGAAGTTGCAGGGCTGCTGACGGATATCGGTAGAGAAGCCTCTGAAATGTTCCATTCAGAGGCTACGGCTTTTTTTGATGCTTTTGCAACCGTGTAGCTCCACTTCATAGGAAGTAAATTCAGATATACATCTATGTTGTCCTTATCTTGAACTACCATCTTGTCTAAAATGTGCTTATAGAACTCATCTTCGTACTCCACGCCGCTGACAATCTCTTTGATTGCGTCCTCAATTTCTTTTAGAAGCTGCTGTTGCTGCTCAATCATTTCACGCTGCTTATCCACGCTTTCGATGATAGATTGAAGCTCCTCGATTTCCGCATCGCAGCTTGCACGGGTGGCGGTAAATTCGTCCTTGTTAATCAGATTGGACATATACAGGTCAATCAGATTAGCCCGCTTGCCCTCAATCTTTTTAATCTGCTCTTGCAGCTTTAGGACATCCGTACCCGTCGTATCCATAGCAATGATGGACTGAATAACGGCGGTTAGGTTGTTTATGATTTTATCCCTGTTGTATTTAAGGCTCTTGGTTACGAGATACATAATGTGGGTCGCATCCTCATTGCGGATAGACAAGCCCGTACAGCCGACTTGGTTTCCTGCCTTGTCGATATGGGGGCTTCCGTGCTTTGCGGCTTCGTTGCAGCGCCACGCCTTATATCGGCTGCCGTCTTTTCTGGTTTTATACCTTGCCACATAGCTTGAGCCGCAGCAGCCGCATTTGATTTTGCCAGAGAACGGATAGCGGTTAGAGTGCTTCGCCTTGCCCTCCTGCGAAAGCGACTTTGCATCTAAAATGCGGTTTGCTTCATCGAACAGTTCACGAGAGATTATCGGCTCGTGATGGTCTTTGATGATAACAAATTCCTCTTGCCCACGGTTGTACTTCTTTTCGTGGGATAGGAAGTCGGGCGTATAGGTCTTTTTCTGCACCAAATCTCCGCAGTATTTCTCGTTGCGTATCACTCGCAGAATGACCGTGTTGCTCCATTCCTTGACCCGCATAGGGCTAATACCTTCCTCACGAAGCTCACGGGCGATGACGTGCGTTCCTTTGCCCTCATTGACAAACTTATGGAAGATAAGGCG
>CAKRZO010000021.1 GCA_934433135.1 uncultured Acetatifactor sp. | reverse complement strand
TCAAATTGGTAATCGGTAACTATAGAACCGTTTTTGCCTACAGATTCATCGATATTTGCTACGTATCCGCGGTATTTCTTCTCGGCTTTCTCACGGAATGTTGCGTCTGGATCAGAAGGATTCTGCATCATGGAGGAGCTCATTCCGCATTCTCCTTTTTCCTTGAGACGGCGTACCGCATTCTCTACAACGGTCTGCTCGGAAAGGCATCGTACCAGAAGCTGATATTCTACAACGTCATCAAAATCCTGCCCACATACGTCCAATAGTTTATCAGCATCTTACAGGATATCAGCCAGGATGTCATCACTTTTACTACTGTCACTAATCATGGAATCCATGCGACGTATTCTTGAGCTGACCTTCATCATTTTGGCAATCTTGCTTCCCAGATCCGTGACGCAGTCATGCAGGAGATCAACATTATGCGTTGTTTCATAATCATAGCAGCGCTTCCGGAAACAGGAAAGGGATTTGTCGCTTAAAGGTTGCTCTTCATAACTGGTGGTATGCAGGGCATACTGATAGCGGACATCAAGCATCAGGCTTTCTACGATATCATCGTCAGAAAGTTGGAATAACTCCTTTATAATGAGGGCACCGACACAGATGTTAACCGGTGTATTGAATTTAGACTGACTCCGTGTAGAATATAACACACGAAAACGTTCTTCATCAATTGCCGGGAAAATGTCATCAGCAAATATTTTCGCCCAGGAATTATCAAGAGCCTTTTGTTCTCTTGCTGTTAGTCCGGAAGCACTGTCCATAAAGGATAACTGTTGCGATGTATTTGTCCGAAATGCCATGTTTTAACCACTTTTCTGATAACCTGATTATATCAGAAAAGCAATCATTTTTAAAGCTGTGTGTGAAATTTTCAAGGTGCTATCAGGGATGATTTCTATTTGACCCCAACATCATAAAACAATATATAAGTCATATTTACTATAGACTATTCAAAGGTAAAAAGCGATAGCACAAATTCAGGATTTTTGTATTTTTTTCATCTAGCATATATTTTACCTATAAGAGTAAACATTGAATGAAAACCCTAATTCCCCAGCTATGCTGGGGAGAATAGAGTAAGCAGAGGCGTTAAGGATGGCAGAAAAAAGCCTCCTATGATACAATGAGAAAGGTGTCGCAAGCCAATCTCAAAGAATAGGAGGCGGTCCATGTGGACAGTAAAAGTTTATCACATACGAAGTGGAAATGCCAGTACCATATTGTATTTATTCCAAAATATCGGAAGAAGCAGTTGTATGGAAGGCTAAGAGAAGATGTGAGAGATGTCATAAAAACGTTATGCCAATATAAGGGAGTCGAAATCGTAGAGGGTGCGGTATGTGTAGATCATGTGCATTTGTGTGTATGCATACCACCCAAAATGAGTGTATCAAGTTTCATGGGGTATTTAAAAGGAAAAAGTACACTTATGATATACGATAAGCATCCCGAATTACAAAGTAAGTGGAGTAAAGCTTTTTAGCGGTAGCCGGTAAAACAGCTTGCGACATCCGCCTTTTAGGCGAGCAGTAATATAGCCCTTATAGGGCTAAAAGCAAACCACCACTTGAAGTGGTGGTTGCTGACTGTCACGTGTTATAAACATAAGGTTACCCGGGATGCCTGTCGGCCCATCATCATCACTATGTAAATCCGCCA
Source organism: uncultured Acetatifactor sp. (assembly GCA_934433135.1). Classification (GTDB taxonomy): domain Bacteria; phylum Bacillota; class Clostridia; order Lachnospirales; family Lachnospiraceae; genus Acetatifactor. The sequence continues at coordinate 65,203 of CAKRZO010000021.1, read as the reverse complement.
CATGACTCCAATGCAGCGCATGGGTAATATATCCGATGCCGGCTTTTTTGTGTGCAAGCAATGTACGCCTTACTATTTCACTTCTCATTTTATCATCTCCTGATCCCCAACAGGTTTCCGTGGTTAATAACGGTTTATTATATTTTAACGATAATTGCACTGCGCTGTCTAACAAGTTGTCAAATCCCTCCTGCGAGAGTTTTTTTACATCTTCATCGGAATAAAAATAATATGGATGAATCAATATCATATCCGTATTGGATAAAAGAACTTATTTCAGTCGGACTGCTTCAAGTGGGATTCTACAGCAGCAAAACTTTCGTCTATTATTTGTGATAGAGTTAGCTCAGAACGTGCAGAAATAGCAATGAAACCGGAAAGACGGCAAAGAATCCGAAAAAGGTGCTTAATAGTTGTTCCGGGGATCGAAAACGGGGCAAATACTATTTCTTGAAAAGAGTGTCTGTCATAGGTATTCTAGGGTAAAGGGGAAAACTGTATGTACCGCTATTTTGGTGGATTTCCGGTTCTATAAATACCTGGCACGCACCCTGACCGGACATTATTTTTATAACTTCGCTCCATCGGGACGATGAAAATACGAAGCTGAATCGCAATGGACTTCCGATTGAAATTCCGTTATGCAAGCAAGTAGAGTAAACCGGTTGCAGCGCTAAAAGAAAAAGCATACCAAACCGGCTTAAATAGAATGTAATTATAAAAGGAGAAGCCAATATGAGAACTTACAATATTCTTGACTATGGAGCCATTGAAGCTGACTTATTACAGACCAAGGCTATTCAGGCAGCCATTGATGACTGCTTTCTGGCCGGAGGCGGTGAAGTGATTATTCCATCAGGTATCTATCGAACCGGTGGGTTGCGTATTCGCTCTAATGTTGTACTTCACCTGCTTCAGGGCGCAATACTTGAAGGCAGCGGTAATCCGGATGATTACACGGCATGGAAGGAAGATAAGTTGGAACCTGTCGATTTTTCTGACATAGAGCCTTCCAAATATCGTTCGGCAACACGGACAAGCCGCTGGAATAATGCGATGATCCGCGCTTTTGATGCACACGATATTGCAATAATCGGCGAGCCGGGATCCATTTTAAATGGGATGAACTGTTACGACCCGACCGGAGAAGAAAATTATCGCGGACCACATGGCATTGACCTTTGGGATTGTGAGCGAGTGACCTTGCGTGGCTATACCGTGCGGGCAACCGGAAATTGGGCTCATGCAATTTTTCGAACAAGGGAGCTGGAGGTCAGAGATATCACGGTTCAGGGTGGTCATGATGGGGTCGATGTTTTCCTCTGTGAGAATGTGCTGATTGAGGATTGTAAGTTTTGGACAGGAGATGACAGTCTTGCAGGTTTCGGAAGTAAAAATGTTGTTATGCGTCGCTGTATCTTAAATTCATCCTGCAGTTCCATCCGATTCGGTGGTACAGATGTTCTTATTGAGGAATGTGAAAACCATGGGGAGTCAAGGTTTGCCCATCGTTGGTCTCTTTCTGAAGAAGATAAAGCCCGCAGCGCATTTACCAACGAAACCCACAGCAGATGTGATCAGAATGTCTTTCTGTACTATTGCGATGAACGCTTCGGAAAATTGCCGTATGAACCGGGAAATATTGTCATCCGAAACTGCAATTTTGATGGCGTTTGTGATCTCTTCCGGATGACCTTCGGCAAACATATATGGTGCTGCGGAGAGTCCTTGCGCTCTATTATTTTCGAAAACTGCTGTTTGGAAAATCTCAGTTTGCCAATAGGGATATACGGTGACAAAGACAATCCGACTGAATTCAGATTAAGGAATGTCAGGCTTTCTGCACGCAATGGTATCAAAAGTCAGATTTTTATTGATGCAGAAAATTGTTCTCGGATCGAATTGACGAACGTAAAATTAGAAGGTTATACATCTCCGAAACTTGTATTGCGGTCGGAATGTGAGGTTATCATCAATGCTTGTGATGATTTTGAATTAGAGAGAAGCTTTTGCGAAAATGCATGCGAGCAGTGTGATCGAAAGGGACAGATGCCGGAAGGAGAATACAATGTTTAATGATAAGAATATTATAGCAAAAGTAGCGGTTATGTCAGATCTTCATATATCCTATACCGAATATTCGGCAGATGAAATTGCAGAAAAGTTGAGACTTTACGCTTCAGCTGTGGCTGACTTGCGTGATATTTCGAACGGTGACCTGGATGCGGTTATGATGTGCGGAGATTACAGCAGTATCGGTTGTCCGGAGCAGGCAAGAACATTTGCGCAGGGAACGCAGGTTATTTTTAAAGGTATTTTCGGAAACAAGGCGCCTAAGCTTCTGATAGGAATGGGGAATCACGATACCTGTTGGCGGCCAAACGGGTATTGCTGTATCACTGCAAAAGAGTGGTATGAGATATTTGCACAGTACGGATTGACCAACGATTTTGCAGACACCAGCGATACGAACCTTGGCAATATTCGTATTGATTTTGAAAAACAGGGGAGGATTTACAGCCTTCTCTATGTGGAAACAGAGAACTATGCTGAAAATATTTTCAAACCGGAGACTTTAAAATGGCTGGATGAGATGCTTTTACAGATAACCGTACAAAATCCGGGACGCTTTGTGTTTGTGGGAACCCATGGACCGGTTCAGGAAAGCGGGATATACGGAACGGATATAAAACTGGAAGACAGTTCCGACTGGGCAACAGCGAAAGGAAATATTGATCGGATATTGAAAAAATATCCGCAGGTAATTCTGTTTTCCGGACATACACACCTTTCCGATGAACTGGAGACAGCTATTATGCAGGTCAATTATACGGCAATCAACGTCCCCGGAGCTTTAGCCAGAGATTATTATATGGGCTCTGAACGATATCTGGATGACCGGTATCCGGATCATCAGCATGGAATGGGAATTTACATAGAAATAGATGATAAAGACAATATAAGAATCCGGAGAATTAATTTCTCCACCGAAAAAGCGGAGATCACAGTGTCTTATACAGGCAGAATACCGAATCCTGCTGCCGGGACATGGCCGGGGGAACCCAAGGAACTGTCGTTTGTTGAGTTGGCTTCCTGTAGGGATATTTCAGATGGAATCTCTTACGTTTATGATCCGGACTGGACAATCGATGCGCCGGATCCGGATAGAAGGTTTCTTAAAAAGTATTCCTCAGAACGCGGCAGAGGAATTGCACCGAGGTTTCCGCAAGGAGCTGCGCTGCAGGTGGGAAGGTCTGATTCCGGGCAGATTAGGATTACCTTCCCGGCAGCACAGTCCGAGGCATATATTTTGTTCTATGCCATTCATATTTGCTGCAATGGTGCAAAGAAAGAGCTTAGAGCTTTGGGAAACTGGTGCGACATCCGACATGGTGCTGCTGACGGAAAAAATCATAGGGATGCCGGACATTTTGAATATGAGTTGCCCTCTGATATGGATGCTTCCTGTGAAATCACTGTGACCGCAGTAGATGAGTATGGAAATATAAGTCCGGTAAGCCTCAATGGATCACTTGCTGGTTCCCACCGGTAGTAAATGGCGGTGATCCTTACCAAATACAAGCCTTTGCAGTAGATGAATACGGAAACGAAATTAAACTCAAAACTTTCAGGACGCAACGGATATCTGGTATGGGAAAGTGTCAGGTACATTCATTTTTTTTACAGGACAAATAGGGAAGTGCTGGTGGAAGCTCAAAAACAATAACAAAAGGACAATATCTGATGAACAGGAAAAATGCAAAAATAATAGGAATTATCACGGTTACATCCTATGTAGCAAATTACTTTTTAAGAAATATGCTTGGTGTGCTTACACCGGCTATGCTGAAAACAACAAGCTATACAAAAGAATATATTGCACTATTGTCATCTTCTTATATGATTACTTATGCAGCAGGGCAGCTTCTGAACGGAATTCTAGGAGATATACTAAAGCCCGGAAAGATGGTATTAACCGGCCTTTTGGCGGCAGGTACTGTTATGATTGCCTTTCCTTTTATCGGGAAGGGTGTGTTGCAGGTTACCTGTTTTTTAATTTTGGGTTACAGTCTTTCCATGCTCCGTGGACCGCTGATGAAGGTGATTACGGAAAATACCGTGCCCGATCATGCACGTATTATATGTGTTTTCTTTTCTTTTTCAAGCTTTGCCGGACCTTTAATTGCCAGTATTCTTGCCATGATATTCCATTGGCGGACTGCATTTGTTGCAGCCGGAATCATTACGGTTTTGGTCGGTACCGGTGCGTATTCAGCTCTGTCCTATTTAGAGAATAAGGAAATCGTATCCTGTAGGAGGCTTTCCCATGTAACGTTTTCAAGCCTGCTTGAAGTTTTTAAAATAGAGGGAATTTGGTTTTATCTTATCATTGCATCTCTTGTAGAGGTGTTCGGTGCAACGCTGGAATTTTGGATGCCGACTATGTTAAACGAGTATATTCTTCTTGATGAAAGAACATCAAATTTCATTTTCTCCGTTATTGCGTTTATAACTGCAATAGTGCCGTTTGCTGCGCTTGCAATCTATAAACTCTTCCATGAAAAAGATGTGCAGTTGATCAGAGTAGCATTTTTGGTTGTAACTGTCTCGTTTGCAGGGATGATGGTTATTCCGGTAGGAATAGTTAAAGTGGTTCTTTTACTTACGATAAGGGTTATGAACGGCTTTATATCCGCGCTGCTGTGGAGCATCTATATTCCGGGTTTTGGAAAAACAGGAAGAGTATCAAGCATAAACGGAATCATGGATTGTACCGGTTATCTTGCAGCAAGCGTTGCAACTACTGTTTTTGCTTATGCAGTTACTAATCTGGGTTGGAATGGTTCCATTATGGTATGGGTTTTGATATCCGCTATGGGAATAGTGGCAACATTTATGAAGAAAGAGGAGGCAACAAAATGAAAAAGATGTATGATGCAACAGAAGCGCCAATTAAGGTCTTTGGATTACCACTACTGTATGAAACGGGAGAATGGAGAGAACTTCCTGAACAATTAATGCACGATGTGCCGACAATTCACCAGTTTGGCAGACTTGTAACCGGAAGCAGAATTGCATTTTCTACAAATGCATCTGAGTTCACTATTAGATGCCGTGTAAAAATGCAGTTTGAAAACGAAGCGACTTCCTGGCTATTCGGCACAGGATTCAATGTATATGCCGGGGAAAGGACAAGTGCAAGATATTTGGGGTACTTAAGTATAACCCAGTATGGTTTTGAGTGGTTAAATATTGAGAAAACATTTAAAAAAGGTTCAAATGATGTGGAAGATATAACCATATACCTTGCTCCGCAGGTGTTCGTTGAACGGTGTGAAATCATAGTGGACTCTGATGCAGTTGTAGAAGAGCCCACACCGTACAAATACGCAAAACCGGTTGTATTTTTTATGGCTCATCAATTACAGCCGGCGGAGCCGCAAGCAGAGCAGGAAATTCATACATAGCACTTTTATCGCGGTGGCTGGATATGGATTATATTAATTATGGATTCCCCGGAAATGCAAGAGGGGAATTGGCTGTTGCCGAGTATATTAAAAACATGGATATGAGCGTCTTTGTCTATGATTATGATCACAATGCAGAAACACCGGAAGATTTACAAAGGACACATAAACCGTTTTTTGATGTTATAAGGAAACAAAATCCCGATCTTCCGATAATAATGATGACAAGACCGTGTGGGGATTTGGATGTGGAGGACATGGAAAGACGCAGAAGAATTGTACTGGATACCTATGAAGATGCAGTGGCATCCGGTGATAAAAATGTGTATTTCGTAGATGGAAAAGAGATGTTCGGGAAAGAGGAAAGACATGCCTGCACCATTGACCTGATTCACCCGACAGATTTAGGATTTATGAGGATGGCTAAATATGTGCTGCCTACGTTAAAGAAAGCATTGGAGGAAAACGACTATGAAACTAACATTATTGGGAACAAGTCACGGAGTGCCGTCTGACACAAAGTTTACAAGCTGCTATATGCTTGAGGTGAACGATAGTATTTATATTTTTGACGGCGGAGCGCCGGTAGTGGACTTGCTTTTAAGAAAAAAGAGAGATTTATCATCGGTAAAGGCATTTTTTAATACGCATCTTCATGGAGATCACATTTTCGGTGCTGTATCCATGTTTTCTCTTTTTGAGTGGTATTACAAAGATACAGATATGGATGTCTTTCTTCCTGACGAAAAAAGTAAAGATGCATTGGTAGAATTTATACGCACAGTTGAAAATGTGGAACTTCCCTCCATGCGTGTTCGCCTCACGGCATATAGCAGCGGCGTTATTTTTGAAGATGAAAATATCCGTGTAACTGCAATACCGGTTAAGCATTTTATCGGTAAAGAGAAAAAGTCATATGCCTTTTTCATAGAAGCGGAAGGAAAGAGTCTTTTGTATACCGGAGATATGTCATCTACTTTGGAAGATTTTCCGCAGATTACAAGAGAAAGGTTTATTAATTGCATCATTTCCGAAGCTGCCCACTGCACTCCTGAACGACTCTTACAATGTATGCATGAGGTCAATACAGATCTTTTTATTGTCTCGCATATCTGGCCGTTGGATAAAATTGAAACCATAGAAAAAGCGGCAGATCAATTCAGCTTTAGAATACATATAGCTTGTGATAATGACGAATTTGTTATTTGACACGAGGAGAATCCGATATGAAAACGTACAATATTCTTGACTATGGGGCAATTGAAGCTGATTTATTACAGACCAAGGCTACGGTGATTTTGAAATAGAGAGAGACTTTTGAGAAAATGTATGTGTAGCAAATAATGGCTGGAATGAAAAGAAAGGGAAGAGGAAAATGAATCAGGTAACAGTAAATTTTAAGGAAATAACGGGAAAAGTCAAGCCGGTTCATGGGGTATGTTGTGCCCCGTACGATATTGGGAAAGGCTCTGAACAGTCGGATATTCAGAAGTATTTTACAGAGGGACATATTCCCTATTGCCGTCTTCATGACTGTAATGGTTCCTATGGCGGTACTTATTTTGTGGATGTTCCTAATATTTTTACAAATTTTGATGCAGATGAAGAAGATCCTGATAGTTATGATTTCCATTATACGGATGAATATATCGGAGCGATTCAACAAACCGGCACCCAAGCTTATTATCGTCTGGGCGTAACAATTGAATGGGGAAGCAAAAAATACACATCACTTCCGCCAAGAGATTTTGTTAAATTTGCAAAAATTTGTGAACATATTATCAGACATTATAATGAGGGGTGGGCAAATGGATTTACATATGGTCTGACTTACTGGGAAATTTGGAATGAACCGGAAAACCCTGGAAATAAGTGGGGAAAGTGTCAGTGGGGTGGTACAAAGGAAGAGTTTTTTGAATTATACAGGATAGTTTCCAAGTATTTGAAGATGAGGTTCCCGAAATTGAAAATCGGCGGATATGGAAGCTGTGGGTTTTATGCTACAACCAGGAAACCTACAAAAGATACCAGGGAGTTTGTTACTTTTTTTACGGATTTTCTTGCCATGGCGAAGAATGAGTCGTGTCCATTAGACTTTTTTAGCTGGCACATTTACAGTGCAGATGAGCGAGAGGTAATGCAGCATGCTGCATATGCAAGGAAAACACTGGATACTTATGGGTTTACAGAGACGGAAAGCCATTTAAACGAATGGAATATCCATGCGGAGGGTACTGCATTCGCAAGTAAACATTCACAGGAAGGCATGGCTTTTAATGCGGCATTACTTTGTTTAATGCAGGAATCGAAAGATGTTGATCTGGCGAACTATTACTGCTTTTCAAGCGAGGGTATGTATAACGGTCTTATGGATCTTAATACAGGGGCGATAGAGCCTACATGGTACCCTTTTGTGGCGTTTGGTCAGTTGTATCAAATGAAAAACGCGGTAAAGGTCAGTGTGCAGGGGCAGAGAATTTATGCATCAGCAGCTAAGGGACAGAGTGAATGCGGTGTTATGATAGTCAACTATGCAAGTGAAGAAAATGAGGTCCAGGTTCATTTGAAAGGTTGTCAGACCGGTGGAGTTATGCGGGTATTATATATTAGAGAAGGGTGCAACTTGGAGGAGGAATTCAGTATTTCTTCCATTGAGAAGTGTGATTTGAAAATAAAATGTAAAAAACAGGAGGTAGTTTTTCTCAAGGTAGAGAAATGCTGAAGAGCTTCTTAAAAAATGCTTTTATCAAGGAAATCTTTGGTAGTAAGAATTCAGAAACTAATTTATTTTGGCAGGACAAAGTAAGTGAAAAATTTCTTTTATAAACGGACAGTTATATGGGACTATGTTCTGATTATTGTGGGAACCGGATTGGTAGGATTCAGTATTCAGTGTATTTTTGATCCTGCAGGGCTGGTGTTGGGAGGCTTTTCCGGAATTGCCATCATTGTAAAAGCAGTAACAGAAAGTCTGATTCCCGGTGGAATACCGCTTTGGATTACCAATATCATGCTGAATGTGCCGGTTTTCCTTTTTGCATTAAAAATAAAGGGCTGGCGCTTTATCGGTAGAACACTGTTTGGGACAGTAATGCTTTCTGTTTGGCTTTATCTAATACCGGCGGTAAACATGATAATAGACAATATAGGACAGAATGATTACATCCTGGCGGCAGTATTCGGAGGTCTCTTTGCGGGAGCCGGAGCCGGGATGGTACTTTTAGCAAAAGCAACAACCGGTGGAACCGATATGGTAGCGGCGTTGATACATCATAAGCTGAAACACCATTCTATTGCAAAAATCATTCAGACATTAGATGGTTTAGTTGTGCTGTGCGGTCTTTATGTATTTGGTATGCATGCAACTTTATACGCTGCCATTGCGATTTTTGTTACGGCTAAAACTACGGATATTCTGATGGAGGGATTCAAGTTTTCGAAGGCCGTATTTGTTGTGAGCGATCAATATCAAGTAGTGGCCGATCGTATTATGGAGGAAATGGAGCGGGGAGTTACCGGGCTTAAGGCAACAGGGATGTATTCGAAGAGTGATAAATGCATGCTCTATTGTGTGGTATCTCCCAAAGAAGTGGTTCAGGTAAAGGAAATTGTGGCAGCAGCAGACCCTCACGCATTTGTTACGGTTTCAGATGCACGCGAAGTACTGGGAGAAGGCTTTTTAGAGTATAATAATCAGTAATCATGCTAAGAAAATAACTTGGAAAACAATTAAGAAAAGGACTACAGGAGGTACCCGACGTTATGGATTTTTCGAAGTATGCAGACGGAACAACAGACTGCACTGCATTTTTGCAGCAGGAAATTGACCGGACGACCGTTGGAGGACGGCTGGTGATTCCTTCAGGCACGTATTTGACTGGATCCTTGTTTTTGCACTCCGACATGACATTTCCGGAAGATTATAAGGGAGAAATTCCGGAGTATTGGAAGGTTTTAACGCGGCATGTTCCACCGGAGGTCGGGCTGCCGCTTCTGCGGAATGTAACGGTTGAGAGTGTGCAGGCCTGTGCAGACAGCGCCCATACGAAAAAGGCTTCTTATGAGCAACCGGTATTATTTTATATCGATACGGACCCTGTACGGCCTGTTGAGAACATCACATTTCGAAATGTAATTCTGGATGGAGAACGTCTGGGAAAAATTCGGAGTGTGAAAAATATGAGATTGGAAAATGTGCAAATCAGTGTCTGCGAAGAAACAGAAAATGCAGCAGCTGCGGAGGATTGACAGATGAATTACGCAACGCCGGAAAAGATGGGAATCCGTTCTTCCTACATACAGGAATATGTGGAAAGCCTGGAAAAAGCAAGCCTTTCTACCCATGATATCATTATAATGCGAGGAGACAATATTGTTTTTGAAAAATACTATGCGCCGTTTCACAAAGATTTTCTGCATAGAATGTATTCTGTGACCAAGAGCTTTGTAGCGCTTGCCGTGGGATTTTCAGAGCAGGACGGACTGATTAATCTGGATGAGCCGATCCTGCAGTATTTTCCTGAGGAACTGAAGAATCAGGATGATGAAAATATGAAAAAGCAGACAGTAAGACACATGCTGATGATGGCTACGGCAAAGCCGGACCGGGGGTGGTTTTCCTTAAGACCGGATGACCGGGTGAAATGTTACTTTGAAAATGATCTGAAACAGTCACGTCCGTCCGGTACAATATTTTCCTATGATAGCGGCGGTTCTTTTGTTCTCGGAGCTTTGGTGGAAAAAATTACCGGTAAGACCTTAACCGATTACTTAAGGGACAAGCTTTTTGACAAGATCGGCGTTTCCAAAGAAGCCTATATGCTGAAATGTCCGGGTGGGCACTCCTGGGGAGATTCCGGACTCTTGTGTACGGCTTCGGATTTGCTGAAAGTGGCCAGATTTTGCCTGAATGGGGGAAGCTGGAAAGGGGAGCAGATCTTAAATAAGGAGTTCATGGAAAAAGCAACCACTAAACAAATTGATAGCAGGGAACAGGGAGTCGGGAACTTTGATGAGCAGGGGTATGGTTATCAATTTTGGATGTGTTACGGAAACTCCTTTTTCTTTAATGGAATGGGCTGTCAGCTTGCTTTGTGTATTCCGGAGAAGGATCTGATACTGGTATACAACGGTGACAACCAAGGAAATGTATTTGCCAAAAAGCAGATTATTGATGGTTTTTTTGAGCTTGTTGTAAACAAAACTCTGGATACGGAAATCAGAGAAAATCCAACAGAACAGGAGAACTTAAACGAATATGCAGCCAGTCTTAAACTGTTTGCCGTAAGAGGAGAGAAGCATTGTTCTATAGAAAAAGAAGTGAATGGGGTTACTTATCAGATGTCCCCTAATCCCATGGGAATTACCCGCATGAAACTGGAAATCAGAGAGAATAGCGGAATTCTGTATTATACCAATGCACAGGGGGATAAGGAACTTCCTTTCGGATTATGCTGTAATGAAATTTCCCTTTTCCCGCAGGAAGGATACTCTGATTTGATTGGTTCTCAAAAAGGAAATCGATTGTATCGATGCGCTTCTTCCGGAGCCTGGGTAAGCGAAAAAGAGTTTTTTATTAAAGTACAGGTGATTGATACATATTTCGGTAATCTGAATATCCATTTTGGTTTTCGAGAGGACAGCAAAGTGGGGATATTTATGAGTAAGACAGCGGAAGACTTCCTCAATGAGTATCAGGGATTTGCCGAAGGAAAGCACTGAAAACGCAGTATTTGGACAACTGAAGAAATTTTTAGGGAGAAATCAAACGTAGATTCGCAGATTAGGAATGCAAAAGGAGACCGAAAATGAGCAGAAATGATACGTTGTATATGAAAAAACCGGCTTCCTGGCCGGGAGATTTGGGCAGGGAAGCTACGCCTGTAGGAAACGGCAGAACCGGAGCCTTGGTTCAGGGTGGTGCAGGAGAAGAAGTGATTATTTTGAACAGAAATGATGTATGGTATTGGTGGGAGAAGAATGAGCTTCCGAGATTGGAGGGAGCTTTACAAAAGACAAGGGAACTGATCGATGCCGGAGATTATTATCATGCCAATGATGTGATAGCGGACAGCCTCAGGGAAAAGGGATACAGAAGCCAGCCGGGGACTCCGTTTATGCTGGGAGGGCTCAGACTGAAGTTTGAGACAGATGCCTTGTTTTCCCACTACAAACGCAACCTCTATATGGATAAGGCGGAATGCGAGATTACTTATCGCCAGAAAGCAAAAGAGGTGTCCAGAAAATGCTTTATTTCCAGGAAGGACGATACCTTTTATTACGAATATATTGCAAATGAAGAGACACAAATTACACTTTCCTTTGACCTGTATGATGATGAAACCCCTTATTTTCAAAGAGCATATGAAATGGTGCAGCCGGGGCTGCAAAAAGAAGTCCGTAAGAATGGGATTGACTTTGAAATTAAGACGGATGTGGTGCAATATGGTGTGAAAATACGTATTTTCGGAGCAGCTGCAGAAATAGAAGAAGGCTGCCTGAAATGGAAAGGAAAGACATTTCGTCTTGCGGTAAAATGTTGGTCCGGAAAGGAGTTGGAAGGTGAGACCGGGGAACCGGAAGATTTTGTTTATGAAGAAGTCTTAAAAGAGCATCTTCCGTTCCACAGAAAATTGTATCACTCCGTGGATGTTCATTTCGCAGGCGAAGAGAGTCATACCAACGAGGAACTTCTGGCGGAAGCTTATGATACACAGGCCAGCCCGGAACTTATCGAAAAAATGTGGCGGTTCGGAAGGTATCTGTTTGTCTGCGGTACTTGCGAGGGAGGAACCCCTTACCCGCTTTATGGGTTATGGCACAGTAAGTATGCACCCGGATGGCCACAGAATGTAGCCAATGAAAATGTGGAGATGATTTACTGGCATACCAATACGGGAGGACTTACCGATTTGGTTCGTCCGTTAATTGACTATTACTATTCCGGGATGGACATTTTCCGAGACAATGCGGACAAACTGTTCGGATGTAAAGGAATTTTTGCAGGTGTATATACGACGCCTGCCAATCTTAAATTATCTACATTGGTTCCGGTTATATTGAATTTTACCGGTGTGGCCGGATGGTTGTCACAGCATTTTTATAAGTATTACTGCATGACGAAAGACAGAGAGCTTCTGAACGAAAAAATATTTCCCTTTATGCTGGCAGCAGCGGACTTTTATCTGGACTACATTACTTACGGAAAAGATGGGAAAATTGTCTATTATCCCAGCGTATCGCCGGAAAATACACCGGAGAACCTGATTACACCGGAGACAGAGAAACGAAGTCATGATAATCCGGTTGCAAAAAATGCGGTGATTGAGATTGCCATTGTCAAGGAACTGTTTACCAACTTAATTTCTCTGATTCAGGAAACCGGAGCACATACGGAATACCTGCCTGCATTGCAAAAAGCGTTGGCAGATATGCCGCCGTATCTGGTCAACAGTGACGGAGCATTGAAAGAATGGGCCGATGAAGAACTGCAGGATCACTATCCTCATCGGCATGTATCTCATATCTATCCGTTATTCCCAGGAGAAGAGATTACGAAGGAAACAGATCCGGTTTTGTATGAGGCTACCGCAAGAGCAGTAGATTTAAGAAAACTGGGCTCTCAGTCCGGATGGAGCCTGGCGCATATGGCAGCTATTTATGCGGTGCTGGAGCGAGGCGAAAGGGTTGCGGAATGTCTGGATACGCTGCTGAAGGGATGTACCATTTCCAATTTCTTTACACTTCACAATGATTACCGGAACATGGGGATAGCGCTCAGCTGGAAAGAACCGCCTGTTCAGATGGATGCCGGTATGGGATTTGTCAATGCCGTGCAGATGATGCTGCTTCAGGAGGTGAGAGGATGTCTGCGTATTCTGCCTGCTTTGCCGAAGCGTTTGGGCAAAGGAAGTGTGACCGATTTCCATTTTACCAATGGCAGAGTATCCATGGAATGGGATCGGGAGTGTCATTCTCTGAAAGTTGAAATTATTCTTGTAAGGAAGGGCAATACCAGAGTTGAACTGCCGGAAGGATTCCGGGCAGGACAAATAGCAGTAAGCGGCGGAAGCTATGAAATTTCCGGTTCTTGTATTGAGTTTGGCGGAGAAAAGGACGCAAAGCTTATAATTACATGCTGATTATTAAAAAAGAATGGATAAAGGCTTTTGATGAGATAAACGGTAAGAAATAAATAGGAACAGCACAGAATGTGCGGCAGGATATGCAACAAAGTGTGGGGGAGAAAATATGGCAAAGGATTCAGCGGCATATGCAGTAAAAAGCGGAATATTATCTGCAAAGGGCAAAAAGGTATGCCGAGAATTATAACCCGGAAATCGGTTTTATGGCACCGCGGGATGAAAACGGCAGATTTATACCGGTAGAAGATGAGTATTCCGAGACCGGGTGTGTGGAGAGCAATATTCTGCAGCAGTCCTGGTTTGTTCCTTATGATGTGGAAGGATTAAGTCGATTATTCGGAAAAGAACGCATGCTGGAAATTCTGGAACGTTTCTTTGAAAAAGCGGATTTGACGGCACTTTGGAATATTAATTATAATCATTCTAATGAACCCTGCCATAATATCACACATTACTTCAACCTTCTCGGGAAGCCCGACAGAACGCAGTACTGGACCAGGAGAGTACAGAGGGAGGCCTATAGAACAGGCGCCTTCGGCTTCGGTGGGAATGAAGATGTGGGACAGCTTTCCGCATGGTACGTATTATCTGCTCTGGGTTTTGCACAGATATGTCCCGGCTGTGCAGTTTACCTGGTAAACACACCGTTAGTAAAGCGGGCGGAAATCAAGCTGGATAAGAAGTACCACTCCTGTCTGGTGTCAGATAGATTTTGCATAGAGTGTGATCAGGATCCGATATCATATGGTTACATATGCAGGATAGAGTTAAATGGTACCCCTCTGAATCGGTTATACCTGACCTATACGGAAATCACAGCCGGCGGAATCCTGAAGTTTTTCCTCTCCCAGGAACCGTGTCGGGAACAGGGGTGTGCTGTGCCGGCAGGTGAAGAGAATGGCCGAAGGAGATGATTGGCGATACACGCTTATTCAGGAAAAAGCAATTAAAGGTGCTGCCTTTATTGCCGGAAGTATGAGTGCCTGTCAAAATACAAGTCTGGGAATGCTTATGTATTATGATGCACGTCCAAGTGATTTGTTATTTGATCTTCCGGATCTTTTTTACAGGAAAGCAATCTGAGAAAAGGAAAAAAATGGATTTTAACGGCGCTCATTTATTGAAAATCACTTTATCGGAAGCGTGCACTAATAGCATGAGAACAAAAATAACGCACAAAATATAAACCAAATCGTGAGATTTTTAGAAAATTGTGCTGATATCTATGCAAATAGTACTTCTTGCAAATTGTTACTTTTACTAATATTCTGGTAACTGTGAAATGCAGAGGCGAAGATAAAAAAGGACGTTAAAAAGAACAAAAGAACGTTAATTTGACAGGATGCAAAGAGATGTAAATATCCAGAAAAAGAAGAGGTTGAATTTATGGAAAAGCTTTATAACAATATTCTTATGCCGGATATAAGAGGAATTTCGGATCCCCAAAATGTACCTTATCTGGAAAAACCGCCGGAAGTAATTGATATCACGGTGGGGAGGCAGCTTTTTGTAGACGATTTTCTGATCGAAGAAACCGATTTAAAGCCGGAATACCATAAAGCGGAAAAATGGGTGGGAAATCCTGTGCTTTATGCACAAATGCCCTGGGAAAAGGAGACGATTCCCTGTGCCTGCCCGAAAAGCGGTGGTGTATGGTACGATGAAGAGGACAAGATTTTCAAGATGTGGTATGAGGGAGGCTTCCTCAAAAATATGTGCTATGCAGAGTCGAAGGACGGAATACACTGGGAGAGACCGGATCTGGACGGAAGCTAAGCATGAGTTTTTCAGTGAAAACTATCTAAGACCTGATTCTACGGCGGTATTATAAGTTTTCCCCAATTTTGTATAGACAGCCTGGAAAATCAAGTCTTTCGGCTTAGATTTCATGTAAACGGAAAACTTTATGCATTTGGTTTTACTGATGAAAATGGAGACTTCGGCGGAGCCCATGCAGCAGGATGTGTAGAGAATCACGGTTGATGAAAGGTTAAGCTTTTCCTTTGGGGAAGTCTGGCGGGCGCTTATTTGTTGACAAGTGTTTTACGCCAGGCGTGCAATAATAGCAATTAAAGTGGAAAAATGCACAAGAAATCAAAAAAAACGTGTGATTTTTGAGAAATCACGACGATGTTTCTGCAAATAGTATTTCTTGAAAAACGTCACTTTTACCAGTATCATTGTAAATACCAAGAGGCAAAAGGAAAATGCACACAGAAGAAAAAAAGAAGTAAAAAGGTATGTAGCCTGGAGGGAAATCGGAGGTATGGAGGAACAGTATGTCAGATAGCAGTAAAAGAATCAATCGAAGAAAAAGGAGAAAGGATTTTATAAGGGACTGGCGATTATATGTCTTCATATTACCCGCAGTAGTATACACAGCGTTATTCTGCTATAAGCCCATGTACGGAATCTTGATTGCCTTTAAAAAGTACAGTGTAAGGAAAGGAATATTGGGGAGTCCGTGGGTAGGATTCGATAATTTTAAACGTATCTTCAGTTCTTATTGGTTTCCGTATATTCTCAGGAACACTGTAGTAATCAGCGGATTGGATTTGCTGATCGGCTTTCCGCTTCCTATTATTCTGGCATTATTACTCAATGAACTCAGAAGTGCAAAATTCAGAGGAACTGTTCAGACAGTTTCCTATGCGCCGCATTTTATCTCTACGGTAGTAATGTGCGGTATGGTCAGTATGTTTTTAAGCCCCAGTACGGGTGTGATTAACCGTTTGATAGCAGCATTAGGCGGCGCCAAAATTGCATTTCTGCAAATTCCGTCTGCCTTTAAATGGATTATGACCATCAGCGGTGTATGGCAGTCTGTCGGATGGGGATCCATAATTTATTTCGCAGCACTTGCCGGTGTAGACCGCTCGCTTTTGGAGGCGGCGGAAGTAGACGGGGCATCCCGCATGCAGAAAATATGGCATATTAATATTCCGGAGATACTTCCCACTACGATTATGATGTTTATCCTAAGGTGTGGATCCATTTTAAGTGTAGGATATGAAAAAGTATACTTGCTGCAGAACGAATTGAACCTTACCAGTTCGGAAGTAATCTCTACCTACGTTTATAAAGTGGGACTTGAACAGTCGGATTTTGCATATTCTACGGCAGTCGGGTTATTTAATACCGTCGTAAACTGTATATTCATTCTTTCGGCAAATGCGATCTCCAAAAAAGTTGCCAAAGTAGGATTGTTTTCATAAGAAGGGGGATAAAGAAATCGATGAACAAGTTCAAAACATTTATAAGAAAAGACGGATTTTTCCAATCGATTGTGGATATTATCCTGATTCTATTTCTGATAATAGAGTTATATCCCGTTCTGTATGTGATCAGCTGCTCCTTCAGCAATCCTGATATGGTAACCACCGGTCGTATTTTGTTGCTGCCGAAAGGGTTTACTATTGAAGGCTATAAAAGGATACTTGCTTATACGGATCTCTGGATCGGATATGCCAATACCATATTTTACACGATCCTGGGAACGGTTTTAAGCCTGGCAGTTACCTTGCCTTGCGCGTATGCACTTTCCAGAAGAAATCTTCAGGGAAAGAGAACGATTTTAGCCTATTTTATGGTAACCATGTACATAGGCGGAGGGCTGATTCCTACGTATTTAAATATGAAATCCTTCGGATTAGTGAACAATCGGTTGGGTATTTTAATTATAGGAGCTTTGTCCGTATACAATTTACTGGTGGCAAGAAGTTTCTTTGCCAATACCATTCCTTATGAATTGACGGAAGCGGCTAAAATTGACGGAGCAGACGATTTCCTGATTTTTTCAAGGATCATTATGCCGCTGTCCAAAGCCATTACCGTTGTTATGATTATTTATTATGGCGTCGGACGTTGGAATTCCTATTTTACGGAAATGATTTACCTGGACGATCGGAATAAATATCCGCTCCAGTTGTTTTTAAGAGAAATACTTTTGCAGGCCAAGTTTACATCGGTTGCTGCAGAAGGAGGCTATAGCGTAGAAGATTTGATCCTGATTCAGGAAATGGCAAGGACCGCGGAGCTGTTGAAATATTGTGTTATTGTTGTTTCTACGTTGCCCATGATGTTGGTGTATCCGAAATTACAGAAGTACTTTGAAAAGGGTGTTATGTTGGGAAGCGTAAAAGGTTGATTTTAATTGCTGATGAAGCAGTTGAAAAATAAAAAAGGAGGGTTTCTTATGAAAAGGAAACAAATTTTAAGTATTGTTCTTGCTACAGCAATGTCTGTTACATTGCTTGCCGGATGCGGACAGAAGAACAACGAGGACAGTAAAGGACAGGAATCCGGCAGTCAGGCGGTTTCCTGTCAGGCGCAGGGAAGTACTGCTGAACAGGCAGGAGAAGAGGATCCTTATAAGGACATCCGGATTTCGGATGAAGTGATTACTTTGACAATGGCAGGACCCAGCGGGGAAACTGCCCAGGACTGGAACAGCACCTTACAGTTCCAGGAATATGAAAAGCGGCTGGGAATCAAGCTGGATGCTACTACTTATAGTAACGAACAGTGGAGTAGTAAATTTACGCTGATGATGGCAGCCGATGAGATGCCGGATATTCTGGCGCTTGGACAACAGAATCTCTCCAGAAGCGAAATGCAGAAGTATGCGGATGAAGGATATCTGCTGGACTTCAGCAAATATCTGGACGTTATGCCCAATGTCTCTCGCCTGATGGAAGAAAATCCCGGATGGGCTAAAAGTATTACTTCCGATAACGGAGCCATTTACGGATTTACTAATCTGGATCTTAACGGTGTATCCACCGTTGCAGCGTATTGTTTCCTGAATCAGAGCTGGCTGGATAATCTGGGACTGGAACGTCCCACAACTCTGGACGAGTTCTACAATGTATTGAAAGCATTTAAAGAGCAGGATGCTAACGGCAACGGAGATCCGGATGATGAGATCCCTTTTGCATATGCTGCCGGCAGAAGATGGGGAACCGTACCCATCTGTCTTGCATTTGGAATTGACGATACCCGTGAAATGTTTGATAATCCTCTTTGGACACAGAAGGATGGAAAGGTCGGACTGTGGAATACTACGGATAACTATAAAGAGTATCTGAAGTTTATGCATAAGCTGTATGCCGAAGGTCTGATGAATGAGGATGCCTTTATTGTAGAAGATGCAGAATTGGATGCCTTGGGAGAAGAAAACAAAGTCGGATACATTGCAAATTCTGCTAAGGTTGGCATTACGAAGGAACTTCAGGACGAAATGAAATGGTATCAGGTTGTAGGATTTACCCAGGAAGGATACCAGGATGAACAGACATACGTTAAGAAAAAGATTTACGGAACTGGAATCAGACTTATGGCCAGTGCAGATACAAAATATCCGGAAGCTATCGCAAAGTTTGTAGACTATCTTCACACACCGGAGGGAAGTCTTTCTACCAGAAACGGCTATCCGGATGTAACCTTTGATTGGATTGAAGTCGACGGATATAAGATTGCTGACCATGCTGCGAAAGCCAAGGAAGCTGGCTTGGACAGCAATGAATATCGAAGCAAAGTGTTGGCACTGGGAGCTCTGAACGGTTGTGGCTTTGCAGAAGGCACTATTTATGATATGTTGAACAACATTGATCTGAAGAAACTTACGGATACGAACAGCGCATGTTGGGAAACGTCTACTGTAAATGCAATCAGGGCAGAAGGAGCGCGTAGATCCACAACTGTTTTGAAGGATGTATATCCGACATTGTTTTATACAGATGCAGAAAATAGTGAGCGTGCTATTATCGTTACAGATATTACCAATTATTTTGGTAATATGGTTGCACGGTTCGTTACCGGACAGTCCGATATCGATGCCGAATGGGATAATTATCTTAAGAAATTGGATGATATGGGACTCCCGAGACTGCTGGAAATTGAACAGGCTGCATATGACAGATATGTTGGTAAATAGACAATAAGTCAATTGCAGATGGGGGCTGTGAATAACAGCCTCCTGTTTTTCTTTTAAAGCTAGCTTTAAGCGTCTTAAGATTTACCATAGCACGGGGCAGCAAACCCGTCTGACAAGCGGTGATAAACGTTTGTCTATGGAAAGTTCTGTAAATGATTGTTGAAACAAAAAGGTTGTGTTAAACTTAAGGAAGAAGCAAAAGAATACTTTGGACAGAACTGAGAAAGAGGAATGGTTGTGCAGAACAAAAAGATAAAAATGAGGTTTTATTTAGCACATTTTATAGTTGTAATCCCTATATTGGTTGCAAGCTTTCTGATGACTTATGTCATTTTCTGGGAAACCATGAAGCAAAACAGTAACGTACTTTATCAACAGCTGAATGATTTTACTGCAGAATTTGCGGAAATGTATACCGATTATAAAGAAAGAGCGGTTTTACTTGCCGGTAAGACGGAATTATCCAGAAAGAACATGACATTCAGTTCCATAGAGGCATATAATGGGGTTGAGCTGTTAAAGCTAAGCAGTTATTTTGATAACTCTCAGGCCAACATTTTTGTATCCTATCAGACGGGGAAAATTTATTCCATAACAGGCGCAGCCAGAAGCGAAGTATTTTTTCGTGACACAATTGATTGTACAGAAGAAAGTATTGCACGTGCGGAAGCTGCTTTGGAAGCAAATGAAAATTTGGTGACTTTGCTTGAGCAAAACACAGCGAAAGGTTATCTCTTATTTTCTTATAAGGTAAATTCCAGAGAAACTGTTTCTTTCAACTTTCTGGTATCTCTTGAAAAGTTAGAGGAAATCTGTATTCCCCAGTTTTATAATGAGCAATATTATGAATTGGAAATGATGGATGGGAGTAGAGTCGTACTGGAAAGTAATTCTGACGGAGTAGTCAAAATTCGGAAAGAGGGGGAAGCACAGTCTTTAAGAGAAAAAAAATACAAAGTGTTTGAGAAAGCACTGACAATTCCCGGAGTTACAATACGGCTATATTACAATCGTTTTTCTTTTGCAATGAACAAGTGGCTGTATACCATGCAGGCAGTAAACGTTGTACTGCTCCTGATCGGGACAGTGCTGACAGGGCTACTGTCCTGGTCATTTACGCAAAAAAGACTCCGGGAAATCGCCGGTCTGGAGAGAATGGCTCAGGGAGATTCCGAAGCGGTACTGCCGGAGAAAAACATTTACAGCGGGCTTCAGCAGATCATTTCAAAGGGACGAAAGGATAATCAGAAACTGGAAATAAGCGTCTTGGAGCACAGGCAAAAATTGCAAAACAGAATTGCGTACATGATTTTCGGAGGATTGTATTCCGATTCGGAAAAAGTAACGCAGGCATTTCGGGAGCTGGGATTTCTAAGATGTCCGGAGAGCTTCTTTGTAGGATTGGTCAGTGCGCAGACAGATTCCTTCGAGGAACGGATTCCCGAGATTTTAAAGGATTGTCTCCGGATGGAAGTGGAGCATGAAGGGCAAAAACGATTGCTTTTCCTCTATGAAATCGAAACAGAGGACGGAGACAGGCTAAGGCGCAGGCAGGTTGCGCAGACGATCCGATCCCAATTGCATCAGAGAGAGATTCGCAAGGTAAGGATCGGGATGAGCAGTGTATTTACGGATCTTGTTTTGATCAACAGAGCTTATATGGAAGCGGAGGATGTCTTGGAAGAGATTCTCTCCGGTAAGCGGAAGGATTTCTTTTTATGCTGGGATGAAATACAAAATCAGGTATCCGGCGTTTTCTTCGAAGGGAATCTGCTGCAGGAATTTGACAAAGCGATGCAGGAGCAGAAATATGACGATGCCGTTTACTGTTTTCAGAAAATGGAAAAGGATACCACATCCAGAGGGTGCAGTCCGCGGAACCGGACTTATCTGCGTTATGTAATATTGCAGCATATCATACAGTATTTGCAGCAAAAAGAAACTACAGAAGCTAACATTTTTTTAAAGGAGTGCATTCATATTGATGTTACTGCGGAAAAAGAATTTATACAGACGATTACGAATGTCCTGTATCAGTGTCTGAACAGGAAAGAGGAGGATGCTTTCCGGAAAATGCAGGAATTTATCGGCAGCCATTATCAGAACAGTGAACTGACCTATGAGGAGGCCGCAGCAGCCGGCGGAATCAGTAAAACTTATATCAGCAAGGTCTTCCGGGCAAAGCTCGATATGTCTTATATTGAGTATCTTACGGCAGTACGGATGGATAAGGCATGTACTTTACTTCGTACAACGAATATAAATATCAGCGAGGTAGCTAAAATGGTGGGGTATGCCAATGATTCCAGCTTTCGTCGTGTATTTAAAGAGTGTTACGGAGTCAGTGCTTCTGATTATCGGAAGAGGGAGAAAGAGTA
Source organism: uncultured Acetatifactor sp. (assembly GCA_934433135.1). GTDB lineage: Bacteria > Bacillota > Clostridia > Lachnospirales > Lachnospiraceae > Acetatifactor. Next base: position 43,278 of record CAKRZO010000021.1, on the reverse strand, counting down.
AGATTCATAAAGAAACAGAGGATGCTTTGTCAGCAGGAGATATGCTGACAATCATATCGGGAAGCCTTCCGCAACGGACGATGGAAGGTCATCTTTGCTGAAGAGATAAAAGAAGAACGGGAATGGAAAAAGATGGCATTACAGGAAGAATATATCAGGAAAATTAAAGATGGCATTACAGGAAGAATATATCAGGAAAATTAAATTTCTACAGGACAACCTTACCCGGAGGATGTATTCTCCTCTGGAGTCTGTGGAATTTCAGGGTTTTTTTACTTATGACAGATTGTCCCTGCAGGAGGCAGAGGCTCGTGAAAAAATGCCTTTGCCGGAAGGAATGAGATGGGGAAGAAAGTGGGAGTACGGCTGGTTTTTTGCGGAAGTGGATGTGCCGCAGGCACAGGAGAACGGCGAGCATAAAAGGACACAGGATGTCAAGATGCAAAATGCGGGAGAGCAGAATGCAGAAGATGGAATTTTCAGAGGTTCTGTGAACCGAATTGTCTTTCGTGCAGAGCCGGGCGAATGTCTGGTCTTTATCAACGGACAGGTGAAGGGTGCTCTGGACAAAGAGCACAAAATCATAGAGCTGAACGAATATGCAGGACAGAAAATTCAGATTGCCATGGAAGTGTATGCCGGACATAGCGGAGAGAAGGAACCTTATTGTGCCAGAGCGGTTCTGCCGGATGAGACGGAGTTGGATTTTCCGGAGGATATTTGCCAGAAGACCGTAAAGAACGGCAGTATGGGAATCTTCCGGGAGGAAGTCTTTCAGTTGTGGATGGATCTGAATACACTGTATGGTCTCAGAAACTGCCTGGATCCCGATTCGTTAAGACGTGCACGTCTGGAGAAAGCGTTAAAAAGAGCCTGCAATCAAATCGATATAGAACTGCCGGATGAGAAGTCAGAGTTTGCGGAAAGTGTTCTGGAAGCAAGGAAATCCCTGCGGGACGTTTTATCCGGTATCAATGGTTCTACGGCTCCCATTGCTTATGCCATCGGTCATTCTCATCTGGATCTGCAGTGGCTGTGGACCGTGGAAGAGACCCGCAGAAAGGTGGCGCGGACGCTGGGCAATCAGCTTCAGTTACTGAAAGAGTACAAGGATTACAAATATCTGCAGACCCAGCCCTGGCAGCTTTCCATTCTGAAAGAGGAATATCCGGATCTGTATGCACAAGTGAAAGAGGCGGTAAGGGATGGCCGCATTCTTGTGGACGGCGGCATGTGGGTAGAGGCGGATGTGAATCTGCCTTCCGGAGAGAGCCTGGTTCGCCAATTGCTATACGGAAAAACGTTTCTTCAGGAGGAATTCGGAACAGACAGCCGTATGCTGTGGCTGCCGGATGTATTCGGCGTAAGCGGAGCCTTGCCACAGATCATGAAGGGCTGTGGGATCCGGTATTTCATGAATGCCAAGCTTCCCTGGCTGTATGACGGCGGAGAGGCGATTCCACACCATAATTTTATCTGGAAGGGCATCGACGGAACCGGAATTCTTACCCATATCACTTATGATTATGCGGCGGAAATGACACCGGTCAAAATCATTGAGAAATGGAAGGCCAATCCGGAAAAAGAAGACGTGCCTGCTTACTTATACCCATTCGGGCACGGAGACGGAGGCGGCGGCGCTACCAGAGTGCATCTGGAATATTTAAAACGGGAAAAGAATCTGGAAGGCATGCCCCGGGTAGAATGTAAGTCTCCGGAAGAATTCTTTTCCTTTGTGGAAAAGGACTGTGACATGGAGGCAGAGTACCGGGGAGAACTTTACTTTGCTGCCCACAGAGGAACTTATACTTCCCAGGCAGAGACAAAGAAAAACAATCGTACCTGCGAGATGCTGCTCCGGGAAACGGAGTTGTGGCTTTCTTTATGCTGTCCGGAGGCTTATGATAAGGAACTTCTGGATTCCTTATGGAAGAAGCTTCTGTTTAACCAGTTCCACGATATCATACCGGGTTCGGCTATTCACAGAGTGTACGAAATTGCAGAGAAGGATTATCAGGAAATCAAAGATGGATGCAGGAAGCTGCTGGAAAAGGCGATTTACGGGAGTGGTGACTACTGCCACGGTATGGGAGACGTAAGGTACAATGATGCGTATATGCACGATTGTGAAGCAGATTCCCTCGATTCGGAGCAAGAAGTGCAGAAAGAATGGAGAAGCGTTCTTACAGTGTATAACTCCTTATCCTGGGACAGAGAAGTGTGCATAGAACTGCCGGAAGCATACCGTTCTATCCTGGAGATGAATGGGCAGTCGATTGAGACGCAGGAGACGGATGGAAAAGTATTAGCACTGGTTGCTGTACCGTCTGCAGGTTATCGGAATTTCGAAATACGAAAAGAAAACGGTGGAAAAGATTCCATGATAATTGAGACGGGAAGCGTATTAATGAACGGAAGATCGATAAGAAAAGAACAGATAAATGATGATTCAGAGGTGCTTGATGGATTTGCGAGCAACTCCGGAGAAGGAAGTTTCCTCCTGGAAAACGCCCTGATCCGTGCAGATTTTGATGAGCATGGAACGCTGCTTCAGCTTACCGATAAAGAAACCGGTATCGAATATTTAACCGCTCCCTCCAATGTCTTCCGGATGTACCGGGATATGCCGTTATTCTTTGATGCATGGGATATTAACAGCTCTTACGAAAAGGAAGAAGTGGAACTTCCGGAACAGGCGGAGGTGGAAAGCATATGGAAAGGCAGTCTGGTTTCCGGATTTAAGACGGTAAGAAAGATCGGGAAATCCGTAATTCACCAGACCGTTACCCTTGCCGGGAACAGCAAGCAGCTTACCTTTGAGACGGAAGTAGACTGGCAGGAAACCCATAAGCTGCTGAAAGTGGACATAAATACCAACCTGCAGACAGACGAACTGCTTTCGGAAATCCAATTCGGACATGTCAGACGACCGAACCATAAGAGCAGACCTTACGATGCAGACCGGTTTGAAGTCTGTCAGCATAAGTGGTCCGCTTTTGCAGAACCTAGGAGAGGGATCGCTCTTTTAAACGACTGTAAATACGGTATCAGTGCAGACGGCAGCAGGATGTCCCTGACCCTTTTAAAGTCCGCCGCGGCGCCGGATCCTTTTGCCGATAAAGGAATCCATAAGTTTACCTATGCCTTGCTTCTTTTTGCCGGGGAAGAGGGGAAGAGCGATGTGGTAAGACACGGTTATGAACTCAACTGTCCGGTACATATGGTGCAGGAGAAGATGTCTTTTGTACAGGATTTGCAGGAGAAGTCTTTCCTCAGAATCGATAATCCTTCCATTATTCTGGATACCGTTAAACTGGCAGAGGATGGAAGCGGCGATCGGATTCTTCGTTTGTATGAAAGTACGGGCGGTCTGGAGAAAGCCAAAATCTCCTTTGGATTCCCGGTTGCAAAAGCAAGCTTTACTGATTTGCTGGAGGAGAAGAGCGGTGAACTGCTCGTGGAAAACGGCTGCGTGGAAGTGACGCTGAAGGCTTTTGAGATTAGAACGATAAGGGTAAGAATTTAAAAAGCAGCCTGAAAGGAAAAAACATTTGCTTTACCGTTAATATCATATTGCTTTTACGACTATTTGTTCACAGTTACAACATTCAGTCACTACACAGGCACCCCGTGCAGCTGCTAAAGCTGTACGGGGTGCCTGTAAAACAGATTACTTAAATGAGGGGAAATCCCTGTCGAAGAATGGAAGTCCAGTTGCTTTTCTGATAAAGAAAGCGGACTACGATTACAGTTTGTTTTTCTTCATCAATTGTATAAAAGGCAAGGTATTGATTGATTATTACAAAACGAATGTTCCAGCTTGCCAGTACCGGATCGTCTACCGGACGGAACTTTTGCGACAGATCAGCTAATGAGCTTATCTGTGTTATCGCTACATCTAACAGCTTATCTGCGGCATCAGGATTTTTGAGGGTAAATTCAATGTAATCCGCAGCACGCATGATATCGTGTTCTGCGGTGGAAGTAATACGAACCTGATAACTCATTGCCTGCGGCGGCTCCTGATGTCGGTCATGGCTTCGGAAAATGGTCTGGTATTACCTGATGCAATATCGTCCATCCCTTCCTTAATCCGGCTGTAAAGTTCAAAGCGGCTGGTTAGTTCTTCGTAGGCTTCAATGCTCATAACGGTAAGATCGCCTTTTCCATTCTTCGTAATAAAAACCGGTTCAGAATAATTATGACAAAATGTGGAAATTTCATTGTAATTATTTCTTAAATCAGCACTTGATCTGATTGTCGGCATAAAAACACCTCCTTTGCTTGATAACAAAATTATACATAAATTTCACTATGAAGTCAATGGATATATCATTAGTATTAGCAGGATCCATATAAAAAATATGAATTTCACCAATAATCTCCTGTATGGATCGACATTGCTTTTTGGAAAAAAGTTGCAGAAAGGCCTCCTGGTTTTACATTCGCTACGATTTCTGTGGTAAATTCTTTTGGTGTGGTTTTAAAATGTGTAATGTCTATCATGATTAATATTTTAACCGAAAAGCGGGAAAAAAGCAAGTATGAATAACATATTATCTATGCATTGAAAAATGCTGCAGGAACATTGACAAGTTTACTTTTTAAAGCCCATATGGTAGAATATAGGTATGAATTTCTCGAAATTTAATCCTTGGAAAAAAGAGCATGCATGAAATAAATTATTAAGAACAAAGAAGTCATTAATGGTAACTTTATTGGCAAAAATAGGATTGTATTTTAATAATAGGAGGGACGTAGAAATATGGCATATAGAATTGACAGCCTGGAATTAAAGAATTTTGGGATGATTGAAAATTTTCAATGTAACCATTTTTCAAATATTAATTTAATTATAGGGGAAAATGGAACAGGAAAAACATTTCTTCTGAAAGCGTTATATTCTGCAGTGAAAGCATTGGAAGAATATAAGCGTGGAGACGATATATCGCCTGTGAATGATATTTTATCTGAAAAATTAAGGTGGACATTTCAGGTGGACAAATTAGGAGATATTGTTTCAAAAAATGCCGAAGAAGGTCTGGAGTTTCAAATGAATCTGGATAAAATGGCATTGAATTACCAGTTTTCAAAAAGTGCATCCAGTAAGGTGGGGATGGTAGATCCTGTTGCAACCGGAAAAGAGGGGAACTCTATCTTTATACCTGCCAAGGAAGTCTTATCATTGTTTTCGGTAATTTTAAAATCGCGGGAAATTGATAAAGCCTTTGGCTTTGACGATACGTATTATGATCTTGCAAAAGCATTGAGAATTTCTCCATCTCGAGGAAAGAATTATGCGGTATTTGCAGATTCGCGTAAAGTAGTTGGTGATGTTATTGATGGAAAAGTTGAATATGATGAAAGTAGCGGTAAGTGGTATTATAAAAATAAAAAGAACCAAAAATTTTCAATCGGGGCAACATCAGAAGGTGTAAAAAAGATTGCAATTATGGATCGACTTCTTGCCAATGGCTATTTGAACAACAATTCTATTATTTTTATAGATGAGATTGAGTCAGCTTTGCATCCGAAGGCGGTTTGCCAGTTCTTAGATATGATTGATAATATAGCGAACGAAATGGGATTGCAGGTTTTTATAACCAGCCATTCCTATTTCGTAATTAAAAAATTGTTTCTGATTGCTCTGAAAAAAGAAAATACAGTGAAATGTATTTCTCTGAATAAGGGAGAGAAAGCACAAATATGCGATTTGTATGGCGGCATGCCGGATAATTCCATTATTGATACTTCAATACAATTGTATGAGCAGGAAATCGAGGAGGTGCTTTAATGGGTGTTGTTATTCCGGAATCAGGTATGCAGTTTGGAGAATATAAAGAGGAACAGGTCTTCCGGATAGAAAAATGTAAACAATATACAGAAAAATTGCGGCAACAAGGCGTTAAGAGCTGTGAGTTTATATTGCTAAGAGCAAAAAGAGTATGCTTTATTGAAGCAAAAATGAGCTATCCAAATCCATTGGTCGAAAACACCTCTGATGAAGAAAAGAAAAAGCTGTATCGCAGGGATATACAGGATATTGTAGAAAAAATGCGTCATTCTATGGAGCTGTTTGGGAATATTCTTCTGAGCAGATATTCCCAGGAAGGAATTCCGGATGCATTGAGAAATGCAAGTACTTTTGAAATTCGATTGATTTTGGTTATAAAGAATGCGGATAAATCCTGGATTGTTCCACTTCAGGATTTGTTGCGTAAAGAGTTACGAGCTGAAATGAGTATCTGGAAAATACCGGATTTTATTGTATTAAATGAAGAGCAGGCCAGAAAGAAACACTTCATTATTTAAAAAAGAGAAGCTATTGTAACCCGATAATAAAAATAGCAAATGCAACAATCGTCAGGGCAGTCCAGCTGATGTATCTTCCAGCAATTTCCAAATCGGATGGTTCCGCGTTATCTGCATTGCGAATTCGAAGTGCCAGATGCCAGCGGAACAGTTCCTCTGCAAACAAAATAGAGAATGCATTGAGAACACAGAGAAACACAGCAAGAAACCATGCAGACCATTCGCCCTTGTGTGTTAGTCTGGGAGTATTCATCAATTCCAGTATGGTGGATGCAGATGGCTCCATAGGATCAATTATATTCCCGTTTTCATCTCTTTCGACACCTTCATCGGTTACATAGGAGATGGTGAGATTATCCAGGGAGCCATCTTCATTGTACAGCCATAAAGAATCTCCAACTTCCAAAACGCCTCCGCGAAACAGGATATCTTCTCCTTGGCGAAGTTCCACACCGGTCATAGATGTTGCCATTTCTTTATCTGTATTTTCCGGAATTGCTGTAAAATCCTCTCTTGCTGTATAAGGACCGTAAGTTTTATTGCCATACTGAAATACAACGATCCCATCCGCTGAAACGGTAAAGCTGGCTTGTTGCCCACGGATTTTACCGGAATACATTGTGCGGTCATTTTCATGACTGGGGATAAGAATCGTATTCTTGTATTCCAATCCAACCTGTTGGATCTTCAAGGGATAGATCACCGCAAATACCAATGCCATAGCAATCATAAGTATTAGAATGCATCGCTGATAGTGATTTAAACTTTTGATTCTGCCCATAATTCATCTCCTATTCGAATCTTGGTTTATCCGGTTTTTTTATCCTGTTCATCACTCCTATGGATATAACATTTGTTTGGATTTATTTTAACACACTGCTTCACACCTTACAATACTCATTGTCTGCGGCGGCTCCTGATATCAGTCATGGCTTCGGAAAATGTTCTGGTATTGCCCCAGGCGGTCCGCAACTTTTGTTTGAATTTCTTCAAGAATCTGTCGGGCTTCTGTTTGCTCTATGCCTGCCTGTGCGGCAACTGCAAGAAGGTCATTCCGATTAGGGTTTCGTCCGTTCCCGTTGACGCAGGTGGCGTGTTCTCCACCGAGAGAACTGCTGTAGGTTAAATCATAGGCAGGAGAAAGCTTCCAGGAATGGGTTGCTTCTTCATACAAATAAGAAAAATTTTTGGAATGGTCATCCCGGTTGTGAGCGAAAACGTTAAAGCACATTCTGCGAAAAAGCTGTAAGGTCTGGGTATGGTCTTTTGTCAAAATGCTTGTCAGTTTCATCAGTGTGTGGTAGTCCAGATTGGGAATACGATGGCTGGTTTCCAAAATGGCACTTACTGTCAGCATATGCCTGCGCTCTAAAGCTCCGTTGGGATTTCGATGTCGGTCAAAACGCTTTGTGCCAAAGTAGCCACTGCAGATTTTCGAAGGAAAAAGGCGTGTCTCACTCATTTCTATGCCGCAGTCTTCTGCACATTGGGCATAGAGGTACTCCTGCATCCCGATGTCTGCGGCATCGATGGAGGAAGGGAACTTAATAATCCAGGGCTCTCCGTCCACTTCAGTCAGAATTTTGGGTCTGGCACCTCCCGATGAACCACCCAGCCGAAATAGTTCATCCAAATCTTTGGCTTCATTGGTTAAAAGCACTTGTCTGCACTGTTCAGCAATTCGGTCATAGTCCATCGTCTGTTTTTCAGACCATTCTTCATGGCAAGGGTGGTAGGTAAGGGCACCCATACCGCTGGTACCCACAATAGCCAGGCGATACAGGCTGTCAACCTCATGGGGATCGGTGTGTTTCTGTATCAGCATGCGGTCTACCAGAAGTCTTCCCCAGCCATCCGGCAGACTGTCTGCGAAGACACCGAATAGTCCCTCAAAAGGCTCAATTTTGGGCAGAAAGACTTTTTTTTCAAGCGGAAGACTTAGGGGACTTATAGAAAAGCCGGATTCCAGCCATTCCCCGTCATATTCAAAGGCTATTCGGTAATCTTTGGCAGAAGCCAAAGTTCCCACTTTTCGATTTTCGTAAAATACATCCAGTGTTTTAATCCTGTTCATCAATAATCTCCTGTATGGATCGATATTGCTTTTTGGAAAAAAGTTGCAGAAAGTCCTCCTGACAGTCCAGAGCAATGGCAATTCGAAGTAGGGACGTAAGAGAAATTTCACCTGTCCGCTCAAAGCGCTTTAAGGAGCCAAGACTCACGCCTGCCTTTAGGCTCAGCTGTTCCTGGGTAAGACGCTGCTCCTTCCTCCTGGCTTTTACATTTGCTACGATTTCTATGGTAAATTCTTTTGGTGTGGTTTTAAAATGTGTAATGTCTATCATGTTTAATATTTTAACCGAAAAGCAGGAAAAAAGCAAGCATGAATAATATATTATCTATATTTTTAGGAAAAACTTATTGGCTTAGCTATAGGGGAGAAAAAACAGCAGGTCCGCATTCATGCTTTTTACGGTTTTTAAGATTTTAAAGCAGATTTCCAAAGTGTTTTTATTATTGCGTACTATTGTAACCCGATAATGAAAATAGCAAATGCGTCATCTGCATTGTAAATCCGAAGTGCCAGATGCCGGCGGAACAGTTTATCAAGAGGCCTTCTGTATTTTATGCAAAAGAATCAGCGAGACCGCAGAAAGAACGATCCAGGATAAAAACATGGGAAGGTATCCGCAGTGCTGAATCAGGATACCGTAAAACAGGCTTGCGATGCCGGCTCCCAGGTAAGTGGAAAAATCGATAATACCGCTTACGGAGGAGGCATTTCCGGTCTCGGAATAGGAAAGCGGATAAATGCTTAAAAGAGAAGTGTTGATAATGGAAACCGCCATGTAAACAGCGCTTAAAGCGAGCACTGCACCGAGAATTCCCGTCCCGCCGATGGATAAAAGAAGAGAAGCGGCAATACACGCTCCGAAACCGATCATGGAAACGATATGCTCTCTTTCTTTGCACAATTTATAGAAAAAAGGATAGCAGATTCGTCCCAGAAAACCGATGGACGGAACCAGAAAAAGGTAATAGGAAGATGTTGTCAAATCGACAAAATAGGTATCGGCAATATAAACCGCCATCCACAGACTGACATTTTCCTTCATGATGCCGTGCAGAACTCCCGTTGCATTGACGGCCAGCAGTTCGCCTGTTCTTGCACCGGAGAATAATGCCCGGATCTGGGAACCAAAAAGGCCGATGGGAGAATACCCCTTCATAGCAGAATTGCCGGAGAGATTTCCGGAAGAATCCCCGGAGGGATCGAAGAGGCCTGCAGGAGCAGAATCTGTCTTCTGGGGCATATGCAGTTCACCGAGAGAAAAGAAGACCAGGACGCCCAGGAGCATGGAACACAGACCCGGAACGGTAAAAGCAAAGGCAATGCCGAAGTCGGCAATCAGACGGGAATTTACAAGAATGCCGAGAATATTGCCTGCCGCTACGGAAGTAATCATTATGGACATTTTCTTTTTGGCGGTGTTTTTTTCATACATGGAAGAAACGGTAAACAGAACCGAACTCCAGAGCATGGATTGGGCATAGGCATTGACCAGCCAGAGCGGAAGCATGGCCGTAAAGAACGGGAAAAAGCCGATAAAAAGGTTGCAGAGACCGGTGAGGACAAGGCCGAAACCGATCATGAAGCGGGGATGAATAAAATCGCTTAAAATGCCGTTCAGCAGTCTTCCGGCGGCAAAAACAATGCAGAAGCAGCTCCCCAGAATGCCGATCTGCGCGGCATCCAGTCTGTTCAGTCGGAGAAATTCCGGACCGGCTACGGAAAGATTCATCCTGGCAAGGTAGATGGAGGTATAACCGGCATAAAGCAGACAGAATAAAAAAGTTTGTTTGAGCTTGGATATATACGTTTTTGACACGGAAGCAACCTCGGTTCTTAATTATATTTTAGTGGGCTGAGTCCGAATTTCCGATCGAAATCCGAATCAATTCCCGGTGTTTACTGGTACCGTATTTTCTCCACCAGATCGTGTACCTTGGCGGCACGTTCCACCGCTTCTTCATAATGCCGGGAAGACAGGGAGACGGCAATGCTGTCCAGAACGCTGATATGGGCGATTCTGGCGGAAATGGCCTCTATGGGATATTGGATTTCATCCGTTTGGATGACAAGCGCATGGTCACTGTATTTTACGATCCGGCTGTTGGGAAAGCTTGTAACGCAAATGGTTGCCGCACCTCTTTCTCGGGCGTATTTTAAGGCGTCCACAGTGGCCTGCGTCCGTCCGCTTCCGGAAATGCCGATGGCAACATCTCCTTTTTGGATATTCAAGATCGAGACTTTCATGTTGGCAATATCCGTAAAAAAGAAAGCTCGGTACCCGATTTCCGTAAGGCGGTATTGAAAATCCGCGGCAATACCGGCGGAGGTTCCTACTGCATAAATGTAAATGGTATTTGCTTTTGCCAGACTCTGTATCGCACATTGAAACTGTTTTGGGTCCAGATTTTCAGCCGTATCATGCAGCGTTTTTATGTTAGCTGAAAAAATTTTGCGTAAGATATGTTCTTCCGTATCATGAGCGGAAATGTACGGAGTAAAGTGAAATTGTTCGTTTTTGGCCAGTTCCCTGGAAAGCAGGAGCTTGAATTCCGTATAGCCGCTGAAGCCGAGAGACTGACAGAAACGCACAATAACGCTCTTTACAACGCCGGCATTGGCGGACAGTTCGGAAGTAGTCATCGTAACGACGGCTTCATAATTGTCCAGAATATAATCCGCGAGCTGCTGTTCTTTTTTGGTAAGCCGCATATATTCCGCTTTTATTGTAGACAGACAGGACTTGTTTTCCATCTAAGTCACCTTCTCTTTCTTTGAGGATGATTTGTGAAACTAAATTCTAAAATTAAAAGTATATATAGAACAGGATTTTAATATGAGCCTATTATAAAAACAAATGAAGCTACTGTCAAGTAATTTTTTGTGAAAAAAACTTGCATAAATTTTAAAAAATGATATAATAATGTTTGAAAGAGGTAAAGACAGCAGGAGGAATGGGTCATGATTATAGAAGTAAGGGCAAAAAATTGCTTTGCGTTTGAGAACGAGATCGTTTTTTCACTGAAGGCTGATATGCGAAATAAGAAATTTGGAGCAAATGTTCATAAGGAAAACAATTTTAATGTACTTAAAACAGTAGGAATATATGGCCCGAATAATGCAGGGAAAACCTGTTTAATTAAATGTATCAGGGCAATCAAAAATGTATTTCTGAATAAGAGAAGCGGCTTAATATCCAATATCTTTACAGCGAGTAAGGTATGTGAGTTAGGTATAACATTTATGGCGTCCGGAAGAAAATTCTCATATGATTTTAAGTTTGACACGGAAAAAGAAGAATATATATACGAGACTTTTTCAGAGTTAATGAAAGACCAGTATAATAATGAAAAAGAAGTGTGCTGGTTAAAAAAAGATATTGATAGTGGTATATATGACTGCGCTGATGAACATGTGAAGGCGATGATTCCTGTCATATCAAAGAATAATTTACTATGTTATGTAATAGATGCAAGTAAATTTAAATATGTCAGCGAGATGAAGAGAATTCTTGTTGATTTCGCTGAAAAAATTGATGTTATCAATATGAATAACATACCGCTACAGCATACAATTGAACTTATGAAAAATAAGAATCAATTGCAGAAAAAGGTTGTTGACTTTATAAAAAACGCAGATCTGTATATGGATAATTTTGAGTATGTGGATATGGATAAAATTCAATTGAAAACAGGCGAAGAAGATGAAAAACCGGACGAAAAAGCACTCGATATTCCGGATAAAGTTATGGATCAAATTCGGCTGGTTTCCACATATAAGGGGGTTCATGTGCCCAGTATGCTGTTTGACTCAACGGGAACCAAAAAGATTACAGCAATTGCAAGTTATGTTATAGAAGCGCTTGAACAGGGTAGGATTCTTGTTGTGGATGAGTTGGATAGCAGTATTCACTTTAAACTTACCCGAGCTATTGTTGCAATGTTTAATAATGAATTGAATACCGGAGCACAATTGATATTTACAGTTCATGATATAAATCTTATGGATTGTAAGAGAATGTTCCGAAAGGAACAAATCTGGTTTGTGCATAAAGATGAAGACGGAGTCTTTGTTTATTCCCTTGCTGATTTTACCGCGCAGATGGGTGTAAGAGATACTACGGATATTATGGAAAAATACAGAAGAGGTGCGCTTGGGGCTTTGCCTGACCCGGAGTTGATTAACTCCTTGCTGAGCATAAAAGGAAATGAAAAGGGAGATGATGGTAATGACGAATAAACTCCCTGTGTTTTCAGATAAGCATAAAATTTGTGTGATCTGTGAAGGTAACGAGGAATATGAATATCTGGATCGTTTGAAGAAACTGAAGGTATGGAATCCAGTTTATGAAGTGATATTAGTGAACGCTTGTGGAAACGGAAATATTCCGGCGCGATACCAGGATCGTTATCAAAATAGTGCAGAAGAATTGGTTTTGATATTCTGTGATACGGAAAAGAAGCCGCACGAACAGTATAAGGATATAAAGCGCAAAATCAATGTGTTTCATGGGATAGATAGTGCTGCAGATGAAGTAATTATGTTTGGAAACCCTTGCACAATGCAGATTATTATAAAGCATTGGACAGATAATAATCTAAAATCTCCGGCGAAACCGGTAAATGCACCTTTGTTAAAAGAATACACAGGGATTGAGAACTATAAGGGGCGTATAGATCAGATTAAAGAAGTTATGAAGAGCGTTACATCTGACAATTATCGGGACATGCGTAAGCGAGTTGATAATTTAGACTTAAATGACTCTATTACAGGAAGCAGCAATTTTGGAAAATTTATGAAATACTTCGAGGATAGCGATATTGGATGGATAGAGGAGATCAATAGGAAATTAGAGAAGTAATCCCCGGATCTTCGCTGGGCTTTCCTGAGAGATGAGTTTAACGATTACCGTGTCAAGTGATCTGCTGTGCACAGCAGGTTAAACTTGCAAAGTTACAAAAACATAGTCTTACAAGTTTATCCTGCTTTGCACAGTGGTGGGAAAAGGTCTTGGTGCATGCCTTGATGTGAGTATAAGAAGTTCAGGATAACAGCATACGGTCATTATCCAGTGCTTTGCCGGAGAGAGCCTTGAAGCGTGTCAGAAGATCTGCCACGGTCAGGGCTTTTCTTTCGTCTCCGCGGACATCAAAAAGTACTTTTCCGTGATCCATCATAATCGTCCGATTACCCAGATCCAGGGCGGACTGCATATTGTGCGTGATCATCAGGCAGGACAGCTTCTCTTCCTTTACGATTTTACGGGTGATGGCAAGCACTTTATCCGCAGCACCGGGATCCAGAGCCGCGGTATGTTCATCCAGAAGAAGAATTTTAGGCGGATTAATGGTAGCCATCATCAGGGTCAGAGCCTGTCTTTGACCGCCGGAAAGCAGACCTACCGGCTGCTGCATCCGGTCTTCCAGCCCCATGTCCAGTAAAGCCAGTCTTTCCCGGAAGAGTTTTTGACTCTTTTTGGTAATAAAACCAAACCAGCCGCCCTTTCCGGCAGCCAGGGCTAAATTCTCTTCAATGCTCATGCCGGGAGCGCTTCCTCTTAACGGATCCTGAAAAAGCCGTCCGATTTCCCGCGCTCTTTTATGCTCGGGCATTAATGTAATATCCTTCTGATCCAGAAGGATACGTCCGCTGTCTGTAAAAAAACTGCCTGCAATGGCATTAAACAGTGTGGATTTGCCGGCGCCGTTGGCTCCGATTATAGTAATAAAATCCCCGTCCTCTACGGTAAGGGACAGGTCACAGAGAGCCTGCCTTTCATTTACGGTTCCGGGATGGAAGGTCTTGGAAATGTGATCCAGTATCAGCATAAGGAATCCTCCTTTTTCCTGCGGGCGCGGCGAAGAGCCGTACGGCGTTTTAACAGGGGCAGCTGTGATTTCAGATAAGGAATGGACAGCGCTGCGGCAACAATGACAGCGGAAATCAGATTCAGCATAAAAGCAGGCATCTTCAGACGAAGGGCAACGGCGTAAACCAGGCGGAAGATGCAGGAACCGATTACGGCGCCCAGTGCTTTCAGAGGAATATTTCCTTTGGAGAAAAGAACACCTCCGATCAGCAGGGAAGCTAAAGCAATGGTCACTCTGCCGTTTCCGATGCTGACATTTACGGATTTCTGGGATTGTGCCAGAAGACAGCCGGACAGTGCCGTAAAGGAACCGGAAATGCACAGCCCTACGGTTGTAGTAAAGGCCGGATTAATGGAAGAAGAACGAACCATATCCGGATTGTTGCCGGTAGCCCTTATGGCAAGCCCGAGTCTGGTGCGCAGAAACAGCGTCAGGAAAAGAATGACGATGGCTGCAGCTGCCAGGGAAATCAGAAGGGTCTCCTGCTCTTTTAAGAAGCTGTCTTTCAACAGACCGCGGACATCGGTAAAGATGGTTCTTGTTTTATTCATATTCAGCAAAGAAGAGTTTCCCATCACGGCGATATTGACGGAATACAGACCGGTATTGACGATAATACCGGCCAGCAGACTGTTGACCCCCATCCGGGTCTGAAGCAGCGCTGTGATAAAACCGGATAAAATGCCTGCGCCCATGGCGGCAAAGATCGAAAGGTAGGGGTGCCCGGAAAGGGCAACCACTGCGCCGACGGCAGCTCCTAAAGTGAAGCAACCGTCAGTGGAAAGATCACAGACATTCAGCATGGAATAGCTTAAAAACAAAGCAAGGACAACTAAGGAACCGATCAGGCCCAGTTCCAGGGCGGTCTGGATTAAACTCCATAACAAAGCAGCAGACATAAATTCCTCCTAATCCGCATAACAGCATCTCAATGTTTTTCTATTAAAAGCTTTCAGCAGTGGTAATAGGCTGTACCTTTGTGCAGTACGGCGTGAACAAAGCGGAAACTTCATCATAATCAAGTCCGAGTTCCGTGCAGATATCGGTATTGATGGTTGCGGTGCCGTTATCGAAGGTAAGAACCGGAGTCTCGGCAGGATTTTTGCCGTCCAACAGGATTTCGGCAATCATATCAGCGGTTTTGACACCAAGGTTGGCATAGTCTACACCATAACCGAGGAAAGCTCCGTTTAAGGCAAAGGAATCCGCTCCGGTAAAGTGAGGGATACCAGCCTGGGCAAGGGTCTCATAAATGGACAGCTCTGCCTGCATAACCGTATTGTCAGTGGGAGTGAAAACGGCTTCCACACCGTCTGCGGCAAGCGCCTGGGCTGCCAGAAGGATTTCATCTACCGTGGTACCGGTGCGTTCAATGTAAGCAATACCCTTCTGATCCAGGAACTCTTTGGCATGAGCAATAGGAGCTGCGGAAGAGTCCTCCCCTACATTATAAAGAAGGCCGACACTCTTGATATCCGGATTCAGGGCAAGGATGAGATTCATAATGGCATTGGTGTCCAGATAATCGGAAGTTCCTGTCAGGTTATGACCGGGGGCTTCCAGGGAATCTACCAGACCGGCTGAGACGGGGTCCGATACGGCGGCAAAGACAACCGGTGTATTGCTTTCCTGGGTAGCAGCCTGCATGGACATCGCTACGGGAGTGGCAACTCCGACCATCAAATCTACCTGATCTGCTTCGAAGTTGGCAATGATCTGGGAAAGAACATTGGCATCCGCGTTGCAGTTATCGTATTTGACATCGATTACAATTCCTTTTTCTTCTTCAATCTGATCAAGGCGTGTCCGGATATTTTCTACAATCTGATTCAGGGAAGCGTCGTCCACATAATTGCAGATACCGATGGTATAATCCGCAGCTTTGCTGTCCTGTTCGATACTGTTTTGCGTATCTTTTCCTGCGCAGCCTGTAGCACTGAGCAGAAGGGAAGCGGTACAAATGACAGTGATAACTTTTCCGATTAATTTTTTCATAATTTCATTTTCCTTTCTTGTGGCCGAACCGTTTTTCCGAATTCTGAAAGCGCTTTAAAAGGCTGCCGGAAAAAAGGTTCCTCATAATGAACTTGCAACAGGTTCTGCTGGGAAGGAGATTCTTATCTGTGGGCCGAGCCTTCTTTTCCTGAAAAGCTCCCGGGAAGCTTTTTGCAAAATAAGAAAGAGTCCTGCTTTTACGAAATAAAAAAATCCCGTCTCAGCAAGTTATCTGCTGGGACAGGATGTACAATACAAATCCTGCGGTGCCACCCGGCTTGACATATCTCAAGTAAACATACTTTTCGATACGCCCACTTTACGCATACTACCATATGCAGACTGTTGTTCACGGAGAGTCATGCTCCGGCTTTCATACTCAGACCCCATTTCTTTTAAAAACGGTCAATCCTTTCTGTTCGCCCTCGGAAGTCCATTCGGTCTTATATTTTCTGCCGCAATCCCACCGCCTGCAGCTCTCTGGAATGAAAAGGGATAAAACTTACTTACTCTTCCTCATCGGTTTAGGTTATTAAAGCACATTTTGAAGTGACTGTCAAGAGGGAAAAAAGTTTTTTTCTGCATTTTCCAAATCCTGTCTTTTTTTTTCTTCCTAAATATAATATAATGGTGCCATGGTCAGAAGGTCAAAGAGCCGTTCGCACTTGCAAGATCCGGCTTTTGGATCTGGGATCGTGATATCAAAAGAGGGACAGACATATGCTGAAAATCAGTGGAAATTTTACGAAAACAATTAATTTTGCCATGCAGCAGAATTACGTTCCGGTAATCCGGAACCTGGTAATACAGAATGATTCTTCTGAAAATCTGAAAGACCTGGCGGTAACGATTACGTTCAGCCCGGCTTTTGCCGAAGATTATGAATGTGAGATCGAAAGCATTTCAGCGGGAGAGTCTTTGGAGATTGCACCGGTAAGAATCAGGCTGTCCACGGATTTTTTGTTCGGACTTACGGAAAAGATCAGCGGCTTTTTTCGGATTACCGTTTCGCAGAAAGCGGCGGAGGAAAAACTTGCCGCCCTGGAAGAGGAAATCGAGCTGCTTGCTTATGACCAGTGGAGCGGGCTTTCCGTCATGCCGGAAATGATCGCCGCTTTTGTTACCCCGAACCACCCCGAAATTGCAAAGGTATTGTCAGAGGCTTCCGGGATTTTAAAAAGCTGGGGGAAGGATCCTTCTTTTACCGGTTATCAGACCAGAGATCCCAATCAGGTAAAGCTGCAGATGGCAGCGGTTTACGCGGCATTAAAGCAACGGGAAATCGTATATCACAATCCCCCTGCCGGTTATGAAAAAACAGGGCAGAGAATCCGCCTCCCGCATATGGTGCTTAAGCAGAAGCAGGGAACGTGCCTGGATCTTGCGGTATTGTATGCTGCCTGTCTGGAAGCGGCGGGACTATACCCATTGTTGGTATTTCTGAAGGGGCATGCCTTTGTGGGCTGCTGGCTGGAAGAAGAGACTTTTGCGGATTGTATGGTGGATGACGTTTCCAGTCTGGAGAAGCGTACCGCGCCGGGAGCAGAAGAACTTCTTCTGGCGGAATGCACCGATTTTGTGGAAGGAAGAGACATTCCTTTTGATAAAGCTTTAAAGCACGGACTGGATCATCTGACCGGACAGGAAGAATTCCATGGTGTTGTGGACATTATACGTTCCAGAGGAAGCGGTATCCGTCCCATGCCGTTAAGGACAGAGGACGGACAGATGCTTTACAGCAGCGCAGGTAAGGAAAACGGGGCGAATGAGGACGGCGCGGAAAAATCAGAAGAGCCGGATTCCATGACTGCACCGGAGCTGTTGGATACGTCTTTGCGCAATAAGACAGTAGAAGACAGTGTAACGGTTACCAAGCAGAAAATCTGGGAGAGAAAGCTCCTGGATTTCAGCCTGCGCAATACACTTTTGAATTTTCGGGTGACTAAGAATGCCATTCAGCTGATGGTGGCATCTGCGGAAAAACTGGAAGACGAACTTTCCGGCGGAAAGGATTTCCGTATTATGGAAGTCCCGGGAGAGTGGACGGTGACGCTTCGGGACAGCCGGATCTATGAAATTGAAAATGAAAAGGATCTGGTCAGTAAGATTGCCGAAGAAGAATTTAAGAACGGCAGAATCCGGACTTTTCTGGAGGAAGAGGAGTTAGAGAAAGCCTTAAAGGGACTGTACCGCAGCGCCAAAATGAGTATGGAAGAAAACGGAACCAATACCCTGTTTCTGGCGCTTGGTTTCTTGCGCTGGTATGAGTCCGATATCTCCCAGAGAGCCCGTTTTGCGCCTATTGTGCTTTTGCCGGTAGATATTGTGCGGAACGCCCGGAATAAGGGATATCTGTTAAGAAGCCGTCAGGAAGATGCCCAGGTCAATATTACACTTTTGGAGTACCTGCGTCAGGATCACGGGGTACAAATCAATGGACTGGATCCTTTGCCGGAGGATGAGAACGGCGTGGATCTGCCGTTGGTTTTCCATATCATCCGGCAGGCCATTCTGGATAAAAAACGTTGGAACATCGAAGAGATGGCATATATCGGTTTGTTTTCCTTCGGCCAGTTTGTCATGTGGAACGACATTCACAGCCGCTGCGAAGAACTGGCGGATAATAAAGTAGTGGCAAGCCTGATGAAGGGAGAAATGACCTGGGAAGCGAAGACTTTGGGGGCTGATACCGAAGGCAGCGTACCCCAGGATCCCGAAGAGAAACTGGAAGCCATGGATATGGCGGTGCCGGTCAGCGCCGATTCTTCCCAGATGGCGGCGATTGCGGCAGCGGCCTGCGGCGAAAGCTTTGTCCTGCACGGACCGCCCGGAACCGGTAAGTCCCAGACCATCACGAATATGATTGCCAACGCCCTGTTTCAGGGGAAATCCGTCTTGTTTGTAGCGGAGAAAATGGCGGCTTTGACGGTGGTGCAGAGGCGGCTGGCTGCGATCGGGTTAGATCCGTTTTGTCTGGAACTGCATTCCAATAAGACGAATAAATCCGCTGTTTTGGCGGAATTAAATAAAGCGCTGGAAACCGCAAAAGTAAAGTCTCCCGAAGAATATGAAAAAACGGCGCAGAAGGTGCACCTGTTAAGAAGCCGTTTAAGCGGGATGATGGAGGCCGTTCATAAGAAACGTACATTCGGCTGCTCTCTTTATGAAGCCATTGAAAGTTGTGAAAAAAACAGGGCACAGAAAGGAAAAATCCGTTTTTCCAAAAAAATGCTGCAGACCCTTTCCGGGGAAAAAGTCGAGCAGTACCGGGATCTGGTACGCCGGTATGCTGTGGCAATGGAGGCTGTGGGAGATTACACCCGACATCCGCTAAAAGGCTATGAAGGGAAAAAATATTCCATTGAACTAAGGGAACAGCTTAAGGAGGATATAGAAGAAATTTTAAACGGGCAGGAGAGCGTGTGCGCTGCTGCCGATAAGTTGTACACTTTTGCGGGGAACGGCGTGGAGAAGACCGATTCCATGATGGAGATTCTGCTGCAGGCGGCAGAAGTGTTCGGAATGCCCGGCACGATTCTTACCCAAATGCTGAAGGCATCCGGCTTTTCCCATCTTTTGGCTGCATCCGGACAGCTGATTGCGCTGGGAAAAGACTGCCGGGATCGATACGAAGAAATCTGCACCGGTTTTGCGGAAAGTGTGCTGGAGTATCCTTTTGAAACGGCTGCTTTGCAATTCAAACAGGCGGACAGTCAGTGGTTTGCCGCAAAGTTTTTCAAACAGAACAAGCTGATTAAGGAACTACGGCTTTATGCAAAAGAGCCGAAAAGCATTACGAATAAGAATATCACGCAGAGCTACGACAAGCTTTCCGCTTTTGCCGGACAGAAAAGGAAGCTGCAGGAGATGCCGGCGGAGCTGACCGGGTATTATCCGGGAATCTACATGGGACTTTCCACGAATTGGGAGGAGCTGGAGGATGCCGTTCGAAAGACGGCACGTTTGAAAGAAGTCCTGGAACAGCTTCCCGGAACAGCCACCGAAGAAGTAATCTTACATCTGGAAAAAGCTTCGGAAAAAGAGCTTACAACCCTGGAAGACAGCGGAAGGAAGCTGGAGGAATTCCATAAGAAGCTGGAAGATTTCTGTGAGAAGTATGAGGTGGACAGCGGCATTTGGCGGGGAAAAGAGGCAACACAGGAAAGCGATGTATTGCTGAAAAAAGAGACGGCGCAAGATAGTGATGCGAAAAGGGAAAACGCATACCCGAATGTGGTATTTTCCACACTGCAGACTTACGAAGAACACCTTTCCATGCTGCGCAGCAAAGTAAACTTCAATCAGATCGATGCGGAACTTAAGAATGATGGACTGGAAGCGGTAAGCCGCAGCTGCCGGGAAGGAAAGGTGAAAGCGCAGGAAATGAATGCTGCTTTTTCGGGTAATCTGTATTACGGACTTGTGCTCCTTACCATTGCCGGAGAACCGGAACTTTCCGATTTCAGAGGCAGGCAGTATGATGACATGATAGCTCGGTATCGGGAGGTTATTGAAGAATATAAAAGGCTTACCATTCAGGAACTGGTGGCCAGACTTTCCGCCAAAATCCCGGCTTCCGGCAGTGCAAGCTCCGCTGCATCGGAAATGGGAATCTTAAAAAAAGCCATCAAAAACAATGGACGCATGATGTCCTTAAGGAGGCTTTTTGATCAGATCCCGACGCTGCTGCGCAGACTTTGTCCCTGTATGCTCATGAGCCCGATTTCCGTAGCACAGTATATCGATCCGTCATTTCCTAAATTTGATCTGGTAATTTTCGATGAAGCTTCCCAGTTGCCCACCAGCGAAGCGGTGGGAACCATTGCCAGAGGAGAAAACGTAGTAATTGTAGGGGATCCCAAACAGCTTCCTCCCACCAATTTTTTCCTTTCCAACCGGATCGATGAAGAAAACGGCGAAAAGGAAGACTTAGAGAGTCTGTTGGATGACTGCCTTGCCATTTCCATGCCGCAGGAGTCTTTGAAGTGGCATTACCGCTCCAGGCACGAAAGCCTGATTGCCTACAGCAATATGAAATATTACGACAACAAATTGTATACCTTCCCTTCTCCGAGGGATCTGGTTTCCGAAGTGAAATTTGTGCCGGTAAAGGGGGCCTATGATAAGGGAAAGACTAAGCAGAACAAAGCAGAGGCGCAGGCCATTGTAGCGGAAATCATAAGGAGATTGCGGGATGAGAATCTGCGCCGGGACAGCATCGGAGTGGTAACGTTCAGCTCTGTACAGCAGAACCTCATAGACGACATGCTTTTCGAGGAATTTAAAAAATATCCTCAGTTAGAGGAAATCGACCGGAATTTAAAGGAGCCTGTTTTCATTAAAAACCTGGAAAATGTCCAGGGAGATGAAAGGGATGTGATTCTGTTTTCCGTAGGATACGGGCCGGATGCCAAAGGAAATGTTTCCATGAATTTCGGACCTTTGAACCGGGAAGGCGGATGGAGACGTTTAAATGTGGCAATTTCCAGAGCCAGAAAGTCCATGATTATTTATTCCGTTTTGCAGCCGGAGCAGATTGACCTTGCCAGAACCCGGGCGGAAGGCGTTGCGGGTTTAAAAGGATTTTTGGAGTTCGCCAAAAGGGGCAAAAACATTCTGGCGCAGAGAGCGGGAACGGAAAGAAAGCAGGAAGATTATCTGGTGGAAGAGATCGCGCAGGCAGTCCGGGAAATGGGATATGATGTGAAGTGCAACATCGGCTGCTCCGCTTATCGGGTGGAACTGGGAATTGTGGATCCGGAGGATAAGGAGACGTATCTTCTGGGAATTTTGTTAGATGGTGAAAACTGTTATCGGGCGGCAAATGCAAAGGATTGTTTTGTTCTGCAGCCGGATGTCTTAAAGGGACTGGGCTGGTCAATACTGCGGATCTGGACATTGGACTGGCTGGATGATCCGGAAGCCGTAAAAGAGCAGATTCGGCAGGAAGCGGAGAAGGTCATTGCCCGGAAGAAGGAAAAAGGTGCAGACTCCGGGGAAGAAGAGGAAGAAAGCACGGTACAGAATGTCCCGGTTTTTGAAACGGCTCCGGAAGAGGAAACTGCAAGCGCTGCAGAGAGTTATCATGCATTGGATCTGGATACGCAGGGAACGGCGGAAGAGTTCTATTCTTCAGAAAATATTCTGTCAGTTCGGGTGATTACAGCAGCGTTTCTCCATAACGAAGCGCCGATCAGCAGGAAGGCGCTGATGCGGAAAGTACAGAATGCCTGGAGTATTTCACGCAGCGGAAGCCGCGTGGAATCCGTATTTGATGTCGCGTTAAACGGGCTTCGAACCAAGCGTACCATGGATGAAGACCGGGTCTTTTTCTGGAGGCCGGATCAGGATCCGGATTCCTATGCCGTATACCGTGTCCTGGATGCGGACGGAGACAAGCGAACCATAGAAGAGATCCCCTCTCAGGAAATCCGGACGGCAATGATGGAAGTTTTAAGGGAACAGATCGGGCTTTCCGAGGCGGATCTTTTAAGGGAGACTGCCCGAAAGTTCGGCTTCCCCAGAATGGGTGTTGTAA
Organism: uncultured Acetatifactor sp.; assembly: GCA_934433135.1. Classification (GTDB taxonomy): domain Bacteria; phylum Bacillota; class Clostridia; order Lachnospirales; family Lachnospiraceae; genus Acetatifactor. The sequence goes on along the minus strand of CAKRZO010000021.1, from coordinate 20,492 downwards.
TCGAGAATTGTATTCGTTATGCCATGAATCTGGCACTGGATGCCGGACTGCTGCGCAGGGCGGAGAACGGGAATATCGTGGCGGTGGAGTAACGGAAAGAATAGAGTTAAATCAGGAGATAGAGACATGCTGCCGCAGTTATTTACAGAGAGAATGAAACAAATGCTGGGAGAAGAAGCAACGGATTTTTTCCGGGCATATGAAAGAGAGCCTTACAAAGCGCTGCGGCGAAATCCGCAGAAGATGGGAAGAGAAGCGTTTTTAACGAAAATGCCCTTTTCTCTGTCCCCGGTTTTCTGGGAAGAGAACGGGTTTTATTATGAGATGCAGGATCAGCCGGGTAAGCACCCGTTTCATGAGGCCGGGGTTTATTATATTCAGGAACCCAGCGCCATGGCGCCGGCCGGGCTGCTGGAAGCCGCGCCCGGAGAAAAGATCCTGGATCTGTGCGCCGCGCCCGGAGGCAAGAGCACGCAGATCGGCGCGGCAATGCAGGGAGAAGGGATTCTGGTTTGCAATGAAATTCATCCTGCAAGGGCCAAAATTCTTTCGGAAAACATCGAACGCATGGGCATTACCAATGCGCTTGTTTTAAATGAAAGCCCGGAGAGACTTGCTGAAATCTTTCCGGATTATTTCGACCGGATCCTGGTGGATGCTCCTTGTTCCGGAGAAGGAATGTTCCATAAAAATGAGGAGGCGCAGGAGGAATGGAGTCCGGAAAATGTGACCCGGTGTGCTGAGAGGCAAGACGGAATCCTGGATCGGGCTGCAGAAATGCTGCATGATGGAGGGCGGCTGGTTTATTCTACCTGCACCTTTGCACCGGCGGAGAACGAAGGAACCATTCTGCGCTTCTTAAGACGCCACCCGGAATTTACCGTAATCGAGCCGTCTTGGCAGGCAGACATTTCGTCTGGCTCATCACAATGGGCGGCAGATGTGGACGGAACTTATCTGACATGCACGCCGCAGGAAGAAGAAGCCCTGCAGCGGACAATCCGCCTGTGGCCGCATAAGGTGAAGGGCGAGGGGCATTTTGCAGCGGTTCTTAGAAAGAACGGAAGCAGGGAAGGCAGCCGGCTATGTTTTGGAAGAGGCGGAGTGCAGCCGGGTATCGGAGTGCAGGATTACAAGAGCTTCCTGGATTTTGCAAAAGAAAATCTCAAGTTGCCTTCCGGTGTTTTTGACGGAAAAATTTTTGTGCGTTTCGGGGAGCAGCTTTATCTGGCACCCGGAGACATGCCGGCCTTAAAGGGAATGAAGGTACTTCGTCCGGGACTTCATCTGGGAACCCTGAAAAAAGGACGATTCGAACCGTCTCATGCATTGGCGCTGGCACTTTCGCCGGATAAGGCACGGCACGTATTTGATTTCCCTATAGAATCAACGAAGGAACGAACCGGGAATAGTTCTGTGGGTAATTCTACGGGCGATTCCATGGATAATTCTAAGGTCAGCCCGGGTATCCGGGATTATCTGAACGGGTTGACGTTTTCCTGCGAAGGAGAAAAAGGCTGGTACCTGATTACGGTGGAAGGCTGCAGCATCGGCTGGGGCAAACTGGCCGGAAATGTGATGAAAAACCACTATCCCAGGGGATTGCGTAAATAGATTTCTTCCATGCGAATGCATCTGCAAAATGAGGAACAGCGGAAAGACAGAGCAGAGAAGAACGGAAAAAAGAAGAAAGTAAAGTGGAAAAGCGGAAGAAGGAAGAATGCAAAGCAGAGCAAACGGGAAAAGGTAAGAGAAAAAGAAGAAAGGGAGCGGAATATGAGAGATCTGTATATTGCAGCCTGCGCGAAAAAGGAAGAAGCAGGCGGAATTTATCATTACAAAATGGATGATGCGGGAGAGTGTTCTTTTTGTGAAAAGACGGCGTTGGATCAGCCTATGTATCTGGCCATTCAGAATGGCCGGATGTATGTCCTTCTTCGGGATGCGTTCGGCGGGGACGAAAGCGGTATGATGTCTTTTGCAATCGGAGAAGACGGAAGTCTGCACAGCCCAAGTGAAACTCTTTCCACACAGGGAAAGGTGGCCTGCCATATCTGGGTGGAAGGCGAGGAGATTCTGGCAGTAAACTACGTTTCCGGAAGCTTCATTAAGTATCCGGGCAAACTGGTGACACATGAAGGAAAGGGCATTCATCCCTTGCGCCAGGAGGGACCTCATACCCATTATATCTGTGTAACTCCGGATAAAAAGTATATCTGTGTGACCGATTTGGGACTGGATAAAATTTTCTTTTATGACAGGGATCAGAACGAAGCCTTTTCCATTGCCATGCCGCAGGGACATGGCCCCAGGCACCTTATTTTTTCACGGGACGGCAGATATCTGTACTGCGTCAATGAACTGAAATCCACAGTCAGTGTGATTGCTTATGACGGAGAGCATTCCAGACTGCTTCATACTTACAATGCGCTTCCGGAGGATTTCCGGGGAGAGAACCTGGCGGCAGCCATCCGTATCCGGGGAGATGAACTTTATGTATCCAACAGAGGCCACGATTCCATTGCCGTTTTCGGGATCAAAGGGGATGAACTTGCATTAAAAGGGTTCTTCCCGGTAGGAAAAGAACCCAGAGATTTCCATATCGCAGGTGACCTTTTGATCAGTGCCGATATGGGCGATAATCGGGTAACCTTTTACAAAATCACGGAAAACGGAATGGAAAGACAACCGGCTGCCCTTGAAAATATTCCGGTTCCGCTGTGCGTGGTATATCAGTAGGATACATGTAAAAATAGCTGTTGTGTATTGATAAAGCGACCTGCCGCAGGCAAAAGTAGCCGGCAACAGGTCGCTTTTGGACACGTATCAGCCGAGCGCAATGTCCAGAAACATCATCAGGGCAAAGCCAAGAGCAGTTCCTATGGTGCCGATGTTGGTATGCTCCCCGGATTGTGCTTCGGGAATTAACTCTTCCACTACTACATAGATCATGGCACCGGCTGCAAAAGAAAGAATAAACGGTAAGATAGGTGTTACCAAAGAGGTCAGCAGGATGGTGATAAAAGCTCCTAAAGGCTCTACCACTCCGGACAAAAAGCCGTACAGAAAGGCTTTCTTTTTGGTAAGACCCGAGGCCGCAAGAGGCATGGAAATGATGGCGCCTTCCGGAAAGTTCTGGATGGCGATACCCAAAGCCAGAGCAATGGCTCCTGCGCCCGTTATGACGGTGTTATCCGTATTTAGACCGGCAAAGACAACGCCGACGGCCATTCCTTCCGGAATGTTATGAAGAGTTACCGCCAGAATCAGCATGACGGATTTGGTCCACCCGGTGTGAGGACCTTCCGGCTTATTGGTATCCAGATGCAGGTGCGGGATCAGGCAGTCCAGCAAAAGCAGAAAAGCCATTCCTGCAAGAAAACCGGTTACGGCAGGAAGCCACCCCGGTACCCTGCTTCCTTCGGTCATCTCAATGGCCGGAAGAAGGAGCGACCAGACCGATGCGGCGATCATAACGCCGGAGGCGAATCCCAGCAGCGCTTTCTGAAGCTTGGGATTTAAATCCTTTTTTAACAAAAATACCATTGCGGAGCCCAGTGTTGTCCCTGCAAGCGGCAACAGAAGCCCGATGGAAATAAGAAGTGATTTATTCATAAGATCATTCATAAAATAACAATATCCTTTCGTCTTGTTTTCCTTTCTGACTTGACGTCACTCTGTTATTATACTATGCACTTCAGGGGATTTGTCAACCCTTTGAAAACGATTGCTCTTGAGCGCACCAACGGGAAAGGTGAAGAAACGTTTTCCGGATAACTACGTGGAAACTGCTGAAGGATTTGATCTGCTCAAATCTGCAGTGATCGTTGGTGAGAATGCAGCAAGCTTAAACGACGAACAGAATCCTGTTCAGAAGTTTGAGCTGTGTTTCAGGGCAGACAATGGAAAAATCTATGTATATCATCTTCATTTGAATGGAAACGGGATTGTCTATGAAGAATTACAGACTATGAAGAAGAGAAATTCTGCAATATCAAGTGTCTTTAAGGCGGAGAAACAGGCGGATGGTTCTTGGCTCGCCGGCGCAAAAGAAACAAGTGGTTTAAGTAAGCGAATGAATATGTTTCTTACAGAAGATATGATGGGTCTTTTGGTATCAAAGTTTGCATTGCTGGGCGTTGAAGATGCAATAGCTGTTGTTGAATGGATGACGGAAACGCTATATCCGGAATCTTTGACTTCCGATATGGCGAACGATGTCATCAAGCAGGAGGCAGATCTGCAAATCCTTTCAGATGAAAGATATTTGGAAATTTTCCGCATGGTGGATTACAGTATTTGCGGTATTGAACTTGACAGGGAAAAACCATACAGCAAGACTATCATTATCCGCAAGGATGAAAAGGGAAATTTTTTCAGAAGAGAATTGCAGATGGATTCAACCGGTGTTCGTGAGTTTTTTGCATGGGCGGTACACATTTTCCGAGTGGTGTATGAAAATAAAGTTGTGTTTGCGGATGAAATGGATCGAGTGCTGAACCCGATTCTCTCTGACAGGGTGATTGCATTTGTAAATGGAGCGGAGCATAAAGGTCAGTTTATTTTTACTACACATAATGTACTGCATCTGGACTTAAAGACTTATATGAAAGAGCAGATTTATTTTATTACAAAGAAAAGGGAACAGTTGACTTCGGAAATGTATTCGCTATCTGATTTCCCAGAAGTTCGTTATGAAACAACTAAAATTTACGAGTTTTACATGAACGGAATCTATGAGTGCAAAGGCAATGAATTGGTACGGATCGGAGGGGTTTCTTTCTTATTGCGACAAGAAAGCTGCTGAAAAATGCGTTCTTTCCGACCTGGTTAAAAATAGTTCCTGCGCACGGAAAATGTTGCCTCTTTAAAAAATAGATGATATAGATAGAATATAGACAGAAAATATAAAATAGTATCAAAAAGTATAAAAATTCCAGATTTGTGCTATCGATTTTTAATCAGGTATGGGTTATATTAAGTATGCTTCTATGCAATAATGAACTTTCACACCGGAATGAGAAATTTGAACGTATCGGAAGGAGACGGTTTATGGCAAAATTACATTTAATCGGAAATGCTCATCTGGATCCTGTCTGGCTGTGGAGATGGCAGGAAGGGTTTGCGCAAATCAATCCGGACAAGCTTCCGGTTATCAAGGGAGAACTGCAGCATGATTTCTGTGAAATCATGGATTACGGCATGCATGAATGTTCTTATGAATTGTTCCCTTATACGGGAAATGCAAAAGCGCAGCAGACGGCAGATGAATTCAATTTCGGTCTTCGGGCAGTCTCTACCGGCTTTCATAGCGGGAATCTGCCGGAGAGTGACAGCTGCTATCAAAGTCAGGCGGAGCACATCGTGGTTACGGCGATCAAAAAATCCGAAGATGATGAAGAAACCGTAGTGCGGTTTTATGAAGCAGACGGACAAAAGGAAGAAACAAAACTGAATGATTATTTTTTAAACGAAAGGGATATGATAAATGGATTGGATATCGACAACCGAAAATGAAAAATGGTCTGAGAAAAACAAGCTGTCAAATAAAGAGGGCAAAAAGCTTGTTTTTGGTGAGAAAGTCGGGAAACCGGTTTACGGATGGGGATGCTGCATCAGTGAAATCTGTGCAAAGGCTGTTTTCAGTCTTTCGAAAGAGCAGCAAAACAGGGTATTTGATGAGTTGTTCGGAAAGGAAGGCTGTGGATTTAACTATTGTCGACTGTCTATAGGCGCCAATGATTTTGCGGAGAGCTGGTACAGCTATAACGAAACGGACGGCGATTATGAGATGAAGAATTTCTCTGTGGAGCGTGACAGAAAGTACATTATTCCGGCAGTGAAAGAGGCGCAAAAACGTTCACCGGAAATGATGTTTTATGCATCTCCCTGGAGTCCGCCCACATGGATGAAATTTCCGAAGGTCTGCAATTACGGGAAGCTTGTGCAGACAGAGCAAAATTTAAGAGCCTATGCACGGTATTTCAAAAAATTTCTGGAAGCCTATCAGAAAGAGGGGATCAAAGTTTCACAGATTATGCCGCAGAATGAATTTTTTGCGGATCAGAAATTCCCGTCCTGTGTATATACGGAAGAGGAACTGGAAAATTTTATTGCCAATTATCTGATTGATGAAATCGGCAATATGACGGATATCTGGTTTGGAACGGTTAATGGACCGGAACCTTACAGCTGCTATGGTATGCATAACGGTTTCCTGAATAGAATAATGCAGAATCCAAAGTGTAGAGAACATATTAAAGGTGCGGCATATCAGTGGTGTGGAAAATACTCTATTATGCAGGCGCAGGAAGATTATCCGGAATTGGATTTGATTCAAAGTGAATGCCAGTGTGGGGATGGTAAGAATACCTGGGAATATGCAATGTATACCTACGAATTAATTCATCATTATTTCCGATTTGGTGCAAGAGCAAATGTTTACTGGAATATGGCGCTTGAAAATGACGGCTTAAGTACCTGGGGATGGCGACAGAATTCCTTAATCAGTGTAAAAGACGGTGAATATCGATTCAATCCGGAATTCTACTTATACAAGCATTTTTCACACTTTGTAAAACGTGATGCGGTAATGTTGAAAACGGCAGGAGAATTCAGTTCCAATACAACCGTATTTGAAAATCCGGACGGTTCCCGCGTGGCAATCGTTATGAATCCGTTTTCAGAAGAAAAAATTTTAACCATTGAGCAAACAGGCTATGTTTTGAAGCCGCGTTCCTTTAATACGATTGTTTTATAGATATCAAATGAGGGGCAAAATACTTTTTGTCCCTCATATCAAAGATACGAGGGAGTAAGTCAGATGAAAATTCTTATTGTACGCCATGCAGAGCCGGATTATCAGCATGATTCGCTGACCCCGAAAGGATTTAGAGAGGCACAATTGTTGGCAGAGAGATTGAGCAAGATGAACTTGTCAAATTTGTATTGTTCTCCTTGCGGCAGAGCTATACGAACGGCAAAGCCTACCGCAAATTTGCTCGGAAAAGATATTGAGATTTTAGATTGGTTGACAGAGTTTCGGGGAAAAATCATAGATGAAGAGGGAAGATTTACGACTCCATGGAATCGTAAACCGCAAGTTTCTACGTCGGGACTTTTTCCGGAATTTTTTGGTACAGAAGGCTGTGGACCTCTGGTATAATTGCTATCATATAAAGAGAATAAATGTTTTGGATTAAGAGCCGTTGCTCTATAGATGAAGCGTCTATAGAGCAGCGGTTCTTTTTGCTGTTTTATAGTGATGGAAGGGGCAGAAATATCCTGTTTTTGGAAGATTAAGGTTAAAAATAGTTCCATTTCACGGAAAATATTGGCTCTTTCGAAAAATCAATTGTGCGGATACAATAAAGGATGTAAAGCGCAGGACAAGAGCTTTACAAGACTTGAGTGGGCAATAACAATTAAGTACTTTTGGTAATCAAGTGCTTTTATAATTAAATGCTCTAAGGCAATTAAGGGAATTAAATGTAGATAAGCAGAAAATGGAGAGAAGTAAATGAAAGCAGAAATGAAAGTGAGCGGTCATAAAGGAAACGGTAAACAGAATTTCTTTCAGAAAAGAAAGCGGTGCGCAGGACTTTATATTCTGATTGCTATTCCGGTGGCGCTGGTGATTCTATTCGGCTATATTCCTATGGTAGGAAATCTGATTGCGTTTCAGGATTACAGTGTGAGAGGCGGACTCTTCGGAAGTAAGTTCGTGGGACTGAAATATTTTAAGCAGTTTTTGACGATGCCGATTTTTAAACAGGTATTCCGAAATACCATTATATTAAGTTTATATGGTCTGCTTGCCGGATTCCCGATTCCGATTCTTCTGGCACTGGCATTTAATGAAATGAAAAACGGCCGACTGAAAAAAACTATGCAGACGGTTACCTATGCGCCTTATTTTATCTCCACGGTGGTTATTGTGGGAATCCTGCAAAATGTTTTTTCTTACCGTTTCGGTATCGTAAATGAAGTTGTGAAACTGTTCGGTGGTGCTCCCATTGACTTTGTAGGCGGGGTTAAGTATTTCCGTTCCATGTATGTGTGGTCCGGAGTATGGCAGGGAGCGGGCTATTCCGCAGTGATTTATATCGCAGCGCTTTCGGGGATTGATCCCAGTCTGCATGAGGCAGCTATTATCGATGGCGCAACCAGAGTACAAAGGGTGAAGTCCATCGATCTTCCCGGTATCATGCCCATGATTGTGATTTCTTTTATCATGAACACAGGCTCTCTTCTGAATATCGGTTTTGAAAAGGTTTTCTTAATGCAGAATCCTTCAAACTATGCGGTTTCGGAAATTATTTCTACATATGTTTATAAAGTCGGAGTGAAACAGGCACAATTCAGTTACTCAACAGCAATCAGTCTGTTCAATGCAGTGATTAATTTTGCGATCCTGTTTGCAACCAATAAGATTGCAAAGAAAGTCGGAGAGACAAGCCTGTTTTAAAAATGTTGGAGTACCGGAAAGGAAATGAGAGTAAGATGAAAAAATTTCGCAGAATGTGTTGGCAGGATAAGTGTTATGTGATTGCGGTGGGGATCTTTTTGGGCATTTTTACATTGCTGGTGCTTTATCCGTTGATTTATGTAATCAGTTGTTCTTTTTCCGCTCCGAGAGCGTTGGTGGCCGGAAAAGTAAAGCTTCTGCCGGTGGAATTCAGTCTCATGGGATATGAGGCGGTTTTTAAGACCCCTGAGGTTTTTACCGGTTACCGGAATTCGATCCTGTATACAATAATCGGTACGATATTAAGTGTATTGGTAACAATGATGGGTGCTTTCCCGCTTACCAGAAAAGAGTTCGTTGACAAGGGATTTTTCACAGGGCTCTTTGCCATTACCATGTTTATCGGAGGAGGCCTGATACCCCAATATTTGCTGATTAAGAATTTGCATTTGATGAATACCATGTGGGCATTAATCATACCGACTCTGTTCAGTGCATGGTCCATTATCATTGCAAGAACCTTTATATCCAGCAGTATTCCGGAAGAATTATACGAAGCGGCGGCAGTGGACGGTTGCGGATATGTCCGATATTTTATACGGATCGTTCTGCCTTTGTCTAAAGCGATTATGGCGGTATTGGCATTGTCCTATGCGACGGGAATGTGGAATTCCTATTTCAGCGCAATGCTCTATATCAATGATTCTACGAAATATCCACTTCAGATTGTTTTAAGGGACATTCTGGTACAGAATACGATCAATATAGATGATATTGCAAAATCCATGAGCAATTTAACGGAAATGATGGATCGGCAGAATCTTTCGGAATCCTTAAAATATTCTTTAATTGTGGTATCCAGTATCCCGCTTATGCTATTCTATCCGTTTATTCAAAAGTATTTTATTAAAGGTGTAATGATTGGCTCTATTAAGGGTTAACTCATAAATAAGGCAGATATAAGCACTGCCGGAAAACAAGGAGGAAAGCTTATGAAATTGAAGAAAGCAGCAGCATTCATGCTGGCAACCGCTATCGCAGTTATGGGAATAGCAGGTTGTGGAAAAAAAGACATGGCAAACACGGAGTCTTCGAAGAACGCGGAGGTTACGGAATCGCAGCAAAGCAAAGATTCCACATCGTCGGGAGAACTGGTTCTGACGGAAGACGGGGTAACCGAAAAGGGAGTATTCCCCATTGTTCCGGAAAAAATCACTCTTACTGCAGTGGTTGTACAGCTCCCGTACATCAGTGATATGAAGACGAATGAGTTCACACAGTGGCTGGAAGAAGTAACCAACATTCATCTGGATATGACGGTTGTTCCGAGTGAAGGATTAAAGGATAAGTTGAACTTAATGCTGTCTACAGGAGATTACCCGGATATTATCATGACCGGTGCTGCAACCAGCAATATGGACGTTGTCAAATACGGCATGACGGAAAAAATTTACATTCCGTTAAACGATTATATTAATAAATATTCCGAAAATCTGGTAGCACGTTGGGAAGAAATGCCCGAAATCAAGGAAGGAATGACAGCTCCGGATGGAAATGTTTATGTACTTCCTACTTTCGAAGGATATGTAGGTCATAAAGCAGTATCTTATAAGCAGTGGGTCAATAAAGGCTGGCTGGATAACCTGGGAATGGAAGTTCCGACTACCATTGAGGAATATTATGATATGCTGGTTGCTTTTAAAAATGAAGATCCCAACGGGAATGGTAAGCAGGATGAAATTCCTTTGACCGGTGCTTACGGAACCTGGGCAGCTGATCCGTACTACTTTATCCTGAATGCTTTCGATTATTTTGAGGGAAGTCTGGTAAAACTTAAGGACGGTAAGTTTTCAGCGGTGGCGGATACCGATGGATTTAAAGAGGGCTTGAAGTTCTTAAATAAACTTTATGCGGAAGGACTTCTGGATCCGGCTTCCCTGACACAGGATCTTAACCAGCTGGTACAGGTTACCAGAAATGAGGAGAATATTGTCGGTGCTTATAGTGCGGGACATGTAGCAATGGGAATTGATTATACGAATAAGGAAGTTTTTGAGAACTGGACCTATATTCTTCCGCTGAAGGGACCTAACGGATACCAGGGAATACCGGTAGATGATAAGCAGGCTATTGCCGGAGGACCTTTCGCCATTACCGATAAGTGCAAAAATCCGGCTGCGGCTTTCCGTATGGCGGATATGCTGTTTGGAGATCTGGATTCTTATGTACAGCAGAACTGGTATAAGGGAAGAACCTGGGAAGATCCTACACCGGGAAGCAAAGGAGTTACCGGTCTGGATGCCAGATTCAAGCAGATTCCGGCACCTGCAGGCCAGACCCAGACATCCATTGACTGGGGAACTGCCTGTTGCATGGGATGGGAGAAGAATCATAAATTATATCTGGAATTTACCGGGGATATTAAGGATCCGGTGAACTATGAGGCATATGTGATACAGGTAACCGAAGAATACAAAAAATTTGCAGCAGAGTATGAACAGAAAATGCCTACCTGGGATGATATGGAAACCGCTGAAAAGCTGAATAATATGTTTACTCCGATTCATGATTATGTAAATACATCTATTGTAGATTTTATCACCGGTAATAAGAATGTGGATAAAGACTGGCAGGAATATCTGGATGGATTAAAGCAGCTGGGATATTATGAATATATTCAGTTAAAGCAGGATACTTATTTTAAGTAATGCTGTAAGAGAAGAGTAATATAGAGCAGGAAGCTGAAATCTCCCGTTCTTATAATACCAGATGTATTGGAGACCGGAGGATTTCCTCCTGCTTCTTTGCAGTAAAGCTACTCAGAAACGCTTTACAGTAAAGATGCTCAGAAACGGAAAGCGGTAACATACCATACATTTCATATAAGATATAATACAAGGAGTTATGAGATATGTATAAAGTATCAGTGCCTGTTATCAATGCCACGGCGCAGGAGATGGGGCTTACAAAAATATTGGAAAGTCTGAAAAGACTGGATGCAAAGAGAGTATTTCTTGCGCTGGGGAAATATCATACAGATCCTGAGGGGCGCGAACAGGAGATGAAAGCCCTGAAAGAAAACTGTGCTTTTTTTCACGCGCATGGATTGGAAGTCGGAGCCTGGGTCTGGGCCTTTATTATACTGGGGAAAAGCGATTACGTTCACATGACAGGTCTGGATGGTGTAGTCTCCGACCGGAACGGAATCCTCTGCCCGTCGGATGATGCCTTTCGTAAGTTCGCAGGAGAATATGCTAAGGAAATTGCTTCCTGCGGTGTGGATCTTATCATGTACGATGACGATATGACTTACGGTTACCACGATTTCGGTTTTGGCTGTGCCTGTGAGAACCACATGAAATATACCTGCAGACTTCTGGGCGAGAAGATCAGCCGTGAGGAACTGGCGAAAAAAGTGCTGACCGGCGGGGAAAGCAAGTACCGGACGGCATGGCAGAAAGCAAAGGGTTATTATCTGGAATTGTTTGCCAAAGAAATGAGAGAGGCAGTGGATTCGGTTAATCCCAACGTCCGCATGGGAGCATGCGCCTGTATGCCGAACTGGGATCTGGATGGAATCGATTTTGCTACTCTGGTCAAGATCTTTGCCGGCAATACCGAACCCTTTATGCGTCTTACCGGCGCACCGTACTGGGTACCCTGCAGAGGCTGGGGCAATACCCTGCAAAGCGTCATAGAAGCGGAACGGATGGAACAGAGCTTCAGCGGAGAGATCGAAACCATGTCGGAAGGAGACCCTTATCCCCGGCCGAGAACTGCCTGCCCTGCCAGCTATGTGGAATTATTTGATACGGCGCTTCGCGCTTCGGGCGATTTAAAAGGAATCTTAAAATATGTCATCGATTATACTTCCAACCCCGGCTATGAAGACGGCTATCTGCTGCGGCATGAGAAAAACCGTCCCTTATATCAACAGATTGAGACACATTTTCAGGATAAAAAAGCCTGCGGAATACGAATTTACGAGAGAATGATGAAGTTTAATGACATGGTCATTCCTTCCGAACTGGAAGGAAAGGGGGGAGAAATTCAGGAATTTTTCTTTTCGCTTGCTTCTATCATGATTTCGGAAAACAGCATTCCATCCACCTGGGACGGTGAAGGAGTATGCGGAATTGCGTTTGCGGAAAATGTGAAGATGGTTTCGCATGAGGCCATGAAAAAGGGTCTGATCCTGGATCTTCGTGCTGCGGAAATCCTGAAAGAGCAGGGGATTGATACAGGAATTACGGCAATCGGGGAAACATACCGGGCCGCCAGGGAATATTTTGATCTGTACGATAATAACTATGCAATCAATTTAGATGTACATGAGGTTACCGTCGATGAAAAAGCACAGATACAGTCTCACTTTATTGCCTTTGAAAAAGAGGTGATTGAAACAAAAAGAACCATTGGATCCTATTATTATAAAAATGCAGAAGGTCAGCAGTTTCTGGTATTTGCCTTTTATGCCTATGCCAATCGGCCGAATTTGAAACAGGGAGCCTTCGGCCGCCATTTTTATACCAACTATATGCGTTCGGCACAGATTAAAAATGCAGTGGATTTATTCGGAGGAGACAAGCTTCCGGCCTATTCTTACGGGAATCCGGATTTGTACCTTCTGACCAAGAAAAAAGAGGGGGCTATGGCAGTCGGGCTCTGGAATTTATTTGCCGATGAAATTTTTGAGCCGGTAATAGAGCTGGACAGAGAGTATTCGGAAATCGAATTCATTCATTGCAGCGGAAGACTGGAAGGAAAGAAAGTGATTCTGTCGGAAATGGCACCGTTTAGCTTCGCCGGGTTTGAGGTGAAGTAACAGAAAACAGAATGCACGGCGGAAGATTTTGCCAGGAAGCAGGCTCACAGATAAAACGGTCTGTCTGTGCAAAAAACGAGAAAAGAGATAAGAGATAAGGAGCGGCAGACTATGCAGCAATGGATATGGCTGGATCCGGGCAGGTATCCGCTGGAACAGCACACCTTTTACACCTTATTCTCCGAGAACCGGCACATGCGTTACTGCTGTGCCGAATTTCGGAGAACGTATTCCTTTCCCCAAAAGATTTCCGAAATGCGGATTAACGTATCGGCGGATGCAAAGTATCTTCTGTATGTAAACGGAGAATTTATCGGACAGGGTCCGGTCTGCCATGGCGGTGATTACGGATTTGACGGAACCATGCCTTGCTGTTATTATAATTCTTATAAGGTAAAGTGCAAGGGAAATGCAGCGCAGTTTTATGCGCTGGTTCCCCTGATTCCCACGGTGCAGACGGAAACCTCCTGGGGGCACGGCGGCTTTCTGCTGGAAGCAACGGTACTTTTTGAGGATGGCACACAAATGCAATTGTCAGCAGATGACTCCTGGGAGTCCCGTCTTGACAGACAGCATTATGCCGTGAATAAAACCGACAGGACAATTGTGCCGGACGCATGGGGAAAGTCCGTAGTGGTACCCAGCGACCGGGTTATGCGCCCGTCTCCGATTGAAAACCTCGTGGAGGAAGCTGTTTTTCCATGCAGGGAAGAGCAATCTGCAGACGGCAGGGTGCGTACCTTTGAGTTGGACAAAATTTATTCCGGGTACTATCATTTCCGGGTCGATGCACCGGAAGAAGCAGAATATCTGATTACCATTAAGGGCTATGAAAAACCGCCTGTGGGCATGTCTTCGGAGATTCTGTACGGAAAAGGATCCATGGAGTTTCGCAGCCTTAAAATGGTAAGCTGTGGTATTTTTACCATGGAAGTGGTCGATTTTGGCAGTTACCCGGTTGCCGTAAAGGATGTCTCTTTCCTTTTTACGCACTATCCCTGTCCGGAGAACGGAAGCTTTTGTTGCTCGGAACCGGAGCTGAATCAGATTTATGAACTGGGAAAGCATACCTTAAAACTATGCAGGCAGACCCTGGAACTGGACAGTCCCATGCATCAGGAAAATCTGGGCTGCACCGGTGATTACCGGATTGCAAGCCTCATGAATGATATGACCTATGGCAATACGGAGCTGACACGTTTTGATCTGGCGCGGACAACGGATTATCTGGCGGCAAATCACTGTAAAATGTTCCATACAACTTACAGCATGCTTTGGATCCAGATGCTTTATGAGTATTACTTATACAGCGGGGATCTGACCATGCCGGAATACGCAAAGCCTGTCATGGAAAAGCTTCTGGAGCGTTTTGACGGATATCTCGGATCAAACGGTATCATTGACCATCCGCCGGATTATATGTTTGTGGACTGGCTGATGGTTGACGGCAATTCCATGCACCACCCGCCGAAAGCCCTGGGGCAAGGTGTTTTGTCGGCATTTTATTATCAGGGACTGGTATTGGCGGAAAAACTGGAGCATTACCTTGGAGATGAGGAGCAGGCATCCCTTTATAAAAAACGTGCCTGTGCTTTCCGAAAGGCTTTTCATGAGATCTTATATGATGCAGAAAAGGGACTTTATTTTGACGGTTTAAACGATGTGTATGAAACCAACGCATGGTTGCCGCCGAACGTCAGTAAGCGATATTACAGCGTGCATACCAATTCGCTTGCCGTATTGTATGGTTTATGCCCGGAGGACAGGAAAGTGCAGATCATGGAAAAAGTCATGAAGGATCCTGCGCTGATTCAGCCGCAGCCGTATTTTATGCATTTCGTACTGGATGCCATTGCGGAATGCGGGCTGTTTGCAGACTACGGTCTGGATCAGATCAGAAGATGGAAATGCATGCTGGATTTTCCGAAAGGTTTGAAAGAAGGCTGGTATGATTTCACGGGAGGATACGGATTTGATTACAGTCACGTCTGGGGCGGAACACCCACTTACCAGCTGCCGGCAAGGCTGTCCGGACTTAAGATTTTAAAACCCGGATTTCGGGAAATTGCGTTTTCGCCCAATCTTTTCGGACTGCAATATGCCAAAATAGAGATTCCGACTCCGTTTGGAAGGATAGAAATACAAATGAAAGACGGAGAAGAGACGCTTATCAAAGTTCCGGAGGAGATTTGCCTGAAAAAGGTAGTTTTCTGAAATACAGGATACAGGGGGAAAAGTTATGAACAGCGGACAGAAAAGGATATCTTTTTTTACAACGTTTTCGGTATACTATTTTTTTGTTTTGCTGATTCCGTTGCTGGTTATTATGCTGACTTACATGGTAAGTTACCATAATAATCAGCAGAGTGTTATCGAAAATCAGGTCTCTGATCTTTACCAGACTGCCGCATTATGTGATTCTTATATGAAATCGACGGAAGAATTGGCCTATCAGCTGAGTATGAACTACATTGTCAGGGAGTTTATTCCCAAGGAAGCCCCTGCGAACAGTAACCGGGTTGTGGTGGATATTTATCATATGAAAAAGCTTCTGCTCCCCTATGTAATGACGAATACTTATGTGAAAGATCTCTATATCAATTTCAGTAAGTCCAAGGTCACGATATCCAACAATACTTCTTATTTTGCTCCGGAAATGCTCTGGAAGATGGAATATCGGAATCTGTTTCCGGAATATGAAAAATGGTTTAACTGGTTTTTTGAAAATGATGACGATGGTTTTTTTACTCTGCCGGCACCGGGACGAAACGGAAAAGCGGAGCTTTTGTATCGGAAAAATATCGAACCTTTTTCTTCGGATTTAAGGTCCGGAATCCTGCTTTTCGTAAATCTGGATGATATACAGGATTTGTTATGGGGGAAAAATGAGGAGGAAGGTATCGAGAAGATGTTCCTGTTAGACGGGGAATGCTTTATGGCAGAGGGTCAGTATGAGGATGAGCAGATCAGGGCAATGATAGCAGAGTACCCGACGGGCAGAGGATTCTTTTCTACGAAAATAGACGGCGAAAAGGTGATGGTCACTTTCTGCCATTCGTCTAAAGCGAACGGCACTTACCTGAGTATCGTGAAGTACCGTGTGATTGATGAAAGAATGAAGGGACTTAAAATTACGAGTATCGTGATTCTGCTTGTGACATTTCTGCTTGCTGTCGCTTCTGCCGTTTTTTTCGCTTATAAAACAGCCAGACCGTGGGACAGCCTGGTTCAATTGATGGAAGAAGAAGGATTCGGCAAAAATAAGAAAATTTCCTTCTCCGGAATCAATCAGCAGTTTCAAGGAATTATGCAGGACAACAAGCATTTGATCGGACAAATGGAGAGTCTCCGGGCACAAATGCTGGGGGTACTCTGGAGTCAGCTGATGACAGGACAGTACGAAAAAGATGCCGACCTGCTGCGTGAATTTGAAGAAAACGGAATCAGAATCCGGGCCAATCTTTATGTAGTCATTACCATTACAGTGAATGAAATCGATTCAGGCAAGGAAGGAATCCTATATCGGTCAGCAGTGAATGGAACGGTCAGAAAATACGTTAAAAATCTGGTTGATTTTTATGAACTGAATATGCAGACAGAGGCAATGCTGATTACATCAGATGATCAAAATTACGTAGAGACACTGGAACGAATTGAAAAAGAACTGCTGGCAGTTCAGGCTGTGATGCAGAAAGACTATGATATTGATGTTTCCTTCAGCGGAAGCATGTGCCGTCAGCTCGGAAATGTATACCGTTGTCTGATGGAAGCCAGGGCGGCCATGGAGTACGAAACCAAAAGGAATAAACTTCTGGTATCCTGGTTCAGCCGCGGCGTTGCAAATGGTGCGGAGCACTATTGTTATACTTTAAATACGGAACAGGAGCTGACTTCTGAAATCGCAAAAGGAAACCGGCATAAGGTGAAAGAGCTTCTGACCAGAATCTGGCAGAATAACTTTGTAAAGAATGCATGCTCGGAAGAGGCATTGAAAAAACTCAACAGAGCATTGCAAGCAACCATCTACCGCATCTTAGACAGTGACGAAGAATTGGAAGGGCGTTTAAACGATACACTCAAAAACCTGGAGATACAGGAACAGGGTTCTATGAAAGAGTTATTCGAAGCAACCTGCAATGTTGTGTATACGATAACAGAGTATTATGAACACGGAAAATATGCAAATGAGGACCTGTATCAGAATGTACTCCTTTTTATTGACAGTAATTATATGGACAATCAGCTGTCTCTTACTCTGGTTGCAGGAAAATTTGAGATTACCGAGATCTATCTTTCCAAGTTCTTTAAGCAGAAAAACGGAATGAATTTTTCCAAATATATAGAAGAACTGCGTATGAAAAAAGCATCGGAGTTATTGGAAAATAATACGCTGTCCGTTCAGAAAATTTCAGAGATGGTAGGCTATAACTCGGCACAGGTTTTTCGGAGAGTCTATAAAAAATACTACGGAAAAACACCCAGGGAATGAGCAAAAGGTACCGTATAAAGAAAGGCAAGGATGCTTGTATGGACAATCGTATTGTATCAGTGGATCCGAATTACAAATTTAACACGGATTTTTACAGAGAGGATATGCGTTTTTATGACATTTGGCAGGAACCGTTCCATGTGCACGGACTGTTACGGGATGAGAAGGGATTCTGTCGTATGCCGGATGAGATTGCCCGAAAAGTAAATACCGGAGTACATCAGCTGAATCGAAATACGGCGGGCGGAAGGATCCGGTTTGCAACAGATTCCGCTTATGTCGGATTACGGTGTCGGATGGCAGGGATTACAAGGGTTCCGCATATGGCGATGACCGGCAGCTGCGGGTTTGATCTTTCCGCGGATGGAGTGTACTACCGAACGTTTTTGCCGCCACTTGATTTGGAAAGCGGATATGACAGCCGGATTGATTTTCCGGAAAAGAAAATGAGAGAGATTGAAATTCGTTTTCCGTTGAATAGTGATGTAACCGAAGTACACATTGCTTTGCAGGATTCTGCGAGGGTCTGCAAAGCGCGTTCCTATCAAAATCAAAGCCCCATTGTTTTTTATGGTTCTTCCATCACACAGGGAGGATGTGTCTGCCGTCCCGGGCTAAGTTATCCCGCGATTTTGTCGGCAATCCTGGATTCGGATTACCGGAATCTGGGATTTTCCGGCAGCGCACTGGGAGAAGAGGTTATGGCAGAATACCTTGCAGCTTTAGAGATGTCTGTTTTCGTATTGGACTATGACCATAATGTACCGGATGCCCGATATCTGGAAGAGACCCATGAGCGTTTCTTTCAGATCATTCGCAGTAAACATCCGAGTTTACCCATTCTGCTGATTTCCAGACCGGATTTCCGTTTTTGGGAGGGATGTGAAGAGAGACGTGCGGTGATTGAAAAGACGTACCGGAAAGCAAAGGCAGAAGGGGATCTTCTGGTCTGGTACCTGGACGGCGAAACGCTTTGGGGAGATGCCGATTGGGATCTTTGTTCTGTAGATGGAATTCATCCCAATGATTTGGGACATTACCGCATGGCGCAGACCATTGCACCGGTTTTACGCAAAATGTTGAAGAGGCAGGGATGAGAACCTATGGATGTTTTTTATTTGATTTTGATTATTCTTTCCGTTGCATTTCAAAATGTGGTAAAAAAGCAATATAATGGGAAAACTTCCGGACAGGGAGTTTACATTTTTAATGGAATCTCGGCAGTTGCTGCATTGGTATTTTTTGCAGTGACATCGGATGTACGTGAATTCCCTGCCGGCCTCTTACCGTATGCAGCAACCTTTGCCGCCTCTTATGCCGTTGCTTTGGCGGCAATCACGATTGCTATCGGTTGCGGTTCTTTGTCCGTAACTTCTCTGATATTTTCGTTTTCCTTGCTGGTTCCTACGGTATATGGAATTCTTTTTTTGAAAGAACCTATAGGTGCAGGATTCCTTCTGGGACTGGTTTTGCTGATTGTCTCGCTTTTTCTGGTCAATAAAAAAAGTGGTCATACGAAAATATCATGGAAATGGTGTATCAGTGTCTTTTTGGCTTTTATCGGTAACGGTATGTGCTCCGTGATACAAAAAAAACAGCAAATGAAATTTGAAGGAAACTATAAAGGAGAGTTCATGATAGAAGCTCTCGTTATGGTAGCAATCATTCTGGGTATTTTGGCGATTGTTTATGAAAGAAAAAATGGAAAAACATATATAAAAAAAGGTTGGGCGCTTGCCATTCTGTGCGGAATCATGAATGGAATCGTAAATCTCTTTGTGATGATATTGACAGCAAGAATGCCGGTGTCTTTGATGTTTCCCCTGATTTCTGCAGGTGGGATTGTTGTGACGTACCTTGTCTCCAGGACAATTTACAAAGAGAACCTGACAAAGCCGCAGTTTATCGGCTTCTTACTTGGAATCGGAGCAATCATTTTCCTGAATTTGTAATGTATACCAGCAGATTTCAACGACTGTTACATATTGATATACCGGCTATTACACCGACTATTAGCATTATGTTAATTTTGGCAATCGGTAATCTTATGGGCGTAGGGTACGAAAAGGTTCTTTTGATGCAGAACAGTATTAACCAAAATTACAGTGAGATTATATCTACTTATGTGTATAAGGTTGGATTAGCAAGTGGAGTTTCAGACTTCTCTTTGTCTACTGCTATTGGTTTGTTCAATTCCGAATCTGAACCAGAAGCTGGCGAGATACTACCGGTACTACGGAGTAAGTTATAACGTTCAGCCGTTAGTAAAGTATTACTATTACGTAACTAACATGCTGTTCAAATGGCTGAACCGCAGGAGCCAGAAAAGAAGCTTCACGTGGAAGAAATACCATATGATGCTGACCTACTATCCAATGGTAAAACCTAAGAGATATGCAAATCTCTACGGTGAAACGTAAATGTTATTATGAAGAGCCGTATGCGGGAAAGCCGCACGTACGGTTCTGGAAAAGATTTTACATCGTGAGGTGTAATTTTACTTAATAAAGAACTTGATGTTTTTCATGAGCAAAGGATATCGAGAAAAGTAATTTTTTTTACTGTGTTTTGAGAGGACATATGGATTAATACGATATCTGTGGGTTAAAATTAAAGAGCACAGATGGTAGAAAAGCAGGTTGATTTGAATATGGAAAGAAAATATGAACATGTTGTAGTAGTAGGAATCGATGGAGCGGGAGCGTTCATCA
>CAKRZO010000020.1 GCA_934433135.1 uncultured Acetatifactor sp. | reverse complement strand
ACGTGCGTTAGAGGATTCGAACCCCCGACCTTTTGGTCCGTAGCCAAACGCTCTATCCAGCTGAGCTAAACGCACATCTGTTGTCAGACCTCATCACCTGCAACATGATGTATTGTACCGCATTCCCTGACAAAAGTCAAGATTATTTTTTATTTTATTTTTCAGTTCACTCGTCGAAGGGAGCGCCAGGTCATATGAGCATCGCATCTTACAGATACGACAAACAGCTGCGAAGCAGCGGGAAAGCACTGAAAGCGCGGTTTTGCGAATGGCGCGGTGAACTAAATGGCGGTGAACTGAATGGTGCGTTGAATCGGCTCACAGCGCCCCCACCCGGTAGTTGTCTGTCAGTTCCCGGGAAAGTATCCCGCGGGTTTGCTTTTGATCCGATCCATACTTCTTTTCCAGCTGCTGCCTTACTGCTTCCGTAGTCACTTTCGCAAGGCGCATGTCTGCTTTTTTCTCCGCCGCTATCCGGGCTTCTTTTTCTGCTTCTCTTCCCGTCTCCTGTTCTGACAGCCCAACGGTTATGCTTCCCGAAAGATTCCGATTTTCCCTGTTTTCCGCCTGTGTATGCGCTTCCCGGGAGCATAGTTTTTCAGCGGCAAGGCAGCAGACAAGGCTTTCCTCTTCCCGTCCCAGAAGGTACGCCCGTTCGTAAGCAGTTTTAGCCTGTTCATAATACATCATGGAAGCCAGAGCGGTTCCCTTATTATGATAAAGTTTTGCTAACAGCTTCATGGAAGCATTCCCATTCTCCCGCAGTCCGCTTTCCTGCATGTCATCTTTTCCCGGAATCTGTTTTTCTATTTTCAGGATCATCCGGCTGTACTCCGTCAGCGCCTCCTCATATCTTCCCTTTCGGAGAAGATAATCCGCCCGAAGCTTTTTCTTCTCTTCCGGTTTCAGCCCGGCTCCCTGCCTTAAGACAGCACTGACCTGCCGAATGGTTTCCGGATCATAAAAATCCGCATAATCCAGGATGGTACTGATAAAGGTACTCAGCGAACCTTTCCGGTGAATCATCCGGTACAGACTGTCCGCTAATTCCGCAAGCCCGCATTCTTCCCGGAGCCAATCCACCAGATCATCCTTCATAATCCCGGCATCCAGCAAAAAAGCATTTTCTTTGATACCGTAACAAAGCTCTTCGATACAGTAAACCCGGCTGCCGGAAGCTTTTATTTCATAAGGCTGTTCCACATATTTCCCCGTACATCTGGTTATTCTCATACTTCCTCCATTCCGCAGACGCTTTTAAAGCACTATCTTTTCCCTGAAAACCCGCTCCGTCGCCTTTCGGAATTCTCCGAATCCCAGATCCTTGGCCGTAATCTCCAATTCCCCTTTCGAAAGCATCTTAAGACTCAATAAAATCCGTGCAGGTCCCACAGGCAGTCCGTCCAATGTAATTTCTGCCGTTTTTCCTTTTCTTCCGTCTAAGGGCGTTAACGTAAGCTCCAGGCGATTTCCTTTCTGCAGATACAGTTCCGCTTCTTTTTGTGCCTCATACCAATTGACACCTGCATCAATCAAAGCAAAGTATCCTTTCCCGTCTCTTTTATCCAGATACATGCCGATATTGACTTTCAGTTTGTCTTCTCCCAGGAAAACATATTTTTTTCCTGCGGCGCTCCGGCGGATTCTTTCCATCATGCCAAGCACCGCTCCCTTGCTGAACAGATTGCTTCCCTGAAAAACTCTTCTCCCATGGCACAAATAAGCTAAGGTCTCCCCAAAAGAATTTTCCGCCAACTTTTCTCCGACCAGATAGACGGAAGACAGAAGCTGTCCTTCACAGACCGACTGTAAAATCTTTAAGAATTCCGAATCGTTTCCCGTAAAATCCGTACTCTTATATTGCACGGAAACTGCTGCCGGCACGCTTCTGTGGTTTACGCTCATCCGATACAGGTGAAGCCTGTCACCCTCTTGGAACGCAAGCAAAGAGCCATAGTGCCACAGTTCCTCCGGCTCATGCAGAAGGTACTGATAGCAACTGTCTTCATAGCTTTGGAAACAGATTTTTCCGGTTTTAAGACCTAAAGGCATAAGCGCCGTGTTCAACACCTCGATAAAGTCCTGATTCATCTGCCTGCCGGTAAACATTAACGCCGCTATCTGCCCGATGCCCCCCGGTATCAGACTTAATGTCTTTTTTAAAAAGAGGGCAAGTAAAGCTGCCGGATCATACTTTTCTCCTTCAATCAAAAGAGGTTCCTTTTCCATAGCAAGCCGGAAAATGTGTTCTACCGGAATTCCTTCTTTCATTTGCGCAGTGCGCAGCGCCTCTTTTCCGAAAAGCCACTGATTGCTTCCGCACCGCTTGCAAAGTATGGCCTCAATTCCGTAGACCTCTTCCCCCGGCACGCAGGATACTGTTTCCACTTTGCTGTCGCCGGAAGTATAATAACTGATATGGACATAATCTTCCCCCAGTTCATATCCTACAATCTTTTTTCCACCCGGTTTTAATCCCATACCGCTTTCTGCCTCCTCCTTTATCCCGCTCGCCGGACCGCTACAGAATGGAAAATACATCCTGCGCAATCTTCTTTCTCCTGACGTACTCCAAAATAAGCCTGTCCATTTCCTCCCACTCTTCCAGTTCCTGCGCAATCAGGATATCATTCAGCCGTTCATAACTGCAATCCTCTCCCGGTTCCTTTTCTTCCTGCATAATGCACCCGGCTCCATCCGTCTGACGGCCTTTCCCGACATCCCCTTCGCTGCCCCGGCTTTCCGCGCCTTCCCCGGCCAAACATTTTTTCTGACTTCCCCGGCTGCCCTGGTCCGCACGCCTTATCATGCCGTCCTTTTCCACGGCAATATAATAATCCAGTTTTTCGCCGTAAAAGAGAACGAACTTCGCAACATACATTCCGGGAACGCTTTCCTTCATTTCCCGTCTGCGGTATTCACCGCTATCCTGACGACTGCTGATCCGATAATAAACGAAGACTTCCTCTTTCTCTTCTCCGTAATATTCCAGAATCTGCTTATCCTGCAAGGGAATCAGCAACTCTGCTCTTACCGGAAGCGTTAAAAAGCACTTCATCGCAATCCCCCTGTTCAGCATCTCCGTTAAAAAAGTTTCCAGCAAACACTGCGTTCCTTCCTCTGCCTGTTTCTTTACTTCTCCGTAATATTTTAAAAAGGCAAGTTTCTCTTCCGTCAGCAGATTTTCTCCCCGTTTTTCCGGAAATGCCGCTTCTTCTGACTCCTTTGCTCTTTTCCCGATAGCCGTAAAAACCAGGCCATCCGGCAATCTGTTTTGCAAAAGATATTCTCTCGCGCTGTATCTGCAAAACCAGGACACAACCGGACTTTCCGGGCATCGCCTGTAAAAACTGCGGAAGACTTCCTGCAGACGGCCATCCACAGACTCACAACCGCTCTCTGCACTGCAGCCGCCCGTCACCTGACTGTTCCCACCGCCGGTAAAAAGTGCCTGTATCAACATCCTTTCGGACAGATTATCAGTACATGGATAGAAGGCTTCTTTGAGAAGTCCTCCCTCCCTCTCCTTTTCCACGCACAGTTTTCGGATCCGGAACAGTTTCTCCAAGGAACCCTTGCCGTTCCCGGCCAGATACCGCAAAACACTCCCCGGGCAAATTCCACGCTGCCATGCATTCTCCGCGGCCTGACGGATTGCTTTATCCTGCCCATCCGTTTCTTCCGTTAAAACCTGTTCCAGCAATAAGCCAAGGGAATCGGCCGGCAGATATTCCGGCTCCAGAATTCTTACCCATTCCAGCGCCCGGTTATAAAGCCCTTCCTCTACCAGCAGTGAAAATACTTTTTCCCGGTTTGCCCGGTTTAAACCTGCAGGCTGCAAGGCTTCCAGATAAAAACGGTAAGTTCCCGTCTTTTTTCTTTTTTCCAATTCCCGGAGCAGTCTCGGGTAGACTTCCTGTCGGAAGGTTTGTGCGTATTCCATGCTTTCCGTCAGCAGACACCCGCAACGGATCACCGCATCCGAAAGTTCCTCCTGCTTTGTCTGTCTCTTCCATAAAACCGCAAGGAAATCCGGATCCAGTCCTTCCGTATCCGGATCGCACAAAAATACTGCTTCGTTCGGACTCATCAGTCTCTCAAGGGTATACGGAATGCGTTTTCTGTAATATTTTCCTTCTTCATCTTCCAGCAAAATCAGAGTATCCTTCTCATAAATCGGCAGCCAGGTCTTTCCGTTACTTAGAGAATAACTCCGGCACTTTGCAAGATTGTTATCATAGCAAAGAACTCTTCTGATCTTTTCTTCTTTCGTCTGAAACCAGAAAGCGAATCCCATCCTGGAATAAATGGCCAATTCTCTTTCCTGCATTTCTTCCGGTTTTAAAAATGCCCGGTACAAAGCTGCCAGATCCGGATTCATACGCATATTTCCAAACTGCTCTCGGGCAAATTCCCGCATTCTGTCCCGATAGCTGTCAAAAAGCTCTCCCAGCTCTTCTTTATGTTTCAACACATAACGATACAAAAAAGCCGTCTGCTCTCTGTTCAGTGTATTTTCATAAGAAAAATAATACAATGCTTTCTTGTCCAGCAGCAGATCCTTCCTGCGCGGTGCAGACATCATATAGTATTCATACAGTTTGGTAAGTCGCAAATCCTTTTCCAGACCTCTTTTATACCATTCAAACGCCTCCTGTTTCACCTTGCCGCCCTTAATAAGCTGTGCGCAGATCTCCTGTAAAATATCATCGCTTTCTTCTTTCCGGTAACAATTTTTCAAGGCTTCCAGTAAAAGCGACTGCTTCTCCCTCACCATTCCCGCCGTATAAGCAAGTTGTGCAACCAGTTCTTTGCTTAATGCATGATATTTGCTTCCGAAAAAAAGTACCTGCAGCTCAAACTTTCCGATTTTTCGAAGCAGAGAAGGATCCTCATTCAGATATTGCAAGGCTTCCAGATACAAAAGCGGGCTGTATCCTCCCTGTCGGTACTGGCTGAGCAATAGATCCCATCCCGGGCAGGCAGCTCCCTGTCTGCCCCGATCTGCAAATCTGGCACCGGTGCACAGATACATCCAGGCAATTCTCCAGGAATCCGAATGCATCCGGTACAGTCTGCGGATCTCTCCTTCCGTATCCTGCCATTCACCCTCTTCCTCCCGCACCTGACCGGATTGTATAAGAAACCGGTACAGATAAAGCATATAGGCATAAATTTCCGGCCAGTCCTGCTGATTCTGTTCAATCTCTTCCCTGCAATGTTTCAGAACCCATCCTGCTTCCCAGTATCTTTCCTGCAATATAAAAAGATGGGCCTGGTACAATCTTACCTCTACATCCAGTTCCTCTCCTGCCACAAGCCCCTCTATCAGCTTCTCTGCCTCTTTCAGACAGGTCTTCTTTTCACTTTCTTTGTACGGATGCAGGCGAAGTCCGATATACAGACGCATCAATCGTATCATTACTTTCTGCCGGTTCCGTTCTTTTGCCTTTTCTTCCTGTCTTGCTTCGTTTCTTTCTTCCTCTTTCCGGGCCAGAACCGGAATGCTGATACGGCAAAAGTCATCGGTCAGCTCAATCTGCCCGAAATTGCACCCTCCATGCAGTTCTTCTTTCCGGATCAAGACCGTAAGTTCACACTGGCTTCCTACAAAATCATCTTCTGTTAAAAGTTCCTTTTCTGTCTTAATAAATTTCCCTGTTGTCTGCACTTTCAGGGCTGTATATCCCCATCCGTTCCTTACAATAGGAAGAAGGATCCGGGTCTCTTCTTCTCTGCAGACAACTTTCGGCTGCTTCACCGGTGTAAAAAAGGATACCGGCTGTTTCTGACCGGTTGCAAGAAGGAACTCCTCCAGTTCATACTGTCGGTCTCTTCCTTCTCTAAGCCCCCGTTGGCAGATGATCTGGTAAGGATCCGTCAGTATTCTCTCCACTTTTCCCTCGGCGAACAGACGCGCCGCTTCCGAAAAATTCTTTTTGGCAAACAAAGCAAACTCCTGCAGGTTCTTCCATTCTCCCTGGGAGCTTTCAAGCGTTGCATCTTTCGCTTTTATCAGAAAAGGAATCCGATATTCTCCACTGTTTGCGACAAGTGTCCATTCTCCTTTTATTTCTTCTCCATTCTGCAGCCCACTTCCGTGTACGCGGTAAAAAACAGTCCTCTCTTCCCCTTTGATCCGTTCTGACAGGCATTCCATCCTGGTGTCCGAAGAAGTAAGAAAGCCAAGGAGCGGTTCCTCACCTGTATAATCGATTGCAAAACATCCGTCCGCATCCTGTCCCGGACAAATCAAACAGGTTCCCGTCTCTTCCGGAACCGTCAGGATACTTTTCTTTCTTGCGGAAAATCCGGACAATGCATATGCTCTCATCTCATCCATAGCCATTCCCTCACCATGCCTTTCCAAATACCTGATTTTTCATGTATTTATAGTATCATAATTAAAACCTCTGCGCAAGATTCACCGGAGGATTTTCCGGAAATCCGCCTGTCCAAACGGTTCACACATCATATTTTCCTTTTAACGTGCATACAACGTTATTATGATGTCAGGGGCAAAATACCTTTTGCCCATCATATCTTATTATAGTTATTGGAAGTATCCGCGGAATAGGGTGGTAAAATGAGTCAGAAACTGGAAAACCTATTGAATTTAGCTCTGGAAACTCCGGAAGATATCCGGAAAAAAACCGATATGCTGAATGTCGGCTTTCAAACCGATGACCGGACCTGGGAGGTTATCGTAAAATATCATGGTTCACTGGATTCTCTGTCCGACCATGGCATCTTTATCGAATATCTGATTGCCGGCTACGCAATTTTAACGGTTCCCCAGACACTCACCTTTCTTTTAAGCACCACTCCGGAAATCGAATATGTGGAAATGCCGAAACGTTTTTATTATCAAGCCCCGGATTCAATTGATAATTCCGTTAATATTTCTACGGAATCCTGCCTTTTTGCGCTTCGTCAAAGGCCGCCTTATCTCACCGGAAACGGTATTCTGATTGCTGTCTTAGATTCCGGGATTGATTATTCCCGCCCGGATTTCAGAGACTCTGACGGCAACAGCCGGATTCTCTTCCTGTGGGATCAGACACTTTCGCCGCAGAATTCCGGAACCGGACATTCTCCGGCCGGCTTTCTTACCGGAGTAGAATTCACCAAAGAACAGATCGACGACGCCCTGCGGGCAACTTCTCGAACGGAAATGCTCTCTCTGGTTCCCAGTATCGATGCAAATGGACACGGCACGGCAGTCGCCGGCATTGCCGCCGGCAATGCAAGCTCTTCCTCCGGCAGCTATCAGGGAGCCGCCCCGGACGCTTCTCTCCTGATTGTCAAGCTGGGGCTCCCAGAAGAAGCCGGTTTTCCGCGAACCACTCAGATCATGCGGGGCGTTACCTATGCTTTGCAAAAAGCGCAGCTGCTTTCCATGCCTCTGGTCATCAATTTAAGCTTCGGCAACAGCTACGGGTCCCACAGTGGGAGCTCGCTTCTGGAACGCTTTCTGGATAATGCAGCGGAAATCGGAAGAACTGTTATCTGCGTGGGAAGCGGCAATGAAGGCAATTCCGCGGGGCACACTTACGGAAACATTGCCGAACGGCGGGTTATTGAATGGACGATAGCCTCCTATGAACGCAATTTAAGTCTTCAGCTTTGGAAAAATTACAGTGATACCTACCGTCTCACATTAAGATCCCCTTCCGGAGCGGAACTTCTCCTTCCGGATACAAAAACTCCGGAAAAATTTACATTTGCCCTGGAACAAACCGAGATATTAATCTATTTCGGAGAACCTACTCCCTATTCCTCCGATCAGGAAATTTACTTTGAATTTTTTCCTTCGTCTCCCAACCCCTATATTACCGGTGGAATCTGGCAGTTACTTCTCTCCCCCGTAAAAGTGGTCACCGGACAATATTATTGCTATCTTCCGGCATCCGGTGCAAGAAATACCGGAACCGGTTTTTCCTTTCCGGTTCCGGATCTGACGCTTACTATTCCTTCCACCGCTTCCAAGGTAATTACGGTAGGCGCCTATAACAGTTTTTATGACTCTTATGCCGATTTTTCCGGACGCGGACTTGCAGATGCAGGGCGCACTATCGGCGTGGTTTCCGCCGGTCTTACCAAACCGGATCTTGTTGCTCCCGGCTACCGCGTTCCCGCTCCGGATCTCTACGGAGGGTATCATGCCGTTACCGGAACCTCCTTTGCCGCTCCGATTGTCAGCGGCAGCGCAGCCCTATGTATGGAATGGGGAATTCTGCAGGGATTTGATCCCTATCTTTACGGCGAAAAAGTAAAAGCCTACCTACGCGGAGGTGCAAGGGCACTTCGCGGCGAGACTGTCTACCCTAACCCAAGAACAGGTTTCGGTGCACTGTGTCTTGTCTCCTCCCTGCCTGCGTAGATTTATTCCGGTTACTGAAAAAATACATTGCCTTTTTCCTATCTGCATCGTACAATATTCTTAAATCGTTATGATAAGAAAAGTGAGGTAACAGCAGCTTATGGATCGCATAGATACTCCCCATTTTGGTTTTCCCATCCTTCTTGACCGTAAGGTTCTGAATACTATGGCTCCCTGTTCTCTCTTTGTCCCGCAAAAAGGACACTCCTTGTTAGTGGTAACTGCCGGAGAACTTCGCATTCTGCCAGGCAAAGCAGACGCCATTTCCTTTTTTGTCTCTGCAGGTCACGGCATTTTCCCGGAAAACGGGATCACTTATCAGCTGCAGAATATGACGCCAAACGAGGAAGCCGATTTCTTTTGTCTGACTTATCCGGCGGACGCTATTTTGGATCCGTCTTCCCAAGCCCGGACATCCGCCTCGTTCACAGATTCCGATTCCGGAGCTTTTCATTTGACCGAGCCTTCTGCTGAGATCTCCCTGCAGCCGTTTTCTCCCACAATCAATGATACGATCTCCCTGTCAGACCGTGCTCGTATCAGCAATGCCATGGAATTTATTGCTTCCCACTATGCGGATCCTCTGACTCTGGATGATATTGCTTCCCATATTTATGTAGGCCGGGAAGAATGCTGCCGATGTTTCAAACGTGCCCTTAATCTTTCTCCTTTTGAATATCTGACACGTTTCCGCCTGGAAAAGACCTTGGAATGGTTAGGGCAAAAAGAAACAGCCAGTCAGACAATCTCTGAACTGGCTGCTCTCGCAGGTTTCAGCAATGCAAGTTACTTTGCCAAAATTTTCCGTGAATACTTTCATTGCACTCCCAGTCAATACCGCCAAAAGATGCTCTCTGCTTACTCCTCATAAAACACCTTAAAAGCCTGCACTGCATATTCCGTATCATGGCTTCCGGCCGTTTCCATGGCAGAATGCATTGCCAGCTGCGGAAGACCGATATCCACACTGGGAACGGAAACATGCGCTGTGGAAATATTCCCAAGCGTTGAACCTCCTGCTACATCCGAGCGATTGGTATAGGACTGGAAAGGCACACCGGCCTTAAGGCAGATGCTCTTCATCTTTCCTGCAGAAAAAGCATCTGAAGTATATTTCTGACATCCATGGTACTTAATCACAATTCCGCCGTTTATGCGGGGACGATTCACCGGATCCGCTTTTTCCGGATGGTTCGGATGAACCGCATGCGCATTGTCTGCGGAAATCAGGAAACTTCCTGCCACAAGCCTGCAGAATTCTCCGCCGGAATATCCTAATGCTTCACTGCATCTTAACAACGTATCCCTCAAAAAAGTAGAGTCCGCTCCCTGTCTGGTTCCGCTTCCCACTTCCTCATTGTCAAAAACAGCACAGACATTGATGTATTCCTCCGGCTGCACCGCGAGGAAAGCTTTCATAGAAGCATAGACACACTGCAGATCGTCCAGTCTCGGCGACAATACAAATTCCTGACCGGCACCTACAAATCTGCCTTTTTCTCTCAGATAAAGGAACAAATCGTAATCCAGAATCTCCCGGACCTTTACCCCTGCAGCCTCAGCCACCTTTTCAAGGAACGCTTCCTTGGACATCTCTCCCATTCCGAACAAGGGAAGCATATCAACCTGGGGATTGTATTCCATTCCTTTATTGATCTCCCGGTTCATATGGATCGCCAGATTCGGGATTACGCACAAATCCTCTTTTAAATCCACCGGCTGTGTCCGGATCCCGGCATCTGTCTGTAAAGCTACTCTTCCCGCCACAGACAGAGGACGGTCCAGCCAGGTTGACAGAATCATTCCGCCGTATTTTTCCGTATTCAGTTTTACATATCCGCCATCTGCAGATATCTGCGGATTTTCCTTGATCTTAAAGGAAGGAGAGTCACTGTGTGATGCAATCACATGAAATCCTTTCGGACCGGACACGGCCTTCGGAAACTGCAACGCGATCAGGGAAGAATCATTGCGTACAACATAAAACTTTTCTCCGGTTATCTCCCAGGTTTCTTCCTCTTTCCACTCCCGGTATCCTTCGTTTTCCAGCATCTGCTTAAGATTTGCAATTGCCTGATAGGATGTCGGACTCTCTTCTATAAAACGCAGCATCTGGGCTGCCGTATCCTGATAACTCATCTTTTCTCCATTCTGTTATCTGTTCTTTCCTTACCGGCTAAACCCCATTACCATAAAATGGAGTCCTGAACCTTACTGGCTGCTTCAGCACCGCGTGCAATTGACACCAGATCCAATGCAAAAGGAATTGCATTCCCCATCGCACTGGCTGTGACAAATCTGTCACTGAAACACAAAGTACGCTCTTCCGGTACGATGGCTCCTTTCAGCTCGCCTTCCAAGCCCGGATAACAGCAGGCTTCGACTCCCTTGAGCATCCCGCGATGTCCCAATATCGTCGGTGCCGCACAGATAGCTCCTATATACTTTCCGCGGGCATAGACATCATCCAGTGCTTTCATCAGACCTTCATGCGCTTCGAGATTCTTGGTTCCGGGCATTCCGCCGGGCAAAATCATCAGTTCCAGATCACTTGTATCATAGTCTTCAAACAGGACATCTGCTTTTACCGTGATTCCATGTGATCCTGTCACGTCCAGTGATCCGGTAATCGACACCATAGAGATATCGATATCTGCTCTTCTCAAAATATCCACTACGGCAAGCGCCTCTACCTCTTCAAAACCATCTGCTAAAAAAATCGCTGTTTTTTCTACATATCTCATTTCTGATTCCACCTTTTTTGATCGTTATGAAAGAACACCGGAGCCAAAATGCCCGTACGGACTGCTTTTCACTTCATCCTCTCATACAATGATATCCTATCACATTTTCGAAATCTTTACAAGTTATTTCAGCCAGTTTTCTTTTCGGGCTCTGCCGAAAAAGGAAACTGCCCTGAGAACATAGTCTGCCAGGAACCCGATAACCAACCCATAAGCTCCGAGCTTTCCATAACGAATCAAAACGTAGGACACCGGTATCTTGATCCCCCAGGTGCATACTGCATTCATAACGGCTACAAAATAAATATCTTTGCAGGTTTTTAAAGCTCCCTGGATACATTGAAAATAGGTTGTAAAAGGAATTGTGATACACATAAACCTCAGCAGGTGTGCCGCTTCCCGTACTGCAGCAGCATCTTTAGCAAACAACCGGCAGACCCCGTCCGCAGCAATAAAAAGGCTGACTGTGACTGCAAGCATCCACCATACGGTTTTCCGGGTCAGACCATAGGCACACTCTCTTGCATTCTTCTTATCGTCGCACGCTGCATAATGACTTACAAAAGTAACTTCTGTCGTCTCAATTCCCTTAGTAACCGCGTAAATCAGATTCAGGATCTGATTTACCACCTGATATCCCGCAAGAACAGTCGAACCAAGCAAAGCCGTTACAACCTGCATGCCTACAAAACCATTTTGGATCACAAACTGCTCCGCCATAGAAGGGAGGCTCACTGACAAAATTTTCCGAATACTATCTTTTTGCAGACTGCAATGCCCGAAAAAGCAAAGCGAAGACTTTTTCTGCAGAATTTTAACCATTTTCACAGCGGCCACAACGATTTCCGAAATCAAATAGGCATACATTCCGCCCGAATAACCGGTTTTTAATCCGAACAGAAAAAAAAAGCACAGAACCGTATTCAGTCCATTTCCGGCCATAGTAACCAAAAAGGGAAATCGTTCCTCTTTTATTCCCCGCAGGCAGGCTGACAGCAGAAGATCACACACCATAAAAGGAAACGACGGGCAGAATAAAAGCAGATATCTTACCGCAATTTCCCTGACCGCAGGCTCTGCGGAAGCAAACAACAGCTTTAACAAATCCGGCATCCACAAAAGAATCACACCCATCCCTATCATGCAATAAAAAATTCCCAACACCAGAACCTGAAAAACAATTTCCTTCCTCTGGGCAGAATGCAGGGATATCCCGACCGTAGCCCCCAGCCCCAGCGACATTGTCAGATTCTGGAATACTTTAATCAGCGTGGACGCAATGGAAACACCGGCAAGTTCTCTGCTTCCGATCTGTCCCATAAAGACAGTCGTAATAACGGTCATAAAAGTCATCAACAGATTTTCTCCCGCCGACATTCTTACAAATGCATTGATTTTTCTGTTTTTTTCACCGGTTATTCTTTGTATCTTTCTCATATTCTTCGCTTTCCTTCCCCTTCCTGTTTTCACTTTTCCATCTTTTTTCTCCCCTTTTTGCTCTGGTAGTCTACCACTTTTTCAATGCAAAAGAAATACACAAAGCAATCCTCTTTTTGCAGAAAACAAACTATTTGCTTTTTATTTTCGAATGGAGTATACTATATCCGTTGCCGAAATCACAAGCATTACTTAACCAGGAAAGAAAATGTATGGAAATTGAAAGAAAATTTACACTGAAAAAATTACCGGAGAACCTTGAGAGCTATCCTCATCATCATATCGAGCAGGCTTATCTTTGCGTAGATCCCGTGATCCGAATCCGCAAAGAGGACCAGAACTATTATCTGACCTATAAAGGGAAGGGCATGATGGCCAGAGAAGAAAGCAATCTTCCTCTGACGGAAGAATCTTATTATCACCTGCGTAAAAAGGCGGACGGTACGATTATCTCCAAGACAAGATATCTGATTCCGCTGCTTCACCCTGATTTCAAAGAAGGCTATCCGGCACCTCCCAAAGATTACACTCTGACAATCGAGCTGGATGTCTTTGATCCGCCTTTTGCACCTTTAGTTATCGCTGAAGTGGAATTCGGCAGCAAAGAAGCTGCAGAAGCATTTCTGGCGCCTGAGTGGTTTGCACAGGATGTTACCTATTGTAAGGAGTATCACAATTCCTATATGGCGCAAACTTCAGTGTAAAACGCTTTGCAACAAAAAAGACACGTTTCATCCGTCTGTGATGTAACGTGTCTTTTTTCGTGCGGATAACAGGACTTGAACCTGCACATCGGTTGATAATAGAACCTAAATCTATCGCGTCTGCCAATTCCGCCATATCCGCATAAATCCAAGCGGCATTTCAATACATTTTTATATATGCCTCTCATAGAAAATTATAACAATAGAAAAGTGTGCTGTCAAGCTATTCTTCTTCCAATGTCCGTTCGGCCTCCGGCACTCCGGTTCCGATACGGCTGATGACTTTCTTATAAATTCTCACCAGGAAAAATGTACTCATTCCCACGCTCATAAGTTCTGCGACCGGGAATGCCCACCAGATCAGATCCACGTTGCCGGAAAGGGAGAGTAAGTATGCTGCGGGAAGCAGCACGCAGAGCTGACGGGCAACTGATACTATCATACTGTACATCCCATTCCCCAGTGCCTGAAATACGCTCCCTACAACAATACAGTAACCTGCAAAAATAAAACTGAGACTGATTGTCCTAAGCGCCGGATCTCCTATGGTCAGTAATTCTTCATTCGCGTTAAAAAAGCCAATCATCTGTTCCGGGAAAAACTGCATCAGAAGCAGTCCTACAAGCATAATCCCCACACCGTACTTTACCGCGCTTTTAATGGTATGGATTACACGTTCCCTCTTCCCTGCTCCGTAATTATAGGCAATAATCGGAACCATACCGTTATTCAGTCCGAACACCGGCATGAAGATGAAACTCTGCAGCTTAAAATAAATACCGAATACCGTCTGTGCCGCACCGAAAGCTTCCAGAATCAGATTCATCCCATAAGTCATTACGGAACCGATTGCCTGAACGACAATAGAAGGAAGACCTACTTTATAAATCTGCAGAATCAATTTAAAATCCGGTTTAAAATGCCGGAACCGGATACAAATTTCCGAATTGTATTTGAAATTAAAGATAATTCCCAGAATCGCCGCCGCAATCTGCCCGATTACGGTTGCCGCAGCCGCACCGGCGACCCCCATTTCCGGCATTCCGAAATAGCCGAAAATCAAAATCGGATCCAGAATCAGATTAATCACAGCACCCAGACCCTGGGTAAACATAGTATAAACAGTCTTTCCGGTTGACTGAAGTAGACGTTCAAAACAAATCTGCAGAAAAACACCGCAGCCCGCCGTCATACAAATTGTCAGATAGGTTACGCCATATTCCCGGACCTCCGGAATGGAAGTCTGACTTGCAAAGAATGGTCTGCTGAAAAAGATACCAATCAGAGCAAAGACAATATAGCTGACTGTTTCAATAAAAATGCCATTGACAGCAATCCGGTTCGCTCTTTCATAATCTCTTTCTCCCAGCGTCTTTGATAAAAAAGCATTAATTCCTACACCTGTCCCTACGGCTACGGCAATCATCAGACTCTGCAGCGGGAATGCCAATGATACTGCTCTCAAAGCATGTTCATTAATCCGTGAAACAAAAATACTGTCTACGATATTATACAAAGCCTGTACCAGCATGGATATCATCATCGGTAAAGACATAGACAAAAGCAACCTGTTAACCGGCATAACTCCCATCTTGTTTTCCTGCATCATCTGTTCCTCCTGCTCCTTACTTCTCATTTTCCCAAGCTGCAGTTCAGCCGCGCTGAATATGCGCCTGACCAAGCCGCAACAGTTCAGCTGCGCCATTCGCAAAACCGCGCTTTTAGCGCTCCCCGCTGCTTCGCAGCTGTTTTTGCTCATAAACTTGGCGCTAAGTCCATACATTTACACAAACAGATTTTCATGCAAGCATGAAATCTGTTCGCATAAATGTATGACTGAACTGTTGCAAAAAAATAACGGAAAACCCGGCAAAAACAAGGCCTTCCGCTTTTTTATAATGAGGGATTCGGTGCCGTATCCGAACCTCATTTTCTTTGAAGATTATACCACATTTGCCTATGTTGTCAACCTATAACCTCAGAATTTTCAGGAGGGGAGCTGATGCTCTCCTCTTTTTTGTGTCTTATTTTGCAATGCAGAGCTTGAATTTCTTGCCTGCTGCCTGCTTGATCATGGCCTCTGCTTCCTCTTTATCCTTGCATTCAGCAATCACCTGAATATAGCCAGGCATATCTTTGGCCGGCTTCACTGCAAAGCCTTCCATTTTTGCCTCTTTTAAGGATCCGGCCAGCTTTCTTGCCTGATCACCATGAGCTGCCGGGAATGTTCCGGCCAATACCTTGATCTGTTCTGTTGCTTTTGTTTCTGCCATTGTTCTCTTCCTCCTTATTTTTTGAGATATTCCTCACTGCAATATCCGGTTAAATTTCCATAGGCTACATATAACCACTTCACACCATTTTTCATGGTGTAGTATCCATAGTTTTTCACCTTATCTCCTTTATCCATTACAGTGATCACATTATCAGCCTTCAATACACCCGGTTTTGCTCTCAGGTTGAGGTTGGCTGTTGTTGTGTATGTTCCGGCCAGTGATGCATCTTTACTCTTTGCAGCCACCGGC
Organism: uncultured Acetatifactor sp.; assembly: GCA_934433135.1. Taxonomy (GTDB): domain Bacteria; phylum Bacillota; class Clostridia; order Lachnospirales; family Lachnospiraceae; genus Acetatifactor. The sequence continues at coordinate 52,453 of CAKRZO010000020.1, read as the reverse complement.
TTCAGGGATGCATTGCCGAATCCCGCTTCCTTATTGGCCACATAGGTATAATACTTCCCAGATCTGTTGCTTGTGTATGCATAACCACATTCAGCTCCCGGCCATACGATTTTGAGCCATCCATTGCTGAGCTTTTCCAATACCTCCACAGAGGCTCCATTGGTTACTCCACCAATGGACTTGCTGTCGGTGTCACTTCCTGCCCTCACATGCATATTTGTTTTGGCTGTTGCGGTGCCAATTCCCTGGCCCACATACTTTTTATTGCCTTCACTCGTTTGAGCGGATCCTGAGCCATCTGATGAGCTCTCAGAGGCATTCTTGCCATTGCTCAGTGCCATCACCACATGGGAGCCTTCATGCAAATATATGCCTCCTCTTTTTGCATAGGCATCTGATGTGAGGTGTACTGAATCAGTGTATGCCTTGAATTTGCCGGTGCCCACCAGGATACTCTTCATATTGCCGGTGTATCCGGTTGCTGCAATGGATAACCCTGCCAGGATGTAGCAGCTCAGCACCAGGGAGCTGCAATCAAAATCACCCTTTGCTCCTGCTACCTTGCGGCCATTGTTGATGATGGAGTTGTACCCCTTCCATCTGTTAGGTTGAGAATATCCAAAATCTGCATCTGCACAGATCTGCTCCATGAATGTTGCTGCCTTTTCTGCCAGGGTATCATCCAGGCATTCCAGGTATACATTCCATGGCTTGCTGTACCAACTCCTTGTGCAGATCTCTTTTCCGGTCTGATCTCCGGCTGTTCTTCCTTGGATTTTGCCATTTTCATCAATACTTGCATGGCCAATCAATACTGCCATCACAATCCCTCCTTTTGTTCGTCTTTCTTTCTCTGAATTTTATCCAACACTAACACTCCGATCAGAATCACCGGGCACAATGGCCACAGTGCTGCCATGATAATGCTTGTAAGAAAAAGCACAGATATTGCTAAAACTCCTGAGGCTGCACTCTCCGGGTATTCATCCATCATCTGCTCCTCATATCTCGTTTCCTTCCATGCTTGGCAAAGAAGCACCATCATAAACATAAAAACGATTGCCGCCACTACTGCATAGATAATGGCCAACACTTTCCACATGGTCATTCCTCCTTGCTGTTATTCATGGCGAACACAGCAGCCTCAATCAATTTATCAAGCTGATCATCAGAAATGGAGATATTCTTTGCAGTGAGGATCTCCTTCAGTAATTTTGTTACAATGGCCTTTTTCTCAGCTCCGGCCCCGGATTCTTTGATGGTCTGCTCTGCCGCTTTCACCGCAATTCCAACCCATTTCATCACACCGCTGAGCTTGGAGCTCTCAATGATCTGCTTCACCAGTGGGATTCCGTATCTCATAAAGGCGGTGATCACGATAATCACCAATAATTTGATAATGTTAAACAATAAATCATCCATCTTTCAATTCCTCCTTATCCTTTGGCCTCCTCTGAGGCTGTTTCTTGGGGCTCTGTGGCCCCTTCCTGGGATTTCATGGCCATATCATGCACAATCCCTCCCTTGGTGTTTTCCTTGGCCGATTTCGCCGCATACGCACAGTATGAAATCACTTCCCCCACTGTGGCCCCGATCAGGCTGTACAATGCAGACAGATCCGCAAAGTGCCACATGGCTGCCATGGAATAGATCTGCACCGCTGTGCAGGATGCAAATATGTATGCCATGGCCAACTTTGCTGTGCTCGGCCACTTCTTTTTGGGCCAATACTTGGCCTTTTTCTTCTTCAGCTCATCTCTCAGGAGTTTTCTCTCTCCTGCCGCTTCGATCTCCCGGAGCTTTCTTCTGTGCTTTTTGAGTTCTCTCTCCGTCACTTCTCCGCCCTCCTACAAAAAATCTTTTTCTCTTTGGCATTTCTCATAGATTCCCAGGATGTACTTGTACTCTACTGTGTACACCCCATTTTCCTCTCCGGTTTCCTCGATCAGATCCTCATACTTTTTGTTCTGCTGAATGATGTGATTGAATTCTGCCTCTGAGTGCCGCTGCCCTTTTTGACATTCATTGTAAAAGCTGAAGATCTCTGCCTTGATCCGGTCTGCTGCATCAATGGCCCTCTGCTTTGCAAGCTCATCCTGCCTCTTGGCAAGCTCCTTCTGCTCCTCCTTCACTTCTTTGATTTCTGCTTTCACATCAGCCATCAGGCAATTCCCAATCCATTTGAAGAGGCTGCTCCATGGGTTGATCTTGATCTTGGATACTTCAATGAACGTGCCCAAACAAAGCACCCCGGCTGATGCTGCTGCAATAATTTCTCCTATGCTCACTCCTGCTTTTCTCCTTCCTGGTGATTGTTTGGCCCCTTAATACGCAAAAAGCACAGCTCCGGCAAGGATCCTGGCTATATGGAATGCGATAATTTCCACATTCCCCACAGTTTCCATATTCCTTGCAATCCGGGCTGCACTTTTTCATTGTCCTCTTGCAGTGTTTCAGTGCTTCATGTGAGCACACAAAATTATTCTTCCGCATTCATCTCATCCAACATGGCCTGAAGCTCATTCTTTCTCTCGGCCCACTCTTCAGATTTTGCAATTTCTTCAGCATACTCTTCCTTGGTAGCTCTGCCCATTGCAATCTTGGTGCCAATGTAGTCATTGGCTCTCATAAGCTGATCCAGGTTTCTGATTTCCTCCTCAATCTGCTCTCTTGTCATTGTTGTGTTGCTCATGTTCTTTTCCTCCTTTTAGGCTTCTTGTGGGATATATACCCATTTTTTTATGAATAGCCTATTAAATAGGGCATCCATATTCCTGATGGTTTTGTATGCATCCTTTTGTGATGCATAGCCTCTCCATGAGTTGTATGCCTCCCTGATCTGTGCAAAGCTCATTTCACCTCGCTCATTCAGTTTGGCAAATTTCTTCAGTTTTCTCCTCTCCCTGGTCACTGATTCCCGGCAAATTCTTTTCACAACTTTGCCAGTATCGGTGAGAATGAAATGGGTTTTGAGGAATGTGAATCCTCTGCTAAGTTTCACAATCTTGGTTTTCTTCTCATTGAGCCTGATGCCCAATGATGCATATATTCCTCTGATTTCTTCCAGTATTTTCTTCAGCTTTTTCTCTTCCTTCAGCATCAAAGTGAGCATTTTATCAAATTTATTCCAATCCACCGGAAGGGTTGTGGCAATGTAATTGATGAGATCATACATATCCCTCAGCACTCCTATTGCCTTCTGTACCTCTTCTTTCCTGATTCTCACCTTTTCCTCTGTATAGCATCTGATGGAATTAGCTTCTCTGATATGGTGATGGAGCTCTTGGCATAGCTTGCACATTGGTTTTGCAAATATATCTCTCCAACCTTTTGGCACCACATTGGTATTCCACACAAGCCTTGTGGCCTCAGTTCTTATTTCCTCCGCTAACTGAAATACTTCCATCTGTGATTGCCCTCTTAGCCTGGAAAGTACGCTCATTTTTTCACCTCATTTTCTGCATAAAGTATCCCACCCCTGGGATGGGGTGGGATTGTGGTTGATTATTCTGTGATCCGGAAGCAGACCGGCACCCGAAAAATAAAGGAGCAGCTGCTGCAGTTGGCAGCGCCATCGCTGCCGACATGGCAGGCATGGGTAGAGTTGCCGCCGCACACAGACAAGAGCCCCCAGTTGACCCGGCTTCCTCCGTTACCGGCCCCTTTGATGCGGTTGAGCCAGTTATTTGCAAAAATAGGATACTGCACAGCCTGGCCGGATCCATGAGGCTTTGTTGCCCAAATTATGGATCCAAACACTTCATACTCTGAAGGGATCCATAATTTGCCCAAATCTCCCCATGCCCATCCGGTTGAATCTGTGAGTGTTCCTGAAGCAGAATATCTGCTCTCCAAAAGGAATCTCTTGGAGCTGATTACTTCCTGCACTTCTGCCGGAAGTTTCGCCACCAATCCATCCAGGAATGATTTTACTGTGGATTTCATGTATGGTGCCGGATCCGTTGAGGTTCCGTTGTTGTTGTTTGAAGTAAACCACTTTACTGTGTCCGGGTAACAATCTTTTGAAATCCAGTCAATATGGTGCCCTAACTGCTGTCCTGTGGTCTTGTAGTATGTATCCATACCGGCAATCTGCATTTTGATCAGATAATTTCCCATATAGATCGGGATATAGTCACCGATATGCAGGCCATCAAAGTTCGCTGCTGCAATTCGGGCCTTGATCCATCTCCATGGGTTTGCATATCTTGTAATTTCCTCAGCGAATCTCACAGTGAGATTCGCTCCCTGATAGGTGTGATCCGCTGCCTCAATAGCATAGTTGGTATGCATATTCTCATGGTTGATCTCTTTTGCACCATACTCATCACCTTCCTGGGTGTATGGTGTCACATCATTGTAACTAAATGTGCCATCCTCGTTGGCCACTTCTCCAAATTTACGATCAGCGGCAAGCTCGGTATTGATCACATCATCCTTATAATCTGTTTTCAATATTGACATTTCACTTTTCCTCCTATTTCTTGAATGGGAAATACTCAGATCCCTATCTCATTGGCAGTTTCTTATGTTTCGTTTCCACATGAGGAATGCTTGGCATCTCATGCGGATAGTATGTGCCACCAAAGCGGATGCCCAACCGGAGAGGCAGCCTGGTTTTTTTCGGTGGAATCCTCGGATTTTTCAGTGCATAATACTGAGAGCCCAATCTAATTGGCAGCTTCACCGGCCTTGTGTAAAGGTTCCACATTGTCTCATAGAGCTTCAGGCAGGCCGATTCCAGGCGGTTCAGATCCTCATATCCAATAAATGCACCATTATCTGAATACACTGTTTTCTGCCCAATCTCGCAGCCCACAAAGGCATTGATTGCTTCCAGGTTATCTGCCAGGGTGTTGATTTCATCCGCATAGGGATACTCTTCATAGTTTCGATCCGGCATGGCTCTCACAAATACCGGCCAAAACTGCCGGGCCACCGCTCCCAGGAATTCAATATTGTTCTTTATGCGGTTATAGTCCACAATGTTGAAATAATCACCGGCATACTTCCCATTTTCATCCCTTCGGGTTGCCCAATCTGTTTTGGGTTCAATCCATTGCATTATATTTTCCTCCTTGCCACCAATGTTCCGCTCAGGCTTCCTGCAAAATTCAGGCCCACCTCTTCCAATCTCACAATCAGATCTGCCACATACTGGCTCTCAAAATAGGTGAGATCATTACAATCCAGGATGGGATCTCCTCTGTATTTGAGCTCATACTGATTGCCGCCCTTGTAATACTCTCCAACCCATTCCACCAATGCCCTGGCATCCTCTGCTGAGCTGATCAGCGGATTGTTCCATGTTTGGATGCTTCCGGTATTGTTGAGCTTTGTCACCTCCTGAGAGGTGCTGATGTTGTACTCATAGCCTCTAACTGTGAGCACCACCTTTGTATCTACTGCCGGAGGTTTTGTGATCCTGATCCGGCACCAATATGAGCTGCTATCAATGATTACTGCACCAAAATCCTTGGCCACATCATCAATCAGGCATACCACAGAGAGCCCATGCACAGCATTGCCAAAATCAATCTCAAATTCTGCCTCCTGGCCTGCTGCCAACACTGTTTCATCACTTGTGAGATCCTTCAGCTCTGTTCCTTTTGCGTAAATGGTGCGGATCAGCCTCAGCTCCTTCACTTTTTCCAACTTGATTCCATTCGGTGTTGCTGTCAGATCGTCATATGTGAGCTCATAATCTGTTTCTTCACCAAATATGATCCTCCTCAGGTGGATTCTGTTGTTGGGCTTGGCCTTCGTGAATTCAATGGTGATTTTGTCGGTGTCTATAAAATCATAGCTCACCACTGTTCGCTCTGTGATGCTCTTGCTCTTGAAGCTCTTCAGCTTGGTTCCGTTGTTGTAGGTTGTGATCACAAACTCCACCGGCTGAATGCTTCCAAAAAGCAGGGTTAAATTGTAAAAGGTATATGCACTCTCCATGCTCAGGGTGATGATGGGATTTTCTTCAAAATATCCCTCTGCATCACTGATGGATTCGCTCACATACCCCACTTGCATATAGTTGCTGCCTCTCGGCATGAAATATTGGCCACCGCCCACCTGGGCATAGTCCTCTTCAAATGCCGCATACTCAGAATATGCTTCCTCCTGAAGGAGGCACTGCACATCCCCATATTCGGCCACCTGGTTGGCTTCCACAGCCTTCTCAGGCTCAAATGATGATTTCAGCACGATGATGCCATCTCTGTTCTGCATCACCACACTTCTGCCTGCATTGGCAATGAGCTGAAGGCATTCCTTGTGCTTCACCATTGGCAGTGGGTTATATACCACCACCTTCTTCAGGTATGGATCAATCCAATATGCATCCTCACTGATTCCTGCATCTGCGAACACATCCACAGCCAAATCATAGAGGGTGATGCCTTCGGGCCGGTATTGGCCCCTTTTATAATCATCCTGCATATATTCAAACAGATCCACCGCACCAAATTTGGCCAGTTTATCATCTGCACTCCACTCCTGCATATACAGTGTGGCACCTTTTACCCATTCAATGCTGCCATTGTTCAGGGTGTATCCATAATACACTTCCATCTCCTGCCCGGTTTCCATGTAGTTGATGGCACTATCATCATTATCCACATTGTAATACTTATCCATATTCTCTATGGTTACATTAAAATCAATGCTTGGCAGGCTTTCTGATATTGGTGAGAGGGTGCTCTTCAGCTCCGCACTCACAATCTTTTCATTCTCAAATGTGATGCCGATCCCAAAGGTGATATTGTATATCCTGAATCGGGCAATCCCATTCTTCATCTCTGTTGGTACTATCCGCATAAAGGTTGTATTGTTGAAGGTTTCCTCTGTTTTGAATGAAGAGGATCCATTCTCATACTCAAATTCTCCCTCGTCCGTCTGCACCATAAACTTCACCGGGTATGCATCCCCAAATTCCAGGGTGAGGCCCTTTATATCCACCGGATCCGCTGTGTTAAATTCGATCAGCACAGCAGGCTGCCCCCCCTGACCGCACAGCTCCTCTGTGATGATGCCGGAGTTATAAAAGCTCTTTCCTGAGCCCTCCCTTGGCAGGAAGTACATACTCCGATCCACCTTGGAAAAATCATTCTCAAATGTGGCATACACTTTGCTCACAGATTCGCTGCTCAGCGGTTTGATCAGGTCTGAGAAATAGGTGAAGCCTCCGCTCTGCACTTCTGCTGCTGTTTGGGCTGCCTGGTTGATCAGGCCCAGGCTTATTCTCATATATGATTTATTCCTGGCTGCCTGCTTCATGGCCGCCTTGTATTCGCTGCTCACATACTGCATCTTTCCTCACCTACATTTCAATAAAATTGAGGGTAAAATCTTTATACACCGGCACCCCATCCACATAGGTGTATATAGGTGTTTTTCTATCACCGGCATACATTTCAAGCTCTCCCTCTTCGTTCTGTACCGGGATGAAAAACTTCACACTGAGCCCAAACTTCTTTTTGATGGCTCTCCTGATGGCCATATAATCATCCGGCCTCAGCATTGCCCATTTGCACTCTATTTTGTGAACATCCTCCCGGATGATCTGAGATACCATTTTGCCATTGGCATTTCTATCACTCTCTGAAATATCATAGTCTAAGATTGTCATTTCTGAAGGATCGGGGAGGGATACTCCACCGACAATCAGAATATTGTTATATTTTCCTGTCATGTTTCTCCCTCCTTATGCATTGGCCATTTGATAGCCTTTTCTCCTTCTGTACTTATCTTCCTGCTCAACCAGGGTTTTGCTGTCAAGTTTCACAACTGTGTGAATGGTTTGCCACTCATCACCGCCATCCATTTCTCCAACAATAGCCCGGAGATTTACAGAAATAATCTCTCCAATTCGTGCTGCAATTTTATCCATCCATCCAGTGTTGTTCTCCAAAGGCACCACAGCCTCCTGGCCGGCTTCACCGATCATGGCCACTGTTGCCTGGTCAACCACACCACCGGTTGCAAGTCTTGGTATGGAAATGGTGCTGAGTGTTGGTATGTTGAATCCAAAGGTTTTGCCTCCGATCTCCGGCACCCAATCCGGCACATCAAAGCTCAGGTTGTTCAATGCCTTGATCATGCTGTTGATGCCTTTGATCACTGCATTGGCCATGCTCTCTATGCCGCCAATAATGGAGTTGATCACCCCTTTTATGGAGCTCCAAATTCCGTTGAAGATATTCACCACAGTGGTTTTCATATTAGTCCACACATTGCTCCAATTCGTTTTGATGCTGCTCAGAGCTGTGCTGATCGTGCTCTTAATGGCATTCCACACAGTGTTGACAGTGGTTTTGATCGAATTCCATATTGTGCTGAAAATCGTCTTGATGGTATTCAAAACAGTGCTAATCACTGAAGATACCACTCCGATTGCCGCTGATACTATGGACTTGATCGCATTCCACACAGCACTCACAATGCTCTTTATTGCTTCCCAAATGCCTGAGAAGAAGGTTTTTATGCCTTCCCATGCTCTCTCCCAATCACCGGTGAAAACTCCGGCTATGAAGTCGATTAGGCCACCCAGGGCATCATAAACACTGCCCACCACATCCGCAATCACTCCGGCCACTGTGAGGAATACACTTCCCACTTTATCCAAAGCCGCTGCAATGTATGGTGCTATATTGGCAATAAACCAGTTTATAAAAGGCACCAGGGTTTGCTCCCAAATATCTTTTACCGCATCAGCTATCTTGCCAATGAGTTCCAGGCCCTTATTGATTGCAGGCTGAATATGCTCATCAATGAGCGGCTCAACCTTCTGCTGAAGCCCTTCTAATACCGGGAGAATATATGTGTTGTATGCATCCAGTATTGTGCCGGTGATGCTGCTGAGGCCTGCTGCCAGTGAGTTGAACATTGGTGCCAGGTGTTCATCATAGATCTCCCCGGCTTTTCCCACTGTATCATCCACCACTTGCTTGATATTTCCCAGGGCTCCAGCCGCCACACCTAAAAGCCCATCAATGGCTGTTTTAAAACTGCCCTGATTATCAATGAATGGCCTTGTTAAGCAATCCAACACATCCCTTCCCAACTTCGCTGAGAGTTCATATACCCCCATAGCTGCATCAGAAAAGACGCCAATGATGTTTGTTGTTACTTGCTGCCCATTCTCTCCCCCAAATACTGAGAAGATATCGGCTGCCGCCTGGGCAAAATTTCCTTTAATCGTGGCTATGTCTGAGCCTATATCAAACATATTTACAATGAATTGCTTGATCCGGCCCTGATTATCTGCCAGGTACTTATCAATTCCACCCAATAAATTTGTTGCTATCGTGATGCCCACACTGGCCACCGCTCCTGCCTGCTGCCCCAACGAATATGCCAGGGTGTTGGCAAAATTATTGGCCGCCTGAAGCGCCTCCGGTGCTGTGAAGATATTCTTTAGGCTTGTTTTAATGCCATCCACAGCTTTTGTGATGCCGCTCAGATCCACATCACCCAGGCCGGCCTTGAATCCTGCCTTGAAAATATCCTGCAATTCCTTCAGCTTTGTGATCAGCTTATCTAATGCAGGATTTAGGGTATCATCTGTTTCTGTGGCTGCATCCACAATATTCTCACTCAGGCCACCGCCTGAAGCACCGCCTCCACTGCCGGATCCTCCTGAATCGCTTCCCTCGTTTTTTGTGAGAGAGTGCACTTCATCCATTGACAGAAGGCCGCCATACTCCTTTGCTGCCTTCTTTGCCGATTGCCCGGCTGCATCTGTCGCATCTCCAACATCACCCATGGAGCTTGCTGCTGAATCTGCTGCATCTCCAATGCCGCTCACTGTTGTGGTTGTTTGGGTGTTCTTTCCGGTTATCTTGGCAATGAAATTGCTGAAGGCATCTGTTACTGTCAGGATCTTTGCCAATAACTGATTGAGCACTTTGATCACCGGTGTGAGTACTGCAATGAGGCCCTGCCCAATGGCTGCCTTCAGAGCATTGAATCTCTCTGTGAGCACTCTCACCTGGTTTGCCCAACTATCTGAAGTTCTTGCAAAATCTCCCTGAGCATCTGCTGTTGCCTGCATCAGGTAATTATACCGGAGCATTGCCTGCTCCTGCTGTGTCATGGCATTGTATGCCTTGGTTATTCCCTGGCTGAGTGCAAAGGCTTCCAAATTGGCCACACTCATATTGATGCCCAACTGCTTCAGCGGTTCTGTTTCCCCGGAGATCCCGGATCTGATTTTCTCAAATGCGGTTTCTGGATCCAGGTTATAAAATGAAGCCATATCTGCTGCCAATCCGGTCATTTCCATTGACATATCAGCAGCCGCCTGGGTTGTGAATCCCATGGATTTCAACATGGCTCCCATTGTTGATGTGTACCTTTTGGCACTCGTTTCACTGAGGCCAAATTCTTCCAATGCATCCCTTGCAAATCGGTTTATGGTTTCCGACATTGCCCCAAAGGTGACATCCACCACATTCTGCACTTCGGCCAGGTCTGATCCTAACTCAATGCAGCTCTTTCCAAAGCTGATGATTGCAGTTACGGAAAGAGCCAGGCCCACCGCTTTTCCAATCTTGCTGAATGCATTTTTTATTTTGTTCATTTGGGCTTCCACTGCACTTGTGGCTGATTTCGTCTGCTGCTGCACCTTCTTCAGCTCTTCATAATAGGCTTTAGTTTGGGCCTCTATGATTACTTGCAGCTTCTCCAACGTCATTCCTTCCACTGCTTTCACCTCGCTCCTTGGCCATTCTCATGGCCATGTTGTGCCTAAAGATGAAATCATCCATTCTTGCCTTGTGCAATTCCATCTCCGGGCTGAGTTGGTGCTCATCCCCTTTTGCCTCCTGCTCGGTGAAATTTGTGTTTTCTTTGCTTCCAAATAATTCCGGGTAGTATTCTTTTGGTGTCTTGATCGGATTGTTTTTATCCATCATTCTGCCAACCACATTCCCGATCTGAAGAGCCTGGTTGAATAAAACCATGATCTCATCCTTCAGCTCTGCCTCTCTTCGTTTGGCATCTCTTTCCATCCTCCGGGCATAGCTTTCAAGCAAATCATTGATCTCATCAATGCTGCTCTCCCAAAACAGAGAAGGGCTATACCCGGCATCCAAAAACACCGGATACAGCCCATATATGATCTCTGTCACTGTTTCAGCCTCTTTTAGAGGGTTTCTTCCTTCGCTTCCTGAAGTGCTCCACTCATCTGATTGCTCAGATTTACGGAGAAAAAACCGCTCACTGTGAAGATCTCCATGTATACTGTCATATAAAATGACAACTGAGAGCCTCCTTCCTCAACATACTTTGTGAAAAGGTTCTGCACTTCATTCTTGGTGATTCCATGCTGCCAATCCTTCATGGCTGCATGAGCAACATCCAACATCACAGAAAGAGCAGGCATTCCACCCTGGCCCGATCCCATAATGTTCATCAGGTTGGTTTTATACTTCTGTTCCAACTCCACGATTGCCGGAGTTTTCAGCTTCAGCTTGTAGGTTTTATCTCCTACTTCCCACAATGCAAAGGGCTTTCTCTTCTGAGGCTCCTCTTTTTCTGCCTCCTCCTGAGCTTCCATCTCCTGCTGTTCCTGGTTCTCTTCCATGTTCGCTGCTGCTACTGCTGCCGCATCCATAGCTGCATCTTTATTGTTGCCAAAAAATCCCATATTCTTATCCTCCTATTGGTTCATTGTTGTTCTTAGGCTGCCGGATCTGTTACTGTGATTTCGCCCTGAAGGGCCATATTGAGATCCCACTCCATAACTCCATTCACACCGCCACCGGATCTCTTCACAGATACCTGGGCATCATATTCATACTTCGTGCCATCCGGGAGAGTTTCACGGAAAGAGAGCACCTCTTTTGTGGCTGCTGCCAATCTCATCACTCTATATGGAGAGGTTTCAGAGGTGTTCTCATACTTGAATTTGTATGTAAGATCACCGGCATCTCCAATACCAAATTCATACTGCTTCACCTTGTCGGCCAGGCCAGTATTCTCAACCTTTTCAGGATCATCACCCAATTCAGGGATCTCTTTCAACCCGGTGAGATCGGTGTATTCCTCTGTGGCTCCTTTTTTCTTGTAGCCTAATTTCGCACCATTCGCTAACATATTGCATTTCCTCCTTGTTTCTTAGTTGTAAACCATCTCTGTATCCACATCAATGATGCCCTCATATCGCATCACTTTATGTTTCATGCCGGATGGATCCGCAACATCGCCACACGCACTCCTTCTGAGGCCCAGGGCAGAGATTGCCTTGTCAACCTCCAATGCTGTGATTGATGTGCTGTCATTGTTCCAAATATCTACTCTGTAAAGAAGATGAGCTTTGCTTTCTCTTCCATCCACCCACTCAACCACTGAATTATCCTCCTCAGTGTACTGGATGGCCGGGAGCTTCCCCCAATCCTTAGGGTATCCATCACTCACATTCTCTGTGATGCCTTTGATGGCATCATATACCTGATCTTTTACATTGATCATGTGCTTCCACCTACTTTCTTGATTTCTGCTTGCAGATCCGCTGCAATACCGCTCACAACCCTGCCCTCCATTGATTTTAGGGCCGGATACATGAATGGCTGAGCCTGCTGCCCTTGTGTTGCATGGAATCCGCCATTTTCATCCCGCCATACCCATCCATCCTGCCGGTACGCCACCGGGATGGCAGGTGATATTCCTGCATGATTCGCTTGCCCTACCGGGCCAGTTCCAAATTCCACATAGGCTGCATATTCTTTGTTCGTATATACGCACCCCACTGTTTTCTCTGCATCCTGCTCTACCTTCGTGTGAATGCTGCCCCTCAGCTCTCCTGGTGATGTTCCAGGAATGGGTTCTCCTCTCGGTGAGTACACCGGGCACAGCTTAACGGCCACGCCCCGGACAACCTCAGCCTGCTTCCTCACGGCACTTTTCACAACCGGTTCCATGGTGCCAAGCTCATTGAATTTTCTCATCAGGCTTTCCACACCGTTTACTGCCATTTCAAATCTTCTCCAATTCCATCAACTTTGGGCTGTATTCAGGTTTGATTGAGATAATCTTATAGTCCGGCGTACTTTCCGGCCCCACAAATACACAAATGCCATCACCTTCCTGCATGGTCTCATTGCCCTCATACTCCATGTTTTTGATGTATGTGAGCCTTTCTCCGTACATTTCAGCCTGCACTCTTCCGCTTGCGGGCCAGATCGTTGCCTTGATCTCCACTGCCTCTGCATATTCCGTTATGCTTCCGCCCTCTTTGTCCTTCTTAGGAACCCTCTTTCTCAGATGGTATTTCTTCATCAGGCTTTTTCTCATACGCACGGCCTCTCACCCTCCCCAGTCTATAGTTCTTGATTGCCTGGCTAATATCTTCAGGAATATCTGCAAAAGCTGAAGAAATTCCTCCCTCACTCCTGCTTGTTTCTCCCTCGGTTCCCAGGCGGTTGTATGCTACTACAGCCCAGTCACGCACCGCAGGCCGCAGTGGGTAGATCATCCTGGTTCTATTTGCCAGTGCCAGGGTTTTCTCTTCCGACATCTGAAGCAGAAGAGTGAGCAGTTCCTCATCATCTTCTCCTGTCAGTTTCTTCAGCATTTCCAGATCTGTCACTGTATCACCTCCGGCTTAATGGTTCAGGATGGTTGCTACAAGGGTATCTTTGTTCATATTGTTGTACCCCTGGATCTTTATTTCTTTTGCAATCTCTCTCAGTTCCTCAACCTTCAGTTTGCTCAGTGCTGCTTTCTTCTCTTTTTCAGAGGGAAGTTCCTGCCAGTCATATTTCTTTTCCTGCTGCACTTCGCCAGTGCCTTCCCGAGGCTCCTCAGTGCCCTCAGGAACCGCTTTCACGGCTCCATTGGTATCATTCTGAGGCTGTGCTGTTTCTGAAGCATTCTGAGGCACCTGAGAAGGTTCATCCATGAATTTGTATCCTTCGGCAGTTCTTTTTGCTACCATGCCATCCGGCACGTTTCGGATCACATTATCCTTGATCATGGCTCTCATGTGTCATGCCCTCCTTTTTACTCTGCATCCTTCACATTTGCATATACAAATTCCTGCTTGTTGTCCATTGTCCACACATCATGGAATCTTCTATAGTTCATCTTCCATGCGTCTGCATCCTGGTTCTGATCAGGTGTGAAGATCTTCATCTTGTCCTGCTTAGTTACTGCAATCGGCACAGTGCGACCAATGGCAATGAAATTCATCTGCTTTCCTGCCGGTACAAAGCCGCCTTTTTCCTGGGTACTTGTTTTTCCATCATACATGGTGATGGCAGTGTGCATACGATCATCCGCAGTCTCAATGAGCAGGGTGTCTGTGTCGATTGCCGGAACCGTTGTATCAATTCCTCCCTGCTTAAATGTTGCCGCTCTGAGCTGAGCTGCCAGTTCAAGCTCTAACTCCATAAGGGCATCAGAGATGATGTGGATCATGATCTGGCCAACAAAGCCCTTCTTTCTGAGTGCTGCTCTGGCCTTCTTGATCTTCTGAAGCATGGTGCCCTTTGCCGGAGTGTATCCATACTCTACATTTCCCTTTGCAATGGCCAGGGTGCCAAGTTTGCTCAGGCGGTACGCATCAATCTCCGGGATCACATGAACTCTCTGGAACTCTCCCATGGTAGTTGCCGCTGTGGTCACAAAATTATTTTCATTCACATCCATGGCATCTAACTGGAACTTTCTGCCTCTGTCCTGCGTCATTTTCAGGGTTTCATACTCCAATGTTACGCTTCCCTGAGTGTATCCGTTGTCTCTGTCATAGTCTGCCAGGCCATCCAGGGAGATCTTCGGAACCTTTACCTCCGCACCGCCGTTATATACTACCTGGCCGGAATTTGCATCCATCCATCCGGTTTTAGCCTCCTGAACCGCAATCTGATCCAAGGTGGTCTGAAAAATTGTTGCTGTTGCTAATGTGTTAATAGCCATTGTTCGTTATTCTCCTTTCATTGCTTTCATGATCTGCTGCTCCAATGTGGCCTCATTGCCATCCGGAGCTTTCTTCGGCGGTTTTCCGCCTGCAAGGCGTGTTTCCACTGCCTTTTCTACCGCTTCCTGGAATGCCTTTCCCACAGCCTCAATGGAGGCCTTGCATTCCTCAGCACTTGCATAGTTCAGCACCTCTGCCAGAGAAGTAGGAAGGTTTTTCTCTGCAAGCTG
Organism: uncultured Acetatifactor sp.; assembly: GCA_934433135.1. Classification (GTDB taxonomy): domain Bacteria; phylum Bacillota; class Clostridia; order Lachnospirales; family Lachnospiraceae; genus Acetatifactor. The sequence goes on along the minus strand of CAKRZO010000020.1, from coordinate 37,309 downwards.
CTCAATGGCCGTTGCTTTCAGTTCTCTTTTGGTAATTGCCGTCTCTCTGTCGGTCAATTCCTTCTCCTTCTTTTCCCTTGCATACTGGGCTTTCTGATCGGCGTTCATTTTTGCCATTTTCTCAGCTTCAGTTCTCTCATTCTCTAACTGAACGGCAAAATCCGCCTGAAGTTTGGTTTTGTTGGTTTCCAGAGCCTTTGCTATTCTTCGGTCAAACTCAGCCTGATTTTTCGGATTTTTCAGAAAATCATCAAAGCTCACACCCTGATCTCCTTCTCCGGTCTTTCCTCCATCTCCTGCTCCGTCTTTTCCATCAGCTCCGGCATCTCCTGAGGCACCGCTGCCACCGGCTCCACCGCCGCCCGCTCCTCCTTCTCCGCCGTCAATATCTACCGGCATCTTGAAATGAGCGTTTCCAAATACTCTGCTTACACCATAATGATTGTTCATATACTTCATATTGTCCTCCTCTATGCCCCTGCATTGCCCCATAGGCCCCACAGATTCACTTTCTGGTTGATTTATGCAGCCGGTATTGTTTTAGGCCGTCCTGCTGCCTTCTGGCCGACTTTCTAACCCTCAGCCGGGGAGATAAAAGGATCACCGCCTTCCTATGCCACAACAAGCCAATCCTCTGCAAGCATATCAGCCTGAGATGCCAACCATCCCATCTGCACTCCAGATGTGCCCACAAATGCAATGGCTTTGTTGCCAATGGCATCATGCTCGCAATTCACAATCTGCCCGGATGCGTTCACATAGCTGATATTGGTTGCAATCTCAATGTACTGGCTTTTGCCATTCCATCCTGCTCTCGCCACTTTCCTTCCGCCTTTCATGGCTTCCAGTGCCTCTCCGAAATTCATGCTCTGATCCTCCTCTCTTCAAAATTTGCATATAAAAAGAGCCATGTGTTTCCACATAGCTCTTGCTGCCGTTTATATTATTCAGTTATTTCTTCGGGAGTTCTATTCCGTCCAGTTCGCTCTCCGCAAACATCCGGATCCCTCCTGCATAGTTGATCCCAATTTCAGGCTCACCGCTTTCTGTAGTTTCAGGCCCTTCCATCTCCACAACCTTCCCGGAGTATTCCTGGCCATCCGCTGTGAGAATCTTCACCCTCTTGCCCATATATTCACTTTTGATTATCATGGCCTATTCCCTCCTTGCCGGTATAATATGTACGCCTCCCTTTGAGTATGAAATCATAAAGGCGTTTGTGTCCTCCTCGGTTCCATCAAATTTATTGATGTACCGCCCTATATTATGATCTACCACAATCTTCTCTTTGTTTCGCCACTTCCCATCACTGTTGGAGCGGATGATCCTTCCGGTTCCTGCGTATTGGTTCACAAGTTCCTGGGCCTGCTGCTCCGTGATATAGAGATAGCTCCTGCCTTCTGTATAGTTGTTATGGCTCATCAGGTGCTTCCCCTGCTTGCCTGAGAGGATTGTTTTATTGGTTTTATCAGATCTCAGCTTTTCGCTCAGTTTGGTATCTTTGTACCTTGTTGTGATCTGCTGCCACTTCTCAGGTTCATTATACTTTATATCCTGAAATGCCGCAAGGCTTTTGCCCGCCTTCTGGCCTATCACATTCTTGTATTTTTCCCATTGCCTCTGATCTGAGCTCTTATTCAGGATCATCTTCTCAGCAGCCTGGGCCTTTGGGTTGTTGGCCACATTCTTCTCATACCACTGCCTATAGTTCATATCTGCCGGAACCAGTTTATTTTCTCCGCTTACCGGATCCCTGGCTCTTCTCTTCAATCCTGCTGCCACATCCGGCCCAAGGTGTATGATGGTGGTTGATCGGCAAAATGGGTGCATAGGGTTCATGTTCACTCCCTGCTGTGCATCCTTTGTATAGAACACTTTTCCATCCAGGCTCCTGCATATCTCTGAGGTTATCAGATCCAGTACTGCCACAAACCCATATTGCTCCGCACCACATTCCTCATAGGCTGAGAGCTGCATCTGTCCAGAAACAAAGTTGCTTTCTGTCCTCACCAGTCTCCGGGCCTCAAATGCCCCGGTTGCATATTTATTTGCAATCTCCCTGGCCATCTCACCCTCTGTCTTTCCGGTGAGCAGGCCAAGAAGCATCTGCTCCTTCACATTATCAGCAACTCCCTGGGTGTTTTTCCATATTCTCTCTGAGTAGTTTGCACCGCTCCATTTTGAATTGAGCACCATGCTCACAGCTTTTGGATCCACTGCTGAGAAGGAAAACTGAAAACCAACTTGCCTCTGCACATTGTAGATCTCACGGTAATACGAGTTACTGGCCAGATCTGCATAATGCCTGGTTGTGATTTTCTTTTCCTGGTTGTACACTTCCTGCATCATTCTGTCTATTTCTGTCTGAAGCTGTTCCAACCTCTCAATCCTCGCTCTGTATGCCCCGCTCTCCATCTCCGCCAAAAGCCCCGCATTCTTTGGATCTTTGGCCAGGGCTTTCTTCATCTCCTCAATGTCTGTTTTATCCCGGAGCGTATTCAGGAGCTTCACAGCCTCATCATCACTCAGGTTGTGTCTGTCTTTGAATTTATCATAAATCTCATCAATTCTGTAGTTCAGGCTCCTGGAAGCCTTTGCGTACAGATCGGCAAGCTCCTGGGATACTGCCTCAGCATCTTTCATGTATTCATACATCATCTGAGCCTGCCGGTTTTCCCAGTATCCCATTCATATCACCTCTTGTCCTTATCCTTGCCCTTTTCTTTGTCCTCTTCCCTCGGAGGTTCGTTCTGCTCTTCCTCCTCATCATCCGGGATCACATCCTCCTCTTCCTCTGTTTCATCAGGAGGAGTGTTGGCTCCCTGGCTGAAAAGTTCCTGCTGCCGTCTCACATCTTCCTCTTTCTGCTTCTCAACCTCTTCAATTTCATAATCAGGATCTTCCACAAACGGAAGCAGCTTCAGAAGCGTTCTGGCTGATACGGAATCCTTCAGGCTTTGAACAATCTGGGATAATTCCTGAAGGTTTTTAGGAAGTGCCCTGCTGAATGTGGCCACAATGGATCCTGCTTCCATCAGAATCGCTTTCATTTTGAGGAAATTGCAATAGAGGCGGATCCTCTTTCTCAGGCCCTTCTTGTACTGGCGTTCCTTTACTTTCGTTATCATTTCCAGGCCCAGGAGCTTGTACTCCATGGCCACGCCGCTCACATTCCCGGCAAAATTCTCATCCATGAAGTTTGGCACATGGCTGAAATTATAAATATCCTCTTTGATGGCTTTTCTCAGAACTTCTGCTCCGCTCTCATCCATCTGCCTTGATAAATACTCCGCTTTTGCGTCTGCCGGAAGTTCCAGGAGCTTATTCTCTCTCAGTTGCTTTTGGGCCTCCGTGGTTTCTTCCTCATCATCCCCCATGAGTGCTCCATACAGAACCAGAACCGCATCTATGAACTGTTCTTTGTCATTGATTCGGTCACTCATCAGGGTATCATAGGCATCTATGAGAGAGATCTGCTGTTCAAAGTCTCCTATGCCTTCCTTGTTGTTCAGAAATTCAATGATCTGAGGCTCTCCAAAATAATGCTCTTTCGGTTCTTCCGTCACCATCTGAGTTGCATCCGTGTTCTCTATGTTGAGCACATAGGTATAATGAGCAGTGCTCACTGTGGCCACATAGATGTAGGTTTCATTTACATCATTCTTTTTTCTGTAGTAGTAGATCCCGCAGAGCTCATTCTCCTCGATCGTATCATCTACCACAATGAATGTGGACACCGGGGAAATATTCTTTGAGAGAGGTTTTGTTTCTCCCTCTTTCACATACACATATTCATAGGCCAGGCCATAAATGCTCATATCCAGAGCGTTATCTGCATCTACATCATCCACATTTGCCTCATCAAATGCCGTGAGTAGCGGCTCTATGTCTGCATCTCCGGTGTTGGAGAACGTGATAGTATTTCCCATGAAGTATCCGGTGGCCGTGTCGGAAATATCCTTTGCATGGTTGCAGCTCATTTTGTTGTTCGGTGCATCTTTGTCTCTCTGTCTGTTCTCTATGGCGTGGTGGCCATCATAATAGGCTTTATTCTTGATAAGTCGGTCAACCATTCCCTCATGCTTTCTCACCAGAGTGAGGATCACATTCTTGTCCAGGTTCCGCTCGTCAAATTTCTCTGCCGGGTATGAAAACCTATACACTTTTCTCCCTCCTTTACCTCAGGCCCCTCTTTGCTTTGTTCCTGATCTTTGCTTTCTTGTTCACCATCTCATCCTCCAAGGCATATCTGGTTGCGTCTATGCTGTGGTTGTCCTTGTCCGGGTACGATCCTTTGAAATTGCCGTTTTTATCCCTTTCAAGCTCATAGGTTGAAAATTCCCTGGCCGCATTCGGACAGCGTACCGGATCAATGATGATCTCATCCAGATCATCACTCAGATAAGCCATTCCAAAATCTACTGAACCAGGGCCTTTCTTTGCTCCATATACTCTGAGCCCCAACTCATTCATTGCTGCAATGGAGCGTGGCTCTTCACTATCGGCTGTTATTATGCGATTCTCAGGGTTCAGCTTTCGGATCTCCTCCACTGCCTTCCTGGTTTTAAGGTTTACCTGGTAAATCTCGGCAAAAATATACAGCCGCCTTTGTTTTTTATTCAGGTGCATTCTCTCAAATGCCAGAGGATCCGCAGCAAATCCAAAGTCAAGCCCCTGCTTGATTTTGTCAAATATTGCAATCTCCTCATCTGTGATCTCTCTCAGGATCACATTATCAAATACTTTGCCGCCGGTGCCTATTGCCTCACCCAGGTATTCATGCCGGTATGCAAGCCTCTTTCTTTTCTTCAGTTCCTCTGCCTCTATGAAGAACTGTTCTCCAAGCCACTCCCTCGGCACCGTCAAATAGGTGGAGTGGCTGCACAGTGTATCATCTCTCACCTGAAGAACATCCTGATTCACCCAGGAATTCAGGCTCTTTGGTGGGTTCCAGGTGTAGAACACCACATATTTATCTCCACCACGCATCAGGGATTGGTTGATCTTTCGCTCATCCTCATCCCCTTCAAATTCTGCTCTCTCTTCGTACCAAATATATTTGAAATAGCCATGCCTCAGCTTGATTGATTTTGATTTATTCGGATCATCACACCCTCTGAATACAATCCTTTGGCCGGTTGGTTTGTATGTCAGCCTCAGCGGTGATACACTCTGCTTCCATAGGTGCCCAACTCCCAGGGCATCAATGGCCCAAAGGAGCTGCTCATATACACTTTCTGCCAGGGTGTTTCCAACCTTCCTGAAGCAGGCTGCATTTGCATTGGGATCCTGCATCATTCCCATGATGATCTCAATGCTTACAAATGAGGATTTTGTGGATCCTCTGCCGCCATACAGTTTGTAGTGGGTATGTTTTCCCTCTAAAATATCCCAATGAATATCATAAAATTGCGGAGCAATCAGATCTGTGAGCCTAACCTCCATCTAATCTCCTTGGAATGTCATTCACAATGGTGATCGGCTCCACTTTTGCATCAATTTCCTGCTTATCAATAAATAACCGGTATCTCTTGCCCAGGAGCTCTGCTGCCCTGGTTCGATCCTGAAGGGAGGCATCCATATCAAATTGATCCTTTTCCTCTCCTCTCATCACCCTTGTGAGATATTGCAGCACTTCTGTGGCATCTGCCACCCTGCTTTCTTCCAGTTCTGCAAGCCGCAAATCTATATATTCTTTTATGTATGGTTTTGTCAGGTTCTCACTTCCCATGGCTCTTGCTGATTTTTCAGAATAACCGGCCAACTTTGCGGCCTCTGTGGCATTCAGTGTGGTTATGTAATGATCACAGAATGCCTTTTGTTTTTCACTCATCAGCTTGTCCAACTCATCCATCCTCGGCTTTTCCATGCTCATTCACTTCCTTCCACCGATCTGCCAGGTATTTCAGCAGCTCAACCTTGCTATAAAACACTTCACCATCTCTGTTTGGGTGCTCTTCCCACAAAATCATCTTTTGGCATATTCTATCCCTCTTCTCAGAGTAATATTGTGCAGTGTTTATCTTGTATACAATCCCCTTCAGCCTCAGGGCCATCAGGAGCTTGTTGATCTTTGTTTGAATATTATTCATCTCTCATCCTCCTTCTCAACATGAAAAGGCACCATGCTTTTGCATGATGCCTCTCATCAGGATTCAATTCATAAGGGGATAAGCCAACAAATTTTCACCTGATACTAATATACCATAAAAAAATGGGAAATGTGGGAAACTTTTCGGATTCTACCCTTCAGGGTGTTCCTTTAGGTAATTTGATACCTTTTTCTCCGCTGTTGTCCGGTCACAATGGAAAATTCTTCCAATCTTCTCCCAGGTATATCCCTCTATGTATTTATATTCTATGATTCTCCTGATTTTGCTGTCAGGAATGGAATTGATGTACATAGTTATTCTGAGCTCTAATGCCTCAGCCTGCTCCTTCCTCTGTTGAAGGAGGATCCTCTTCTGCCGGAGCTGCCTTCTGCTTTTCTGATCTCCTGCAAAATCAATGCCTTCAATCTTCACTGTGGTTTGCACATACGGAAATTCCTTGGATGATGCCTGCACCTTATCAGATACAATCCTGCTGCCCCTGCTGCTCAACCTGGCAATCTTATATTCAAGCTCAGTGATCTCTTTCCTGAGATCGTGTAATTGTTCCAAATCTTCCTTTGTCACCTTCTGCACCTCCTAATTGAATGGCAGCTCCTCATCATAGCCCTCAGGAATATCCATGAAGCTATCTCCTGCTGCCGGGCCGGCACTTCCGTTCCCTTCTTTCTTTCCGCAGAATGTGAAGCCTTCCACTAAAAACTCTGTGAAATATACCTTGCTTCCATCCTTTTCATATGAGCCGGATTCTGCTCTTGAATGCACTCCTATCTGTTGCCCTTTTCTCAGGTGCTTCTCAGCAAATTCTCCCCTGGCTCCTAATGCCTTGAATGTGAGATAAAATGCTCCATCTCCCTTCGGTTTATCCACTGCCAGGGTAAACCTGGCTATACATACCGGCTTTTCTCCCTGGGAATACCTAATCTCGGGATCCCTGGTGAGCCGGCCTATAAAATCACAACTGTTCATCTTCTTATACTCCTTTTATCTGTGATGCAATCATATCTGCCATGTGCGTATAAAGCACATTCGGATATATTTTCACGGCCCTGGAATAAAACTCCCACTCTTTGCTGTCTGTGAAGGATCCCATGTGATACCTGATGCACATTTTCTCCTCTTCCGTGAGGTTGATGTGCCCCATCAGCATGATCAGGCTCTTTTCTCCGTGTCCCGGCCATATTCTTTCTTTGTTCCATTCCACCTGAGGATTGCCGTAGATCTTGCCGCCGTCTATCGTTGCACCAATTACTTCCTCCCTGATCAGGTAATCATCCATTTTGCACACATCATGCAGCATTCCTATAATTTGTGGGCTGTTCTTTCTCTGCCACTTCAGCCCCAATTTCTCTGTGAGGTTGATGAGCTCATACGCCACCTGAAGAGAGTGTTCATAAAGGGCACCCTCCTCTGATCCATGATGGCTCTTTGATGCCGGAGCCGTGAAATATCCATTTCCTTCAAGCCATTTCAGAAAATCATCATCCGCAGCTTCCAGGAGAAAATCTCTCAAAATGTCTTTCTTTGTTTCCAGTGTTAGGCTTGCCACTATATCACCTTCCCTCCGTGTCTGTATGGTCTGCTCTTGTTAAATTCATGTTTTTCCACAACGGCTGCTGCCAGGTCAATTCCATAATGATCGCACATATCCATGAGGCGGATCACAACATCCGCAAGTTCCGCCGGTATGCCCTCCATTTTTCCATCCTGCTCTCTGTAGTAGGTCTCTGTCGGCTTATGGCCTGCTCTGTACTCTTCCAGGGCCTCTGAGAGCTCGCTGTGAGCCAGTGCAATCAGCTCTCCAAAGGTTCTCTCCTCTCCATCCCACCATCCATGCTCTCTGGCATTCTTTCCTACCTCTGCCTGAAGGCTTCTCATGCCGTCTATTACTTCCTGGCGTTCTTCCATATTTGTCTGAATATCTTTCTCCATGCTCTTCTCCTCCTTATTTCTTCTCAGTGATTGCTTTCCATACTGCTACAAAGCAGGCTACCAAAATCATCAGTGCCAGTGCGGCCAATACGATCAGGCAGCATACTCCCAAAAATTTCAGCAACATCCACGCTCCTGCCATTACTCACTCACCCCTTCCTGCAATAATTCCACAAAATACTCATTGTTTGCTTCATCAAGCCAGAAATCATATACCCATCCCGCTCTGTCCGCCCTGATCCCAATATGCTTCAGGAGGCTCTTATCTACTCCTTCCGGCATCTGATGGGCTCTCCTGAGCATATTCTCAGTTTCCGTATACTTCATTGCCTGGTTGAGTTCTTTTCCGTATTCTCTCCAACTTTCTCCAATCTCTCTGATTGCCTCAGACACCTCTGCTCCCATTCGCTTCAGTGCCTCTGAGAAATTGTTCATACCTTCCCGGATCAGTTCCGGCCAGTGCTCTCTATACCATTTCTCATACTGTTCCGGTGTCATTCCATAGATTTTCTTGAACTGCTTCCTTTTCTGCCGTCTGTTCACTTTCGCATCCTCTCCCTTAGTATTTTCCCGCCTGCTGCCAGGGCGGCCTCTTTTGTTGGCCTCTCAATGCAGAGGAGCTCTCTATCTCCTCCGTTTGGTGCCGTATTGTGTTCCAATATGTGCAACCTCCATCTCGGAATGCCGCTCTCTATGAATTTGAGGCTCTTGTATATTGGCCGCCCGGCCAAGACTTCATTGCATATCTCTTCAAATTCTTCCTCAGACATTTACCTCCTCCATATCTTCATCCAGTGTGGTCACATCCACAATGATTGCCCTCTCCCATGGCATCTGTGCCACTTTCTCCCAGGCTTTGCGGCGGGCCTCCTGGTATATTCGGTCTCTTTCCTTCTGGCTGAGTGCCTTTCCCGCTGCCGCTTTCTCTTCTGCATCCTCGGAAATGAGATCCACCAATTCACCGGCTTCATATCTTTCCCATATTCTTCCACCGCCCAGGCTGTTCTTGTCTGTTAATATGTACTCTGATACTCGGCACCAACCAATAGTTCCTGCCCAGTACCCGCTATCTTCTCCATGGCATACTTCAGCATCTACCATCTGAAGGATCTTCATTTCCGGATGGGCCGTGATCAGTCTGATCAGGTGCTCCTCTTCAGTCTCATCCAGGATCTCCACGTTTTTGGCCATGAAGGAAATTCCGCCCGCCGGTTCATATTTTCCTTCTCTCCATGCCTCTTCAAAATCTTCCCGGTTTCCGCAATAGGTTCCAAATATCGGATCCTGCTCCATCTGCCAGATTGCTTCTTTTACTCTGGCATCTATTTCACAATCGCACTCATTCCAACCTACCAGGCTGTAGCTTTCACCCTGGCTCTTCTTTACCCTTACCTCAACGCCATCCCAGGCATTTGCAACCGCTCTGAGCCACGGAAGATCCTTGATTGATACCATTCCGCCCTCTTCCATGAGTATTCTGTCGCTCTTGCCTCCGGTGTGCAGTATTGCCTTCACTTCATCCTTACCCATCAATTTTCACTCCTTTCTCTTTCAATGCCTGGATCCAGAACTGCTGCACCTCTTTGGTGCAATGTTCCATTGCATCCTTCCAGGTTGGCCACCTCCCATGCTCATCATAGAATTTATACTGATATGCAAGGCTCTGAAGGTTGTGAGGCTGATCCGGATCATGTTTCACCGCACACATGAGGCAAGTGCCCTCCGGCGTTCTTCCGGCCAATACCATCCCATACCTTGCCTTCAGGAACCCTCCCTCAGGCTTTGCAGTTTCTCTCTTTTCAATTTCTTCCAGGTTGAACGGCTTGCCCCACGGTTGAAAAACGTGGTCTTTCATCTCTTTATCTGTGATCCGGCCATCTTTTCTGTACTGAAGCACCCTGATGGCTTTCTCTGTGTCTCTTCTGCAGCAATCATTCCAGAGCTGATATGCCCTGCTGCCTTTTAGTCCTGCCTCTGTGAGCATGAGGAGGGCCTCACACCCTCCTTTTGTAAGTAATTCACAGCAAAACTGCATACATCCAGGATTGCCTTCTGATATGTCCACTATTGTCTGCTCAACGGTCTTGCCGTTTCCTCTTCCTCCAATGAAAATCTGCATTGCTTATCCTCCTATCACTTATAGAAATTGTGGTTTCCCACTGTTTTTATGTATTCCAGGTTCTTTGAGTGCCAGGTTCCTTCTCCATTGGATGCTGCCTCAAAATATAGGGCTCCTTCACTCTCATCCCAGTGATCCACCATCACCATATAGAGTGCTTTGTAGCAATCCGCATCCGGTTCTACATTCCAGTATCTTTCCCCTGGCATAACGGAGCTGAACTGGAAAACTCCGTCTTTTATTTCAAATATCACATCCTCAATGGTTCCTGGGAAATCATCATCCCAAACCCTATTGAGAACCGTTCTGATCACCATGGCCTTTCCTTCAGTGCTTTCTCCTTCCGCCTCTGCCATTGCAATCCTGGCCAGTAAATAGCTTTCATACGCATCCCAGTCCGTTGAGTGCTCTTCTGTTGCCGTTGGCCGTTCTTCCCGGATAAATACCACCTGAACCTTCTCAGGCTCCTCTGTGGCCGCCTCAGCGGCTTCAGTGAGCGGTTTCGGCTCATCCTCTTTCTTCACTGCTGCCATGCAGATGCAGGACACGGAAATAATTATGAGCATGATCCTCAGGAGCTTCATGTTTATCCGTTTTCTTCTCCTTCTTTTCCTTCTGGTTCGTGTCTTATTCTCCATAATCTGTGCCAATCAGCTCCTCTCTCAGTTCTTCATACCTGGTTTCCAGGTGCCTGAAGCTCTCCTCCTGCCTCTTTATGCAAAGAAGCATACTCACCATGAAGCACAGTAGCAAAATGATCAATGATACCGCTGCCCTGTTGAAGTTTCTGGCCTTTTTCAGTTCATCCTCCATGCTCAGCTTCTCATTCAGCATCTCAAAATATTCTTTTTCTCCACTCACTTTTTCGCCTCCTCTCCGGTTTTTACCTTCAGCCCTATTTTTTCAAAATAAAATTTTATTTTCCCCTCATGTTCCTCCACCATCCCATACCTCACTGCTATGCTGTATGTGCTCACATCTCTTGCAAGCCGCTTAGGTATTCCTGATAACATTTCTCGGAATGTTTCCAGGTCGAAAGTTGCTTTGTATTTATTACACGATCTGCATGAAGGGAGCATATTCTCCACAGAATCCACTTTCAGCCCAAGTTCATCATCCATATACTCATAATTTTTCAGGCAGAGCACATGATCTGCATGAAAACCTTTGAATGGTATTTCACAACCGCAGTACGCACACCTCCCGCCGGTTTTTTCGTATACTTCCCGCCGTTCCTTCTGTGTGAGCTTTTTCCTCATTCTCTCACCCCGCAATTCTTATTTTCTAAAAATTCATTAGCGTATCCCTACCAGTTACCCTGCCGCCGGTTACAGCGGCAGGATTGTTTTTGATTATCTCTTGATTGAGAAGCAGAGCGGCACCCGGAAGTCACGGGGGCAGTGGCCGTTGCTGGCATGGCCGTAGTTGCCGACACGGCAGGCAGCGGTAGAATTGCCACCATTCACGGACAGAAGCCACCAGTTGGCCCGGCTTCCTCCGTGTCCTCCCATCTTTATTCTGTTTCTCGGATCCTTGAAGATCTCTAACTGCTCCCCTTCCTTTGCATCAGAGAACCATTCTTCTCCAAATACCTCATATTCTGAAGGGAGCCACAGCTTCAGCATGAATTTCTCCTCTTCGCCGTCCACAACCTGGATGCACTCTCTTTCACAGATCACAGCTTTCAGTTCTTCCGGGAGCTGCTCCCATACCTTTTCATTCAAAGCCTTGCAGAGGTCACTCTTCTTGAAGCCTCCTGTGTTTCTTCCGTTCTCATTCCATGTAAATCTCTCCGCCATGGTGTCACGGCTGATGAAGTCCATTCTATCCTCCGTGATATGATCTACCTCATACACCATCTTTTCTCCGGTGAGAAGTTCATCCTCAATCCGATCTCCTACCTTCAGGCTTCCTGCTGCCACCATGGCTGCAATGTCCTTCCATGTGGTTTCTTCTGTTCTTCTGGTTGTCAAATTCATTTTCTTATCCTCCTTCTATGTCCTCAGGCGTTCTGGCCGCCTGCTGCCCTCTCAGCGTCTTTGGCTCCTGCTGCAATGAGAGCCAACTTGATCTGCTGCACCTTCACTGGGCCAATGCCCTTGATCTGGCTGATTGCCTCCATGGCCAGTGCTGTATCAAAGGATCCTGCTGCCGCTTTCTGCCCGGCCTCAACGCCTTTTTCATACACTTCATTCACATATTCCTCCATGGAGCCGTGATCCATCCGTTTTATATCGTTGTACCGGTTCCGGTTGATTGTAATTGCCTTATTCTTCTTTCTGGCCATCCTTGTCCTCCTTGATAAATTCAGCTTTGTATTCCACCTCAGAACCCATTCCATACCTGATTGCCTCTGTATAAAAAGCACTCTGCATCCCGGCATTCTTCTGGTAGCAAATTCGCAATTCTTTTTCTGGATCTTGATATGTATAATTTGCTCCGGATGTTTGTTGCCGGTTGCCCCTTTTCCAGTAGATCATCAAATTCAACTACTGCTTTGTACTCATCAGGTTCATTCTCCTTCAGGTATTGAAAAAAGTAGTTCCTGTGGAATGGGCAGAAAGAACACGCACTTGCTTTTGTTTCAAGCCCCCATTGGTCTCTGATGTATGCGTAGTTGTTTTTTCTCTCTAACCCCATTTCTACAAGTGGGAATTTGTTTATAAACATCTTATGAGAATTTTCTTTGCAGCGTTGTTTTTCCTCTGCTGAAAACCCTATGTGCATTTCATGTGCTTTCAAGTCCTCCTGCTTTGTTCGCTGTCCTTTTTTGTATCCAAGGACTTCCCAACGAACATAGTTCTGTATCAGATTGATCTTGTAGTCCATTGTGCAGTTTCGCATCATTTTCCCTTTCTTTCCGTCCTGGTCTACTGTCCAAAACGGTATTGATACAACCCTGCTCTTGCCAAAATTATCAAGATAGTCCTTGTAAAGTGGTGACTGCAATACAACAAAAGGAATACCTACTGAGTTGCACGCTTTTTCAATAAACTCCACTTGCTTAATTACCCACGGCGGTTCTTTGCCTAAATCGCAAAACGCCACCAGATCATACACTGGCACCAATGGGAATTTTCCAGGTGTTATTACATTCTCGCACGCCATCAGGGCAAGTGCTGTGCTTTGCATCCCGGCTCCGCAGCTCAAAACTTTCATTGCTCGCCTTCCTCTGCAAAATCAAATATGTGAGCCCCCTGCTCCTGGCCGGTAAATACGAACACGCCGCCCTTTGGTATTCCAAACAATCCATAGGCCGCCCAGTTGCATCCAGAGGAATCTCCCTCCTTTGGGCTTCCCTTCCCGGTGTATCTGCCAATACACTCCTCATAGGCACTGTTGGCCGGATCCTTCACCTTCAGCTTTATGAAGTCCTCGACTGCTGCCACATGGCCGCACATAGGGCACTTGAATTTCCATTTGAGAATATCTTTCCCGAATCTTCTCTCTCCTTCAGCCTTCCAATCTTCCAGGCTCTCATATACTTTCTTGCCATCCTCATCATCAAATGTGATTGAGCGGCCTTTTCCAATAATCATGGTTCTTTTCATGGCTTATCCCTCCATTTTTCTTTATTATTTCATCCAGGTTTCCAGTATCACTGGATCATCACCATCTGCCCTGGAAAATCTGAACATGAATCCTGCTGCCTGAAGATCCTCTCTCATCTCATCCAGGTAATTCTTCTGTATGATTGTATTGGTTGGATGGCAGCCTGCTCCTTCCCATATTCTGCATAAATACATTCCAGGGAAATCTTTGGGGCTGTCATAGATCACCGCCATGGGGATCTTGATCTCTGAGAGATCCACTTGTTTCATGCTTTTCACCATCTTATTCATCGGGATCCACCTCCTCATCCAGGTAATTCTTTTCAAATTCCTGCATCCACAGCTCATGGCCATACTTTGCTTCAAATGCCTCTTGTGCCACTTGCTTCAGATGCAGATCCACCTCTTTGTTATCATGTGGAGCCTCCGGTCCATGCTCATGGTGCCTCTCTTCGCACACATAGCCCCATAGGCCATATTTTTCAGCTTTCTTCCTGAAGGCTCCGAATCTGCCGTATATGAAATGGTGCTTGTGCAGGCCGGTATGCTTCAGATCTCCAAAATATCCAATCCTATCAGCTTCCTCTCTGCACAAAAAGCACTCTCTATTCAGCGGATCTGTTCTCTTCTGTATGATGCTATTCGCCATAGAAGAGTTCCTCTAAATCCTGCCAAATCTCCTGCACAATGGCTGCTGCCTGATCATCTGAATAGATATAGGCCATATTGCCGATTGTCACCGGGATGCCCAACTTCTCAGCCTTCAGGATCTCTCCCTTCATGCCTTCAGATAATCTGCTGAAGATTCTCAGCTCTGAGCAATCTTCCAGGAGCTCCAATCCCATTCTCAACCCTGCTGCCCTTTGGGATTCCACATCATCATTGAGCACTCCTCCAAAGAACAAATGTGGGCACACCGGGATCTTGCCCTCTTCAATCACTGCCATGCAAAACACCTTTGCAAATTCCAGGTTTGTTTCTCTGTTTCCTCTTGTTCCGTACTGTGAGCACACATACACCTTCTCCATGCCCACCTTTTCCACATTGTTCTCTTTGTTTTCCACTGTTTTATCCTCCTTTTTCTTTGTTGCCAACAAGGCCTCACCACATATGGATCCATGAAATCATCCTCTTCAGGATCCGCATATGCTATCTGCACCCTATGGCCGGCCTTCACTGCTGCCACAATGGATTGAATCTCTGTGAGGCTCCTGAAATTCTCTGAGATGGCATCCATCACCACATCAGCAACAATGCCTGCTGCCTCCTCCGGCTCCTTATCCATATTCTTGGCCACTGCCTGCATGATCAGCTCTCTCAATTCTCTGTGCTCTTCCATGCTTCCATCTCCTTTGCCACTTCTGCCTGCATCACATTGGTATACTCATGGTGCCCTCTGTGCACTGCATAGGCATGAATCAGGGTTTTATCCATGAGCATCTTCCACAATTCCACATTCTTCACCGGTTTCCCCTTGGCATTGTTCCAATCATTCTTTTGCCACTGAATATGCCAGTGATTCTGCATGGTGTTCAAAATGTGCTCACATTGAGTAAATACTGAGGCTGAGCATGGTTTTTTCAGTATGTGGAAGGCATTGATCATGGCCATCAAACTGCCCTGGGCCTCAGTTCCATCCTTCAGGTGGATGAATCCCTGCCTGGTGTGCGGTTCTCCATTCTTCATGCATTCCACCAACCACATAGCCACTCCATCTCTCTTTGATGGCCCTCTCCATGAGCTCTCAATGAAGATCCTCACCTTCACCCATCATCACCTCCTGCATCCAATTTCCTCATGGTATAGTGCTGATATGGGTATCCGGTCACTGGATTTTCACCATTCACCAGGGAATCCGGCACAATATACCAACCTTTTTCCGGTTTCGGCTGTAGCAGCCATCTTTTTCTGTGGATGATCTCTCTCTGAGGCTCCGGCACAATCAAATTCCTGCTTCTTGAATATGTGCAGCCTTCAGCCTCCTCTTTGGTTTCCTTCTTCACTATGTACTCAGCCAGGTTCTCAAATTCCCCATCCTCATACAGTGGCATGAATGCCTTGGATCCATATTCCCAAAACTTCAGCACCATCTTCTTGGTGTTTAGATCCGGCTCTGCAATATCCTCTATGATCAGGTGATGATGGCAGGCTCCCTGCTTTCCTCTCTCTGTCACATATATGTATTTGAATTGATACCCTGCTTTTTTATAGGCCTTCCTCATATCGGCCAAAAACTTCTGCACTTGCTTCTTGGCTTCAGCCAGGCTCCCGGGCCTCAGCTCCTTTTTATATTTCAGCACCAGGTGCCAATCCCCTTCATGGAAGTTAGCCAGGATGAGCCGCTGCACCTTCTTTTCTCTGTTGGTCTTATTCTGCCGCTCAATGTCCTCCGGTGCTCTCTCTCTCTTTGGCCCCCTCTTCACTCCGGGAGCTCCATAATTCCCTGGGTAGTATTTATGAATCTCTTTCACCCATCCCAGGTCAAATATTTTCTTCACATACAAATTGCATATCACCCCTAACTTTAATATCCTTATCAAGCAATTAAGAAGGCCCGGAAAGCCTTGATTTTGCTGATGTTTTTATTGACTTCTGAGCCCTAAAGTGATATACTATTTGTAGGTGTTAGTATGTCCTTTTTAGGGCATCATCAGGAGCGGATTTCTCAGATCTGCTCCTTTATTTTTTATCAAAACCAGGTTGCCTCTTTTTGGCTTCTCCTCTCTGCTTCTCTTCCATTCTTCAAACTCCTGCTGATGCAGAGGATCTGAAAAATACTCAGATATTGCCGGGAGGATCATACTCCCAATCATATTGCCCTCTGATTTTGGTATCATTTGAGCATTTATGTATCCCATGGCATCCCTCCCCGGTGTTTATACTGTTTTACTGGCCGGGCCTCTGTTTAAAGTCATTACAAACTTTGCACCGTGGAGAAAATTCATAAATTCTCTCTGCTCTCCCTGGGTGAGTTCGTGAATGAAATCCATCACTTCCACCGCCATTGCCTTCTCACTCTGAGGAAGCACAACATCCATCTTCTTTTCCTGCTTTGTTTCCATCATGTTCTCCATCTCCCTCCTATTCGGCTTCAATGAGTGGATTGAGGCTTTTATCCTGCATTCCATTCATCAACTGCTGCATTCTCAATATTCTCTCTATCTCCTCCGGTGTCAGCTCCTTATCATCTGAACCGCCATTCGGATCAAATATGCGGTGCTTCTGAATAAAAGCACTCTGAAATAGTTCCAATTCTTCCTCAAAGAGAGCTCTATAAAAATCATACTCTATCTGTAATTGCAGGCCCTCTGCCTGGGTGCAGGCTATTCCATACAGTGATCTGCTTCCTTTTCCGTATCTGTATATATAGCTTTTTGATCTGTACTCTTTGCCGAACATTTTATAGAACAACTGCCGGAGGAGCTGCATCTCCCATTTGCTGTGGTATTTGAAATCAAAATCAATGATTTTTTCCTCATCCAATTCAGCCTCTTCAATCCCATACTTCTTGATGAGCTGTTTCAGTTTCCTCTCAGCGGTTTCCTTCTCGCCGCCAACCCCTCTCTCTGCCAGGGCTTGCAGCTTCTTCAGAAGTTCTCTCTGTTTATCTGTCATTCCCGGCCTCCTTCAGCTCTTCCTTGAATTCTTTGTATAACTGCTGCCTTCTCTTTTCACTGATGAGGCCCATCTGCCTTGCAAAATCAATGGATCCCAGGTGTGAGTGATACCATGCTTTTTTGGTTTCCTGGAATCCGGTGCTTTTGATCATGTTCACCGCTTCCTTCTTCATTGCTTCTAGGAGCTTCTCTGCCTCCTCGTTGCCTCTCTGCTTGTCTGTCATTTGAGCACCTCCTTCAGAATTCCATCCAGGATCCTCAGGCATCCCTCTTCATCCTGGGCATTTACCAGGTTTGTCCTGATAATGGCATCCAGGATGGCCTTGGATTGTGAGCGGATTCCTCTCTCTGCATCCGGTTTTGCAATCAGTTCCTTGCCACATTCCGGGCAATATTGCAGGAGCGGTGACATTCTATTGCACACCGGGCAATTTTCCATCTCTTCCACCTGGTAGAGCACCCATTCATCACCCTTCGGATCCTCTTCAAATCCCCAATCTGCTCCGCAAGTGGCTTCTCCGGCCCTCAGGATGTGCACATAATTGCCCTGGAAGGCTCCGCTCTTCTCATATCTGAGCAGTTCCAAAACCTCGTCTTGGTTGAGCTTGCCCCTGCTTTTCTCTATAATCAGGATGTTATGATCATATATATCCTGATCCCAATATGCTTTCAGTTTTGCTGCCATTAGATCTCACCTCCTGCTCTTGTTTCCTCTATCAGTTCGGTGATTCTATTAAGTTCTGCCCTGGCTTTTCTCTGATCCTCTTCCAATTTCTGCATCACTTCAGCTCTTGGCAACATATCTCTGATGATTCCCATACCATACTCTGTGTAGAGATCAGCAATCTGCTCTTTTCCTTTGGTTTCGCTGATGGAAGGGTGGAAGGTATATACCTTCTCAATGATCTTCCAATCCGCTTCGGTCACACTCATTGCAAATCCTTTTCTCTTTTCAACTCTGCTTTCAAATTCGGCTCTGTTCATGGCTTATCCCTCCATTTTGTTGTATAATCTCCTCATCATATTGAGAGGAGGTGATTGCTGTGGATCACAAAGATGAGAATTTTTTCATTGCTTTGGCATATACTGCCGCTACTGAGAAAGAGCTTGATCTTCTTGCCTTCCGTCAAAAAGTAAAAGAAAATCAAAAAGCTCTTTCTGAGTATGATGCAAAGCATCCTGGCAAAGCCAAAGTATAGGGTTATTCCTTCACCTTTGGCACTGTGGCTCTTGCATGGATGAATCCCTTCATTTCTTCAATGATCTCATCCACCTCTGAGAGCCTTGGCTCACCAGGAATTGCTTCAAGTAGTTCCTGGTGTAGCTCCCAGGCCAGTTCTCTTTTCTGTCCGTATGTCAAACCACCATTCTCTGCCATCTCTGCTCCTCCGTTTTGGTTTAATCAATCTTTTTTCTGTTTTTGTTTGCCTTGATGAGGTCATTTTACACCCTATATTTGCCTTTGTCAATGCATTTTTGAAATTATTTTTTGTTTTTTGTCTTGACTAAGGCAAAAATGAGATATATACTAAAATCACATCAAACAAAAGGAGGTTGTTTCATATATGGAGTTGCATGAGAGAATCAGATATTTGAGAAAAGAGCATTTGCATTTATCTCAGACAGCTTTTGGAGAAAGATTGGGTGTGAGCCGGTCTGTTATCAATAATATAGAATTGGATGCCCTGGCAAGGCCGGAGCAAAAGCTCTCCCTGATCAAATTGATCTGCAAAGAGTTTTCTGTGAGTGAGGATTGGTTGCTGAATGGCAATGGAGAAATGGAAGTGCAGGCAGAAACATTCAGCCTGGATGAATTTGCAAAGCAGCATAGTGCCACAGATTTGGAATTGAATATTTTGAAGGCCTATTTTGAGCTTGGTCCTGATCTTCGTGAGCAGCTTATACATCATTTTAAAGAGAGATTATCCGCTGCCCGGAGGGTTACTGTGGAAGAAGCTGAGGAATCATATAAAAAAATGATCTCCAATTCTGCACAGAGCATGGGCTCATCTGCCTTGAATACCACAGAAGGCACAGATCAGAACGCAAAAGAAGCATAAAAAGGAGGTAGTTGCATGGCAAACTTTATCATCACCCTCCTTTTTGGATGGTGCGGTGTGCACAAATTCATGCAGAAAAAGGCCGGCATGGGCATTCTTTATCTGCTCACCTTTGGCCTCTTTGGGATTGGTTGGTTATATGATTGTGTTATGGCACTGCTGCCGCTTATTCGTAAAAAGAACATCCCAACTGCCAGGATTCCCCAGGATGATGTTGCGGATGTTCTTTGCACTAATTTGGATCCTGAATTTGTTTCCTTTGTACTTCCAATGATAAAATCCGGCATCTCATATTCCAGGATTGCCAAAGCATACAGAGGTGGGCACCCGGATGCCATGTGTGAAGATTTAGCTCTCCGCATTGGTTATGTCGGAAATTATTATGCTAACACAAAAACTCTGAGTGATTTGGCCTCTTGTGATGCCAGTAGATACAAAATCATTGCTTGTGATGATGAGAAAATGTGTGATGTGTGCAGGAGATTCAAAGGCAAGGCTTTTCCTATTTCCGCTGCAAAGATTGGATATAATTGCCCACCATTCCATTTGGGATGCCGGTGCATTATTGTTATTGATGAATAAATAAAAGCCCCGGCTTTCACCAGGGCTCCCATGAGATACTGCTCATGTATTGTCGCAGATATATTGTAGCATTATCTCCTGGAGCTTTCAATCAGTTTCCGGGCATTTTTATGCTCATTTTTAGGAGGTTCTGCAATGAATGCAGTTATTTATGCCAGGTATTCTCCCGGCCCCCGACAAACGGATCAGAGTATTGAGGGCCAGGTGAGGGATTGCATGGCTTACGCAAAGGAAAATGGAATCACTGTTTTGGATGTATATGCTGATCGGCACATATCCGGCTCTGATTTTGAAAATAGAGGAGAATTCAACCGGATGCTCCGGGATGCAGAAAAAAAGCAGTTTGATTCCATCATAGTTTGGAAAATAGACCGATTCGGGAGGGATCGTGAAGAGATTGCCCTGAATAAAATCAAATTGAAGAGGCATGGGATCCGCTTGCTTTATGCAAAGGAAATCATACCTGATGGCCCTGAAGGCATTATTTTGGAGAGCCTTATGGAGGGCCTTGCTGAGTATTATGTGGCCGATCTGAGGCAAAAAGTGAAAAGAGGCCACCGGGAGAGTGCCCTGAAGGGTTATGCTGTCAGCGGTCAGGCTCCATATGGTTATAAAATTGTTGATAAAATGTACCAGGTTGAGGTAAAAGAGGCCTGGGTTGTTCGTTATGTCTTTGAAAATTATGCAGCCGGATGCACCGCTGTTGAAATATTGGAAAATCTTGAAAGGATGGGAGTTAGGAACAGAAAAGGCGGCCTGATCACAAAGAATGGCATTTATACCATGCTCAGGAATGAGAAATATATTGGCCGCTGCTTCTATGATGGCATTCCAATCCCGATCCCTGCCATTATCAGCCAGGAATTGTGGAATGCTGTTCATGTAACTTTCCACAAGCGTGTTGGCCAGGCTTCTTCCTACAAAGCGGATGAGAAATATTTGCTCTCTCTCAAAGCATATTGTGGGGAGTGTGGCTCTCTTTTGGTGGGTGAATGCGGATATGGAAAGAAGGGGATCCGATACTCATATTATAAATGTGCAGCCCGGAAGCGGAAGCATGGCTCTGATAAATGCACTCTGAAAACATACCGCAAGGATGATTTGGAGGATCTTGTTGTGTATTATACCATCAATGATGTGCTTCAGGATGATGTGATTGAATACCTGGCAGATCGTGTGATGGAGATCCAGGCCAGGGATACAGTTAATTTGAGATTGGAGCAGCATATTTCTGCTCTGAAGGATACTGAGAAGGCCATCAACAATATTATGAAGGCCATTGAGCAGGGCATCATCACCTCCACCACCAAACAGAGGCTAATGGAATTAGAGGCCCAGGCTGAAGATCTGAAGGTGCATATTGCCAAAGAAGAAATTCAGAAGCCTGCTCTCACCAGGGATCATATTGTATACTGGCTCAACCTCTTCAAAAAGGGTGATGTATCTGATCCTGCTTTCAAGCAGAGGCTCATGGATGTATTTGTGCATTCTGTTTATGTCTACAACAAAAAAGTGGTCATTGCCTACAATTACGCAGACAATAACCACTCTGTTGACTTTGATCCTGAGATCTTCAGGTGTTCGGATGAACACCGAATAGTGAGACATCCGGGATTCGAACCCGGGACAACTTGATTAAAAGTCAAGTGCTCTACCGACTGAGCTAATATCCCACAATACATGTACACTAAAAAGGTACAACAGGGCTAGCTGGATTCGAACCAGCGAATGCAGCAGTCAAAGTGCTGTGCCTTACCGCTTGGCGATAGCCCTATAGTATGACACCAAGCGTGTCATAAAGACACAATCTTACACATGAGGGTGGATAAAGGGATTCGAACCCTTGGCCTCCAGAGCCACAATCTGGCGCGCTAACCAGCTGCGCTATACCCACCATTTCATTTAGAGATTATAAAATCTCAACGTGCTCGAAGGGATTCGAACCCCCGACCCACGGCTTAGAAGGCCGTTGCTCTATCCAGCTGAGCTACGAACACACATCCCGGCAGCTATCATTGCTGCACCGACAAAGGACATTTTACACTACAATACTGTTCTTGTCAACAATTTTTTGAAATATTTTGAATCGGGGTGACAGGATTCGAACCTGCGACTTCCTGGTCCCAAACCAGGCGCTCTAGCCAAGCTGAGCCACACCCCGGTACAATTTCAAAGTAAGTCAAAAGACAAACGATATTATACACTCATTTTTTTCATTTGTCAAGAAAAATATGCAATCGTAAAATGTAATTCTTCTTCCCTGTCAATCTCTATCAACAGATAGCTTGGTCTGCAATCTGCCTGGCGGGGATAAGAAAGACTGCCCGGATTGGCAGCAATAACACCTTCTGTCTCCATGTCCACAACCGGACGATGTGTATGGCCGAAAAGAACCACATCCACATCTCTGCTCTTTGCCTCTTTTTTCAAGAACTCCGTCCCCATAGATACGTAATAATGATGACCGTGAGTAACCCAGAATTTATATTTTCCGATATAAAATTCCAATTCTCTGGGCAAATCGCAAAAGAAATCATTGTTTCCCTGCACCAACCATACCGGGCAATCGGCTGCTGCCGCTAAAGCGGTCTCACTTCCTTCTGCATCTCCGCAATGAATAATCAGATCCAGGTGTCCCGCCCGCTTCAGTAGCTTATAATAGTTATCGTCTTTTCTGTGGGTATCACTTACAACTAATATTCGCATCGTTTTTTTAACTCCTCTTTCATCAGTTGTAAAGCCTTTCCCCGGTGACTGATCTTATTCTTCTCTTCTTCTGTCAGCTCTGCCGTTGTCTTTGCAAATTCCGGCACGTAAAAAATAGGATCATATCCAAAGCCATGGCTTCCTTTTTCTTCATATCCGATCCGTCCCTCTACAGCTGCTCTGGTCAACAATTCACTGCCATCCGGTAAAACGGCTGCAATGGCACAAACAAACCGTGCCGTTCTTTTCCCATCCGGAACACCCTCCAGGCGGTCAATCAGACTTTTGTTTTTGATCGCATAGGAAGTATCTTCTCCCAAATATCTTGCCGATAAAACACCTGGTTCTTTGTTCAGAGCATCAATCTCCAGCCCGGAATCATCCGCCATTACAATATCCTGCGTTTGCTCCAATGCCTGTGTCTGCAGGCCGGACTGCCCGCTTTTTTGTTCCGCAAGGCACTGTGCCACTGCTCTCGCCTTGATCAAAGCATTTTCTTCATAAGTAGTGCCGTTTTCTTCCGGTTCCACCGTAATGCCGATTTCCTTTGCGGAGCAGACTTCGACTCCGGTATCTGCCATAATCATCCGGATTTCTTTTATCTTTCCGGCATTTCCCGTTGCAAATACAATTCTCTTTCTCATTCTGTTCATTCCCCTCCTCTGTTTTCCCGTCTTGGCGGCTTAGGCCCCAGGAACTGGTAATAATAGGTTTTCATCATTCCGTTATAAATCTTTCGATTTTTGTCTGCCTTGCGTCCGATATCTCTTTGAGCCTGCTCATACGCCGTAATAACATACATACTCCAGGAATCCAGCTGTTTAAACCGCTCTCCCAATGTTGCATACAAGGCCGGAAGCGCTGCTTTTTCCTCCAGACGTTCTCCATAAGGCGGATTGGTAATGATAAATCCGTATTTTTTTGCATGGCTTAGTTCAGATACATTTCTTTGTTGAAAATGAATGAGCTTTTCCACTCCTGCCAGCTTTGCATTTTCTCTGGCGGCAGCCACGATTTTTTCGTCCAGATCATAGCCCTGAATATCCGTTTCCACAGAAAGGTCTACCAGTTCCTGTGCTTCATCAAATGCATCATACCAGATTCTCTTTCCGGCGATATGCTCCCAGGTCTGTGCCGTAAAACTCCTGTTCATTCCCGGTGCCATATTAGCAGCCATCATAGCCGCTTCAATCGGTATGGTTCCGCTTCCGCAAAATGGATCCACCAGAATCCTGCCTGCATTCCATGGCGTAAGCAGAATCAGGGCAGCTGCCAGGTTTTCCGCAATAGGAGCCTTGGCCGTAAGCTTCCGGTATCCACGCTTATGTAAAGACTCGCCCGTACTGTCCAATCCTACCGTCACCTCATCCTTCAGCAAAAAGATGCGGATCGGGAAAGAGTCTCCGTCTTCGGCAAACCAGCTGATGTGATAAATCGCTTTAAGTCTCTCTACTATCGCTTTTTTTACAATCGACTGGATGTCCGATGGGCTGAAAAGTTTACTTTTTACACTGGCTGCTTTGGCTACCCAGAATTTTGCATCTTTCGGAAGATACTCCTCCCATGGAAGTTCTTTAATTCCGACAAACAAATCTTCAAAGCTTTCCGCATGAAAACTTCCTATCTTTATCAAAATTCTTTCTGCCGTACGCAGAAAGATATTTGCCCTGCAAAGAGCCTCTTCATCTCCGTAAAATGTCACTCTTCCATCTGCCACTTCCGTGGTATCATAACCCAAATCCTGGATTTCCTTTTTTAAAACAGACTCCATACCGAAATGACAGGGAGCAATTAATTCGTATTTTCTCATTTTTCTGCTGATTCCTTTTCTCTGTCGAATTTAACAGTTCAGACATGATTGTACCAAAGATTTTCCCATATGTAAATAGGGTAACAGTTCCGGCTTAAGATAAACTTAGTAACAGTTCAGACGCGCCATCCGTTTATTAAAAATAAGTCGTTAGAAGTTACTAAGGGCAGACTCATGGGGATTCCAATGAGGGGAGTCAAATTGAGCGAAAGCGTCCCCCGAATGGAACCCCATGAGTCTGCCCGGGAGCTTACTTCATCCATCTTTTTATTAATGTGTTTTCGTAAGTTATCTCCTTAGTAATTATTTTCCTTCTGACTCTTATTCTGGCTGTTGTTTTTGCTGCTGTTCTTCTGATTGTTATTCTGGTTGTTGTTCTGACTGTTCTTGCAATTCTGGCTGTTCTCGGAATTGCTGCTGTTGGTTGACTTGTTGTCGTAATTCTGATTATTGTTGGACATTTTATTCCTCACATTCTGCGTTTTACGCAAATGAAAAAAACCGGAAAAGGAATCCTTTCCTTTTTTTGGTCTATTAAAAGGTTACAAGAGTAGTATTCCTGATCCTGTTCGGATTATTCAAAGATTTACCGGAAAAGTTCTTGCATTTTACGCAAAAATGGGATATAATGACGCTGTAAACAGATTTCTGTTTACAAACCCTTATATAATTATTTATACTCCCCTCAGAAAAGCCGCCAGTCCCCCCTGACGGCTTTTCGTCTTTTCATAGTCACAGTTCCGTTCTCACTATCCGTTCCGTTTAAATTATCTGTTCAACTCAGCCAGTCTCTGAATAATTTTATCAAAAAGAAAATCAGGATCACAGGCACCAAAATCGGCGCAAGGAAAGATAACACCGTGGAAACCAGAAAAAGGCATAAAAGAAGAATCAAAACAGCAATGAGCACCGTTGCCCAATGAGATTTTTTATGCTCTACCGGCTCATTATTTTCCTCTTGATAAAAATAATCAGATTTTTTTTCCCCTGACACACTCTTATTTGCCTCTACAATCGTTCTGGCAATCAGGCGCGGATTTCCCAGTTCCTGTAAAACCTCCTGTTCCGTTTTTCCATTCTGCAGCTGTGTGTCAATATATTCTGTATAATACTTGACATTCTCCTCTACTGCAGCTGCCGAAAGCCTTCCGCTTAAGGCACTTCTTAAACCATCCGTAAATTCCTGTTTACTCATACACCGCTCCGTCTGCCATCTTATTTTTCCCCTGAATTCATAATTTTACCGACCGTACGGTCAACAATCACTTTTTTGTCAAACTGTTCTTGCATTCTGGCACGTCCCAGACGTCCCATTTCTTCCCGATGCAAATATGGAATCTCCAAAAACTTCTTCATGGCCCGATACAAGCTCTCTCCGCTTTTTACCTCACACAGGAAACCGTTTCTGCCATCTTCTACCGCTTCACGGCATCCCGGTATATCACTGGTAATTAACGGTCTTCCTACTGCCGCTCCCTCCAGCAGTACATTGGACATCCCTTCATGGTAACTGGGAAGCACTACGCAGCTGCAACTGCCGTAATAAGGTCTGACCTCTTTCTGGAAACCATGGAATGTAATAACGCCTTCCTGCTGCAGCTGATTTACCTCTTCTTTATAAGCATCTTCAAAAAATCCTACAATATCCAATGCAAAACGGTCTTTGAATTCCTTTTTCAGCCTGCGTGCAGCGTAAAACAATTCATCCACACCTTTTTCTTTCATAATACGTCCCACAAACAGAAATCGTATACAGTCGCTCTGCGGATAAGGAACATATTCATAATGTTCCAGATTAATTCCCGCACCCTTTAACGCCACAATCTTTTCGGGACTGACAATGTGCTTTCTGCGGAACAAATCCGCATTTTCTTCATTTTCAAAGAAAACGGTCTCTGCCTTATTTAACGCCATCCGATACATAATAGTAACAATTCTTGCAAGCCTCTTTTTCTGAAAAGCAGTACCAAGCCCCTGCACATTTACATAATAGGGAATCCTTTTTATCTGACAGGCAATTCCGCCATACACATTGGGCTTAATGGAGTATGTAATTACCATATCCGGTTTCTCTTGCCTCAATATCTGTAAATAAGAAATGAACAGCTTCAAATCTGTAATGGGATTTGTGCTCCTGCGTTCCAGAGACGTATCGATACAACGAAGTCCCATCTTCATGAAATCCCCTTCATGTCCCACAAACGGCATGCTTAAGACCACTTCATTTTCTTTCATCAGCTCACAGATCAATTCTCTTCTGAACTGATATAACATATAAGAGTGATTCGTAATAATAAGGATCTTCATCCCTGTCCCCTCCTTTCCTATTCTTCCCGCCTATACAATCTCATCTCAGTTTTTTAGATTTTTGTATCTTGTTTTTGTGACTTTAAAATACTTTCTCTTAAAGAATAGATCTGATATCCTGAAAAATCTTTATCGGAAAGAGCTCTGTCGATCAGTACACTGCCAAAAGCTTTATTAACCATAATTCCGATTTTTCCCGGCATAAGCGCTCCCAGCTTTACCAACGGATTTAGCATTCTGCTTATTATTGTCCTTTTCCCCGCAGCTTCCCGGATCAACGAAACCATCTGTGATGTGGCCGCATACTCTCTGTTCTGCGGAAAGAAGATTCCACCCCTCCCGCTTTCGGCAAGAAGTCTTACAAATTCTGCAAGGTTTTCCACATACAATGCGCTTCTTTCTTCCTTATAATCCGGAAAAACAGGAATACTTCCTGCAAACCTGGTCAGCAATGCATAATTGCCTTTGGCGCCTCTTCCATAAATCATCGGCGGACGTAAAATTGCAACATGAAAGGAAGCATCCGCTAACTCCTGCAATCTGATTTCCGCCTGACGTTTACTGTCACCATAAAAATTTTCCGGACAGACAGCTGTGTCCTCCCGAATATATTTCTGATGACCTACATAGGCAATCGCACCGTAAACAATGATACTGCTCATAAAAATAAACTGTCTGACCCCCTGGTCTTTAGCCTTCTTTGCTACCCGTATGGTCAGATCACGGTTCACATCAAAATATTTCTGTTTTTCTTCTTCCGTTACTTTTCCGGTATCCACATGTGCAATTCCCGCCACGTGATAGACTATGTCATATTGTGAAAAATCTGCCTTCTCCCAGGTTCCGTCACGCAATGACATTCTATCCACATGATATTGTTCTTTTCCCTGTTTTACATTACATTCCAGAAGATAACGCTCAACGCTGGTGCCGATATAACTTGCAGCTCCCGTTATCAGAATTCGTTTCATGCTTCTATCCTCTTTGTCCTTCTTACTGTTGCTTAAACATCTTACTCACGCTTCCGGCGGGTTCAATGGATGATACGTTGGAACAATCCTGCTGACAGCCTCTCGAATGTCACTCTCTTCCTGCTCAGCCAAAACTTTAAGCTGCTCTAACTGCTGCTCAAATTCCCTGTCATCAAATTCAATGGGCTTCCCTATATAAATTAATTTGTTGGCAGTCTCCTGCAACCCCTCTTCGCTCATCAGCAACTCTTCATACATTTTTTCCCCGGGACGCAGACCGGTGTATACTATCTTGATATCCTCATCCACCCGATATCCTGACAGCTGAATCAGATTTCTGGCCAGATCTGCTATTTTTACCGGTTCCCCCATATCCAGTACAAATATCTCCCCGCCTTTGGCATACGCTCCTGCCTGAAGCACCAGGGAAACAGCCTCCGGAATCGTCATAAAATAACGAATGATATCCGGGTGAGTAACCGTTACCGGTCCTCCCTGTTCGATCTGCTTTTTAAACAAAGGTACAACGCTGCCGTTGCTTCCCAATACATTTCCGAAACGAACCGCTACATATTCCGTTTGCGACTTACGGTTCATATCCTGAATGATCATCTCACAGATTCTCTTAGACGCTCCCATAATGTTCGTAGGGTTTACTGCCTTATCCGTAGAAATCATAACAAAGCGTTTCGTACCGTACCGGTCCGCTGCGCGTGCCACCTTATAAGTTCCAAATACATTATTCTTAATCGCTTCGTGGGGGCTGTCCTCCATCAGCGGAACATGCTTGTGAGCAGCGGCATGATAGACAATCTCCGGCCGGTATTTTTTAAAAATATCCTCGACTCTTGCCTGATTACGGACAGAACCTATCAATACAATAAGCTCCAGTGCCGGATATTTTTTCTTTAATTCCTGCTGGATATCGTAAACGCTGTTCTCATAGATGTCCAGAATAACTAACTTCTTTGGATCATGCGCCGCTATCTGCCTGCAAAGCTCACTTCCGATGGAACCGCCTCCTCCCGTTACCAGAACGGTCTTGCCCTTTACGTATCCGAGAATCTCGTCTACATTGACTTCAATCGGATCCCTGCCAAGCAGATCCTCAATCTGTACCTCTCTGAGCTTGGAAACCTTCACATCTCCGTTTAACAGCTGATACATTCCCGGCAGAATCATCATATGACAGCCGGTCTCTTTACAGATTTCCAAAATCGGTTTCAATTTCACACGGCTGGCGGAAGGAATCGCTATAATAATCTCATCAATACGGTATTTATCTACGCATTCTGCAATTTTATCCCGTCCTCCCACAATGGGAATGCCTCTCAAATACTTTCCGTGACACCCCGGATTATCATCTATTACACAGGATACATGCAGGCTTAAATAATTACTGGATTCAATCTCCTTCAAAATCGCATTCCCTGCTGCGCCGGCACCTACCAGCATGGCATTTACTTGTTTCTTCCCGCGGAACCCGAAATGTCTGTTATGTTGCAGCGCTCGCAAAATCCGGTAACTGAACCGGATCCCTCCGGTAAATATCATCATAAAGCAGGCGTAAAAGAAAGGATAACTGGCCGGCACATGCGCATCCAGCAGCCAGAAAATAACCGGCTGCATAGCGGCGCAGATCAATACCGCTATCGCATTATTAATCAATTCCGTATCGGAAGCATAACGCCATACGCTGTTATACAAATGAAAAATAGCAAATACAATCAGTGTAACAACCACATTGTAGAAATATGCCCGCAAAATCGCATTCCAGAATTCTTTGCGGATATCCATGAAACTGAAATCATGCCTCACATAAAGGCTCAGCACCGAGGATATCAGAATTCCCAGCATATCCGACATAACCAGCAAAACAATTCTCGTAACCGGAATTTTCATAATTCCGACTCTTACATCGTTTAACTTTTTCATAACTTTTCTGCCTTTTTAAGCTTTGTTTTTACCACAACATTTCTTATATTTTTTTCCGCTGCCGCAGGGACAGGGATCATTGGGATAAATCTTGGCATCTTTTACAATAGTTGTTGAACTTTTCTGCTCTTTATAAAGTGCTTTTCTGGTCTCTTCATCGAAAATATCATTCCATTCTTCCAGCCCCCAGAGCCAGTCCGCTTTGGCCGCCACCATATTTTTATAAAGCAGCGCCGGTTCAAATCCGAGATTGACTATAGTCTCTTCATCCATGGTTTCGATGGGATTGGCCTCCTTCAAACTGTCGTTGATACCATCCAGAAAACCTGTCATAATCAATACCGGTACCTGGTAACGCTCTGCAAGTTCCTTCACGGTTCCTGTTACCACTTCCTCCGGGTTTTTAAGAAGCGACTTATAAATCTGCGTCTCCTGCTCAAAATAATCCTTCCAGAATTTCTGAAGCTGAGCCTGATCGGCCTCTTCATTATAAGCACATGCTCTCCATTGTTCCAATAATGTCATTTTTCTTACCATCCTTATTTGTGTTATTCCTCACGGATTGCTTTGTGCTTTCCATTCCCGCAATCCTACCCGAATAGTATATAACAGAACAGACAAGAACTCAAGGAAATTTTTCTTTTTATGTATCTTTTTATGGTTCCTTAATGTATAAATCCCCGTAAACCGGTCTATACTTTAACTGTCATCGGATCCCCTCCTTTGATCTTACCAATGAAAAAATGAATACTTAATCCTCCCCTTTTTAAGAGGGCCGGAAGCACTTGCAATTCAGAAGCTTCCGGCTCTCTTTTTTTACTTGCATTCTTATGGTATGGGTGATATGATAATAACAGTTCTGCTGTGGCAGGACTGTTACACAGTTCTGCTATGAAAGGACTGTTACACAGTTCCGTTTTAAGAAAGGATAAATAGCATGGATACATCCTCTGAAAAAAAGACGAAAAAATTCACCGGGAAGAGAATTGCCGCCCTCATCGGCGTCATCCTTCTCGTACTTCTTTATCTGGCAACCCTGATTACGGCTCTTTTGGATACCACGCAGGCGCACGTTCTTTTCCGCATGAGCCTGATCGCCACCTTTGCCATCCCGCTCCTAATCTGGGTCTATATCTGGATGTACGGAAAACTCACCGGGAAACATACCATTGCGGATTTTCATACCGCGGAAGAAAAGAATACTCCTCCATTGGAATGAGCGGATATGAAATGATTGTCACCTCTTTGACAAAAGCCGCTGTTTTCAGGCATGGTAAGTGCAGGAAAACAACGGCTTTTATTTATTTTTTTACATCAGTTCCAGCAATTTATTGGCGGCGGTGGAGAGAGTTTTCTTGCGGTCTTTTATAATGCAGAAATCCCGCTTGGGGATAATTTTATTAAACCGCAGTTCGAATAATCTTCCCTCGTCAATGTATTGCTGTGCAAAGTCCCGCACCACGCAGCCTACGCCGAGGCTGCGCAATGCGAACTGAACAATCATATCGCTTGTGGCCAGTTCAAATTCCGGCCGGACCTCCACTCCGTTTTCCTTCAGGAAAGCATCCATAAAGCTTCTGGTACTGGTCCGTGCTTCCAGAAAAATCAATGGCATCCGCTCCAGTTCCTGCAGATCCAGCATACGGTTCTTATAAGAAATGAACTTTCTTCCTGCCACGAAAATATCCTCCGCCTGCCTGACAGGCAAGGCCGTGACATTTTCACTTTGCTCAAACGGCGTACTGATAATTCCGAAATCAATTTTTCCCTCTTCCAGAAAACGCATAGTCTCCGGGGTCGGCGCATTCGTCACCTTTACCTTAATCTTCGGGTACCTTTCATGGAACTGTTCCAGAAAGGGAAGCAGATAATATTTTAAAGTCATATCGCTGGCGCCGATACGGACTTCTCCCGCTTCCAGGTTCAAAAGCTGCTGCAGTGAATCCACGCCTTTTTTCATCTGGGCATAACCACGTTCCACATACTCAAACAGAACGCTTCCCTCTCTGGTCAGCGTAACTCCTTTGGCCTGCCTGCAAAAAAGCTTTGCTCCCAGCTGGCTTTCCAGCTGCTTGACCGCCTGGCTCACAGCCGGCTGGGAAATCGCCAGATCCGCGGCAGCTTTCGTAATGCTGCCGCGGGATGCAACGTAATAAAAGATTTTAAAATATTCCAGACTGGATATCACATTCATTTTTTCAAAGCACTTTTTCTGTAAATAATGTCTTCTCTTCCCGGTCCGTTGCTGATCATGGTAATCGGATAACCGATTCGGGATTCGATAAACTCGATATAATTGCGGCAGTTCTCCGGAAGCTCCTCATACTTACGGATTCCTCTGATATCACATTTCCAGCCGGGCAGTTTTTCCAGTACGGGCTTTGCTTTCTGCAGCTTTGCCGTAACAGGGAATTCATCCGTTACTTCGCCATCGATTTCGTAACCCGTACATACCGGAATTTCATCCAGATAGCCAAGTACATCCAATACCGTAAACGCAACATCGGTGGTTCCCTGCAGTCTGCAGCCGTATTTGGAGGCTACACAGTCAAACCAGCCCATTCTCCTGGGACGTCCGGTAGTGGCTCCGAATTCGCCGCCGTCTCCGCCGCGTCTTCTCAATTCATCCGCCTCATCCCCGAAGATTTCCGATACAAAAGCGCCGGCTCCTACCGCAGAAGAATACGCTTTGCACACCGTTACGATCTCTTTGATCTCATAAGGCGGCAGCCCTGCGCCGATGGCTCCGTATGCTGCCAGAGTGGAGGAAGATGTTACCATAGGGTAAATACCGTGATCCGGATCTTTTAAGGTACCAAGCTGGCCTTCCAGAAGAATGGTCTTTCCTTCCTTCAGTGCCTTATCCAGATACAAGGACACATCACAGACATACGGTGCTACCATATCCCGGTACTCATGAAGGGTTTCCAGAAGCTGTGCCGGATCAATTGTCGGCTTATGATATAAATGCTCCAGAAGAATATTCTTCAGTTCGCAGATCCGCTCTACCTTTTCCTTTAACAGCTCTTCATCAAATAATTCACTTACCTGGAACCCGATTTTGGCATATTTATCCGAATAAAAAGGTGCTATACCGGATTTGGTGGAACCGAAGGATTTGCCGCCCAGGCGCTCTTCCTCATATTGATCGAACAGGATATGATAAGGCATCACAATCTGTGCCCTGTTGGATACCAGAATCTTAGGCATGGGAACGTTCCTGTCCGTAATCGATTTGATCTCCTGAAACAGAAGCGGAATGTTCAATGCCACACCGTTTCCGATGACACTGGTCGTATGACCGTAAAATACACCGGAAGGAAGTGTATGAAGAGCAAACTTACCGTAATTATTTACAATCGTATGCCCTGCATTGGCTCCTCCCTGGAATCGGATGATAATGTCAGCCTCCTGCGCCATCATATCCGTGATTTTTCCTTTTCCCTCATCGCCCCAGTTAGCTCCTACAACCGCCTTTACCATATCCTTATGACCTCCTGTATTTTCTTTCTGTAGCTTCTATCAATGGTTGATCCAGACCTGCTTTTGCCTGTAATCTCCGCCATTGCAACCGTCCGGACGCGCCATTCCCAAAAACGTATATGCACGTGTATGGGCACACCGGCTTTATTATCATAGCACAGTTTGAGTCATAAGTATAGTCAATAAATTTTATGGAACCCATAAGTTGTACTTATGGGTTCCATACATTTCTAATACCATATTAAAATTGGACTTCCGTTTACTTTATCAATTTGTCTTTCTGGTTCCGTAACCGGAAAGACCGTTAAACCAGAATCTCGCTCTTAACCCCGAGAAGCTCCTTGTTTTCCGTAAGAATCGGTTGAACCACTTTCTCAAGGAAAGTCTCTACCTGTTCTTTTGCCCGTCCCGTGTATCGCTCCGGCTCCATTGTCTTTTGCAATTCTTCCAAAGAAAGACCAAAAGCAGGATCCGCTGCGATCAGTTCCAGCAGGTTATTCTCTTTTCCTTCGACTTTCACATTCTTTGCGGCCTCCATGGAAAGTTCCCGGATTCTCTCATGCAGCTCCTGACGGTTCCCTCCCTGCTTGACGGCATCCATCATAATATTTTCCGTTGCCATAAACGGCAGCTCGCTTCTTAAATGCTTCTCAATTACCTTGGGATATACCACCAGTCCATCGACTACATTCAGGCACAGATCCAGGATGCCATCGACTGCAAGGAAAGCTTCCGGTATCGAAAGACGCTTATTCGCCGAATCATCCAGCGTGCGTTCAAACCACTGACATGCAGAGGTAATTGCCGGATTCAGCGCATCCACCATCACATACCGGGCAAGGGAAGCGATTCTCTCACTTCTCATGGGATTTCTCTTATAAGCCATCGCAGAAGAACCGATCTGATTTTTTTCAAAAGGCTCCTCCACTTCCTTTAAGTGCTGCAGCAGACGGATATCGTTGCTCATCTTATGCGCGGATGCCGCAATCTGCGAAAGCACACCGGCCACTCTGGTATCAATTTTTCTGGAATAAGTCTGACCGGATACCGGGAAGCACTCTTTAAATCCCATCTTCTGCGCAATCATGGGGTCGATTTTGTCGATAATTTCCTGATTCTTATCAAACAGTTCCAGGAAAGACGCCTGGGTTCCGGTCGTTCCTTTCGATCCCAACAGCTTCATCTTGCCCAGAACATGTTCCAGATCTTCCAGGTCAAGGCAGAATTCCTGGAGCCACAGGGTTGCTCTTTTCCCGACCGTGGTAGGCTGCGCCGGCTGAAAATGTGTAAACGCAAGTGTCGGCTGATCCTTATACCGGTCGGCAAAATCAGCCAGTTCCTTCATCACATTCACAAGTTTCTTTTTTACCAGCTTAAGTGCCTCTGTCATAATGATGATATCCGTGTTGTCGCCTACATAACAGGATGTTGCACCAAGATGGATGATGCCTGCCGCTTTCGGACACTGCACTCCGTAAGCATAGACATGGCTCATAACATCATGACGCACTTCCTTCTCACGGGCTTTTGCCACATCATAATTGATATCATAAATATGTTCTTTCATTTCCTGTATCTGTTCCGGCGTAATGACGGGTCTGCCGTTCTGAGACAGTCCCAGCTCCATTTCCGTCTCAGCCAGTGCCACCCAGAGCTTGCGCCAGGTAGAGAATTTCATATCGGGTGAAAAAATATATTGCATCTCCTTACTGGCATAACGCTCTGAAAGAGGACTTTGATATCTGTCTGTACTCATGCTTGCTCTCCATTCCGCTGTAATTTCACTGCTTAAACCAGTCCGAGACGTTTAAACACTTCCTGATAAGCCTCTTCTACATTTCCCAGATCTCTGCGGAAGCGATCCTTATCCAGCTTTTCATTGGTATGCACATCCCACAGTCTGCAGGTATCCGGTGAAGTCTCATCCGCCAGAATAACCTGTCCGTGATAACGTCCGAATTCAATCTTAAAATCAATCAGCTTCATATCCGCCTGCAAAAAGTATGCTTTCAGGACTTCATTTACCTTAAAGGCATATTTCTTAATGGTCTCAATCTCATCCCAGGTCGCAAGGTCCAGCGCCCGTGCAAAATAAGAGTTGATCAGCGGATCGCCCAGTTCGTCATTTTTATAAGAAAATTCAATGGTAGGCTCTGTAAACTGTGTTCCTTCCGGTACACCCAGTCTCTTGGAAAAACTGCCCGCAGCCACATTACGGATAATAACTTCCAACGGTACGATTTCCACTCTTTTTACAGCAGTCTCTCTGTCACTTAACTCTTCAATAAAATGAGTCGGAACGCCTTCCTTTTCCAGAAGCTTGAAAACATGGTTGGTCATCTTGTTATTGACAACGCCTTTTCCTACAATAGTACCCTTTTTGATTCCGTTAAAAGCCGTAGCATCATCCTTATAATCCACAATTAAAACATCCGGATCATCTGTTAAAAATACTTTCTTGGCCTTTCCTTCATAGAGCTGCTCCAGTTTTTTCATTGTCTCCTCCATTCTGCCCTGACCGGGCACGGTGTTTTTGGTACGTTCCAATTATAGCCTACAACATTTGAAAAATCAATATCTGAAACCGCAATCACTTATTTTTATGGATTGTGACAAAAAGCAGGAAAAATCGCAATGTCATGATGCCGGGGTCAAAAGCCCCAAAATAGAACCTTGAAAATTTAATATTTTACAGTAAATATAAGCATATTAGCTTTTTATGAGTTATAATAGAAGTAGCTTTTGAAAGGTGGTATGTCCTATGTCCTTTAAAATAAATGATTGTCAGCAGTTATCTTTTGATGATAGTTTCATGAGGCTCACTGAGCGCGAAAGAAAAGCATTGGAAAAATCCTGGGCAAAGGTTTTCGCTGATGAAATTTTTCCCGCAATAGATGAGGAGCGCTTTGCTGTCCTATATAGTGATAAGGCATCCAGACCTAACGCACCTGTAAATGTTATCATAGGTGCTCTCATCATTAAGGAGCTTTTTGACTATTCAGATGACGAAATTGTTGAAAATATGATGCTTGACCTTCATCTGCAATACGCACTACATACCACAAGCTTTGCAGAACAGCCTATATCAGATAAAACTCTGAGCCGTTTCCGTAAAAGATGCTATGACTATGAAACCCTTCATGGTGTAGACCTGTATCGTGATTGTGTGAAGGAACTTAGCAACAAGATTGCTAAGATGATGAAGCTGAATGGACGCATACGCCGTATGGACTCCATTATGATAGAATCCAACATCCGTTTCTTAAGCCGTATGGAGCTGATTTACACCTGTATATCCAAGCTGGTTGTTTACCTTTCAAAGAATCACTCGGAAAAGCTTCCTGCACAACTGGAGCATTATACTGACCCAAATGATTATAACCGTCTTTTTTATCATCAGAGAAATGATGACATGGACCAGATCATTCAGATGTTGTTGGGAGACAGTGATTTCCTGCTGGAGCTGTGCAAATCAAATTTTGAAGAAGCGGCGGAATATCAGCTTTTTGCCAGATGTCTTTCAGATCAGACTGTTGTTGAAAACGAAAAACGCCGTCTGAGAATGAAGGAAGATGGCACCATGAATTCACCTGCACTTCAAAATCCCTCCGACCCGGATGCCACATACAGAAATAAATCTGGCAAGCTGCATAGGGGTTATGTTGCCAACATCGAAGAAACCGTAGACCAAAATGGATCTGTAGTAACGGATTACCAGTTTGATAAAAATACTCATACGGACAGCCATTTTCTTCAGGAATCCCTTTCAGCAATGGAGAAATCCGAAGAAGAAATCATTCTGGTTACAGACGGTGGTTATGACGGACAGGATAACATTGCTCTTGCAAAGGAGAAAAATGTCAAGCTAGTAACAACAGCTCTGGTAGGTAAAGAGGCTCCAGATGCTTTGGCTGACTTTGAATTCAATGAGGATGGAACCCGTCTGTTAAAAAGTGCTGCAGGTCATGGGCCTATAAGCCAGAGTTTTACAAAATCAACAAGACAATGCAGGGTATCATTTGACCGTGATCATTGTGTTAGTTGCCCATATCATGATATTGTCAATATTGGTTTACACTTTTTTCACAAGGATGTTCGACCTTATGCTGCCTCTTGTAGTGAAGTA
>CAKRZO010000019.1 GCA_934433135.1 uncultured Acetatifactor sp. | reverse complement strand
TATGGGAAAGGGCGGCAGCACTCCTTGCTGTCGCCCCTTGATTGCCTATCTGCAAAGGCAGGCGGGGCTGTCAACGGTGGGCGCAGCCCATTTACCTGCCGTTGACTGGCTCGGCCGGTTTTGCTAATCAAACTTTTTCTATATCAAATCTTTTTTAGCAAAAATCTTATTTGAAATCACAAACGATACAAGCCATATCAAAATCCCGCAACCACACGTAATAGCTGCTGCTATTCCTGAATTTGATTGCATAAGTGAAACTAATTTTGAGGGAACGCTAATTCGCTTTGCTATGTCGATAATAACAGGGGAAAGAAATAGCAAAAAGCACACAAACTTTGTCTTTTCATACCCAAACTTATATTGTATCGGAAGAAAAATGCCCATTCCAAACGCTTGAATTAGAAAGACCAACGCAGCAGTTTGAGCAAAGTTATCAAGTTTAAGCTCTGGAACAAATTGCATTTCAACCAAATAAGCGATACAGCAGATTACATAAATAATAAAATACAGTGCATATTTTGAAACAATTACTTTTCCTTTGGTATAAGGAGTTGAAGAAAGCAGAGCAGTTGCTTTCGGATATTGATTTTCTTTTTCAGATATTGCTAAATTAAACGCGACTGAAGAAATCAAAACTGCCATTAACAGACTAATCATACCGCCCATTTGAGGCTGCCGCCATGCAAGTAATAATGGCAGGCCAAACGCTATTGCAACAACTCCCAAAGTATAACCTTTGACTATTGTCAAATCTTTCTTTATCAGAGGTATCAACATCTTATTCACCTTCCTTTACATACGCCAGCATTATATCCTCTATCGAAGCCCTTTCAAGAAGTATGTCGGGATAAAGAGATTTGATTTTCGACGCATTATCTGAAATTCCTGTAAATCCATATTTGCTTTTTTCAAAGTGAAGCATAAGCGATTTTATATCCGGGGAAAGATACTTGACATCACCTTTAACAACTCTAAATTTTTCAAGCAAGAAATCCTTTTCTTCTTCAAAAAGAATTTTTCCTGCATTTATCATTATCAACATATCTGCTGATTTATCCAAATCGGTTGTATTATGAGTAGAATAAAAAACAGCTCTACCGCCTGGCTCTATATAGGATTTCAATATGTTAATAAACTGTTCTCTCATTAACGGATCAAGTCCACTGGTCGGCTCGTCCATAATGAGTAATTCCGCATTATGTGATAACGCTAACGCCAAAGCGTACTTCATCTTCATTCCCTTAGACAATGTTCCGATTGTCTGCTCCTGTTGCAAAGAAAATCTTTCCAAATATTGTTTGTAGATGTGATTGTCCCATTCTGAATAGGCAGGAGCAAGTAAAGCCGTCATGTCCTTGATTGTCAATTCGTCATAAAAACAACCACTGTCAAACACAACACCTATTTTATCTTTGAATGTCTTTTCATCTGTTGAAATGTCTTTGCCACGAAACTTGATTATCCCGTCATCTCTATGGACTAAATTCAAAAGTGCATTGATAGTAGTTGTTTTACCTGCACCATTCACACCGATAAATCCGGTTATACAATCCTCATAGATTGAAAAACTGACATTTTTCAGTTCAAAATTCTTATATG
Source organism: uncultured Acetatifactor sp. (assembly GCA_934433135.1). Classification (GTDB taxonomy): domain Bacteria; phylum Bacillota; class Clostridia; order Lachnospirales; family Lachnospiraceae; genus Acetatifactor. The sequence continues at coordinate 67,500 of CAKRZO010000019.1, read as the reverse complement.
ATTTTTTCAAGCCGGATACTTCTAAAATTGCAGCCATGTCTTATACCTCCTCGTAAAGAATATCCATCATAGCATTGAGTTCATCTTTACTAATATTTAATGATTTTGCAGTCTGTATCATATCCTGCATTTTTTGTTCTACAAGTCGACGTTTAGAATCTCTTAGTAACTCGACATTACTTGCAGATACAAATGTTCCAATACCAACTTGACTTACGACAAATCCTTCTTGTTCTAATTCCTCATATACTCGACGTATTGTAAGGACACTGACTTTTAAATCGTTTGCAAACGATCGAATTGATGGTAGAGGGTCGCCTTCAACTAATTCGTCTTTCAAAATAGCGTCCTTTATTTGGTCTTTGATTTGTTGATACAAAGGACTGTCGGAAGTGTTTGATATGATTATTTTCACAAACTCACTTCCTCCGTTTTTTAGTGTGATGTTATTACATACACACTATATACTAAATACACTTATTTGTCAAGCGATTTAAAGGCAAATACAAAACGCAGGACAAGTGATGATGTCCTGCGCTTCTGGAAATAGTAGGCGGCTGTCTATCAAATTCATGTGTGTTACTTTACCGTACATGAGCATTTCTTCCCGGCTTTCTCACGGAATGTTGCGTCTGGATCAGAAGGATTCTGCATCATGGAGGAGCTCATTCCGCATTCTCCTTTTTCCTTGAGACGGCGTACCGCATTCTCTACAACGGTCTGCTCGGAAAGGCATCGTACCAGAAGCTGATATTCTACAACGTCATCAAAATCCTGCCCACATACGTCCAATAGTTTATCAGCATCTTTCAGGATATCAGCCAGGATGTCATCATTTTTACTACTGTCACTATAATAAAAGTTCCGGTTGAAATCGTTTGGATCATAGTAATGCTCCATTCCAACAAGCAGGGTGTCCTGCTGATTTTTGTGAAGGAAAATGACAAGCTTGGAAACGCATGTATAAAGCAGTTCTGCGCGACTCAGCTTTTTGATGTTTGCTTCAATCATCATGGAATTCATGCGACGTATTCTTGAGCTGACCTTCATCATTTTGGCAATCTTGCTTCCCAGATCCGTGACGCAGTCATGCAGGAGATCAACATTATGCGTTGTTTCATAATCATAGCAGCGCTTCCGGAAACAGGAAAGGGATTTGTCGCTTAAAGGTTGCTCTTCATAACTGGTGGTATGCAGGGCATACTGATAGCGGACATCAAGCATCAGGCTTTCTACGATATCATCGTCAGAAAGTTGGAATAACTCCTTTATAATGAGGGCACCGACACAGATGTTAACCGGTGTATTGAATTTAGACTGACTCCGTGTAGAATATAACACACGAAAACGTTCTTCATCAATTGCCGGGAAAATGTCATCAGCAAATATTTTCGCCCAGGAATTATCAAGAGCCTTTTGTTCTCTTGCTGTTAGTCCGGAAGCACTGTCCATAAAGGATAACTGTTGCGATGTATTTGTCCGAAATGCCATGTTTTAACCACTTTTCTGATAACCTGATTATATCAGAAAAGCAATCATTTTTAAAGCTGTGTGTGAAATTTTCAAGGTGCTATCAGGGATGATTTCTATTTGACCCCAACATCATCAAATAATAGCAGGTACAGATAGAATACGGATACAAAGTATAGAAATAGTACCAAAAAGTATATAGATCTTGAATTTGTGCTATCGATTTCTAGTTTTGCATGAGTTATAATAAGGATGATGCTATGTAATTGAACAAGGTATATATACCATTGGTTTCATGATATTTTTTAATCCTTCGTGAAACAGCCCTGTTTGTAACATAATCCTAGTTGACAAGTAACTGCAATGACGTTACAATTAGCTTGACAGGAGGAAGATAACTATGGAAAAATCCGCAACACTTAATTTAAGAATTAATCCTACATTGAAATCAGATGCAGAAACAATCCTGGCAAGACTTGGTATTCCTATGTCTACAGCAGTTGATATGTTTCTTAATCAGGTTGTGCTGGTAGGCGGAATCCCTTTTTCCGTTACAATACCAAAGCCGTTGATGGATATTGATGCATCACAAATGACGGAAAATCAGCTTCATGCAAAGCTTCAGCGAGGCTATGATGATTATAAGGCCGGCAGAACACAGAATGCTGCAAAGGCATTTAAAAAGTTTAGGGAGAGTCATTCTTGATAGAGAAATATGAAGTAACGATTACAGAGGAAGCTCTCAGTGATATGGAGAGAATTTATGAATATATAGCATATGAGCTATTAACCCCGGAGAATGCAATGGGGCAATATAATCGCATTGCAGAAGCTATACTCACATTAGATATGTTCCCGGAAAGGATCGCATTATTTGAAATGGAACCGGAGCATTCCTGGGGAATGAGGCGAATGGTAGTGGATAATTATCTCGTCTGCTATTTGGTAGATCCCGGAGTTGTTACGGTAACAGATGTCTTATGTGATGCATCAAATGTTCATGTACGATTAGAGGAAAGACATTCATCGGTATAGGCATGTACAACAGGTTACTTGACAAAATTTAAGGAGAGGAGTATGATATAGCCAAAGTTAGCATATGCTAACGGCAAAGGTAAAAATAGAGGAGGAAAAAACAATGTTTGCATGGATTGCGGAAAATATCGGGACGATTGTTATCAGCCTGATCCTGGCAGGGGTTGTGGCGGCCATTATTGTATATATGATCAAGAGCAGGAAACAGGGAAAGTCGTCCTGCGGCTGCGGTTGCAAGGACTGCGCGATGCATGGCGCCTGCCACAGACAGAAATAAAGTTGTGTAAAGCAAGAACCGGAGCAGAAAACAAAGGCAGAGTCACCTTCAAAAGCGAAGGAACTCTGCTTTTTTGCGTATCATAGAAAATTTTGGGAAAGAATATTTTACATAAAAAATACATGAAATCGATAAATTTTACATTTTCCATTATCCAAATTTAACATATAATGTCATGAAAACGGTGGAACAACTGGATAAATTACCATGTTTGAAACAATGTTCCAAACAAAGCATGATTTGTTGACTAAATCGTGACACGGGATTATGATAAGGATGCAAGGAGAAAAGATATGAAAAATGTTCTGACAAGGCTGCAGGAATATGAGAAACATGCAAGCGCAGCGGAGAAAGGGGTTGTTACTTATCTGCTGAAGGAACCGGAGATTGCCGGAGGAATGAGCATACATAAGCTGGCGGAAAAGACCTTTTCCTCTTCTTCCACAATCGTGCGACTATGTGCGAAACTCGGATTTGACGGGTATAAGGATTTTCAGAAGTCTCTGTTTTATGAGCTGGCGTTGAGAAAGGAATCCGATATCCGGCGCATGGAAGAAATCCGTAAAGAAGACAGTCTGGAAGAGATTGTGAACAAAGTCACTTATAAGAACATTATTTCTTTGGAAAATTCCCTGAAGCTGATTGATGTGCCGGTACTGGAGAAGTGCGTGGAGCTTCTTTGCAAAAGCCGTACGATTTATCTGTTCGGCATGGGTGCCTCCATGTTGGTGGCGCGGGATGCTTATTTGAAATTTCTTCGTCTGCATAAGAGCTGCCTTTTGAGTGATGATGTGCATGCACAGCTTTTGCAGGCCATGAACATGGATAAGGACAGTGTGGCGATTATCATCAGCTACTCCGGACTGACGCAGGAAATGATTGCCTGTGCAAAGGAGATCCGGAAGAATGAAGCTCCGATTATATTGATCTCCAGATTTGAAGATTCGCCCCTTGCAAGACTTGCCGATTATAACTTATGTGTGGCGGCAACGGAATATATTGTACGAAGCGGTGCAATGTCGTCCCGGATTTCACAATTAAACATGATTGATATTCTCTACACGGCTTATGTGAACCGGGATTTTGAAAATAACATCAGACAGCTGGAACGTACTCATATCAGAAAAGAAACGGATACTCGAAGAGAATCTGATACCTGAAAGGGATTTGATACCTGAAAGGGATTTGATACCTGAAAGGGATCTGATACCTGAAAGGGATCTGATACCTGAAAGGGATCTGATACCTGAAAGAATCCGAAAAGAAAGGTGATGGAAAGTGATGGCAGAAGCAGGAAGTATTTATTATTCCGGTCTGGAAACAGAAAAAATAAACCAGCGTACGCAGGATATCGATCTTTGCAGCACCCTGGAAATTGTCAGCTTAATCAATGCCGAGGATGCAACCGTGGCGGGGGCGGTAAAGGAAGTCTTGCCGCGGGTTGCAGAAGCAGTGGATCTTTGTTATGCAGCATTGAAAAAAGGAGGCCGGGTACTTTATGTAGGCGCCGGAACTTCCGGAAGACTCGGTGTTCTGGATGCTTCGGAATGCGTTCCTACCTTTGGAGTAGAGCCTGAAATGGTACAAGGATACATAGCGGGCGGTGACAAAGCGATCCGTACGCCGGCGGAAGGCTGCGAAGACAATGAACAGCTTGGCCGGCAGCAGGTAAGAGATCTTAAAGTATCCGAGAAGGATGTTGTAATCGGCATCAGTGCCAGCGGCAGTGCGGCATATGTGATCGGAGCGCTGAAAGAGGCCGCACAGTGTGGCGCGGGGGCCATTGCCATTGTGAATAATAAAGGCAGCAGAGTCGGTGAATATGCGGATATTTGCATTGAAGCGGTTACCGGACCGGAAGTGATCAGCGGTTCTACCAGGATGAAGGCCGGGACGGCACAGAAGATGATTTTAAATATGATTTCCACAGCGTCCATGATCAAACTGGGAAAGGTCTACGGGAATCTTATGATAGATCTGAAAGCGTCCAATAAAAAGTTGGAGGATCGTGCCAAAAGGCTGTTCTGCAAGGCTACCGGACACAGTAAGGAAGAAGCGGAGAAGTATCTTAAGGAAGCAGATATGGATACTAAGCTGGCAATCATGATGTGCCTTTCCGGGTTAAGTAAAGATAAAGCGCAGGCGCTTTTAGAAGGATGCGACGGCTTGCTCAGAAGCGCACTGGACAAAGCAGGGACGGCCGGCTGCCGGGTATAAAAGAAAGACAGGAGGAGTTGCGGTATATGAAGAAAACGAAAGTCGGACAAAAATCGCTTGGAAAAAGAATATACAAAGCCAGATTCATTTATCTGATGATTTTGCCGGTGATTGTATGGTTTCTGATTTTTCAGTACTGGCCTATGACCTGGCTGTCCATTTCCTTTTTCAATTACAACATGTATAAAGGATTTAAAGGCAGTGACTTTGTAGGATTGAAGAATTTTATTGATTTCTTCACGGGACTGGATTTTTTCAGGCTGATGAAAAATGTTTTGTTGCTGAACCTATATGCACTTGTGGTGGGATTTCCCATGCCGATTATTTTCGCCCTCTTTTTAAATGAGATGCGGTCGAAAAAAATCAAAAAAGTGATTCAGACCGTCAGCTTTCTCCCGCATTTCATTTCCATGGTGGCTTTTGTATCCATCGTAACGGAGTTCCTTTCTCCTTCTACCGGTGTTCTGGCAGACATCTTCCGCCTTTTTGGAAAGGAACCGATTTACTTTTTGGGGCATGCAAAATACTTCCGGACCATACAGGTGCTTTCCGGACTCTGGCAGACCATGGGCTACAGCGCCATTGTGTATCTGTCGGCGCTGACAGCGGTGGATGTGAATCTGTATGAGGCGGCCATGGTGGACGGCGCCAACCGCATGCAGAGGCTGTGGCACATTACCCTGCCGGGCATTATGCCTACGATTGTCGTTATGCTGATTCTGCGTATCGGCACACTGATCAATGCGAACTTTGAAAAGATTTATCTGTTCCAGAATTCCGCCAACCTGGAAGTATCCGAAGTCATACAGACCTGGGTATACAAACGTGGTATGTTAAAATATGATTTCAGTATGGGAACGACGGCAGGCTTGTTTAACGGTCTGGTAGCGCTTCTTCTGGTAGTAGGATCCAACTGGCTGAGCAAACGGTATTCGGAATCATCCGGTATCTGGTAAAAAGGAGGTTAGGCAGATGTTACATAACAAAATGACAAAAATGGATCATATAGTGGAAGCGATTCTGATTATAATCGGTATTCTGGTATGTGTCTGCATTTTGTATCCGATTCTTAACATCCTTGCGATTTCCTTGAGCAGCGACGGTTATGTGATGCGAAATGAAGTCAGATTGCTTCCCAAAGGGTTTACGGTAAAAGCTTACAACGAGATTCTCGGAAATTCTAAAATCCTGCGTTCTTTCGTCAATTCGATTTATATTACGGTTGTAGGCTGTATCTGCAGCGTAGTGGCGACTTATTTTGCAGCTTATCCCATAGCCTGCTGTGATTTTCCGGGGAAAAAGGCATACAATATCTTTGTACTGATTCCCATGTGGTTTACCGGCGGCATGATTCCGGCTTATATGTGTATACAGAAGCTGGGGCTGATCAACAGTTACTGGGCATTGATCTTGGGAAGCCTGATTTCTTCTTACAATGTCATGATACAGATCAGTTTCTTACGGGGAATACCGAGAGAACTGATGGAGTCTGCAAGAATTGACGGAGCGGGAGAGTTAAGAGTCATGTTTCAGGTGGTGGCGCCCCTGGCAAAGGCCTCACTGGCAACGATAGCCCTGTGGGTGATCTCCGCACACTGGAATGCATTCTTTGCACCTCTGATGTACATTACCGATGCCAATAAATTTACTTTGCAGCAGGTGCTGCGTAAGATTGTTCTGGAGGCGGATGCCAATCAGTTTGATTTAGGCTCGGCGGCACCGGGACAGCGGAGCGTCAATCTGGCAGACCAGATCCGGTATGCTGTTTTGATCGTTTCCATGATACCTATGATGGTTATTTATCCTTTTGTACAGCGTTATTTCGTAAAAGGCGTAACACTGGGAGCCGTAAAAGGATGAATTGCTATAAATTGTGTTTTCAGAATAAGAATTTTAAGGAGGATGACTTATGAAGAAAAAGATGTTAGCAAAACTTGCAGCAGCGGCACTTGCGGCAGCAATGGTACTGTCTATGGCCGGCTGTTCCAATGACAAAGGCTCTTCACAGCCGACAGGCTCTTCTCAGGCAAGCAGCGCGGCAGGAACCAGCTCTGCAGCTGAGCAGACCAAGACCGAAGAAGAGGAATTCAAAGGCGAATTCAGTTATTTCGGTCCCCTTTGGAGTCCTTACCAGGAATCTTCACCGATCTTTGATGAATTAATGGCAAGAACCGGAGTAACCGTAAACTTTGAATGGGTAGATACCGCCAACCAGGAGACACAGTTGTCCTCCAAGGTAGCGTCACAGGATCTGCCGGATGTAATCAGCGGTGGTACTTCCGGACCGAAGGCCATTGATGATCTGATCAGACAGGGACTGATCGTGCCGATTACCGATTATCTGGATGACGGACTGGAAAATTACGGCAGACTTCTGACCGATTCCGACCGTCTGTTCTTAACCAATCAGGATGACGGTGAAATCTACGGATTCGGATTGGTTATGGACGTGCCTCCCGCACACAGCACCATGATTCGTACTGACTGGCTTAAGAGAGTCGGTAAAGAGATCCCGGTTACCTGGGACGAATGGGTAGACGTATGGAGAGCCTTCAAGGCAGAAGATGCCAATGGCAACGGCGATCCGAATGATGAAGTGCCTTTCGGCTTCAACTATGATATGATCCGCTACGTCCTGGCTGTATTCGGAATGCAGACAAACGGAACTTTCTCCATTGTAGACGGAGAATATGTATACGATCCGGAGAACCCCAACTACGAAACATTCCTGGATGCTATGCGCGGACTGTATGAAGAAGGTCTGATCTCTCAGGAAATGGTTACCTTAAAGGGTGCTGATTTCAACTCTCTGGGAGCAAGCAATACTCTGGGAAGCTTAATCGGATATGCCGAATATTCCAAGAACTACACTATTGCCTGCAGAGAACTGGATCCGGAAGCATTCTTCCAGTGTGTTGTTCCCATTCAGGGACCGACAGGTGCTCAGAACATTCCTGCAAGAGCAAAGGTTTCCGCAAGCACCTATATTTCCGTAAAAGCAATAGAAGACGGACATCTGGAAAGTATTTTAAGATTCTTCAACTATGTATACAGCGACGAAGGAATCGAACTGACCAACTATGGTATTGAAGGCGAGAACTTCAAGATGGTAGACGGAACTCCTGCCATTCAGGCTCCTTACAACGAAAGCTTTGCAGTAGCAAGAGAAAACGGACTGATTCCCAGCACCATTCCTTTCTGCTTCACCCAGGATTGCTATATGCAGATTCTGACCAACGGCTTAAGCTATGATGAACTGGAAGATTCCGGACAGACTTTCATGGACGGTATGACGATCAATGATCCTTACTACTACACCGAGCCGCCTCTTTTGAAGACTGAAAGCTATGTTGACTGCTTTGACCTTCTTGAGAAGCAGACCGCTTTGAGAGACCGTTATATCATGGGGCAGATCGATAAGGCACAGTACAATTCCGAGTATCAGAAGTTAAAGGATGCAGGTCTTTCCAAGATGATCGAAGATACCGCAGCTGCTTATCGTGAATTGACAAAATAAGAGGAACAAAATAAGAGGAACAAAATAAGAGAAACAAAATGGAGGGCGCAGATGCATACCGTATTGGGACTGGATCGACTGGATGAATTTGACGGTCTGTTCAAAAATCGAAAAATTGGTTTGATTACAAACTATTCCGGAGTGAATTCCCGGTTGGAAGTAAATGTGGATCTGTTTCTGCAGAAAGGATACCAGATACAGAGAATCTTTACACCGGAGCATGGAATGTTCGGAAAGGGCGCAGGGGAAGCAGTGGACAATGATTATTATCCCCAGAGTCATATCCCCATGATTTCCTTATTCGGTGCGAAATTAAGACCGACAGAGGAAGAACTTTCCGACCTGGATCTTCTGGTTTATGATATTCAGGATGTAGGACTTCGGTACTATACTTACATTTACACGCTGACCTATTGTATGGAGGCAGCTGCGCATCTGTCCATACCGTTTGTGGTATTGGACAGACCCAATCCTTTAGGAAACCGGATTGTTGCGGGAGGAGGAATCCTCCCGGAGTACCGCTCTTTTATCGGAGACTATGATTTGCCGGTTCGCTATGGGCTTACCCCCGGTGAGGTAGGGAACTATTTTATCCGCTACAAGAACTTACAAATGGACTATCAGGTCATTTCACTCTTAAATTATGACAGAGATACTTATTTCTCAGATCAGGGAGCCGTCTGGAATATTCCCTCCCCGGCGCTTCCGGACTTTGACAGTACAATTTGTTACAGCGGAGGATGCTTTGCCGGAGCGACAACATTAAGCGAAGGAAGAGGAAGCTCCAAACCGTTCCAGCAGTACGGAGCGCCGTTCATCCGCATGGATGAGTTCTATAACGAGCTGAAGCAGGTAATTCGGGAAGAGGATGTGATTTTCCGTAAGAGAGCGTTTGTTCCCGGCGAGAGAAAATACCAGGGACAGGTATGCTTCGGTGTGGAATTTGCACCGCTTGACAAAAAAGCGGACTTCATCCCGGTGATCTTAAAAATGCTTCGGACAGCGGCAAAGCTGTACCCGGAACAGTTCGGCTATACCCAGGGCGAGAAGAATGTCCGCCATATGAGATATCTGACGGGAGATGCCAGAACGGAAGAGTATCTGGACGGCAGAATCACGCTGGAGGAGCTGTTGGGAGAATGGAAGGAATACAGTACGCGCTTTGAACAGCAGACGCTGGATATCCGGATTTACAGGTAAAGTATATGGTTACATTGTGAAAGTGCGATGCAGATAGCAATTCGTGTAATCAAGTATCCACAAATTGGAATACATTGAATAAGCATAAGCTTCAGGAGATGTAAATATTCAGAACGGATTGCCGGAGCGTGAAATATGCGGCAATCCGTTTTTGTTAAGGAAAGGGAAGAAAAGTATGAGACTGTCTACAACGATTAATTTCTTTATTTACGATGATGACGGAAGCTATGAAGCCTATAAAAAGGATCTGCGTCATTATGCGGAATTGGGCTTCCGGAATTTGGACTGCATCTTTTGTTCCGCAACGGAACCCAATTCGCCGCTTCGGACCTCCCGCTGGGAAGACTGGGCGAAAGCCATCCGGGAGGAGGCAGACAGGCTGGGCGTTACCTTTGTCCAGACCCATGTTCCTTTCTATAACTTCTGCCATCCGGTGACCGGCGTGAACGAGGATACGGAAGATATTGTCAGAAAGAGTATTGTCTGTACCGAAATTCTGGGGGCAAAGTGGACGGTTTCCCACCCGGGTACCGATTTTGCCGCAAGCCTGCACAGCGTAAACCTTGAGAAAAACAAGGAGTACTTTGCAAGGCATTTGGCTTTGGCGGAAAAACACGGCGTAGGCTTATGTATTGAAAACATGGCAGACTTCCCAGGACAGGGATTCAAACGCAGCTATTGCGCAACGGTAGAAGATCTGGCAGAGTTGACGGATCTGTTGGGAGAGCGTTTCTCAAATGTGGGAATCTGCTGGGACTTCGGCCATGCGAATCTGGTATACCGGGATCAGGTTCCCTGCCTGAAATATCTGGGCAAGCGAATCAAGGTGACGCATGTTCATGACAATTCCGGAACCAACGATGAACACCGTTTTCCTTATCTGGGCAATGTGAACTGGGAATCGATCATGCCGACTTTAACGGAAATCGGCTATGAAGGCGACTTCTCCTTCGAGGTAAAACGAATCGGCCTCGGCACACACCTGCCGGAGGAGATTAAAGACTCCATGTGGCTTCATATGAAACGCACAGGAGAATACCTTTTGACTTTGGCATAATGTGAAAAATTGTTTTCGTTGACAATGTTTTTTTCCATAGATATACTGAAAGAAGAAAAGTAAAAAATGGAAATGGCAGTCGGAGAAAGATGAAGACAAAAATCATATTTGAAGATAAAGATATTATAATTGCATATAAACCGGCGGGATTCCCGGTGCAGAGTGCAAAACCAGGGGTACTGGATATGGAAAGTGAACTGCGCAGCTATTTGAAGCACCGGGATGCCATGGATGCTGTCGGCACCGCAACAGCCGGGATTGCTGCCAAAGCTGCAAATAACACGAAGAAGCCGGATATTGCAGGCGGATGTGGGAAAGGTAAGCCTACGCAGCAGATGCCGTATCTCGGAATTGTTCATCGCCTGGATCAACCGGTAGAGGGTCTTTTGGTATTTGCCAAGAATAAGAAGACAGCGGCTGCCTTAACCGCACAGCTTAGCAGCCAGACGCTGCATAAACAATATTATGCAGTGGTCTGTGGATATCCGTCCGAGGAACAGGGCTGCCTTGTGGATTATCTGCAAAAAGACAGCAAAATGCAGAAGGCATTGGTACTCGGTGCGGAAAACAGGAAAGTGCAAAATGGAGATTGGAAAAAGGCAATCCTTAAGTATGAGCAGAAGGCAAAGTTGTCCACACCGTATGAAATATCCCTGCTGGATATCCACATTGAGACGGGACGTTTTCACCAGATCCGGGCACAGTTGGCGCATGCAGGGATACCGATTCTGGGAGATTCCAAGTATGGAAACGAAAGAGTTGGAGAAATCAGTACCGCATTGGGAATCCGGACGGTTGCCTTATGCGCCGCTTCCCTTTCCTTTGTGCATCCTGTAACCGGGAAAAAGCTTGCTTACCGTAGACAGCCCGAAAGCCTTTCCTTCGGGCTTTTTGGAAAAGATGCATTCAAATAGTTAAAGTAAGGTTAAGGGAATCCTTTTTTGACATTGACACATTTTACCCTAAGTGCTATAATCGATTGCTGTAAAGAAGTAATCAGATGATGATAACAGGATCGGAGAAGGAACAAAGATGTTCGACCGGTTGCAGGATGGATACCTGCCCGGAAGAGCATCTTTTCTTTTTACCGGAAGAAACGGAGGAAAGACTCTATGAGCAAGCTGAATTTACACTATGGAGAACTGCAGAGTTCCTATCTTTTTTATCACATTGAGCAGAAAATGAAGCAGTATATGAATGATCATCCTGACGCACACCTTTTACGCCTCGGAGTGGGAGATGTTACCCTTCCTTTGTGCGATGCGGTTATCAAAGCCCTTCAGGATGCAGTAGCAGATCAGGCTGTTCAGGAGACTTTCCACGGATATATGCCGGAATGCGGGTCCGGTTTTCTGAAAGAAGCCATTCAGGGATATTATGAAAAGAGAAAGGTACACCTGGAGGAGGATGAAATTTTTATCTCCAGCGGAGCCAGCGATGATCTCGGCGATATTCTGGATCTGTTTTCCGAGGATAATACGGCGTTGATTATTGAACCGGCATACCCTGCTTACGTAGATACCAATATTATGGCGGGTCACCGGATTGTTCATATCCCTTCCGGAGAGGAAAATGATTTCTGTCCTCTGCCAGATTCGGACGTAAAAGCTGACCTCATTTATATCTGTTCTCCCAATAACCCGACCGGTGCGGTCTTTAACCGGGAAAAGCTGAAAAGTTGGGTGGATTATGCCAATAAAAACGATGCCGTTATCATCTTTGACGCGGCATATGAAGCCTTTATTGAAGAAGAGGATATTCCGCACAGTATCTTTGAGATTGAAGGCAGCCGAACCTGCGCCATTGAAATCTGTTCTCTATCCAAAACAGCAGGTTTTACCGGGACCCGGTGCGGTTATACCATTGTCCCGAAAGAACTGGTACGTTCCAATTGCAATCTGAATGCCATGTGGATCCGCAACCGTACAACCAAGACCAATGGCGTTTCCTATCTGATCCAGAAAGGCGCTGCAGCAGTCTTTACGGAAGAAGGCCTGCGGCAAACGAGGGATAATATCGCCGTTTATAAAAAAAATGCAGCCGTATTGGTGGCTGCACTGAAGGACTTGGGAATCTGGTACTGCGGCGGCAAAAATGCCCCTTATATCTGGCTGCGCTGCCCGAATCACATGGGAAGCTGGGAATTTTTTGATTTTCTTTTGGAAAAAGCGCAGATCATCGGAACTCCCGGAGAAGGTTTCGGTGCCTGCGGAGAAGGATATTTCCGGTTTTCCACCTTCGGCAGTCCACATGATACCCTTTTAGCTGCCCAAAGGCTTCGGGAACTTCTGGGCTGACAAAGTTCTCGCACCTGGAAACACGGTTTTGCGAATGGCGCATCTGAACGGTTACTTATTTTTGACAAAAGGAAGGCGCATATTTTGCAGCCAGGCGGATGGCTTCCTCCATGCTGACGCTGCCTGCAATGCCTTTTCCCGCAATATCCATTGCCGTTCCGTGATCTACGGAGGTACGCAGGAACGGCAATCCGTTTGTTACTGCTATGGTTCGCTCAAAATCAAGCGTCTTCGTAGCGATATGTCCCTGGTCATGGTACAAAGACAGAACGCTGTGATACCGGCCGGTCAATGCAAGGTGGAAAACGGAATCCGCGCCGATCGGGCCTTCTACGGAATAGCCTTCCTTTTGCAGTTCTTCCACCGCCGGACGGATAAACCGTTCTTCTTCATCGCCAAATAGACCATGTTCGCCGCTGTGGGGGTTTAAGCCGGCGATTGCCATGGTCCCGCCCGTAATTCCGAGACGTTTCAAGGCTTCCATGCAGCGGTGTACGCAGTCTACAATGGTCTCTTTGGTCACGGCATTACAAGCCTTACGCAGGGACATATGCCTGGTCAGGAAAAACACTCTCATTCCCCGCACTTCAAACATAGTAAGAGGATCTTTCGTTCCGGTTAGCGCACCCAGAATTTCCGTGTGTCCGATAAAATCAATTCCGCCTGCCCGAAGCGCCTCTTTGTGGATCGGCGGCGTCGCCATGGCGATAGCCGGGAGTGCAGCTGCAATATCAGGATCTGCCGTTTTACCTTCCGCCGTCCGGCGGGTATTCGCCTTTTGGGCAATCCCTTTCATACAAAGTTCGGTTCCTGCCTTAATATATTCATAAGCGGCACGTCCGCATTGCAGTGCAATCTCTCCTGCCCGGAACGTTTCCATATCTACATTATGCAGATCAATCAGATTCAGCTTTCCCGGGACAAAATTTTCAAAGGGAAAATTTCCGGAAAGATTTTCCGGGGAAATTTTTCCTTTTTGGGAGGAAGCAATGCTGCAGATCTCTATTTCCGGCATCTGTGGAAAATTCGCCGCTTGCTGCAGTACCTTCCGGTCGCCGATCACAATGCATCTTGCAGCTTCTGCTGTTTCCGGCTTTGCCAGGGCTTTGATAATGATTTCCGGACCGATTCCCGCCGGGTCTCCCATGGGAATTACAACAATCGGCCGATTTTCTTCCGATCTTACGCTCATACCTTATGCAATCCTTTCTTCTGACTGTTTCATTCGCTGTTTATGCAAGCCTTTTTATTTGTTATTTCCACAGGCTTTTGACTGTCTGAACGGTTATTACCTGTCACATCCTGAACAAATTTTGTAACCGTTCGGATGTATCAAAGAGGATGTGTCAAAGACCGGCGTTAAGCTCTGACATTCAGAAACGCATCAAAATACCGCTTCCCCAATTCTACGCAGGCCTTTCTGGAAAAATGGATATGATCTTCCCAGTCTAAGGGATCTCTGGAAAGTTCCTGGCGATTCGATAAAAGACCGTCCGTCTCAACAAAGTAAGCATTGGTGAAATTCCGGCACACATCCCGGATCGCTTTCAGAACCGGTGCACAGATTTCCGGATTTTCATCTCTCCACTGATGCACAAAATCGCCTGCAAGAAAAGGCAGTACCGGCGCTTCTGTATCCGGCACAGACCCCGGTGCAGCCGATAAAGCAAATCTCGGTGCAACTTTTCCTGCAAATTCCGTTCGGACAGAAGATATCAGATCTGACAGGTGGGCATAATGATCCTCATAGGAGGCATTTTGGGTGGCATCCGTCTCTCCCTGATGCCACAGGAGACAGACCAGACGGTTGTCTTCATTCAGAGAAAGTGCCGTCCGAATCATTTCCATCATATGCAGGTACAGATCTCCCGTCATATTCCAGCGGCCTTCCAGAAAACCGGTTCCGCCCACAGCTGCCCGGAGAATTAAGAGCTTACGCCCTTCTTTCAGCAGACCCTTACGGAGATATTCTTCGGCAAAATACAATCCGAAAGTCGTCTGGATCTCATTCCCCTGAACCTTTTCCGCTGCCTGGGAAATTGTCATATCCGCATTCAGATACCACACATTTTCATTGGGCTGATAGGGATGCTCAATCGATCCGAACCCGTACCCTTCGCAATTAGACTGTCCTGCCTGTATGAGTATATCAAATTTTTCCTTCGTAAAATCCTTTAACATGCAGTTTTCCTCCGTTTTCTCTTGCCTCTTGTCTTTTACAAGATGATTTCGTCTTATTTTACACTTGCATCATAGGAATGTCAACGGATTTTACGGATTAACTTGAGTGAACTGTAACGCTAAAAGTGTTTTCGCATAAAGGCGGCGGCTTGTCTGCCTTCAGTCTGCAGATCCAGGCTGCATTCTGCGCTGACTCTGCCGCAGTAGGAGGTAGAGCGGAGCATTTCGGCAAATTTATTCAGGTAGTCGCCGCCGCATTTGCCCGGGCATACCCGCATGGGAGGCTCGGCGATATGAATATGCCTTAGGAATTCCTGATTTTTGCGAAGGGAATCAAGCGGTTCTTCCTCGTAATACATATGGTAGAAATCCGCCAGAAGCTTGATATTGGAAAGATTAAGCCCGGCGGCAATTTCGGCGCCTTCGGAAACGGTATGAATAAAATTGGTTTCCTTGCTGCGTAAAGGTTCGATCACGACTGTAATATGATGCGCCGCAGCCGGGGCATTTACCCTGGTTAAGAAGATATCCAGCTTTTCGCGGGCTTCTGCGGGATTTAAATTTTCCGGAATGTTTCTGGCTTTGCCGCTTCCGAAGACAATGATTTCGGCCCCCACCTTTTCCATACGGGCAAAGAGCTCTTCCACATACGAAAGAAGTTCAGAACCCTCCGGATTTCGAAGGATGGAAAACGTGCCGGGAATAAAGCAGTTGCAGGCTTCAATATGCAACCTGTTTGCCTGAAAACGACCTGCCAAATCCTCTAAAGCTTCCGCAGGCAGAGAAAGAAGAGAAGCTGCGCTGCACTCTCCGTAATCAAAACCGCATTCCTCCAGGATATCCAGATTGATTTTTACAATCTCACCCGGGTCATTTGTCTGAGATTTGTCTGTAGCCTTACCGGGCAGACAACAACCGATTCGATACATTTTCACAACCTCCGTTTTTGTTTTATTTTTGCGCAGAGATTCTTTTCGTTGTTTTTCCAGGACAACGTACAAGAAATAATTGGACCGATAACAGGCAAGTTATTTGGTCTGGTTATTTGCAGGACGGTGTACCAGTTGCCATGAGTATAGAAAAATACCTGCTTTCCGTCAACGAGAGAATGAACAGAAATCGTAAAAACGGCCGGAAAAATATAAATTTTATAACCGCATTTCTTGACGAAGAAAATGGAAATGGTAAAATAGAACAGAGTGGAATGGGATAAATGGAAATAAAGCCAGAGGTAAGGCAAAAGAGAATAAAACAAGAAGGAATAAGGCAAATGGAACAAAGAAAAATCGGAAAGGAGCTGTTGCGTATGGGACAGAGGAAAGAAGAGGAAGAGGTTTTTAAAGTGGTGTGGAAGCGTAATCTGATTCTGCTTCCTCTGTCGGTCAGGGCCGCCGGGCAGTTGGCAGATATCGCCCGCATTTTAACGGAACTGACCGGTGCTTTTGCAGAAGGGGCGTCTACAGGTGAAGCGGAGAATCGGTAGAGCAGACGGCAGAAAGCTGCGGTTTTGCCGACAGCGGTTATTTTATCCGGGTATTCCGTAAATACGAACAGATCACACCGCTTCAATACCGTTTCCTGCACGGAAATATGCGGTGAAAAATTTTTCATCTGAACTGAAAATTTTCGATATCGAAAAATCCTACGATTTTTCTTTTCAAAAATATGGAAATGGAGTATGATAGAGGCAAAAGGTAACGCAACAGGAAGGAGTCATTAAAAATGGATACGATTATTTTCATGTTTATAGGAATTTTATGTTTGTCACTGGGAATCAGGGTTTATATTTCCGAGGAACCTAATACGATTTTTAACAAGTTTAAGATTCAGGTAACGGATGTTAAAAAGTATAATCATGCCTGCGGGGTTTTGATTATTGGTTTCGGTGTGGCTGCTGAGATTACACTTCTGCTGTCCATGATTGCCATATGGTGGGTAAGGTTGATCCTGACGGCGGCGATCATTGCAGAAGCCTTTGCCGTTATGAAAATTTATAAAAAAATTGAAACCAAATATATGGTAAAGCGCTAGAAGCGCGGTTTTGGGGAGGACGCGTCTGAGCACTTACGATTTTTTAAGGAGTGGCAGATCGCAACGGAGTAAACCCAGAAAGGAAGACTGACTATTATGAGGGGAAAAAGATGGGTTCTTCCGGTTCTGTTTGCTTTGGCAACAGTCAGCATCGGCTGCGGAACGGATACCGGAATTCGCGTACCGGCTGTAGGGCAGATTGTTTCCGGGGAAGATATAGAGCAGAGCACAGACGGAGCAGAGAAGGGTGTCAAACAGGTGCCGGAAGAGAACGTTGGCAGTGCAGAGAATACGCAACAGGCAGTACAGAGCACGGATGATGTCAGGAAGAACGTAGATAGCACGCAGGAAAACAGCGGAAGTGCAGATGTTGTCAATGAGAGTGAAAACAGTTCAGAAACTACTGGCGAAGTCGAAGATAGTGATGTAAACAGAACGAATTCAGATGATTTTTCCATCCTGATTTCCGCTGCCGGAGATGTGACTATGGGTAATTATCTCGGGCAGAATTACAGCTATACGTTTGATGATACTTATGAAAAATGTTCGGATAAGAACTATTTTTTCTCCCATGTAAAAGAGATATTTGCAGCGGACGATATGACGATTGTTAATTTGGAAGGACCTTTGACGATGGCGGAAGAGCCTGCTCCCGGGAGAACCTTTAACATCAAGGGAAAGCCGGAATATGCCGTGCTTTTGCCTGCAGCCGGAATTGAAGCGGTCAGCATGGGTAATAACCATCGGCTGGATTACCAGGAAGCGGGAACGGCAGACACGGTAGAAGCTTTGAAAGAGAATGGCATTGTATATGCATACGATGGCAATGTAGGTATTTATGAAACCGATTCCGGTATTCGCATCGGTTATGTATCCGTAAATGAAGTAGCCTGGGGAACTGGTGTGGAGAAGTTTTTAAAGAAGGGAATTGCAAAATTGCAGGAAGAAGGTGTTGACCTGATTTTTACCTGCTGTCACTGGGGAATCGAGAGGGAGTATTACCCGGAAGATTATCAGAAGGAATTGGGACGTAAATGTATCGACTGGGGAGCAGACCTGGTGATCGGGCATCATCCGCACGTCTTGCAGGGAATCGAATGCTATCAGGGAAAATATATCCTGTACAGTCTGGGAAATTTCTGCTTCGGCGCCAACAAAAATCCTTCGGATAAGGACACCATGATTTTTCAGCAGAAATTTGTTCCGGGAGAAGACGGAAAGATGATTCCGGGCGAGGCAAAGGTTATTCCCTGTTCCATAAGCTCTGTATCCAACCGTAACGATTACTGCCCCACACCGGCAACGGATCAGGAAGCGGAGAGAATATTGGAACGAATCAACGAATACAGCAAAGAATTCGGTGTCTACGCGGACGAGGAAGGTATTCTTCGCGACGCGGGCGCGGAATGAAAAGGCACTGAATTGTTACAGTTCAGACGTGCCATTCGCAATTTTTTTTGCATGCTTCGCAGCTGTTTGTCACATCTGCAGGAAGCGATGCTCATGTAGCCTGGCGCTAAGCATGCCGTAAAAGAAGCTGCATATACAGCTGATCATGAGGAGTAGAAAACAAGATTTATGGAAAAAGCCTGTAAACTGGATTTTAAAAATGACAAAGTCGGAAGTTTGTATGTGAATTGCTGCGGCTGTTCCAGAACGGAACCGCTGCATAGCTTCGGTCCGGCTTCCAAGCCTCACTTTCTGATTCATTATATTATCAGCGGAAAAGGCGTTTTTAAGTTTCATGATAAGGAGTACAATCTGGAAGCGGGATATGGTTTTCTGATTCAGCCCAATGAGCTGGCTTTTTACCAGGCGGATGAGGCGGATCCCTGGAGCTATTTGTGGGTGGGGTTTGCAGGAAGCCGCGCAGAAGAATATCTGACATCAATGGGACTGTCGGCGCGTCATCCTGTCTTTACCTGCGACCGGTCGGAAGAACTGTATGCCATTGTAAAAGATATGATGGAGCACAATACTTTTGATCTGGCGGATGACTTAAGGCGGAACGGACTGCTGGGAGTTTTTCTTTCCGTAATTGCCAAGAGCGCAGGCGTCGTAGCCAAGGAAGAGGAAGACAAAGGGAACGGCTATGTGAAAAAAGCGGTCTCTTTTATTCAAAGCAACTACTGTAATCCGATTAAAGTGACGGATGTGGCTGACTATGTCTGCATTAACCGTAGTTATCTTTACACGCTTTTTCAGAATTACCTGGAAATGAGCCCGCAGCAGTTTTTAACCATGTTCCGAATCACCAAATCCAGAGAACTTCTGGAATCTACCGATTATTCCATCGAAAGCATTGCGCTTTCCTGCGGCTACAGTGATGCTTTGGTATATTCCAAGGCTTTTCGCAGTCTGCGGGGAATGACGCCTTCGGAATACCGTCGGATGCATCGGATGGAAGGCAATCGGGAACGCCTGGCGGAAGTGGAAAATCTGATCGCGCAGCTGCTGAAGCCGCGGGAAGGATAGGCAGAATACAAATAACAAAACAAAAAGGATGAAAAAGAGAATAGAAAACAGAGACCGGAAAATAGAGGTCAGAAGTCAGATCAGCAAGAGGAAGGCAGAAGCACCTCAAAGGGAAGAGGCTGCTGCTTTTTTCCGTTGATTAAAATGGATAGCTCTCCGGATACCGGAACTTCCGCAGGAGTAGAGTACCCGGCGAATCTGCTGCTTCCGGGGACATGGCTGTAATTATAAAGCATATAACCGACCGGGCACTTGCCGGAAGAAATAGGAAATCTTTGGCATATCATAGAACCGTCGGATTCCGAATAAGACAATTCATAATCCAGGGAAATCATCACGGGACGTGAGGAGTTGTTTTCGATTGTAAAAGTAAAATCCAGATTTTCGCCGCAGTAAATCCTGGGATTCAGGATCTGAAAATATATCATGGATAGGGAAGGAACAGCAGGCCATTTAATAATATGATTATCTTTTTGCGTATTTTCTTTCACGGGCACCTCAACATCTGCTTGTCTTTTATCTGAAACCATTATGGCATAAATCCCATAAAAAAGCTATATATGGGTTTGGATTTTAAGGAAAATTTAAGAAGATAGTCCTACAAAAAGGGTGAGGGGGATTTGGTAGTTATGGACCTCGAAACCTATAACAAACGGGCAAAGATAAACAAGATGTTTATTGAAAAGTGGTATTTTGTCCTTTGCCGAATCCGAGATGATACGGTATATGTGGAATATATTCTTGACTGCCGCAGGGATTACGGTTGGCTTGACAGGTAACAAGAAAATAAATCAAGCAAAATCGCCGCTTTCAAGAGGCGGCATTTTTTACTGCCCTTGCCTCTGCTACGAAGTGTTAAAGCTGAACATTGAAGCAAGGGAGAAGGGCTTGCCGGTTCTTACGTATTCAATTCCCGGTAGGTTTTTCCGATGATGATTGCCGAGATAAGGAAGGTCAAAATATCCGAAACCGGCATGGAGTACAGCACACCGTCCAGACCGAAGAATATCGGCAGCAGCAGAGCAAAGCCGACGCCGAATACGACCTCACGGAACATGGACAGCAGTGTGGATGCCAGCGCCTTGCCGATTGCCTGCAGGTAAATAAAACATGCCTTGTTGACACAGGCAAGTACCATCATACAAAGATAGATGCGGAACGCTTCGGCAAGAAGCAGCTTCGTAAACAACTCCCGGACGCGCGGCTTTTTCCCTGCGCCCATGTTGTAACCGACAATCGGAATGCAGCCTGCAGCCATGCCGACTACGATGGAAATAACAATCTGGAAGAACTTCATTACGATACCCACTACTGCCATGGGGATCTGGGCATACTGCTTCTGCCCGAAAACGGCATCCAACGAACCGTATTTGCGTAGCATATTGTTGATGGCTGCCATTGCCGCCACAAGGCTGATCTGGGAAAGAAAGCTGGTAATGCCAAGCATCAGCGTTCGTCCGCAGATGTTGCCCTGCAGGGTATAATCACCGGGTGCCGGCTTAATAATTTTCATGTGCAGCAGATACCACACGGCAAGGAGGGCAGTTGCCACCTGACCGATGACGGTTGCCACCGCCGCACCCATCATGCCCCACTTGCAGACAAAGATAAAAATCGGGTCAAGAATGATATTGATAATGGCGCCGGCAAGTGTGGAAAGCATGGCAAACTTCGTATTGCCGTCTGCCCGGATGATCGGATTCATCGCCTGCCCGAACATATAGAACGGAATTCCCAGACTGATGTAGAAGAAGTATTCCTGAGAGTAGCGGAAGGTATCTGCATTGACTGTACCGCCGAACATGGCAATAATCCTGTCCGCAAAAATGAGGTACACTGCCGTCAGGATAACGCTGCTGATAACAATCAGTACGACAGCATTGCCTACGCTGCGCTTTGCCTTGTCCATTTCTTTTCGGCCAAGAGCCATACTGACAAAAGCGCAGCAGCCATCGCCGATCATGACGGCAATGGCCAGTGCCACAACGGTGAGTGGGAAGACAACGGTGTTTGCAGCGTTGCCGTAAGAACCAAGGTAGCTTGCGTTGGCAATAAAGATCTGGTCAACAATGTTATACAGTGCGCCTACTAACAATGAGATGATGCAGGGGACGGCATATTGCCGCATCAGTTTATTAATGCGTTCTGTCCCCAGAAACTGATTCCCGGTATTCATAAAATCCTCCTTATTTTGATGCAATTTTTCGCATGATTCAGGTTCCTTTTTTCAAAAAATAAATGCCCGGCCGGACAAAAAAAGCGTGTGGTGTTTCTGCAACCGGATTTACGCAGAAACGCCACACGCTGTGTGCTTATTATAACGGATTCAAAAAATTTTTTCAAATGTTTTTTTGAAAATTATGCCCTTCCCATATCTAAAATGGGATTCGTACCTTTGAAACTTCAATACTTCAGCTAACAAATATCGGAATCAAAATCGCCCCTATTGTAAAAATATGTAACCATATCTACAAAACGTGGCAATTGTCCGTTTTTTTCCTGGATATACTCCGTAAAAATATAATCTTTTCCCAGATATCGAGCCATTTCGCAGCAATCCTTATATTGCTGCTTCCGTGCTTGAACAAGAGAATATGCATTCAAATTCAAGCACTTAATGGTATCTGCCCCTTTATCAGTAGTTCCTTCTATTCGGCCATCTGCCAGAAAGCGGAAGTGTTCCTCACAGTCTTCCATAAGCGGAGAAATGAACGTCTCTGGATTATAATCTTTTTCTTTGGCCATCCCACAAGTATTCGATGTGCAAGAGACCAACAGGTTATCATAATCCATGGAATTCATCGGAAAAGATGATCTTGGCTTAATATGTTCATTATGTGAATTGGAAAAATCAATCGACTTACAGCAATAACAGCAAAGCATTTTCTGATAGGCCAGCATATGTTCGCGCAGCTGCCTACGTATCCGTTGTCCGGCTTCTGTTTTTCCCAAATCATCATACAGGCTTTTGGGATGCTTACGCAAATAAGTGTCCCAAAAGTCAGGTACGGTATCTTTCAATATTCTTCTCATGCAGTAATCTGCCCCTTTTCAGACGACCTTCTAATTCGATAACTGCCGGATAATTTAAACCGACAATTTCTTTAACTTTTGAAATTAACTGATCAGCTTCTTCAAAACGATTTGCTTCAATTGCATTGGTGGCTCTATCAAGCAGTACCTGAAATTCAGGATTCGTCGACCTTGTACCCATATATTCTTCAAGAATATAATTCGAATCAAAACCATCCATTCTATCAACTGTATTTATGATGACCTTTTGCTGTGCATCATTTGATAACATAAAAAGCTTGAAATTTTCATCCGTTTCACCAAGAACCTGTGGAGAATGGGTCGTAATAAGAAACTGAATGTTCGGGAAAGTTTTTTTCAGGGTTGGCAGCACAAGCCGTTGCCAAGAAGGATGCATATGAAGTTCAATTTCATCAATCAGAACAATTCCTTCTCCCTCCAGTGGATTGGCAGAATTCTGATTTGCAAGTGCTAATCTGCGAGCTAAATCTCCCAACAAAGCAAGTGTACATTTCTCACCGTCTGAAAGTTGATCTACACTATACTCTATGCCGTTCTTGGTTACCGACAATCTGAGCGGATTACGCTTAACTTGCAAGTCACTGAACTCCGGAAGCATTGCCTGAACCGCTTTCCTCACGCATTGCAAAGGAACATCCCTGTAACTAAAATCCTGCCGTTCCCGAATTAATTCAGCCTCGTAATCCTCTTGATTTCGAAACCACTCAAAGAAAGTTCTATAATCCAGTTCGTTTTCAATTGTCCTCTCTAATGCTGTCCACTTTGAAAACTGATGTTTATTTCGTATACGGAGAGGAATGTCCAGGACGGACCGATTTGTCCCGTAATTTACAAAAATAGGAATATTTTTATTCTCATCGCCATACATCAGGATATACTGTTCAAGAAAATTATCATACATCTTTTTGTGTGCTGCAACTATAGCACCTTTCCCGGGACGTGCCTTTGTATATTCCTTTTTCAGCAGAAAACTCTTTCCGCCAAATTCAAACTCCCCGGATATTTCTAATTTTGATGCTCCGGAATGAACCAGCATGCTATCCAGCGATTTGAATGCCGATCCCTGAGCCTGATTCAGTCGATATAACCAATTCCAGCAAAGATAGTTGATTGCTGCAAGGATAGAAGACTTACCTGTTCCGTTTACGCCGAAAATGACAGCTGATTTCCCATCGATGTTAAGATTGCAATTTTCAAACCCTTTGAAATTTTGAAGACTTAAATTCAATAATCTCATTACGACACCTCAAGTGTAAAACAGATTTTTACTTTTCACATTTTTAATATTCTTTGCCAAATCTGCTCATATTATAACACGACTTTGTCCTAAGAGCAATTCCATTCTTGCTTTGCCACTGTAAATAAGTTATTCTCCTTGACAACATCTTCATTTATGTGATAATAGTTCTATTGAATGCAGATTCCCGTCTATTATGCACTGATCTGCCCCTTGGTATCTGACTCAATGATCACGATTTCGTCCATTGAGACATGAAAAACCGCTGCCAATACCACCAGATTATCCAGTGTCGGCAGCGCCGTCCCGCGCTGCCACTTATAGATAGCCTGTGGTGTTGCAAATCCGAAAATATCTGCAAGCTCCTTCACGCTCAGACCTGTCCTCCTTCTGAGCCTTGTAATATTTGATCCGGTTGCTAACATATCGATCGTAGGTATTGTCCTCATTTTAACCTCCACTACGTAGATGCCTTAAAGTTATAAATCGGTTTCAGAACATCAATAATATCCACCGTCTCCTTGATTACATCTATGATATCATCCAAAGATTTGTATGCCATTGGTGCCTCGTCTAATGTGTTCACATTTACAGAGGTGGTATAGATTCCCTCCATTGCCTTCTGATACTCATCCAGTGTCAGTTCACTCTTTGCTTTCGTTCTGGACATGATTCTTCCGGCTCCATGAGGCGCAGAGTAATTCCACTCCGAATTTCCTCTACCGACTGCCAGGATACTTCCATCCCGCATGTTAATCGGAATCAGCACTTTTTCTCCCCTATGAGCTGCAATCGCACCCTTTCTTAAAATCATTTCCTCTGTATCAATATAATTGTGGATTGTGTGAAACGTGCCTTGAGAAGTCATACCGATTCTTTCCAAAATGATTTCTGCTATTTTTTCTCTGTTTCTGCAGGCAAATTTCTGACAAACCTCAACATCATGCAGATAATCCTCCAGATATTTTCCATCCAGATAACATAAGTCATCCGGCATATGCACAACATTTTCACACATTTGCCAGTGAAGCTGCTTTAACGCTTCCTGAATTTCCTTTCTGCGCCCCTGTTCCTTATAAGTCTGGATCAGTTCATCCCGCTTTTCCAGGTACTCTCCATAGCCACGATCCAGCCGAATTGCCAGTTTCTGATACCATTCAGCTACCTGCTTCCCAAGATTCCGGCTTCCGGAATGAATGATCAGATACTTTGTACCATCTTTTGCCATATCCATCTCAATAAAGTGATTTCCGCCGCCCAAAGTTCCGAGAGACCGCGCAAGACGTTTGGTATCTTTCAGCTCTCGGTAGCACCTAAGACCTGTCAGATCAAACTTTTCCTGTCTTCCTTCCCATACATCGCAGCCAGAAGGAATAAAGTGCGCCGCTTCATCCACCTTCTCAAAATCAATTTTCATCTTTCCGAGATTAACGGTATACATACCGCATCCAATATCCACACCTACAACATTCGGAACCACTTTGTCTGTAATTGTCATAGTTGTACCGATTGTACATCCTTTTCCGGCATGAACATCCGGCATAATGCGAATTCTGGCTCCTTCCGACATTGTATAATCGCACATGCGCCGTACCTGTTCAATTGCCTCATTCTCCACCACCTTTGCATAACAAAGCGCCATATTTACCTGTCCTTTAATCTCTATTGCTTTCATAGTCTTTTTCCTTTCCTTTTTTCTTCCGACAATCCCGCCTCGTATTGCCCTTTTTACATTATTTGTACGCCGTCGTTCTGACGCATAACAAAAAAATACCGCCTGCCTTATCATCTAAGGCGAGCGGTACGCTAAACAGATTTGTTACTGTGTTAAATTATGTTATGCAACGGATTATCTATCCTGTACCTGCCCGACCACCCGGCATTTTTCAGTAGGATAAGGATATTCCAAACATAATTTTTCCGTTTTCGCCTCTCCTTAAATGAACGCATGAAATCAAAGCTCCGTTCGGGTTTGATAAACGGTGCCAAGAGGGTACTTTCACTATAAAACTGCGCAAAACGGTTTCTTACAGTCATATCCTTTTCCTTTCCGCGGGTTTATAATTCTCCGCACTTTTTCTACGAATTATCTTTCATTGCTAAGCATAACACAAAATAACTGTTTTGTCATTATACTTGTGGTATAAGATTTTTCATTATGCCCTTTTCAGCAATCCGGCAACCAGCAAATTATATAGCCCGGTATTTTGAGTTGCCGTTCCGACATATCCGGAAATACGGTTTGCTGTCGCTATTTTTCTTCGATGCGCAAAGCCGCCATCGATTCCCATGGAAGTCAGCGCAGTATATAATGTGGTCTTTGCTCCCCTGTATGCCGGATAATAATCCGGTGCTTCTGTCTGCGGCTCATTGGTGGCTGCTTTGGGCTTCAGAGCTAACGTATCCACCAGGAAACTTACAATTCCCTGCGCTGTCTTATCTGCATGCTCACCCGTCAGAATAGCAGGTACGTCCACAGAGGAATCCATAAACCCGTTTTCCAGCAAAAAAGCCGGCATATCGGTCTTTTTCAGGACGTAATAGCCATATTTGACGACCGTGCTGCTCCGGTTGCCGATCAATCCGGTTTTGCCCACAACCGCCAGATAAAGCTTTCTTGCCTGGAGCGCTCGAGTTGCATTTCCCCAATGATAAACCACGGTACCGCCGGATGCAGAAAGCTTTACCCCGGCATTGTGGTGGATGGATACAAAAATGTCCGCTTTGGCTGCATTGGCCGCTTTTACCCTGGCGGACAAACGAATGTCCTTTGCCCCGGTGGTGTCGTCCGTCCGGAGTATCCTGCAGTCATAGGCTGCAAGATAAGCTTCCACCCGGTCTGCCACTCTGTCATTCAGGTCATGTTCTCTGGTTTGACCGGGATCCAGCTCTTTCGCACAGCGCTTGCCGGCAGTGTTATGACCGTGCCCGGCATCAATTACAACCGTTTTCATTCGGATCCCTCCTTCGCTTTGGCTTCCGGAAGTCCCGCCACACTGGTCAGCAGAGATAAAATTCCGGACAGCATGGAGGCAGATGCCACCATAGTCCAGTTTACATCTCCGATGACGGCAGACGTCCCGATGGTTGCTATTGCAGTCTGTGCTATAGTTCTGGCTGCGCGGATTCCCGCACATTTCAGCCAACATTTCCAATCTTTACATTGATACATTTTGATTGCCTTTTTAAGTTCTTATTCTAATTTATGTCCGGACACATAATTTGTGAATGGCGCGTCTGAACTGTTACGTTGCTTTGTTATAATTTTTATGAAATGGTAATGCGTATATTGACAGAAAGACAGGAAGAGAAATGTATACATCAATAGAGTTATTTGCCGGAGCAGGCGGGCTGGCATTAGGAGTTGAAAAAGCAGGATTTCATACACTTGGTCTGATAGAATTAAGTCAGGAGAACTGGATTTGTTATCCGGCGGAGCACCCTGTCAGGCATTTTCTTACGCAGGAAAGAGATTAGGCCTTGAAGATGCCAGAGGTACATTATTTTATCATTATGCGCTGTTCCTGGAAAAGTTACAGCCTAAAATGTTCCTGTTTGAAAATGTAAGGGGATTGTTGACTCACGATAAAGGAAAAACATATGCTACAATGCTTGAGATTTTTGCGAATACGGGATATACAATCGTAAAAAAGGTTCTAAATGCGTGGGACTATGGAGCACCGCAGAAGAGAGAGATTGATTACGATAGGAATCAGAAATGATTTGACGGACAGGACAGAGTATAGATTCCCGAAACCGCATGAATATAAGCCTGTGCTGAGAGAAGTTTTATTAGACTGTCCGGACAGAGAAAGCTGTCTGGAAGTCCGGATCCTTTTTTCGTCAATCAGAGTAAATGGAAGGAGACAAGCATATGGCAATTATGAAGAACAGGAATTGAAACTGTGGAGGCCCTTGACGGCTATTAAGCCGAAAAGGAAAAGCAGGTGGAAGCTCTGACGCAGCAGCGCTAAGATGCGATGCTCATGTAACTTGTCTGAACTGTTACTTAAAATCCTCCCATTTCATTGAGACAAATACCAGGAGACAAATCAGCGCATGAAGTCTCTACGAATCCGGAAAGATACGGTAGTACCGACATCAGGTGTGCTGTTAAAGGAGAGCGCAGCATCCATTCCGTATTCCAGAATCAGCCGATCATTTACATTTTTCAAACCGTATCCGCTACCGGAGCATTTGGATCTTTTCGGAAATTCACCGGATTGCAGGATAAAGCCACGTCCGTTATCCTGCACTATAAAATGTACATAATTTGGATTGTCAGGATCAGGATGGATTTGCAATGTGATGTGACCCTTTCGGCCAATGTTGTTAAAACCATGATTAATTGCATTTTCTACCAGAGGCTGGAGAATAATCTTTATAATCTTCAGACTTCGAAGTTCATTCTCCACACAAATTTCTACATCGAAAAGTTGAGGGAAGCGGATTTGTTCAATTTCCAGATAACTTTCAACATGTGCCAGTTCATCTTCTATTGTTATAATACTTTCTCCACCATGAAGTCCAAGGCGAAAAAATGCGGCAAGACTTCTGGCCAGTTTTTCAATATCTGCGTAAGGTTCCTGGATCTTGGTCATCCAGACAATTGCATCAATTGAATTATAGATAAAGTGAGGATTGATCTGAGATTGCAATGCACGGAGTTCCGCAACATGTTTATCATGCTGCGCTTTTTTATTGTGTGCAATCAGTGTGCGGATTCGTTCAGACATGTAGATAAACTGTTGTTCCAATTCTGCCAGTTCACTGTCTTCATGGCTCTCTATGGTATGGGTATAGTTTTCCGAAAAAATATGCAGATTCTGTTTCAATTCCCGAATTGCATAAATAAGCCGTTTGGTAACCAATAATACGAGAAGCAGGCAGACGGCAACTGCCAGTGTCAGAGCAGCAAGAAGTGCGCGGTTCAGATTCCCTGTTGTTTGATAGAGATCTTCGTTGGAGACAATGTAGGTTAGGGAAAGAGTATCTTTCAAAGCAATTATCTGAATTTTATGGGAATAGACAGCACTGCCGCCAAACAGGGTATGAGTGCTTTTTTCCCTTGCAGCCAAATCAGAAGGGAAGCCGATATAACTGATGTCAGAACAGGATACGATTCTTCCGTTTATACTGAGGAACTGACTGCTGTTTTTCAGAGAATTTGCTTCGTACAACTGACTGATAATATTTTCAGGAATATAAATAATTATTTTGCCGATACTGGAGTTTCGTCCGAACACCAGGAAGGGATTGCCGACCTGGTTTTGGATGGTATATTCATACAGACATAGAGAAGAAGCGGAAAGCGTTTTAAGAAAACTCTCCGGCGGAAGCGGTAAAGGTGCATCCTGTTCGTCCGGATGTGTGATACAGGTATAACGATTTCCTGCTTCATTTACAATATCCAACTGCTTTATGTCGTCGTAACCGGAGAGCGCCAGTGACAAAATGTTTTGTACCTGATCAGTGATGTCGGTCAGACCGGATTTTGTATGTAACATTGCTTCCAGCAGTTGGGAGCCTGATGCAATATCAAGAAGTATCAGATTATAGTTTTTAACAAGTGCATTTAAGTTAGCATCAAAAGTTTGAAAGGTGGTCTGCACGTAACTTTGCGTATATCTTTTCTGAATGGTATTCAGACCGAATAAGAAAGCAAATAAAGTTAACAGAATCGAACTAAGCAGACCAAAGGTCAGAATATAAAAAATAATAAAGCGGCGGATATGCATTTTTTGATAATTCATTTTCTGCCTTCCTTTCCTCGGTATTTTGAAGGGGTGGAACCGGTAACTCTATAAAAAGCGCGGCGAAAAGTTAAAGGATTCTGATACCCTACCAACTCAGATATTTCATATAGTTTATAGCGGCCGTTTTTCATCATGATTTCAGCCAGGTAAATTCGATATTCTGTCAGAAATGCATAGAAACTTTTACCCGTTTCTTCCTTGAATGCGTGCATCAGTCTGGATTCCGAAATATGGAGACAGTCAGCGGCGTCAACAATTTGAATATCTCTGGAATAGTGAGACATAATGAAGGAAATAGCTTCACTTACAATTGGACTGCAGTCTTTCCTCAGACGATTTACAAAAAGCAGTTCATGGGTATAAGTTGCAATTTTATTGCAGAAAACCACCATGTAATTATGGATATCTGCAACTGTTAGTAAGGCCTGTATTTCGACAGAGGGTTTGATGTTTCGGTCAAAAATCAGCTGAAAGGTATAGTTGTCGAAAAAGGCTTTTCGGATAATGGCTGAGGCAAGTGCTGTCATGTCGGATTGAATCAGGGAAAGGTCTGTATCATAGGATTCCAACGGCAGAAAATATTCTTCCAATTTCTTTTCTGCAATAGCAGCCTGGCCATCCAAAAGCAGCCGTATGATTTCTTCTTTCTGTTCTTTTGATAAAACAGGGGTAGCTGATTTTAAATTTTGAATATCCATGTAATCTACAATACTACCGATTCCGATCTGAGCGGTCCGTTCCAGAGCACGCAGAGACTGCGAATAGGCACGATGAAGGTGAGAAAGACCGCGAAAGGTTGTGCTGACACCGATGGACAGTACGATGCCGGTTGTTTCCTGAAAGTCCTTGCCAAGATGAAGTAAAAAGGCAGTCTGGCTCTGAAAATCAAGACTTTTGGTATAGACCAGAAGGGCAATTTTATCCGCTGAAATGTGGGTTCTGCCGATATAATATTCACAGCTGCTGATATAATGATCCATTTTTTCTGTCAATAGTTGTGAAAGTTGTTTTGTAGTGGAAGGATCCTTTTTGTGTTCGGGATTTTCAATTCGCAAAAGGGCAACGAAAAAGGATTTTAAAGCACAGGAAGCTTCCAGGTATTCCTGAAATTCCCTGGCAATTTTCTCATCCGGAGAAGGATTTTGCAGCAGCATGTTCAACAGTTCATCCATTCTGTAATGATGATAGGATTTCAACTGTGTTTGTATGCTTCGTTCTTGATCAAGAGCAGATTTCAGCTTGGTGAACTGAAAAATAATATCTTCATTTGCAGCAGGCTTTGTAATATAAGCATAGACATCATTGTTGATTGCCGTTTTTGCATATTGAAAATCGCTATAGGCAGTCAGGATAATAATTTTAATGTGCGGGTAAACTTTCTTCAGGGTAGGAATCATTTCCATCCCGTCCATTACATTCATGCGCATATCTGTGAGAACAACATCCGGGAGCTGCTTTTCGATTTTTTGGAGCGCTTCAAGTCCGTTTGCGGCTTCTCCGATAATAGTATATCCGAAAGACTCCCAGGGAATTGTAAGGCGAAGGCCTTTTCGAACAAGATATTCATCATCAATAATAAAAAGTGTATAAAGACCGGTATCTGTCATGGCAGATCCTCCCTGTATTCCGTGGGCAATTCTTCTTCGCTGAAATGTTTCATTTGAGAAGAAATTTCAGTAAGGGCCTTTGCAATCCGGTTTACAAACAAACGTAAAATGATCCGGGCAAGCAGGAGCAAGAAGCTGAGAAGAATCAGCATTCCTGTAAAAAAGTAAAAAAGCATTTTATACAGAGGCTTTTCCGAAGTCCGGATATCCAGAAAAAAAGGATAAGTTCCGATTTGGCGGGAAGTGATTTCTCTGTTTTCCTGCGGCAAATCCGATAATTCGGAAGTGAGACAAGAGGGCGATTCTTCCTCATAAAGAATCAGGCTTTTCTGTTCCGGATAAATGGAAAAAGCAAAATTTTCCCCTGAAAAAACGTCAAGACCTTTGGATTCTTCTGAATAATCGGAAAGAAAATCCACTGTGGGGATGGCAATTCCAAGGGTGACGGGAAGACTGCTTCCTTCTACATATGCGGATTGGATACATAAAACCATTTCCTTAGATGGATTTTCAGATTTTACGAACATCCACTGAATTCGATCCAAGGAACTTCGGATAATATCCGGTCGTTGTTTTTCTAAAAGCTGTGCAAGTTCGAATCCTCTGGAGGTCAGCGCATATCTGGTGTCGGTATCCTGTCGGAGCAAAAACAGGGTATATTTGTAGAGACTGGCGTTTTGTATGCGTCCTAATTGCAGATTTGTAGAATATTGAGCCATGGAATCTGCAGAGGGAAAGGAAAAGGAAGAGAGGAAAGTTCCAGAGCGGAACTCTGCAAGCTTCAGACGGTTGGACAAATTTACTGTCTGCTGCATGCGGAAATAAGAAATTTTGTCATTATAATCACGGGACAGGAGTTTGACATACAAAAAAAGCAGGGTGATACTGTATGTGATTAAAACGGTAGCAACGCTGCAAAATAAAAGGCGGGTGTACTTTTTCTTAAGTCTGCTAAACACCATAATTCTCCTGTTCCGAAGCTTCTGTAAGATCCATTTTAGCACAGCAATCTTTCGAATTCAACAGGTTCCTATAGATAAAATGCGTTTTCCACGGATTTAGCAGGATTCTATCTGTTTTGGCAGAAAAGGAACCTTTATGATGTTTTACAGCATGGAAAGTGTTGTTTCAGAAAGATGGCAGGAATAAAAAGATAACAGGAAATGATTCTTACCGGCAGAAAACGAAGCTTGAAAAAAATATTCCAAAAACTTTATAATATAAACAGAAGAAAGCAGATAATATGCGGCCTGAAAAATTGCCCGCATGATAAAGCAGAAAATGAGGATTAGGGATGACAAAGGCTGAGATAAAAGAATACAACGGGTATCCGGCAATATCGATTAACGGAGAGATTTATCCCCCGATGATGATGACGATTGTTTCCCGTTTTCGGGAAAAGATCATCGTTGATCAGAAACATTATCAAGCGCTTGGGGAAGCAGGAATCCGGATCTTTTTTATAATCTGTGATTCTCTTTGGACAGATACAGAGGCTGTTTCCCATATTCTATATGAAACAAGGCAGATTCTGGAGGTGGTTCCCAATGCATGGTTTTTTCTGCGAATCGGCTTACATCCGACAAAGGAGTGGCTTCTTGAACATCCGGATGAAATAGTTCGTTTCAGCGATGGGAGCGTAAGAAGAGCGTATTGTGTAACAGAAACCGTTGAGATCGATTTGCCGGGGATGTATTCATTGTGCTCGGAAAAGTGGAGAGAAACAGCTGGTGAGTACCTTATTAAAACAGTGGATGCACTACAGAAGACTATCGTGTCTGATCACATTGTCGGTATCTTCTTTGCTGCTGGCGGAACCTCTGAATGGTATTATATGAATCCGACAGAGGATTATGAGAAGCAGCTTACAGCAGATTTTTCACCGGCATTTGCAAAGCAGTTCAGAAAGTATATGGACGAAAAGTATGGACCTGGACAAAAGAGTACGGAAATTCCCTCTCTTTCGGAACGCTTTTTTGCAGAGACGGATCGAATCATCGGACATCCCAAAATGCCGGGAATTATGGAAGAAAAACCGAAACCGCCTTCAAACGGCACGAATTACGGTACTTTTCTGGATTTGAACCATGGCAGTCATGCTTTTGATTTTTACAGGGCGTGGCACTTAGGAACAGCAGATAGTATTATCTATTTCGGCAGCCTGGTTAAGAAATATTATCCTGATTTGCTGACCGGCTCATTTTACGGCGCATGGGGATGGAATGAGTTCTTAAGCTGTTCCAATGTCAGCGGTGTGCTGAGAATCCTGGATTCCGGAAAAATCGACCTTTTGGCGAATCCCGGAGTTTATGAAAATCGCCAGCCGGGAGGGTTTACGGGACAGCGTGAAATGGCGGATTCCTTCCGGTTGCGCAATACGATATTTGTTGTGGAAGAAGATACCTGTACGCATGCCGAAAATGCTTACTTCCGTGAAACAACCGGGATGTACACGCTGGAAAATACATTGGAGGTTATGAAGCGAGATTTCGGAAGAAATTTGTCGGAGGATTTGCAGGCCTGGTGGTTTGATCAGCATGCCGGCGGTAAACGTTTTAAAGGACCTGAAATTTATGCACTCTTAAAAAGACAGCAGGATATTATGATGCAGGCGTATATGAAGACGCGAAAAAAGTGCAATGAAATTGCGATGATTTACGATGAGGAAACAGTCTGCCTTGCTTCTCTTCAGACAACCAGAGATGAAGTGGAGATGTTCCGGGCTTATGAAATAGCTCGTGTAGGAGCAGGAATTGATCAATATTACCATAACGATCTTTCCGATCCACGGATGCCGGATTACAAACTGTATATTTTCTGCAATACTTGTTATCTCACAGATGCGGAAAGGGAGAGTATCCGCAGGAAACTTAAAAAGAATCATGCTGTGGCGGTATTTATGTATGGGGCAGGATTAATGAACCCGGATCGAAAAAGACCGTTGGATACAGCTTATATAGAAGAACTGACCGGAATCAGAGTGAGTGCACGGATGGAGGCTGACAGTCCGAAGTTTATTTTTGAGGAAAATGTGCCTTTTTTCGGTAGCAAAATAGAAGAGGGAACAATCTATGGCATTCTCCGGGAAACATTGAAAAATAATGATGAGTATGATGTACAAAGGCATTGCTATCCGCAGGTTTTGTATCCGGTTCTGTACGCAGACGATCCGGATGCTGATGTATTAGCCAGATTTTGCGCCAGTGGAACACCTGCTGTTGCACTGAAGAACGGCGAGGACTTTTTGGCGGTTTATTATGGAGCCAAGCTGTTAAATGCAGAGATTCTTCGGGAAATTGCCAGAATGGCGGGTTGTCATATCTGGGAAGAAAACGGGAATGTGGTTTATGTAAGTAAAAACTACCTGACAGTGCACGCTTCCAGAACGGGAACTGTTACCATCAGCCTGCCTTACAGAGGTAGCGCAAGAGAGGTTTATGAGGATCGGTTTTATGCAAAAGATGAGTTTTCCTTCTCCTTTTTTATGAAATACGGAACCACCAGAACTTTTGAATTAAATCAACAGTAATGCCGTTTTACAACATATAGTCAAGGCTTGAGGAAGTTAAAGGAGCATTGGCCGGCAGAAAGGAAAGTAACTGTGAAAAAAAATTTATTTTTTTATCTTCTCCCGATTCCGGGAATGATCATACTTATCTTGTTTTGTTATATTCCTATGGCAGGCGCCTATGTGGCTTTTGAGGATTATACATTTCAGGGAGGATTGTTCGGCAGCAGGTTTGTCGGATTTAAGAATTTTGAGTTTTTTTTCCGAAATATCAAACTTGCATTTCGCGCTACCAGAAATACGCTGATTATCAATCTGGGAAGTATGCTTTTGGGGATTGTTTTGAATGTAACAATTGCCTGTATCCTTGGAGAGATCAGAAATGAAAAATATCGGAAAGCTGCACAAACATCCATTTTATTCCCATATTTTCTTTCCTGGATTGTGGTCGGTGCGTTAGCAGAAACTTTTCTGTCCAATCAGACAGGAATATTGAATCGAGTAATCCGTTCTTTTGGGGGGACGCCGATTGACTGGTATGTGCAGCCAAAGTATTGGTGGGCTATTCTCATTATTGCTTCTCTTTGGAAGAATTTTGGTTACGGAAGTATTGTGTATTATGCAACATTGACAGGAATTGACCAGTGCCTTTATGAATCGGCTTCTATAGACGGAGCGGGACGTTTTCAGCAGATTATACATATTACGATACCACTTCTAAAACCAACCATTATCCTGCTTTTCCTGCTGAACATCGGCGGAATTCTGGGGGGGAGCCTGGAGCAAATCATGGGAATGACAAAAATGAACCCTATGCTGATGGCAACAACAGATACCGTAACGACTTTTGTATATCGTACCACAACCCAAAACGGGCAGTTCGGTATGTCCTCTGCAATCAGTTTATATCAATCCCTGTTTGGTTGTATTGTGACTCTGGCTGCTAATATAGTTGCAAAGAAAGTTGACCCGGATTACGCACTGTTTTAAGAAGGGATGACTGCAGATTTTGGTTTACAGACAAGGGAGGGTACAGGAAAAAGATATGGTGACTGATTTTCGAAAAAAAATACATTCTTTCCGGAAAAAGGAAAGTATTGTCTGCTGGTTAATCATGTTGTTGATGGCATTGTTATGTATTTTACCGCTTCTGCTGGTGTTATCAGCATCTCTTACGCCTGAGAAGGTAATACAGGAGAGAGGATATTCTCTATTCCCGCCAGGAATCAGTTTGGATACCTATTCTTTTTTGGTATCCAACAAGGGGAGAATGCTTTTGTCGGCTATTTTTAACTCAATTCTGGTAACAACGCTCGGAACATTGTTTTCGGTAATTGTGGTAACTACCTTTGCTTATGCGGTAACACAGAAAAAGGAAGTTTTCCGTTATACAAGAATACTATCATTTCTGGCATGGTTTACGACGATATGTTCCGGGGGAATGCTTCCGTGGTATATACTTTGTACACAGACCTATGGGCTGAAAAACAATTATTTTGCTCTATTTGTGCCTTATGGAATGAGCGTCTGGAACATGTTTATTGTAAGGGGGAGTTTTCGGCAGGTCCCGGATGAAATGACGGAAGCCGCAAAGCTGGACGGTGCATCCGATGCACAGATTTTTTTCCGGATTGCAATTCCGTTGGCTCGTGCCGGAATTGTAACCATTGCATTATTCAGCATTCTCACCTTCTGGAATGATTTTTATCTGCCGCAGTGGTTGATTACGGACAGCACTTATCAGACATTACCTAAGTTGTTGTATAACATGCTGACTAATACGATGGCGTTGTTAAGCAGCTCCAACACGGCATCTGTTCTTACCCATGTAAAAATACCGTCTGAAACAGCTAAGATGGCAATTGCGGTAATCTCCATTTTGCCAATTGGAGTTCTGTACCCGTTTGCTTTGAAGTACTTTGTAAAAGGCATTAACATGGGAGGCATCAAGGGTTGAACCCCGAAAATTACGGCTTTAATGAATAAAAAAATAAAAAGCAAAGAAAGGAAGAAAAAAATGAAGAAAAAAAACACAAAGAAACAAAAAGTATTGGCAGTAATTCTGGGACTGTGCATGGTATTTGTTTTACTGGCGGGCTGTGGTGCAAAGGATGGCACCAAAGATACGACAATAAACAGAGAAAATACCAAAGAAGAGAACACAAAAAAAGAGGATCCTGTTGCTTTGCGGTTGATTATGTATGGCGATCAGGGAGAACGCAACACGTCTTTCTTTAAAGGAGATTTTCACGACAAAGTAATGTCTGAACTGAATATTGATATTTCGGTGGAAATTATTCCCTGGGGCAGTTATGATCAGCTGGCTACGATGTTAGCTTCGGGAGAAGAAGTCGCTTTTATGTGTATTCTGTCGG
Organism: uncultured Acetatifactor sp.; assembly: GCA_934433135.1. Lineage (GTDB taxonomy): Bacteria > Bacillota > Clostridia > Lachnospirales > Lachnospiraceae > Acetatifactor. The sequence continues at coordinate 30,206 of CAKRZO010000019.1, read as the reverse complement.
AAAAACCGGAATGGGTCACCCAGGGACTGATAGCACCTCTTGATGAGGAAAAGCTGAGAGCCGAAGCAGAAAATGTATTAAAGGCAAGAAATGGCCTGAGCTTGGACTGTGTCAAATCCGATGGAAAAATTTACGTTCTTCCGGTAGGTTCCAGACCCTTCAGTGCACCTCAGGATAATATGTTGATTCGTAACGATATTTTGAAGGCTGTTGGTTGGGACTACACCCAGATCAAAAATTATTCGGACTTTTTGAAGGCCTGTGAGGTTGTTTTTGAAAAGTTCCCGAACATGACGATCGGAAGCGGGCCGCTTTACAAGGCGCTTGCGGAAGAATGGGGAGGAAAAGAGATCATTTGGGATGTGGATAATACGTTGCGCGCTGCTAAGGTAAACGAATCAAAACCGGACAGTGATGAAATCATCAACTGGTATGAGTCTGAGTATTTTGCAAAGTACTGCAGACTCAGACATGATTTATATGAAAGAGGATGGATTACTTCGGATTATCTTGACAATTCTTATGCAGACACTCAGTGGAGCACCGGAAATGCATTGACCCGTTACGGCAGTTCCGTTAATATCTACGATCATGAACTTGCAGGTGTGGAAGGTGCTGATGTCAGATACTTAAAAATCAAGAGCCACAAAAATCTGATGCTGAATGATTATGATTGGGGATGGGCTCTGTCAGCAGGAGCAGCAGAGGCCGGAAAAGAAGAGACCTTCTATAAGTTTTTCAACTGGTTATATGCCACAAAAGACAACTATCTTTTCTGCCTGTATGGTGTAGAGGGAACCGACTGGGAATATAATGAAAACGGAGTTCCCACCAAATTGATTACAGAAGATTTCCTGTATAGCTGGCAGCATGAGACTCCGATGTATACCGTGTACCCGGAAACACAGTATGACCCGAAGGATATTGCCGAATATGTTGCATTCGATGATGGAGCAATCTACAGCAAGACAATCGGCTTTAACTTTGATACTTCGTCTGTTTCCACGGAGGTTGCGCTTTTAAGTGCAATTGTTCAGGAAAAGGTAAGACCCTTTGAAATCGGTATTCTGGATTATGACACCGATTTTGGAGATGTCTTAAAAGATTTAAAGGATGCCGGACTGGATACTTATATTGCCGAGTACCAGAAGCAATTTTCAAAGTTTATGGCTGAAAAATAAGAAGCATATGAGACAGAATAAGCAGTTACGGTTGGGAATTGATATCGGAGGAACAGAAACCAAGGCGTTGGTGCTGGATGGAAATCAGATTGTTTTCAGAGACAGGTTTCCAACGCCTGAAACTGCAGAAGGAATCCTCTCCGGTCTTGTAAAGCAGTATCATCAGATTTCTGAGAAATATGCAATTACCTTTTGTGGTATCGGATTTCCGGGAAGTGTAATAGAAGGGATTGTTTCTACGAATAATCTGCCGTTTAACAAATATCCGGTAGAAGAATATCTGGGACGGAAAATCCATTGTCCGTTTCGGATTGCAAATGATGCGGATTGTGCAGGAACAGGAGAACTGCTTTTCGGAAATCCGGAAGGACTGCGCAATTTCCTGCTTGTTACACTGGGAACCGGAATCGGTGGGTGTATCATCATAAATGGACAGGTTTATTCCGGAAGAGGGTGTGCCGGAGAATTCGGTATGATGACAGTTCGGAGAGGAAAAAAATGGGAGGAAATTGCTTCAGTCTCTGCCCTCTTGGGTTATGCAGAAAAGGCGGTAAAACGATTCCCGGAAAGTTTGCTCTGCAAATATAGCCTGGAAAACAGGCGAGATGACGGCAAAGCAATGAGCGGACAGCTTTTTTTCCGCGCATTAAAAGAAAACTGTCCGGTTGCTCGGACAGTTTTCGCCTATTATATACGTTGTCTTGCAGTCGGACTGGAAAATTTGGATGAAATTTTTTCGCCGGAAAAGATTATTCTTTCCGGCGGAATCACGGCTCAAGGCAAACAGATTATGAAAGAAATGACAAAAGTGCTTCGACCAGGGATTCCTGTCAGAATATCATGTCTTGAGAACGATGCAGGAGCGCTGGGGGCAGCTTTTCTTCCCGAGAATGGAGAAAAAAATGATTATTAAGAATGGTTTGCTTTTGGGGGGAGGATTTTATTTTCAGAAAGGATCGTAAAATTATGAACAAAGAACTATTTTTGTCTCCGCCGGATGACTGTAGAGAGACAGATCTTTGGGTTTTAAATGATCAGCTTAGTGATGCAGAACTGATTCGCCAGCTTCATTCCATTCATTCACAGGGAATTCATTCTGTGATTGTAAGAACTTTTGTTGGCTTAAAGTCAGACTATCCGGGACCTGAATTTAAGCGAATGATGCATAGTGTTGTTGAGGAAGCAAAAAGGCTCGGAATGACTCTTTTTATGCAGGCGGGCTATATGCCGGAAGCGGTTCTTGATCTGCCGGAGGAATATGTCTTAGATCAGATTTGCCCTTTTCCGAAAGGGGAGGAAGAAGGAGAGATATTTTGTACTCACGGGAAAGTTTCTTATTGCAGAGTGAAGTCCCAGAATATTCTGGATATGATGAATCCGGAGGCAATGAAATTTTACCTGCATCAGAGTTATGATGAAATGTGGGAAGAATTCACTGAGGAATTTGGCAAAACAATTGCTGCAATTTGGGTAGATGAACCTAATTTTGAACGGGTTTTATTGCCATGGACACCTGGCTTTTTACAGGCCTTTGAAAGTTTGTGGGGAAACGTTTTTCCCAAAGAAAAGATATGGCTGTTGTTTGAGGACGGCCCGGGGGATGAAAAGCTGCGATATCGTTTTCACAGAACTGTCCTGTATCTGATGCAGGAAGGTTATTTTCGTTGTACCAGTGATTGGAGTAAAAAAACAAAAGTCATGTTCAGCGGACATTTGATGGCAGAGGATACAATGTGGGGACAGATTCGTGCGGGAGTCTTTACGATGCCCTGTTATCAGTATATGAGTATTCCTGGAATTGATTTCCTTGAAGCAGCGCTTAATTTTCAATATGGAGAAATCAGGCCGCCTTATGAAGAGGATTTTCACTGGAGACATTTTGCAGCATACAATACGCCTATCCAGTGTGCTTCGGCAGCGCATCAAAACGGGCAGGAGAAGATCCTTTGTGAAATCTGCGGTGTAAGTACGGAAAATCTGAATTTGCGAGATCAAAAAACTCTTTTTGATCATTTCCTGGCAATGGGAATTAATCATAGAACATTGCACGGACTTTTTTATTCGCTGGGAGGACGGGGAAAGAGACTTTATCCTCCGCATATTCAAGATTATCAGCCTTATTGGCCACTTTATCATCACTTGACGGATGCAGTTGCCAGGGAGTCCTGGTTCTTGCGTCAGGGGAAACCGGTTCGGGATACGGTATTGATTCATCCCATGGATTCTGCTTTCTGCCTTTATCGGTGCGGAAGTGACAACAGCGGCAGGATTCGTCGGTATGATATCAGGTTCAATGAAACACTCAGGGCGCTCGTTGCGATGCATGAAAATTTCGAGTTGGGTGATGAAGATTCGATTGCTTCAAAGGGATTCGCAGGAAGAGAAGGGTTTGGCATCGGTAAAATGACATACAAAAATGTCATTCTTCCGTATATGTTGAATATTCGGAATTCCACGCTGCAGCTTCTTAAAAGTTATATTTCCGGTGGCGGCAACGTTATTGTGTTAGGAAATTATCCTGATAAGATGGACGGAGAGGAAGCTGCAGATTCTATTTACAGTTTGCTTGCCGGAGCTGATTTTGTAAAAGATCATACGGAACTGGAAAGACTGCTTGCCGAGACGAAGCGTTCCTATATTTTTGAATCGGACGATGATGGTTCCTGTGTGGAAATTCAGTACAGGAAGGATGGAGAAGACAGGCTGATCTTTCTTACAGATACAGATAGGCATATGACACATAGAGGAAGACTGATTTTGGATGGGACATATCATGCACAGCGTCTTTTTCCGGAGGATGGTTCTTTTCAGGATATATTTACTATCCGGGATAACGGCAGAACTATTGTCCCGGTAGAAATTCACCCAGGAGAAGCGCTTTTATTATATTTGATGAAGGATGGAAAAAAAAGAGATACCGTTCAAAACAGAAAATCAGAGCATATCCTTTCGCTTTCTCATCGCTGGAAGTTGACAAGACTGGATCCCAATGTCTTTTTGATGGAGCGGTTCCGATTTGCAAAAGGAAATGAAAAGTTGTCAGAGGAGGAATATCCGATTCTTGCTATTCAGAGTATTTTGACAAAAGAGCATTACTTTGGGGAGATTACATTGGAGAGTTGTTTTGAAAGCGAGATTGATCTCGATGAAATTTCTCTTGTTCTCGAAAAAGCAAAGGAATGCCGGATTACCTTGGATGAACAGGTAATAGATTCCTGCCCGACTGGTTATTACAGGAACCCTTCCTGGGAAACAATCAGGCTTAAACCTCTCTCGAAAGGTGTACATACATTGCGGCTGCAGAGATTCTTTGCACCGGTGGAGAGGGGATTCATGCCGGCTGTGGAGATGTTCCAGAGTCTGCCGGGAACGGAGCTGGAACAGATACTCCTTATCGGCAATTTCGCAGTACATTCCTGTATAGAGGCTTGTACTCCGCCTGTTATCAGGATGTGTCCGCATTTTATTATAACTGGGGAAAAAGAAAGCTGTGGAGATGAAATTGTCGCAAACGGGTACCCTTTTTACGCCGGAGTTATGTCCATGGAGAAGCGATTTTATGTCGGAGAGGAGTCCCTTGCCGGAGACTGCGTTCTTTCTGCCGATGCAGTTTTGGCAGGTGCAGCAGAGGTTTATCTGAATGGAAAACTACAAGGAGAATTTTTGTGGCATCCTTATGAACTGTCGCTTCGGGGTATAAGAAAAGGAGAAAATGTTTTGGAGATCAAGTTGTACGGAACCCTTCGAAATCTGCTCGGTCCATGGCACAGACCGGCAGGGGAGATCGGGGCTGCCTGGGATAATGATGAATTCCAGAATCTTCCATGGCTTGGCGCCCAGACGGCTCGAAACCAGTTCGATCGGGAGTGGTATACGGATCGAATCCCGGATAAACCGGGTTGGACCGAATCTTATCTGTTTCTTCCAATGGGAATTGTAAATGTGCAAATTCGAAGCAGGCAGGAAAAGATATATACAGAAGTTATTTGAATATCCCGGAAATTGCAGAATTTCCGGAAAACTATGTAATTGTATCGGAAAGTGAAACAACAAACATGAAAAAAAGTTTTTTTTATGCATTAACAGCAGTAATGATCTGGTCAACATTGGCTCCCGTAGTTAAGATGACATTATCGGTTATCCCTAATCTGGAAGCGCTTGCTGTCAGTGGCTTTTCGGCATTTATTTTTCTGTTCATCTGGAATTTAAGGAGTGGAATCTGTAAAAAAATGCACGGTTTGACACGGAAGGATTATGGTATTATGGTTGGGCTGGGATTTGTCGGTCTGTTCCTGTATTCTGTCTTTTACTACTACGGATTATCGCAATTGAGTGCACAAAAGGCATGTATTTTGAATTATCTTTGGCCTGCCATGTTGGTTGTGTTTTCCTGTATTATATTAAAAGAAAAAATAACTTTGCTTAAGGTAATTGCAATAATCTGCTCATTTGTGGGTGTAGTAATTCTCTCAATGGGAGAAAAATCAGCAGGTAGAGGAGCGGAAGGACTCGGAATAATCAGTTGTATAGCCGCCGCAACATGCTATGGATTCTTTTCTGCAATCAATAAAAAAGTAAAATACGACATTCATATCTCCATGATGATTATGTGGCTGACAGTTGCAATATCTTCTACATTAGCAGGGCTGCTGACGGAAACCTGGGTTCCTGTCAGCAAAGCTCAATGGCTTGGAATATTATGGACAGGCTTTGCTGTGGATGCCATTGCTTATCTTTTTTGGGCAATTGCATTACAGAAAACAGAAAATACTGCTGTAATTGCAAATATTGCTTATTTTACTCCTTTTTTATCTCTGGTTGTTTCTCATATTCTTTTAAAAGAACAAATACGTATACAGTCATTTCTGGCATTGCTTCTTATCATCGGAGGAAACCTGCTTCAAAATCTGCCTGTGGTTTCATGCAGAAAAGGCAAATGTAACTAACATTTTGACTGTTACAGAGAACAAATGTCTGTGGAATTCCATCCTTTTTTCGGTATAATAAAATAGAATACGAAGAACTTTCCGGCAGCGGGACGTGGGCTGCCGGTGGTGATATCAAAATTGGTTACTTACAGAGAAGGGAAAGGTTTGACAATGGAAATGAAGGACTTGGTATTGGCGAAATTTGAAGAGGTTTTCGGTTCCGCGCAGGATGCAAAAGTATTTTTCGCACCGGGACGTGTGAATCTGATCGGGGAACATACCGACTATAACGGAGGACACGTATTTCCCTGCGCACTGACCATAGGCACTTATGGTGTGGCACGGAAAAGAGAAGACAAAAAGTTAAGATTTTATTCTATGAATTTTGAGCATCTGGGAGTAATAGAATCGTCCCTGGATGACTTAAAACCCTATAAAGAGGCTGATTGGACGAACTATCCCAAGGGAGTGATGTGGGCATTCGGGCAGAAAGGAATGGAGATCCCCCAGGGAATGGATCTTTTGTTAAACGGCAACATTCCCAACGGTTCCGGATTGTCTTCTTCTGCATCGGTAGAGGTTCTTACCGGCTTTATTTTAAGAGATTTCTTCGGCTTTAACGTGACGAATCAGGATCTTGCATTGATCGGTCAGTTTTCCGAGAATAAATTCAACCATGTAAACTGCGGAATTATGGATCAGTTTGCCATTGCCATGGGTAAAAAGGATCATGCCATTTTCCTGGATACGGCGGATCTGTCTTATGAATATGCACCGGTTCGGCTTGACAATGCAAAGATCGTAATTGCCTGCAGCAACAAGAAAAGAGGACTTGGCGATTCCAAGTACAATGAGCGCCGCAGTGAGTGCGAGACTGCGCTTGCAGAATTGCAGCAGGTAGTCCGGATTAAGACCCTGGGCGATCTGACCGAAAAAGAATTCGAAAAGTTCAAGGCGATTATCAAGAGCGATACCCGCCGCAAGCGTGCAAAACATGCGGTTTATGAGAACCAGAGAACCATTCAGGCAGTGGACGCCCTTAAGAAAAACGACATTGCGCTGTTCGGAAAACTGATGAATGAATCCCACATTTCGCTGCGGGATGACTATGAAGTAACCGGCATCGAACTGGATACCCTGGTAGAGGAAGCCTGGAAGGTGGACGGTGTCATCGGATCCCGTATGACCGGCGCCGGTTTCGGCGGCTGTACCGTAAGCATTGTAAGAGACGATGCCATTGATACGTTTATTCAGAAGGTAGGCGATGCTTATAAAGCGAAAATCGGATATGCGGCGGATTTCTATGTAGTATCTATCGGCGGCGGCCCGGTGGTATTGTAAAACGCTCCGCGGGGATGCGCACTGCGGCGTACAAGGAAGGTATGCAGGCGTTTGTTCAATCATGCACAAACAGGTAGGAGGGATAGCCTTGATTCAGACAGATATAAAGAAACTGGTGATTTACGGATTAAGAACCGGTCTGGTACCCAGGGAAGATGTTATTTATACACAGAACCGTCTGTTGGAGCTTTTCGGACTGGATGCTTTGGAAGAGAGCGACGAAGAAGTTTCCATGCGGGAGGATGAACTGGAAGAAGTATTAAAGGACATGCTGGACTATGCGGCGGAGCATGGATTGTTGGAAGGAAACAGCGTTGTTTACAGAGATCTGTTCGATACGAAGATTATGGGAATGCTCATGCCAAGACCCAGCGAAGTGATTGCACGCTTCCGGCAGCTGTATGAGCAGGTGTCTCCGAAGGCGGCAACGGATTACTATTATAAACTCAGTCAAGACAGTGATTATATCCGCAGATACCGGATCTGCAGGGATCAGAAATGGGTAACGCAGACGAAATACGGAGATCTGGATATCACCATCAATCTGTCCAAACCGGAGAAGGATCCCAAAGCCATAGCAGCGGCAAGAAAGGCTCCTCAGGCAGGATATCCCAAGTGCCTGTTATGCCGGGAGAATGAGGGATATGCAGGCAGAGTCAATCATCCGGCAAGGCAGAATCACCGTATTATCCCGGTAGAGATTCAGGGAAGCACCTGGGGATTTCAGTATTCTCCTTATGTTTACTATAATGAGCACTGTATTGTATTTAACGGAAAGCATGTACCCATGAAAATTGACCGGAATACCTTCTGCAAGCTGTTCGATTTTGTGAAGCAGTTCCCTCACTATTTTGTAGGATCCAATGCGGATCTTCCTATTGTGGGAGGTTCCATTTTAAGTCATGATCATTTCCAGGGAGGCTGCTATGAATTTGCCATGGCAAAAGCGCCTGTGGAAGAGGCGTTTTCGGTAAAAGGATTTGAAGATGTGGAAGCCGGCATTGTGAAGTGGCCTATGTCCGTTATCCGTCTGAGCAGTGAAAATATACAGCGGATCATAGAACTGGCGGATCGGATTTTGCAGAAATGGAGAGGCTATACGGACGAAGAAGCTTTTATCTATGCCGAGACAGACGGAGAGCCTCATAATACCATTACGCCCATTGCCAGAAAAAGGGACGACCGTTACGAACTGGATCTGGTGCTGCGCAATAACATTACCACGAAGGAGCATCCTTTTGGAGTATATCATCCTCATGCAAACCTGCATCATATTAAAAAGGAGAATATCGGCCTGATTGAAGTGATGGGGCTTGCAGTGCTGCCTGCCAGATTAAAAGAGGAAATGGCCCGGCTTCGGGAAGCAATTCTGACCGGAAGAGATCTGCGGGGGGATGATGTTTTGGAGAAGCATGCAGACTGGGCGGAAGAATTCCTGGCTCGTTATGAAAAAGTGGATGCCTCCAACATTGATGAAATCCTTCATCGGGAAATCGGTCTGGTCTTTGAGCAGGTTCTGGAAGATGCCGGCGTCTATAAGAGAACGCCGGAAGGAAGAAAAGCCTTTGAACGTTTCCTTGCCGTGATCGGTTAAGGTTATCCGTTAAAATGCAGGAACCGGGAAGTTTATTACGTAAGATTTCCTTGCTGTCATGGCATAGGATTTGCGTTCGGACTTTCCACCGGTACGGAAAAGTATACGCTTGTTCCGCAGCCTTCCTTGCTTTGGATATGCAGACAGGCATCCGGACCGTAAGTAAGAATCAGACGCATATTGGTATTGTTCAGACCGATATGCGAAGCTGGTGTCAGTTCACATTTCTTTAAGCTGTCCTTAAGCTGCGCAAGCTTTGCCCGGGAAATTCCCAGGCCATTATCAATGACATAAAAATGAATCCGGCTGTCCCGTAGAAAGATCTTGATTTTGATCAGGCCGTTACGGGACAGCTCTTTTATGCCGTGATGAAGGCTGTTTTCCAGAATCGGCTGGAGAATCAGATGAATCACCGGCAGACAAAGGATATCTTCTGTGTACTCCCAGTAGAGAATAAAAGGATTGGAGTACCGGAATTTCTGGATTTCCGCATAGGATTTGCAGACAGCGATTTCGTCTGAAATCCTGACATAACGGGAAGTGTTCTCCAGGGAATATTTTAAAATATCAGATAAATTGTGAATCAGCAGGCTGGAGGATGTGCTGTCCGGCACGGACCTTAGGATCTCCATGTCCAGAGTCTGTAAGGTATTAAAAATAAAATGCGGGTTCAGCTGCAGTTGCAGGGCTGCAAGCTGGGCGTCCTTCTGAATGACTTTGGACTGGGCAAGATTCAGCTGCAGACGGTTATTGGAAATGAAGGTAGAGACGATATTATTAAAGATAAGGTCATATTCATTTCGTGTATCACCGGAAAAAACAGCAGGCAGTTCCCCGCCGGATTCTGCAGTAGAAAATAATTCCAGAAGTCTTTGCAGCTGGCGGAAATTATCCAGGGTTCCGCTCAGACTCAACATAATACTTAAGAGAATACTGAAAAGAATCAGGATGAAGAAAGCAAAGACCATATTATTGACGGCCTGGAAAACTGCATTCACCGGCAGCAGGCAGATCATGGAAAGATCATAATCCGGAATGGAAGAGGAATAATAAATATAACCGGTGCCGTCAAGCTGGATGGTATCGTAGGTTCTGGAAGACCGAATTTCACGGTGCAGCAGACTATCCGGAATTTTAGCGCCGATCAGGTTTGCAGTGCTGCCGAAGAGGATATTGGCATCCCGGTCAGCCACCATTACCAGAGAGTCCCGGTAGATCTGATTCGCGTCTAAGATCGCTTCCAGTTGTCTGACATCCAGATTCAGCACCATAACGCCTTTCAAATAATCAAACCGACGGAAGACCGACAGAACTTCCTTTTCTTCTTCAAAGGAATAGTGCTTCATCTTCCGCAGTTCCACCCATTTGGAAACGGCAGGCTCGGAATCCTCATAAAGGGAAAGCCAGGCACCGTCCGTGGAGCTGGGGGCTTTTATATTGGTATAACCGGTTGTACTGCTGAAATAATTTCCGTAAGGATTGTCATAATAGATATAAACCGAATCTACGGTTTTGCTCATATTGGCGGTAGTGCCGATGATGGTGGGAATGATGGATTTGTAAACATTGTTTTTATAATCCAGAGATTGTTCGTTTAACAGGCGGGAAATAGACAGAGCCATGGTAGGCGTGGTGGAAAAAAGAGCTGTTTCTTCCGAAAAGGTATTCAGCTCATCTGTAATCTGATTTAAAAGCACATTTTTGGAACGCTCAGCATAAACGGTCAGCTCATCCTGCAGATTTTTTCTGGCAAATCCGGTTAAAAGAATTCCCAGAAACAGAATCGGCAGGGTGATAATAATTAAATGGTGAATGAGCTGTCTTAAAAAATAGCGTTGCCGCATGCGGCTATGCTTTTTCATGGAAAAGTCCTTTCTCCCGATACTCTTTCGGGGACATTTGGTAATAACCGCGAAACGCTCTGGAAAAGTTTTTCGGGTTGTCATAACCGATCGCATCCGAAATTTCATAGATTTTATTCCTGGAATCATTTAAAAGAATCAGGGAACGATCCATTCTTCTCTGCAGAAGATATTCGGAAAAAGAAAGACCGGTTTGATTCTTAAAAAGCCGGGATAGGTAGCTGCTGCTTAAATGGGCAAGGGCGGCGGCTTCTTCCAGAGTGGCTGTGCGCAGATGATCCATCACATAGGATTTTACGCTGCGGATAATCTGTTCGTAATATTGATTGGCATGCTCGGATTCTGCATCCGACTGCCCTCCTGCCTTATCCAGCTCCTCTTTCAGCTTTAAAAAGGCCAGCATCAGAGTCTGATGACGGATCGGTTTTACCAGAAAGTCTCTTACATGATAACGCAATGCCGTCTGGGCGTAGGCAAAATCCTGAAAACCGGAAATCAGAAAGACACCGATATCCGGGAAATTTTCATAAACCAACTGCGTCAGTTCCAGGCCGTCCATAACCGGCATCCGGATATCGGTTAAAACCGCACAGGTGTCCGGATGCTCTTTGATATAATTCCAGGCGCTTAAGCCGTTGGAAAAATCGCCCGTCACCGTAAAGCCGGCATCCTCCCAGGGAAACAAATGAACCAGCCCGCTTCGTATGTTATCATCATCTTCTGCAATAATCAAGGAATACATTTTGGAAAAAACCTCCTGAAGAAACGAAATCACATATAATGATACCTTCTTTCAAATGTTATCACGCAATGAACCCTTTTGTCAACCCGGATAACTGTATTAATCAAAGCCGGCGTGATATACTGGTAACAGTTCAGACAATCATTCTTGTGGACAGATTTCATGCTTGCATGAAAGTCTGTCTGCCTAAAAATGCCCGATGGGCATTTTATGATTGAGCTTAGCGCTAAGTATATGAGCAAAAGTAGCTGCGAAGCATGCGAAAAGTTTTGCGAATGGCGCGTCTGAACTGTTATGTATGAAATACCAGTTCGGGGATCGGATCGATACGATCTCGAAATAGGACTGTGATTTAATGTTATTGTACAATAACCATTCAGCCGGCGGACACATGTAACTGAAAACGAAAACAAAAGAAAGGAAGATAGCAATGAAAAGAAGAATTTTGGCAGTATTACTGGCAGCGGTGATGGGATGCAGCCTGATGGCGTGCGGTTCAAACGGAAACACTCCTTCCGATACGGAGTCCCGGACGAAAGAATCCTCACAGGCACAGAGTGAGCAGAAAGAGACCTCTCAGAGTGAGTCGAAACAGGATGCACAGGACATCACCCTTCGTTTTTCCTGGTGGGGAGGTGATTCGAGACATGAAGCGACCCTGGAAGCCATCAAAGTATACGAAGAAGCCCATCCGGGAATTAAGATTGAACCCGAATATTCCAGCTTCTCCGGCTATTATGAGAAACTGGTAACGCAGCTGGCAAGTAAGAATGCACCGGACATTTTCCAGGTAGACCAGGGATGGGTTGCCGAGCTGTCCGCAAGGGGTGATGCATTTGCAGACTACTCCCAATATAAAGATGTCATCGACCTGACTCAGATTCCCGAATCCATGATGAACGATTACTGTGTTGTAAACAACGAAGTTTCGGTTCTTCCTTTCGGATACAATGGCACCGTATTTTTGTACAATAAGACACTTCTGGCAGACTGGTGCGATGAGAGCGGGAACCTGAAGATGACATCCTGGGACGATTTCATTCAGATTGGCAAAGAGCTGCATGCAAAGGATCCGGAATGCTATATGACTACTGCGGTAACCGACGGATATCTTCGTTATATCTTAAAGCCCATGCTGGAGCAGATTACCAATAAGATCGATATTCAGGATGATTTTACTCTGGGATTTGATGAAGGACAGATGACAAAGGCATATGAAAGCTTTTTGCGTATTTTTACGGAAGAGGTTTCCCAGCCCTATGACGAAGCGGTACTGTATGATTCCATGCAGAATAACCCGCTGTGGCTGAACGGAAAAATCGGCGGCATCTTCCTGTTTTTCTCTAACATTGATACCGAAATTGCAGGTCTTGACTACGATTACGGCGTAGCCGGCATGCCGATGTTTGCGGATGCGACCATTTCAGGACAGGAATGTTGCCCGTCTCTGATGGTGGCTATCAATAAGAATTCTGACGAGACAAAACAGAAAGCGGCAGCAGAGTTCATGGAGTGGTTCTTAAACAGTGAAGAAGCTTCTCTGATTCTGGGTACCGTACGCGGAGTTCCTGCAAGTGCAAGCGCTTTGGAGGCATTGGAAAAGAATGACGTCCTCAGCCCTTTAATGTCTCAGGGAATTAAGATTTCCAACGATACGATTTCCTTAAAGAACGGCGCTTATGAGCTGAACGCTTCCGTCAAGGCGGTCTTTGTGGAATATATGGAAAAAGTAATTTACGGCGTATCTACACCCAAGGATGCATCGGAGGGCATGATTGCTGATCTGGATACCCTGTTGAAAGAGTTAAGCAGTAAGTAAAATCGGCACAACAGCAAAAGATTGGAATGAAAAAATTCGGAGGAAACTATGCGGAAAAGAGAAAAATACCTTGGATATCTTTATATTGCCCCCTGGTGTATCGGCTTCCTGATCCTGACATTATATCCGTTTATTGTTTCTTTGCTCTATTCCTTTACGAACTATGACATGTTCCGCATGGAGTTTCTGGGGTTAAAGAATTATATCGATATTTTTACATGGGACAAGACGATAATGGGTTCGTTGAGTAAGACGCTGCTTTATACGGCTATTTCTGTCCCGCTCAAGCTGTTAACGGCACTGTTAGTGGCACTGATGTTAAATAAGCTGCGAAGAGGCAGAACGGTTTACTACACGATTTTTTATCTGCCTTCTATATTAGGATCCAGTGTGGCGTTAGCCGTTTTGTGGAAATATGTTTTCAAAAAAGACGGACTCTTAAATCTTTTGCTGGGAGCCATCGGCATTCAGGGAGCCAACTGGCTGGGAGATCCCAGGCTGGTATTGTATGTCATGATGCTGCTTCCTTTGTGGCAGATGGGGGCGCCGATGGTGCTTTTTCTGGCGGCGCTTAAAAATGTGCCGGTAGATCTGATGGAAGCTGCAAAGATTGACGGAGCCAGACCGTTTCAGGTGCTTTGGAAGATTACTCTTCCGATGATTACCCCGATTATTTTCTTTAATACCATTATGCAGACCATTGAAATTATCCAGATTTTTACCCCGGCTTACCTGATTACCAAGGGCGGCCCGATCAAACAGACCTATCTTTATTCCCTTTATCTGTATGACACGGCCTTCCGGGACGGCAAAATCGGATATGCCAGTGCTTTGTCCTGGATTCTGTTTGTGATTATTATCACATTTACGTTGGTATTTATGGGCACATCCAAAAAGTGGGTTTATTACGGAGACGAATAGAGTGAAAAATCACATGAAAGAAAATGTTAATATCAAACAGAAAATAAAGAAAGCCGGAATTTATATTATTATCACAATTGCGGCGGTTATTGTAGGATATCCTCTGGTGTGGCTGTATTTTGCGGCATTTAAAGGAAATGCGGAGATCTTTACTTCGGCAGCGTTGCTGCCGAAGGAGTTCACGCTGGATGGTTTTATCAATGGGTGGAAATCCACGGCGGCAGTTCCTTTCTGGGTCTTTTTATGGAATTCCTGCAAACTGGTATTTCCCACTGTGCTTCTTACGGTCATTTCGGCCTGCCTGGTGGCTTACGGCTTTTCCCGGTTTGAATTTAAAGGCAGAAAGGTGCTGATGACGGTTATGCTTTCCACGATGATGCTGCCCAATACCGTTATTATGATTCCGAGGTACATCTTATTTCATAATTTCGGGTGGCTGAACAGTTATTTCCCCTTTTATATTATGGCGGCATTGGCAGTTAATCCGTTTTTTACCTATCTTCTGATTCAGTTTTTCCGGGGGATTCCCAAAGATCTGGACGAAGCGGCTTACATAGACGGAGCGGGGAAGTGGCAGATCCTGGTGAAAGTAATTTTGCCGTTAGCCAAGGCTCCCATTGTTTCGGCAGCTCTGTTCCAGACCGTGTGGACCTGGAACGACTTTTTCAACCCTCTTCTGTACATTGACAGGGTGACAAAGTATCCGGTTTCCCTGGGACTGCGTCTGGCGATTGATGCAGACAGCGTTGTCAACTGGAACAGCATCATTGCCATGTCCTGCGTGAGCATGCTGCCGGTTATTATCCTGTTTATCTGCCTGCAGAAGTATTTTGTACAGGGAATTGCCACCACCGGAATGAAAACGTAACCCGTCATATATGCCGGGGCGCGGCTTTGCAAATCGCGCTCTGAGTCATTGCAAAAGAAAGGAACCGATAATTATGATAAAAGAAATTGCCGCGACAGAAGTGCTGGTCTGCGGGGGCGGCTGCTCGGGATGCGGTGCGGCGCTGGGAGCTGCAAAGGCAGGCGCGGACGTGATTTTACTGGAACGGAACGGATTTTTGGGAGGGCTTGCTTCTTCCAGCATGATCTCCAATGTTTATAACCATTTCATAACCAGAGACGGACGTCTTGTTATGAAGGGAGCGGTACTGGAATGGATGGAGCGCATGGAAAAAAAGAAAGCGGCAACCAAAGAATGGCGCTATCCGGACGGAAGACTGGTACACGATCCGGAACAGATGAAAGTGACCTTTGACGAAATGATGGAAGAAGCCGGAGTCCGAGTTCTTTTCCATACCATGGCGTTGGAGCCTTATATGGATGGCGACGCCATTGCCGGTGTTTATGTCAATACACCGGACGGAAAGGCGCTCATCCGGGCAAAACAGGTAATCGACACCACAGGAGAATGTGATATGGCATGGAAGGGCGGAGCGCCTACCCGGTATGCCTGTGGTATGGCCTCACTGACTTTTAAATTTGCCAATGTGGATCTGGAAGAATTATATCAGCATTTTAAAAAATATCCCGAAACGTTTCCCATCGGCATTGATGCCATGAAGAACTTTAAAGAATTTGAAGAGGTATGGCTGAACAGAGGAATTCTCTATTTTCCCCATTCCGGCGGAGAAGACTGGAATCTGTTCCAGGATGCCATCAAGGACGGAACGTTTCATAAGGAAATCGGAGATATTTTCTCTATGGATTCCTGCTGCATTATCGGCATGAAGGGCTGCGATACCGCGGTCATTAATTCCCAGATGTGGAGAATCAAGTCACTGGATCCGTTTGTATTATCTGATGCGGAAGCAAGAGCCCATGAAGCAGCTTACTATGTGGCGGACTTTATGGAGAAAAAAATCCCGGGATTTGAACATGCCTATGTAGCCCAGATTTCCGATGAACTGGCGCTTAGGGTCAGCCGCGGTATCGAAGGAGAAGAGACCTTCAATAAAGACGAAGAGACCGTTTTGGGAAGTATTTCCTCCGATGATCCTATGGCAAACGGAACGGATATTGAGTATAACATTCTGAGAGGATTATCCGATGATCCCAGATATGCCAAATCCGTAAGCAAAGAGGAGAAAGACCGGTACACAGATGATGTAGTTGCCGTAAGACCCAAACAGATGAACTTCAAGCTGACCGGAGAATTTGTAAGCAATGCTACCGTGGATATCCCGTTTGGTGTAATGGTGCCGGAAAAAATCGAAAATCTTCTGGTGGCCAGCGGAAAGAGCGTATCGGCGGTACCGCAGACCATGCTGCGTTATCAGTCTGCCGGTATGAGCCTGGGACAGGCAGCCGGTGCGGCTGCGGCATTGGCGGCAAAGGAAGGCTGTAAAGTGAGAAAAATCGACCGGAAAAAGCTGCAGAAGGAGCTGTTAAAGCAAAATGTTTATTTGGGCAGTGAAAAACGTCTGCAGGAACTGGGATTAACAGAGGACGGAGGAAAATTATGAGTCAGACAGTAAAAAAGGAGATTCGGACGGATGTCCTGGTAACCGGCTCCGGTCTGGAAGGATGCATTGCGGCAGCCGAACTGGCAAAGGCAGGACAGCGCGTACTTTTAATCGAGCAGCAGGGTTCCCTGGGGGAAGCATCCACAAACGGACTGGAGACCTATCTGCCGCTTTCGGAACTGTCTTTGGGAAAAGCGTATGCCTATGGGGAACGCATTTTGAAAGAAGCGGGAGAAGCACAGCAGATCAATGGACCGTTTTATGATGATCAGAAACTGAAAACGGTTCTGGCTTCCCTTTTAAAAGAAGCTGGTGTCACCGTGCTGACCCATATCTTTGTATCGGAAGTGATTCCAGGAACGGAAGGGAAGGAATCTCTGTGCAGAATCGAATGCAAAACCGGACCCATTGATGTATATGCGAAAGCGATCATTGATGCAGGCGATTATGCGGCTACGGCAGCCGCAGCCGGATTTGTTCCGGAAGAAGCGGCGGCATTACGAGTTAAAACAATAAGAAGCAGCATGAAATGCAGCGGAATCTCTGAGCAGGAGCTGCAAAAATATGCAAAACCCGGATACCGCAAAGAAGGCGATTACCTGATCGGAGAGCTGGATTTTCCTTTCACGGAACGCAAAAAAGGCAGCGGCGGGAAAGGCGAAATTCTTTATACTTCGCAGTCGATTCGTTTCTGCCGCAACAGTCGGTTCGGAGAAACCATTTTTACCGGAATCGAAGCACAGACAACGGAGTTGGATCCTTTTGTTTTATCACAGATTCAGGCCGGCATGAGAGAGTTTTCCTATGATTTGCGTAAAACACTTCGCGAAAAGGAAATTTTCCCGCAGATGACGATTATTTTCGTAGCCCCGATTCTGAACCGGTACGGAATCCGTAAGGCGCAGATTCCGGAAAACATCGGTTTGTTTCGCCGGGATACGGAAGGATATTCCAACGTCTGGGCGATCGAAACCGGTATTGAGCTGGCGGAGCAGGTGAAGGCCTGCCTTGGGACACAACCGTGCTGAAAACGCAATTTGTTACAGCTCAAACGCACCATTCGCAAAACCGAAAGCGGAGTATCTGCGCAAAAAAAGAAAAGCTCACAGAAAAAAAGGAGCGATATGAAAACAACGAAATTTTGGCATGGAGCCGATTATTATCCGGAGCAGTGGCTGGATCGGCCTGATATTTTGGAAGAGGATATCCGCCTGATGAACCAGGCGGGTATCTGTGTTGTTACCTTGGGTGTTTTTGCCTGGGCGATGCTGGAGCCGGAAGAAGGCAAGTGGAATTTCGGCTGGCTGGATGCCGTTATAGAGAGACTTTATCAAAACGGCATCGGGGTTATCCTGGCAACACCAAGCGGCGCAAGACCCGCCTGGCTTGCCAAAGCATATCCGGAGGTTTTAAGAACGACGCCGGATCGGAGAAAGAATCTTTACGGTATGCGGATGAATCATTGCTACACGTCTCCAAAATACCGGGAACTTACGGTAACGATTGACCGCCAGCTTGCTGCCCGATATGGGAAGCATCCGGCACTGAAAGCCTGGCATATTTCCAATGAATACCACGGAGAATGTCATTGCCCGCTGTGTCAGGAAGCGTTCCGGGAATTTTTAAAAGAAAAATACGTGACGCTGGAGGCTTTGAATAAGGCCTGGTGGACAACCTTCTGGTCGAAGCGCTTTACCGATTGGAATCAGATCGAATCCCCTTCTCCCATCGGGGAAATGGCTATCCAGGGACTTATCTTGGATTGGAAGCGCTTTGTGACACGGCAGACGAAGGCTTTTATGGATCTGGAAATCGCTGCGGTAAGGGAAAGCAGTCCACTTGTTTCGATTACCACCAATATGATCGGCAGTTTTCCCGAGGTAGATTATCACAGGCTGGCCGAATCCCTGGATATCGCTTCCATCGATATCTATCCGGACTGGCTGAGGGGAGATAACACAGAGGTTGCCCTGCAGGCCGGATTTGAATACGATGTGATACGATCTTTAAAACGAAAGCCATTCCTGTTGATGGAAACGACTCCTTCCATGACAAACTGGACAGAAGTGGGAAAAGGCAAAGGCCCGGGAGTCCATCTGGCGGCCTGCCTGCAGGCCGTGGCTCACGGAGCGGATTCCGTACAATATTTTCAATGGCGCAAAAGCAGAGGTGCTTTTGAAAAATTCCACGGAGCGGTCATCGGACATGACGGGTCGGCGGATACCAGAGTTTTTCGGGAGGTGGCACAGGTCGGGGAATGCCTTAAGCGGATTTCTCAGATTGTCGGTGCGTCCGTGCCTGCCCGGGCAGCTATCCTCTATGACTGGAACAATCGGTGGGCAATCGATGGTTCAAAAGGACCGAGGCGGGATAAGGCCTATGAAGAGATTGTACGGGAACATTACGGAGCGCTCAGACGGCATGGAATCAATGTGGATCTTTTGGAGGAAGGACAAGACCTGGCGGAATATAAACTGATTGCAGCGCCCATGCTCTACCTGCTGAAGGAAGGCATGGCTAAACGTCTGTCGGATTTTGTGAAAGCAGGCGGAACCCTGGTTCTTACTTATTTAAGCGGTATTACGGATGAAAATGACCTGTGCTTTGAGGGCGGTTTTCCGGGTCCTTTACGGGAACTTGCAGGTATTTGGACGGAAGAACTGGATACCTTATATCCGGAAGAATCCAATCAGATGCAGCTGCTTCCCGGCAACAGTCTTGGACTGGAAGGGACTTTTTCCTTACATTACTACTGCGAGGTCATTCACCTGTTAAAGGCAGTGCCGGAAGCGGTTTATCAGCAGGATTATTATCAGGGACTGCCGGCATTGACTAGTTGCGTTCCTTATGAAAATCCGGAATGCGGAAGGGTTTACTATATGGCCGCAAGGACGGACAAAGCATTTTTAACGGCTTTTTACGGGAAACTTTTACGGAAAACAAAGGTAGCGGGAGTGCAGGAACTGCCGGAAGGAATCGAATGCAGCGTGAGAGAAAAGGACGGCGTTCGGTACCTGTTTTATACCAACTGGAAGACGCAGGAGGCAAGTTTCCGCGTCCCTTGCGCAAAAGAGTTGCTCTCCGACCGGTATGTGGACGGAATGCTTACCATACCGGGAGGAAAAACGGCAATTCTTGAAGTACCATGCGCAGAATCCTCACTTATGTGCGGATAAAACCTCTTCTCTTTTTGCAGACTCTTTGATACAATGTATGAGGGTCAAAAGGTATTTTGCCCCTCATTTGATATCATGGATTGCGCTGTGCTTTTACGATGATGCAGCAGGAAAACGTTGTACCGGATGTAAGAAGTACAGAGCTGCAGTTCGGGATTATGCAAATGGGTAAAGAAAGCCAAGAGGAGGAAGCGTCATGCAGTTTCGAATGCCATGTACGCCGTTAATTACGGTGGATCCCTACTTCAGTGTCTGGAGTGAGGACAAATTAAATGAAAAAATGCCTGTTCACTGGACCGGAAGTCCCAATTCCATGCTGGGAATTCTTAAGGTGGATGGAGAGGAGTTTTGTTTTCTGGGGAAACCGGCGGATCCCAAGAGAAAACTTTCCCAAATTCCCCAGATTCGTGCGGAGTTTGATGCCTGCACGACAATTGTGGTATTTGCCAACGAGTCGGTGGAACTGACGGCGCTGTTTACCACACCGATGTTGGCCGATGATCTTTACTATGCATCCAGACCGGTATCGTACCTGAAGTTAAAAGTAAGGAATCTGGACGGAAAGGAACATCGTGTAAGCGCTAAAATTTCCTGCAGTGAAGAGCTGGTGCTGAACAAAAAAGGAGAAGGACGCGCCTGGTCCGAACCGACGCAGATACCGGGGACTGTGGGATGCCGCATGGGAAGCGGCGCACAGAAGATTCTGTGGAGAAGCGGAGATGACGTGCGGATCGACTGGGGGTATTTCTACCTGATAGCGGAGAACGGTGTGTCCTGCGGCAACGAAGTATTTGACGATCTGTATGCGGTTTATGCGGAGGCACCGGTGGAACCGGAAGCATTGTTCCTTTTTGCCTATGATGATATTGACAGTCTGATTTATTTTGAAAAGCCGGTAAAGGCTTACTGGAAAAAGGACGGAAAGACGATCGAAGAAGCCATCGCGGAAGCAATGGCGCAATACGATGACCTGAAGGAACGCTGTGACGCTCTTTCGGAGAAGATCCGTAAGGATGCGACCCAAAAGGGCGGAACAGAGTACGCACAACTTTTACTGCTTGCCTACCGCCAGGCCATGGCTGCCCAGAAGCTGGCGGTGGATGAAAACGGAGAGCTGATTTATATCTCCAAGGAGTGCTTCTCCAACGGCTGCGCGGCCACCGTGGATGTAACGTATCCTTCGGCTCCTATGTATCTGTACCTGAATCCGGAGCTTTTAAAAGCCATGATCCGGCCGGTGATGCGGTTCGCCGAAAGCGGTGCGTGGGAATATGATTTCGCACCTCATGATGTGGGACAGTATCCGATCTTAAACGGTCAGGTTTACGGCGCAGACGGCACAAAGCAGCAGCTGAAGTACCAGATGCCGGTGGAAGAATGCGGCAATCTGATGATTCTTTTTGCGGCAATCTGCGAAGTACAAAACAGTGTGGAATTTGCAAGACCTTACCTGGAAACTTTGGCAAAATGGAACGAATATCTGGTGACCTACGGCGCGGATCCGGAAGATCAGCTGTGTACCGATGATTTTGCCGGACGCCTGGCTCATAACTGCAATCTGGCGCTGAAAGCCATCATGGGAATGGTCGGATATGCCAAAATTCTTTCCCGTTTCAGCAGAGAAAAGGAAGCGCAGGAGCTGATGGAAAAGGCAAAAGAGTATGCGGATTCTTGGTGTGTACGGGCGGCCAATGAGGACGGCAGTTATCGCCTTACTTTCGACAGACCCGGTACATTCAGCTTAAAATACAACCTGATTTGGGATAAGATCTGGAAGACACAGCTTTTCCCGCAGAAGGTTTATGAAGGCGAAGTAAAGCGTTACCTGGAAGAAGCGCTTCCTTACGGCGTGCCTCTTGACAGCAGAGAAAAATATACCAAGTCAGACTGGCTTGTCTGGGCGGCTTACCTTGCTCCCGACAGAAAAGGCTTTGAGACACTTGTGGGACTTTTATGGAAAGCCTACAGCACCATGCGCACCAGAGTGCCCATGACCGACTGGTATTATGCGGATACCTCCGAAATGAGAGGCTTCCGCCACAGAAGCGTAATCGGCGGACTTTATATTGCACTATTATCGTAATAGCCGGTAACGAAAAAGAGAAAACGAAGAAAATGAAAAGAGACCTCCTCCGGGAAAACCGGGAACGGTCTCTTTTTTGTCGTTAGGGGAAGCTGCGTCTCATGGCATAGAACGCTCCGGGAGAATCCCGTTAGTTTGGCATCGTAGGTGCATGTCCGTGCACACGTTTGTAGGCCTTGTAAAAGGTGTTGACGTTGGCAAAGCCGCATTCCAGGGCAATCTCATTGATAGTCTTCTGATTTTTGGCTAACAGTTCGTTGGCAAGGTTCATGCGTTTCTGCGTAATATAATTTGCAACGGTCATATCCCCATTCTTTTTAAATGCCTTATAGATGGTAGAGGGGGAGCATTTGAAATGCGTTTCCAGGGTGGTCAGGCATAAATTGCTGTCGGTGTAATTCGCATCGATATAACGCAGCACATCCTTTACAAAAGAATCCGATTCCGTCTCTTCCTGCTGATGAAGCAGGTCGCAGAAATGTAAGATCAGCGGTTGAAACTGCAGATACAGATCCGTACCTGTCTGATAGGGAGGAATGTGCAGGTCCGCCAGCTGCTGGGGATGCTCCAGCTTAATGCAGGTCAGAAGCGTTTCTAACATTTCATATACATGACGTACCTGGGGAGAATACTGTGTAGTCCCCAGGGTATCCGCATAACTGCGAAGCTTAGCAAGAGCCATATCCCGGTTGCCGTAGGTAATGGCATTATACAAGGTCAGAAACTCCGGCAGGGTAAAGGGAGACTGCGCAGACCCGGAGGAATCGGAAATGGTACAGACCCGCGTCCGTTCCTCTTGAAAGGAAAGGCTGTCCATATCCTGCAGCTGGCGATAGGCGATGGGAAGACTCTCCAGGTGGTGACAGATACGGCTTGCGATGCAGCGGATAAAGTAAGTGGGTTCCTCCCGGTTAATGTTATCCACCAGAAAATCCAGGGTTTTACGCTGCCTGTCAAAATCCTCTTCCGACAGCAGCAAAAGAAGCTCGGAATCACTTAGTTGCTGCTGATAGACATCCGGTAGTTCAGCCTGCAAAAAAGCGGAAATCAGATGCATCGGTTCTTGATAGGGCATTTTATTTTCCGTATAGGACCACAAATGGACAAGCAGCAGACAATAGCTTTTCGGAAAATCCGGAAAGTAAAGATGAAAATTCTGAATGTCTTTTAAAGCAATCAGCTGTCCGGTCAGTGCTTTTTCCATAAAACGTGCCTGCAGAATTTTCTGTTGGTTGAAGATAATGTTCTGATACTGCCCTAAGTGCGTATCCGCCGCATGGATGCTTGCGGAGATATAACGAAATCCATGCTGCCGGGATAAAGGGGTGTTTCGTTCATCACTTTCCGAAGCAGTATTGCCGGATGTGGGGATATGCCGGCTGTGTTCCAGGATCTGTATAATATCAAGGACAGGTCTTGCGGTAATCCGCGTAAAGGACAGAATCAGAATCAGCATGCCGATGATCAGAACGAAACAGTAAACAGATACAAATAAGTATAATGGCTGCATTTTCCGGTTGAAAACAGCGGGATCCACATGTATGCTGATGTTCAGCCGGCATTTAAAGTTACGGGTGCTGAAGGTTCGGTATTCAGTTGCAGGGGCAGGCAGGTCGGTATAAAGAATTTCATCCTGGAGGTCGGAAATCGTAAGGTAGTAGCCAGTCTGCCCCATTTGGCCGAACAGCAGCTTCCGAATGTCAGAAATCGGGATACAGGCATAGAGGTGGCCGGCCGAGTTCCAGTCTGTGGTATAAATGAGAGCCTCATATTCCTTGCCGGATGCCTTTACGCGTTGCATGGGCAAAAATGAACCATCGTATTGATCCAAAAGGGCAGTCCATTGGCTGCGGCTGAAGTCGTTTACGCAAAAAAAGTCCGGGTAAAACAAAATTTTGTCACTGGGGAAGATTCCTTCTTTGGTGACGACGATAGTTCCATCTGCATCAATCTGCAGAACGCCGTAAGTAATCAGATTCAAAGAGGCGGATAATCCATAAAACGTTTTCTTTAACTGGGAAAGATCGTTTACGGGTATGGAAGCAGGATCCTTTTTTACGGAATAGCGGATCGAGCGAAAACGCGTATCGGCGGCGAGCACGGACGATGCATTATTTAAGCCGTTTACAACGGATTCAAACTGCGTGGAAGCAGTGAATAACTGGTGTTGTAACGTTTCCTTTTGCAGGGTGGAAAATACATTTTTTACATAAATCAAAAGCGGCAGTAAGGAAATGCAGAATATGAGGAAAATAATCAGATATATGGATAAAAACCATTGAAAAACAGAGCGGGAATGGTTTTGGCGAAAAGCGATTTTCATGAGGATTCCTCCGCAAAACGATGTTTTTCATTATTATAATATTATCCTTTGGAAACCGTCAATTCCCGGAAAGGTAAAAACAAAAAAATCATGAAGAAATACGGGTTTTTCATGATGAATAAGCTGTGCGGCAAAGGACGGAAAAAAGAAATTTCCATATAAAATCCGGATATATCACGTTGAATTCCGGTGAACTATGTCTTTTAATAAAAAAGTAACAGCAAGAAAACTCTAACGCTGAGCAAGGAGGAAACGAAGATGAAGCGAAAAGTTTTAGCACTTGTGCTTGCATTTGCATGCACGGCAGCTTCCCTTACGGGATGCGGCAACGCAAACGAAAAGGAACGTAAACCATCCGAAAGGGAAGAAAAGAGCAGTCAGGTACAGGAAAGTACCAAGGCGGATGCCCAGACAGAAACCGGGACAGGTACGGAAGAATTTGATCCCAGAAGCGTCTGTGAAGGCGTAAAGCTTACCATTGCGATGCCGGATAATGTCAGAGTGGAAGATTATGAAACCAACTTAATGACAGTAGAAGCAGAGGAAGCCTTGGGACTGGATATTGAATTTATGGTAATTCCTTCCGCAGATTACAGTACCAAACTGAATCTGATGATTAATTCCGGAGAAACGCTTCCGGATATTATGGTCGGACCGAATGTGCTTGCCTGGTCAAGCGATGGCGTGATTATTCCGCTGGATGAGTATTATGAGAAGCCCGAACTATGCCCGAACATTACCAGGTTTATCGAAGAAGAGGGTGTGGACGTGGTGTCCCTGATCCGTCAGGTGGACGGACACGTATACGGAAATCCCTGGTACAGCGGCGCAGTAGGCGGTGTATGGGAAAAATTATGGGTTTATGAGCCATGGCTTAAAGCAATCGGAAAGGATGTTCCGCAGACAACGGAAGAATTTTATGAAGTTTGTAAGTTGATTGCGGCAACAGATCTTAATGGAAACGGAAAAAAAGATGAGATTGCTTTGCTTGGCGCAAGTTCCAATCCGTCGAACAGAAAGTGGACCTATGGCTGGTTTGCCATGCTGATGTCTCCCTATGTATATGCTTATGATACAAGATATCTGGTAGCGGACAACGGAAATCTGAAATTTGCGTTTGAGACGGAGGAATGGAAAGAGGGATTAAAATACATCAAAAAATTCTTTGATGACGGACTGATTCCGGCGGAAGCACTTTTATACAACGAAGATCAGGTAGATGCTTTGAATTATGCGGAAGAACAGGTAGTCTTTTCCTTTGTAAATAACCAGTACCGCGGATCGAATCTGGAAAGAGGAGACGGTTTCGTTGCCATTACGGCGCTGGAAGGTCCCAGCGGATTAAAGCAGTCTTCCTATATGATTAACTCTGCAGGCACGGGAGCAGCTATTTCGGCGGATTGCAAGAATCCGGAAGCAGCTTTTATCTTGCTGGATTACTGGAGCGGTGAAAAATACGGTATTATGCAGAGATTCGGTGAAGAAGGCGTCAATTGGGATTATTGGGAGAATGCAAGAGTGGAGGATCGCTCTGCTTACCGGACCAATGCCAGCGGGTATGACTTCAGCATTTATACTTATGACGATGCAGGGTACTGGAGAGGTGAGACTCCTCAGAACGCTTCCTTTATGCAGACCGGATTCCTTTTAAGAGCGGATGATATTGTAGGAGGCTGGGCAAAAGAAAAGGATGCCGGCACACCGGAACTGGTACTTAGTTTAAGCATTGAGACCAAGCGTTATGCGGCGGAAGCTGAGGCATTGACGCTGCAGCCCGAAGAAGCGGTTGAGCGGCTGCTATTAAGCGTGGATGAAGAAAAGAACATAGGAGAATCCTGGACGGATCTTTTAGGCTATGTGGAAGAAATGAAAGCGGCATTCCTCACCGGAGAAAAAGATATTGATGCAGAGTGGGACGGATATTTAAGCGAATTGAAAGCAATCGGTTCCGAGGAGATTCTTAAAGTATACCAGACCGGATATGACAGAACAAAGTAGAAAGTAACTGTTTATACGTATGTTTCTGCAGGCAGTTTCTATGTACACATGAGAAGCTGCCTGCAAAAATATCATCAGTATGGAGGAAAACAATGCATAAAACAGATTCGAAAAAAGCCGGGCTGATCTGGAAGCGAAACTGGCAGCTATATCTGCTGTTAGCGGTTCCGGTTATTTACGTCTTTATTTTCAGCTACATTCCCATTGGAGGAATCGTAATTGCGTTTAAAGATTTCTCTGCCAGAAAAGGAATTTTCGGCTCGGACTGGGTGGGCTTTAATAATTTTATCCGCTTTTTCCGGGCAAGGGATTTTACAAAACTTCTGACAAATACCCTTGCACTGTCGATCTACAGCCTGATCGCTACATTCCCGATTCCCATTTTATTTGCACTGGTTGTAAATAGCATACGGGGTCGCAGATTTTCCAAGACGGTTCAGACGATTACAGCGCTGCCGCACTTTATTTCCGTTGTTGTCATGGTAGGTATTGTTTTTCAGGTGCTGGATTCCAGAAGCGGCGCTTATGGCCAGATTATGCATCATCTTACGGGCGATTATCCCGATACGCTGTTTGCTTCGCCGAGTATGTTCCGGCATATTTATGTGTGGTCCGGTGCCTGGCAGGGATTTGGCTGGGGGAGCATCATCTATATAGCGGCCTTGACGGGAGTGTCACCGGAATACCACGAAGCAGCGCAGATCGATGGTGCGACGCGGTTTCAGAGAGTTCTGTATGTGGATCTGCCGACCATTTTACCAACCATAGTGACTATGCTGATTCTGAATATGGGTGGTATTCTGTCGGTTGGATTTGAAAAAGTATTGCTTTTGCAAAACGATTTGAATATATCCGCAAGCCAGGTAATCTCCACCTATTCCTATTCCATCGGGCTGGCATCTGCACGTCCGGATATGTCTTACGGAACAGCCATCGGATTGTTTAACTCCGTTGTGAATTTTATTATGATTATTTTTGCAAATGCGATATCGCGTAAAGTAAATGAAACGAGCTTATGGTAGGAGAAAATCTGAATGAAAAAGAAAAAAATAAAAACGAGTAAGGCGGATCGGATCTATTATGGTTTTTGTTATACGATTGCCGTGCTTTTAACATTAATCGTTTTAATTCCGATTATGCACATTCTGGCAGTATCTTTCAGCTCTCCGGGTGCAGTCAGTTCCGGTAAAGTCACAATATTTCCGACAGAGTTTTCCCTGCAGGCGTACAAAACGGTTCTGGCTTATCAGAAGATCTGGATCGGTTATCGGAATACCATTATTTATACGGCGGTGGGAACGTTTTTAAGTGTTTTTGTGACCATGTTGGCTGCTTATCCGTTGTCCAGAAAGGAAATGTACGGAAGAAAAGGAATCACCCTCTATTTTACATTTATTATGTTTTTCGGAGGAGGAATTATTCCGGGGTATTTATTGATGAAAAGTCTGAGGTTGTTAAATACACCCATCGCTGCTTTTATTACCGGATTGTTCAGTACCTACAATATGATCGTGGCCAGAACCTTTATTCAAACAAACATTTCCGGAGAATTAACGGATGCGGCCAAAATTGACGGGGCCGGTGATATTAAGATTTTCCATACCATTGTACTGCCTCTTTCCAAAACGATTATTGCGGTTATCGCTTTGTGGAATGCAGTGGGATTCTGGAATTCTTACTTTACGCCGTTTATCTATATTAATGATAATAATTTGTATCCGCTGCAGCTGTTTTTGCGGGAAATTCTGGTGTCAAATGATGTATCCACCGACCTGATCAATATGGAAATGGCAGCGGAAATCGCGGAAATCAAGAAGCTGATGAAGTACTCGGTCATTGTGGTTTCCACAGCGCCTCTTATGTTTTTCTATCCGTTTGCCCAGAAACACTTTGTAAAAGGCGTTATGATCGGCAGCGTCAAAGGATAAAAAATGCATGGCATTTTTTATCCGACAATTTGTACCGCAATTCATCTATGTGCGAAGGCAAATTGCAGGTATGCCGAAAGAAAGGGAAATTCGTATGATTACAATAGATGCAAAGAAAAAACAAAAGGATTTCGTCCGGTTTTGGGATGGTTTTGTCTTTCATCCGACGGATGCTATTGAGGATGACTGGGGGCAGCGCATTTTAGACCGCATCAGCAGCGACAAAGCCGCTAAAATGGTGCGGATCTATACCATGATGGAAGATATTGTAACGTTGGATGAAAACGGTGAAATGCGGTACAATTTCGTACTCAATGATTATCGGTTGGATTATCTGCTTTCCCGGGGCTTTGATATTATGCTTGCCTATGCGTTTCTGCCGCCCTGGCTTACGGTGGATGCGGACAAAACCAGCTCGGTTGCCAAGAAGAAAACCCGCTATAAAGACAAGATGATCGTCGCTTCCTATGCAAAAGATTACGGCAAATGGCAGGAGATATGCCGCAAATATACGGAACATATTGTGAATCGGTACGGGGAAGAGACTGTGGCGAAATGGCGGCTGCAGTGCTACAATGAGCCCAATCTGGATTTTTTCTTTATGGCAGGAGAGGTGAGTCTGAAAAGACGTTGTGAGGAGTACTGCAAAATTTATGATGGTTTTGAAGCCGGAGTAGGGACGGTAAGCAAAAATTTGCAAATCGGCGGCCCGGCTATCGCGGAGCCGGGAGAATATGGCTCTTTTTTAGAGCAGTTTTTGAGGCATGTGAAAACCAATCACAGAAAATTGAATTTTGTAAGCTTCCATACGTATGGAACTTCACCGCAAGGACTCAACAGCGGGAAAAGACCACTGAATATCCGCAACTCTTTACAAGCCATAGAGGAGGTTGTCCGCATCTGCAAAGAGCAGGGATTTTCACGCCTTCCGCTTATTTGCGATGAATGGGGCGCAGCCTCTCATGGTTTTTACAATATCGAAGAATGCCCGGCTTTTTGGTTCCGGGAAACAGAGGTGTTCTCCGCTTATTTTACCAGAATGATTGCTTTGTATGACGAGATGGGGCTTCCACTGGAAAAACTGATGATCTGCCTGTCCGGGCAGCATGAGATGACTTCAGACTTTTCTGGTTTTCGTAATTTTTTTTCCCTGCATTTTTATCCGAAACCGATTTACAATGCGCATATTCTTGCTTCTAAGCTGGGAAACAGCAAGCTTTGTTTTGAGGGAGAGATTCCGGAACATTTGTCTGTGATACCGACGCGCCATGATGACGGGCATATCAGCATTCTGCTGGGGTATACGGACGATGGTTTTGAGAAAGCATTGGAGGATATGGCTGTCTCCATGGAGATCAGAGGGCTTGGACGGGAGTATGAGGTTAAGCAATACATTCTGGATAAGAACCATGCCAACGCTTACCGGAAATATTGTGATCTGGGAAAGCCGGACCATCCCACAGAGGAACAGAAACAGGAAATCCGGTCTTTTGCTGCACTTGCGCCGATGGATTACGGAAAAGTTACGCCGGATCGGGCACAGATTACCTTTGTTATGGCGGATCATTCAACGGTTCTGATCGAATTATTGCCTCTGTAGAGAAAAGAAACATATGAAAACGATGCGAGGAGAAAGCAATGAAAATTTTGAGCGGAATGGCATCCGGTATGGTAATGCAGCGCGATCCCGGAACCAACGAATGCGATATCCATGTACGGCTTGCCGCCATGGGAGATCTGCGGGTTACTTATAAGCTTCGGAATGCTTTGGAACCGAAAGGTTCTTTGGAACCGAAAGGTTCTTTGGAACCGAAAGGTTCTTTGGAACCGAAAGGTTCTTTG
>CAKRZO010000018.1 GCA_934433135.1 uncultured Acetatifactor sp. | reverse complement strand
GGAACCGAAAGGTTCTTTGGAACCGAAAGGTTCTTTGGAACCGAAAGGTTCTTTGGAACCGAAAGGTTCTTTGGAACGGCAGAGCACTTGCAAGGCGCAGAGTGCTTTGGAATCAAGGGTTTCTGCGGGGGCGTTGACGGTGGAAGGAGACGATCGGTACCGGCTGCGGGGAATTCCCTGCGGCGGACCATATACCGTGACAATTTCCGATTCTGCAGAAGAAGTGACTTTACAAGAGGTCTATGTGGGGGATGTCTGGCTGCTGGCAGGACAATCCAATATGGAAGGCGCCGGACTTTTGACAGAGCGGGAGGAGACTTACGAAAGGAATCCGGAGGCGGATGTACGTGCTTTTTATCTGGACGATCACTGGGGTGTTGCCGAAGCACAGCTTCACCAACAATGGAAACATGCAGACTGGGCAATTGCCGGACTTTATATCCGTACCAGGGAGAATTCACCGTGGAAGGAAGGAGTTCCGCAAAGGCCGCAGCGTGACGGGGTAGGACCGGGATTGTCTATCGGCCGTACCATGAAACGGTATATGGGAGTTCCACAGGGGCTGATTCCCTGTGCATTCGGCGGCTCCGATTTGAAAAGTTGGGCGCCGGATAAGACGGAAGCTGCAGCATTTTATCCGGCAATGCTGCGAAGATTTGCGGCATGCGGCAGTAATGTACGGGGACTGTTCTGGTATCAGGGCGAAGCCGAAACAAACGAAGAAAGTGCGGGAACCTATGTGGAAACGATGAAGGTACTGTTTGCTGCAGTTCGAAAGGATACTGGAAAGCCGGATCTTCCCATTGTTCTGTTTCAGATCGGAGCAAATGCATTGCCGGGATACGGAACGGAAAAAAGCGGCAGGCTCTGGAGCCGGATCCGGGAAATACAGCGTACCTTACCGGAACAGATCAAAGAGCTTGATGTTGTGGCGACGATCGATCTGCCCAGGGATGACAGCATCCATTTAAGTGCGGCGGCTGCACACCAGGCAGGGTATCGCGGTGCACACGCCATGTATGCGCTTTGCGGAGGAAATGTGTTGCCCATGCCGCAGCTTGCCGGTATTACGATAGAACCGGATCCGGTGAAATATTTCTGGGGCAATCTGCTCGTTCGGTATCGAAACCTGAACGGTCGGCTGATTTCCCATGGAAATGTTTCGGGCTTTTCTGTTGCATTGGATGAAAAATGGGTCTATACGGAGCCTTATCGGGACATTTTAAGTATTTGGTTGGAGGGCGACATAGTGCGGGTGCGAACCAAACTGACCTGTGAGCAGCTAAAGAATGCTTACCTTTGGTACGGTGCCGGATTAAGCAGCGTCTGCACGATCACGGACAGTGAGGATCTGTCGCTTCCGGCTATGGGTCCCATACCGGTGCGGGCGTATTTACAATATCAATAACCATTCAGGCATGGATTCCTGCTTATAGATTTTATGCTTATAGAATTTGTGCTTTCACGAAAAGCTGCCGGTAAAAAGGTATGAACGGTTATGCAATGTCTATGGTATTGTGATGGTACGAAGCCAATTACAAAATAAGAAGAGAGGAAGAACAGAGAATGGGTACCTATAATGGAACGGAGATAATGATCAGACCGCAGGCGGGGGAAAACAGAACGCCGGAGGTTGTAAGAACGCTTCTGCAGGCGCAGGACGGAACGGTTCTTAAGTTTGAAGAAGGGGGTTATGATTTTTATGAAGAAGGAGCCTATGAAGGTTATTTTGTGCCGGCCTGCAACAGAAGCAGTGATAAAAAAGTAATTTTCCCGCTCTTAAACCGCAACGGCATTACCATAGACGGGAACGGCGCCCGATTTCTCTTTCACAGTAAAGTCACGCCCTTTATCGTTCAGAATTGTAAGAAGGTCACGTTTCAGAATTTTTCCGTAGATTTTTCCTTTGAAAGATGCTGCATCGGCAAAGTAGGACGGGTGGATGAAAAGGGGATTGAGATTCTGGTTGACCGGGAAAAATACCCTTATTTCATTCAAAATCACAGTCTTTGCTTTGAAGCCGGAAATCGCATTTTTTCCAATGCGGAGCGGAGGTTTACCATCCGGCAGTTTGCAAACAAAAGCTTTCACTGCTTTTTAGCATCGGGAGAAATCTACTACAAGGATAATGAAACCAAATTGCCGTCCAACGTGTTTTTCTGTGATGTACAGGAGACCCCGGACGGATTTGTCCTGGCATATCACTCTGATGCCTGTTATCGTCCGGACTTAAAGACGGGGGAGGATCTTAAGATCTGCTATGATACTTACCGGGATAATGATGTCTTTTTTTTGGAAAGAAGCCAAGATCTTTTCTTTTCCAACGTGCGGATTTATAAGGGAGAAGGAATGGGAATTGTGGGACAGAACTGTGAAAATCTGGAACTGAACCGGTTCATGATACAGCCGGAAAAGGATTTCCCGGAGGCTTACAGTA
Organism: uncultured Acetatifactor sp.; assembly: GCA_934433135.1. Lineage (GTDB taxonomy): Bacteria > Bacillota > Clostridia > Lachnospirales > Lachnospiraceae > Acetatifactor. The sequence goes on along the minus strand of CAKRZO010000018.1, from coordinate 74,103 downwards.
CCACGGCGGACGGTGTATTGCTTTCCAACTTTACCGGCAAAGTCCAAATGGATCATTGCGTAATCAGCGGAACCATGGACGATGCCATGAGTGTGCATGGGTTTTATGCAAGGGCGGAAAAAATCATCGGCCCGGCTAAAATTCTTGCCAGAATCCTGCACCCGTCCCAGGGAGGATGTAATGTTTTCTTTCCGGGGGATCGAATCCGTATTGCAGATGGCATCGATATGAATGTGACCGGAACTGCAGAGGTAAAAGAATCTCACATCGAGGACGATCCGTATCTGATTCATTTGGAGTTTACGGAAGCGATTACAGGACGGATAAAGCCGGGAGATATTCTTGAAAATCCGGAACGAACCCCGCAGGTGGAGGTAAGAAACTGCCTGTTTGAGCATACCATGGCGATCCGGTTCGGAACTTCGAAAAAGGTTCTTTTTGAGAAAAATATTGTGCGCGGCAGACATGGCGTTCATGTCAATGATTTGTTGCAGTTCTGGTACGCTTCGGGATGTGTAAACGATGTGGCCATTCGGGACAATGAATTTGCGGAAATTCCCTGTGCGATTAACATACATGTGGACAGACCCCCGCAGTCGAAAATGCGGCATAAAAACGTAACCGTTACCGGCAACCGCTTTCTGCACTGTGGTACCGCTCTTCGGGCACAGCGGACGGATCAACTCTGTTTCAAAGACAATATTTTTGAGGGTGTTACAACAAAGGCGGAAATCAAAGACTGCACGGGGGATTTTGATGGTGGTAGAGCGGAATCGTTAATATGAAAAATTACCGTTGAAACACAGTGCATTGCACTTTAATGTATTTTCACACCGCAGGATCTTGTAAGGAGCCGGAAGAAAAAGAAGAATAGGATTCGGAAAGAGGTAGTTATGGCACAATTATTAATGAAGTGGGATAGCAGCGAGCCGCTGCAGGAAATGGTGATTCCGGAAGGATTTTCTTTTCACCAATATCATCGAGGCGGGGATGAGGTATTAACGGAGGATGCGTTTCAATATCAGTGGATTGATATCCGGGATCCGCAGCATGGCGAGAGAATTACCTGGTGGTATCATATCGTGTATGATGACCCGCGTGTTCCGGATGACGGTTTCTTTTTGGTCTTGGATAAGGAAGGACGGATTGCTGCCAGCGCCTGCATTCAGCTTGGCGAGCATATGCCGGACTCTGCGACGGTGCATTCTGTCTGCGCAGGAGAGAAGTTTCGCGGCAGAGGTCTTGGAAAAGCAGTGACAATTGCTGTCATGCGGTATGCAAAAGAACATGGAATCCGGGAAGTTTATCTGACCACCGATGACAACCGGATTCCGGCGGTCGGCCTTTATCTGAGCCTGAACTTTCTGCCGGTTCTCTACCTGCCGGATATGCGGGGACGCTGGCAGCAGCTGTTTGAACAGCTGCAAATGGATCATCCCGGCATAATCGATGAACAGGGAAAGGTGCAACAACTATGACAGCAAGTGTAACAGCCTATCTTTTTATTCTTACTTCCACGGTACTGTTCAGCGTTCAGTTTGCTTTTACCAAAAAATATCAGACAGCGGCAGGTACGGGAATGGGAGCGGCATTTTTCTTTAATGCCGTATCTCCGCTTGTATTCGGACTTCTTCTGCTGCTCCTGGATGGATGTAAATGGGAAATTACATCTTTTTCTGTTCTGATGGCGTTTCTCTGGGCAGTGATCTCCAATGCGATTACTTACTTTTCCATCAAAGCACTTTCCCTGGGAAGTGTAAGCAATTATTCCCTGTTTCTGCTGGGCGGCGGTATGATCCTGCCTGCCATATACGGTGCCGTTTGGGGGAAGGATGCCTTCGGCGCCTACAAGGTTATCGGAATTCTTCTTATTCTGTCAGCTGTGTGCATTAAAATCAATCGAAAAGAAAAGGCTGATAAAACGGCTTTCTTATGTTTTTTTATTTTGTTTGTGTTGAATGGACTGATCAGTATCCTTGCATCGATATACCAAAGCGACCTTCCCTTTTTCAAGCCTTCCGAGACACAGTTTGCCATACAACGGGCCTTTATGACAGTGGTAGTGGGGGCGTTGGCCTTTTCCTTTTTGAACGTGCGAAAGGTGCGAACCATACGAACCGTACGAGATGTGCAGGCTGTACAAAAGGTACGTTCCACGCAGACCATATGCCCGGTGCAGATACCAAAACAGGCTCGAACCGCACAAATTGTGCGGAAAAAAACAGAAAAGGATAAAGAAATATGCGGAAAACAATATATCAAGGCAGCACCCTGGGCGGTTGCCGGCGGCCTGGCTAACGGCGCGGCAAATCTTTTACTGCTTTATTCTCTTTTGACTCTTGAGCCGTCTTTGCAATATCCCATTGTTACCGGCGGAAGCATCCTTCTTTCTACCGTTATCGGAATTTATTTTAAAGAAAAACCGGATCTTCGTACATGGATTTCTGTCGGACTTGCCCTTTTGGGAACGATAGTGATGGTAAAAAATTGATTTTTAATATTTCCCGGATTTATTGACAGTGCTGCATGGATCATATTATAATGGAACCAACAAAAACCAGCCGTACGGCAAAGAATAACTTAATAACCTAATAAATTTGCCGTACGGCAAAAAATGATTTAATAACGTAATAAACGAGCCGTACGGCAAAAGAAAAGCGGATGGGAAAAATGATGAAAATTACAGATTCGAAATCGTTGGGGCAGGCTATCCGAATGCGACGGAAGGAATTGGGATATACACAGGTATATCTATCGGAATTTACGGGATTTTCCGTGACTTTTATTTCGGATTTGGAACGTGGAAAACCTACAGCGGAAATAGAGAAGACAATCCGATTAATCCATATACTGGGGATGGACTTGTTAGTAGAGAGGCGTGAAGGATGAGAGAATTGTCGGTTTTTATGGAAATCAATGGTTCAAATGAATATGTAGGCCGAATTGTGGGAACAGATTCCGCAGACGCCTGTTTTATTTATGCAGATGCATATTTGGCAAAACCGGAACAGTGTGCAATTTCGATTGGCTTGCCGTTACAGGAAAAGCAATTTGATGCGAAACGTACCAGAATTTTTTTTGAGGGCTTGCTTCCGGAAGGATTTACCAGAAGGTGTGTGGCTGAGAGAATGCATTTGGATTCCAATGATTACCTGTCCATCTTGGCTGAGTTGGGGAGAGAATGTTTAGGAGCAATTAAAATTTTGGATGTATCCGATAAAGAGGTTCTGCCGGAATATCGGAGACTATCTGCTGAAGAAAAGATGACGAAGCGGTACTTTTTGCAACCAGGCGGTATGACAGAAGATTCACAGATAATTGCAAAATGCTGAATGGAATGCCGGTTCCGTACAGGCTTCACCAGGAGGATTTTGCACAGGCTTTAGGCATTCCGGCGGTTGATAAATATGAAAAGCAGAATGAAAATTATATGCAAAAACTTTTTGAGGTACTCAGAAATTATTCTGCAGAACCGGTATCGGATTCTTTGAAGCTATGGGATATTTGTGTGTTTAATTATTTGATCGGTAACACGGATAATCATATCAAAAATCTTTCACTGCTTTATGGAAAGGATTTAAAAAGTGTTCGTCTGGCACCTGCCTACGACATTGTAAGTACATTGGTCTACAAAAGCAGTACAGAAGATATGGCACTTTATATCGGAGGACAAAGCAACATATCGGAAATAACAAGAGAATCCTTTGTAAGAGCAGCACAACAGGCGGGACTTGGTATAAAAATAGCGATGAAAAGATTTGATGTTATGGTGAATGGATTTCCGGAGGCGATTGATCGGGCGAAAAAGGAATTGCTTGCACAGGGATACGAAGCGGCGAAGCAAATCAGTGGTATGATCATGGAAAAGGGTGGAATTTATCATTATCTTCGACAAATCAACAAAAAAGTCGTACGGCAAAAATGATTTGATAACGTAATAAACCGGCCGTACGGAAGAAAGAAAGGCGGGAGGCAAAAATGAAAGAGATATGGAGTGACCTTTATAAGGAAGCTAAAAGAGTTTTGAATCCTCGGAAAGTATCTGAATGGGTGGAAGCCGGCGGAGTGGCCGCAGCAATTGAAACATCATCCGGCAATATTTATACGGGCGTTTGTGTAGACGGTGCTTGTACGCTTGGGATTTGTGCAGAGCGGAATGCCATCTTCAACATGATTACAAACGGTGAAAGTAAAATTCGGCGGGTGATTGCGGTTAATCGGGACGGAAAAGCAATGCCGCCTTGCGGCGCCTGCCGAGAGCTCATGACACAGATCATGCCGGAACACTATCGGGAAATCGAAGTGATGTTAGATTACGAAAAAGACAAAGTTGTTACACTGGGAGAGCTTACTCCGCAGTGGTGGATTTAACTTTTTTCTCTGCGTTTGCTAGAATGTAAGCACAAAGAAAGTTTACCACTGACCGATATGTGGCATATAAATGGTCGGGTTGTAAGTTTACCGCTGACCGATATGCGGTATATAAATGGTTGGGTTGAAAGCATAGTCCTTCGCCGTGAGGCGGAGGATTTTTCTGTAATGAAAAACCGCTGTTTTTTAACAAATGATCCTTTCAATGGTGGCCTCGTCGGCCAGAAAAGATCGATTTCAATCTTCTAAATTACATTATACACATTTTTGAAAAAAATCTACTGGAAATCCATCTGAAAAGAAAATTTTTTGAGAAGGCTGAAGTGAAAAGTTTACCGAACGAATGCTTAATATTTCTACAAACCAACAAATCCCACACAAAACCATAAAAAGAAACACTTTTTGATGTTGACTTTATGCCTATGTCCGATTATAATGAGGGTGAGGGCATATGAAGATATATGAAGATATATGAAAGCATATGAAGACATATGAAATCATATGTCTGATACGGTAGTGAAAGTCTTTAAAAAGGAGAGAGAATCCTATGGAACACTATTATACAGAGGTCATTCCGAAGTCTGACAGGATTCCGAAGCTGGTAGAGCATCTTTATGCGAAGATGCCGGAGATCGAATCGGCCAGAGCAGTTCTTTTAACGCAGAGTTACCGGGCAACGGAAGGACAGCCCATTATGTTAAGGAGAGCAAAGGCATTTGCTCATATCCTGGACAATCTTCCGATTGTGATCCGGGACGGCGAACTGATTGTGGGAAGCACCACCATTGCGCCCAGAGGCTGCCAGACCTATCCGGAGTTTTCTTTTGAATGGCTGGAAGCGGAACTGGATACGGTGGAACATCGTACTTCCGATCCGTTCTATATCTCGGAAGAAGCCAAGAAGGAATTAAGAGAAGTACATAAATACTGGAAAGGCAAGACCACCAGTGAACTGGCAACCGCTTATATGGCGCCGGAAGCTTTGAAGGCGATAGAACACAACATCTTTACACCGGGCAACTATTTTTATAACGGCGTAGGACATGTTACCGTGCAATATGAGAAGGTGCTGGCAAGCGGGTACGAGGGCATTATCCGGGAAACGAGGGAGCTTCTTGCAAAGTGCAATCCGGGAGATGCGGATTATGCGAAGAGATCCGCTTTTCTGGAGGCGGTTATCATAAGCTGTGAAGCAGCGATCCGTTATGCCGGACGCTATGCGTTGCTTGCTTTGGAAAAGGCAAAACAGGAGTCCGACCCCGTAAGAAAGGCCGAGCTTTTACAGATTGCACAGAATTGTGCCAATGTGCCGCAAAAAGGCGCAAAGACCTTCTGGGAAGCCTGCCAGAGCTTCTGGTTTGTTCAGCAGCTTCTGCAGATTGAGTCAAGCGGGCATTCTATTTCTCCGGGACGTTTTGATCAGTATATGTATCCTTATTATAAAGCGGATCTGGACAGAAATGGATTGACCAGGCAGCAGGCGCAGGAATTGATTGATTGTATCTGGTTAAAATTAAATGACCTGAATAAATGCCGGGATGCTGCCAGCGCGGAAGGCTTTGCCGGTTACAGCCTGTTCCAGAACCTGATTGTGGGAGGACAGAATAAGGAAGGACTGGATATGACCAACGATCTTTCCTTTATGTGCATCACGGCTTCCGAGCATGTATTTCTGCCGCAGCCGTCTTTATCCATCCGGGTATGGAACGGTACGCCCCACGATCTGTTAATACGGGCAGCGCAGCTTACCAGAACCGGAATCGGCCTGCCTGCTTATTATAATGATGAAGTGATTATTCCTTCTTTGATGAGCAGAGGGCTTACTCTGCAGGATGCCAGAGAATACAATATCATCGGCTGTGTGGAACCGCAGAAAGCCGGCAAGACGGAAGGCTGGCATGATGCCGCATTCTTCAATATGTGCCGTCCGCTGGAAGTAGTATTTGAAAGCGGCTACGACAAAGGAGAAAAAATCGGTGTTGCAACCAAACCGGTAGAAGAGATGACCTCCTTTGAAGAATTCTACGATGCCTACAAGGCGCAGATGAATTACTTCATTTCTCTGTTAGTCAATGCCGATAATGCCATTGATGTGGCACATGCCACACTCTGTCCGCTGCCGTTCGAATCCTGTATGGTGGACGACTGCTTAAAGAGAGGAAAGGCACTGCAGGAAGGCGGTGCGGTTTATAACTTTACCGGCCCTCAGGGATTCGGAATTGCTAACATGGCAGATTCTCTGTATGCGGTGAAGAAACTGGTATTTGATGAGAAAAAGGTGACCATGGCGCAGCTGAAGCGTGCTTTGATGCTTAATTACGGCAAGGGTCTGGATGAAGCAAGCATAGCTGATTTGTCCATGCGGATTTTAGGACGCATGAAAGAACAGGGAATGGAACTGACGCAAACCGAAATCGCTCAGGTGGTTTCCCAGGTGCAGAATATGGAAATTTCGGATAAGGACAAAGCGGAGTTTTCGGAGATTCTGAAGCTGATCGAACAGGTTCCCAAGTTTGGAAATGACGATAGAGAAGTCGATGCTTTTGCCAGAGATGTGGCCTATACCTATACAAAACCTTTACAGGAATATCACAATCCCAGAGGAGGCATTTTCCAGGCAGGACTTTATCCCGTATCTGCCAATGTTCCGCTGGGTGCGCAGACCGGAGCAACGCCGGATGGCCGTCTGGCGCATACGCCGGTAGCGGATGGGGTTTCTCCCGGAGCCGGAAGAGATGTAAACGGTCCCACCGCTGCGGCCAATTCCGTATCCAGACTGGATCATGGCATTGCCTCCAACGGAACCCTGTTTAACCAGAAATTTCACCCTTCCGCTTTAAGCGGAGAAAAGGGACTGGATAATTTCGTGGCGCTGATCCGTTCCTACTTTGACCAGAAGGGCAGCCATATGCAGTTTAATGTAGTCAGCAGAGAAACCTTGCTGGATGCCCAAAAAAATCCGGAAAAGTATAAGCATCTGGTAGTCCGTGTAGCAGGCTACAGCGCACTGTTTACGACACTGTCCCGTTCTCTTCAGGACGATATCATTCGCAGAACCGAGCAGGGATTCTAGTGTGAAAAAATGCATTGATATGCCATTTTTTCACACGGCTATTTGTGCCGCAGGCGTCACAAAGTAGCCTCGATCGCAGCGTCAAATCTGAAATTTGACGCGCGATTCCTTCGACGCTAAAGCGTCTGCGGAATGGAGATTAATGTGAAAATGCATTGTATTTTTAATGCATTTTCACACCGCAATTTGTTTCTGAGCGAAAACAAATTGCTTTGATGGCAGAAGTTCGCCTGCTTTCGCGACGAAGTCGCTCAGAAATGAGGATTAGTGCAAACTCCGAATCGTTCGGTCAGTGCAGAAAAGAGAAAAGAAAGATGGAAAAGGATTTTTTACAGACCCAAGGGCGAATTTTTGATATCCAGCGATATTCCATACATGACGGAGACGGTATTCGAACCATCGTTTTTTTGAAAGGCTGTGTGCTGCGCTGCCGCTGGTGCTGCAATCCGGAATCCCAGGAATATGCCATTCAGACGATGAAAGTCCAGGGCGAGGAAAAGACCATCGGACGTGATGTGACAGTGGCGCAGGTCATGGAAATCGTGGAAAAGGACCGGGTCTATTACCAAAGAAGCAAAGGAGGTATGACCCTTTCCGGAGGCGAAAGCCTCTGCCAGCCGGATTTTGCAAGGGACTTACTGAAAGCTGCCAAGAGCCGGGGGATTTCCACGGCGTTGGAGAGCATGGCCTGTGCAAAATATGAGGTTATTGAAAGCATTCTGCCTTATCTGGATCAGTATTTGATGGATATCAAACACATGAACCCGAAAAAACACAAGGAATTCACCGGAAGAAGCAATGAACTGATGCTGGAAAATGCCAGAAAAGTGGCGCAGTCCAGACAGACGAGACTTTCCATCCGGGTGCCGGTCATCCCTACCTTTAACGATACACCGGAAGAAATCCGGGACATTGCCTGTTTTGCGGACAAACTCGGAGGCGTGGAAAGAATTCATCTGCTCCCCTATCACAGACTGGGACAGGACAAATATGAAGGACTCGGCAGAGAGTATCTTATGAAAGAGATTCTCCCCCCCGATCCGCAGCATATGGAAATGCTCAAAAGAGTGGTGGAACAGAATACCAGACTGATCTGCCAGATCGGAGGGTAGTTTGGGATTCCATATGAGCCCACCCAGGAGGGTAGAAGTCTAGGAAAGAAAGGCAACGCAAATGAACCAATTAGAAGAGACAAAACAGAGAATTGTCCAGGAACTGGTGCCGGGCCGGCAGATTACGTTGGCACACATCATTGCCAATCCGGATTCTGTTTTATATGAAAAACTGGGACTGGATCCGAGAGTAGAGCATTCCAGATCTGCAATCGGCATCCTTACGGTATCTCCGGCGGAGACAGCCATTATCATGGCGGATATTGCAGTAAAAAGTTCCGGAGCACAGCTGGGATTTGTAGACCGTTTCAGCGGATCCCTGATCATTACCGGAACCGTTTCCGAAGTGGAAGCAGCTGTGAACGCGATCCTTGCTTATGTAAAAGAAGTGCTGGGATACACGGTCTGCGGCATCACAAGAACATGAAAAAAATCATTCTGATGGGGCGGAGCGAATGTGGAAAAACCACACTAACCCAGGCTTTAAAGGGCAAAAAAATTCTCTACCATAAGACACAGTACGTCAACAATTTTGATGTTATCATTGATACACCCGGAGAATATCTCCAGACACATACGCTGGGACATGCTCTGGCACTGTATACCTATGAAGCCCAGGTGGTAGGACTTTTGCTTTCCGCAACGGAGCCGTTTTCGCTCTATCCGCCCAATATTACCTGCATGTGCAACCGGGATGTCATCGGTATTGTTACCAAGATTCATGAACCGGATGCCGATCCGGCAAGAAGCGCTTCCTGGCTTAAGCTTGCCGGATGCAAAAAAATATTTTTCGTGGACTCCAAAACGGGCGAAGGAGTCAGTGACATTCTGGAATACCTGAAAGAAGATGGAGATGTTCTCCCGTGGGAAAATCCACATCTTTCTTAAGAACGAGTGCAAAACCACTTAAGTTTATAATATAATGTGTTGACTTGTGTGGGATTTAGGGATATAATATCAACGAAAGCAACACAAAACAAAAAAGTTTTGCCAATATAAAGGAGGAACTCACAAAATGGTAAATGAGTACGAATTAAAACAACAGATCTGTGAAATCGGAAAAAGGATCTACAACAGAAACATGGTTGCAGCGAATGACGGAAATATTTCCGTAAAGCTCAATGACAATGAATTCCTGTGCACACCTACCGGTGTTTCCAAAGGGTTCATGACACCGGAGTACATCTGTAAAGTAGATGCAAACGGCAACGTTCTGCAGGCAAACAAAGGCTTCAAGCCCTCTTCCGAAATCAAAATGCATATGAGAGTTTATCAGAAGAGACCGGACGTAGGAGCTGTTGTACATGCTCACCCGACCTTTGCTACGGCTTTCGCCATTGCAGGAATTCCTCTGACACAGCCGATCATGCCGGAAGCGGTTATCGCACTTGGCTGCGTTCCTATCGCAGAGTACGGCACTCCTTCTACCATGGAGATCCCGGACAATGTGGAAAAATACCTTCCTTACTATGATGCCGTACTGTTGGAGAGCCACGGTGCACTGACATGGTCTACCGATCTTCTGGCTGCATATCATAAGATGGAATCCGTAGAATTCTATGCAGAATTATTGTACAAGTCCAAGATGCTTGGCGGACCGAAGGAATTTGACAAAGCAACCGTTGAAAAGCTCTACGAAATCAGACGTAAGTTCGGTCTTCCCGGCAAACATCCTGCTAACCTGTGCCAAAACAAGGACGGCGTAAACTGCCACAACTGCGGCGGCGCATGCACCGGTTCCGTAAGCTCCGAGCCTAAGAGTGTAAGCCCTGAGATCGTTGCTGAGATTACCAAACAGGTTATGGCTCAGTTAGGTATGAAATAGGATCTGACATAAAGCCTGAAACCAGAAACGGACATTTGTTATGGAAAAAAATGAGCAAGTTATAGCCAGAACGGTTCGGGAAATTTTGGAAAAGAACGGATTTGGATCCGCTGCGGATACGTCTGCAAATGTCACGCATATGACAGCGGATATCACCCTGGATTTTGCGGAAGTGCTCATGAAAAAAGTGGAGCAGGAAGCCAAAAATATGAGTATGAGAGTTGTGACGGCAGTTTCCGACTCTCATGGGAATCCCGTAGCAGTGCGTTGTATGGACGATGCCTACATAGGAAGCTACGATGTGGCTCTGAACAAGACCTATACGGCAATTGCCTTTAAGATGTCTACGGAGGAACTGGGAAAGCTCGCCGCTTCGGGTGCAGAACTGTATGGGATCCAGCATACCAATAAGGGACGCATCGTGATTTTCGGAGGCGGTGTGCCTTTAAAGGTAAACGGACGCATCATAGGCGCTTTCGGCGTAAGCGGAGGCAGCGCTGCCCAGGATACCTATCTGGCGCATTTTGCGGAAAAAACTTTTTCGGAATTAACCGGACAGCAATAAAAACACAGACGCTTAAGCAGCAATGCAGAAACTGTAATACCCAAAACAGATACGAAGGCGTCTGATGAAATGAGGATAATATGAACGAGCAAATGGTAAATGATATTGTACAGGAAGTAATTGCCAAACTTCAGATCTCGGAAAGCCCTGTCGGAAAGCACGGCGTTTTCACCGATATGAATGATGCAATTGCAGCTGCCAAGGCTTCTCAGGCAGTTGTCAGAAATATGTCCATGGATCAGAGAGAAAAGATCATTTCCAATATCCGGAAGAAAACCAAGGAGCAGGCTGAAACCCTTGCCCGCATGGGAGTACAGGAAACCGGCATGGGAAATGTAGGGCATAAGATTTTAAAACACATCCTGGTTGCGGAGAAGACACCGGGAACCGAGGACATTACCACTACGGCATGGTCGGGCGACAGGGGACTTACCCTGATTGAGATGGGACCGTTCGGTGTAATCGGGGCCATTACCCCCTGCACCAATCCCAGTGAAACTGTACTGTGTAATTCCATGGGAATGATTGCCGGCGGCAATACCGTGGTATTCAACCCACACCCTCAGGCAATCAAAACAACGATTTATGCGATCAACCTGATTAATGAAGCTTCCTTAGAAGCCGGCGGCCCGGACAACGTGGCCTGCACTGTGGAAAAACCAACACTGGAAACCAGCGGCATTATGATGAAGCACAAAGATATTCCCCTTCTGGTGGCTACCGGAGGACCCGGAGTAGTAACCGCAGTTCTTTCTTCCGGTAAAAGAGGAATCGGTGCAGGCGCCGGCAACCCTCCCGCACTGGTAGATGAGACAGCAGACATCCGCAAAGCAGCAGCAGACATTGTAAATGGCTGTACTTTTGACAACAACCTGCCTTGTATTGCGGAAAAAGAGGTGGTTGCCGTTTCTTCCATCCTGGATGAACTCATGCATTATATGCTGACTGAGCAGGGATGCTACCTGGCTTCCAAGGAAGAGCAGGATAAGCTGGTAAATACCGTACTGACACCCAAGGGACTGAACCGTAAGTGCGTAGGCCGGGATGCCAAGACCTTGCTTGGCATGATCGGTGTAAGCGTTCCGGATAACATCCGTTGCATTATCTTCGAAGGAGAAAAAGAGCACCCTTTGATCACAACCGAATTGATGATGCCCATCCTGGGAATTGTCCGTGCCAAAGATTTTGAGGACGCAGTAGAAAAGGCAGTATGGCTGGAGCATGGCAACCGCCACTCCGCACATATCCATTCCAAGAACGTGGATAACATTACCAAATATGCCAAGGCGATCGATACCGCTATTCTGGTAAAGAACGGACCTTCTTATTCCGCACTTGGCTTCGGCGGAGAAGGATATTGCACCTTTACTATCGCAAGCCGTACCGGCGAAGGCCTTACCAGCGCTCAGAGTTTTACCAAGAGACGCCGTTGCGTTATGACAGATAGCCTCTGCATAAGATAAAAAACAGAATGTGATCTATTCCGACATCATTGAGAAAAGGAGAAAGGCACAATGGATTTGAACAACGTAAATGTTGAAGAAATTGTGAAGCAGGTTATCCTGAATATGGAAAATAAGGGTAACGGCTGCGACGGGAACTGTTCCGGCGCCTGCAAAGGAGCAAAGAAGGAAACAGCGATCCCCAAGACGGCAAGAGTTGCCATGCTGACAGCTCTGGAGCATTATGAGATTAAGGAATTTCCTATCCCGGAAGTGGGGGATGACGATATCCTGGTCAAAGTAGAAGGCTGCGGTATCTGCGGTACCGATGCACATGAATTCAAGAGAGATCCCTTCTCACTGATTCCGGTTGTTCTGGGACACGAAGGAACCGGTGAAATCGTGAAGATGGGTAAAAACGTAAAAAAAGACAGCGCAGGCAAGGATCTTCATCTGGGAGATAAAGTCGTAACCTGTATGATCTTTAAGGACAACCCGGAAATTACCATGTTTGACTTAAATAAGCAGAACGTGGGCGGCGCGGATGTATACGGACTTCTGCCGGATGATGACATTCACTTCAACGGCTGGTTCGCAGACTATATCCTGATCCGCGGCGGCTCTACCGTGTTTAACGTAAGCGACCTGGATTTGTACTCCAGAATCTTAATCGAGCCCTGTGCCGTACTGGTTCATGCCGTAGAGAGAGCAAAGTCAACCGGAATTCTTCGTTTTAATTCCAGGGTCGTTGTACAGGGATGCGGACCTATCGGTCTGATCTGTATTGCCATCCTTCGCACCATGGGCATTCAGAACATCATGGCAGTGGACGGAGAAGAGAAGAGACTGGAATTTGCCAAGATGCTCGGTGCGAACAAGACCGTAAACTTCAAGGAGCACAAAGGAATCGAAGCGCTGGCTAAGGCCGTGGAAGACGGCTTCGGCGGTCATTTGGCTGATTTCGCATTCCAGTGTACCGGTTCTCCGGTGGCTCATTCCAATATTTATAAGTTTATCCGCAACGGCGGCGGCCTGTGCGAACTTGGATTCTTTATCAACGGCGGAGATGCTACCATCAATCCTCACTTTGATATCTGCTCCAAGGAACTTACCATTGTAGGAAGCTGGGTATATACCTTGAGAGATTATGCAACCACCTTTGATTTCTTAAAGAGTGCAAAACAGATCGGTCTTCCTATCGATAAGCTGATCACTCACACATTCCCGTTAGACCAGATTAATGAAGGTCACAAGACCAACCTGGCTATGAGTGGCTTAAAGATTGCAATCATCAACAAGTAAGCGTGCGGATGAAAACGTGACGGGAAGGAGCGACGATGAATCAGGCAGTAGGAATTCTGGAAGTATACGGACTGGTGTGTGCATTCATGGCAGCAGATGCCGGATGCAAGGCGGCAGACGTAACTTTGGAAACATTTGATAAGAACAAGCCTGCGAATGCGGATTCCCTTCCGGTACCCTTACTGGTTACGATTAAATTCCGCGGAAGCATCGCAGATGTGGATGCGGCAATGGAAGCAGGAATTGCAATGGCAAAACAGGTGTCCGGTGTGGTACAGCATTATGTAATAGCCAATCCCACCGATGATACCTGTAAGATGTTAAAGTTAAGCGCATTTGACAAAAGCTGAAAACCGGAAAGACGCCAAAGACGTGAAAGCGGTTAAACAACAAAAACAGCAGAAACAGTAAAACCGAAATCGGAAAATCAACATAGACGGAATAGTGCCGTAAAGCGGCAGACAATGAAAAATCAGGAGGATAACAACAATGGCAAAAGAAGCATTAGGAATGGTAGAAACCAGAGGACTTACCGCTGCAATCGAAGCAGCAGACGCAATGACTAAAGCGGCTGAGGTATCTTTGATCGGTACCGAGAAGATCGGATCCGGACTGGTAACCGTAATGGTACGCGGAGATGTAGGCGCTGTAAAAGCAGCCGTAGAGAGCGGATCCGCTGCAGCAAGCAGACTGGGCGAACTGGTAGCTACCCACGTAATTCCCAGACCTCATGCTGACGTAGAAAAGATTCTTCCCAGCATCTGAGGAAAATACCGGAAACAGGAAAGAGAGACATCACAATGGGTAACTCATATGGCTTTATAGAGATAACCGGTGTTGCAGCTGCTATGGAAGCACTGGATATCATGTGCAAAACTGCAGATGTGGAGCTGGCTACCTGGGAAAGAAAACTGGGCGGACGCCTTGTTACGCTGGTAGTCAAGGGTGAAGTGGCCGCTGTAACACAGGCAGTGGAGACGGCCTGCAGGCAGGGAATTAAGAAACCCGTTTCCCATGGTGTCATTGCCAATCCTCATCCGGAGATTGTCCGGTTGGTGAAATTAAGTGCCAGTCGTTTTAAAAAAGAAGAGGCTAAGGAACTGTAATGGCAGAGAGAAAAGACCCCCCAAAAAAAGCCGCTTCTGCAGCAAGAAGAGTGCAGACAGCAGCAGCAAAGAAAACTGACAATATTGAGCATACTGCGGAAGTGAAAACACCCGCAACAAAGAAGGAGGAAAAGAAGATGTCACAGGAAGCATTAGGAATGGTTGAAACAAGAGGACTTGTAGCAGCAATCGAAGCAGCAGATGCAATGTGCAAATCTGCAAACGTAACTTTAATCGGTACCGAGAAGATCGGATCCGGACTGGTAACCGTAATGGTACGCGGAGATGTAGGAGCCGTTAAATCTTCTGTAGAAAGCGGCGCTGCAGCAGCAGGCAAATTAGGCGAGCTGATTGCTACCCATGTAATTCCCAGACCTCACAGTGACGTGGAAATGATTCTGCCTCACGTAGGTTAAAATTCGGCACTACCATAGTTTTATCGTAACAGTTCAGTAAGGTATTTTTGCGGATAGATTTCATGCCTGCATGAAAATCTGTCTAAGCTTAAGCGCCGATTACAGGATGCGGCTTGCAGCTGCAATCGATAGCGGTAAGCACGGTTTTGTGAACGGCGCGTCTGAACGGTTACGAATCAGTTTGAATGCAGAAAAACAAAATGGGGAAAAGAATCCCTGAAACAAAAAAACGGATGGCGGTGAAAATTTGGAAACGAGAGAGATCGAATTCATCACGAAAGCAGTCCTCGCTGCGCTTGATCAGCAGAAACCGAATGAAAAAGGGTATGTGGTACCCATCGGGGTATCTGCCAGACACGTGCATCTGACACAGGAGCATGTAGAGGTTCTGTTCGGTGAGGGATATCATTTGACCAAAAAGAAGGAGCTGATGGGCGGTCAGTTTGCAGCCAATGAGATGGTGACACTGGTAGGCTTAAAGCTTCGTGCAATAGAAAATGTAAGAGTGTTGGGACCGGTAAGAAAAGCTTCTCAGGTGGAGATTTCCGCTACTGATGCCGTAAAACTGGGAATTAAGGCACCTGTCAGAGAGTCCGGTAAGATTGCCGGAAGCGCACCGATTGCCATTGTGGGACCTAAGGGTGCGTTGTACTTAAAAGAAGGATGCATTATAGCAATGCGCCATATTCATATGTCTCCTGCCGATGCCCTGGCAGCAGGAGTACATGACGGCGATATCGTATCCGTGAAAGCGGACAACGAAAGAGGAACTGTTTTTAATCATGTGAAGATCCGTGTAGATGAATCCTTTACACTGGAGATGCACATTGATACGGATGAAGCCAATGCAAGTAAAATTGCAACAGGCGATACCGTAACGATTTTGAAGTAAGCTGTAATAATTTAACTAGGCATTCCTGCGCCGATTACATGCTTGAATGAGAAGTTGGATGCAAGAGTGTCTTTAGGTGTTTTGACCAGGCATGTTTGAACGATTAACATGAGCCTGGTACACCGTCCTGCAAATAACCAGACCAAATAACTTGCCTGTTATCGGTCCAGTCATTTCTTGTACGTTGTACCAGGATGCAGAAAGAGTACCGGTTTCCCCGTCAGTTCTCGAAACGGATTCCGGTACTCAGAACAAGAATGAGGCTGGCAGGAGAATATATGATTGTTGGAAAAGTAACGGGAAGCGTTGTATCGACCCGCAAGTGTGAAAATCTTATCGGCAATAAATTTATGATCGTGGAACCGGTATCCGGAATGGGTGCGGAAAAAGAACAAATAGTTGCCATTGATGTGATCGGAGCAGGAATCGGAGAGTATGTTCTGGTTGCCTGCGGAAGTGCGGCCAGAATCGGCTGCGGTCAGGAAAGCGCACCGGTGGATGCCGCCATTGTGGGCATCATTGACGATCCTGCCGAATTCGAGTAAGTGGAGTGTGAAGCAGATGACCATTGAGGAATTAAGACAAATTATCAAGGAAAACGGAATTGTAGGCGCGGGAGGGGCAGGCTTTCCTACCTATATGAAAATCGATACAAGAGCCAATACAATTCTGTTAAACTGTGCAGAGTGCGAGCCTCTGCTTCGGCTTCACAGACAAATGCTGAAAGTACATGCAAAAGAAATCGTGGAAACTTTTGCCATGATCGCGGATGTACTGGATGCGAAAGAAGCCATTATCGGCGTAAAAGAAGAATATAAGTCTACAGTGGAAGCGTTGCAGCAATATGTACCTTTGTATGACAAGGTGCGGATTCAACTGCTGACAGCAGCATATCCTATGGGAGATGAAGTGGTGCTGATTTATGAGGCTACCGGAAGAGTCATTTCCCCGGGCGGTCTGCCGATTGAGGCAGGAGTGGCTGTTTTTAACGTAGAAACTGTGTATAATGTGCATAGAGCCGTGGATAAGTCCACGCCTGTTGTGGATAAAGTCGTCTCCGTGGTCGGAGAAGTGGAAAATCCGGTGACGGTCAGAGTGCCTTTGGGAACATCACTGGAAGAAGTGGTATCCATGGCAGGCGGAATCCGCAAAGAGATCATAAATCCGGTATACCTGGTAGGCGGGCCGATGATGGGAAGGATCGAAAGTCCTTATGATACCGTTACCAGAACCACCAATGCCATTCTGATTCTGCCGGAGGAACACCAGATCATTCAAAGAAAAAGAATGCCCTCTCATGTAGGCGTGAAAAGAGCCGCATCCTGCTGCTGTCAGTGTCAGACCTGTACGGATCTGTGCCCCAGACATAATTTGGGACACCCGATTGAGCCGCACCGCTTTATGCGTGCCATGAGCAACCATGATACGCAGGATCTGGATGCGTTCTTAAATCTCTTTTTCTGTAGCAGTTGTGGTCTGTGCGAGATGTTTTCCTGCCCCCAGGGACTTTCTCCCAGAACTTTGATTACGGAATGCAAGACACAGTTAAGAAAGGCCGGCGTACAAGCACCGAAGCATCTGCAGCCCGCACCGGTGAAGGAAGAAAGAGAATACCGCAAGGTACCTACCAGACGACTGGAAGCACGACTGGGACTGACGAAATACGAAACAAAGGCGCCCCTGGAAGATGAAGTAAAGAAAGTACACTGTGTCAGGGAAGCCTTTTCCCAGCATATCGGAGCACCTGCCGTATGTGTGGTAAAAAAAGGTGACCGGGTAGTAAGAGGCCAGGTGATTGCCGCAGCAGCGGAAGGTTTAAGCGTGCCGGTGCATGCTTCCATGGACGGCATTGTAACCGATGTGACCGCAAAGTATGTGGAGATTACCGAAATGTAGGACGACAAAAAGCATAAGAGTGTAAAAATGTAAGAATACAAAAGTGCAGGAAACATAGAAGCAATTCCTCCGACGCATTAGCGACTGGGGAATGGAGGGTAAAGATGGCAAAAGCAATAGGAATGATTGAATTTAAGACCGTGTCTGCCGGTATTACGGCTGCCGACACAATGGTAAAGACTGCAGGCGTGGAACTTTTGGAAGCGCAGGTAGTATGTCCCGGAAAATACATTGCATTGATTTCGGGAGAGCTGAGTGCGGTAAGAAGTGCAGTGGATGCCGCCAGGATGCAGAAGGAAGAAGCTTACATCGACAGCTTTGTACTGGGAAATCCGCATGAGAGTATTTTCCCCGCCATTTACGGAACCACTGTGATTGACCATGTGGATGCACTTGGAGTGATTGAGACCTATGATGCCGCTTCCATTATTGTTGCGGCGGATGAGGCTGCCAAAACGGCAATTGTGAATCTCATTGAACTTCGGATTGCCAAAGGAATGTGCGGAAAGTCTTACCTGTACCTTACCGGAGAAGTTGCAGCAGTAGAAGCTGCCATTGAACGTGCAAGATCTGTCGTAGCACAGAACGGCATGTATCTGGACAGCTCTGTCATTGCACATCCGGACGAACAGATTTGTAAGTCGATCTTGTAAGAATGATATAAATAAGTAACTATTCAGACGCACCATGCACAAGACTTTTTGCATGCTTTGTGAATGGCGCGTCTGAACTGTTACCAATGTTGGGGATCCGGTACCAGCTGAGTGAAAAAGCGGAGGTTGCCATGTTAGCACTGGAGAGAAGGAATCTGATCCTGGAAAAATTGCAGGATGAAAAAAAGGTTGTGGTCAGTGAACTGAGCCAGCGTTTTGCCGTATCGGAAGAGACGATTCGCAGAGATTTGGAAAAGCTGGAAAAGGAAGGTCTGGCAACCAAAAGCTACGGAGGCGCTGTCCTGAATGAAAATATAGGGATTGATATGCCATTTAATGTCAGAAAAAAGGCGAATGTGGGCGGAAAGCAGAAAATAGCGGAGCTTGCCGCTTCCCTGATCAATGACGGAGAACATATCATTCTGGATGCCAGTTCCACGGCAGTCTTTATTGCCAAAGCGATCAAGGAAAAAGCCAATCTTACCGTAATTACCAATTCCATTGAGATTATCATTGAGTTATCCGATGTTTCCGATTGGGATATTATCTGTTCCGGCGGAAGCCTGCGGGAAGGATATCTGGCTTTGGTGGGGCCGAAGACTGTGGAAGGGTTCGGCAGATTTAATGCGGATAAAGCTTTTATTTCCTGTAAGGGAATCGATATTACCAAAGGAATCACGGATGGAAACGAACTGTTTTCCCAGGCAAAGCAGGTGATGATGCAGTCCGCAAGAGAATCGATTCTGGCAGTGGACAGTTCCAAGTTTGATAAGGTCGCTTTTTCCCGCCTTTGTGATGTGACGGCAGTGAAGACGATTATTACGGACAGACGCCCCGATGACAGGTGGATGGAATATTTTAAAACCTATGGAATTGACTGCATCTATCCGGAATATAATGAGGAAAGATAAATACCTGAGAATTATTGTTGCTTTACAGCTGTTTCTTATAGTGGAAAGAGACAATCCTTATGTATATGCTACTAAGTTCCTGGCGGAATGTGTGCAAGGACTTTTGTTAAAACGAAAACAAGAACAGAAATAAGGATATGGATAACAAGAATAAGAGAAAGAAGGAGCCTGTGGTGATGACCACAGGTTCTTTGTGGAAAAACATATTTATGTTCAGCCTGCCTTTAATGCTGACGCAGGTGTTGGAGGTACTTTTTAATCTGAGCGATGTGGCGGTTGCCGGGAAATTCGCGGATTACATTGCACTGGGAGCAGTGGGTTCCACCACGATCCTGGTTACGTTATATACCGGTTTTCTCATCGGCATGGGAGCCGGAGTAAATGTCCGTGTGGCGCATAAGCTGGGAATGGAAGATGCGGAAGGAACCCGTAAGATGGTGCACTCCTCGTTGATGGTTTGCCTGATTACCGGTCTTTTTATGTGCTTTGCCTGCATGCTGCTGGCAAGGCCTATGTTGGTATTGTTGAAAACCAAGGAAGAGCTGCTGGACAGTGCTGTGCTGTATCTGCAGATTTATTCGTTGGGAATGCCGGCTATGGCCGTTTACAATTTCGGTAACGGCGTATTAAGCGCCTGCGGAGAGACAAAGCGGCCGTTACTCTATCTTTCCGTTGCGGGCATTGTGAATGTAATGCTTAACCTGTTTTTTGTCATCGTCTGCGGCAGAGCAGCGGACGGAGTAGCCATTGCCAGCGTGATTTCCCAGTATCTGTCTGTCTTTCTGATTCTGGGACATTTGTTCCGAAGAAAAGACAGCTGTAGACTGACACGGGAAAAAGGTCTGATCGACAGACATGCCTGCAAAGAGGTGTTGGTTTTGGGCATTCCCGCCGGAATTCAGAATGCTATTTTTGCCATTGCCAATTTATTTGTGCAAAGCGGTGTCAATCACTTTGATGCCATTACCGTATCCGGAAATTCCGCAGCGGCCAATGCAGATGCCATCATATTTAACATGATGGCCGCCTTTTATACCGGCTGTGCCAGCTTTGTAAGCCGCAACTTAGGCGCCGGAAAAAGAGACCGGATTATGAAAAGCTATCTGATCAGCCTGCTTTATGCTTTCCTTACCGGAGCCATTCTGGGAGGATTGCTGCTGCTTTTCGGCAGACAGTTCCTGTGGCTTTTTGCCGATGATCCCGGCGTCGTACAGGCCGGACTGGAAAGAATCAAGATTATGGGATGGTCCTATGCCATCGGTGCGTTCATGGACTGCACCATTGCCGCTTCCAGAGGCCTTGGAAAAAGCATTGTGCCTACGGTTGTGGTGATTCTGGGATCTTGCGTTTTCCGGGTGATTTGGGTCTATACCGTTTTTGCTTACTACGAGACCATACCTTCCCTGTACTTACTCTATAGTTTTTCCTGGACCATTACGGCCATTGCGGAAATCATTTATTTTTTGGCCTGCTACAGGAAGCTGAAAAGACAGCAGGCAACATAATGGGGCTTTTCGGGAGCGATTTCTTCCTCAAGCAACAGTAGAATTTTGCCTCAACCCCATTTTTTCATGGATTCAAGGATCACTTGATAGACAGAAGACTTCTTTTGGTGCTATACTTTCCTTGCGGCCGTAAGAAGAACCAGGAAAAATGGAGGACACAGGACATGTTTGATACCGTAAAGATTGCACGTAATATAAAAGAAGCAAGAATCAAAAAGAATATGACACAGATGGCGCTGGCGGATGCACTGGGAATCAGCTTTCAGGCAGTTTCCAACTGGGAGAGGGGTTCCAGCCTTCCGGATATCGGGAAGATTGAACAGCTTTGTCAGGTGCTGGATCTGGATGTGGAAGAACTTTTGGGAATGGGAAGCGCAGCCAGAACCGTAAAGAAAGTACTGGAGGAGCAGCCGATCGAGGAACTGAGCGTTGCGGAAGTAGCGGAGGCGGCACCGGTTCTGTTGCCGGCCCAGATCAAGCAGTTTGCATCCGGCGCAGCAGAGAATGAAAATAAGATTAAGCTCTCCGAATTAATTGGAATGGCGCCTTTCTTAGAGGATGAAACGCTGGAGGAACTTTGTAAGGAAGCACAAATCGACGATTGCAAAGCAGTAGAAGCGCTGGCACCTTTTTTGTCGGACGAAGGCCTTGATATCCTGATGGGGCGGATTCCGGAAGAAGAAAGAACGAAGATGCTTAAAAAAATCGCCTGCTTTCTTTCGGATGAATCCCTTTCGAAGGTGGTAAAGGCAACTCCTCCGGATCATTACAAGGATCTGGTGGAAATCGGTGCGTTCTTAAATGACGAGGATTTTGATTGGATGGTGGAGCAGGTGATCCAAAGCGGCATGAGCATCAACATTATGAAAGAGTTTTACCCTTTTATGGATGATAAAACCTTCATGCGGATCTTGAGGCACAGAACCTGAATGAATCGGAGTGAATACATCGGTCTTCCGGGGCGTTTTGGTTAATCGGAAAGCGGATCGGATGCCTTAAAAATCGTTGCGGGAACATCCGATAAAAGTTGAATGGAACTACGATATTCTGACGGGGTCATCCCCGTCAGATTTTTAAATTGCCTGGAAAAATAATGTATCGTGCTATACCCCAGTTCATCGGCAATCTGTGAAATATTGCCGGTATCGGTACGGATCATTTCCTTAGCCTTGTTGATTCGCATGCGGGAAAAGTATTCGATAACGCCGCAGCCCGCATAATTGCGAAAGATTCTCTGTAACATAGGCTGGCTGATGAGATTTTCTTTGCAGATGGTATCCACACAGATATTTTCCGTAAGGTGCTGCTCCAGATAGGCAACGATCTGCGTAAAAAGTTCTTTCTGCGCGGAAGGAATGCTTCGAGCCGGGAGTAAGACCTGTACTCCGGAGTGGTAAAGGCGGATCAGATCCAGAAGAAACAACTGCAGGTACATTTGAATATACTGCTCTGCAGCGAAGGGAATTTCTTCCTTATTTTTGCGAATCAGTTTCTGACAATAGGGATCGTCCAGACGGCAGGAATAAGCGGAACGGGCTTCCTTAATCAAAAGCCCCAGAAGCTGTGCCTGCGGTTCCTTAACGGTAAGAATTTTATGGCGGAAAAAGTCCATGGCCGGATCGGAGCAATAAAAGCCGATCACGGCAAGGTTCGGCGCACTGATGCCGTTGGCGGTTACGTTGTGAAATTCTCCCGGGCAATGGAAAATCACATCTCCTTTTTTTAAAGAATATAAGGTATTGCCGCCGACGACGTTGACAGACCCCTTATCCACATACAAAAATTCCCAGAAATCATGTGATTCCCCGGCAAATGCAAAATTGCTGGCATATTCAAAATAGTGGACGGATACAATGCTGTCCACAGTCAGTTCCTTCTGCAAAGAAATACTTTCATAACCCATCCTGCGTCCGCTCCTTTATCTATCTCATTGTAACATACGTGACAGAAGGATTACAAGTTTTTTGTGACAGTTCAGACAAGCATTCTTGCGGACAGATTTCATGCTGATAAAAAATTTTAATCCTTAAAATTCTAATTGTATTATTCCGATGAATGGTATATCATGATGGATATGAGATAACGAAAAAAACTTGCGCCGCGATTTGTTCTGAGCGAAAACAAATTGTTTTTATGGCAGAAGAAAGAGGAATTGCCTGCACGAATTTCTTTTGTCTTACCTTAGCGACAAAAGCGCACAGAAATGAGGATTATAATGGAAATTGCAAAGATTGACCAAAACTTTCAACTAAAAAATTGCCGGGATCGGCAGGATCTGGTTTTTTATGACGCAGCAGAGGTACCGTTTCAAATTTACGGGTTATATGGCAATGCAAAGGACGTCGGCTACCGACGCATGCCGGAGGATGTGGCAGGCGCGGTCAGTGCCGGTGTAAAAGAACTCAGCACCTGTACGGCCGGCGGTCGGCTTCGGTTCTCGACCGATTCTTCCTGCATTGCTGTTTTTGTCAAAGAACCCGGTTCCGGCCATATGGCGCATATGCCGCTGCTTGGCAGCAGTGGTTTTGATCTTTATGAAGAAACGGATACACAAAGCTGCTACCTGGGTTCTCTTATCCCTCCCGTTACTATGACGGATGGCTATGATGGGATCTGCGAATTGGGTACACGGCGTATGCGTGATATTACTCTTTATTTTCCGTTATATAACGGGGTACAGCAGCTTATGATTGGATTGGAATCCGGGGCAGTCTTAGAGAAATCCATTTACCGCTATGTGCCGATAGCGCCCATTGTTTACTATGGATCTTCGATTACCCAGGGTGGATGCGCTTCCCGACCGGGAAATGCATACCAGAGTATGATTTTGCGAAGAAATCGCATTAACTATATCAATCTCGGCTTTTCCGGTAACGGCAAAGGGGAACCTGCAATGGCAGATTACATAGGCTCTCTCTCCATGTCAGCATTCGTCTATGATTATGACCATAACGCACCGGATGTTACATACCTGAAACAGACACACGAGGCGTTTTTCTTTCAATTCCGCCAAAAGCAGCCGGATACACCGGTCATTATGATATCAAAACCGGATTTTTGGCCGGGAAGGCAAGATGAAATACGACGGGATGTGATCCGAAAAACCTATCAAAATGCAATTGCTTGCGGGGATCGCCATGTTTATATGATTGACGGAGAACGCTTTTTCCCCGGCGAACTGCGCCATTTATGCATGGTGGACGGATGCCACCCCAATGATTTGGGATTTTACCAAATGGCAAATCGGATTGAGCAAACGCTGAATGAGGCATTAGGGAATGTGTAAACGTTTTGTTGCAGATATTGATAATTTTGTCTTCTTATAATTTTATCTGCAAAGAGGAAAAACACATTTGCAGGACGGTGTACCATGCAAACTGCCGGTCACAAATGTATAAAAATCAGGCATAATTGTGCAAAGCAAATTTGCGAAAGAATGCTATGATAAAAGCAGGATCCGGCGGAAGAGAAAGGCTCCGAACAGATGAGAATCGTTTGCGTGAATTTCTCATGATTGATTCGAGACTGAAGCTTGCCGGAAATGAGGATGAAACATCAGGAAAGAAGGATAAAAAGATGGGAGAGAGCAAAAAGGAACCGGTATTGGTGATTATGGCAGCGGGAATGGGAAGCCGTTACGGCGGACTTAAACAGATTGATCCGATTGATGAATACGGTCATATCATTATGGATTTTTCTTTGTTTGATGCAAGAAGAGCCGGTGTAAAAAAGGTTGTTTTTATCATTAAGAAAGAAAATGAGGCAGACTTTAAGGCGGTCATCGGTAACCGCATGGAAAAGTATATGGATGTTTCCTATGTATTCCAGGATCTGCACGACTTGCCGCAGGGATTCGAGGTTCCGGAAGGCAGAGTAAAGCCCTGGGGAACAGGTCAGGCGGTTTTGAGCTGCAAAGATGTCATTGACGGACCGTTTATGGTCATCAACGCAGATGATTATTATGGTGTGGATGCCTTTCAGATTTTGTATAACAGTCTCTGTGAGGAAAATACAGATCCGGCAAAGAGCCATTACAGCATGGTAGGTTATATCCTGGAGAATACTTTGACGGAAAACGGGCATGTGGCAAGAGGAATCTGCTCTATGGACGAAGCCGGTTTCCTTACCGGAATTGCGGAAAGAACCCATATTGAGAAACATGGGGAAGGTACCGCGTATACGGAAGATGACGGAAAGACCTGGCATATGCTTACTCCGGGAAGCACTGTATCCATGAATATGTGGGGATTCCGTGAGGATATTTTGAAGGAACTGGAAGAGGATTTTCCGGCATTCTTAACGAAGGGGCTGAAGGAGAATCCGTTAAAGTGCGAATATTTCCTGCCGGAAGTCGTAGGCAATATGATTCGGGAAGATAGAGCGGATGTGAAGGTTCTGCGCAGCCACGACCGCTGGTACGGTGTTACTTATAAGGAAGACAAAAAGACCG
Organism: uncultured Acetatifactor sp.; assembly: GCA_934433135.1. Classification (GTDB taxonomy): domain Bacteria; phylum Bacillota; class Clostridia; order Lachnospirales; family Lachnospiraceae; genus Acetatifactor. The sequence continues at coordinate 48,584 of CAKRZO010000018.1, read as the reverse complement.
TTGTGGATGCTATCCGCAGATTAAAGGAACAGGGCATATATCCGGAGAGGCTCTGGGAGGAACCGGAATCGATTTCGGGAGCCGGTAAAGAAGCGGCAAAGGGAGAGGCCGCAAAGGAAACGGCAGATAAGACAACAGTAGAAGCCGCAGAATCCGACTGCGGAGTAGAGACTTTAAGCTTAGAGCAGGCACTGCAGGCCATGAAGCATTTCCCGCTGGAAGGAGAAGTCAGGGACGTTCATTTTTACGGCAACGGCCATATCAACGATACATACCTGGTGGAAGTAAGCAAAGGGGAAGCAAACCGCAAGCTGATTCTGCAGCGGATCAATCATCGGATCTTCAAACAGCCGGAACAATTGATGGAAAATATTTTAAAAGTGACTGGCCATTTGAGGAAAAAGATTGTTATGGAAGGCGGAGATCCGGAGAGAGAAACCTTGAATGTTATCTGCGCGGAGGATGGAAAGCCCTATTATAAAGATGCTTACGGCGATTATTATCGGATGTATTATTTTATTGAAGGGGCTGTCAGCTTTGATGCGGTAAGAAGTGATGAAGATTTTTATGAGAGCGCAAGAGCTTTTGGACACTTCCAGTACTTATTGGCAGATTTTCCGGCGGAAGAATTGCATGAAACCATCCCGGGATTCCATGATACCGCTGCCCGTTACCGCCGTTTTTGCAAAGTCGTGGAGGAAGATAAATGCGGAAGAGCAGCAGGTGTGGCAGAGGAGATCCGTTTTGTAAAAGAACACAGCTATCTTACGCAGGCACTGGGAGAGCTTCCTTTGCGGGTAACCCATAATGATACCAAATTGAACAATATCATGCTGGATGAAAAGACAGGCAAAGCAGTCTGTGTCATTGACCTGGATACGGTTATGCCGGGATATGCAGTGAATGATTTCGGCGATTCCATTCGTTTCGGTGCCAGCACGGGAGCCGAAGATGAAAGAGATTTAAGCAAGATTAACTGCAGCATGGAGTTGTTTGAAGTCTATACCAAAGGTTTTATCGAAGGCTGTGGCGGAAGACTTACCCAGGAAGAAATCAAAGCGCTTCCCATGGGCGCTATGGTAATGACCTATGAATGCGGCATGCGTTTCCTTGCGGACTATCTGGAAGGCGATGTCTACTTTAAGATCCACAGAGAAAGACAGAATCTGGATCGTGCCCGCACCCAGTTTAAGCTGGTGGCAGACATGGAAGCAAAAAAGGAACAGATGGATGCCATAGTGGAGAAATACAATCATCAATAAGAATTTCAGATAAGACCGGAAAAACAATCAATAAAAGATTCAGATAAAATCGGAATCGAAAAGCCCCTTGCAGTGTGATGACTGCGAGGGGCTTTTGTTGGTGTGTACCGTGCAATGTAAGTTCTGTCGGATTGAGAGGATACGTAATAAAATAACAAAAGGATTTTGCACTTCCGGGAAGATAATCCTAATTTTTGAGAAGAAAATGCATTGATAGCTTCCGAAACAATGGTATAATAGTGGCAGAAGAATAAAAAACGGTGTAAGAAACGGTACCGAATTGTGCAACAGACAGGGAGAGACAAAGATGCATTGGAAGAGAAACGGTGTTTTACGAAAATGGGCCTGGTCTTATATTTTAGTTTTTCTGATTCCGATTTCAGCGGTATTGATTAATCATAGTATCAGCATCAGAGCGCTGAGAGAAGAAGTTATATCGGTAAATGAACTTACTTTTAATAATGCCGCTGACAATATAGATCATTATATGGAACTGCTTCGTGAAAATTATATTTATGCCTTTTTAAGTGATTACTTTACAGAAATCCGTCGCAGCGATAATATGGATGGTGCGTTTTACAGAAAAACCGCTCTGTTGCAGGATCAGCTGCACAATTATCGCAACGGTGTGGATAATATGTTTTGCATGATCTATATGCAGGATAGGGATTATCTGATCACCGGTGAAATATCCTGCACACCGGATATATATTACAGGGGGATGAAACACCAGTATGCGGATTTAATTTCCTTTGAAAAGTGGAAAGAATGTCTGGAAACAAGGTATTCGGATCGTTACTTTGCAGCGGATGTGATGAATTACTGGAAGCGGGGAGAATGTCTGGTTTATGCAAAAACAGTGAGCGAGGCACAAAAGGAAAGCTACAATATTATTGTAAGTGTTCCGTTGGCGGTTATTGAAAAGGTGACGGAATACCTAAATGAAGATTCCTATATGCTGATTCATATCAATGAAGAAAATACGCTTGTATTTCACAAAGGGAAGGTGACGGATATTCCTGACTGGATAGATGAAAAAGATTATTTCATTCGTATGCAGAAGGAATCGGGTATTGTGGGAATCACTTATGAACTGGTATTTTCCGAACAGAGCCTTATGGCTGAATTGCAGGGGATAAAGGGAACGTTTTGGATCAGTCTGATATCGGTAATGATTTTAGCTTTTATTGGAATTATGATCCTTTTACGGATCAATTACAAGCCGCTCTATACCATGATTCATGAATTCGGTGAGGAAGAATGTGACAATGTCAATGAATTTGATCAGTTAAAAAAGAAATTATATAGTCTGACTCATGAAAAGGATACCGCAAGAAGTCTGGTGGAGGCACAGCAGGAGAAATTGCTGAATTCCCGGCTTTTAATGATTATGAAAGGGCGGGGAGAGTATCAAAAAGGCGAGTTTTCTTTGAAAGGCAGGATTTTGCTGACAGGATTTATGGTATTAGTGGAAGAAAGTAATTCCGATGAGGAGGAACTGCCGTTTTTTATCATAAACAATATTTTTTCAGAGCTTGTAGAAGAGGAGCATTTTTATCACGTTGAGGATGGCAGCTTTATTTTCTACTTATTTGACTGCCAATCGGCGAAAGAGGAGGACTGGCGCCGGGAAATCAGTAAAAAGGCGGAATACCTCTGCTCTCTGCTTTATGATAAATGGGGTATGTCTGTTTTTGGTGCGGTGAGTGAAATCGGCGAAGAATTCAGGATGCTCAGGCATCTTTATCAGAATGTTATGGAGGCGTTGGAGTATCAGAAAATAGCGGGAGGGCATGGCGTAATTGATGTCAGAGTACTCCCCGATTATGATGAACTGCATTCTCTTGCAGAATATTGGAAACAGCGGTTCGGTGAAGCTTTCGCAAAGAAGGATGTGAAGGAGGCCAAAGCGATTGTAGAGAAGATCTTTTCTACCAACGGAGTATCTGTTAAAAATGCTACAATATTAAAGATGCGTATTTACGAGATGTTTACGGTTGTGATGGATATTTTCAGGGAATATGTACCGGATGACAGACAACAGGAAGAGGTGTTCCGATATCTGGAGCTTCTGATGAACGCTCATACAAAGGACGAGATGAAGGCATGTTTTTGCAATCTGCTGCAATTCCAGATCGGTGTCATATCCAGGCAACAGGTCAAGGAAGGAAAAAGAATGATTGCGAAAGTAGTCAATTATGTAAAAGAAAATTATATGGACTGCAATTTAAGCTTAAGCAGTATTGCGGAGGCACTGGACAGAAATCCCCGGCATGTATCCAAAGCCTTTAAAGAAGCAACCGATATGGGGATTATGGACTATATTAACAGTATTCGTATTGAGAAAGCCAAAGAACTGATGGCAAATAAGAGTTATTCTACGCAGGAAATATCAGAAAAGGTCGGCTATGCCAACGTGCGTACTTTTCGAAGAGCATTTGAGAAAGAAACAGGAGAAACTCCGGCAAGCTGGAGATTGTAATAAGCTTTCACAGGATCTGATTCGATTCAGGTTCTGTGAGAGCTTTTTTTGACAGATGAAAAAAATGAAATATACGTTTTTTGTACGGAAATCACCGCTTTTGGTACTGGCAAAATGGAGAAATTATATGTATAGTTGGACTAGGTAATTTGCTTCGAAGTCAAATCAGTAACTCGTTAATCAGATTTCAATTTAAGGAGAGAAAAATGAAAAGAAAAGTAGTCTCTATGTTACTTGCAGCAGCCATGGTATGTTCCCTGGCAGCCTGCGGCAACAAAAACAATGATGTTTCCAAGGAAAGCACATCCAAGAGCAGCGAAGTTAAGCAAGAATCCTCTGCGTCTGCAAAGTCTTCCGAAGCGGCAGAAGAGGAAACCGTAACCTATCCTCTGGATACCGATGAAAAGCTGACTATCGCAATGATGTATTATGATTTTAAGACAACACCCAATTCTGCAGATATTACCCAGACACCTTTCTTTGAGGAATATCAGAAGAGAACCGGCGTAGAGCTGGAGATTGTTACTTATGAAGCAGAAGATGCCTACAATCTGATTCTTGCAGGAGATGATCTGCCGGATATCCTGATGTGGGCTCCAATTCTTACCAGCAACGATCAGCAGATAGTTGATGATGGCATAGTTTCTTCTTTGACAGCAGACGAGATCAGTAAATGGGCTCCTAATCTTGCGACTGTTTTGGAGGCTTATCCCAATGCCCGCAAAGAGCTGACCTTATCAGATGGTTCCGTCATAGGCTTCCCTTTCCTTACCGGAGATGATAAGATGATGGCTACCAATGGTCTGATTGTACGCGGCGACTGGTTAGACCAACTGGGAATCAGTGCACCTACGACTCCGGAGGAATTTCTGGATATGCTCAGAGCTTTTAAGAAGGAGATGGGTGCGGAATATCCTATGGCACTGACTTCCCACAGAATGAACCTGCTCTTTAACTATGGTTTCTTCAGTTCTCCCTACGGTCTGATTACCTCAGGTGCGTATGTAAAAGACGGTCAGTATCATCTGGGCTGGGCGGAACCGGAACATAAGAAGGTTCTGGAATTCTTCCACACAATGTACGAAGAAGGTCTGATCAACCCGGACTATCTGACGCTGGATCAGGCAAGCGTAGACGGTATGCTTTATGACGGTCGTACCGGTGTGGTACAGCAGTCAGTCATCGGCGGACTGGGCACCTATGTTCCCAATATGAAGAAAGCAAATCCGGAGGCGGAATTAAGAGGAATCGGTTCTTTGCTTGGCGCTAACGGTGAGAGAGCTTATTACGGCGCTACGGAAAACGCAGTCGGCGAGTTTAAGGGATTAATCTCTACCGGATGCAAAAATAAAGAGCTTGCCATGAGATTCCTGGATTGGGGCTACTCGGAGGAAGGACAGCTCTTCTTACAGTTCGGTGTAGAAGGCGTAAGTTATGAAATGAAGGACGGGAAACCGGTTTATACGGATCTGATTATCAACAATCCGGACGGACTGACTTCCGGACAGGCAATGAATCAGTATAGCCGCGGAGGATGCTTCTGGACTTATGTAAGCCGCCTGGAGTACTTTGAACAGGTAACGGCGATGCCGGAGCAGAGAGGTGCAGTAGAGGCCTGGGATGCTAATGACCGTTATACATACAAAGTTCCGGCCATATCGGTACCTCAGGATCTGAAGGATGAGAACAGCAAGATTTCCAGCGATATGAATACGTATGTCAGTGAAATGCGTGCAAAGTTCATTTCCGGCGAAGAGTCTTTGGATAACTTCGATGCATATCTTGCAAAGCTGAAGGAACTGGGACTGGAAAGACGTCTTGAAATCATGCAGACTGCTTTGGATGAATTCAACTCCAGATAGATACAGATTCAAATTAAAATTTCAGGCGGTATTGCTGGTCAGGATAAGAGTAATACCGCCTGATTCTATGAAAGGTAGAAAAAGTATGTTAAAAGGTATCAGGAAGGAATGGAAGCGGTACGGCGGCCTTTATATCATGGCGATACCGGTAGTGCTGTATTACGTGATATTTCACTATATTCCTATGGGCGGAGTAATGATTGCTTTCCAGGATTATCGCCCCAGATTGGGAATTTTGGGAAGTACATGGGTAGGATTTAAGCATTTCCGGGATTTTTTCAGTTCCATGTATTTCGGTCGTGTGCTGCGTAATACCCTGGTGATCAGCTTTTCCCATTTGCTCTTTGGGTTTCCGGCGCCGATTGTATTAGCGCTTTTAATCAACGAACTGAAGAGTAGAAAGTTTAAAAAAGTAGTACAGACGGTATCTTACCTTCCTTATTTCATATCCATGGTTATCATATGTGCCATGATTAAAGAGTTTGTCTCTACCAATGGTTTTATTACCAATTTGTTAGTGCAAGTGTTTCATATTGAGAAAAATTCTCTGCTGACCCGGAAAGAATTTTTTGTACCGATAGAGGTCATTTCTTCTATCTGGAGCAGCGTGGGATTCGGGTCGATTCTTTATCTTTCCGCTCTGAGCGGCATTAATGAGGAATTGTATGACGCAGCGGCAATTGACGGTGCAGGCAGGTTCCGGCAGACCATTCACGTAACCCTTCCGGGAATAGCACCGATGATTATTATCCAGCTGATTCTGAGAATCGGTTCGATTATGTCTGTAGGTCATGAAAAAATATTGCTGCTGTATAATGAAGGAATTTATGAGACAGCAGACGTTATCTCTACTTATGTATACAGAAAAGGTCTTGTGGAAATGGAGTACAGCTTCAGTGCCGCAGTAGGTCTGTTCAACACCATTATTAATTTTGTACTGGTTATTATTGCCAATAAGATCAGTGCCAAAGTATCCGATGTAAGTTTGTGGTAGAGGTGACAGTATGAAAATAACAGGAAGAAAAGTATTTAATGTTTTTAATATTTTATTAATGCTGATTTTAATTGTCATTACAGCATACCCGTTTTACTATGCGGTCATTGCCTCTTTCAGTGATCCGGTAAAGCTTTCCTCGAATACGGGGTTGCTGCTGATGCCCCTGAAGCCGTATGAATTCGGAGCCTACAAGGCAGTTTTAGAGCATCCGCTTCTGATCTCCGGCTTTTTGAATACCTTGTTTCTGGCTACGGTGGGTACTTTTATGAATTTATTTTTTACGGCGCTGGGAGCTTTCTTTTTAAGCCAGAAGGGTCCGAAATTAAGAAGTGCGGTTGCCATGATGATTATTATCACAATGTATTTCAGCGGTGGTCTGGTACCGAACTATATGCTGGTGAAGAATCTCGGATTAATGAATACCCGGATGTCTCTGATTCTTCCCGGATTGATTAATGCGGTTCATATGATTATTTTAAAGACTGCTTTCCAGTCTGTTCCGGAGAGCTTAACAGAAGCGGCATTACTGGACGGAGGCTCTTATACGCAGATATTGGTAAAAATTATGATTCCTTTGAGCAAAGCGACTTTGGCCGTTCTGGTTCTTTATCATGTGTTGGGATATTGGAACGCCTGGTTCCAGGCATCCATTTATTTACGAGATAAGTCACTGTATCCTGTTCAGCTGGCAGTGCGGAATCTGCTGGAAGAAGAAACGGCACTTAAGGGTGATTCTGTTATGACGCGCTATGCGCAGTTGATGAAGTATGCACTGATTGTAGTGGTATCAACACCGATTGTCGTTTTGTACCCGTTCCTGCAAAAGTATTTTGAAAAGGGCGTTATGATGGGCTCTGTAAAGAGTTAAATGTTGTTTTGCCATGAAAGATAAGAGGTATTATAAGAAATAGTAAAAGGAAAGGCAGGGTGATTTCTATGAAAAAGCAGCCGTTGGAATATGCCGAACTGGCCTGCAATGCCATTATGGACAGTAAGGCGCCTGGGGAACTCTGGCCGAAAGGAGCCATGTTTTATATTCCGGGTGTTTTTCTGTCCGGTATGCAGAAAGTATGGAAGCTTACAGGGGAGAAAAAGTATTTTGATTATATAAAGTTGTATTTTGATACGGTGCTTTCCCCGGACGGAAGCCTTTATGGGGTATGTCATGAGCTGACCATTCCGGAAACAGATGGGAAATATTATAATGAACGATCTCTTACGATGCTGGACTGCAAGCAACCCTGCATATTGCTTTATGATTTATATGATGAAACCGGGGATGAAAAGTACATGAAAGCGATTCAAACCATTGCGCAGTCTATGTATTTCTGGCCGGTAAATCAGTACGGTGGATATTGGCATATGATGACGCAGCCTTACCAGATGTGGATGGATGGCGCTTATATGGCGGGACCGCTGTCTGTCAAGTATGCAAAACGGTTCGGCGATCCGGTGCTGCGGGAGCGGGCCATTAAGCAGGTATTTTTAATGAATGAGCACATGAAGGATGAGAAGAGCGGACTTTATTTCCATGGCTGGGATGCCTCTGGGAAGGAAGCCTGGGCGGATCCGAAGACAGGACTGTCCGGTCAGATCTGGGGACGTGCCGTAGGCTGGTATGCGGTAGCTATTTTGGATATCCTGGACGATATACCGGCAGAGCATTCTGCAGTGGGAAGACTGAAACAGATCGAGGCAGATCTGCTCAAAGCATTGGTGAAGTATCAGGATCCCGAAACCGGCATGTGGTACCAGGTGCTGGATCAGCCGGAAAAAGAAGGTAACTGGGTGGAAACCTCCTGTACCTGTCTTTTTGTGTATTCTTATGCAAAAGCCATCCGCAAAGGAATTTTGGGCAAAGAATACGATCCGGTTTTACAGAAAGGGTTTGAAGGAATTGAAAACAGGCTTTCTTATGATGAAAAAGGGGTATTAGTCATTGATAATATCTGTACCGGCACCTGCATTGAAGAGGGAACCTATGAGCATTATATCAGACGATCCAGGCTGAAAAATGATCTGCATGGTTCAGGCGCGTTTATTCTGATGTGCACGGAGTTGGAGCAGTATCGAAGAGCGTAATTTGAGGGCTGAAAAGTGAAGGATACGAAAACTTCAAAGTATGCAGTAGTGTCGGGCATTCTTCCGCTTTTAGTAAGTCTTGTTATATTTACCGGGACTACATGGGCGTGGTTCGCCGACAGGGTCGAAAATACTGGAAATGTTGTAAAAACAGGTTCTCTTGACGTTAAGATGTATTGGAGCGATAGCCGGTGGGAACTTGCTGCTTCGGACAATGTGCTTTACGCGGAAACAGACTGGAAAGATGTGGAAGAAGAGGGTCATGCAGTTATTTTTGATTGTCAGAACTGGTATCCGGGATGTGAGGATGTAAAGTATCTCAAAATCGTGAATACGGGATCGCTTCCTTTCCGATATACGCTGAATATACTGTCCGACGGGGAACGAAAGGCTGAGTCGGAGGCGCTTGAGGATATTGCCCATATGGGAAATTCCTCCCATATGGAAAATATCACAAATCCTGCGGAGGTTGTTGATGTATATTGGATCCTGTATGAGGAAATGCCGGAAACGGGATTTTCATGGGAAAGTGCACAGAAAGCCTTATTATCGGATTTCTTAAAAGAAAATGTTCCGCGTGCTTTGACAGAAGGCATTTTGGCAGAAGGCATTTTGACAGCAGGTACCTACGAGATTACACTCACCAGACAGGCCGGGGGCGCAGAAGGTTTTTGTCTGCTTTTTCTGGAAGAGGGGGAAAATAAGATTACCTGTTTCACGCAGCAGATCCCAGATCGTATAGCTTTTACACTGATTCTGCAGGAAGAGACTTTTCTGACGGTAATGCCTCATTGGGGAAGACCGGATGCGTATGGTTATCACGAAAGTGACGAAGCAGATGTACCGCAAAATATCTATATAACGGAAGGAAAAACGGTAGAGATATCTTCTGTTGAAACGGGAACGGAGCATTAAGTGCGTGTACTTGTTTTGGCAGGGAAGCGTCTGCAGAATGAAGTTTTATGGAAGAATGGAGAGTCAATTATGTTAGCTTGTAGACCACCTATGGGTTGGAACACGTGGAATACATTTGGAGAAGAAATAAACGAGAAGCTTTTGATGGAATCAGCGGATGCATTGGTATTGCTGGGGTATAAGGACGTGGGATATGAATATATCGTGATAGACGACTGCTGGTCGGAACATAAAAGAGACAGCAGTGGGAGGCTTGTGCCGGACAGAAAGAAGTTCCCGAATGGTATGAAGGCTCTGGGTGATTATATTCACAGCAAGGGTTTGAAGTTCGGAATTTATTCCTGCGCGGGAGTAGAGACCTGTGCTGGTTATCCGGGAAGCTATGGTTATGAATTTATAGATGCGGCCACCTTTGCCGAATGGGGAGTGGACTTCTTAAAATACGACTTTTGCTTCTTTCCGGAAGCAGGTGACTGCAAACAGGCATATCGCACCATGAGTGCAGCTCTGAGAGCATGCGGCAGAGAGATTCTGTTTTCTGCATGTAACTGGGGAGAAGAAGATCCGGCGAAATGGATGCGAAGTATAGGAGCGCATATGTATCGCTCTACTTACGATGTGCATGATAATTTTAAATCCATTTCCATGCGCGTGTCTCCGCAGTTGGACAATATGTTCGCCTCTGCTCCGGGTTGCTTCAATGATTTTGATATGCTGGTAGTCGGCATGCATGGCAAAGGGAACGTAGGAATCGGCGGATGCAGCGGGGAAGAGTATAAAATGCAGTTTGGACTCTGGAGCTTTTTCGGAGTTCCGTTAATGATCGGTTCGGATATTCGCAATATCAGTGAAGCAGATCGCGCACTTATGCAAAATAGAAATCTGATTGCATTAAACCAGGATGGAGAATGCAGACCGCCTTATGAGATTCGGCATCAGAAGTATTTGTATCCGAATGATGTGCATGTATTTGCCAGACTTTTATCCGATAATCGATATGCGATTGCTTTCCTGAATTTAAGGGACAAAGAAATAAAACTTCCTGTGTTCATGCATGATATGGGATTTCCGACTATCAGTGGCAAGGCATTAAAGATTACCGATGCCTTTACCGGAGAGGAGGAGGGCATTTTCCGGGATTGCTTTTACCAGAATGTGCCTCCGCATGAAATTCGGCTCTATATTGCAGAAGTGGTGGATGCTGTATGAAGTGTCTGCAATGCGGCAAAGAATTGATTCCGGATGAGATAGCGATGTATAAGAAGCTGGTTAACAGAAGAGCATCGGAATTCATGTGCTATTCCTGTATTGCAAAGCAGTTTCAGGTTACGGAGGAATTAATCCGGGAGAAAGCGGAGTATTTTAAAAAGACAGGCTGCAGACTGTTTGGCTAAATCTTTCTTTATGCAGCAGCAAAAAAAGTAAATTAATGAGAATAACAAAAGGGTGTAATTAGAAAATATTTCAAAAGGAGAAGATGAGAAATGAAAAAGTACAAAGTAGGTATGGTTGGTGTAGGACGTGCTACGGCATATGGACACATTTTTGCAAATCATCCGGATACGGAAGTAACTGCACTGTGTGATATGAATCCGGAAGTTCTGGCAAAGAACGGCAAAGATTTCGAACTGGCGGATAATTGCCTGTTTGAAAAGTATGAAGATATGTTGGCTTCCGATGTGGATATCGTGGTACTGGGGACTCCGATTCCGTTCCATGCGGAGCAGACCATTAAAGCGCTGGAAGCCGGCAAACATGTACTTTGTGAAGTGACGGCATCTAATAATCTGGAAGATTGCCAGCGAATGGTGGATGCCGTACGCAAGGCAAAAACAAAGTTCATGATGGCCGAAAATTGTAATTATATGGCGTTTGCTCTGGAGTGGGACAAATACATAAAAGCCGGTAAGATCGGAACGCCTATTTATGCAGAAGCGGATTACGTACATGAAATCCGGAAACTGGTAGATGGTAAGTGGCGTGCCAACCGTGCACCGCTCCATTATTGCTCTCACAGCTTAGGACCGCTGTTAATGTGGATGGATGATCATATTGTACGCTGTACGGCAAGGGGGGATCGTTCGACTATGCTGTCTCCGGCCACGGATGGAAATATTGATATACAGGTGGCATTGTTTGAGACCAGCAAGGGTGCAACCATTAAGGTATTGAGAAGTTCGGTAGCTCTTCGTCATCCGGCATTGTGCTCCTACAATATTATCGGAACCAAAGGATTCCTGGAAAGCGCTCGTGAAGAATATATCGGCGTAGGACGCCGTTATTTCTCGGAGCAGGATCCGGTAACCGGCTGTCAGATTCCGATTAATATATCGGATCTGGATGCTCCGCAGGAAGCCAGAGCTGGCGGACATGGCACCAGCGAATATTACCTGGTACGCGATTTCCTGAATTCAATCAAAAATGACACAACACCGCCGATTGATATTGTACGTGCGATGGATATGACCGTTCCGGGTCTGATTGCCCATGAAGCAGCAAAAAAAGGCGGTGTCTGGATGGATGTTCCCAGAATTACGGATTAAGGGATAGGTTTGAAAGGAAATCTCTAAATTTTGGAGGGAAAAAATGACCACTTTGAGAAAAGATTTTTTGAGAATACCCACGGTAGACTATTCCGGAACAAGCAGTCTGCCCAATATGGCAATGGGTAAATCGCTTTACGGATCTTATCAAAAACACGTGGATTTTATGGTAGAGGCATATAAAAAGATTTTAAAATCGCGCTTTAGTCGATATATACTTTCTATGGAGCACTCGTTTGATGCCGTGTGTTGCCCGTGTGACCAGCAGGTTCTTTACAAAATGATTCCCGATGATATATTTAAGGAATTATTTGACGCCTCAGCCGAAAAGGGCATTGCGGTTGAAATAAAAACATCTTGCCTTAAGGGAATAACAAAGGAAAAATTTGAGCAAATCGATGCAATGCGTATGATCAGAATAGCAAGGGAAATGGGATGCAAATTCACCTTCGGTAGCGACTCACATTCCGAAACGGGACACGAGACTTATATGTGGGATTCTGAAACGATTATAGACTGCTTTGATATTAAAAAGAATGACCTGGCTGAAATGGTAAGACCGATAGGAGGTAGCCTGTGAGTGGGGCTGACAGTCCGCTTATAAGGCGGCTGGGTCCTAAAAGTGTAATGTTTTTGTTCGCGGCAATTTATTTTGTGAGTTACCTTACAAGGATAAATTACGCGGCGGTTATAGCGGCAATTATTGCGGAGGAAAAAATCTCAGCCACACACGCCGCGGTTGCCGTTACCGGTGCTTTTATAACCTATGGCGTGGGGCAGCTTGTAAGCGGATGGTTGAGCGACCGTTTACAGCCCTCAAAATTGGTGGCATTTGCTTTAATTACAACCTCTGCCGCAAATTTGGCAGTGCCATTTTGCTCAGCCGATTTGCGCAATGCGGTGTGGTGTGCGAACGGTATTGCGCAGGCGTTTATCTGGCCGCCGCTTGTGAGAATGATTCCAGAACTGCTGAATAGCGAATACCAGCTTAAAGCCGGTGTGAGAATTTCGTGGGGAGGTCATTTCGGAAATATTGCGGTGTATTTGCTGGCACCTTTATTTATTCATTTTTCCGGTTGGAAATCAATATTCATTTTTTCCTCTACCGTAGGGTTTATTACCGTTGCGGCATGGCTTGTGTTGTGTGGCGGATTCAAAACGGAAAAGAAGAAAAGGGAAAAAAGCAAAGAAACTGCCGCAGGTTTTCCCGTTGTCGGAACGGGCGCATTGCTGATACCGTTTGTATTTACGGTTATCGCAATTATTATTCAAGGATCTCTGCGTGACGGAGTAACCACATGGATGCCATCATATATTTCCGAAACCTTTTTGCTCGACAGCGATATATCAATTCTTTCTGGCGTTGTTATGCCTATATTTGCTTTTCTTTGCATTTGGGCAACCGAATATCTTTATTATCAAATTAAAAGCGTGCAAAAATGCTGCTTTATTTATTTTTCCGTTTCATTTATTGCGGCATTGCTTATTCTCGTTGCGGTGAAAAGCGGTGCGGCGCTTTCAGTTTTTTTAGCATCTCTTATTGTGGGCTCAATGCACGGAATAAACATTTTACAAACCTGTATGCTCCCGCGCAGCATAAGCAATACTGAGCGGCTCGGTTTTATTTCAGGTATTTTTAACGGCTGCGTTTATGTAGGCAGCGCCATTTCTACATACGGTTTTGCGCATATTTCCGAAATCTTTGGGTGGAACGGCACAATACTTGTATGGTGTATTTGCTCCGCGGCGGGCGGAATTATTTGTCTTTGTCTTTGCAAAAACAGGCGTTATAGCAAAATATAAAAGCATTTTATGCGGAATATCCCACTACTATGACAAAACGGAGGAAAACAATATGAAATTAGCAACAACAACAAGCGATTTTTCAGGCTATGGGTTAAACGGTGAGGAAAGGGTTGCGGCTATAGCTGACGCCGGCTTTAAGTATATAGATTACAGCTTTGGCTATGATTTTTCGGGCAGAACCGGTTTACTTTGTGATAATTGGAAAAAAAATGCCGACAGGCTACTTAAATTGGCTGATGAACGAGGGCTTAAATTTGTCCAGGCACATTCGCCGCTTGGTCGCCCGCTAGTTTGTGATGATGAGCATGATGAGTTTATCCGCCTAACAAAGCAGAGCATTGAAGCGGCAGCTTATCTTGGAATACCAAACATAGTTGTTCATTCGGGCTATGCAAAGGATATGACGCGTGAGGAAAACTTTAGGCAGAACAAGCTGTTTTATCAGGATATTTTAAAGGTTGCAGAAAAGCACGGCATTACCGTGCTGACTGAAAATTTCAACAAAATGTTTGACGAGCATTATTATTGGGTAGACTCAGCTGAGGATCTGCTTGAGCTGATTGAATATGTAAACCACCCGCTGCTTAAAGCCTGCTGGGATGTAGGTCACGGTAATTTGCAGGAGCTGCCGCAGCATGAAGCGCTGAAAATTTTAGGAAATAATGTACGCGCCTTGCATATTCAGGATAATATGGGAAACGACGATCACCATACATTCCCATATACCGGAACCTTGAATTTTGACTCTATAATGCACGGATTACAGAATATTAACTATAATGGCTATTTTACCTTTGAGGCTGATAATATGCCGTCATCTCCTGCAAGACGGCGCAAATTTGAAGCCGATACAAGGTGCTTGCACTTGCCGGTTGAATTTCGTAAAAGATACGAGGTGATCCTGTATGATATAGGTAAGTTTATTTTAACACAGTATAATTGCTTTGAGGAAGACTGATCTTATAGACAAACTTCTAAATTTTGGAGGGAAAAAATGACCACTTTGAGAAAAGATTTTTTGAGAATACCCACGGTAGACTATTCCGGAACAAGCAGTCTGCCCCAATATGGCAATGGCAGAACTGCCGCCGAAAAAAGGTTGCCCTACCGATACAGAAGAAGAGGATGGTTTGTTTAATGACTATGGACACGTGAGAAGCGCGTATCCATACCGGATGCAGGATCTGTATACCCGTGAATTTACAAGGGATGGGCTGGACAGCATTGTTCTTGAAAACGATCATCTCAAAGCGGTATTTGTTCCTGCTATGGGCGGAAAGCTCTGGTCGTTATTTGATAAAGATGCAGGCAGGGAGCTTCTTTTTGCAAATCCTGTCTGCAGACCAGCCAATCTGGCAGTCAGGAATGCATGGACATCGGGAGGGACAGAGTGGAATTTCGGATTTCTGGGACACCACCCTTATACCTGTTCACAGATGCATACGGCAATTTTGAAAAACGATGACGGAGAGCCTGTTTTGCGTATGTATGAGTTCGAGCGGATACGTAAGATGGTATATCAGATGGATTTCTGGATTCCGGAAGATTCCAAATACCTTCATTGCAGAATGCGGCTTTATAATACAAATGAATGCATGACTCCGGTTTACTGGTGGAGTAATACAGCAGCACCATCTCCTAAGGGAGCGCGACTTGTGACCAATGCGGACGTTGTATATACCATGAACGACGGCAAGTTAAAAAGGTACTCACTCCCGTTTACAAAACCGGGGGTAGATATATCCTATCCGGAGACGGCGCCGATTTCCATGGATCATTTCTTCCGTACCCGGGATGGGGAAATGAAGTTTGAAACATTGCTGAATCCACAAGGCTATGGATTGGTGCAGGCATCCACCGAACGGTTGAAAGGAAGAAAAATTTTCGTCTGGGGACAGGGAAGAGGAGGCAGAAGATTTCAGGAGTTTTTGTCCGGCGAAGGCTGCGACGGAAGATACTATGAGATTCAGGCAGGTCTTGCTTATTCCCAGACTGAAAATCTGCCCATGCCGGCAAAGACGGTATGGGAATGGCTGGAGGTTTACGGACCGCTGCAGATCGAACCGGAAAAATTGGGTGAGGAATGGAATGCCATTCAGGGTATTGTTGCCAGACAGCTGAATCAAAATGGTCTTACACGCACTTATTTACAGGAAGTATTGGAGAATACAAAAGCTATGGCGAAAAGGCCTGCCGATGAGGTGCTTTGTCACGGAAGCAGCTAGGCTGCTTTGGAGAACTTGCGGCGGCAAAAAAAAAGGATAAAGATAACTGGTATGCTTATTTGCAGCTGGGATGTCTGCATACAATGCAGGAAAGTGCAGATCCGGAAAGGGCAGAAAATGAATTGAAAACATCTATCCGGTTAGAACCGAATGCGTGGGCATATTATGCACTGGCGGAATTGTACAGAATGACCGGGAAAAAGGAACAGGCGGGCAAAGAAAAAAGGAATTCCGTTTGACAGAACGAAAGCGCAATGTCCCGAAAAATACAATTTCAGGATGAATACGTTGGAGTAACATCAGGTATGACCATCCCATAAATCCTATAAGGGTTACCGGCTGTCATGTCAGGAGGTCTGCTGAAAATATCCTTTACGATTTCATTAAAAACGTCATCAACACTGTATTCTTTGCCACATATTTTCCTTGCATTGGCAGGGCAGTAAAGCTCACATTTGCCGCAGAAATTACATGTTTTTAATTGATGAGGGCAAACTTCGGCGCATTTGCCGCAGCCGATACATTTATCCTGATAATACATCATTTGCTTTTGTATTGAATGGCTTTCGGGATTGTGACACCATTTACAGCGCAGATTGCAGCCTTTGAAAAATACGGTTGTCCTTATGCCGGGGCCGTCAACAAAAGAATTTCTCTGTATGTCAAAAATAATACCCTTCATTTCTTCCTCCGTTTGTACCTTCAAACAATTCCAGAAAATTAGATTTTTCATTCAGGTGTTCGAAAAATATTATATTCTTTATATCAAAAAACTGTTCGAAAGTGAATAAAAATTGTTATGATTTTATAATTTGTTATGGTAATTATTTTGGCATTGGCAAAAATAAAGCTGTATGCTATAATTACCTTAGTTAATGATTTTGAGGTGAAAAATGATGAATCTGTTCGATGGAGAGATAGTCCATATCAATAAAATTTATTCTGTTGAAAAATACAGTGGATATGCAAAAGCGTTGAGCATCAAAGAATACGGCACTTTTTTCAGAACATATGAAATGGTATTTTATTTATCCGGTGAAAACACCACTATTGTCGACGGTGTTGAAATTCATGATTGTACCGGCTCTATACGATATATGCCGAAAGGGCAGTCGCACGGCAGATATACCGTGCAGCATCTTTCGGAATACACATCTTGTATCGATGTTTACTTCGACGCCGATTCTCCCATGCCTGAACATGCGATAGGATTGTTAAACAACGAAAATCTTAAAGACAAATTTATAAAGCTTTTCGATACATGGCAGAAAAAAGGTATCGGATATTATGCTTCTTCAATGATGATATTCTATGACATTATATCGTCTTTTCAGAAACGGCAGCATTTTTATTTATCCAGCATGCAGAAGGAGCATATGCAAAAAGCACACGAATACATTACGGAAAATTATAGAAAATCTGATTTCAACTACAAGGCGCTTTGCCATGCCACCGGGCTGGAATATGCATATTTCAGCGAATTATTTAAAAAGACATTTAAGATGTCACCGGTGAGGTTTGTGACAAAGATGCGAATTGACTATGCCAAAGAACTGCTTGTCACAAACCGTTGGTCGGTTTCGGAAATTGCAGAGATGTGCGGTTTTTCCAACACGTACTATTTTTCCAATGTGTTCAAGAAACAAACGGGGTTTTCGCCCTCGCAATATCCTGATAAATAACAAACGGGATTTTCGCTACAGATTATTGAAAATTGTTGGTTTCTTGCGGTACTCTTTCGGCGTCATTCCGTTCAGGCGCCGGAAGATGCGGTTAAAGTAGCTGATATTTCCGAAACCGCAGTCCAGGGCGATTTCCAGAATCGTTTTGTCCGTCTCTTCCGTCAGCATTCTTGCGGCATGGCGGATCCGTACCTGGTTGACATAATCGCAGAAATGCATTCCGGTATAGCGCCGGAACAGACGTCCTGCGTATTTGGCATTCAGGGAGTAGGATTTTGCAAGTTTTTCCAACGTAATTTCTCCGGCATAATAAGACTGAACATAGCTGATGAAGCTGTCTACGATCCAGTTGCTTTCCTTGCCGGGGATTTTGCCGTAGTTATTCAGCAAAAGCTGCATGTAGCTTTGAATGGCCTTGCCGATTTTCTCATATTCCTGCAGATCCCGGCAAGGCCAGGCGCAGTCCCTGGCATCCAGAAAAGGCTGTGCAGCCGCACCGGTAAAGCGGCAGGTTCTCCGGATTCTGGTCTCAAAAAGGGTTTCGTCATCCAGAAGATTTCCGATGTAAAGGATTGCCCGAATCTGATTTTCCAGAACGACAGGATGGACAAGTTCCGCCAGTCCGATGGGACAATGTCCCTGAAAAGGAATTCCTCTTAATGCCTTTCGATTACAGTATTCTTTACAATGAAGACATAATTCCAGCCCGCGGGGCGTCTGCTTGGCAAGATTGCACAGACTGCCGGAATGAATTCTTTGTCCCACCTGAATTTCAAAGTGCCGATATCCCGTAATTCCGGAAATGTCATGCAGGCAGACATGGACTTTTGTCCCTGCTGAAAGTGCTTCTATAAATTCACCCAAACTTAAAACCGATTCCATCTTTCTTATTTCCTCTTTTGTTCAGACTGACATTTTGCGGGCAGTCTTCTTGCTTGCATGAAAATCTGTTCACGAAAATGCTTGCCTGAACTGTTACAAAATACTTGAACTTTTGCTCTCGATACGCATTTATTATAACAGAAAAAGTATCTTTTGTACAATTTATAATGCCGGATCGTATTAGATTTTTTTCTCCAAAAGGGATATGCTGTTAAGGAAGTAGTCTCAATTGCAGCGTCAAAGCTGAAATTTGACGTGCGATTTCTCCGACGCTAAAGCGTTTGCGGAATAGGGACTAAAATATGCATATTCAAGGAAAGGAGTACAGATGGGCAAGGATCATTCTTATGATTTGATTGTAGCAGGGGGAGGATTGTCAGGCTGCGCAGCGGCTGTTTCGGCTGCGCGGGAAGGGTTGAAAGTGTTGCTGATAGAAAAAGGAGGCTGCCTCGGCGGAGCTGCCTGCAATTGCTATGTGAATCCGTTTATGCCGTATCACATTGCATCGGAAGAAGGGAAAGAGACTTTCATCAGTGCAGGAATCTTCCGGGAAATTCTGGAAGGGTTGGAAAAGCTGGGAGGATTTCATCCAAACAAATCGACGTTCAGTGAGGAAATCCTGAAAATACTGCTGGATCGTATGCTGCAGGAACACCGGGTGGACGTTTTGTTTCATTCTTTTGTCAGCAGCGTTGAAGTGGAGGACAGAATCGGCATAGATTGCAGGAAAGAAGGAAGCGGCGACAGACAGATTCGACAGATTAAAACGGTGGGAAAATCAGGAGAACTTGCCTTTGAAGCAGCGTATTACATCGATGCTACCGGGGATGGAACGATGGCTGCGGCAGCCGGGTGTGCTTATCAGCTGGGACGGGAAACGGATCATTTGTGCCAGCCGATGACACTTTGCTTCCGGCTGTCCAACGTGGATATAGCTTCGGCGAGAGACATGTCCGCGAAGATTCAGGAGAGTTATAAGGAATGGCGTGCCCTTGGCAAAATCCGGAATCCCCGGGAAGATATTTTGACATTCAGCCACATGGATGCGTCTGTTCTTCATTTTAATTCCACCAGAATCGTCAAAAAGAACCCTCTGGATGTATTCGACTTATCGGAAGCGGAGCTGGAAGCCAGGGAGCAGGCCTATGAGTTGTACTGCTTTTTAAAGGAAAATTTCGAGCCCTTCCGGAATGCTGTCCTTCTTTCTTCCGCTCCGGAAATCGGCATCCGGGAAAGCCGTATGATACTGGGAGATTATGTTCTTACAGTGGATAATCTGAAATCCTGCCGCAAATTTGAGGACGGAATTGCAGCTTGCAATTATGACATCGATATACATAACCCGGAGGGGACCGGTACAAGCCACTATTATTTTGCAAAGGGAGAGTATTACACCATTCCATACCGCTGCCTGCTTCCGAAGAGGATGAGCAATCTGCTGGTTGCCGGACGCTGTATTTCTTCCGATCATGAGGCACAGGCATCTTACCGGATTATGCCGGTCTGTACGACACTCGGACAGGCTGCAGGCACCGCAGCGGCACTTGCCTTCCAGAATGCATGCAGCGCAAAGCAGGTAAATACGGATACTCTTCGCAAAAAGCTTTTAGATAACGGGGCGTTTCTGTGATTATTCCTTACAGCAACTCTTTTACTTTCCGTACAAGATAAAGCGGAATGTTGATAAAAAGACCATCTTTACAATAGCCGCGTTTGGAAAAACGAAGAGCATGTTCCGGCTGGTTATCGGTAACGTATTTTTGAAAAGAAGCGGATAATTTTCCGTTTCTTTTTGTTTCAACGGGAATGATTTCCATGCCGTTCTGAAGGACAAAGTCAATTTCTTTGTTCCTGTCGAAAAAATAAGCACCATAGGTTTACGATTTTCACTGAATTTCCAGTCTATTAAATTTTGAATGGCTCTGCGTTCCAAAAAATTCACCGTCCCTTCTTTGTATTCAACAGTAGATTAACACATTTTTCCGGACTTTGGAAAACGATTTCACACATTTTTTCATACTTTTTGACAGTGATTTTACACATTTTGCAAAAAACTGCACTTATCGTTTATTTTAGGGGGTAAATTGCATTTTTTTCTTCCAGTTTGCAAAAGTTACGCTAACTGGAAACTAATTTTTCAATTGAGTCGCACCTACAATAAATTTTGATTGAACTTTGGATTCCGATTCTCCTGTCCAAATACACGAATGACGATAATAATTTATCGAAAAACAATAAAAAATTATTGACATTCATATTTTGCGGTAGTATACTGAGAAAGAAGCTGACAAAGGAACGCAAAGGAGCGGAAAAAGAAAGCGGCGGTCCGGGGCGGCGTATCAGGAAAACGGAAAAGCAAAGAGGTTCAAAGGTATGGAAAAGAAACTTACAGTGGGAACAAAGTATTTGTTGGATTTCATGTTTTATGCAGGGATTGTGGTAACGGTGACGCTGCCCTTCAGTGTAAAGTGGGTAGGAACTTATCTGGAGGGAGTGGCGCAGCATGAAAAGGAAATCATAGTGATCTATTTTGCCCTGGGAATTGCAGCTTTGGCGATCATACGGGAACTGCGTAAGATCTTTGCTACGGTTCTGAAAGAGGACTGCTTTACGGAGCAGAATGTGGAAAGCCTGAAACGGATGAGCATGCTAAGTTTTTTCATCGTGCTTATGTCGATTGTCCGGAGCATTGTCTATCTGACGGTTGCCATGCTGGTAGTGATTCTGGTGTTCTTAATTGCCGGGCTTTTCAGCCGGGTACTGGCTGCGGTATTTGCCCAGGCGGTTAAGTATAAGCAGGAAAATGATTTTACGATCTGAACCGTTACAAAAAAGAGAGAAGACGGAAGTGATTTGTTCCTGAGCGAAAACAAAATGCTTCCGGCGAATAATGGAAGAATATTTTTTGTAAAAAAGTCGCTCAGAAACGGGGCTCAAAATGGCAATTGTAATGAATCTGGATGTCATGATGGCAAAGAGAAAAATGGGACTGACGCAGCTGGCGAATGAAGTGGATATTACGCTGGCGAATCTGTCGATCTTAAAGAATAACAAGGCAAAGGCAATCCGGCTCAGTACGCTGGAAGCCATTTGCAAGGCACTGGACTGTCAGCCGGGGGATTTGCTGGAGTATGTGCCGGATGAAGAAACGCAAAAACCGATAGAACCGACAAAACCTGTAAACGGGTAGTCTCTTTGAGGAGGGGTGACCTCACAGAGACGGGAAACAGGTGGCAGTATCTGCAGAAAGGTGGAGTATAAGGATGAATAAAAACAGTAAAATGAAATTTTCTTTTTTCGGACCGGCGGTCTTTTTGCATGCCTGCTTTTACGCGTTATGTATGTACCGCAACAGTAATGGGGTGCTTTTTCCTTTTTTCGTTGCAGGAAGTCTTTGGTTTTTCTGCTTCTGCTTGTCAAAACTGGAGATTTCCTTGAAAAAAGGAAGCGCTTTTTATCTCATCGCCATCGGACTTCTGGCGGTGTCGGGCTATACCACGGATGACTCCCGTATTGTATTTTTTAATAAAGTGGGGATGCTTCTTTTGCTGCTTTGCTTTCTTTTAAAGCAGTTTTATGACACGCGGGAGTGGGGATTTTTAAAATATACGGGGAGTATTTTTTATACCTGCACAGGCAGCTTGGGCAGGCTTGCCAGGCCGTTTACGGATATGGGGAAATGGTATCGGGAAGAAAAAGGCAGCAAAGGAAAGCTGCTCCCGGTACTTATCGGTCTTTGTGCAGCCTGCCCGATTCTGGCATTGGTACTGGTGCTTTTGTCGGATGCAGATGTGGTTTTCCGGAAAGCGGTGGAAGGGTTCTTTGATTTCATTCAGGTCGGAAATATTCTTGGGATCTTTTTTACGATTCTGATTGCATTTTTGGGAGTTTATGCGCTGTTGGCTTATTTTTGTGATAACAGTCGCAGCCGGGGGCAGGTGCCTTCAGGAGAAAAAGATAAAGCGGCAGAGGGTGGAAGTAACCTGGCAGAAAGCACAAAACCTGCAGAGGCCGGAATGAATCCGACAGAAAGCGTAAAAATTAAGACTGCAAAAGCCGACCCGGCAGCAGCCATTACGGTAACAGGGCTGCTTACCATAGTCTATCTTTTCTTTGCAGGCATTCAGATCCTGTATCTTTTTATCGGAAAGATGCAGCTTCCCGACGGATATACCTATGCGCAGTATGCCAGAGAAGGTTTCTTTCAGCTTCTGGCAGTCAGTATGTTGAATTTTGTGATTGTCTGCATCGGTATGACCTGTTTTACAAAGAGCAGGATCTTAAGAGGGGTTCTGACGGCAATGACGGTGTGCACCTTTGTGATGATTGCTTCCAGCGCGGTCAGAATGCTTTTATATATCATGGCTTACCATCTGACCTTCTTACGGATCCTGGTATTATGGTTCTTGTTTGTCCTGACCTTGCTTTTCACAGGTGTCCTGCTTGCCTTGTACCGGCAAAGATTTCCGCTGTTTACGTATAGCTGTGTGGTTGTGACCTGTTGCTACCTGTGTCTTGCCTTTGCACACCCGGATTATTGGATTGCCAAAGTCAATGTGCAAAACGGGGATGCCGGGGACGTTTACCTGGCGGATCTGTGCGCAGATGCCGCACCGGTGCTTCTTAGCTTCGAGCCGACAGAAGAGCCGGAGGAAAATGTACAGCGTGCTTACCGGACAAGGCTGCTTGACAAAGAGGAACACAAAAGCTTACGACAAAAGAATCTTTCCCTATGGATAGCCGGAAAGATTCTTGAAAAGGAAGGTTATTAGAGCTTGGTAGTCCATTTGGAACAATCCCATACCTGCGTAGCCAGATCTTGATAGAAATCCGGTTCATGGCAGACCATGAGAATGCTGCCTTTGTAATCCGTAAGGGATCTCTTCAGTTCTTCTTTGGCTTCCACATCCAGATGGTTAGTGGGCTCGTCCAGCAGAAGAAGGTTGGTTTGCTTTTGCAGAAGCTTACAAAGGCGCACCTTGGCCTGTTCGCCGCCGCTTAATACCTTTACTTTGCTTTCGATATGTTTGGTGGTAAGGCCGCATTTGGCAAGTGCGGAACGAACCTCATACTGTGTCAGGGACGGGAAATCCTGCCAGATTTCTTCAATGCAGGTTGTCTGGATATCCGGCGGCATTTCCTGTTCAAAGTAGCCGATTTCCAGATAATCCCCCTGCTCCACACTCCCCAAAAGGGGCGGTACCAGTCCCAGAATGCTTTTTAACAGGGTCGTTTTACCGATGCCGTTAGCCCCTGTCAGGACGATCTTCTGCCCGCGTTCCATTTCCAGATTCAAAGGCCGGGAAAGAGGGGAGTCATAGCCGATGACAAGTTCCTTTGTCTGAAAAATGTATCTCCCCGGGGTTCTGGCTTCTTTAAAGTGGAATTCCGGCTTGGGTCTCTGGGCAGCCAGTTCAATGACATCCATTTTATCCAGCTTTTTCTGACGGGACATAGCCATGTTCCGGGTAGAGACTCTGGCCTTGTTGCGGGCTACGAAGTCCTTCAGATCCGCAATCTCTTTCTGTTGACGGTTATAAGCGGCAGCAAGCTGGGACTGCTTCATGGCATAGACCTCCTGAAACTTATCATAATCTCCCACATATCGGGTTAACGTCTGTTGGTCCATATGGTAGATCAGATTAATGACACTGTTTAAAAAAGGAATGTCATGGCTGATCAGGATAAAAGCGTTTTCATATTCGGTCAGATAGCGCTTCAGCCATTCAATATGGGAAGCATCCAGATAGTTGGTAGGCTCGTCCAGTAAGAGAATATCCGGTTTTTCCAAAAGCAACTTTCCAAGCAGAACCTTGGTACGCTGCCCGCCGCTTAATTCCGTTACATCCCGGGAAAGGTCAAGATCCCACAATCCCAAAGCCCGGGCCACTTCTTCTATTTTGGCATCAATCGTATAAAAATCATGCATGGTGAGAAGATCCTGGATAGTCCCCAGTTCCTCCATATATTCGTCCAATTCTTCCGGAGAAGCCTCTCCCATTTTTTCACAAATCAGATTCATACGCTCTTCCAGTTCATATAAAAAAGAAAAGGCCTGCGCCAAAACATCCCGGATCGTCTGCCCCGGCGTCAGAACCGTATGCTGATCCAGATAACCGACACGGACATTTTTCGCCCATTCAATACGGCCTTCATCCGGCATAAGCTTTCCGGTGATAATATTCATAAAAGTGGATTTTCCTTCGCCGTTGGCGCCGATCAGACCGATGTGTTCGCCTTTAAGCAGGCGGAAGGACACATCCTGAAAAATGGCACGATCTCCGAATCCGTGGGTTAAATGTTCAACGGTAAGAATACTCATAATAATCTGGTCTCCGTTTCTGAGCGATTTTGTGCTTTTTTCAAATCCAATCCATTATACCGTACCGAAGAAGATTTGTCACGGAAAACAGAATAAACTTATAAAGCTGTAATTTAAGGGAAGGCTGCTTGAATTTTGTGTTACAGTTCACTCGCACATTCTTGTGGGCAGATTTCATGCTCGCATGAAAATCTGCCTGCATGAATGTGTGAAGGGAGCGCCATGAAATGAGCAAAAATGAGCTGCGAAGCAGCGGAAAGCGCTGAAAGCGCGGTTTTGCGAATGGCGCGGGTGAACAGTAACAATTTTGTAAGTTTATTCTGGCCGGAAAAGAATAGGGCTTTTCAAGCAACAGGAAAATGTGGTATGATAGCGGTAAATAAGTTTGACTCGGAAGATAAGGGCGGCGCCGTATGATTTCGGAGATTCGGGGCAGACTGTGTAAGAACCGCGATAATGCTGCAATGACAGAAGAATCGTTCAATGGATATAAATTTCGAAAATGGAGGATCAACTGAATTATGAAGAAAACAGAAAAAGACAATCGGAACCATAGAAAAGGGTACAGGACTGTTGTGATCGGAATCCTGGGAGCTCTCTTGCTTATGCTTGCCGGATGCAGTAAGGGCAGAGACGATAATGCGTCAACCGGAAGCAACGCATCCGGTTCCTCGGAAAGCGAAAAAAACACGGAAGATACGAAGGGTACGGACACCGCAGCCGGAACCGAAAGCACAGGCACATCCGCGGCAGGGAATGCAGACGATTATACAGATCTGTGGGCTGTGGGAAAATGGAGCGATAAGATGCAGGAAGTTAAGGATGCCGTAGTGGATGCGCTTGGAGACAATTACTGGCCGGACAGTACGATACCGTACGAAGCGATGCAGGGAATGATCGGTGTGGATCCGGCTTCTTATGATGATTATTTTGCGGAAATGCCGATGATCAGCGTCAATGTAGATACGATTGTCGTCATCCATGCAAAGGATGGACAGGTTCAGACTGTAGAAGATGCACTCCTTGCTTACCAGAAGAGCCAGCAGGATCGAACCATGCAGTATCCCATGAACCTTGGGAAAATTCAGGCATCCCAGGTAAAAGTGATCGGAGATTATGTTTGCTTTGTACAGCTGGGAGGCGAAACAGATGAGAATGCATCGGACGAAGAAGTGGTAAAAGCATGTACGGAGCAAAATGAGCAGGCACTTGCTGCAATTGAGTCGGTTGTTGGCAATCAGTAAGCCGGGAAAGGTCAGTCATGGTATTCAGCAGTATCGTATTCTTGTTTCGGTTTCTGCCGGTCTTTTTGCTGTTGTATGCGGCAGCCAACATTTGGGCTCCCCGGACCGAAATCGGTTCCGGGAGCAGCAAAACAGTCCGGTTCTGTGACAGATGGAAAAATGTGGTTTTGCTTGCGGGAAGTCTGTTCTTCTATGCCTGGGGTGAACCGGTATATGTTCTTTTACTGCTTTTTTCCACGTTGTCGGACTATTTTCACGGAAGGTGGATCGGCAGCTGCAAAAGCAGAAAAGCAGCCGGCGTGCTGCTTTTTTCCAGTATTGTTATTAATCTTTTTTTACTTGGCTTTTTTAAGTACGGAGATTTTATCGTGCAGTCTGTCAATGCGTTTGCCGGGACGGATTGGAAACTTAAAAACCTTCCGCTTCCTATCGGAATTTCCTTTTATACCTTTCAGACGATGTCTTATACGATAGATGTCTACCGCGGAAAGGCCAAGCCGCAGAAAAGCTTTTTAAACTTTGCGGTTTTTGTCACCATGTTTCCGCAGCTGATTGCCGGACCGATTGTTACTTATACCGATGTGGAAAAACAGCTGGAAAGCCGCCATGCGGATATTTTAAAGATACAAAAGGGCGGGGCAAGATTTTGTATCGGCCTTGCCAAGAAAGTTTTTATTGCCAATCAAATGGGACTTTTGTGGGAGGCATTCCGGGCAGCGGGAAGTACACAGTTAAGTGTTTTAGGAGCCTGGCTCGGCATTGCGGCGTTTGCATTGCAGATTTATTTTGATTTTTCCGGGTATTCCGATATGGCAATCGGTCTGGGAATGATTCTGGGATTTTCCTTCCCGGAGAATTTCCATTATCCGTATATTGCATCTTCCGTTACGGACTTCTGGAGAAGATGGCATATTTCGCTGGGAAGGTGGTTCCGCAATTATGTATACATTCCGCTGGGAGGAAACCGGAAAGGCCTGGGAAGGCAGACTCTGAATATTCTGATCGTCTGGGTGCTTACCGGAATCTGGCACGGCGCCGGATGGAATTTCCTTTTCTGGGGATTGTGGTTTGCACTGTTTTTGATCCTGGAAAAGGCCGGTTTTTCTAAAATCCTGCAGAGCCTTCCGAAATTTGCGGGCTGGATTTATACTGCAGCTGTGGTTCTTGTGGGCTGGGTTTTCTTTGAATTGGAAAAAACCGGTGATATCTTAAACTACTTAAAGGCGATGACAGGTCAAAACGGAAATGGATGGTATGATTCCATGTCGCTTTTCTATCTGCGGGAATATGGTTTCTGGCTGATTCTTGCGGCAATCGGATCCACACCGTTTTTTGTCTTTCTGGCGGGAAAAAGCGCAAAAAGTAAGACGGGTCTCGGAATTGCGGTCAACAGACTGCTTACTCTGGTGATTCCGACGTTGCTATTCCTTTTGTCGGTTGCTTATATTGTGGATGCAAGTTACAATCCGTTTCTGTATTTTCGGTTTTGAGCCGTTCTGTGTTTGTGATGGAATAGGAAGGCAGGCATTAAGCCATTTTATGTCGAAATGTAGGGGATAAGTCGATTGGTATTTGTAGAGAAGCCGTAGATTCGGCGGAGTGAGAGAAATGATGGATGAAAAAAAACATGCCGTGGTAACGGTTGTATTTTGGTGCGGGATTCTGATTGCTTTTCTGGCAGCAGGCTTGCTTGGAAAGGATCGGTTATATTCGGAAAAAGAGAGGCGGGTGCTTGCGCAAAAGCCGGCTTTGAACACGTCCGCTTTGTTGGACGGAAGTTATAAGGATGCTTATGAAGAGTATGCCGCAGATCAGTTTCCGGGTAGAGATAAGTGGCTTTCCTTAAAAACAGACAGTGAAGTCCTTTTGGGAAAGAGAGCAATAAACGGTATTTATCTCGGAGAAGACGGTTATCTGTTTGAACAGCATCTTCCCTGGAAGACGGATACGGATCTTATCGATCAGCGTCTGACGCAGCTTAAGGAGCTTTCGGATAAGTATCATGCCAAGGCCATGCTGGTGCCGACGGCGGATCAGATTCTGACGGACAAACTGCCTGCAGGGGCGCCTGTTTATGACCAGAGCGACTTGATCCGGCAGGCAAAAGACCGGTTGGGAGAGCAGAATGTAATCGATCCCACAGAAGACTTAAAAGCGCGGAAAGAAGAATCCATATATTACCGGACGGATCACCACTGGACAACGCTTGGCGCGTATTACGGCTATCTGTCCTGGAAGGCTAAGACCGGGAGTGTGGGGGCCGTACATTTCCTGCCGGACCAGTTTATCTGCGTATCAGACACTTTCTGCGGAACCCTTGGCAGCAGAATCAATCTGTCCGGATGGGAGGAAACGTATGAGTTGACAGACCGTATTTTTTATGCACCGCAGACGCAGTACCGGCCGGTGGAAATCACTTATGATTTAAAAGAAAAGAGAGATTCTCTCTACGAGGAAAAGTATCTGGAAACCGGGAACCAATATGGTTTTTTCCTGGATGACAATCATGCGATTGCGGAAATCGAGACCGGATATCACAATGGAAGACAGCTGTTTCTTATCAAAGATTCCTATGCGAACTGTCTGATTCCTTTTCTGACGGTTCATTATGAAAAAATAACGGCTGTGGACTTAAGATATTACAACGGATCGCTGTTTTCCCTGATAGAACAGAAAAAAACACCTATGATGGATGTTTTGGTGCTGTATAACTGTATTCACTTTATAGAGGAATTTCAGTATTATTAATTATAGATACAGATGAGGTAATAAGATCATGGCAACATTGGGAATCCCGCAGAATACCATAGAGATTCTGCAGAAATATCATTTTAATTTTCAAAAAAAATACGGACAGAACTTTTTGATTGATACAAGCGTTCTGGAACGGATCATCCGCGCCTGCGAGGTAACGAAAGAGGACTGTGTCCTGGAAATCGGTCCGGGTATCGGTACAATGACACAGTATTTGGCGGAAAGCGCCGGAGAAGTGGTCGCAGTGGAAATCGACAAAGCGCTGATCCCGATTTTGGAGGATACGTTGAGTGCCTACGATAACGTGACAGTGATCAACGAGGATATTCTGAAGCTGGATATCAATGAGATCGTGCAGGAGAAAAACCAGGGAAGGCCGATTAAAGTGGTGGCCAATCTGCCTTATTATATTACAACACCGATTGTTATGGGGTTGTTTGAAAATCATGTTCCCATGAAAAGCATTACGATTATGGTTCAGAAGGAAGTGGCGCAAAGGATGCAGGCAGGTCCCGGAACCAAGGATTACGGAGCGCTTTCTCTGGCAGTGCAGTATTATGCAAAACCGCAGATCATGGCAAATGTTCCGCCGAATTGTTTTATTCCGAGACCGAACGTTGCCAGTACGGTCATTTGTTTAAACTGCTACGAAGATCTGCCGGTAAAGTCTGCAGACGAAAATCTGATGTTTTCTCTGATCCGTGCATCTTTTAACCAGAGAAGGAAAACGTTGGCAAACAGTATCGGTAACGCACAGAATGTGCCTTTTACCAGAGAACAGGTAAGTCATGCATTGGAAGAAATGGGGCTTTGCGCCGCAATCCGGGGGGAAGCGCTTACGCTGGAACAGTTTGCCCGACTGACGGACGTGCTGTTGAAAAGCTAAAAACTGGTAACAGCTGAAAAGTTTTTGACATACATAGCAATACTGTGGTACACTGAAAGCGAAGTGCCATTACTATGAAAAACGTGTCTTGCAGACGCGGCAAATAGTTGTGAAGCATGCGGAAAGTTTTGCGGATGGCGCGAGTGAACTGTAAATCGATGAAAACGTATGGAATAAAAGAAAGTCCCGTACGACGAGGCACAACCGGAAGGAAGAGTAGAGCTTTGGATAAGTACGAATATAAAATCAGATCAGAAGAGATCAAGTCTTTGATTGCACAGAAGAATTACAGCAAGGCAGCGCAGATCGCGGATACCATTGACTGGAGAAGAGTAAAGAATGCGATGATGCTGTGCACCGTCAGTGATTTGTATAAGATAAACAAAAGATATGAGGATGCCATTGACCTGTTGCTGATGGCATATGACAGACATCCAGGGGGAAGAACCATCTGTTATTCCCTGTGTGAGTTGTACATTAAAACGGGAGAACTGGTATCTGCCGTAAATTACTATAAGGAATTTGTGCAGGCAGCGCCGGGAGACAGCGGGAAATACATTTTGCTTTATAAGCTGTATGAGGCGCAGTCCGTCAGCTTAGAGGAACAGATCCAGGTGCTGGTGGAGTTGAAGAAAAAGGATTATCGGGAAAAGTGGGCATATCAGCTGGCTTACCTGTATCATTTGTCCGGACAGGCCACCAAATGCGTGGAAGAGTGCGATGAACTGATTTTGTGGTTCGGCGAAGGAAAGTATGTCATCAAAGCGCTGGAATTAAAGATGCTTTACCAGCAACTGACACTCTTACAGCAGCAAAAATATGACAACAGGCTGGGTGAAAAAGAGGATGACCGGTTAGAAGAGGCATCGGAAGAGACGCCGGAAGAGATACCGGAGGAGACATCCGGGGAAACGGGAGAAGAGGATGCATCGGAGATCTCCTACACGGCAATTTCTCTGCAGGAGCAAGAAGTACAGGAGCCGGAAACGGCCCCGGAAGATGAGACGGATCGGGCGGAAGAACTGCCGGAAGGAACCGAAGCGACAGAAGAAACTGAGGAACCTGTGGAAGAAGCCGAAGGATATGAAGAATCTGCCGAAGTACCGGAGGAAGCCGAAACACCGGAAGAAGTTAAGGCACCTGTAGAAGAGACGGAAGAAGATGAAGAGTCTGCCGAAGTACCGGAAGAGACCGAAGAAGATGAAGAATCTGCCGAAGTACCGGAAGAAATAGCAGCACCTGCGGAAATGGAAGAAGAACTATCGGAAGAAGTTGAGGCGCCTGTAGAAGATATCGAAGGATATGAAGAATCTGCAGGTGCGTCAGAAGAGCCTGATGCAGTGGAGGAAATCACCGACGGAGCAGAGGTATCGGAAGAGACGGCAGAAGAAAACAGCGCATACGAAGAAGTACCGGAAGAGATAGCAGAAGAAGCACCCGAAGAAATCCATGCCCCGGAGGAAATCACCGAGGAGGCGGATGCGGCACAGCCCCAGGCCTCTCCCCAGAGAGCGCGTTTCCGCAATTTAACCAAAGAAGAAAAAGGACTTTTCGGAGCCCTGCTTCAGAATCGCGGCGAAAGAGAACGACTGGTTACGGCACTGGATCAGATCAGCATGGCAGCCTACACCGGAAATGTCATTGTAACAGGAACGGAAGGCGTGGACACTGTGTCCATGGCAGAGAATATGATTCGGGACGTTGCCATGACGGACGGCAACTTCACGGGAAAATCCGCCAGAATTTCAGGTGCGGGACTTAATCAGGAAGAAGTAGGACTGATCCTGGGAAAATTGAAAAACGGCGCTTTGATCATCAAAAAAGCATCCGGAATGAGCCGTAAGACCGCATCGGATCTGTATAAGGGTCTGCAGCAGGAGACATTTGGTATCATTGTTGTACTGGAAGATACTCACAGAGCTATGAAACGTTTCCTGGAAGCCAATCCGTTTTTGGAGGAATGTTTTAATGCCAGAATGGATATGGAAGCTTTGAGCAATGAAGCATTGGTTGCTTTCGGCAGAAAATACGCAAGAGAAAAGGAATATGTTATTGATGAGCTGGGTATTCTGGCTTTGCATACCAGAATTCAGGACATGCAGACCAGCGATCATGCAGTGACGATACTGGAAGTAAAGTCGATTATCGATGAAGCAATCGAGAAAGCCAATAAAAAAACACTGAAGCATCTCGTGGACGTGATCATGTCAAAACGTTACGATGAGGAGGATATGATTATATTAAGGGAAAATGATTTTATGTAAGCGCAGAAAGCCTAAGGCGTCTGCGGAATGGAGATTGTTATGTCGAAAAAGGAAAAAAAGAGAGAAAAAGTATTTTTTTCAGAAGTAGATGCGTATTTGTTCGGTCAGGGAACCCATTATGAGATTTATAAAAAATTGGGGGCCCATTTGTCGGAAGAGGACGGGAAAAGCGGCGTTTTTTTCGGCGTATGGGCACCGCATGCGGCCCAGGTGCACGTGACGGGAACCTTTAATGAATGGAGCGAAACGGCACATCCTATGACAAAACAAGGGGACGGCGGTGTTTATACTGTTTTTGTACCGGGCGCGAAGGCAAATGACCTGTACAAATTTTTGATTACAACGGCAGACGGGCGGAAGCTGTATAAGGCGGATCCCTTTGCCGCTCAGGCACAGCTGCGCCCTGATACGGCGTCGGTTGTTGCCGATTTTTCGAATTTTGAGTGGAAAGACGGCAGATGGATGACAGCCCGGGATAAAAAGGATATTTACAAAGAGCCGTTGGCAATTTATGAGTGCCATATCGGCTCTTTTATGAAACATCCGGGACAGACAGAAGACGGATTTTATAATTACCGGGAGTTTGCCGCCAGGATTGTGCCTTATTTGAAGGAAATGAAATTCACCCATATTGAGCTCATGGGGATTGCAGAACATCCTTTTGACGGTTCCTGGGGATATCAGGTGACAGGATATTATGCACCGACTTCCCGCTACGGTTCCGGAGAAGACTTCATGTTTTTAATTAATGAACTCCACAAAGCCGGGATCGGTGTGATTCTTGACTGGGTACCGGCACACTTTGCCGTGGATGCTTTCGGTCTGGAACGGTTTGACGGAGCGTGTGTTTTTGAACATCCGGATCCGCGGCTGGGAGAGCACCCGGACTGGGGAACGAAAATATTCCACTATGGGAAACCGGAAGTGAAGAACTTCCTTATTGCAAATGTTTTATATTGGATGAAAGAATTCCATGTGGACGGGATTCGCGTGGATGCAGTTGCGTCTATGCTTTATCTGGATTACGGGCGAAAAGAAGGACAGTGGGTGCCCAATCGTTTCGGCGAAAATAAGAATCTGGATGCCATTGAGTTTTTCCGTCATATGAATTCAGTTGTCCGGGGAACGAGCCCGGGATTTCTTACCATTGCGGAAGAATCCACTGCCTGGCCGCAGGTAACAGGGCGTGTTGAGGATAACGGTCTTGGTTTTTCCTATAAATGGAATATGGGCTGGATGCACGATTTTTGCGAATATATGAAAAAGGACCCCATTTACAGAAAAAGCTGCCACCATCTGATGACTTTTGCCATGAGTTATAATGAAAGCGAAAAGTACATCCTTCCGTTGTCACATGATGAGGTAGTACATCTGAAATGTTCCATGGTAAATAAAATGCCGGGATCCGCGGAAAAAAAATATGCCAATCTGCGGGCGGCTTATGCCTTTATGTTCGGTCACAGCGGGAAGAAGCTTCTGTTTATGGGACAGGAGTTTGCCCAGGAAAGAGAGTGGAGTGAAAAAAGAGAGCTGGATTGGTATCTTTTGGCGAACAGGCAAAATAGAGGCATACAGGAATTTGTAAAGGAACTGCTTGGATTGTATCGAAAATACCGCAGCTTTCATGAGGCAGATGACAGTTGGGAAGGTTTCGAATGGATGAATGCCGATGATGCGGACCACAGCGTATATTCCTTTGTCCGTAAGGCGCCGGGATGCAGAAATCAGCTGCTGTTTGTAATCAACATGACTCCGGTAGAGTGGAAAGAATATCAGGTGGGTGTCCCGAAATGCAAAAAATACCGCCTGATCCTTAACAGCGACGAAGAACGTTTCGGCGGCGGGAAAAGGCGGATTCCGGAAGAAATTCAGGCGGTGAAAAAGCCATGCTGCGGAAAGGAATTTTCCATAAGTTTTGACCTTCCGCCATACGGCGCGGCAATTTTTGCTTTTTAATAACCGTTCAGACAAGTGTTCTTGTCTAAACGGTTACGTTTTTAGCAGATGCCGGACAGCCTTTCGGAGGAGGCAGCAAGCTGCGACAGGTGCCGGTAGCGTTTTAAAAGGGCGTTAATTTCATAAATATAGCAGTCTATCATATCTGCATCCACGGCATTATCAAAGCCCGCATAGGCAATTTCCAGCGCCTGGCGGGTTTTTTCAATGTCTTCCCGCAGACTGGGACGCTTGTAATCTTCCAGCGGTTCATCGGGGGTGGAAAACCTGTGACTGAAAATAATTCTCATAACGACACCTCTTTCGTGCGCCTTGGTGCGCACCCGTTTCAATAAATCTTTTTTCTGCATAGAAAGGTTTCACAGTAAGAGTATAAACCGCATTTTCACAAAATATTCCATTTCTGGAAAATAATTTATGAAAAGGTAAATGTAACCGTGCCCGGATGCAGCATTTACAAAATTTTGCGCATGCCGTGCCCGGAACTTATTTGGCAGGCAAAAACCCTTGTATTTCCTGGGCTCGGAGCACTTCACAAAAAGAAAAACTACAAAGTATTGTCACTTTTTTACGAAATTATTTTTTTTAGGACTTTTCTATAGACAGGCGGACAAAAGCGGTTTATAATGAGCCTTACAGACGTCAGAGGTGTAGGGTCATCAAAAAACATAGGACTCTTGTCTTGCAGACACCGTGAGATGTTCTTTATTTATTCTGAGAGGGCGTGTTCCGCCCGAATTTCCAATACAGTAAAAGTATCCTGAGAAAGAACTGTAACAGCAATAAGACAGCAGGCAGCAGGATGAGAAGCAGTAAAGTAAAAGTGTGAAAAGAAAAGCTACGGAAGGCGCAATCATTCCGAGAAAACTGCCTGCCCGGATCGGAGGTGGCTATTGAAAGGAGTAAGGCTTGTATTGTGTGATACAGAAGAGGAGTATGCGCAGCATATGACGGAATTTCTGCAGGCACACAAAGAAATACCCTGGGAGGTTTATGCCTATACGGATATTGGGGATTTTAAAAAATCCCTGCAGCGGGAAGAGACGGAATTTCCGTTTGTTCTGATTGCGGAAAATGCGTATACGGAGGAAGTCAGAGCATTGACTGTGAATTACCCGCAGGAAAAACGGATTCTTTTAAATGAAAGCGGAAGAGTTTGTTTTCCGGAGATCCGTAATATCAATAAATACCAGGAAGCGGAAAATGTATACAAAGAAATTCTGGGAGTTTATGTGGAAGAAGTGCAGAAGGCGCTTCCCAGGTTATCTCGCGGATCCCATACCAGACTGATCGGGATGTATTCTCCCGTTAAGCGCTGTCTGCAGACGACATTTGCCCTAACACTGGGACAGATTATGGCGCAGAGTAAGAGGACTCTTTATCTGAATTTTGAGCACTATGCCGGTATTACGGAATTACTGCCGGAAGTACAGACAAGAGATTTAACCGATCTGATTTTTTTCTTGAATACCGATCAGGAAAAATTCTTGCTGCGCATGCAGACGATTCTGCAGAAAAAAGGGGAAATGGATTACATACCGCCGGTCAGAGCGGGGAGTAATCTGTTGGAAGTCAGCGCCGGGGAATGGCTGGATATGTTAAAAAGAATCGGAGAATCCGGGGAATATGAATATGTTATTCTGGATTTAAGCGACAATCTTCACGGGCTGTTCGAGATTCTGAAAATGTGCAGCTGCATTTATACCATTGGCGGGGAGGATCCTATGGCAAAGTACAAGATGCAGCAGTACGAACAGTTGATGAATGCTTGTGAATACGGGGATATTCTGGAAAAAACCATATGCTGCAGACTGCCGAAGTTTAAAAGTATCCCCTGCAATCTGGAACAGCTGACCAAGAGTGAACTGGCTGATTATATCCGGAAAAACGTGAAGGAGATTTGCGGATGAAAGACGCCGCACAGTGGAAGAAGGAACTGCGAGAGAAAATTCTGGACGGGCTGGATTACAGCAAGGACATGTCGGATGCGGAAGTAAAGGAATTGGTAGAGGAAATGATTGTAGGGGAGGCGGAACTGAAACTGTATCCGCCGGATTTCCGCAGCAGATTAAGCAGAGAAGTCTTTAATTCATTAAGACGGCTGGATATTCTGCAGATGTTTGTGGAGGATCCCGGTATCACGGAAATTATGATTAATGGAACCGCACCTATTTTTGTCGAGCAGAACGGATACTTGAAAGAACTTGACAGGCGGTTTGAGTCGGAAGAAAAGCTTCTGGATGTGATCCAGCAGATTGTTGCCGACTGTAACCGATCCGTAAATGAAGCTTCGCCGATTGTGGATGCAAGGCTGAAAAACGGTTCCAGAGTCAACATTGTCATGAAACCGGTTGCGCTGAACGGGCCGATTCTGACAATCCGCCGTTTCCCGGAAAAACCAATTACGATAGAAGAACTTTTGCGCTGGGGAACCTTAACTGCACAGGCTGCGGAATTTTTGAAAGTGCTGGTAAAAAGCCGCTACAATATTTTCATCAGCGGAGGAACCGGCAGCGGAAAGACGACCTTCTTAAATGTTCTGTCCGGTTTTATTCCTCCCGGAGAAAGAGTGATTACAATAGAAGATAATGCAGAGCTGCAGATACAGGGGATCCGGAATCTGGTTCGGTTGGAGACCAGACAGAATCAGGCGGAAGGCTGTCGGGAAATCAGTATCCGCAGTCTGATCCGGGCATCCTTAAGAATGCGCCCGGACAGAATTATCGTGGGTGAGGTCAGAGGGGCGGAAACGGTTGACATGATTCAGGCGATGAACACCGGTCATGAAGGAAGTATGAGCACGGGACATGCCAACAGTGCCGCCGATATGCTTGCCAGACTGGAAAATATGATTTTGATGGGGATGGAAATTCCGCTGCCGGCAGTCAGAAGGCAATTGACCGGCGGCATCAACATTATTGTTCATCTGGGAAAACTCAGAGATCAGTCCAGAAAGGTGCTGGAAATTGTGGAAGTAGACGGAATGGATGGAGAGGAAATCCGCTTAAACTGCCTTTATGAATTTATGGAAGAAGGACAGGATGAAGACGGTAAGGTACGGGGAAGTCTGGTCAAAAAAGGAATGTTAAAAAATGAAAAGAAGCTTAAGATGGCAGGCATGGTTCTTGCAGAAGAAAGAGAAAATTCATGACATACCGCGAAAAGGAAGGGCGAAAAAAGAGATACCGGTCAACCGTAAGGATCCGGGAAGAAACAGCGAAAGAACCTATGAAAGGCATAAGTGGAGCGGAAAAGAAATTTTCTTGCAGGCTGTTAAGTGCAGTATGGTTTCCGGCGGCTTTGCCTGGCTGTTTTACCGCAGCATTCCGGCTTTTTTCCCGGTTTGCGTTATAGCCGGCACCTTGCTTACCAAAAAGGACAGCAGGAAAAAAGCCTTGGAAGACCAAAGAAAGCTGACGCTGCAGTTCGGCGATTGCCTGCAGGCGGTAAAGACGTCAATGGAAGCCGGCTATTCGATTGAAAATGCCTTTCTGGAAAGTGTCCGGGATATGAATCTTTTGCATGGAAGCCGTTCGTTTATTGTAGAAGAACTGGTATTGTTAAAACGGGGACTGCAGATGAATCGATCGTTGGAGATTTTATTGGCGGATCTGGGGAAACGGAGTGCTGTTCCGTCTATTCGGGAATTTGCAGAAGTGTTCGGGCTGGCTAAGAGAAACGGCGGAAATGTGGAAGCGGTGATTCAGGCTTTTTTGGGAATGGTTCAGAATAAAGTGCGTATTCAGGAAGAACTCATGGTACAATCCGCCGGAAAAAAGCTGGAACAGAAGGTTATGAATCTGATGCCCTTCTTAATTGCCGGTTACCTGGAAGCGATAAACAAAGGTTTCTTTGACTCCCTTTATTACAACCCGCGCGGAATCGGCATTATGAGCGGCTGCATGGCGGCGTATGTGGGAGCTTATCTTCTTGGAGAGCGGATTCTGGAACAGGAGATGAAAATGTGGAGAAACTAGAACTTCGACAAAGAAGATAAAAAAACGGAGAAATAAAAAATGGATTGTGAAAAGAAGACAAATCTTCCGCCCCTTTTCCGGAAGATAGGAAAGGTTGTCTGCCGCAAAACCGGATTAACGAAAAAGTTAAAGGAGAGCGGAAAGTGCGATAAGCTTCTGAAACAGTTGCAAGTGCTTTGCCCGGGAGAACAGGCAGAACAGCTGCTGGAGGACTATTATCAGGAAAAAATCGCCTGGATGGCACTGATTCTGTTATTGGGAAGTATGCTTGCGGGGATGGTAAAGTTACAGCTTTTTTTACAGCAGGAAAGCACTGGCAACAGCATCGTCAGACAGGAATACGGGCAAGGGGAGCGGGAGCTTACACTAAAGGCGCAGCGGGGAAAAGAGACGATCGGAACGTACCAGATCCGGATGCAGGAAAAAGTGTGGGAAGAAGAGCTGGCACAGGAAAAGGAAGCAGAGTTTTTTGAAGAAGTAAAGAGAATAATGACGGCGGATAACCGGTCATTGCAGGAGGTAAGAGGAAATCTTAATCTGCCGGAAATTCTGGAAGGATATCCTTTTTGGGTCAGTTGGAGCAGCAGTAAGCCGTGGATCATTCGGCAGGATGGACAGGTAGAGCCGCTGAAAGAAGGAAAAGAGGATGTTATACTCACAGCTCTGGTCAGCTATGATACGCTGGAATGGGAACATACGGTGGAAGTTACGGTAAAGCCGCCTCTTTTGTCGGAAGAAGAGAAAAGATACCGGATGCTGGAAGAAGAACTTATCAAAAGTCAGGAAGAGCAGAAGACAAAAGAAGAGTGGGAACTGCCGGAATCCTGGAATGGTGAAAAAATATCCTGGAAGCTGGAAAAAGAAGATAATAGCACACTTCTTTTTCTTCTTACAGTCGCTGCGGCCGGAGGCAGTTTTTTCTTAAAAGATATCGATCTTATGCAGAAATGGAAAAAGAGAAAAGAACGAATCCGGGATTCCTATCCGTTGATTTTGGAAAAACTGGAATTGTATCTGGGAGCGGGAGCTACGATAAGAGGGGCCTTTTTCCGGATCGGCGAGACTTACAGGCGGGAAAATACTGGGCGACGGGACGGTATGGAGATCTATGAGGAAATACTGACTGCCTGCAGAGAGATACAGTCCGGTGTGCCGGAGGGGCGTGCCTATGAAAGATTGGGCTACAGAAGTGCAGTTGCGGAGTATGTACGACTGGGAACCATATTAAACCGGGAGTTGTCAAAAGGCAGTGCAGACCTTCTGAGCTGGTTAAAGATGGAAGCACAGCATGCATCCGATGAACAACTGGACCGCATCCGGCGAAAAGGAGAGGAAGCCTCCTCAGGACTTTTGATTCCCATGATTATTATACTGGGAATTATCCTATTGATGATTATGATACCGGCGCTGGATCAGATGGTGTAGACAGCATCCGATCAAAATTACGAAAGGAGAGAAAATATGCAGAAAAAATGGAAAGTCTTTCTGAAAGAAGAAAGCGGAATGGGTACGGTGGAAATTATTCTGATTATTGTGGTACTGATCGGCCTGGTGATTATCTTTAAAAGCCAGATTACGCAGCTGGTAAATAGTCTTTTCTCAAAAATCACATCTCAGGCAGGGCGAATCTGACCCCCGGTTGCGGCATCGGAACGGAAAGCGGAGGCTCGATTTTTCAACCGGAAAGTGTCTGTGCGATGGAGGCAGCATGAAAAATTACGTAGAAAAACAGAAAAAATCCGAGCGGGAAGGATCTATGACGGTTTATGCGGCTTTGACGCTTCTGCTTTTGATTTCTCTTTTTTTATCTCTGTTTACGGGAATCCGAAGAAATACCGTTCGGCTGGAAACGGAACTGATTACGGATATCAGTCTGGATTGTATTCTGGCAGAATATCACAGAGAAATGTTAAATCAATACAATCTCTTCTTTGTGGATACTTCTTATGGCCAGAAGCAACCGTCTCTGACGGTCGTCAAAGAGCATTTGGAAGGGTTTTTAAAGCATAATCTTCCGGAGAAAACTTTGCTTACGCAAACAGGAATTATAAAGGATCTTTTAAAAATGGAGCTTAAGGAAGTGCAGATTACGGGGGTGCGTGCGGCTACGGATGAAGAGGGAGATGTTTTTCGAAAAAGAGCTGCGCAGGCGGTTAAGGATGAAATCGGTCTGGCTTATCTGGAACTTTTAGGGGGCTGGCTGGAGATCATTCAGGAAAACGGATTCGACGAAAAGGATATGGAAGAGGAAAAGAAGAAAGCAGATGAGGAACTGGAATCCTATAACGGAATGGAAATTCAGGACGGTGAAGACTGGGTAACCATTGAAATTGAAAATCCAACAACCGCCCTGGAAGCACAGCGCAGGAAAGGCATTTTATATCTGATCGTAGAAGATACGGATCAGCTTTCTGATACAGCGGTTGATCTGTCCGGACTGATCAGCGAAAGAAGTAAAAATCAGGGAAGTAATACAGGCAATCTTCCTTTGACATCCGGAGTAGATTTTACGGAGAAACTTTTGTTTCAGGAATATATTATGCGTTATACCGGAAATTACTTAAACCCGCCGACAGAAGGTTTGCTGAAGTATCAGACAGAGTACGTAATAGCCGGAAAGGACAGTGATATTGGCAATTTAAGGAGCATTGTTCATCGTATCTGCGGAATCCGGGAAGCAGCAAATGTTTTTTTCTTGCTGACCGATCAGGAAAAACAGGCAGAAGCGGAGGCGCTTGCGCTTTTGCTTTCCGGTGCGGTCATGCTGCCGGAATTAAAATTTCTGTTTCAGACGGCGATTATTTTGGCATGGGCCTATGTGGAAAGTATACATGATGTAAAATGTCTTCTGCAGGGAAAGAAAGTTCCTTTGCTAAAAGATACGATCAGCTGGCACAGCGACCTGGAGAGTATTCTGGGAGAATTGGGGAAAGATCCGGATTTACCGGATTCGTCTGAAGAAAGCGGATCCGGGCTGGGATACGAGGACTATCTGAGAATTCTACTGGTGCTTAGCGCAGGTAAAAAACAGACGTTTCGTATGATGGATTTGGTGGAAATGAATATCCGTCAGACTCCGGGCAATTCCTGCTTCCGGATAGACGGCTGCATTGATGCACTGCAGGCGGAGGTATGGATGGAAAGCTGCTACGGCAGCAGTGTAGAACTGAATCGAACCAAAGCGTACTGACAAGCGTGTCGCCCGAAATCGCCTGTGAAGATTTTCCATTGCTTTTTTGAGGCGAAGCTGCTCGGAAATGCGGGTTCAGAAAGGAATCCGAATAAGAAGAATATAGGTAGGCAGTAAGATCTCTTTCAGCAAATAAGAGCCGGATAAATCGGAAAATGAAATAAAGCGCAATGAAAATAAAATGAGCGGGAAAAATAGAAAAACAGTAGAAATGACAAAGAAAGGAATAAAGAAAGAACCATCCTTGCCGTAATGGGCAAACAAACCTCCAACCTCAAAACGGGTCTATTTCCTGAAGGAGATTTTAGTGAAAATCTGTAAAAAAAGAAAAGAAAAATATCGGGGCAGCATGACGGTGGAAGCTGCAGTCATTTTGCCCCTTATGCTGTTTTTTGTTATCCAGCTGACTTCCACGATAGAACTTTTGCGGCTTCACGGAAATATACAGACAGCGCTTTGGAAGTATGGCAGGCAGGCGGCTGTCATGGGTTATTTGTATCAGGAAGTGACAGAGGAAGAAGATCAGGAAAGCCTGCTTTATCAGATCGGAGAAATGACGGCTGCCGGGTTGCTGACAAAGGCGGTAATTTTGTCTGATCTGGGAAAGCAGTATCTGGATTGTGCTCCGGTAGAAGGCGGATCGAACGGAATTATCTGCCTGACAGAACCTTTGGGGGAGGAAGAGGAGCTGGAAGTAAGGCTCCTGTATCGGTTTCGACCCTTTTGTAAGCTGCCCGGCGTAAGAGGTTTTTGGGTAAGAAATGTTTTTTATGCAAGAGCATGGACAGGCTATTGTGTGGCACCGCCCCAAAAGGATGAAGACGAAAAAACGGATCTGGTTTATGTTACCACTTACGGAAAAGTTTACCATGAGAGTCTTTCTTGCAGCTATCTGAAAAGAGTAATTGCTTCTTGCAGTAAAAAAGAAGCAGCAACCGGACAGAATCCGTATGAAAAAAAGTACAGGGGCTGCGAATTGTGCGGAAATGAAAAAGAAACGGGAGAGGTGTATATAACTCCTTACGGGGAAAAATTTCACAACACAACAAATTGCCCTTCTTTGGTTCGCTACCTGAGGGCAATACCCCGTACACAGGCGGAAGACCGTTATCCGCCCTGTACAAGATGTGCGGTTTCTTCGTCACCTTAGTTTTTGTAGAAAGGGAATGAAAAGGGGAGGTACTGTTTGTTACAAATCGGAATGGGAATTTATTTGGGAATATTAAGTTTTTTTGACAGCAGAGACAGATGCGTTTCACGATGGATGTTATGGGGCGGGGGAATTTCGGTAGTGGTTATAAAGTGCATTGCGGTTTTGAAAGAGGTAAAAGAAAAAGGAGAGCTGCAGGAAACGGGAATGGGACTTTTTCTGTGTCTGCTTCCGGGAATTGTGCTGTGGGCAGCCGGGCGGCTGACAGGAAAAATCGGAGAGGCAGACGGAATAGTACTGATGGTTACGGGGGTTGTGCTGCCGTATGTACAATGCTTGGAAACAGCGGTCTTAAGTCTGTTTCTGATCGGAATGGCAGCACTGGCGCTTCTGGTATTCCGGTTTGCAAAGCGTGGGACAAGGCTTCCGTATATTCCTTTTCTGGCAGCGGCTTTTTGGATACGTTATTTTATGGGAATGCTTTCAAACTTAGCTTTGTGAATGATGCATCTGAGCTGTTACAAGCTTGGCGAAAAAGTCAGCAAAAATCGGTACCAAAGCTATGTGAAGATGAAATTTGTCCGCAGATAGGTATGTTTGAGTAATTATGGGAATACACGGAAGGAAGGTTGTCGGTTCGGTGAAGCGGAAAAGGAATAGGGGAAAAAAGAGACTAAACGGATATTTTACGGTAGAGGCTGCGTTGATA
This sequence comes from uncultured Acetatifactor sp., assembly GCA_934433135.1. Classification (GTDB taxonomy): domain Bacteria; phylum Bacillota; class Clostridia; order Lachnospirales; family Lachnospiraceae; genus Acetatifactor. The sequence goes on along the minus strand of CAKRZO010000018.1, from coordinate 5,394 downwards.
CTTCCTGTTGCAATAGGGGTTTATCTGTTTTTAATCTACAGTATGTTTTTTCAATACAACAGATGCCTCCTGGAGCAGGATGCCTCTTCGCTTGTTGTACGTGCAGTACAGGATACACAGGAAGATCCTGCACAGGTGATAGACAAGGTAAAGCAACAGGAAACATTGTTGGAATTAAAACGTTATATGGCCTTTTCAAAAGAAGAAAGTGTATTTGAGTGTAAAGGCGGAAAGGTGCGTATTGAAAAAAAGGGGAGAACCAAAGCTCCATTCCTGTCTTTTCTTTCATTATCCGAACAAGGACGGTTTCACTGCACTGCTGTAATTCAGGCGCGACGTATGGATCCCTGTATGATGATACGGTTGTTGCGAAAAACGATAAACTATTGGGAGGAAAAGAAAGAAGATGCTGAAGACGGAATTTGTAAGGAACCTGCATTGTAATTATGAGAGAATTTTGCTGGAAAAGCAGCCGGAAGAAGGCAAGTACCAATATTGCATGGTCAGTAGGGGCGGAATCCGGGGACTGCTTCCCTGCAGCCTGAGATATATCAATAATCAAGCATATTTGTATTATGATATTTCTTCTTCTCAAAACATAGCACAAATATTTCGGGAACGAAAAATTACCAGAAAATGGTTAAAAGATTTTTTATGGAGTATGAAAAAAATCAAAAGGGAATTGGGAAGGTTTTTGCTGAATGATGGGAATCTGATCTGGTATCCGGAACAGATTTACCAAGAACTGGAAAAAAATGATTTTTCTCTTTTTTACATACCTTACTATGAAGGCGAATGCGGGTTTAAGGAGTTAATGGACTTTCTTGTGGATCGTGTGGATTATGAGGATACTCCCTTGGTTGAGTGCGTTTATAGGATATATGAACGGTATGAAACGCTGGGAATTCGCTATCTGGACGAGCAGATTTATGAGGATGCAAAGGGGCTGGAAGAAGCTGCAGGGCAGCCTGCAGGCGGTCTGAAACAGGAAACGGTAAGCGAACTTTGGGCAGACGGCAGGCCGGAAAAGGAAAGAAAGTTGGAAACCGGAACGAAGCCAGAAGCAGAAACCGGAAGCAAAGCAGAAGCAGGCATAAGAAAAGAAACGGCAGACAGACTGGAAGGAAGAAAAGAAGGCGAAAAATACGGATTTCGTTTTCTGTTTGAAGGAAGGAAAAAGCGGCAGAAGGAAGAAAGGATGCAGCTGCAGCGGCAGATTCAGGAGGAACTGGCGGGTTATCAGGCGGCAAATGGAGCGAAGGAATGGAATCAGGGAGACGAAAATGATTATGAAAGAGCCGCAATGGGTGTTTGCGAAAATTTTGTTTATCAGGCATCCCGCCAGGAGGAAGAAACAGAAGAATTCGGAAAAACTTTATACATACGGGAAGATGAGGAAAACCCCGGGCCTCCGGGATTGTTCAGGGAAGATGGTGAACTTTTTACCTGTTTGGATCTGTGCCCGATTGTGATCGGAAAACGGAAAGAAGAGGCAAACTGCATACTGGAGGATCCTTCTGTCAGCAGGATGCATGCAAGAATCAGCAAAGAAGAAGATTTTTATTGCCTTGAGGATCTGAATTCCACGAACGGAACCTTCAAGAATGGATTGCGTATGCAGCCGTATGAAAAACGTAGACTGGAAGAGGAGGACGAGATTCGGGTTGGCAGGATAAAACTGATTTACAGGAAAACATATTGACGGGATGGGTAAAGAAGTGGTACTCTTTATGTAGGGTTTATGGTAACTGTTAAGATCCCCAAAAAGTTTTGAAAAGGCGATTTTGTAAATGTGGTTCTGAAGAGTTGGGGTTTATGAAAGGATGGCGGAAAAGGGAAGTATGCCATCCGGTATAACCGGAAGCGAGGAAAGAACATGAACAGAAGAATATCCGGGTATGATCATGTGCCTTTTGTCAGTATCGGTCTGGCCGCAGTGAATCTGGCAGTGTATGTCGCCTGTCAGGTAAAGGGAGATGCATTGTATAACGCAGGTTGTCTGGGAGCAAGGCAGGTGATTCTGCAAAAAGAATACGGGCGGATTATCTGGGCAATGTTTCTTCACAGCGGAGTAAATCATATCTTTAATAACATGCTTCTGTTGGTTGCTATGGGAAGCATGATGGAAAAGGAGTTGGGGCATATCCGGTTTGGCGTGTTTTATATGCTGTCCGGAATCGGGGGAAATCTTCTTTCTTTAGCCTACAAAGTTCTGCTGAATGATCGTGCGGTTTCTATTGGTGCGAGTGGTGCGGTTTTCGGGCTGGATGGGGTGCTTCTTGCTATGGTACTGTTCGGCGGCAAACGGTTTGTTTCTGTAACGCCTGTCAGGGTCATTTTTATGATAGGATATTCTCTTTATAGCGGATTTACCGGTTACAACATAGATAATGCAGCGCATGTGGGGGGATTGATCACAGGTTTTACTGCAGGAACAATATGGTGCATTATACAGCATAGAAGAGAACGAAAACGGACTGTGTGACAAAAAAGATAAAAAATAATAGAAATGGAGAAAAAACGATGGAACAGTGTATTTTTTGCAGGATTGCGAACGGACAGATCCCGTCCAGAACGCTATATGAAGATGAAAATTTCCGCGTAATATTGGATTTGGGACCGGCTACAAAAGGGCATGCCTTGATCTTGCCCAAAAAACATGCAAAGGATTTGCTGGAACTGCCGGAAGAAACCGCAGCGAAGGCTATGGTTCTTGCAAAGAAAATGGCTCTTTTGCTGAAAGAGAAGCTGCATTGTGACGGCTTGAATTTGGTGCAAAATAACGGAGAAGCTGCAGGTCAGACTGTACCGCATTTTCATCTGCATCTTATTCCGCGCTATCACGATGACGGTCAGCACATTTTGTGGAAACCGACTCAACCGGAAGCGGAAGAACTGGATAGAATATTAAAACAAATTACTGAATAAAAGCCTTAAAAAGGACGGAATAGCGATTATTATGAGAAATTTTTCTGTGGATGAAATCACACAAAATGTTAAAGAAATGTGTATAGAGGCGAATTATTCTCTGACAGAAGATATGAGAGCTGCACTGGAAAAAGCAGGTCGGGAGGAAAAGTCACCGTTGGGCAGACAAATCCTGGAACAGTTGGAGGAAAATCTTGTAATTGCTTCCGGGGATCGGATCCCGATTTGTCAGGATACCGGTATGGCAGTAATCTTTCTTAAGATCGGGCAGGAAGTACACTTTACCGGAGGATCCCTGGAAGGTGCAATACAGGAAGGGGTACGTCAGGGATATAAGGAAGGTTATCTCCGCAAATCGGTTGTAAAAGATCCACTGCAGAGAGAGAATACAAAAGATAATACACCGGCGGTTATTCACTATGAGATGGTACCCGGAGAGCAGGTATCTGTTACTGTGGCTCCGAAAGGATTCGGCAGTGAAAACATGAGCAGAATATTTATGCTTAAGCCTGCGGATGGAGAAGAAGGCGTAAAAAATGCGGTATTGACGGCAGTAAGAGATGCGGGCCCCAATGCCTGTCCTCCTATGGTAGTAGGAGTCGGGATCGGCGGTACCTTCGAAAAATGTGCACTTCTGGCAAAAGAAGCACTGACCAGACCGATAAACAGCCACTCAGAGATTCCTTACGTAAAACAGATGGAAGAAGAACTGCTCCAAAAGATCAATGCGTCCGGTATCGGACCGGGAGGACTTGGAGGGACCATTACTGCATTGGCCGTAAATATTAATACTTATCCGACACATATTGCAGGATTGCCGGTTGCAGTCAATATCTGTTGTCATGTGAATCGTCACGTGCATAGAATTTTGTAAAGAAAATGCCTGCGGAACGGAGAGTAAAAATGAAAAAATATTTGAAAGTACCATTTACGGAAGAAGCAGCGAAAAGTCTGAAAGCGGGAGATTATCTTTACCTGACAGGCACTGTTTACACAGCAAGAGATGCAGCACATAAAAGAATGCAGGAGGCGATTAAGGAGGGCAGGGAATTACCTTTTCCCTTAAAAGATAATGTGATCTATTATATGGGACCGTCGCCGGCAAGGGAAGGCAGAGTGATTGGTTCGGCAGGACCTACAACTGCAAGCAGAATGGATAAGTATGCACCGGAGCTGTTGGATCTTGGACTGCGGGGAATGATTGGAAAAGGAAAACGTTCACAACAGGTGAAAGAAGCGATTGTAAGAGATCATGCGATTTATTTTGCTGCAGTGGGAGGGGCCGGAGCGCTTTTGTCGAAAGCGATTGTTTCTTCGGAAGTGATTGCCTATGAGGATTTGGGAACGGAAGCCATAAGAAAGCTGGAAGTGAAAGATTTTCCTGTGATTGTTGTGATGGATTGCGATGGGAATAACCTTTATGAATCTGCAATCAGCCAGTATAGAAGCGAGGAATGTAAGTGAGACGTATTATATTGATGGTATTGCGGCTGCTTCTTGCTGCACCTTATTATGTTTACCGTATAGGAAAATTCGGAAAAAGAAAGCCTGTTAATTATCAGGAATCGTTTGCTTATATAAAGAAAGTAACAAAAAAGGCAAACAAAGCCGGAAGGGTGACTATAGAAGCTCATGGGCTTGAAAATATCCCGAAGGAAAACGGTTTTATTTTTTTCCCAAACCACCAGGGATTGTTTGATGTTCTGGCATTTATAGAAAGCAGTCCGGTTCCGTTTTCCTTTGTTTTTAAGAAAGAAGTGGCAAATGTCATTTTGCTTAAGCAGGTAATTGCTGCTATGGGCTCGATCGGAATTGACCGTCAGGATTTGAGGCAGTCCATGGAAGTGATAAAAACGATGGCTGAACGAGTGAAGGAAGGAAATAATTTTCTTATATTTCCGGAAGGAACCAGAAGCAGAAAAGGGAATGAACTTCTGCCTTTTAAGGGCGGATCATTTAAAAGCGCACAGATGTCTCACTGTCCGATTGTCCCCTGCGCATTGATTGATTCTTTTGTCCCTTTTGATGAGAAATCCATAAGACCCGTGACAGTAAAATTATATTATCTTCCACCCATGTATTATGAAGAATATAAAAATATGAAAAGCAGAGAAATTGCTTTAGAAGTGCAGAACCGGATTCAAAAGGTTATTAATGAAGTAAAATAACTGTGAAGCAACAGGAAACGGACCTTTTGTTTTCTTAAAAACGGTTCATTGCAGCCAGGTGTGCCATTTTGAAAAGAAAAAAGAAAAAGTGATTGACAAACTGTCTGTATTTGGGTATAATAATGCTTGCGCTACGAAATGTGGCAGACAATTGAATGAACTGAAACCAATATGATAAAATATTGGTGGAGACGTTATTCAGATTGAGGAGAAATACTCAAGAGGCTGAAGAGGCGCCCCTGCTAAGGGTGTAGGTCGTTCACGCGGCGCGAGGGTTCAAATCCCTCTTTCTCCGTTT
>CAKRZO010000017.1 GCA_934433135.1 uncultured Acetatifactor sp. | reverse complement strand
CAGGAGGCGATACAGATTTCCGAGTCCGTTACCCAGGCATCAAATCCCAGTTCCTTTTTCCATCTGGAGTAAAATAAGTAATATGTATTCCGATACTTTGCGATGCTGCCGCACCACACAAAATACCCCTCTTCCCGATAAATTGCTTTTCTGCAACCGGGTTTTAAGATTTCATCAAAAGAAAATTGTCCGCTCATTTTATCACTCATTATATTTCCCATTTTTCAATCTTTACAAAGATTCTTCGTGCATATGTTACCATAATCTCTTCCGGAATCATATGACAAATATCTAAGATAGGTATACAATTCTTACCATTTTTACTGTTCTCTCGTGAATATACACAAAAACGACTTGACACAATGATTTTTCTTTGATTTAATATCCCTAAATCAGGCAACTGATATTTTAACGATTCATGACCGGTTTTTTTCCGGCAGAAAAGAGGTACTATGAGAATTTTATCGATCGGCAATAGTTTTTCCCAGGATGCCACACGTTATCTGCATCAGATTGCCAGGGCGGACAATGTGGATCTGGATACGGTAAATTTGTTTATCGGAGGCTGTTCTTTGCAGACTCACTATCTGAATATCCTTGGAGACAATCCTTCCTATGAACTGCAGTTAAATGGCTCCTGCAGCAGTGTTTTGGTTTCCATCCGACAGGCTCTGATCCAGAACGGGTCCTCGCAATGGGATGCCGTTACCATCCAGCAGGCCAGCCATTTAAGTCCGCACTATGAGACCTACAGGCCTTACGCTGATTTGATTGTAAAAGAAATACGGAAATATTGCCCGCATACGAAAATTTTTATCCATCAAACCTGGGCTTATGAAGATGGTTGTGTAAGAATGAAAGAACTGGGATATTCCAATGCCGCTTCCATGTTTGCAGATATTCAAGCGGCTTATGCCGAACTGGCTCAGGATGTAGGCGCTGACGGAATCATTCCCTCCGGTCAGGTTATGCAGGAAGCTCTTAAACGCGGGGTTCCCAAAGTCCACCGGGATTCTTTCCATGCAAGTCCCGGCCTTGGCCGCTACCTTCTCGGGCTTACCTGGTACCGTTTCCTTACCGGCAGGGATTTTTCCATGAATTCCTTTCATGAATTTGACCAGCCCATCCCCGAACGGGAAATGGAACTGGCCAAAGAAGTAGTTTTAAATATTGTCTGAATTTTTTCACTATGCCGACTTTTACAATGCCCGCAGCAAAAACGCCATGTATAGCGGAAGTGTCAACACTTGGCCGGTACGTCCGATATTGTAATCGCCCAGCTTGATTGCGCTGCTTACATGGTACTTTTCCGGGTGGTTCAGAATTGTCTTTGTGCTCTTAATATTCCCGCTCGCTGCCTTTACTTCAACCAACGTACATTCTCCTTTATAGCGAATCACAAAATCCACCTCCAGACCGGAATCCTTATGGAAATAATAAAGTTTCCGCCCCATCTTGGCAAAAATATCCGCGATCAGGTTCTCAAATATAGCACCTTTGTAGCCATACAGATTGCCCTGCAGAATATCGTACTGTGTGCCGTCCTCCAGCATACTGACAAACAGGCCCATATCGCGCATATATACCTTGAATGTATCCTCCTGTGCATTACCGTCCAGCGGTAGCTCGGTAATGGAAAGATTATAGCACCGGGAAATAATCCCCGCATCCTCGATCCATTGCAAACTTCCGGCATATTTGGAGGCAGTAGATCCTTTGGAAACAACGGAATATTGAAACTTCTTATTTTCCTTGGCCAACTGACGGGGAATGGATTGAAAACACTCTTTGATACGGGACTTATCTTTCTTTTCAGCATATTTCACCATATCATCTTCATAAGAACGCACAATATCACGTTGAATACGGAGTACCTCATCCATCTGTTTGCTGTCTACAAAGGTCTGTACCGCATCCGGCATTCCGCCGACAACAGCATATTGCAGCAGGAGTTGCTTCATACGACTGTGGAGTGCTTCCGGTACCGGTGTTTCCGCATCCAGTGCTTTCTGCAACATAGCAATGACTGCTTCGGATATCCCATTTGCCCACAAAAACTCCTCAAAATCCAACGGATACATATCGATTACCGTCTCAGAACCTACGGGAACCGACTTTGGCTCTTTACCATAGCCTTTCACCCCCAACAAAGAACCGGTGCCGATGACATCATATCGTCCGTCAATCCGGAAAAATTTCAATGCCGTCCGTGCTTCCGGGCAATCCTGTATTTCATCCAATACCAAAACGGTTTCACCTGCTTCAAAAACCGCTTCCTTACCAAGCAATGCAGAGAGCAGCATAACAATATTGTCGATCTCCAATGAACCTTCAAAAACGGAAGCATAGTCCGGATTCTCAAAAAAATTCAGGTAAACCACATGTTTATAATTCTTCTTAGCAAACTCCAATACAGAAAAAGTCTTACCGCACTGTCGACATCCTTTTACGATTAACGGTTTTCGTCCGGATGTATTCTTCCATTCCATCAGTCGTTTTTCCATTTTCCGCTTCAGCATCAAGTGTTCCTCCATATTTCTTTACTGAATTCAAACATAGTATAAAGCACTATTGCAACTTTTTCAAGGGACTTTTCGACGCAATTCGCAACTTTTTCAAGCGATTTTTTATGACAAAATTCAACTTTTTCTTTATAGTGGTAAATTGCAAGTAAACTGCGATAAATTGTAAAAAATTTGACCAGCCCATCCCCGAACGGGAAATGGAACCGGCCAAAGAAGTAGTTTTAAATATTGTCTGAAACAGTTTAGACGAGTCATTCGCAAAACCGCGCTTTCAGCGCTCACACGCTGCTTTGTTTCATGAAATGGCGGTATTCCAGCGGATTTTTTCCATAGATTTGCCGAAAGCGGCGGCGGAAGAAGCTTCCGTTTTCATAGCCTGCGGCTTCGATGATTGCCCCTACGGGCATGTCGGTTTCTCCAAGAAGCCGGGCCGCCAGTGCGCACCGTTTTCTCTGCAGCAGTTCGGAAAAGGGTTCGCCGTACAGTCTGCGGATCAGTCTGCTTGTATAAGCCCCGGAATAGCCAAGTTCTGTTGCCAATTCCGTCAGATTCGCCGTCTTTATGTGAGTATCGATATAACTTTCAATCTGTCGGTTCAGGGAATTTTTTTTTTGGAAATTTCCTTCATGGCAGGAAGACTTTGCAAAACTTCCTGTCGCTGCGGGATAGAAGGAGCCGCACCTTTTCGGGATACGGCAATTCCTGCTGCGGCGCAGGAAAGGCGCAGTGTCTGTGGGATCTCTTCGCCTTTGGCGATTCCTGCCAGAAAATAGCCGGTAAAGGTATCTCCGGCCGCTGTGGTGTCCACTGCTTTGCAGTCAAAAGCGCTCTGATAATATTCCCCGGATGGTGTCCGATAGATACAGCCGCCCTTTCCGATGGTCAGCATGATACAAAGCTGCGGATAAGTCCGGCAAAGCTCATTTAACGCTTCCGCATATTCCTTTCTGCCGCTTATGGCACGTATCTCCACTTCATTTACCAATAGGTATGACAGTTTCGACAGATCTACCTTCCGGATTTCTTCATGAATGGGCGAAGCATTGAAAGCCACCCTCATTCCCCGTTTGTAAGCTTTTTCTATAATAGAATCCACTTTATTGATTTCATTCTGCAAAAGCAAAATATCGCCCTTTGAAAAATCCGCCAGAACACTGTCAATGTATTCTTCCGTGAGCATTTTATTGGAACCGGGATACAGAAAAATCGCATTTTCTCCTTCTGCATCTACCTGTATAATCGCATGTCCGTTTTTGGCTTCCACACTCCGCAGATAGGACACGTCTACCTGATTTTCCAAAAGCAGTTCCCGAAGCCACCCTCCGTCCTCGCCCAGGAATCCGGCATGATATACCTTTGCACCGGCTCTGGCCAGGGCAATGGATTGGTTTAAGCCCTTTCCTCCCGGAAAGACTTCCATTTTTTCCGTGCTTTCCGTCTCTCCCGCCGTCACAAAATGATCCAGGGAATAAACATAATCAATGTTGCAGGAACCGAAATTCAAAATCTTCGTTGTTGTCGAATAAGTTTTCGTAAGTTATCGCTCCCCTCGTTTTTATGATAAAGAAAAATCCGCAATCCGTTTCATCAGATCTGTCATCAGAGCATCCCTTTTAATACTGTAAACATAGCGTTGAAGCGGTGCATTATCATTTACCATATAGAAGTTATCATCGCTCGGCAGATAGGTCGGCACAAGGCGCGAAAGCATAAAACGGTTATTGACATTAACAAGCCAGGCAACGGCGGTCACATCCCAGATGCAGCGTGTCCAGGCAGTCCCGGAAGCGTACTTTTGCGCTTCCTGAATCGTATTTTCCGCCAGATAATCTGCCAGGGGATTTTTGCCCTTCAGCCAGTATTCCAGTTCCGGACCGGATATGGTAAAACCATCCACAACCCCCGCGCAGGGAAGCTGGACAAAAGGAGCGCCGCTTTTCATAACGACTCTTGCCGCTTTCACATCCTGCATCATATTGAATTCTGCCGTATCATGATAATGTCTGGCATGCCCTCCCAGCCATACAATCACGATATTTTCCGCAATCTCCGGAGCAAGAAGCAGCGCGGAAGCCACGTTGGTAATGGCGCCGATTGCCACCACATACAACGGACGCTGCGGAGAATATTCTCCGGCCAGTCTTACCAGATGATCCGCTGCCGGAGAAAGAACCGGCTCTTTTTCCCCGGCAAGATAACTTTCCGATCCCTTACAGACCGGTACTTTCCGTCCGGCAAGTGTGAGAATCTTTAAAATCTCCTCATAGCTTTTCTGCATTCCATCCTTCGGTCCGTCCGACTTCTCATTGAAGAACGGAGCTGCATAAACAGCTCTTATGTTTAGCCTTTCCGCATAAGAAAGCAGGTAAGTAATGGCGAACTGATCGTCAATTTCATTGTAAGCGTCCGTATCTAATACCACATCCACTCTTCCTTCCGGTACGCTTAAATTTCTTATTCTGGTATTAATGTCCATTTCTCCTCCATTCTGCAGACACTCCACCATCGAAGCAGCCCCTCAGCTATTTCGATCCGGGTACTGCCGGATGCTGTACTCCTGCTTCGAATTGGATCTCACGTCCCGCACTTCTGATATGATTGTATCAGATTTCCCATGGATATACAACGACTGTTTTTATCGAAAAAGTGACGGATTGTGACCTGGCTGTGCACACATCAATCGTCCAAAAAGTGTAACAGTTCAGATGCGCCATTTGCAAAGCCAGCTATGTCGAATTGACACAACGATGTGTTCATGTTACAATAAAGAAACTGCAGGACAACGGAGGATGATAGGCTTATGGAGAATACTTTATTAAAAATACGCAGCATGCCGGACACTTTCGGTCGGGGAGAGCGTAAGATTGCAGACTGGATACTGAAACACCCGGAAGAATTAATGGAGCTTAGCATCAGTGAACTTGCCGCTGCCTGCGGCTGCGGGGATGCAACGGTGGTACGTTTTTCCAAAAAGCTGGGGTTGAGCGGTTATCAGGCTTTGAAAATCAGCATCGCACAGGAGCTGGGAAACAGTCCTACCGGCGGCCAATCCATCCATCCGGAAGACTCCTGCATGGACATCTATACCAAGCATATGAATGACATCATTCTGACTCTGGAAAAAACAAAGACTTCCCTGGATCCGGATGCTCTGACCGGGGCTGCGCAGGCTCTGCTCCATGCCCGCTCTATTCTGATTCTCGGTCTCGGAAGCTCTGCTCCCATTGCCCAGGATGCCATGCATAAATTTATCCGGGCCGGTTTAAATGCCTGTTCCTGTTCCGATAATCATATGCAGATGATCCTGGCCTCTCATTTAAGAGAAGGAGACGTGGTTCTGGCCATTTCCCATTCCGGGTCTTCGATTGATATTGTAAATGCTTTGGCTTATGCACATAAAAACGGAGCGACCACCATCAGTATTACCAACCGCGGACGCTCCCCTATTGTAAAATGCAGCGACTATGTACTGCATACCAATGCCGATGAAACCAAATATACCATTCTGGCCATGTCTTCCCGGATTGCGCAGTTAGCGATTATCGATACGCTGTATACGCATATCGTGCTGCATGGCGGCGAGACCGTTGCCAAAGCCGTACAGAATACGGAAAGCGCTCTGGAAAATAAAAAATATTGATCGGAACCGGTATTCTTTCAAAAAGCTTTTTAAAAGAAAATCAGAGCACTCTCAGAACATCCTCTGCTTTCCCTATAATTCCATAATCCGCATAAGAAAAAATCGGAGCATTAGGGTCTGTATTGACGGCAATCACGGTTCCGGAGCGTTCCATCCCCACAATATGATGGACAGCTCCCGAAATGCCAAAAGCCAGATAGATTTTCGGCGCTATACTGCGCCCGGTCAATCCCACCTGCCATTCATAGGGCATACCGCCGGTTTCTACGCAGGCTCTGGATGCTGCCAAAGTCCCTCGATATTTTTTCGCGCAGGAAATGATCTCATTTTTTACGGAAAGAGCTCCCTTGCCTATGGCAAAGACCAGCTCCTCCCGGCTTTTTCCGGCAGTCCGAACCGTTGCCATAACCGGAAATGTTCTGCAGCGGATCTTGGCAATCCGATTCCCGGCAAGAGCAGGACGAATCATATGAAGTTCCTTTTCTTCTACTACCAGCCCGGTACAGTCCGCGCACAATCCCGTCTGCAGCGCAGCCGCAACACGCGGTGCCAGACTTCTGGACTTCCAATCCGCCGGGGTCAGAATGACAGCCGGTTTTTCTTTTCTTACTTTATCAAGGAATGCCTCCAGATTCTCTTCCTTTAACGGCACCAGAACGGTTTTCTGTGCCAGAATATTGCCGATGGTGAAAAGCTCTTCGTCTGTTACCCAGATTGCATCCAGTTTCTTTTCTCCCGGCGCTACTCGGAAACCTGCAAGTGCAGCGTTCTTTCCCCTGTTTCCTTCCCTTCCTTCTACCTGTTCCGTACTCTGTGTATCCCGGGAACTTTGCCTATCCTGCCCATGCTTTGCCCACTCTGCTTGCTTTGCACTGCTTTTATCTTCCGTAGCATCCAGAATTGCAGTCAGCTCATCTGCCTGTATGTAACGGCATTTTCGCTGCCCGCCGGTATTCTCATAGCTTTCCAGCACTCTGGTGGGCGAACCCTTAAGACCGCATTCCTGCACAGGAATCCCCAAATCTTCCCGATTCTGTACAAGAACTTCTTTCTTCTTTGCCCACAAACTCGGGAAACGCAGTACATTTGAGCGCTCCATGGTAACCACACAAGGCAGGTCAACCTGCTCTGTACCGGTTCTGGTATGACATACTATCCTGTCCGTTGTCTCTGCAGTTGCTTCGGTTTCAGCACCTGATCCTGCATTTTCATTCGCTTCCGTCCCGGCTGCAGGTTCCACCGACAGTACACATGTCTTTACCGGAATTCCCAGCATTTGCGCTATTTCCGGTCCTACCTGCGCCGTCTCTCCGTCAATGCTCTGCCGTCCGCAAAGAATCAGGTCATAATCCTGCTTACCTATCCAGGCTGCCAGGGTTTTGGACGTGGCAAGGGTATCCGCTCCCGCAAAATCTTTATCACTCAGCAGTACTCCTTTGATATTTCCCAGTCTGGTAAGCTCCTCTAACAGCGGCGCCATACCCTGCCTGCCCATACTTACTGCCGTAATTTCGCAAAGCTGCGATTTTTGCCGGCAGATGTCCTCTATCCGCAGCGCACTCTCCAATGCACTGGTATCAAAAGGATTCAGGCTTCCGTCCGGAAGCTGCTTAATACATACAATAATCTTCAATATCCCAGCTCCTCTCCCACCAGTACAACCTGAATTCTTCCTTTCACCTGGGAGCGTCTTGTAATAACCAGCTGGCTGCAGATGCAGTCCGGTGCCTGGCAGTCTGCACATTTTCCGGTAATCGCGCAAGGAGTTTTTCTTTGCAGCCGAACTGCATTGGCAGGAGATGCCACATTTCTGACTCTCTTAATTGCGCTGTCCAGATCCGGTGCAATCTTGTTGACGCCTGCCAAAATGATGACATGTTCCGGTCCGTAACACAAAAAGGATACCCGATTGGCTCTTCCGTCCATATTGACCAAAACACCGTCCAGCGTAATTGCATTGGTACTCATCAAAAAGAAATCCGCTCCGAATATCTGCGCAAAGATCTCCTTGCTTTCCTTCGGACTTTTTGCAAGCGCTCTGTCAATCAGCCGATAATTTCCTTCTTTCAAAGCTTTCATTAACCCGGATTCCTCCAGGCTCATAGCTCCGCCCCAGCCGATGGAAGATCCTTCCGGAATCAGTTCCAGTACTTTTTTTACGGCAGTCTGACAATCCGGACAGTAATATCCTTCCATCTGACGCTTTTTTAAATTGGCAATTACCGTATTTGCTGCATTTTCATAATAAATCTCTTTCGGTTTCCGTTCCATAGCTTCCTCATCCTCTTTTCTTTTTATTTTCCATAACAGTTCAGACAAGCATTCATGTGGGCAGATTTCATGCTTGCATGAAAATCTGTCTGCATGAATGCTTGAACTTAGCGCCAAGTAATGAGCAAAAGCAGCTGCGAAGCATGCGGAAAGTTTTGCGAATGGCGCGTCTGAACTGTTACTATTATCAGACAAGCGTTCATGTGGGCAGATATGTTTTTACAGATTTTCCTCAATAATCCGTATCCCGATTCCGCAGGCCTCCAATTGTATGGTGTATTCCGCCAGTAAAAATGCATGTCCGGTCTTTTCAATCAGATGCAGTTTGCATTCTCCCGGGAACTCCTTCCTTTTGTCATAGAATGCCTTTGCATGTTCAGGAGATACTACGGTATCCTCTTCCCCATGGATCAATACCACATCACAGGTATTTCCGGTAATCTGCGATAAGGGTGCCAGGAACTTTTTCCGTTCCGGCAGTGTCAATGGTGCAAGGTGGGGATGCTTGCTGACGGTCGGAACAAAGCGCCCCCAATAATCTTCAAAATGGGTAATGGGATTGACCAGAAATGCCTTTTTAAAGGAATAGGTTCTGTCATAATGAAAGGTTGCCAAAGCTCCTGCCAGGTGTCCTCCTGCTGATTCTCCGAGAAGGTAGCAGCGCTCTTTGTCAAGACCACACTCTTCTGCCTTGGAGAAAATAAAGTCCATGGCATCGCAGCAATCTTCGTAACATTCCAAAATTCCATATCCCGGCGCCTGTCCATCTTCACGGATCAGCCGATAATCCACGCTTACACAGACAAAACCCCTGTCAGCGAAATACCTGGCCAGATATCCCAGATAATCTCCCTGCCAGCAGGATTGATCCTCAAAAATCTTATGACCGCTCCAGCCGCCTCCGTGCACCATGACAAACAACGGATATGTCGGCAGCTTCCCGGTTGACGTTTTTTTAAGTTTAAACTGCTTCGGGAAAAACCATCCCAGCCGGACCGGCTGTCCTTCCACTTCTTTATAAATAACGGTTTTGTCCGCACTGTGCCTTGCTACGGCAGCCTGAAAATCTGCCTTTTCCTCATTTAATTTGTGATAATGTACCATTCTAATCTCCATTCCGCAGACGCTTTAGCATCGGAGGAATCTGATCAAGGGCTACTTTGTGACGCCTGCGACACAAATAGCCGTTTAGCCTAACCTTGAACAGATTTACCCCATTTTCTGATACCAGTGTACCACAAGCCTCCGTATCATGCAATTTATTTTGAAAGCAACAAATCCCTATTTAAAAAAGGCAGCGTTCTCTCTTTCCGAAAGAACACTGCCCTTGCCCAAAACATATAATTATGAAGTTCCTCACCTGTTCTGTTTACAGGTTACACACGTTTAAATATCAAATGCCATCCCAAAACCGCACATCCTGATCGCTTCTTTGTACTCTTCAAAATCAATCTTCAAAAGCTTTGTATAGTAATGGTTACATCCTCTCGTTTTGCCATATTCCCAGGTAAACAGGAAGCATTCCTGCCGGTCTGACAGCGGCAGTTCCTTAAGAATCTGTGCCGTATCCGGCGCAAGCACTGCGCTGCCGACGTGTGCCGCTTCTTTCTTACCATCAAGAATCCGGTATACGGTATAGTTCAAAGAAATCTCCTGCGGGCTGTCATTCACCGCATACAAAGGCACTGTATTTTCCTTTTCTTCTCCGCCCATAAGGCAAACCGGCTGCTGGGAACGTTTGATATAAGAATAGGCAAGCTTTTTCGTAAAGTAGTAATCCACGATCGCATCGGAAACCTGCGGCCAGCCGTCCAACAGATTCCACCAGATGATCCCTGTTCTCTCCCATTTGGATGTCCGGAATTTTTCAATAAAATATTTCTTGGCTTCCGCCTGGGAAATCTGACTTTGCAGCACAAAATCCTCCAGATTCTCACAGGCTTTTCCGAATAAAGTCACCACCTGGTCATAAGCCAGTTGGATGCGGTAGGTATACGGCGCTCCCTTTTTATTCTCCATGGCCGTGGCGTGTACCAGGTACTCTTCTGTCGGCATGCCGTCCGGTTCAAAAATTTTCTCCGGTTCCTTTAAAAATCTTTGCAAAGAGCTCACTGCCGGAAATCCATGGTACCCGATCTCACTTGCAAAATGACAGAAAGTGTCACGGTAATAAGGCCCCTTAAAATAATCTCTCGGCCCCCACAGATGATTTTCCGGCAATTCCGGTTCTTCCTTACCATGCACACCTTGATAATAGGCTTCGCTGATATAGGGAGAACTGGGAAGGTACGGCCTTCCCGCATCGTACCTTTTGATCACCTCCGGCAGAACCTCCCTTGTCAGCCGGTTTTCTCCGGGATTGCTCTTCTCTCCGCTCCAGCCGCGATAGTATGCCTCATCGCATTCGTTGTCTCCTGCCCACAGGACAAGACTTGCATGATTCCTAAGCCTTTTCACCTGATAAACAGCCTCTTTGCGCAATTTGTCCGCAAACTCTTCCTCCTGGGGATAAATGGCACAGCCCATGGCAAAATCCTGCCATATCATAATCCCGCGGCTGTCGCAGAAAGCAAAAAATGCATCCGATTCATAGACGTTGCCGCCCCAGCAGCGCACCATGTTGCAACCGATATCATCCAAAAGCGCCAGCGCTTCCGGAAGCCGGTTGCTGTCATTGGAATGGAACGCATCCAGCGGCACCCAGTTGGTTCCCAGCACAAACACTTTTTTCCCGTTTACAAGGAAGCAGAATTCCCCCTTTCTGCCTTCTTCCGTAATAATCGTCACATCCGTTCTATCCAGTTCAACAGTGCGGATTCCGAATTTCATCCGGTAAGTATCACATAAAATATCCCCATGACGCAAAACCACTTCCACATCATAAAGTTCTGCCTCTCCTGCATTCTTCGGCCACCAGAATCTGCAGTTCTCCACATTAAAATTTACGGCAAATGCCGGATTACGCAGGATAAATTCTGTCTCGAAAGAACTATCCTTACATTTTCCCTTCACCGTCACCGTGTATTCCCGTGCAAAGTCACCGCTTAATTTTGTCTGAATGGTCAATCGGATTGCCGCCGTCTTCTTTGCAAGGTCAATGCTGACGGTATGCAGAAAAATATCTTCGATTTCATCCTTCTTTTGCGGTATCAGGAAAACATCCTTCCAGATACCTGCCGAAACGATTCGCGGCATAATATCCCAGCCATACATATGGGGAGCTTTTCGAATCGTCAGAGACTCATAATTATAATCAAATGCATACTCGTGGGGTGTAAGCTCTCTTCCCGCAGCCACCAGACAGGCCGGTTTGATATGTACAATTAACTCATTTTTTCCTTCCCGGATTCCCTGCTCGATCGTAGCCGGAACATACATATTCTCCACGGATTTTACCAAGCTGCCGTTCAGATAAATATCCGCAGCCGTATCAATTCCTTCAAAGCAGATCTTTGATCCTGTCTCCGTTTTGCTGCATTCCAATTCCGTAAAATACCACACATGCATATTTTCCAGCTGCTGCGCTTTTAAAGTATTCGTACTGAAATATAAATCCTCCAGCTTTCCTGCCCTCATCAGATCCTTTTCAAAGTTTCCCGGAACAAGTGCCGGGATGACAGGATAGCCTGACTGCTCCAATTCCGCGATCGTAGAAAATTCTTTCCCAGCCAGGGTTTCATTGGCTGCATATAACAATTTCCAATCTGTTATTTTCCTTCCGGTTTCCGTTTTCATTTCTTTGTCTGCTCCTTTGCATTAAAATCTTTCCTTTTTATTGTACGGATTCCGAAACAAAATGTCTTTGCTTTTTTTATGATAGAGTTGCTTTTTTTTGAAAAATGTGACATAGTAGATGCATAACCTAGTACAACGTACAAGAAATAACCGGATCAATAACAGGCAAGTTATTTGGTCTGGTTATTTGCAGGACGGTGTACCAGGATTGCGAAAAAGGTAAATTTCGATGCGTCAAGCGTAAAATCAAGAAAAGAAGGAGACCGGATACAGGATGATGAACCGATATACTGCTTCTTCCGTAATCAAGAACAAGCTTTTAAGTGCGGATTTACGTACCCTTTTGCACGACTATGAAACCCATTGGCATGATTATTTTGAAATCGAATATATCCTCTCCGGCAGTGGGGAATATATCATAGACAACGTATCGTATGAAATTGCTCCCGGTATGCTCTTTTTTATGACGCCTGCGAACTTCCACTGTGTGAAGCCGCAGAATGCAAAGATCTATAACGTCATCTTCTCCGGAAGCATTGCAAAAGCCGCCATTTTATCGGATCTGACCGATTTTTCCGACAAAAAAGAACCTTTTGCTCAAAAGCAAAATATTCCTTTGCAAAATGCTCCCGTGCAAAATATTCCCGTGCAAAATTCTCCCGCCCCGGTTGTCTGTCTTGTTCCTGACCGGGACAAAGCTTATCTGGAAGGATTGTTTTCAGAGCTTACCGGGCATATGCAGGATCCGTCCTATGCGCCCCTTTTGCTAAACTGTCTGCTCTGTAAAATAGGCAAATTAAAATGCCTCTCTGCTTCCGGAGAGAATGTTTTCCGCTCAAAAGCACTTTTATATTTGCTCAACCATTTCCGGGATGCCATCACGCTGGAGGAGGCCGCTGCCTATACCGGCCTTACTCCCACATACTTTTCCCGGCTTTTCAAAGAAGAAACCGGCTGCGGCTTTAAAGAAACTTTGGATGATATGCGCTTTTCCTATGCCCATAAGCTGCTTACTTTTTCCGATATGGCGATAGCACAGATCTGCCAGGAATCCGGTTTTACCGACTATGCCAATTTCATCCGCAGATTCGGGAAGCGGTTCGGGATGTCACCCGGGCAGTACCGGCAGACCCTGAAAGGACGCGGCTGATTAAAAAGGGCAGTTGTTCTCCATTTCTCGCACCAGTGGTGCGAATTTTACCAATCTACTTGCTACATAAAAATGCTCGATTGTTACTCATCCAAATTTAATATAAAAGATTGAATACCGGATTCTTCATCCATTCTGTTTACAGGAAAGCCCAAGCCATTCCTCTACTTCTTCCTTGGGTACATCAAGCGAATCTGCAATATCCTCTATGGATACACCTTTTTTGTAAAATTTTAAAGCTGCTGTTTTAGCTGCTTTCTTAGCTGCCTCTTTTTCCTTATCAGCAACATAGGTCTTCAAAATGTATTCATCATCAAACAACGACATCATAATGCTCACAACCTCCTGTTCTCTGCTTCCCAGATACTCTTTTAATACATTTTCGTCCTTGCAAATCGCTATTGTCTCCAACACAGCTTCCCGGGTTCTTCCGTATCGCTTCACCTGTTCATTATAAATTCTGGTAAAGGTTACATACTGATTTATAATGTCTCCTTCTTCGCCATCGTAAATCATCTTTACTTTCACTTCAACGGCGCTTTCCTCTCCGTTAAAAAATACTTTTGACAAATATAGATACTCAGGTCTTGTCTTTCGTTCACCTGTATATATTACATACAGTTCCGGTTTCGGCAGTTTCACAGGCTTGCTGCCATATAAATTCTGCCCCGTTCTCTCGTTGTACTCCTGATAGGTCTGCACCAGATACATAAGACCGCGAACCACAATATTCACCGTCCATGTACTTTGAGCCTCTACCAGAATGATCAGTCTGTCTCCAATGCAAAATCCCAAATCATTGTAGCACTGATCCAACAGTATATTTTTAATCGTTACATTGCGGATGCTCTCTTCTGTTACATCCCGATCTTCCGGATGTAATGCCCGATAGAGCTGTATTAGATACTTCGGCTCTTGAAACAGATCCGTAAATACGCTGTCTTTTACAGTTTTTCTTGCAATTTCCCCTGTCTTTTGGAGAAATGCTTTTTCCATATTAGATTTTATTTGATACAAATTAATTTTTCCTTTCCTTTAAGTTATTGTCGATATAATATCCATACAAATCTAACACTTAAACGCAGAAAGGTGCCTCTCACTTATAGTGTACCACAAGCGTTTGTATCATGCAATTTGTTTCTGAAATTTTAATAACCTGCACTTTTTATCCGTTGTTTTTCTTACTATCCTCTTGTCTGCTGTTATCATTTGTGTTAACATGCATATGGAACAGGAAAAGATTTCTTCGCTGATCGAAGATAGGAGGAAGCGATGAATAATATTTACAGTCTTCGTATCTATGATACGGCATTGATACGCTTTTCTATGGAAAAGCGCGGCCTGGAGGGTCTTGTCGCTGAAATTATAAATGTGAATACTGCTTTCGAACATCTTATGCCTCTTGACATGGAACGAACCGAAGAGGGAATTATTAAATGGCTTGAGAGACGTGTCATCCCTAAAAATCGAACCTTTGTAGACGAAATTCTCAAAACATTGGGGCTTAGTCACAACGATACCAAGGGAATTATTGATGTGTGTAAAGGTCTTTCCCTGAATGACAGCTACTGGGTTGTCCCGGCAGATTTTGATGGGACGTTCGACAAATACAATCTATATGAGAACCGTTTCTCTGAAATGTTGGCTCTTGTGGCATACACCGGTGCCGGACAAAGCAAGCAGGCTTTCACCACTTCTCCGGAACTGACTACAAACGGCATGCTTCCAAAAGCATGGCGGTATATAGAAAATGACGGTATCTACCTTTACAAAGGCGGAACCTGCGGGGCTTCCAATGCAGGCAGGGAACCATATTGCGAATATTATGCCTCACAAATTGCAGAAACCATGCAGTTAAATGCAGTTCATTACGATCTTGAAAACTGGAAAGGAATTACAGCATCCAAGTGTGCTTTATTTACCAGCAAGGATATCTCTTATATCCCCATCGGCAGAATCTTAAAAAGCGGAGGTCTCCAAAAATGTCTTGAATATTATGATTCCAAAGGACGAAATTTCTCGGAACAAATTCGCAGCATGTTGGTATTTGATGCACTGATCTACAACGAAGACCGTCACTTTGGTAATTTTGGTATACTCAGAGATAATCATACCGGGGAAATCCTTGCACCTGCTCCTGTTTTTGATAATGGTCTATCCCTATTTTGCTATGCCGGCAAAGAAGATATTCCGGTACTTGATGAGTATGCACGGACTCGTTCGAATCCCTATAACATCAGTTTCGAAGAAGTATGTGCAGAAGTAATGGGAGCCAGCCAAAAGGAGCAGCTGCGTCGCATGATCGGATTCCGCTTCAAACGACATCCTCACTTAAACCTTCCGGAGGATCATTTGGCTGCGATTGAGAAAGTACTGGAAGTACGTGTCCGAGAGCTTCTTTCCATACCAATCCGCTACAAGCCCTGAAAAGATTAAAAAGGGCAGTTGTTCTCCCCTTAAAGAAGAACACTGCCCTTGCAAAAACATATAATTACCGGATTCTTTTGTCAAAACAGCTCACTGCTGCTATCCAATTTTTTCGCACTGCCTACCCTTTCACTCCTCCAAGTGTCAGACCTTTTGCAAAATACTTCTGGAAGAACGGGAAGACAATCAGAACCGGCCCGGCTGCTACCACTGCCATGGCATAACGGAAGCTTTCCGTCGGGAAAACTTCTCCTGCATTCAAGGTACCGGCATCTGCCAATTGTTTTAGAAATTGTGCTTCATTCAATATCCTCTGCAACATATACTGCAAAGAATAAAGCTGCGGCTTCGTAATATAAAGCATGGAACTCATCCAGTCATTCCATTTATTTACCAGGAACAGGAATCCGATACTTGCCAATACTGGCTTACACAACGGCATTACAATCTTAAAACAGATAAACAACTCTCCGGCTCCGTCGATTTTGGCCGCCTCAATCAACTCATCCGGCAGACTCTTATAATTGGTTCGAATAACGATCAGGTTATAAGCACTTACCAATCCCGGAAGAATGTAAACCCAAATGGTGTTATTTAAATGAAGATATTTCACGATCAACAAATAACTCGGTACCATTCCTGCACTGAAAAGCATGGTAAACAAAACAAATAAGGATACGAACCGGTTATGCTTGTAATTGGGTCTCGACAGAGGATAAGCCATAATCCCCATTACCAGAACCGCTAAAAAAGTAGCCGCTGCCGTAAAAATAATCGTCGTCCCATAAGAATTTAAAATCTGGGTGGGATCCCTAAATACGGATTCATATGCTTGCGTCGAAAAAACGGATGGAATCAAACCGTAGCCGTCTCGGATCAATGCCGTTTCATCCGTGAAAGATACCGATATGACCATCAAAAACGGCAGGACATACGTTGCCGACATCAGCAGAAACAGGATATGTAAAACCACTTGCCCTTTTATATTTTTCTTCTTTTTATTCTGATTCATAACTATCCCCTCCCTAGAACAGGCTGTTTTCCGGACTGATCTTCTGAACAATTTTATTGGTAATAATAACCAGAACCGCACCCATTACGGACTGGAACAAACCGACTGCCGTTGATTTTTCAAACGAACCGGACTGCAGCGCCCGATAGGTATAGGTGTTGATGACATCTGTGGTTTCGTACAAAAGACCCACATTTTTCGGTACCTGATAAAACAAGCCGAAATCACCCTGGAAAAGCCGACCGATTGCCAGAATGGTAGTAATCACCATAACGGGAATCAGATGAGGAATGACCACATACCAAGTTTCCTGCCATTTGGACGCTCCGTCCAGTCTTGCCGCCTCCAAAAGTGCCTCATCCAGTCCCATCAGGGAAGCATAATAAACAATGCTGTTCATACCTACTGTCTGCCAAATGTGAGTAATCGTTAAAATAACCGGCCAATAAGATGCCTGGGAATACCATTGAACCTTGCTCCCTCCTAATGCAGTGATCAGATGATTGAGCAGACCATAAGTAGGGTTCAATATGATATAAACGATAAAAGCTATGATGACCGCTGACATAAATCGCGGTAATATTACGATGGTATTATAAACTTTCAGAGCTTTTCTGGAACGCAGATTATAAAACATTAAAGCCAGTCCCACTCCGCAGACCAGATCCAGAATCAAAAAAGTCACACTATACATCAGCGTATTTCGTATCGTACGAACCGCATCCTGAGACTCAAAGAAAAAGCGGAAATTCTCCCAGCCGTTCCACGGGCTTCCCATAATTCCCAGATTGGGATTATAATCCTTAAAAGCAATCGGCAGTCCCAGCATCGGAGCGTAATTAAATAGCAAAAGCAGTAAAAAACCGGGTAATACCATCAGATCCAGATGAAACGTTTCCCTGCGTTTTACCTTACTTCCTCTCCTATTGGTAGTTTCCATCGGCGCTTCCTTCTTTCTTTGCTGTCTCTTTTTCATAATGATAAATCACACCTTTCTTCATCCTACAAACTTTTCTATCTTTCTTCTATTTTATCAACATAATCCGTCAGCTTCCAGCAAAGCTTCATTACATCTGCACCGTTTTGTATCCTGCTTGTCACGGTTCCGGCAAGATTTTCAGATATCATTTTCTTTCATCCGGTACGCTTCCACCAGCATCATCAATGCCATACTCTGTCCATAAGGCATCGGACAAATCGGAACTTCTTTATATTCCTGCAGCGTAGCAAATACCGGAGTTCCATAAGAAACACCGTTTACCGTGCCGTCTTCTGCAATCTGCTCCATCACACCCATGACTGCCTTTTCCCCGACCTGGGCAAACCTTGCGGGAAGATAGCCTTTGCGTACGGCTTTTAAAAGTCCGTAAGCAAACGCACAGGATGCAGACGTTTCCAGATAAGAATCCGGATCATCCAAAAGGGTGTGCCAAAGTCCGGCAATGCCGGACCCGCCGGTATTATCCTGATATTTTTCAAGTGCTTCCGCTTGTCTTAGAAGCGTTGTTAAGAGGAACTTCTTTACGCCTTCATTTCCATCCAGGCACTCCAGGTAATCTACCAGTCCTGCCGTATACCAGGAATTTCCGCGTCCCCATAAAGCTTTTGCAAAATGGTGATTGCCCAGGAAGGTCCATCCATGAAAAAACAGTCCGGTTTTGACATCCGACAGATACTTAATGTGAACCATGAACTGGCGGATGCTTTCCTGAATATAAGAAGCATTCCCCAGTACTTTTCCCATCTTCGCAAGGAACAGCACCGTCATGTAAAGGGTATCATCCCAGAGCTGGCCTTCATTCAGAACTCCGCTGACAATATGCTGCAACCCTCCCTCCGGCGTACGGGGCAGTTGATACATTACTCCATCCAGCCACTTTTGCAGAAGCGGAATGTATTTTTCATCCCTCTCCTCCTCATAAAGACATGCCAGCATGAGCATAGGGCAGGTGGTATTGATATTCTGGGACGGCAGTCCTTTTTCAATCTGGCGGTCGAACCAGTTCTTAAGGTATGTTAAAACAGACTGATCGCCGCTTTCTTTGTAATACTGATACATGGCAAACAATGCTACACCCTGGGGCCATTCCCAGGCATCCATGGAAATGATACTGATGGGGCAGGTTTCCTCTACGCTTCCGTCTGCCTCCATTCCCTTCATCTTTTCCAGGATCGTCTGCATCTGTGACTGCATCTTTTCATAGGAAGGTGCATCCAGTCCCAATGCTTTCCGGTAAGGTACTGCCGCCATAGAAGAAGTCACACTCATACCGTTCCACTCCGACCTTACTTTCCCGCCTGGAAGAGTCCTTACCTGTACCTGCTCTGTCTTCGCGAATCCGCTCTCTTGATCCATATCATGGATTTTGTTCCGGTATTCTGCTGTACTTCGTTCTTCCGCAATATCTCGATCCCCCGCAATATCCAAATTTTCTGCAGCGTTCCGACCATTTGCCTGTTCCACGCTCATGGTAAAGATACCGTAAGTATCTCCCAGTTTATTGGTATCCAGTGTAATCTCCGGTCCTCTGTACCCTTCCAGGATAACCGCCTTTTTATCCTCCGAAAGGTAAACCGGCGCCTCTTTTCCGTCAAAGATCCACTTCTCCACATGCAGCCGAATGAAAAGATTTCTGTCTTCTATCACGAAATTCCGTCCACTTTTTTGCGCTTTTTCATCTTTTATCTGAAGATTTTCCGTATTCCCGTCCAATTCAAACCGGAAGCACAATTCTTCTACCTGATAAATGCCGTTTTTGACTTTATCCAGAATATAATGAAAACTTCCACGGTCGGTAACCAGTCCCAAATGTCCCAGCATCCGATTCCGAGCCTGCGCAGCATATACCATTCCCGAGCAAAAATCATAGTTATTATGAATGCCTCTTACCCGGAAGGTCTTGGGCTTTTCCTTATCCCAGATCACCATTGCATTCTTTCTCTGCACCCAGGTGTCGCAGATTCCAAAGACGCCCATGGAATAATCTTGCGTTTTATAAGAATAGGCCTGCAGATCCGGACTGTCCAGTTCCCGGATGATAGTTACGTCGTCTCCCGGTTTGCGGATGTCATTTTTATGATAAAAAGTATTCTTCCAAAATTTTTCCTTCTCTTCAAAACGATACAATAGCTCTTCAGGACATTTCGGTTGATACAACAGAACATCCGGTGGTGCACACTCTTCGTGCATTTTTCCATATTTTCCGTCTGTTCCCAGGTAGATAAGAGTTGCCAGACTGCCATTGTCCGTAACGGTGTATCCCCGCATCTGCGGCGGAGTCAGCTGCTGCAGGGACTGATTGTAATGTTCCGCCAGCATATCCCATCCGTAGCGATTTAATTCTTCTGCCATTTTCCGGCATTCCTTATCCCGGAAAAGCACCAGCATACGCGCAATCTCTTCCAAGTCCACTCCGATATAGCCGGAACTGTTATATTCACTGAATGCGGTTGTAATTCGGGTATACTCACAGAATTTTTTAAGCCTTTCCTTTCCGATCTGGAAGATTCTGTCATCCTGTAAAAGTTCGCCGGCGGCAATGATGGTCAAGGCACCCATAATGCTGATATTGGTGTAATCTGCTCCCACGTTTCTGCGGATGGTGCACTCTGCAGCATTACGGATCGTCTCATGCAACTGCTTTTTCAGATTCTCCGGAAGCTTCTCTGCACACAAAATGCCCACTGCCAGCAAATCTCTTCCCACAAAATTTGCCCAGTTATAGTCCGGTGCAATCATATGATCCACATCTTCTTCCATATAATAAGACCATAGTCCGAAAGTGCGGCTGTCCGGTCTCACATCCTGAAGTTCACAGATCCGTTCAAGTCCTGCAATAGCCATGTCATAATATTTTTCTTCTCCGGCAATCAGTACTGCAGCAACAAAGCTGATGCTATCCCTGATCGGATGAATTCTTCCGGTTCGTTTTGTATGATAGCCCGGTCCTCCTTTTCCCTCTATGGCTATCAAGCTTTCTTTTCTATCAAACTTTTCTGCTTCTGTTTTTAAATACTTTTCCATTCTCTCTTTATTTTTCATATTTCCCCATTCCGCAGACGCTTTCGCACAGGAGAAATCTGGTTAAGGCTACTTTATGGCGTCTGCGGCACAAATAGCCTTGCGAATCAAATGGACTGTTGCTTTAGAGGATAGAAATCCGCAAAGCGACAGTCCACTTTTCCATCAGCAGTCTCCTGCTATTACCAGTCTCCTGTAAAACTATTTATTTGCTGCCAAAAATGCATCTACTTGTTTCTGAACTTCATCCAGTACCTGCTGCAAGCCTGCTTTATCCAGTTTGTCCACATACTCATCATAAATGGATTCCCATCCTGCAGTTCCTGCCACACCATTTATAAGAGTATTCGCGTATTCTTCCGTAACTGCTTTGATTTGGCTAAGCTGAGATTGAATCAATGTCGTATCTACACGAAATCCTGTAATAGCACTTACTACATTTTCCGGAGATTCATTAATTTCCAATGCAATCTCGTTTTCCCGTTCATTACATCCCTGGTTTAAATAGGCATTGAAAGTATTTCCCATAACCCACTTCATTGCTGCATAAGATGTATCAATACCTCCCTGCGTTCCATCGTACTCCAATGTTTTGATATGGTTTTCATCGATCTTCTCATAATGCTTTCCTTCTATACCATATACCACCATGTTATAGAGTTCCTTGCCTTCTTCGGTCACCATTAGCTCTAACAGACGCATTGCTTCTTCCGGATTCTTACATGCCGAAGTAATACCGTCTCCGCCGGCTCCCCAAATGTTCTGGATAAAGTAGTTGTCCCAAACGGAAATTGCCACGACATCATACCCGCACTGCACGGAAAGTTGTGCGCTCACTTCTTCATCTGTACCTGCTCCATTCTGGAATGCAAAACATTCGAATACCGGATCCAACAAGTGAGCATACGCAGGAGTTGCCGGACTTGCTGTCAGTACATCCGGACGAATAAATCCTTCATCATACCATTTTGCGGCTACTTCGTAAGATTCCTTCGCCTTTTCTGTTGTATAAAGATATTTCACCTCCGTATCGCCATTAAACAGCACAACATTGTCGCAGATATTGTCATATCTATCCGTTAATTGCATTGAACTTGTCCACATTCCTCCGGGTGCCCCGGCATATTTCGTATCCCCCTCTCCTTCCTGAACAGCTGCAACATATGCATTCAATATATCCGTACATTCCGCAACAGTGCGATCCGGGTTCTTGCACATTTCCGAGATTGCATCCTGATCTGCATATTTATCCCAGTATACTTTGGGGATGACTAAAAAATTCTTACTTGCTGCTCTCTGGTAATGCGGAACAATATAAACCTCTCCATCCACACTGCCCAGATCCCACAGCCATTCCGGAAGTGCATTATAGAGATCCGGATGTTCCTTCAAAAGATCGTCCAAAGTGATGTAGGTTCCTATTTTTACCTGCTCCGGAAAGTTCAGATTTACGGTGTTCAAAATATCAATCTGCTGTCCTGCGGACTGTGCCAGGGTAACCGCATTTGCATAATCCGCAGCGGTATAGCAGTTAAAGTGTACGGTTACGTGTTCCATTCCCGGATAGGTCTGCAGAAGTTTATTGAACTCTTCGTTTACCAGTTCGGTATCTTTCTGCACGCCGTTGCCGCGATACCACCACTCCAAGGTGACAGGATCCTTCACTTCCGGTGTTTCCTCTTTGGAAGAACTTTCAACTACCTGAGAAGACTCAGCGCCGCTTTTGGAAGCTTCCTTCGTTTCCTGCTGTTCCTTATTGCCGCAGCCAACCATACCGATGGTCATCACGGCAGCCAGTCCGAGAGCCAGCCAGCTTTTTGCATGTTTCATAAATGTATTTTCCTCCCTTTTTTTATCCTCGCCCCCGCAAATCATCCTCTCAGATTTATGATTTAGATTTGCTTTTGTCGAGGTATTTTTAAGTTGCCTTTATTGTATCAATGCTGCTTGCTTTTATCCAGCAAAGCTTTATGCTATCCGCACCGTTTTGTTACCAATCCGATTGTTTTACCGTTGGAAATGCTTTATAGAAACATTAGCTCATCTTAGTCCTTGTATTTTTGATGTCATGTATTTTATTCCGTTGCTTATCGGACTGATACAGCATTGAAGATTAATCGAACCGCATTGATATTTCACTTCGCGCATCATAGTGTATCTTGTATGTACATTGCATATTGTTCTGTCCGTAACCGTTTCGCCGGAATATTTGCCGCAGAAATCATCAAACGAGAGGGCAGATGAACATTCAACATTGCAGATAAACCCATTTGAAATTGCACGCAATTCTTTTTTTCTGAAATATTTTGTATCACCTTTATAATTATAAAAACTTATAATCAGGTGTTCCTCGGCAGCGGAAATTTCGGCAAAAGCTGTGTTTGACAAATTTTCGTTTATCAGCGGCAGAAGATGAATGTATATACTGCCCGTATAAATATAGATATTACCAAGCGGTATGCTGATAACACGTTTATCCAAATCTGCCAATTCTATTTTTTCTTCACCTGCAACAAGTGCCTTAAACAGATTCTTGTAATTGGAAAAATATAGAGAAAGTTTCGCCTGAGTAACAGCTGTCGCGTCAGATGCCGGATTGTACAAAGTCATAGAGTGTCCCGAGTTTTGGAAGGAAAACTTTCTTCCGCAATCCCGTACAAAGGATGTGTCACAATTGAGACAGTAATTTGCATAGACAGAACCTATTTCAGCTTGTGTTAAAGCCGGTGCATCGTTTTTGGTATAACATAGGGTAAATCCGTCTGCCTGAACTCCTGAGTGCCAGTCGCGCGAACAAGTCCCGAGAGCATAATTCTGTGTCATAAATACAGATAAATCCGATACTCCGCAAGGATATTCAAAACATTCATCAATACACAGACCGGATAAATTATCATTACGCATCAGATTTGCTTTTCTGATCGGATAATCGCCTTTGGAATCTCCTTTAATAGGTTCAAGTAAAAAACGGTCGGCGGAAGAAGATATTTCGGCTGTTCCGGTAATTGCAAACGGATATTTCCTGTTTAAAAATGAATTTACAATATCCGATGGGCAGTGATATGTAAAGCTCGCCATGAATGCAGATTCTGCTTCCGCTCGATTTATAAAGATCTTATCTCCGAGCAGAATATATAGCATATTACGGGCATTGTTGTCAATGCATTGTTTGTCCGCCGCATATGCTCTGGAGAACGGTCCCGTCATATTGGAAACAGGAAGATAGACTGTTTTGAAAAATTGTTGCCAAAGCAAAGATTCGGCAAGCAAAGCTTTTTCTCTGCACCTATTTGATAATCCTGCAACGGCGGCAATAGCCTGAAGCGTTATCGGCGAATAAGAAGGACTGGAGTATTCACTGATAAACTCCCGCCTTAAGAGTAAATCAAGCAAATCATCAAGTCGTTTTTCTCCGATTTCGATACATCTTTCCATGCCGAAATATTCACCGGTTAAAATTAAAGCGGCAAGAATCATGGCAGGAGTATTATCATTAACACCGATAAAATCCCAGCTGTCCGAACAGTTAATATCTATGTTGTCCAAAAGATATATTTCCAAAACTTCAACTGTCTTTTTGCTCATATTTTCCTTATGATGAATAAGCTCGCAAATAAACTCAAATGAAAGGAACGTGTGAAATTCTTTTAATGAGCTGTGACCGATAATCAGCTTTTCCATATAGGTTTCATAGCCCTTTTGACTCCAAAATGCGGAGCCGATAAGGCAGTATTGTTTAACCTCATTAAACTCACTAAATTGCGAACCGTAAATTTGTTGCAGTGATCCGTCTTTCAATGAGTCTGAGTACTTTTCTATAGTTTGTTCATTTATTTTTCTTCGGCGGATTTCCTGCCCCGATAAATCATAATACATATTTAATCTCTCCCGTTATGAGTCTGTGCCACTGTTTGTTATTCAAAACGATTTTTTTATCGTTCAATCAACCGACAAATATTTAATACCACTGTTTATCGGGCTTATACAGCATGAAAGTTTCACATCATCGCAATGATATTTCACTTCCCGCATCATCGTATATCGGTTGTGAACATTACAGATAATTTTATCCGATACCGTTGACTTACCATATTTATCGGTAAACTCTTCAAAGGTTACCTTTTCAGTATCCTCAACATTACATACAAATCCGTTGGTGATACTTCTCAGTTCCTTATTTTTTATCTTGTAACCAGCTCCGCGGTAATTATAAATATCCAATATAAGTACATCATTATCCGCAGTTATCTCCAAAAACGCATTATTTGCATCTTTGGCATTCACAAGCGGTTTGAAATGACAATATATGGATTTCATTTTGAAATATACATTTCCGTACGGAATTTTAATTGCTGTTTTCAGTTCCTCCGGGTTTATTACGGTATTGCCTGCCTTTATCTCGTCAATTAAATTCTTATAATTTGAAAAATAGATTGAGAGCTTTGCCGTTTGCAGTGTCTCGCAGCATTTTGAGGGCGAATACAATACCATTGCATGATTTTCCTTCTGAAAAGCAATTTTTCTTCCGTGGTCGTTTCTGTACGAAACGTCTTCATTTACAACATAATTACAAAATACCGCTCCTATATCCTCTTGCAACTCTGCCTCACAGCCGTTTTTGGTATAGTGCATCGTAAAGCTGTCAGTCTGCACACCGGAATGAAAATCGACCGTACAAGTTCCGAGTGCATATTTTTCAGTCATATATGTGTGAATTTCAGAGACAGCACACGGATAATCAAAGCAGTCATCACGCTTGAACGCCTCAAATGTATCGGTTCTGAAAATATTATCTCTGCCAAGGTCACCGGCATATTTGGAATCGCCCTTTATTATCTGAAGCAAATGTAAATCTGCCGATGAGGAAAGCTCTGCTTTTCCGCTTACTTCGAACGGGTATGTTCTTTTAAGAAAGTTTTCCGCTATTTCCTTCGGACAATGATAATTTATGCTGCACATCCACATAACGGCCAACTGTATATACATGCGCTCCGTATCGTCAACTTCATACTCTGCATAAAACACGGTTGACAGCGGATTCACTTTTATCTTTTCACCAAACAGCATATAAAGCAACGCTCTGCTGTTATGTGTCAGACAAAGCTTGTCTCTCGGGTATGCCCTTGAAAAAGGTCCTGCCGAATTTGCAATCGGCAAATAGGCAAGCTTCAGAAACTCGTCCCAGAGCTTTGCTTCGATCTCCAGTGCAAGCTCTCCGCATTCTTTGGAAAGTTCTGCAACTGACGCAACGGCGCATATTGTTATCGGTGTATATGTGGGGCTGTTAAATTCACTTAAAAACTCACGGCGGTTAAGCATCTCTTTCAGTTCGCAAAATCTTCTTTTGCCGCATTCAACCCACTGACGCTCAATGAAATATTCTCCTCCCAAGATCAGCGCCGCTGCTATCATCGCCGGAGTATTATCATTCACGCCCACGAAATCCCATGTATCCGCCATGCTGACATCCGCATTTTCTTTCAGATACTTTTCCATCTTCAGACGAACCTGTTTTGGAATATTCCGCTTATGCCTTAATATAAGATTAATAAATATAAATGACAAAAAGGTATGATACTCCCTTAACTCCCCGGATTTTTCCTCAAATATCCTTTCCATCATTTCCGCATATTTATCTCCGTATTCGAGCAATGCGAAAATGAGCCATGCGTTTTCTTTTAACCCCCAGCAGTTCCACCTGTCAATCAGACCCTTTTCGAAGTCTTCCGGATATGCACATATAATAGCCTCACAAACTCTTTTTCGCCTGGACTGCTGCTTGTCATATTGATAATACATTCGCAAATCTCCTTTATTTAATATACAATTTTTCGGTGGAACACTTTTCGTCTTTTCCGCTCCACTCGCCATATTCAATATGCACCACCCTGTCTACCGGCGAAAAATCGGTCAGGACAATACGGAACAGTCCGTTTGTTCCCTCATTCATAGCTAAAAGTCTGTGTCCGCAACAGCCCCCGTCAATTTTTATAAAATCACCGTTATTCACAATTCTCGCCGAGCCTTCCTTCAAAAACATAGTCTCATTTTCACGTAAAGGAAATGAAACATTTTCCGTTTCAACGCTACCGACCGGAAGGAACAAAAACTCCATTGAGAACTTTACTCCATTCATGCCTTTATCTGATTTTGTGTGTAAATCAAAACCATTTTCCGTCCTGATTATTTCAACCGACAAATCAAATTCCGGTCTTTTGTTCAGCTTACGTATTCCCACATTGTTAAAGGGCAGTTCGTCTTTCTCAACTTTTCTTCCCAGAGGCATCCAATATGCCGGATGCTGTGCGACATTGTGCTCGCTGTAAAAGCTTAATTTGACTCCGTTTTCGGTCTTTATCATTTTATTTGCTTTGTATTTTGCACCGCCGAAATACGCCAACAGAGCCCTGACTTCCGCAAGCGTTACGCTTCCGTATTTCACATTGAAAAAATCCGAAGCTTCCAGCTTTGCCGTAGCAGACAATTTGTCTTTTTTTACACGGTAAATCCCTGATTCTGCCATCAGCCTGTCACAATAGGTTCTAAGTTCCCCCACCTCAATACTTTTTTCTTTCCATTCGGGATGTCTTGAAAAATAGTACAGTGCTGCGCCGAGATCTGCACCCGCCTCACTTATCGGATTTTCCAGTGCAACAAGAGCCGCTTTGGCAAACTCCGGATTATTTCTTTGTATCGCCATATACAAAAAGGCATTACAACAATCCAGATAATACTTTTTGCCGTGATCCTGCCGTGAAGATACAGACGTATCCATTGTACAGTCGTTATTCATTAAATCCAGCCGTAAATCAAGATTCTTTTCGGCAAACGAGATATAATCCTCTTTCTTATATTTCTCTCCGTCATAGATCTCTCCTAATATAATAAACCTTGTATCAAGAACCTTGTCGTATACGCCCAGACTTTTTTCAAAATAAAATCCATCTGCATTCATATCTACCGTTTCTGCAAAATAGCATTCCATTATTTCTCTGAAATCACATTTTTCCGGTTCAAGCTCCATCACCTGCGCAAGCGCCGAGCATACAACCCATCTGTGATTGGGAGTATGAAACCCTCCTGTTGCTACGCTTTTGGCACAGGGAAGAATAATATCCATTACAGCATTGTAAATCATTCCAGTGCAATCCATTTTCGATTTTTTAGCCATGTAAGCAACCTGCGCCAAATAGTTAATCATAAACGCCGTATCCGGTGAGCTGTCATAGTTATTGTTCGGTAGGTCGATGAATCCCGATTCCCTGACCTGGCTTTTGATAAACTTCAAAGCATTTAGAAGCCTTCTCCTAATCTCATCAGCATTACAATATTTCGATCCTTCCGAAAAATAACAACAGCCGAGAATATGCGCAAGCATCCCCGTACCCACGTGGGAAGCATCGCAACAACTGCTCTCTGGGGAAAAATATCCTCCGAAATCAGACCTTTGCGCATCATCAACCTGGTTCGGAATATATTCATCTGCCAATTTATCGGCTTCCTCTACGATCCTCTTATAAATTCTGCTTACTTCATACTTCATAATCCGCTTCCTTTCCGTATTAAACAATCCAAACCGCATCTCTTTCCGGTTCTCCTCATTGTATCAATGCCGTTTCTTTTTATCCAGCAAAACTTTATGCCATCCGCACCGTTTTGTTACCAATCCGATTGTTTTACCAGCAGAAATGCTTTATAATCATTTTAAAGGACAGGAAAGGAACAGGCTAAAATGTATTCTGTTATTATCGTGGACGATGAAGAGCTGATTACGACATCTCTTCACAAATATATTACCAAATTGCATCCGGAGCTGCACTGTATCGGAACCTTTACCGACGGAGAGAGCGTTCTTGACTTTCTGCAGACCTCTTCCGTGGATATTATTATCACGGATATTCTGATGCCCGGTATGGATGGTCTGGAGATGATCCGGCGAATCCGTAAGCTCATGCCGGAAGTAGCGATTATCATTATCAGCAGCTATTCGGAATTTGATTATGCCAAACGCGCCATTACTTACGGGGTACGCAATTACCTGTTAAAGCCCATTGACTTCCGGGAACTTTCCGGTGCCATCAACGACATTACCAGGCAGCTGCAGGCCAATACACCCCAGGTAAACTGCGATGAAGATAACATTCAGCTTTTCTTCATTGATCTTCTCTGCCACATGATCAACAGTAAAGAGACGCTGGAAAAACGCTTCCGGGAACTTCCTTTCGCTTATGAGAATTATAAGGGATGCATTCTGTCCGTTACGTTGGACAGCAACACCTTTCTTCAATGGAAATACGGTATGGAGACGCTCTCCACGGCACTTTTGAATAACGTGCGTATGAACCTTTCCCGATATGAAATTTATTACCTTTACAAACATCACTCCTGCTTTTTCTTCATTGTTCTCTCCCATGAGGCGGTGCCTGATTTTTCTACGGAAAATCTTGCAGACAGAATCAATGAAACCATGGGATGGAACTGCAGCTGTCAGTTTGCGTTTACTTTCCAGGCCATCGAAGATCTGCTGTCCACGCAGGTAAGCGACCTGCCCCAGGAATCGCATCCGCTCCTTGTGAATCCGGAAGAAGACAATGCCACGATTCAGAATGCCCTGAATTATATCCAGGTGCATTTTGCAGACGATCTGTCCAGGGAGGATGTGGCCAGAGCTGTTTACCTGACGCCTTCCTATTTCAGCCGGATTTTCAAGCAAAAAACCAATATGAGTTTTATCAGCTATCTCACACAGGTAAGAATGGAAAAAGCCGTGGAACTGTTAAAGACCCAGATGAATGTTTCCGATATTGCAGAAGCGGTGGGCTACATGCACCGGAACCGTTTTATCACCAATTTCCGCAAATACAGCGGATATTCCCCCACGGAATACCGCAAAGAAATCTTAATGAAGGACAATTGACCTATGAAGAAACTGCATTCTCTTTTTAACAGCCGGCTGTTTTCCCAGAATTTTGTCTACATCGGCAGTATTATGCTGCTGTTTTTCACGGCTTTTGCCCTCATCACCTATAAGCGCTCCATGAATATCCTGACAGGGGAATTCTCCGCTTCCACAGAGAATCAGCTGGCGATCACCGCTTCCGCCATAGACACGCAGCTCAGCGATTCCCGCTACATTATCGCTACCCTGCACCAGAATAAGCTGGTGAACGCCTTCCTTTCGATAAGAGATCCGGAGCAGCTGTATGATGAATTTGAAGTCCGTCTTAAAGAGACCTTAAATTCTTTTGTAAACGGTAATTCCGCTATCGATTCCATCTATCTGTACTCTTCTCTCTCCGACCGGGTGGCTACCAATAATACGCTTTTTATGCCTCTTTCGCAAATGCAGGATGACAACTGGCTCTCCTATCTGACACCGGAAGCTGCCAATAAGAAGATTATTCTGGTTTCCCGTGAAAAAAATGATCGATATCCTTTTCTGCTGTCCATGATAAAATATCTGGAAATTAACGGGAACAAAGCAGCAATCGTTCTGAATCTGAACTTAAGCCGGATGTCCCATCTGACAAATGTATCCGGCAATCCTTATCAGAATATTTACCTGGTGACCGATGAAGGTCAAGTGATGTACCGCCGTTACCAGCAGGAACTTTTGGAACCGCTGGACGAATTCCCTCTTCTGTCCAATCTGCAACCTACAACAGCATTGACTTCTGCTGTCCTTAACAACGGTTCCGGCTCCTGTATTCTGGCACAGGTTCACGCCCAGAATGCGCCCTGGTATTATGTCACGGTGACCAATCTGGAGGTTTACAGCCAGAAACTGTCCTCCAACACGCTGTTTCTGGCCGTTTTCTTTGCCGCCCTGTTTGTTACTGTTTTGCTGATCAGCTTTTTATTCAGCATTCGTTCCACGAAACCGATTTATAAATTGCTGCAGGTTCTGGAACATCCGGAAAACGCTTCCTCCGAACCTGCTCTGGCTGCAAATGAAATTCAGTATATTTCGGAGCATATCGTCGGTTATGCACAACGCAACCAGGAATTATCCGATGAACTCACAAAACGTTTGAATCTTCTGAATGATGCGAAAATGCTGGCTTTACAGTCCCAGATCAATCCGCATTTTCTGTTCAATACCATCAATATGATCTATCTGTATGAGTGTGATGAACTGGGGTATGATCACAAGATTCCTCTGTTAACCCTGAAGCTGAGCCGGATTCTGAAATATGCCTTCCAATCCACTGATCTGGTCCGCTTAAGTACGGAGCTGGATTTTGTAAAAACCTATCTTGCACTTATGCAGGAGCGGTACAATAACCGGTTTCAGGTAATTTATGAGATTGATCCGGAGCTGCTTTCCATTGAAGTACCGAAGCTTTTCATACAGCCTTTGATTGAAAATTCTATTTTTCACGGACTCTCCAAATGCCAGAAGCAGGATGCTGCTTTAACCATACGCATCTGCAAGGCACAGGATAAAAAAATATGTGATAAAGAAGACGAAAAAACAGGCCTGAATGCAAATTCGAAAGAGGTTCTTAAAGACGACGTGAAAGAAAGCCTTAAAGGCAGCATGAAGGGCGGTCTCAAAGAGGCAAAGTGTATGATTGCGGTAGAGGATAACGGAATCGGGATCGATGCTATTACGTTAGAAAAACTTCGCAATATTATTGATGAAGAAATGCCGCAGAGCACCAGCGTAGGACTGCGGAATGTAGTTGTACGCATGAAGCTCCTTTACGGGGAAAGATTCTCCTTTACCATCGACAGCGAAGTCGGAAAAGGAAGCTCGTTTGTGATGCTGATTCCGGTTTCACAGACAACTCCGGGGCATGGATGATGAAACTTAAGACTTTCCCCTGTAAGAGTACATCCATGGCAGATAAGTAAATATGCACCGCCGGGCGCACCGCAAAAAAACCGACCATCGTCATAAAACAATGATCGGTTTTTTTCATGCTGGTGACCGGACTTGAACCGGTACGGGGTTGCCCCCGAGGGATTTTAAGTCCCTTGCGTCTGCCTATTCCGCCACACCAGCAAACTATTATATAAAATCTATGCTGTCAGCACCTGGATGGAGGTGGATTCGAACCACCGAAGCAATTTGCAGCAGATTTACAGTCTGTCCCCTTTGGCCACTCGGGAATCCATCCATATTCCAAACCTGAAAGGTTTCGAACAATTTGAATTGTATCATATGTTCCTGCAAATTGCAAGAACTTTTTTTAGCTGATCATCCGGGCATCCGGTATCTTAAAATCATCGCGCAGCAGGGCGGTATGGTTATGGTGATCTTACCTGCCTGAAGCTTATATTCCTCCGGTTCTAAGCTGTAGCCGTCTTCGGAAGTAGCAATCAGTCTTACCATGGTTCCTTCCTTGGGGGTTCCGATTTCCCAGACGCGGATCTGCCTGGTCAGCGGAGCGGTATTGTTATTAATCAGGATCAGGCTCTGCCCTTTTCTGTGGAATCTGGCATAAGCCAGGTAATTGTAATCGGAGTCCACATATTTGATGGAGCCGGTGCGGAGTTCGTTGTATTCATTTCGAAGGCGGATCAGATCTTTATGGAAAGCAATCAGGTCACGGTCTTCTCTTCCCCAGGGATAGGTTCTGCGGTTGTCCGGATCGGTAAAGCCGCACAGCCCTGCTTCATCCCCGTAATAGATCGCAGGCGCCCCGATCCAGGTCATCTGCATGACAACGGCTTCCCGGAATACGCCCTTATGAATATCCTCTTCCGCCGCTTTCGGACCCAGGGTATTGGTGCGGCCGACCTTATGGTTGGTACGGGTCAGGAACCGGGAATGGTCATGGTTGGAGAGCTGATTCATGGCAGTCTGGAGACTGGGCATGGAAAAGCTGGCATTATGATGCTTCATAGCCATCCAGAAGCTTTCCGCATTGCCTAACAGATCCGGGCGGTAATCATCGCTGTGTTTTTCCATTCCGGTCAAAAACCAGGTAACAGGCTCCATGAAGGCATCGTAATTCATTACCGTATCCCATTCATCACCGCCGAGCCATTCCCTGGTATTCCCATAATGCTCCGCCAGAATAATGGCATCGGGATTGGCATGTTTGACTGCTTTACGGAATTCCTTCCAGAAGCGGTGGTTAAACTGTTCACTGTGTCCCAAATCTGCAGCCACATCCAGCCGCCAGCCATCCGCACAGTAAGGTTCGCTTACCCATTTGGCTCCGATCTGCATGACATAGTCGCAAAGTTTTCTGGAGTTCTCATAGTTTAACTTCGGCAGCGTATCGTGTCCCCACCAGCCGTCATAAGAAGCATTATAAGGCCATTCCTGCCTGCGGAAATCAAAATATTCCCGATAAGGACTGTCCTGGGAAAGATAGGCGCCTTTTTCATATCCTTCCGCCTGTTCGTAAATCCGTTCCCGATCCATCCATTTATGAAAAGAACCGCAATGATTAAATACACCGTCCAGAATCACACGGATTCCCCGCCTGTGCGCTTCTTTTACCAAAGAAATAAAAAGTTCATTGCTTGTTTCCAGATTCCGTTTTTCGGTCACGCGGCTGATGTAACGGGAAGCCTCACGGTTTTCCATGCCGGGATGCAGCAATTCACCGGACTCGGTTACTATCTTCCCGAGATGGGGATCAATATAATCGTAATCCTGTATATCATACTTATGGTTGGAAGGAGAGACAAACAGCGGATTAAAATAGATGACTTCCACGCCCAGGTCTTTCAGGTAGTCCAATTTGTCCATCACTCCCTGCAGGTCTCCGCCGTAAAATTCCCGCACATCCATATCCGCCGGATAGCGGTACCAGTCCTCAACTTTTCTGACATTCTGGTGAATGTAGCAATATTCATCCGTTAATACATCATTAGCAGGATCTCCGTTACAGAAGCGATCCGTAAAAATCTGGTACATCACGGCTCCCTTCGCCCAGTCCGGCGTCTTAAATCCGGGAAGCACTGCAAAATCATAATAGCTGTCTGCATCTTTTACCAATCCTCTGGTATCGTAGATCGCGGCAAAATTCCCTGTTTCCACCCGGAAATGATAAGAAATTCTTTCGTTTTCCAGCTGATACTCGCAGGCATAATAGTCAAACTCTTCTCCGGTCTCCACTTTATCCATGAGGTAGTTCTGCTCTTTGCAGACAAAATAAACCCGGTCTACATTATTCTTCGCCGTCCGGAATCGGATGGTGATTTCGTCATAAGCGCTGGGTTCCGGCGGTGTCACAAAGTTTCCTGTTGTATCGGAAAAAAGCGCCCTGCTGTTTAACACCGGCCGCATCTGCGCAATATAGTGCATGTTGAATTCCGCCTGCTTGATTCTGTCAGATTCCATTTTATAACCATGCCTTTCTGTTACTGTTTTTGCTGACCCGGTAGCTGTCATTTTCGGAAAATATCTTACCGTAGATGATGCCATATGGATTGCTCCGTACTTCGTACTCTCGCAATCCTGCCCGCCATTCGCAAACATCGGGGTTAATACCCCGATGTTTTACTCATGTCGGGGCGGGTCTCAAGGTCAGCAATCCTTCTGCAAGCAAGCTTGCGTCGGATTGCCGACTTTGGACCCTGGTATCACAAAAAAAGAACAGCTTTCAAGGCTGTTCTTTTAGAGAAGGTATTTCTTTCTTATGGGGTATAGCAAAAAACTATATAATGTATTGGGGGGTTACGCGTATTATAGTAACACGATATCGGTCGTTTGACCATCCTTATTTTTAACAAACTTTACAAAAACAATAGGTCGTTTTTGTATGTTTTTTACAATACATTCGTTTGCATACCGTTTTGATCTTCAGAAGGGAAAAGCGCCTCAAATTCTTCTCTTCCTATTTTTTCCTTTTCCAGCAGCAGCTTTGCACAGCTGTGGAGTACCTGTACGTGATCCAGAATGATGACCCTTGCTTTCGCATAGCAGTCGTCAATAATGGCTTTTACTTCCTTATCGATCTCACCAGCCACTGCTTCGCTGTGAGATTTGGCATGTGCCAGGTCTCTTCCGATAAAGACCTCGTCATCGTCATCATCGTAACAGATCACGCCGACATTGTCGCTCATTCCGTAGCGGGCTACCATTCTCCTTGCTGTCTTGGTTGCTTTCTTAATATCGCTGGAAGCACCGGTAGTAATTTCTCCGAAAATGATTTCTTCTGCAATTCGACCTCCTAAGGACACCATAATATTCTGCATCATCTTTCCCCTGGTCAGGTACATTTCATCCTTTTCCGGCAGCGGCATGGTATAACCGCCTGCGCCCAACCCGGTAGGAATAATGGAAACGGCATAAACCGGTCCCACATCCGGCAGTACGTGGAAGAGAATTGCATGACCGGCTTCATGATAGGCTGTTATCTTCTTCTCCTCTTCGCTGACCACTCTGCTCTTTTTCTCGGCACCGATTCCGACTTTGATAAAAGCCTTTTTGATATCGTCCGGTGCAATACATGGTCTACCCTCCCTGGCTGCTGCAATAGCCGACTCGTTCAAAAGATTTTCCAGATCGGCTCCGGTAAATCCGGCAGTTGCCTGGGCAATCTGTTTTAAATCCATATCATCTCTCAAAGGTTTATTCTTCGCATGAACTTTTAAGATTTCTTCTCTTCCGCCGACATCCGGCGCACCTACTGCAACTTTTCTGTCAAAACGGCCGGGACGTAAAATAGCGGGATCCAGAATATCCACCCGGTTCGTAGCTGCCATGACAATAATACCTTCGTTGACACCGAATCCGTCCATCTCTACCAGAAGCTGATTGAGAGTCTGTTCTCGCTCATCGTGTCCGCCGCCCATACCGGTTCCCCGGCGCCTTGCAACCGCATCGATTTCATCTATAAAAACAATACAGGGGCATCTTCTCTTGGCTTCTGCGAATAAATCACGTACTCTGGAAGCGCCCACACCTACAAACATCTCTACAAAATCCGAACCGGAAATACTGAAAAACGGAACTCCTGCTTCTCCGGCGACCGCTTTTGCAAGCAGTGTCTTACCGGTTCCGGGAGGTCCCTCCAGCAGAACACCCTTGGGAATTCTGGCTCCGACTTTGGTAAATTTCCCAGGTTCCTTTAAGAATTCCACAATTTCCTGCAGTTCTTCTTTTTCTTCCTTCAATCCTGCCACAGATCCGAAATTTACTTTGGTGTCACCCATGGAAAGAACCGCCCTGCTCTTTCCGAAATTCATCATCTTACTGTTTGCACCGCTCTGCGACTGCCTGGCGTTGATCATCATAACCAGGAAAATTCCCACAACCAGTACAATGAGCATGGGAAGCAGTGTTGTCACATACCACTTCTCTCTGGGAACATCATTTACGGTATATTCGATATCATGTTCCCGGACAAGCTCTTCCATTTCCTTTACATCCGTCACATACAACGTCTTACTTCTTCCGTTATTCGTTGTGACGGTAAGGGAACCGGTAGGAACTTCGGGGTTGGGATTAATCTCTACTCCTTTAACATTCCCGGCTTCCACATCCTGCATAAACTCTTCCCTGGTATAGCTGTCCTGCGGAAGATTTCTGTAAGTCCAGAAGCACATTAACAAAGCGCCCGCAATCAATATAAGCAAAAACGTACCAAAACCACTGCCATTCTGTCTCAAAATCCGGCCTCCTGCTGTCTTTTTTGTTATTCTTCATAACAGTTCAGACGCACCGATTTCATGCGCAAAACCGCGCTTTCAGCGCTCTCCGCTGCTTCGCAGCTGCTTTTGCTTATGAAATCGGCGCTAAGCCCATGCATACATACCGATAGATTTTCATGCAAGCATGAAATCAATCGGCATGTATGCATGGCTGAACTGTTACTCCTCAAATTCCACAACACCGATATAAGGAAGATTGCGATAACGCTGGTCATAATCCAGTCCGTATCCTACTACAAACTTATCCGGTATCTGAAATCCGGTATAGTCCACATCCACATCCACAACCCGTCTGTCCGGCTTATCCAAAAGGGTACACAGGTGCAGGGATTTCGGTTCTCTGTCTCGTAACATTTCCAGCAGATAACTTAAGGTTCTGCCGGAATCTACAATATCTTCCACTACCAGAACGTCTTTTCCTTTCAAGGGTTCGTCCAGGTCTTTTACTATCTTTACCACGCCGCTTGACTTGGTGTCGCTTCCGTAACTGGAAATGGACATAAAGTCCAGGGAAACCGGAACCGTAATTCTCTTGGCCAGCTCACACATAAAAAAGCTTCCGCCCTTCAGCACGCATACCAGGTGAACCTGCTTTCCTTCATAATCCTTACTGATCTGTCTGCCCATTTCCTGGATTCTCTCATCGACTTCCTTTTCTGTCAGCATGACTTTGATAATTTCCTTCATTGTTCCTCTTCCTCCGTTATCCTGCCGGTATTTTATTTTCGCTTCGCCCGGTACAACGCATCCGGTCGCTTCTATTAACCGAAAAAGCTTCCGGCAAACCGCCTGCGGTGCGATATTTTACTCGGGTATCCATGTAACTTCCAGAATCTTTAAAGTATCGGAAGATACCTTAAAATGTTCACTGATGCGCCATCCCGGAATCCATATGATATGATGACCTGCAGCAAGAAGCGGCATCCGGTCTCTTAACGATGCAGGAATTTTTTCTCCTATCATATAATCTTTGACCGTTTTATGGACTTCTAAACCGTCCTTTGCACCACGAATCGTAAGATAATCGCCTGTCTGCCGCGTCCGGATTTCCAGTGACCCATCTATTTTATCATAATCAAACCATTTCGTATACTGATTTTTTGGAAAATCCTGTTTTTTTTCAGGATCCGTAACGGAAAAGATGTGAAAAATAAAGCGATTCTGTTCTTCACCTTTTTTTTCACTTCTGTCCAGGATCACTTCGTCGTACTGCCTTACCGCACGGATGCCGTAAGGCAGGCAAACAGAGGCATTGCCCGTCCGGTGGATCAAATCCTCCACAGCCTTTACATGCACCATGCCGATATTCTGCCCGGAGGGACTGATCTCTTTCAAGAGGGAAAGAAGCAGCCTGCTGATGATAACTTTGGCCTGTTGACGGCAGACCGGTACCGATAAAACAATCTTTTGTTCCTCTCTGTAAAGAACCGCCTGCTGCCCGGCCGCCTGTACCCCTTCTTCCAGATATTCTTCCGTTTCCGCAAGCATTTCCGCGGTTTTCGCCATGTGGGATACTGCTCCGGCGCAGATGTTCTCTTCCGCATAAGAAAGGACATGATGTCTTATCCGGTTTCTGGTATAATCATCGCTTTCATTGGTCTTATCCAAGTGCCAGGCAACCTGTTCCAGGCACAGGTAGTCTTCGATTTCTTCCCTCTCCAGACACAAAAGGGGTCGGATAACATTTCCCAGCACCGGGCGGATACCGCACATTCCGGCAAGGCCGGTTCCCCGGAACAAATGAAACAGCATGGTTTCCGCCAGGTCATTTTGGTTATGTGCTACGGCTATCTTCTGTGCGTGGACTTCGTGTGCAATCCGATCGAACGTCTCGTAACGCACAATCCGCCCCATTTCCTCCTCGGAACGCTTTTCCTCTTCCGCTCTTTTTGGGACATCTTCTTCCTGCAAGAAAAAAGGAATACCTCTTTCCAGACACAGCTTTCGGACATAAGCAGCATCTTCACCGGCTTCCTTACGGATTCTGTGATTCACATGCACGACAAAGAGATTGCCACCGAATCGTCTCATCCATCTGTTAAGCAGCAGTAAAAGGCATACTGAGTCGGCACCGCCTGATACTCCCGCGACCACATTTTCGCCTGGGGCAATCATCTTATGTTCCTGTATAAAAGTAAATACTTTTTGTTCTGTCTGATTCCTCATTTTCCTGTTTCCTCGTGTCATCATTACAGGATTGTGAGAGTGCGAAGCACGTAGCAATCCATGTCATTATGCTGCATAAATAAAGTATAGCACAAGGGAAGCCAAATGAGAACTGTATTTTGAAGACTCAACTATTTTCCCAGATTCCCAACACAAGAATCGTCATATCGTCCCTGATTCTGCCTTTCGCCGTATAGAGCACGAACTGCAGAAGCCTGTCTGCAATGGCTCCCGGATTCTTTTCACGGATTCCGGACAGATATTGTTTCATGGCTTCCTCATATTGGTTTGCACCAAGCGCATCCAGAACGCCATCCGTTACCATAACAACATAATCACCGTCCATCAGCTGGCATTTAATGATTTCCGTATCCATCTTGCAAAAAACACCGAGAGGAAGTGTCCTGGAGGAAATCTCTTCTATCATATGATCCCTTTTTACAAAAGAAGCTGCCCCTCCCACCTTGCGGAATTCGCAGGTCGCATCATACAAATTCAGGTCGCAAATATCCAGGGTTGACATATTATGTTCTTCTCCGGAAGCTACCAGTATTCCGTTAACCATATTGACAGCTGCGTCTGTATCAAAGCCCGCCTCCAGCATTTTTTCCATCAGATCCAGTACCTGCTCGCTGTCCGCGCAGGCCTCTTCGCCGGATCCAGTGCCATCGGACAGAAGAACCGTAAACTTTCCCGGCTCCGTTTCCAAAAACGAATAATTATCTCCGGA
This sequence comes from uncultured Acetatifactor sp., assembly GCA_934433135.1. Taxonomy (GTDB): domain Bacteria; phylum Bacillota; class Clostridia; order Lachnospirales; family Lachnospiraceae; genus Acetatifactor. The sequence continues at coordinate 37,413 of CAKRZO010000017.1, read as the reverse complement.
ACAGGTCTCATTCTCCTGTATTGCCCTGGCCATACCGGTCATCACCAGGTATTCCGGTTCCTCCCGGAATATATAGTCCTCCGGTTTTTCTTTTACCATAACGGGGCTTAAGGATGAGACCTGAAGCCTTTTATTCAACAGAACCGACAGCATGTCTGCCACATCTTCTGAAGCGTATCCGCCCTTTTTGGTGGTATACATTTCCACGCCCAGTTCATCTCTCTCTTCCTCCCCTTTCAGATAAAAAAGATCCTTTACCCGGATTGATTCATCCTTTAACGCATGAATAATATTTCTGGCTTTCCTGTCTTCTACCGGCTTTCGCTCCTTTGCATCGGTTGCAATCCGGGTTACAATCCCGGCCATCTCCTTTAAATTATCACTGATTACCTGCCTGTTTTCCTTCGCATACCGGCTTTTTAGTACCGCTTCCCGCTGTTTGCTCTCCCCTTCCTCTTTCCGATCTACGCTTTGGGCCAGCTGACGAAAAGAATCAGCACAGACAAGCAGTCTGTTTTTTTCATAATCCGGCAATCCCATAAAATTCTTCCTCCCTTTACCATGCTTTTTCGAAATAATGTATATTACTCATCGGAATATGTGCCTATTCCGTTTTTTTGTGATATGTTTCAGTATACCTCTCCATACGTTTTCTTTTTGTCAAATCCTGGGCGGAATTTTAAAAATCGGATGACAAAAAAAGCGGACAGGATTCCTCCTTATCCGCTTTCCTCTTATAATTCTTTCCTTTTCGTGATTTTTCACATTATTGGCCTTTGAACAGGATCTCACCCTCGTACATCAGACCCAGCCGCTCCTTGGCAATCTCTTCTATGTATTTCCTGGTCTGGGTATATTTATCGTATTCCTCGATTTCCTGTGCCCTTTTCTCTTCCCCGGCAATTTTCTCATCCAGCTGCGCCGCTTCGGAAAGCAACGCCTTCTGCTTTTTCTGCAGCTGCACCTTTTTTACACTGACACCGGCCAATACCATTAAAACGGTCAGAGTGACCAGAAACATACTGAATTTATTCTGATGTCTTTTCCGATATGCCGTTTTTTTTCGCCGCTGCTTCATGGCATTCACCTTTCTTTCCCTTTTTCTTTATTGTAAAGAATTTCCGGTACAGCGTCAACCTTTTTTTGCAAAAAAAGCGGAAATGACGCAGCCTTTTTTGAAGCGGCCGGTACAGAAAACCCAACAACAGGGAAAGATATTTTACCAAAAGAGGACTGAACGTCTTGCGATACAGAAGCATTCCCGCTCCGGCTCCCAAAACGGCAAACCAACGCAAGCTTCCGTTGCCTTCCCGGTAAAGCAATCCGAATACCTGTACCGCACAGAAAATCCAGAAAATCAGGTCTTCCAGGGAAACCGCCCAGGCTCTGTGGGGAATGACTCTGCGCAGGATCCTCAGTCCGTCATAGACAAGTGTGATATAGATTCCCATAAGGAACGCATGAAGCAGAAAAATGTTCTGCATATTTAACGGAAAATCCTTGTCAGCAAAGACTCTCCCTTAGCACCGATACCTGCACCTTTGCTTTCGGAATAGGTAAGGCTGTCAATCTGCCCGTCTATGTCTACTTCCCCTTTGTCTAACATCAGCCGACTCACATGAAGTTCATTCCCTTTAATCGTCAACATTCCCTGTTCCGTCTCCAGCAAAATCTCATGCACATCAAAAGAGATCACATCCCTGATTCCGGTCATAATGCAGGTTCTGCGATTCGTCATTATCAGCTTATGCGCCTGCGTGCCTGCGCGATTCAAATCTTCCATAACCGATCCTCCCTCTGCTTCTTCTACAGTATATTCCCGGGATCTTTCGGTTATGCCAAAAGCTTTTTACTGCGGCAGATAGCGAAACAGTTCCGCTGCCTCTTCCTTTCTTACAGTTTCCTGCACATCCAGAACTTCTACCTTCACTTCTTTGTTCCCGAAAGAAATAGTCAGAATGTCTCCCTCTTTTACATTTGCGCCGGCCTTTGCCGGTCTGTCGTTGATCAGCACTCTGCCATTGTCGCAGGCTTCATTCGCCACGCTCCTTCGCTTGATCAGCCGGGATACTTTTAAGAATTTGTCCAGTCTCATCCTTTTTTCGCCTTTCCGTTACAGGGCGCGTTCCCCGGAACGCGTTTTCCCATGAAACAAAAGAGAACCTTTTTACAGGTTCTCTGAAGTATTGTTATGCATTAACGGTGTCTTTCAGTGCCTTGCCGGGTTTGAACTTAGGAGCCTTGGAAGCAGCAATCTTCATAGGCTTTCCGCTCTGAGGATTTCTTCCTTCTCTTGCAGGTCTTTCAGCTACTTCGAAAGTACCGAAACCAACCAGCTGGATCTTTTCACCTTTCTTCAACTCTTCAGCAACTACATCTGTAAAAGCTTTCAAAGCCTTCTCAGCGTCTTTTTTCGTAATCTCAGCCTTTTCAGCCATAGCCATAATTAATTCTGTCTTGTTCATCACGAACTCCTCCTATAATGAGTTTTCTGTATTTGTATTTGCTTCGATACCCCGGGACTTTTGTCTGCCTTCTGCCGACCGTTCCTGCCGCAAAGCATCTATAATATATATATCGTTTTTTTCAGTGTTTGTCAAGGTTTTCCCTTGTTTTTTTCTCCATTTGCCTAGATTTTTACCGGTTTTAAAGCCTTCTCTTTTTATTTTCTAAAAAATTTCTCGTAAAAACTTTTGCTTTGCCTCTTCCTGCGCCAGAAGCTTCTGCAATTTTTCCAGATTTTTTTCGGGAATCCAGGCTTTTCCGGAATTGTAATAAAAGTTTACGATCTTCCAGAACTTCTCCGGATAGGAGAACCGGTAATAAAGATCCGTGTAAGAATAAGCGGAAATATGCCGCACCTGTTCATAAGCGCCCAAAAGCTCTCTGCCCAACGATATCGACCAGCCGCTTTTTTCCAGGAGCTTGCGCATGAAATAGTAAAGATCCCGGATAGGATTATCCCGGACATATTTTTCAAAATTGATGATGCACCACTGCGAGCCGCATTTTATAATGTTATGATACTGATAATCGCCGTGGCATAATCCGTTCTGCTCTCCGGAAGGATCGGTCAGAAGCATATAATCATGCCACTTGCCGCTTACTCTTTTCGCCTGTTCCAGGAAAGAATCGAAAGCGTCCGTCATGCAGATTTCGAACCAGGATTTCTGGCTTTTTCTGCGCAGATATTTCCTTACTTTAATCAGTTCACGATTGCGCTTTTCGTATTCCTTTAAAGGCGTACTGACCGGTGCCGCAAGAAGCGCCGTTTCGGCTCCTTCCATGGCATTGTGCAGTGCGGCAAGAAGTTTTACCGCTTCTATGCATTCCGCTCTGTCATACACGTTGCATTCTTTGCCTTCAAACCAGGTTTTGAGAATATAGGAAGTCCCGTCTGTGTCCTGTACAAGCAGAGTCTCCTCCTTCGAGGCAATCATCTGCTCCGCCTGCACCTTTCCGGTGCCGGTAATCTGCTGCAAAAGACGGTTCTGTGCATCCGCCTTTTCCGGATTTCCCGTATATGCCTTGAAAATAAGAGGTCCCCGGTTTGTATCACATAAAATGGCATCTCTTCCTTTTCTGGTACGAAGCACCTCTATATCATACTGCTCCAGCAGCCCGACCGACCTATCGTTCACTCTTAGTCCCTCCTGTATCATGATGTTTCATCAATTCCTGTCATACCGCGTAATCCGGTACTCTTAAGTCTATCTAAGTCTATGAACGTATCGGTGAAAATATGTGCCGCCCCGGTTTTTTACTCATTTCTTCCAAGATATATTCTGGACTTCTTTCCGGCCTCTTCCCTGAACTTCCGGAACATACTTCAAAAGTACTTCTTTCCGGTTTCTTTCCGGTTCTTCCAGGACATATTCCAAAAGCATCTGCAGCGTTTCCCCGATCTCTCTGCCCGGTTCCATCCCCATGGCGATCAGGTCTTTTCCGGAAAGCGCCAGATCCTTCAGGCTCACGCAGTCTTGCTTCTTAAGCAGTTCCTGATAAAGTTCCTCCCACAAAGAAAGCACTTCCAGTTTTTCTTCCCGGCTGTCTTCGTTCTGCGCCAGGATATCCGCCCGGCGCACGATAAGAAGCATGGGAAACAGCTCCTCCCCGATTTTATTGACCGCCCGGCGCACCATGCGGGCGTCCGGTCTCGTGCCGATTCCGTAATCATGGAAAAAAACAAGTTTTTTTACCACGTCAATCGTGTGATTGTCGTAACGCAGCCGCCTTAAGATCTTTTCCGCCATGCCGGCTCCGGCTTCGGCATGCCCGTAAAAATGATCCACACCAGCCGCATCCGTGCTGCGCACGATGGGCTTTCCGATGTCATGAAAGAGCATGGTAAGGCGAAGTTCCTTCTGCGGCGGGACATTTGTCATGGCCCGCAGGCTGTGTTCGCCTACCGTAATGCCGTGGCTTGGATGGTTCTGAGGGGTCTGCATGGCTTTGGAAAACTCCGGCAGCACCACATCGCAGATTCCGGAAGTATACAGTTTCTCCACATAATCCGGATGATCCGATTCCATAAGCTTATTCAGTTCCGCTGCAATCCGTTCGGCGCTGATTTTTTTCATATTCGTGGCAAGCATCCGAATAGCTTCCATGGTCTTGTCTTCGATATCATATCCTAACTGTGCGGAAAACCGCACTGCCCGCATCATCCGCAACGCATCCTCGCCGAAGCGTTCTTTTGCCTCTCCCACGCAGCGTATCTTCCGGTTACGGATATCCTCCAGGCCGCCGTACAGATCAACCAGCCCTTCTTTCTCATTATAGGCCATGGCATTTATGGTAAAATCCCTGCGCTTTAAATCTTCCGTCAGACTTGGCGTAAAGGTTACTTTTTCCGGATGTCTCCCGTCTTTATACTTACCGTCAATCCGGTAAGTCGTTACTTCAAATCCTTCCGACCCGATCATAACCGTCACGGTTCCGTGGGCAATTCCGGTATCGATGGTGTGCCGGAACAGGCCTTTGATCTGCCCCGGCATAGCAGATGTTGTAATATCCCAGTCATTTGGCTGTCTTCCCAGAACACTGTCTCTGACACAGCCCCCTACGGCATACGCTTCAAATCCGGCTTCTGCAATGGTATCCAGAACATATTTTACTTTTGCGGGCAGCTCTATCCTCATCCTGCTCTCCTTTTTCCGTATTAATAAACATAACCGTTCAGAACGTAACATTTCAGACGCGCCATTCAAAAAAACAGAACCGGATACAGGACCCGGTTCTGCGATTTTTCACATTAATCAGATTCCACACTAAAGGAATTTGATTAATTATTTGCTGTCAGAAACATCTGCCGTACTGCTTTCCTGCGCAACTGTACTTTCCTGTGCCGCTTCACTTTCCTGCGCAGCCAGAACCTTCAGATAATTCAAGTTGCCTTCCGGATCTTCGACCTCTATCTGAGCGGAAATCTCTTCTACATAATCCGACATAGCCTGATTGATCAGCGTAGTGCGGATGTTTAACTTCCATTCCGGATCATTCTGTGCAACATAGTAAAGCACATATCCGGTTCCGTCTTCCAGAGTAAGCGCTGTGGTATCGCCCTCTTTTCTCTCTTCTCCGAACAACCAGGAAGAAAGTGCCTCATCCAGGCTGGAATTGGTAATTCCTTCATACAATCCGCCCTCTACGGTATTCTCACTGTATTGGTCGCACAGTGCTATGAAACCTTCCTCGGTTCCGTCCCATTCATCCAGAATGCTCTGAGGATCCTGATCTTCTTTTACCACAACGGCACGAATATCTGCGGAAGGCTCATCATCGCGGTAACGGTTTACGAATTCCACTACAAAATAACGGTTATTTGAAGTATCCTCCACAATCGTGGTATCGCCTTCTTTTCTGTCTGCTTCAAACAGCCAGGAGCTGTACGTGGAATTGATTCCGCTCTTCTTTGCTTTCTCTGTCAGCTTACCTTCTGTCTTGATGGTCTTCTCTGCATCGTCTGCTTCCTGTCTTGCAACTTTCATGGCAGCTTCGATCTCCGCTTCGGAAGGCTGATACTTCTCTTCGGTATCGGAACCGGACACATCGGAAGCAGATACGTCTTCGGTCTTATCGGCCAGTTCCGTAGGTTCTTCCGGCAGATCAGCATCTACCGTGATCAGGCGATAATCCACGCAGTCATAACTGTCCTTATTTTCTTCATAATAAGCGGTAATCTCGTCATCAGAAGGTGCCTTTCCTTCGGCAACCTGGTTATAATAAGCGCTCATGTACATGGAATCTTCCACGAAGCCTTTGAGTCTCTTCATCGTTGCATAAGAGCCGAACACATTCTTGATATAAGCTTCTGTGGTGATGCCTGCAGATGCTGCCTGTTCCCGGACGCTCTTTTCATAATCCGCATAGTCCTGCGTCGTATCATAGACGAAGCCTTCCGCTTTCGCTTCCTTGATCAGCGCTGCGTTGGTCTTCATATTCTCAACTGTCATCTGCTGGAAGAAATCTTCCCAGGTCAGCGTATCCGAATACATCTGTGTAGACAGATCCTTTGTCAGATCCAGTCCCATGTAGGACAGCATATAGCTATACTGGCTGGTATAATTATTCTTAGCCACACTATAATTATAGTCAAATTCCAGCTTGGTCACTTTTTTATCGTCAACCTTGATGAAAGTGCTGTTCAAGGCATATAAAGTACGAATCGGGAAAGAAGCAATCAGACATACAATCGCTGCTGCAATGACAATTCCTACAATCCTGGCAATCTTCTCTTCCTTTTTCTCCTTTTCTTCCTTGTCCTTTCTCTTCTGCATTCTGCGGTCGTATCTGGTTACGATTTTATCCTCCGCAGTTTCCGCAGTTTCCGGAGTCTCCGTAATTTGTTCTTTCTTAGACATAATACCATGTCTCCTTCCCTTGTTCCTTCTTAACTTTTGGGTAAAAACCACCCTGATTATACACGCCTTCTTATTTTACCGTATTTTTCTCAAAATGTGTAGCCCTTTCACGTAAATTTCACAAATTTTTTTGGCTAAATATATTCTATAGGCAATGCGATCAGGTTCTCTCTCAAAAAAAGCTTCTTGTCATATAAACAGATGATAGCGCCCATTCCCCTTTTCTTGTCGGGTATGCCATCAAGTACATTGAATTCCGATGCCATGTCTGCCCCGGGGGTTGCGGACATCTTAATCTCAATGGGATATAGAATACCATCTTCCTGAAGGATCAGATCAATTTCTCCGACCACTTCAACTTCTTCACCGTTTTCCTTCTTTTTTTCCTGTCCTTCCCATTGTAATAAAAAACATTGAAACCGTACTCAATCCCCTCGTTGGAATAGGATTTCAAAATTTCATTTATAACAAAGGTCTCAAACATAGCCCCCGCCATAGCTCCGTTTTTCAAAGTGTCCGGTGTCAGCCATCTTGTCAGATAGCAGCAAAGCCCGGTGTCCCGAAAATACAATTTTGGGGTTCGAATAGCCCGGTTAAGAGCACTGGTGGTATAAGGTTTCAAAATATATATGATGCCGCTTTTTTATTCTTTTTTCATCAACTGTTCGCCGTGAACCATCCGGTATCCGCAAATCATGCATCCCGCTGCCATGGCCGCCGTCTGCACCAGCAGGCAGAGGATAAAAGTAACCTCCGGCATCTTTCGATACCAGATAAGATTCGAACGCTTCCGCTTCCCCGTTTTTTAACAGAATCGAATTTAGGAAAGGACTTTCCGGATCTTCAAACTGTTCTGCATCCGGAACAGAGGCTTTCGGCACAAAAATCATATCCTGCCGCAGAGCGTGCAGTCCCATTGCCGATTCGTAATTCAACTGACATTCCGGAATAATCTCTTCCACCCAGGGACGTCCTTCCTCGGAAGCAAGGAAATTCTCCAGATCTCCTGTGTACTCTGCAAAAAAGGGCAGACTGTCTTCCGGCACCACTCCCCGCGTGTACTCATCGGTATAGACCATACCTAACGTATAATTTTTCAACGTTCCCATTGTACCGGAGACGAAATTGAAGTCGTCATCCCAGATATAAGTATAATTGCCACTTTCTGTATCCGGGAAATTGAGATGCGGACTATAGATGGTAAAATACAAGGATCGCGCCTCCGGTTCCACTTCACTGGCACGTATTTTTATAACCTTCCTGTTATCACTGCCTTCTTCAAATCTCAAAATTCCCGTTACTTCACAATCCGAATATCCTCCTCGCACCAGATACTTATGCCCCGCTTTAAAAGGAAATGATCCATCCTCCAGGAACAGTCTGCTGAAAATCTCAATGTTATCTTTACTAAACGGCAGATCATAAACATCCATACGACTCAGGATATCCAATATTTGAAACTGAGCTACATAATGGCTCAGGTTTGCCATTCCACCCTTAAGCTCATTGCGTGAATAATCGATTTCCGTACACTCAAGTGCCATGACGCAGCGATTATAGCGTGCAGCATCAAAAGCATCCACATATCGCAAAGGATCCAGCGCACCGGAAGTGGCACCCTGCAACCCGCTTGTATGTGCTGCAAGCATGCAATGATGAAGAACATTATAAGGCTGCTTAGCTTCCGCCAGAGCCTTTTCAATCCTCTGACTACTGACAAACACTCTGCCATCCGTCCAATTTTGTGTTCCATCCTCATTGGTTACATATTCACCTGCTTTTCCCCAATCGTATTCTACCGGGACAGCTAATGTCGTATATTGGGAATCGTTTTTTTTAATTGACTTTTAAGACCGGAATACAGTACAAAACTTGTACTGCAAAAAGCAGAAAAAAGAAAAAGCAGAACCACAAGACTTAAACTGGCTAATGGTTTACGCCGAATCTGTAATAGTGTTTGTTTCATAACTTATATCCCCTCATAGGAAACCGGGTTCTTTGCGAACCCGGTTTACAATTGTAAACATCTTTTATCAGAACGGAAGCCAACGGCAATCTCCTGTATGAAGTCCTCTGGGACATTCCTTCGTCTCATGAACTAACGTAACGCAGGCATCGCAAGAGTAAATCAGGGTATGAGTCTCTCCGTCACACGAAGAGGATACCGTTATTAAGTCATGCGGTCTTGACTCCCCTGTCTTCATAGGACTTTGCAATGCCGATTTGCACTTTGTGCATACTTTTGTCGGCACCACAAGAGCGTGGGTATCTTTACCGGTACGCTTATAGCTGGGAGATGCCGCAGATTGCGTGTACGTATGTCTGGTGCAGATTTCTGTCAGCTCTGTGGTTTTAGTCGTCCTTGCGTTTTCAGTTCTCTCTGTAATTTCGGTTGTCTTTGTGTTTTCTGCTGCCTTTGCGGCTTCAGTCATCTCTGCGTTTTTGTCCTCTTTCATTGCAAATACAGACATGGTCATTACGACAGTTATCAGGATCGATAACAGAATGGATAGATTCTTTTTTAACATCTTATTTTCCCCCTTCTTGAAATTTTTAATAAGATTTCCGTGTTCTTGTTTGTAGTCATAATTGTACATTGCCTAAAATAAGTTGTCAATCAACTTAAACACTTCTTAAACTTTTCAAAATACAATATTAGGGGGTTGCTTCGCAGTTATTTTTTCTTTGCACGTTTTAACGTTGTTTTCAAGCTTTTCACTCTTTTTTCCCGTGAAACCCGCGGTCTTTTCTCTGTTCGATCCAGAATGCCGGTCAGCAGGCGGAATAAAGATTCCGCTGCAAAGGAGAACATAATCGTAAGAAGGACGCTGGTAGCCGGGATCCAGACAATGGCGAAGAAATCCGGAATAAATGCAAAGGAGAGTGCCATTCCCAGAAGGTTCAGCAGGTAGACAAATGTGCGGTATTTGTTAAAGGGCAGGCTGATTCTGCGCAGAATCATAAAGCCGACCACAGCAAGAATCAGGGTGCCCGCGGTGGCAATGTCATCCTTCGGCAGGGCAAAAACCCGGCCGCAGATCACCAGGGAACCTACCACTATAGCATCCGTAAGTCCTGCGGGCAGTGCTTTTTTCAGCACATTTTTCAAAAAGTGGCCTTCTATGCGGTTATGATTGTTCTCCAATGCCAGTAAAAATCCGGGCAGACCGATGGTAAACATGCTGATCAGCGAGATATGCGCCGGTTCCAGCGGATACGTAATCAGAAGCAAAGACGACATAATGGAGAGCAGCAAGGAGAAAATATTTTTTACCAGGAAAAGACTGGCGGAGCGCTGCACGTTGTTGACGACTCTGCGGCCTTCGCCCACGACACCGGGCATACGTGCAAAATCAGAATCCAGTAAAACCAGGCGGGCAGCGGAAGATGCCGCCTCACTGCCGGAAGCCATGGCTATGCCGCAGTCAGCCTCTTTCATGGCAAGAATGTCATTAACACCGTCGCCGGTCATGGCCACGGTGTGTCCCTTCTTTTTCAGCGCAGCTACCAGTTCCTGTTTCTGCTTCGGAGTCACCCGTCCGAATACGGTATATTCCTCCGCAGCCTTTTCCAGCTGCGCATTATCTTTCCACAGAGAGGCATCGATTGCCTTCTGCGCATTTTCAATGCCTGCCAGCCGCGCAATTTCCGAAACGGTTTCCGGATGATCACCGGAAATGACCTTGATTTCCACACCCTGCTTCTTGAAATATGCGAAGGTTTCTTCGGCATTTTCCCGAATTTTATTGGAGAGGACGACAAAGCCAAGCGGCCGCAGATCGGTCGGAAGTCCGCTTTCTGCCGTGGGTGCCTTTTGTACCTTAGCCGGGAAGCAGTCTGCCATCTCTCCCTGTCTGTTGCTCTCAAAGAATGCGTAAACCAGCACGCGGTATCCCTGTGCCGCATAGTTTTCTATAAAGTTGCGATATTCCTCGAAATGCTCTTTCAGTACAAATTCCGGTGCTCCCAGAATGCCCGTTCCGGAGGAAAAGGTAACGGTTCCGTATTTTACGGAAGAAGAAAACGGCATCACTGCCAGCACATTGCCTTCGGTATTTTTTTTGCTGCCATCCTGCAAAAACCAGTCCTTTAAGGCATCCATGGTAGCATTGTTATCCCGTGCTGCGCAGACATACGCATACAGGCGTTCTTCCCAGTTCTGTTCAACAGGATTCTGTCCTGTTTTTTGCATTCTGTCATTCTGCTGTGTTTCTCTATTTCCCTGTGTTTCACTGTTTTCCTGTTCTTCTCTATTTCCCTGTGTTTCCCTGTTTTCCCGTGTTCCCCTGTTTGTCTGTATTTCCTCATTTATCTGTGTTTTATGGTACTTTGAGATTTCCGCGGCATCCGCAGCTGCTACCAGTTTCACCACCTGCATGCCCGGTTCGGTAATGGTTCCGGTCTTGTCCACGCACAGAACATCTACCCGTGCAAGGGCTTCAATGCTTTTCATATCATTCAAAAGCACTTTCTGTCTGGCCAGGCGGATCGTTCCCAGCGCCAGCGCGGCTGTGGTCAGAAGATATAGCCCTTCCGGAATCATGCCGATTACGGCCGCCACCATGGCTACCACACTTTCCTTGAAGGACACCTGTGCCACATAGTAACTTTGGTAAAATAAAACAGCGCCGATCGGCACCAGAAGGATACCGATCCATTTCACGATCTTATTAATGGAGCGGATCATTTCCGACTGTTCGCCCTCATCTGCTTTTTTCGCCTGAGCCGTCAGTCCGGCAATATAAGACTCCGCACCTACTTTTTCCAATACCGCCTGACATTCTCCGGACACGACAAAGCTCCCGGAAAGCAGGCTGTCCCCGGGATCCTTGCCAATCTCATCTTCTTCTCCGGTAAGCAGGGCCTCATTGGCCATCACATGCCCTTCCAGAACTCTTGCGTCCGCACAGATCTGGTCGCCGGCAGAAAAACAAACCACGTCATCTTTTACCAGTTCTTCGGAACGGATTTTTTGTTTTTCCCCGTCCCGAAGAACCACTGCATGGGGAGCATTTAAAAGGCTCATCTGATCCAGCACTTTTTTGGCACGGATCTCCTGTATAATTCCCACCAACGTATTGCCGATTACCACCGGCAGGAAAGTCAGGTTCCGGAAGGAACCAACCACACACAGCAATACGGCTATGATCAGAAAAATCAGATTGAACAGTGTGAACGTATTGGAAAGAATGATTTCCTTTACGCTTTTGCCTGCCGATACATCCGTATGGTTCCCCAGTCCTTTTTCCATACGCTCCTGTACCTCTGCGGCAGTTAAACCTTTTTGCGGATATGCTTCCGACTGCATGTTTTCCTCCATCTTACGGATGCCTAGATCAGTCCGCTCTCCTTTAAGAGGATTTCCACATCCGTACCTTTTATTTTTTTCAGTGCCACTTTTAAAGCTTCTCTTTCCAGGAAGGAAAGATCCATCTGTGCCAGCGGCTTTTTATCAATTGCATAGTAGCAGGCTCTTAAAAGTTCCCGCACATCGTATTTGCTGCCCCACACTTCCGGTACGCCTCTGTCCACATTCAACAGCGTGTATACTGCTTCCATACCGGTACGCATGGAATATTCCGTGGTAAAAATCGTATCTCCGGGTGTCTCTGCAAATTGTCCCAGGAATGCGAAATTCACAGAACCTTCCGGCACAACCAGCGGACGGTCTTCCTTTTTCCGCGGCTGGAAAAAGGCGTTGATAAAGGGCATGAAGCAAGTAGTGGTATTGCAGGCTTTGGCAGCCAGCTCGTTAATATGATCTACCGGAACACCGATATGGTACAGCCACTCTCTGCATACTTCTTCTCCGGTACATTCCCGCATGGGCTTCTTGACATAATTACCTTCCTTGTCGGTATTCAGTGCATAGAGCCAGATCAGTACCATGCCTTTATCCTGGGATTTAAACTGCGGCTGACGGTTAATGGTCCAGGACAGATACCAATTGTTTACGCTGTCCTTTACCGTTACAATGCCTCCGGTGGTTACCTTTCCTTCTCTGGGATCTCTCTTGCAGATCTTTATGATATGCTGCAGAATCTCTTCGTTGGAAGTGGCAACCGTAGCGCTCATCCAGTTGGTCGCCTCAAAATCCGTGCAGAACTTATCCGGATTACCGTATTCCCCGTCCGGCGCCTGTTTTGCAATGTTTTTCCACAGATCCCAGGATTCTCCGGCACCGTTTTTGACCTGGGAAAGATCCGGTGTATGATTCTGATCGCCGTAACAGGAAGTATCGGTACAGCAACCGTTGGTAATAAATACCAGATCATCCTCCGTCAGATTAATGGTCTTTTCTTCCCCGTCTTTTCGGTAAAGGATCTGTTTTGCGACCCGTCTGCCGTTGGTATTTTCAATCACAACGTTCTTCACATCCATGCCGTACTCCACGGTCACGTGATGCTCTTCCAGATAACGCACTAACGGCAGAATCATGCTTTCATACTGGTTATATCTGGTAAAACGCAGTGCACTGAAATCCGGCAGTCCGTCAATATGGTGCACATACCGGCACAGATAACGCTTCATTTCCAGGGCACTGGACCAACGCTGGAATGCAAACATGGTCTGCCAGTAAAGCCAGAAATTGGTGCTCCAGAAGCTATCCGGCAGAACCTCCTCTATCTTTTTATCCTCCAAATCCTTCTCCGGCGTGATAAACAGTTTGGAAAGAGCCATGGCGGATTCCTTATCCAGCTTAAACTGCTTATCCGTGTGAGCATCTTCTCCGCGGTTGACGGATGCTCTGCACAGAGAATAGTTGGGATCATGCTTGTTCAGCCAGTAATACTCATCCAATACGGAAACGCCCGGAGTCTCAATGGACGGGACATCCCTGAAAACGTCCCACATCACTTCAAAATGGTTGTCCATTTCTCTGCCGCCTCGCATATAGAATCCTTTGGTAATATCCTTGCGCCCGTCACAGCTGCCGCCTGCCAGATCCAGTTTCTCCAGCACGTGAATATTTTCACCTTTCATCTGCCCGTCACGAACCAGATAAAATGCCGCTGTCAGTCCTGCCAGACCGGTTCCGATGATATAAGCGGATTTCCTGTCAACTCCTTCCGGCTTCTCCGGATGTGCAAATGCTTCATAAGTTCCTGCAGAATAATACATGGTGTTTACCTCCTGTTGTGTGATTTTGTGGTTTCGTAGTTTCGTAGTTTTGTAATCTTTAAAGTTCAGTTGTTCATGCAATCACACAGACAGCTTCTCATGCAAGCATGAAATCTGTCTGCATGATCGCATGACTGAACTTTTACCCCATTATAATAATTAACAAAAAGGAAAACAATAAACACAAAATCTGCAATGTTCGAAATTTCAACACTTATTCGCATTTGTCTAAATGAAAGTATTTTGTGACGTAACAGTTCAGGTGTACCTCCCCGGCTGAACTGTAGTATTATTGTACCATTTCATGGAAAAGGATACAATTGAAATTCCCTTATTTTTTGCTAAATATTTACTAAAGAAAGGGCATTTGTCTTGATTTCGAAACAAAAAGAGAATATAATAAAGCTACTTGGGGAAGGATTTACTTTTGGAGAAAATCGGAGGAAAACAGCATGTTGCCTGTAGATCTTCATACACATACTGTTGCCGGCGGACACGGGACGACAGATACCATTGCGGATCTGGCAAAAGCCGGAGCAGAGAAAAAAATGAGCATCCTTGGAATTACGGATCATGGTCCCGCCACACCGGGCGCCTGCCGGGAATATTATTTCCGCAGTCTGAAAATGGCACCGAAAATGAGAGCCGGCATGCGGCTTTTATATGGCGCGGAAGCCAATATTTTAAATCCGGAGGGGAAGCTTGATCTGTCGGAAGCAACGCTGTGCTGCCTGGATTACTGTATTGCCAGCATCCACCCGCAGTCTTTTGTAAGTCCCGCTTATCATAGAAGTTCTTTTTTTAACAGAGCCCAGGTTATGAGCGATGAACAGGAGGCAAGACGCCTGAACACCGCAGCTTATCTGCATGCCATGGAAAATCCTCACGTCAAAATTATCGGGCATCCGGATGATACGCACTATCCGGTAGACTGTGAAGAGCTGGTAAAGGGAGCCGTATCCCATCAGGTTCTTCTGGAGATCAATGAAATATCCCTTTCCCCTCACGGGTATCGGGGCGATACCAGACAGACGATGAAAGAAATCCTCTCTCTTTGTATGTCCTATCGGCATCCGATTGTACTTTCCAGCGACAGTCACGGAGCTGCACTGGTAGGGGAAGCTCCCCTGGCGGAAGCCCTTCTTTCGGAAGTCGGCTTCCCCAAAGAGCTGGTTTTCAACTATGCCGAACCGGAGTTTATCATTCGTTTTATGACCGGTGCGGAAGGTCTTGACGGAAAGGATCTGTGAATCGGATGAAACATGCTGTTTATTCCTGTTGCATCATTTTTTTGAGTTTTGCCCTGCTTCTCGGCGGCTGCGCGGCCAATCCCTTTCGGCCAAAGCAGACGGCACCGACGAATGAGGCAGCCGACCATGCGGACGTCAAAACAACTTCCGCATCATCCGGGCAGGCGAAGCTATCGGAAGAAGACATCGATACCTATGAAATCGTTCTCCCGGGTGCGCAGAGAGAATATACCCTTTATTTCCTTACCGACCTGCATATGACGCTTCCCGATCCTTCCGCTTCTTCGGAAGAAAACGAGTACATTACAAAGCGTCTTACGGAATTTACCGCTCCCGACGGCACCACTCCGGAAGAGACATGGGACTTCTGGCTTTCTTATGTGGAAGAACAGCAGGCGG
Organism: uncultured Acetatifactor sp.; assembly: GCA_934433135.1. Taxonomy (GTDB): domain Bacteria; phylum Bacillota; class Clostridia; order Lachnospirales; family Lachnospiraceae; genus Acetatifactor. Next base: position 21,779 of record CAKRZO010000017.1, on the reverse strand, counting down.
ACGGTCTTTTGCTGGGCGGCGATATCATTGACTGCCCCTCCGGTGCGAATCTGGATTTGTTAAAAAACACCTTGGGAACATTTTCTGTTCCCTATATTTATACTCCCGGTAATCATGACTGGACATATCCCTGGGAATATATGACGGAAAAAGGCAGGACCGATTATCTGGAAAAGCTGTCTCCTTACATGGATGACAATCCGGATTTTCACGTTCTGGAATACGATGATTTTGTCATTGCGGCAGTCAATAACAGTTCCAACCAGATTCCGGAATCGGTTCTGGAACCTTATCGCGCATTGCTTGCACAGTCCAAACCGGTTCTTCTGCTGCTTCATGTCCCGCTTTTTACCCAGTCGGTTCTGGAAAAAGCAAAAGAAGCCTGGAGTTCCCCCGTGGTATTGGGAGCCGGCAATTACGGCGGTATTTATCCCAATTCTTCTTCGGAAAAATTCCTGCAGCTTACCTTTGCAGAGGACAGTCCGGTTTTTGCCGTTGCGGCCGGGCATGTTCATTTTACGGATTTTTCGGAAACAGAAGGCGGCAAAGCCATTCCCCAGATTACGGCAGATGCCGGCTGTCATCAGAGAGCTGTTCGTATCCGTCTGGTGAAATCCGCCGGATCAGGAACAAATTAACCGCATAAACGCCTAAAAAATGCACATACTCTACCCAAAGGGAAAACTTCCGGGAGGTATAAGCTTATATGGGTATGTGCATATCGGAACATCTGGATGAAAATATAAAAAAGGCCGGGGAAATCTTTCCTCTGGCACAAAGTTTTGATTTAATCACACGATCCCTTCTTTTCGGAAAAAAAGAGGGATTTTTTATCGGTGTCAACGGATTTTGCAAGGCCGAAATCCTGCAGCAGATCTTTGCGGATCTCCAGGATCCGCTTTTTATGGAAGATGCGGATCTTCACAAAATCGAATCCTACGTCAATGGCAAAATCGGTTATATACAGGCTTCCCTTACGGATAGTTGGGACGAGATCGTCAAAAACGTCTTAAGCGGTCCCGCCGTGCTGTTTCTGGACGGTTTCTCTCAGGCCATTCTGCTGGATGTACGTTCTTATCCCACCCGAGGAATTTCCGAACCGGATACGGAGCGCGTGGTAAAAGGTTCCAGGGACGGCTTTGTGGAAATCCTGCTTTTTAATGCCAATCTGATCCGCCGAAGGATCCGCTCTCCCAAGCTGACGTTTGAAATCCTGTCTGTCGGCACGGAAAGTAAAACCGATGTGGCTGTGGCTTATCTGAAGGGGCTGGCGGATAACGCCCTGCTTAAGCAGCTGAAAAACAAGCTTTCTTCCCTGCAGGCTTCCAGTCTGACTATGGGAACCAAAAGTTTGGAAGAACTCCTGGTTCCCAGAAAGTGGTTTCATCCGCTCCCTTCCACACACTTAACAGAACGTCCGGACGTAGCTGCCAGTTTTCTGGAAGAGGGACATATCGTGGTTCTTACGGACAACTCTCCTTCCGTTATGATCCTTCCCTGTACTATATTTCAATTCACGCAGAGTGCGGAAGACTATTACAAAAGTCCCGTGGTAGGCACCTACTTCCGGCTGGTTCGTTTCCTCTGTATTCCGGCCAGTCTCCTTCTGCTTCCTGTTTTTATGCTTTTAACGGCTTATTATCCACAGCTCTCCGCCAAATGGAATCTGTTATCCACCGGTCAGGATCTGTCTCCGGGGATTTTGATCTTTTATGTTTTTGCCGTAGAATTTATTCTGGATCTGTTTAAATATTCCGCTTCCTTAAGTTCCAGCCGTTTTTCCGGCTCCCTTTCCCTTGTGGGCGGGCTGATTCTGGGCGATATCGCCGTGGAGCTTAACTGGGCCAGCACGGAAATCCTCTTTTATGCCGCCATTACCCTGTTAAGCTCCTTAGCTCTTTCCAGTATGGAATTTGCCGATGGTCTGCGCGTGTACCGGATTTTTCTCATCCTGCTCACGGCTATTTTCGGTCTGCGTGGATTTGCAGCAGGATTGTTTCTGATCCTTCTGTCCGTGGCAACGACTCCGACCTTCGGAAATATGAGTTATTTCTGGCCTTTGATCCCTTTCAATAAAGATGCCCTGAAAACGTTATTGTTCCGCTATCCTACCGCCAAAGCCCAGCCCAGTAAAATCTGGCGCCGCAAGCGTTAACACAAGTTCGAACCTAAATCTGCCCGCTTCCCGCGGACGGCTCCATCCCATCTGCCGGGCTCGTTGTGCCCGGCAGTTCCTTTCCGTCAGGCGGCGTCATTCCTTCCGGCAGTTCCTTTCCGTCAGGCGGCGTCATTCCTTCCGGCAATTCTTTTCCGTTAGGCGGCGTCATTCCTTCCGGCAATTCTTTTCCGTTAGGCGGCGTCATTCCTTCCGGCAATTCCTTTCCGTCAGGCGGCGTCATTCCTTCCGGCAATTCCTTTCCGTCAGGCGGATTCATTCCATCCGGCAACTCTCCGTTTTCCGAACCGTCTTTTCCAAAGCTGCCTCTTCCGGAACCGCCTCCTTTTCCTCCTCCGAAACCGCCGAAGCCTCCAAAGCCTCCCATACCGGATCCGTAAATCAATGTTTCCATGGTAATCTCTCCCGAGTAAGTTCCAGCCGTCAGCTGATAGGTTTTCCCCTGCGTAAGCTCCGGCATACTGATCAGGACACTGTCATAAGCTTTTACGGCGGTCACTTTCATCAGTTCCTTGCCTGTATCATCCGAAAGTATCATTTCACTTCCGGCACTCTGAGAACCCACCGAAACCAGCATGCTTCCCTGTGTGGAATCCTCTCCGAAATTCTGCGCCATTCCGGATGCTCCCAAAGCCACAATGACCCCGCCGGTAATCACAGCACTTCCGTTATAATCCAGGGCGCCGTTGGCACTGTCGGAAGAACCGTTTACCATCACATTACCGCCGGTCATCTGCAGATTACCGTTGGAATCGATTCCGTCTCCTCCGGCCGTAATAACCAGATTACCGCCTGCAATGAGGATATTGCAATTTTCATCCGCCGCAAAGGGATTATCAGAACCTTTGCGCGAGGCTGCATTCAGGCCGTCATCATCCGCTACTATACGGATATCTCCTCCGGTTATGGTAACCGTACATCCTTCCAGACCTTCGTAGCAGTCCGTAATCTGAATCGTACCGCCGGTTATGGTAAGAGCTTCGTCCGCATGAAAGCCGTCATCTCCCGTTGCTAATTCAAAGCTGCCGCCGCTGGCTTCTATGCTTCCGTTGCAATGAATACTGTCATCCGTAGAATTGATCTGAAACTCTCCGCCGGTAACGATAAGTAATTTTTCCGCCTTTAATCCCTTCGTGCTGGCATCATCCGTGGTTGTACTGCTCTGTTTCATGTTTCCTTTTCTGTCACCGTTCTGCGACATTTTGCTTTGTGTTCCATTGTTTGAAGCCGCACTGCTATGGGCTGCACTACTCTGAGTCCTTGTCACGATATGGTAGCTTCCGTCTTCGATCAGCAATTCACTTCCGGCGCTGATGCCGTCTCCTGCTGCCGTGATGGTATAGATCCCGTCCTTCAGATAAATAAAGCCCTTTTCTTCGTCTTCGTTTTCTTTGGTATGCATCCCGTCTTTTCCGGATGTAATATCCAGATCCGCATTGGTAATCCGAATGCTGTCATTGGCAGAAAGTCCGTGCTTTGCCGCCGTAATTTCATAGCTGCCGCCGGTAATGACAAGGTCATCTTTTCCTACGATCCCATGTCCTTCCGAAGAAGCAATCACAAGACTTCCGCTGCCGTTAAAAGTCAGGTCATCCCTGGAAAAAACAGCCCCATCGATATTGTCATCCCCTTCATCCTTCTCAAAAGTACCGGTACTGCTTAAGTGATTCTGACTTCCTTCCGCCAGTGTAACAAAGACCTTATCCGCCTGACATATAGAAAGAGCAGCCGAATCGTCGCTGGTAATCTGTGCATTCTTCAGTATGATCTGTACTTTGTCGCTCTTGTCGGCATCTACAATCAAAGTACCGTTTTCCAGAGTGCCGGTCACCAGATAGGTTCCCGCTTTGGTAATCGTGACGGCACCTTCCTCCACATGCACTCCCTCCGAATCACAGGAAGCGCTGCTTCCCTGCAAGGTGATCCGTACGGCATCCGTTTTATCATAGCTGCCGTCCAGATCCCGATCTGTAAACATATCAGCTACATTAATACTGCTTTTCGTTCCTGCACTGCTGTTGCCTTCTCCTATTCCATCAGCTGTACTGCTGTCGGCTGTGCTGCTGTCACTTGTCACACTGTCGTTGGTTGTTTCGTTGCTATTGGCAGCATTGCTGTCATCGCTAATTTTTTTCCCGCAGCCTGTCAGGGTACCTGCACCGATCAGGCTCACACAGAGCAGACAGACACCGATTCTTTTCATAACCTCTGGCTTTCCTGTCTTTTTTCTTTCCTTCCCGACATCTTTTGATAAAATATCGCATGAAATTTTATATTTTTTCATGACAAGTACACTTCCTTTCTGTATTTTATTTTTTATGGTAATAGCTCAGACAAACGTTCATGTGGACAGATTTCATGCTTACATAAAATTTTCCTGAACTTAAGCGCCATTCATATGAGCATCGCATCTTGCAGATGCGACAAACAGCTGCGAAATCCCGACAGTATACATACAGGAACTGGTTTTCCGCTTTTGCAGTGTTATGATTTTTTTCCTTCTTTTTCTATTTTTCTAAACATTTCCCACCTCATTTTTGCATTTAATCTTTCAGAAGCAGGTGTAATGTTTCACTCATATCATTTGCAAAACCTTGCTTTTTCGTTTCGCTCCACTTCAAAGTTCATATCCGCAGGCTTCCTGGTTTGACAAAGAAACTTCCAGATTGCCGTTGCGGCATCTTATCTCATCCAGGAATTCTTTTTCCTTCGTTATATCCTTAACCTGAACCTGATAGGTAAGTTTGAAAAGGCTTCCCATATTCGTGGTCTTTACCTGCGTCAACTGTGCCTGACTGGTATAGGCTTTCAGAATCTCGGTAAAAACATCGGTATAATCCAGATCTTCCGGTATGGTAACATGCAATATTTTACAGGCTGCCTGTTTCTTCCCTGCGCCGAAATTTAGGTAACTGTAGGCCAGGCTGACTGCACACAATATCAATGTAAATAAAACGGCGAATCCCAGATATCCCATTCCGGTTATCAACCCGGCTGCCATAGCCAGAAACAGGCTGCCAATTTCCTTAGCTGTGCCGGGTACCGAACGGAACCGCACCAGGCTGAAGGCTCCTGCCACTGCAACACCGGCTCCCACATTGCCGTTTACCATCATAATAATCACACAGACCACCGCAGGCAGAAGTGCCAACGTCACAACAAAGCTCTGCGTATACTTGCTGCGGTAGCTGTGAACCACTGCAATCAACAGCCCCAGCACCAAAGAACAGATCATACACAGTAAAAAATCCGATACGGCAATCACACTTATACTTTCGCTGTCAAACAGCCCTTGAAATAATACTTTCATCATCCTTTATAACCTCCCTGATTCGTTTTGGATCGGGCATCTTTTGCGATGCCTTCGCTTCCGACAATATCTTCCGATAAGCTTCTCCGTACTTGGAAAAACTCGTTTTATAAATCTTCTCTTTGCTTAAAAACCTCACCATCCACAAAGGAATGGCTCTCGACGTCTTAATTTCCATAAGCGTCTCATCCGGCTTAAGCAATGGCATTCCGTACACGGCAGAGTCCAGCGTAAGCTCTTTTTGCCGGTAACAGATCGCTTCATCAAAGGTGACCCTGAAATCACTACCGTCCAATGCATAGTAAGCTTCTCTTTCATAGGCTAAGAACACCGCCGGAGAAAGCGTCTGATAGAACCGGCAGAAGTACTCGATTTCCTTTGTGATCTGCCGGTCTGTCCAAGTGCAGCCTGCGGATGTACCGCCTTTCCAGGGATCGATTATCCGTAAATGCCTCTGTTCCCCCTCTGTTATCCGGTGTTTCCCTGAGTACTCCCCCGACTTTTCCAAAAGCGGCCTCCCTCCGGCAAGCCAGTCCAGTGCTGTCTTTTGTGGCAGGGCAATTCGCCGTTTATAGACCACATCTTCATATTTTTTCTTTAGTTCTACAAACACCTTATCTTCCGCACCGGCTCTTTGATAACTGCGGACTCTGAGTTTTTCCTTATAAACCGGCTTTTCGTTCGACCGTCTGACCAGCCTGAACTGCGGCGTATCATAATACAGATTCCGAATTGTGCTTCTTCCGTATCCGTCCAGCTTCATATAAGCTTCCATTTCCTCCAAGAGCCGCCTTTTCTGTTTCCGGGAAAGTATGTATTTCAATTCATATCGCTTAAAAGTCATCTGCGTTTCCATACTGCTCTGCCTCCTTCTCTGCTTTTTTCCGAAAAACCATGACCATTCTCAGTCACAACATTTATAACACTACGCATTCAGCATTTTTTCCTGATTTCTCTGCGTGTGCGCCGTAATCTTTTCGGGATATCTGCAGTATAAAGGAACAACCTTAAAGGAAGCTTAACCCAAATTTGAAAATTCTGTGAACGCTTCATCCGCACGCTTCACGTTTCATGTGGGGATAAAACACAGGAATAATCGCAATAACAAAAGCAAATAATATCATGGCTTTTGAACTTGGAATCCGTCAAACATGAAAAAAGCGGATTTCAAATGAATACAAAAAAGAAAAGTGCAACATGTTGCAAAAATCTATTCCAAAAAGCAACTGAGATATTGTTTTTTAAGGTCTATTCGGATATAATAAAATAGAAAAGCGCAACATGTTGCAAAAATCTTTTGTAAGGAGGTCTGATAATGGAGATTCGCAGAGATTATTATTTGGATAAACTGATAAAAAGAAAGAATAATGGGCTGATTAAGGTAATTACCGGTATTCGCCGCTGTGGCAAATCCTATTTACTGAATAATTTGTTTTATCATCACTTACTGGAAAGCGGCATTGATGCCGACCACATTATCCGTTTTGCATTTGATTCAGCGGATGATCTTTATCTCATTGGAGAAAACCTGATTCAGATTGAAAAGGAAAAGCGGGGGGTAGATCCGGAAAAATTCATGGCTTATATTCGCTCCAGGGTTGTCGGTGACGGAATGTATTATCTGTTGTTTGATGAAATTCAGATGCTGGATTGCTTTGAAGCTGTTCTGAATGGTTATCTGCGTAAAGACAATATGGATGTATTTGTGACCGGTAGTAATGCAAAGCTCCTATCCAAAGATATCGCTACTGAGTTCGCCGGTCGTGGCGATGAGGTTCCTATGTATCCCCTGAGTTTTGCTGAATTTATGACCGTTTATAACGGTGATAAGTACATGGGATTATCAGAATACATGCTGTATGGCGGCATTCCTCTGGTTGTTCTTCGTGAGGGTGCAAACGATAAGACAGTTGCATTGCAGAATTTATTTAATGAAATTTATCTTCGAGATATTACCCAGCGGAATCGTGTGAAGAATATTAGCGAATTGGAAGACCTGTTGAATATCCTTTCTTCTGCCATTGGTTCGCTGACCAATCCGGAAAAATTGAAGAATACGTTCAAAACGGTAAAGAAATCCAGAATCACTTCCGCTACTATTAAAAAATATCTGGATTATTTTGAGGATTCTTTCCTAATTGAATCCGCGCAAAGATACGACATTAAAGGGAAATCATATATTGAAACCCCTAAGAAATATTACTTTTCCGATCTTGGGCTTCGCAATGCCAGAATTAACTTCCGTCAGTTCGAGCAAACCCATTCTATGGAGAATGTAATTTATAACGAACTTCGTATGCGCGGTTACCGTGTGGACGTAGGTGTAATACCAATTGCAGAACGAGATCAAGAAGGCAAGGTTATCCGTAAACAACTTGAAGTTGATTTTGTATGCAATCTCGGTTCTTCCAGATACTATATCCAGTCCGCATACTCACTGCCTGATGAAGCGAAGCGTATTCAGGAAATCAGACCGTTCAGAAAGATTGATGATTCTTTCAAAAAGATTGTTATCACAAAAGATATTGTACAACCCTATTACGATGACTACGGTATCTTAACTGTAAACATTTATGATTTTCTTCTTGACCCGCAGATTCTTGAAAAATAAAATACCATTTAATTCACAGGCAATACACACTGTATTTGACCTGTGAATTAATTTGAAACCTTCCTCTACTTTTCTTCCGGCATGCTGCCGAATGCATACCGGAAGGAAAAGCAGAGGAAGTAATAAAATTGAGATAAACGTAAATACTGCTTTTATCTGTTTACAATAGTAATGTCTGCAACGCTTACATATTCTTTAAGGCCGTCTTTCGGAACGTAATTGCAGGAAACTACATTTCCTTTCGTCGGAAATACGGTCTTATACCAAATACCATCCGGCCTTTTTTCAATATCGCATACCATAGCAGTGGTTATCAGATGTTTATCTACAGCATACTTCCAGGCACGTTCTGATTCTCGTCGTTCCAAAGATACCCCCTTTATACCGATCTCTAATGCATATCGTACAGGCACTTGCTCAATACTCCCGTCTTCGTACTGTATAACGTAGAATCCCACGGTTACATCCTCCTTCTCCAGAAAAGGCTTATCATCATAATATTGCTCCGCCTTTTCATATAACTTTTCTATGGTGTGCAACACTTCAATATGGGAACCGCTTATCGTTTTTTGGTTTCGGAATCGATACAACACTTCAAAAGTATCTTTTATATTCTGTTCAACTTCGTCTTCGCTTCGTTGCTACGAAAATAAAACTCGTAGCAAAAAACGGAACCTTGACAACAAATGTTTTCAACAATTATGAAAGCATCACTATAAAGCAGCCACAGTATTGACTGCCTGTAGTGAGATATTGATCGTATTTAAGAAAGGCTAGCTTTGAGCTTCCACATGATAACCATGCTTTTCCAATTCCCGTATATAACGAGAAAGCTGTTTTTGTTCACAGTGCTTACGTCTTGTTTCAAAACAGGATTCGTCAAATAGAGTTCCTTGTTTTAACATTGTGTAGATGATGACAAGAAGTTTTCGGGCAAGTGCGACAATCGCTTTTTTGGCTCGCTTTTTTGGCTCCTTTTTTCTGTTTGATTCTCCAGTACCATGCCGAAAGATAAGTGTTGCGTTTCCCTGCAATCACCCAGGCAATTTCGCAGAGCATACTTTTTATGTAAGGATTGCCTTTTGTGACAGAGGTGCTTTTTCGTTTTCCAGCACTTTCGTTATTACCTGGGCACAGACCGGCCCATGAGCAGATGTGTTCCGCAGTTTTAAACGGCTTCATATCAATACCGATTTCAGCAATAATTGCACAGGAAGCAGTTGTGCTTATTCCATAGATGCTATTCAACTGCTCAACCTGCAGGGCAAATGGAGCCATATCTTCCTCGAGACTCGTTTCAATTTCAGCAAGATGTTTCTTTAAAGAATCGTGATGAGTCATGAGAATCCTTAAAAATGCCTTTTGGTGTTCTGACAGTGTTCCGTTCACGGACATGAGAATTTCATCAATACGGTTTCTGGTCTTGGTTTTGGGACAAGAATCTAAAGCAGTTTTATCAATCTGCCCATGTTCAATTAAATGCAGAATGATGTTTCTACCCGAAGCGCCAAAAATATCAGAAATAAAGGATGATAGACGGAAGCCGGAACTTTGTAAAAATTTCTCAATCCTGTTCTTCTGTGATGTAATATCGCGGATGACACTCTTACGGTAACGATTTAGATCGCGGAATTCCCGAATTCTTTTTTCGGGAATAAAACTTCCGTTGAAAACTGCATGACAAACAGAGCATCCTCAAAAGGGTGCTCTATCAGAACGGATTATTAGAAAGATCAGGATGCCCGGTAAGGTTCTCCAGTCAACTGCATCCGATAGATTACACCATCTTTTGAGGCACTTACCTTACATACCAAGCCTACCACAATGGCGAAGAACGCCCCTTTGAGTAAGCAAATCGGCAGTCATAATGGCCGCCAATAAAAACTCAAAAAATTTTCACATTTTAACTTTATATACTCTTAAAAAAACCAGCATCTACCATGTGGGGCAGAACATTTCGTTTTATTGTGTATGCTGCCGCTGCACCTGCTGATTCCCCCATGCGAACAGTATTTCCACTTAGACGATAACTTGCATGAGCATAAAAATCACCGCTGATGCATCTCCCAGCCATCATTAAATTCGGATAATCGGCCGAAATCAGTGCCCGCAACGGAATGTCATAGGGCTTTGTTTGGAAGTTACCGTCCGCATATCCTTCAGCATTGTGTATATCAATCTTACCAGTTACCCGGCAAACACTATCAAAATAATGTGCGCCCTCCTTCAGATCTTCTATGGAAACCGTATATAGTCCTTTAATACGTCGCCCTTCCCGCACTCCGATGCAAGCAGGCGATTGTACTAAAAGTATATCCTTCCAAACGCCTCCCTTTTTTCTCAAAGCTTCCACTAAATCATTTACTTCTTTTCTGGCATGCAATGTGGCTTGCGTTGTCTCCGATGCATTGGTACCATGGACATTATGCTCATGATTAACAGCCAATATAAACATTCCTTTACGAACATACCCCAACGTGGGCTTTACATAACTTGGAACAACTCCCACTTCTTTTAATTCCGCAAGAAAGTTCCGTTTTCCTTGTTCAGTTGTTGACTCAGGATTATTAAAAACAAAGCTTTTTACCTCTTCATAATTGAGACCTGTTATCACGCATTCAAAACTCATTGGCTGTAGGAAACCATCCTGGTTCCCCTCCTGATACTGGCACCCGGCAAAATATGCTAAATCCCCATCACCAGTACAGTCGATAAAAATTGAGGAAGAGATATGCTGTATCCCATTTTTTGACGCTATAATTACTTCTGTCAACAAACCATTTCGTACCGTTGCACCACATACTCTGGCGTGATAAAGAAGTTCCACTCCTGCGTCAATACACATATCTTCCAAGATATATTTCATTTTTTCAACATCAAACAAAACATCATCCTTTTGATTTTCATGGAGTCCTAATTTCCAGGTAATCTCTTCCAATATACCATTTTTTTCCTTGCGATCCATTAAGTATCCCACGCAGCTTTGAGTCCAGATGCCTCCCAGACAGCCACCGGACTCAATCAGCATCACCTTGCTTCCGTCCCGTGCCGATCTGATGGCAGCCGCAACACCCGCGCTTCCACCTCCGCAAATTACAACATCATACATATTGTTTACCTCCTCCAATGTTTTATTACATACTCCTTACTACAAAAGGTGCCCGGTGCCGACGGAATATGCAGGCTGATCACATTGCAGTCAAAGCCGGTTAACATCTTTGCAAGTGCCTGCGCGATATCTCCCACCCCAATAAATAAGACCGACAGTCTTGCCTTCCAGCCGATGTCCGTTTTTTCCTTCAAAGAATCTGCTCCAGCCTCCTCTTCGTACCTTGGCATTTCCCTGTAGAATATTTCGCAAAACGTTGATCATCAGACCATTGGCACATTCCACTACTGTTGTAGAGAAAGTACCTGCTGCATTGCAAATGTCAATTCCCTTTTCCGTTTTATTCACGTTGGGAATAAATGGGAGTGGCGAAAGCCACTCCCGATGATACGTTAGCCTTTATTAATTATTGATATAATTTTCGTATGCTTTTTCGTATATCCCCAGATATTCCTGAAATCCAAGGGCATTTAACTCGTCGTAATACTTATCAATATTATCCAGAGAGTTTGCACCAGTAATAAACTTTGCCGTCTCCTTACTCACAAAGTCACCAATCACCGTTCCGAGGTCATTCAGCCGGATATTCTCTTCCTCAGAGAAATACAAAACAGACGGGAATCCCTCAGTCAAATACGGTAATACATTTTCTGTTACTGTAATTCGGAAAAATCCATCCCCATTTTCCGGAGAATATTCCGGTTCATCCAGCGCCTCCAGGCCGCTTAATACTCTTTTATCGTTAAGAATGTCACTTCTATCACCCATTGTAGTATTGAAGGGCGAAATTTGTCCGACAATAATGTCATATGCATTTTCATATTTGCCGGCGGCTACATCGGGATAGTATTCACTGCCATCTTCAGCGATTGACCAACCCTGGTACATCCCTAGGGTATCTTCCTCACGCGTGGCCGGAGCACCATTCCAGCAATAAACACTTCCTTCTTGGGAATAAAGATAGTCAATAAAGCGGGCGGCTGCCTCAGGATGCTCACACTCAGCAGACAGAACAATACTACCAATAATAACAGGATTCGAGGAGGAACAGATTTTTGTGTCGTTAAAGCTGCTTGTCAAGGGAGAAAGTGCCGGATATTTTTGGAAATCCTCTGCGTTTGGCAAAACCAGATAAGGTGCACTCAACGCCATGACACCCACTCTCTTTTCCGCCAGCTGCGCCTCTGCCTGTGTTTTATCCGAAGTATAGAAATTGGGGTCTATCAACCCTTCCTCATACAGTTTATTCATGAAAATCAGATACTCTTTATATAGCTCGCTTCCACAGGGAATTTCAACCTTTCCATTTCTGAGGGCAGGTTGGGTAACACCTTCACTTGTTATAAGGCCAAGTGCCCTCAAAACAATAAAGCTGGGATCATAATTTGCATGATTACCACCCAGGGGAATTACATCTTTGCCGTCAACCTTAATTTGCGACTTAAAGGCCTTCAGAACCTCATAGAACTCATCCAGCGTCTCAGGCATAGACATACCAACCTCTTTCAGCCATTCCTCGTTAATAAAGGCGCGATTCACCGATCCTGGATCATTGATTAGGCCTATCTTTGGAAAGGAGTAAATCCCTCCATCCGGGCAGGTGAGCGAAGGCAAAAAGGAGGGGATTTCTTCCGCAAGCGCACAGAGATTCGGCATCAATTCCGGTGTTATCAGGTCTTTCACATTGTACAGTCTCTGTTCTGTCTGTCCATAAGTTACCAAGTCAGTGGTAGTGATGCCAAAGTTAAACATAATATCTTTCAATTCTCCGGAAGCCAGAAGCAAAGTTTTCTTTTCGGAAATGGCCGTATCCATTATTTGCTCCACCTCCAAATTAATATTCATCTTTTCTTCGCACCACTTCCAGAACCATATATCCTCCGTCTTGCCACCCTGAGAAGAATTATAAACGGTTGCTACTGACAGTGTAACATCTTCTCCATCCTTTATAATTGGATATTCGCTATCCATATTCAAATAGGCCGGGTATTTCGATTCCTCTTTCTGACTGTCCTCAGAATCTGACCTCTCAATAGAAGACTGCTCGGAGGTATCGGATGGCTTCTCGGAGCCACAGCCTCCTATCACAAAAGACACCGTTAATATGGCGGCAAGTATAAGGTTTCTTCTTTTTTTCATAAGCTTTTCTCCTTTTTCATAATTGGTTTGTTATAATTGGTAATTCATCAACATCTTTTTCCAGACAGGTTCTCTCCCCCTTTCCAATTCCACATATTCAGTAATATACATTCGGAATCTTCAACTCATATTTTATATGACTTTCAGACCCCTTATTATAAAAATCACCCACTATTTTCTCAGTATAACACTTGACAAACCGCCCAAATTTATGGTACTCCGTACCTTTCACTGAGAAAGCAATTCGTTCTGGCGCAGCCTGTATTAACTTTTTGATAGGAGAGTGATTTTATACCACCTTATGGCTCCGGCAATCAAAAGTCTATTAGAATACTTTCGTATTCCATTTCCTCAAATCTTATCCTCACCCCTTATCCCTTTAATGAACCTACCATAATCCCCTTTACAAAGTATTTCTGTACAGAGGTACAAGCAACCAATAACGGCGCTGAAGCAATAATAATCAAAGAATATTTCATCGCTTCCGCCATATATGCACGTTGTGCAATCGCTTCCATTTCTGAAGCCTCCATCCCTTCGGTAATCTGCTGCAGGGCATTTTGATTGCCAATTAAAATATTTCTTAAAACAATCTGAAGCGGCATATATTCTTCTTCTGAGATATAGATAAGTGCATTGAAATATCCATTCCACTGAGAAACACCGTAGTACAAAGAGATTACCGCTATAATCGGAACAGCAAGGGGCAGGGCAATTTGAAAAAAGATACGAAAATGATTTGCACCATCAATATACGCCGCTTCATAAATTGTTTCAGGAATAGAAGTTTGAAAATACGAGCGTGTAATAATCATATTGTAAACACTAAATGCCCCCAGAATAATCAGCGTATAAGGTTTATTATACAGACCTAATGAACCAACGAGCAAAAACGTCGGAATCAATCCTCCATTGAAATACATGGTAAACAGAAAAAACCAGGACAGCAGTCCATGCCCCGGAAGTTTTTTCCGACTTAATACAAATGCAGATGTCACTGTCAGGAACAAGCTGAATGCAGTCCCAAAAATTGTATACAGAATCGTGTTAAAATAACCTCTCCAAATGTCCGTATTTCGAAAAACATTTTGATATGCGGCCAGCGAAAATCCTTTGGGCAAAAGAAATATATTGCCTGATGCAACTTCATAAGGGTCGGAAAACGATGCCATAAGCACAAACAAAATGGGGTACAATGTAATAAGTGAAATAATTGTAACGACAATTGTAACAATAATGTCAAACCTGAAATTGTCTCTTCCTTGCTTCATTTTTTTAATCTCCTTTTTTCCTGTTGACGACCGCGAAACGGCTATGTAAGTTACCAAAGAGAGGTCTCCCCTGTCCTTTTTGCAATAGTGTTGACTAGAATCACTATTACAAAATTTACTATCGTATTAAACAAACCAATAGCAGCCGAGTAACTATAACGCCCACCATTTAAACCCACTTTATACACATAAGTAGAAACAATTTCAGATGCGTCCATATTTAAAGGATTTTGCAGTAGCCAGACCTTCTCAAAACCCAAGCTTAGCAAACTTCCACAATTCATAATCAACATCAGAATAATAGTAGGCAGAATATGAGGAATATTTATGTGGCGTATAATTTGCAAGCGTGTAGCACCGTCTATACGTGCAGCTTCCGCCAGTTCCTGAGAGACACCGGACAACGCTGCCAGATAAATAATAGATCCCCATCCCGTACCTTGCCAGATACCGGACAATACATAAACTGTTTTAAACCACTGAGGCTGCGTCATAAAGTCAATTCGTCTCGCCCCCAAAAAAGAAAGGATATGATTAATGATGCCGCTTTCTTTTGCCGTAAAAAGAAGAATCATTCCACACACAACAACCGTTGAGATAAAATGAGGTGCGTAGGTAATCATTTGCACTGTTTTCTTGAATCTGGCGGAACGAATTTCATTAATCAAAAGTGCAAGAATAATGGGCAAAGGGAATCCTGCAACCAAAGAATATAAGTTAATGGAAAAAGTATTCCAAACCATTTGTCCAAAATAGGGATACTCAATAAACCGTTTGAAATGGTCCAGACCAACCCAGGGACTCCCCCATATTCCCAAATTGGAACGATAATCTTTGAAAGCAAGTTGCACACCGTACATGGGAAAATAATTAAAAATCAACACATAAATGACAGCAGGCAATATCAGAACATATAGTTGCCAATTATTTCGTAATACAAGCTTAAACTGATGCAATCTTTTTTTACCAAATCTACTTTTTGACATTGATACAACACTCCTTACCTTTCACAAATGGTGATATCAGAGCAGAGAAGCCGACACGAAAGCATACCAGTGTGATGGAACTCCGCACCTGTGTTTGAATTATATATGGCAAGCAATTGCTTAATCAAGTGTGTTTTTTTATGTGCTGTGATTCCGTATCATGTGTGTTTTTTTTCATGTGCGTTTTTTTATCACACTTGTCATTCCATATGGTTTCATGGTAAAATATACTATAAAAGTATTGTCAATGGCCGACTAAGATGACTACTTGTACGGCTTCCTGCGTGGACATTGGACAGGCTTTTACACCTGATAACCATACAATTCTCAAAAAGTGAGGAGCTCGATATGTCAATTCTGAAACATATTAAAAAAAGCGTTTGGTATCAATACTTATTTTCTTATTTCGTTGCAGTTATACTGGCAGGATTCATTATCAGTGGTATTATGGTTTTGATTTCTGCCAAGGAGATTATGAAAGCAAATACAAATACCGCCGCCAGCAACCTAAATAATGCTGCAGTTGACTTTCAGATTCAATACGATTTAATGAAAGATATTACAAAAAAAATTCAATTGGGGCTTCCTTATAGGCCTTCCTATTTTTTGCGCAATAAATATTATGAGACGGAGCTGCTTTCCTCTCTTGTCAAATACGAATCTTATTCCCCTATGATTCAAGAATACTTTCTGTATTATCATGATTTTTCTATCTTATACAGTGGTCAGGGGACTTCGTTTGATATCGATACCTATTTTTCAAAAAAACTGAAATGGCACGATTATCAAAATGTATGGCAGGAAATTCAGGAGTGCCGGAAGGCAACCGTATTGATAAGCGATGGGGACGGAGAAAAACTGGCGTTATTTGTGTTTCCAATAAATATCGCTGGATCTCCTTCTATCTCGTCCAGTGCAACTGTTGTTTTCATAATACCTCATTCCGTGCTGCAAACCCGGATGGCAACATTTGGTTTAAAGGAGAAGTCCTTGCTGTTTACCTATGGTGATGAAGTCCTTTTTTATATTACGAATAAAGGTATTTACAAAAAGCCACCGGTGGAATTTATTAATCTGCCTGACACGAATAAAATATACAGCACATTATCCTCTGATCTGCAATTTCAGCTGAGCGCAAGTACAGAACAAATCGTAGATCAGACTATTTTGATAAATTATCATAGCACTATTGGTATTATTATGGCATTGATCATACCATTGTTGCTATGTCTTACGGTTATTCTGTCTTTTAGGAGTTACCGCCCCATCAAAAAACTGCAAAATATGATTGCCCCAACAAATGAAGACGATTCCGAAAACGAGTTTCACCGCATTTCTCATGCATTTGAAAAGCTGCTGGAAAACGAAAAAAAACATCAGCAGGATATAGAACAACAAAAGACAATCCTAAAACATCAGATGGTGGATATCATTCTCAATAACAGTATCAGTCACGTGCTTCAGGCCCAAGCTATTGAAATGGGGATTGTATTATCAAAAGATTATTATTATGTGCTTGCTGTCAATGTAGAACCCACAGAAAAGGACATATATGATGAGCTGGAAGAATTAAGTGACCTGATAAGCTGTGATCTGTTCATCGGTGAGTTGGGCGCAGATTATTGCATCAGTTTGTTAATAGGTCTTACAAGTTCTCAGCATACTAAGGACAACTTTCTTGATATTATTTCAGATTTCTTTGACAAATTACCAATCAGAGCTTTTGTGGGATGCAGTAGAAGTATGAAAAGTATCGACCAAATACCTACTGCCTTATTAGAGGCTCATTCTTCTCTATATGAAGCCAGATGTAGCAGAAACAGGATCGTCTTATTTGAAAATTCCCCAAAGGAGCCGAATGATGTAATTTTTCAGTTAGAAAACATACCGCATATTGTCTATCAATCGCTGAAAAAGAAACAGTTTTTTGAAGTACAAACCAGTCTACAACAATGCCTGAGACTCTTAAATTCAAGCACTCACTCTACTGTATTTCTCAGAAATTTTTATAATAACATGATGTTGTCTTTAAATAAAATTGCAGGAGAACTGGGGACAACGATTTCACAAGAACAAAATTTAGCCATTATTATGTCGCCATCTGCTGAAAGCTTTATTCAAGCATACAGCGAGCTGGTCGATTGGCTGTACAGTTTTATGCTCGATAAGGCTTCTAAGGCTGCCAACAGCGCGCAGGAAATTATTGATTTTATTCACTCAAATTTTTGCAATTATGACATGAGTTTAAATTTGCTAAAGGAAAAATTTGGATATAATATTCCTCAATTAAGCGTTATGATTCAAGATGCAATCGGGGTGTCATTTCGTTCATACGTAGTATCTCTGCGAATGGAAAGGGCAAAAGAATTGTTGAAAACACACCTTGCAGTGTCAGAAATTTCCAATATGGTAGGATATAGCAGTGTTTCTCATTTCACTAAGACATTCCGCACTTACTTCGGAGATAAACCTTCACAATTCCGCTGACAGAACCATGACGCCGATTCCACATAATCTGGATATTTTAAATCATTGTATAAAAGGCACGCTGCTCATAAAGAGAGTAAAGTAAAGAGTGTAAATTTTTTGAGTTTTTTATCAGCGGTCATTATAGCCGTCGATTTGCGTACTCAATGGGGAGCTATTCACCATTGCGGCAGGCTTGGTATGTAAGTGCCTCAAAAGCCGGCGCAGTGTAAATTGACAGATACCAGATGCCTTGCCCCGGCCAGAAAACTTCGTAAGATGCATATAAATCCTTTATACTGGAACTACACACTTGATGGTGTGAATACAGATAAAGGAGGTCACAATCATGACCAAGTATCGTGAGATCCTAAGTTTGAAGAACCCAAGAATCGTTTTCCTATCCGATTTCTCGACACACAACAGATATTTGACTTTTACTGTCGGTTTGTTTGATAATAATAGCGGAAATTGACCATAAAACAAAGACTGTAGCTGAAGTATGCAGCAAATGCCAGATAAATTGTATCTGACATTTGCTGCATACTTCAGCTACAGTCTTTGACAGAATTCACAAATTCGCGGGCACTGCATCCATTTTCCCGACGAAAGCACTGTGAAAAATAAGATGGCGATGAAAAACCCAGTGTGACAGCAATCGTTTCGGAGTTAATTCCACGAAGCAGCATTTCCCTCGCTTTCTCCATTTTCAGATCAAGAAAATACTCCATAACGCCTTTTCCGGCACACACCGAAAAGGCATTTTTTAAAGAAGTCAGACAGACACCGCAATGTTGTGATATCATTCTGGTATTCAGCTTCTCACCGAGATTTTCACTCATCAAATTAACTGCATCGCGGTAGATCAGAGAGGCCGGACTTTTAGACAGCTCCGGCTCCATCGTTTTCCGGTCGAGCCGAAGAAACAGCGCCTCCAAAAGATCATGAGCCGCCCGATTGATTTTTGCCTTGCCGCCTTCTGTTTCTTCGTCCAGAATCCGTACAAGAGCCAGATCAGACTCCGACAAATGGTAAACGACCGGCATGGTCCCTGGAAGGGTGATATCTGCCGAAGTGAAATGCAGGGAAATAAATTCTGTTATACCCTCCGATATGATGCGGTAACGATGGAAATTGTCAGCATTCCACAAAGCTGCTTCACCAGCATGGAGACAGATTACTGTATCAGCACAGGTAACCTCAAGACATCCATCCAGAACAATATTTGCTTCACACTGGGGATGACGATGTCCATCGAATGCATAAGTATTTGTGTAAAATCGGTGAAGATATACTTGAAAAGTGTCAATTCGCATATGGTTTCTCTCCTTAATAGAAACAATCGCTATAATACAATAACCCCAAAAGGTACTCTGGTAGGAGCTCTTATTTAAAATGTCTAAAATCTAAAGTTGTATGTCCAATTCTTCATGTACAACCAAATATATTATATATTATAATACATTCATCGCAAAACTCAATTAGTAATGAATAAAAATCAAAAGGTTTACATTTCGATTTTTATTCACCACTCAATTTGGTAATTGCTAGATAAATAAATGAAAACACGGAGGAAATATCACCATGAGAAAATTTGCTTTTATTGGCGGCGGCAGCTTTGGCTTCACCCGCAGACTGGTCACAGACTTATTAACTTTTCCGGCTTTTGCAGATGGGCATATTGCGTTAATGGATATTGACCCAGAACGTCTCGATGCAATCTATCGTGCCGTGAAAAAAATTATTGCTGCAGGAAATTATCCTGCAACCGTCTCTGCCACAACAAATCGCGCAGAAGCTTTGGAGGGCGCAGACGGTGTGGTGTGCACGATTTTGTCCGGGGACGTTGAAGTATGGCAACACGATATTTTAATTCCTAAGAAATATAACATAGACATCTGTGTTGGTGATACCCGTGGACCGGCAGGTATCTTCCGCGCATTGAGAACCATTCCTGTTATGCTCGACATCTGTGCAGATGTAGAAAAATATTGCCCTGATGCAGTTTTGCTGAATTATACCAATCCTATGGCCATGCTCTGCCGCGCAATGCAGGAGCGCTTCCCAAAATTGAAAATCACCGGTCTGTGCCACAGTGTACAACAAACCTCAGAAATGCTGGCACGATGGATCGGTGCCCCTATGGATGAAATTACATATACCTGTGCCGGCATCAATCATCAGGCTTTTTATCTGGAATACAAATGGAACGGGCAGGATGCCTACCCACTGATCAGAAAAACACTCGAAGAAAATGAAAACTTTTACAATGAGGAAATCGTGCGAAACAACCTGTTCCTGAATCTGGATTATTACGTAACCGAATCTTCCGGCCATGCCAGCGAGTACGTTTCCTGGTACAGAAAACGCCCAGATCTGCTGGAAAAATACTGTACACCAGGTACCGGCTGGAATCCCGGCATGCATGCCTTCACCTTAAAACAGTACACAGATCGCAAAAACACCTGGCGTAAAGAGATTGACGATTGGCTGAATGCCGAAGAAATTAATCTTTCCAGAACAAATGAATATGCCTCTTATATCTTCAATGCTGTTTTTGGTGACAATACCATGTTTAAATTTAACGGAAATGTCCGCAATTTTGGATTGATCGATAACCTTCCGGAAGGCTGTTGTGTAGAAGTACCGATACTTGCTTCCAAAGGTTCCTTAGAGCCGATACATGTGGGACCGTTGCCGGATCATTTAGCAGTTTTAGTAAACACATCCGCACGCTGTGAAGAACTGGCAGTTGCAGCAGCTTTAGAAGGTGATGCACGCAAGGTATTTCATGCAGTTGCTTTTGATCCTCTAACCAGTGCTGTACTTACGTTAGATGAGATTCAACAGATGGTAGACGAGATGTTGGAACAGAATAAAAATTATTTGCCTCAATTTAAATAACACCATAATAGTTTTCCTTTCAGGCAGACAGGCGGATTCATAAAAAACCAATTCCGCCTGTCTGCTTGAAAGGCGCCATAATTAAAAAAACACTATACTGTTATCCGTATATGCACTGCTGATTTCTGTCATCATTGTCCAATTTAGGAGTGTAAAACATATCCTGTTGGGAGAAATTGCTTCCAATCTGGCAATTGCATTCAGCTTTGTTTTCCTGGGCGGTTTGTCCGGAGCCTGGATCTGTATCGTAGCAGCTTTGCAGTCATTGGCAATTTATTTTGTCAACAAGGCCGATTGGCGCCAATGTAGGAAAACTCTTTTGTCTGTTTTATTTGCCTTTATTTATATCATTGGCACCATCGTGGTATATCAAGGCTGGGCAGATCTTGTCAGCTGTGCCTGTTCCCTTTTGTACATTCTTGCCATTGTCCAGACAGATTCTAAAAAATACAGATGGTTCATGACGGCGAACTCTTTTCTATGGGTAATCTATGATATCAACACAGCAGCTTATGTCAATATCATTACCCACGGAATCTTGTTGGTTTCTTTAATTATCGCCATGCTACGACTGGATCGGAAGAAGAAGCCATGAAGCTTCTGGGGCTATAATCAAAAAAATTCAACCAGAACTTTTGTTCCCAGGCATTTTTGCGCCCATTTTTAGTTATGATTGCCTGAATGACCTTGGTATTCCTACGATACATGGTAAGAAGCATACCCCTCACGACTGCAGATATCCAAACTTAAATAAAATCCAAACCTTTTGCAGATGATGCAGGAAATGCAATAAATAGCATCTGAAAA
>CAKRZO010000016.1 GCA_934433135.1 uncultured Acetatifactor sp. | reverse complement strand
TTAACCTGAAGGCAGGAGGATTACGAGACGGATGGTAGTGAGAGATTCAGTGTTCGGTTTTGAGGGAACAAAAAGCTTAAGCTTTTCAAAGTTCTAGCGAACTTTTTCAAAATCCTAACGGATTTTTGGGAGAAGTAAAAATTTTGAATTTGAGAACAGAGCGATCTGTTCTTTTTTTGGTTTTCAATATCCCATGAGCCTGCCCGAGGTTTCGCTAAAACGAATTTCACTTCACTCTTGTACATTCCCCCTTTTCCTGCTAAAATGGTAACCAGGACAACCAATAGAAAGACGAGGAAAATAACCAAAATTGGATTTTTTGTATGATGTTCCCCGGGAGTTCTGGGGACTATTTCGTTCTGTAAACAGAGATATTTACATAGAAGCGCTGCTCTTAATCGATGAAGAATACGAATACAGCAACTACTTTTTAAGCAAAGAAAGCTGCATCCAGGCCCTTAGCATCTTAAACAGCGAACAGGGAGTCCTTTTCTGGGAAGAAGAGGAACAGGAAGAAGAAAAAGGCCTTTCCATGCCCAGAAAAGTATTGAACCGCCTCCTGCGGATGGGATGGCTGCGCAAACTGGATGACTACCAGACCTTCACGTCTCACATTATGATTCCGGATTATGCCGCCTTTTTTATTGATGCTTTTCGAAGCCTTACCCAAGAGCCGGAGGAAGATACTCAGATTTACATCCAGAACGCTTATGCAACCCTTTGTGCTTCCCGAACCGAATCCGGAGACCGGAAAATTGCCATGCTGAAAACGGCACTGGTGAATACGAAGAAACTGAATAAAACCATACGGGACATGCTTCTTAACATGGACAAATTCTTCGGACGCCTGCTGGAACAGAAATCCTTTGCCGCCCTGTTAAAAGAACACCTGGAAGGCTATGTTCAGGAAGCGGCGACCCGCAAATACCATATCTTAAAGACCAGCGACAACTTCTACCGCTATAAAGCGGATATCAAACAATGCATCAACAGACTGCGGGAAGAATCCGTGCAGGAACAGGAGATTTTTTACCTGGATCAGATCGAACGCGGGTTTGATGATATTGAACGCCGAATGGTGAACATGGATAAGGAGCACAGCAAATACATCCGTTCCACCTTTAACCGCCTGAATTATCTCTTAAGTGACGAAAGCGACCGGAAAGGAATGCTGATTAAACTGCTGAATCATCTGGGAGAGGCGGAGGATGAGGAACTCGGAAAGTATCTGGAACGGGTCGCAGATGCAGCAAATCTGGCAAGCTATGACGTCTTGCATGATACGCCCCTATATCGAAGAAAAAGCAGAAGAAAATTTGAGGAACTGGTAGAGCCTGCAGCTGTACAGGAGGAACTTTCCAGAGAAGACGTTCTGAAGATGAATAAACTGACCCATCGCTATTCCGGCGAGGAAATCCGACAGTTTTTGGAAGATCATATGAAAAACGGAATTTGCGATACGGCGAAGTTTAGCCTGAAAAACGGCGAAGAATATGAAAAACTGGTACTTGCTTATGATATCAGTACCAGGAAAAACAGCCCCTATCAGGTGATTTTTTCCGGGAAAACTCATCAGGACGGTGTCTTTTCCTATCCGGAAATGATTTTTGTAAAAAGAGAAAGGAAGGAATCATAAGTGTTGGAATATTTACAAAAGCTTTCTGCAAAAGAACAGGAGCAGATGCGGGACGTACTGCAGGAATTATATTGTCATACGTTTCTGCCGGAGCGGATTTATGATTCCCGGACAGGGAGGATGACGGCAAATGAGCGCTACGGTTTCTGCATCCGGCATATGGATTTTCTGGAAGAATACCTGGCCGTAGCGGGAATCTCCATCTTTGAAAATCCCAGGTTAGGAACGATTTATATCCAGGGAGAACCCACGATAGGGCAGAGACTTCCGCGTATTGCCACCATTTATCTGCTCCTTTTTAAACTCCTTTATGATGAAAAAATGAAAGAAGCCTCCGATGAAATTTTTATCGGTACTACATTCGGAGAGCTGACAGCCAAGGCGGCGTCTTTTCAACTGATCCGCGGACTGCAGTCTCCGGCGGAAGTAAGGAGAGCCTTGAATATCCTGAAGCGCTACCACTTGATCGATGTGCTGGATGCTATGGATGAACTGAACGATCAGACGGTTATCTTAATCTATCCCTGCATTAACGTGGTTCTGTTAAGAGAGGATATCAGACAGCTTTTGGCAGGCTTTGAGGAGGAAGGCAATGAAGAGTGAAAGACAGGCGTTTAAAGCCATTTCCAGAATCGTTTTGATCAACTGGCATTACATTGATTTTAAGGTTCTGAATTTGAATGAGAACATTAATTTTTTTACAGGACACTCCGGAAGCGGAAAATCTACCGTAATTGATGCCATGCAGATCGTTTTGTATGCCAACACGGACGGAAGAGGATTTTTCAACAAAGCGGCTGCGGATGATTCCGACAGAAGCCTGATGGAGTATCTGCGGGGTATGATAACCATCGGGGAAAACGGACAGGCGGAGTATAAGCGCAACAGCAATTTTTCCACCGTGATCGTGCTGGAACTGGAACAGACCATGACACAGGAAAAAGAATGCGTCGGCGTGCTTTTGGACGTGGATACCGCTGCCAATGATTTTAACCGGATTTTTTTCTACCACAAAGGAGGCATTCCGGAGCATTTTTACCGAAAAGGTGGCAGAGCCCTTACCATTCAGGAATGGAAAGGGATCCTGCACCGGGAATATGAAAAAGAAGATTATTTTTACACCTCCAATAACGAGCGGTTCCGCAGGAATCTGTACGATATTTATCTGGGCGGACTGGATATGGAGAAGTTTCCGCGTCTGTTTAAACGGGCAATTCCCTTCCGGATGAATATCCGCCTGGAGGATTTTGTGAAGGAATATATCTGCATGGAGCAGGATCTGCATATCGAACAGCTGCAGGAGAATGTCATTCTTTACGGTAGGATGTGCCGCAAAATCGAAGAGACGCAGAAAGAAGCGGACCGCCTAAAAGAGGTGGATATCACTTATCAGAAATACCAAAAGGAGCTTGCCGACCGGGATAGACTGAAAGCCCGGTGCAAGGGGCTTTCCCTGAAAAAAATGCAGCAGGATGGAAAGCTGTTGGAGCAGAAAATCGCAGCAGGGAAGGAAGAGCTTGCGGTACTTAAGGCAAAATTAGAAGAAGAAATCAGGCAAAGACAGCAGCTTGCCGGACGGTATGATGAATTAAACCGCAACATTGCAGGCAGTGATTACGGCGTGCTGGAAGATAAGCGAAGGGAACTTTCCGAAAGTGTAAGCCTTCTGGAACGGAGCCGGAAAAAATGGGAGGAAACCGCCGGGCGTCTTGCAGGCTGGGAGGAAGAAGAGTCCGCTTCCAACCAGATTCTCTGGGATATCGAGAAGTTTCAGAAAGGAACCGTTTCCGGTGAAGAGCTAAGCCGCCTTAAAAAGAATCTGGAAGAAGTAAAAAAGGAGGCTTTTCAACAGCGCCAGGAAGCAGCGGCTGAATTACGGGCTGTTCAGAAGGAAAGCAATCTGGTGGAACAGGATCTTTCTTTGTTAAAATCAGGAAAGAAAGCCTATCCCAGAGAACTGGAGCAGGCGCAGAGACTTATTGGTTTAAAGCTTTATGAAAAATACGGCAAAGAAATACCGGTGCGTATTCTGGCGGATCTTCTGGAAATTAAGAACGAAAGGTGGCGTAACGCCATTGAGGGGTATCTGGGCAGCAATAAGCTTGCCCTGATCGTAGAACCTTCCTATGTGAAGGATGCCATGGAAATTCTGGAGCAGATGACGGATCGGAAATATTCCTGGATTGCCCTGGTGGATACGGAAAGAATTCTTAAGGAAAACTACACTGCCCGGGAAGGATCCCTGGCTATGGAGGTAGAGACAACAAAGCCTTATGTGCAGGCCTATATCCGTTATCTTCTCGGACAGGTGCAAAAGTGTGAAAATCTGCAGGAACTACGAAACTGCACGGTAGGCGTTACCGCGGACTGTTTCTTATACCGGGGCTATCAGCTGCGCCGCATGAAGACGGAGAATTATACGCAGAAAGCTTATATCGGAGAGCAGAGTATGCGCAGCCGTCAGAAAAAGCTGCAGGAAAAAATGGCGCAGCTTGAGGAGAAACGGAAAGAGTATGAAGAGCAGGCAGCCGATGCGGACCGGATCCTGGGAAGAGAGTTTTTGGAAGCATCCGCAGAGGAGTATCTGTATTGGTTAAGGGATATCGAAGAGAAGAAGAAAAAAGAGGAGCAGATCCGCAGGCTGGATAAGAGCCTGGAGCAGATCGGCACCCAATCGGTGGATATCTGGAAACAGGAACTGGAAGAAACCGCGAAAAAGCAGCTTTTGCTGGAAAAACAGATTGACGAGTGCAAGCTGGCGATCCATGACAAAGAAGCACAGAATGAGAAGCGGGAAGCGGACTATCTGGAATGCAGTAAAGAACAGATTAACGTCCGTACGGAATGGGAGAAATGCAGCGCATACCGGGAAGAATTTCTGCAATATTTAAAGGAACAGAAAAATGCAGATTACGGAAAGCTTCTGCAGGATACCGAAGAGCAGCTGCAGAAGAATCAGGAAACCTGCCTTGCGAAAAAAGAGAAACTGATTGAAGCACGAAACGAGTATCTGAAGCAGTACCCGGAGAGAGGATTTTCCATAAACAGCGATGACAACGAAGAGTATGACACGCTGCTTAAGGAGCTTGCGTGCGATCGGCTGGAGGAATTCCGTAAGAAGGCGGCGGATCAGGCAGGGGTTGCCGTGGAACACTTTAAGGAAGATTTTGTTTATAAGATCCGCAGCGCCATCAAAGAGGCTTATGTCAGGATGGATGAACTGAACCGGATCATAAGGAATCTGAACTTCGGTAAGGATCGCTACCAGTTCCGGATTACCGGTAATAAAGGAAGCTATGGAAGGTATTACAACATGTTCATGGACGAAAGTCTGGATATCCGGCCCGGCGATTTGTCCGGTCAGTTGGATTTGTTTGCCTTAGAGCATGAGAAAAAATACGGACCGCTTATGGAAGAGCTGTTGTCTGTGTTCATTCCGCCGGAAAACGCCGGAGCGAAGGAACAGGAAGAAGCTCTGGAGAATATCCGGAAATATTCGGATTACCGGACCTATCTTTCCTTTGAAATGGAACAGATTGTGGAAGGGGAAGATCGTCTTGTGATCGGCTTAAGCCGGATGATTAAGAAAAATTCCGGAGGCGAGGGACAAAATCCTCTCTACATCGCTCTGCTTGCCAGCTTTGCACAGGCTTACCGCATCCAGGGAAAGAACGGGACGGCGACAAGGCCGGCAATCCGTCTGGTGGTGCTGGATGAGGCCTTTTCCAAGATGGATGCGGAAAAGGTGGCAAGCTGTATCGAACTGATCCGCGGGCTGGGATTCCAGGCGATTATCAGTGCAACGAATGACAAGATTCAGAATTATCTGGAGAATGTGGACAAGACCTTTGTCTTTGCCAACCCCAATAAGAAAAGTATTTCCATTCAGGAGTTCGAACGAAAGGATTTTGAAGTGCTGTCCGGAGAAGAGTAAGGAGGTTTCCATGAGCGGAAAGGAATTTGCGGAAAAAGTATTACAAAGTGCCGGCAAGGTAATCATCGGAAAGGATGAGGTGATCAGGCGGATTCTGGCGGCGATGCTTTCAGACGGGCATGTCCTTTTGGAGGATGTGCCGGGAACCGGGAAGACGCGGCTTGCCAAAACCCTGGCGAAGATTCTGGGACTGGAGTGTGCCAGAATCCAGTTTACACCGGATCTTCTGCCATCGGACATCACCGGAATGAATATTTATGACAGGCAGAAAAATGAATTCGTTCTGCGAAAAGGCCCTGTTTTTACCAACATTCTGCTGGCGGATGAAATTAACCGGGCAACGCCCAGAACCCAGGCCGGACTTTTGGAATGTATGGAAGAGCGGCAGATTACCATAGACGGAGTCTCCTATGCGGCGGGGGATCCTTTCTTTGTCATTGCAACGCAGAATCCGGTAGAGACGGCCGGTACGTTCCCGCTTCCGGAGGCACAGCTGGATCGTTTTATGATGAAATTATCCATGGGACTTCCGGATCGGGCGCAGGAAATGGCAATTCTTGACTGCTATCATTCCGTGGAAAAGGATCCCTTGAAAGAACTGCAGAGTGTATTTACCAAAGAGCAGTTAAAAGAAGCAAAACGGCAGACGGACCGGACCTACGTCCATTCCTGCATCCGGGAATACATTGCTTCCTTAGCGGAAGCCAGCAGAAAAGGGGATTCGGTATCTATGGGCGTCAGTCCCAGAGGAAGCCTTGCCCTGCTTCGGTGCGCCAAAGCTTATGCCTGGCTTAACGGAAGAGAGTACGTGCTGCCGGACGATATCCGGCTTTTGGCCGTGCCGGTTCTGGCACATCGGGTAGTCTTAAATCAGGGGTATCAAAGCGGAGAGGATACCGGAGCTTATATGGAAAAAATACTGTCACAGGTACCGGTTCCCACAGAGGACTTTACAGTATGATTACGATCATCGGAATAGGAATTGCGGGAGTGCTTTTATTTTGGCTGGAAAAAAAACTTTACGAAAAAATCTGGGATCGTGATCTTTCTGCCGAGATTTCTTTCGGACAGGAAAGCATTTTTCAGGGGGAGACTGGAACTCTTGTGGAAGTGATTGAAAACCGTAAGCGTCTTCCCCTGCCGGTATTGAAAGTAAAGTTTCAGACAGATCGGAACCTGCTTTTTGAAGATCAGGCAGGTTCAAAAGTAACGGATCGTTTTTACCGGAATGATATGTTTCAGATCGGCGGCGGGGAAAAGATTACCAGGACTTTGCGTTTTATCGGCGGAAAAAGAGGCTACTACCGGATTACGCAGATCGATCTGGTCGCCGGTGACTTTTTGCTGGATCAGGAGATGACAGAAAGTCTGGATACGGAATGTTCCCTTTATGTCTATCCGGCTCTTTTTGAAAGTCCGGAATTCAGACAGGCATTAAGCAGGCAGAACGGGGAAGTGCTGACCAGGAGGTATTGGACGGAGGATCCTTTTGAATACAAAGGAATCAGGGAGTACCAGCCTTATGACGCTATGCGCAGCATCAACTGGAAGGCCTCTGCCAGGACGGGAGACTGGAAGGTCAATCAGAAAAATGCTACGGCGCTTTTTACGGTTCGGATTTTTGTAAATGTGGAAGATACGGGAATCCTGAAAAAAGAAGAAGCGGTGGAGGCGTCCATACAGATGGCAGCATCCCTTTCCGCTAATTTCCTGCGTCAGGGAATCCGTACGGCAGTCTACAGTAACGGAATCGACATCCTCTCCGACAGCCGGATCCGGGTAGAGGCGGGAGCCGGGAAGGGACAGATGGAAAAGATTAACCGTGCTCTTGCCCGAATGGATTTAACGAAGAAGACACAGCCCTTTGCAGAGGATTTTGAGAAAGAGGTCCTGCGGGACGGAAAGGACACTAGGCTTTTTTTCCTTTCTGCGAATGCATATGAGGATTTCTGCGGGCTTTTGGAGAAACTTTCGGAACGAAAGGAAGAGTTTGTCTGGTTCTGTCCCGTGTATGGAAAGGAGTTCCCAACCGTGCCGGAAGGGCTCAAAGACAGTGTGGAATTCATTCCGGTGCGGGAGCAAATGACAGGGGCAAAAAAAGTATGAAAAAAGAATCTATTATCGACATTCGTTTTCTTTTGGTAACGCAAATGAATTTCTGGGCATTGTTCCCGATAGCCATGGCTTTTCTGGAGCTTACGGGGGCAGGGAAACCGAGGATTTTTTGCTGGATTCTTTTAAGTTTTTCTCCTTTTTGGTATTTCTGTATCCGAAGATACATCCATTCCGGGCTTCTGTTTTTGCTTTTGCATGCGGTAACGGCGGTATTGTTCGGGCTGATCCCTTTTGACGCTTTCTTGGAAAAGGCGGCATATCTGGTGTTTACCGCCGGAATCTGTCTGTATTCCTGTTATGTGAAAATTCGCAGAAAAGACGGAGAGGATGGCCTGATCCATCCGGCTGTGACGGTTTTTCTTGCTGCGGTTATGTGCTTGGTCTGCCGCTATCAGGGGTGGCCGGCTGGCGGGAGTCAAAGAGAATATGTCTCTACGGTTTTGTTCTGTCTGGGCATGTATTTTCTGCAGTATTATCTGGATCGGTATCTCTTTTTCCTGACTGTGAATGAGAGCAGTACGGGTGTGATGCCCGCACGGCAGATTTTCCGGTGCGGAATGAAAATGACGGCGGGCTATGCCGGCGCGGCAGTATTATTTTTGTATGCCATACAGGATGTGGAATGGTTAAGATTCCTTTTAAGGCAGGTCAAAAGAGGATTGATTTTCTTACTTAATCTTCTGCCGAAAGCAAGCGAAGGGCAGCAGGAGACAGTGGAAACCATAGAGCAGGAACGGGGATCCATGGAGCTTTTGGAACAGCTGGAAGAAGGAACGCGGACTTCTCTTTTCTGGGTGATACTGGAAAAGATTGTGATTGTGGTGTTCGCGGCGGCAGTGCTTTTTTTGCTGGCAGCGGGTGCTGTGAGGCTTGTCCGCTTCTTATCGGAAAAATTCGGACAGAAGGCGAAGACGGAGGAAACTGTTTTGGAGAACGGAACCGATGTCAGGGAAAAATGTACGTCGGGGAAGCGTAATAAGATCCGGGAAAAGGAGTCTTTTCTTGGTTTAAGCGCCGCAGAACGGATCCGCCGCCTTTATAAGAAGAGACTCTTAAAAGAAAAGAAGGAGTTGATCGGGGAGGCACCTGCGGAGCGGCTCGGATTCCTTACTCCGGCCCAGAGCGCCGATAAGCTTAAGGACAGGGATTTTTTTACCGTTTATGAAAAAGCCAGGTATAGTGCAGCGCCCTGCAATATGCAGGATGTTCGGCGCATGAAGCAGAGAAAGGACAGACACACGGAGCTGTCATAAGCATATCATAATTCTGAATAAACCCAAAAGGCAGAGGAAAGCTTATGGCACTTGTGGTATTAGATGCGGGACACGGCGGCGCCAATCCGGGCGCAGTGTATGAAGGAAGGCAGGAAAAGGATGATGCATTGGCATTGACGCTTGCAGTGGGAGCCATTCTGGAAGAGCAGGGAGTAGACGTTTATTACACACGGACTACGGATATTTATGAGTCTCCTTATCAGAAAGCGGAAGAGGGCAATCGCACGGGAGCGGATTATTTTGTATCGATTCACCGTAATTCCAGCCCTTATCCGAACCAGTACAGCGGCGTAGAGAGTCTGGTTTATAACCGCTATGGAAGAGCTGCGCAGATGGCGGCGCGGATCAATGATAGACTGGAAGAAGTCGGCTTTATCAATCTCGGTGTCAATGAAAGACCGAATCTGGTGGTCTTAAACAGCACACAGATGCCGGCGGTATTGGTGGAAGTGGGATTTCTCAATAACGATGAGGACAATCTGCTGTTTGATACGCGGTTTGATGCTATTGCGGCGGCCATTGCCGGAGGAATTCTTGCAACCATCCGCAGTAATTGAGCAATTGACAAATTTTACATGGATTTTACATAACATGATTTTACATTTTACATCGTTTCAGTATGATAAGACTGGATAAAAAGAATAAGATGAAAATGTGAGGAAATGTTATGAGTTTTTTTGATGTACTATCTCTGGCAGGCGGGCTGGCACTGTTTTTGTACGGAATGCATTTATTGGGTGAAGGTTTGTCAAATGCTTCCGGCGGCAGAATGGAGAGCATTCTGGAGAAGCTGACCAACAATCCGGTCAAAGCGGTACTGGTGGGAGCGGGAGTGACGGCAGTCATTCAATCTTCTTCCGCAACCACGGTTATGGTAGTGGGATTTGTCAATTCCGGAATTATGAAGCTGCAGCAGGCGGTAGGAATTATCATGGGCGCCAATATCGGAACAACGATGACCGCCTGGATCTTAAGCCTTGCCGGGATCGAAAGCGACTCCTTTTTTATAAAGCTTTTGAAACCATCTTCCTTCTCCCCGGTACTGGCATTGATCGGTGTTTTTATTATCATGCTGTCCAAGAAAGAGAAGCAGAAGAATATTGCAACGATTATGTTGGGATTTGCCATTCTGATGTTCGGAATGGACACCATGAGTGCGGCGGTGCGTCCGTTGGCGCAGGTTCCGGAATTTACGGGAATCTTAACACGGTTCACCAATCCGGTGCTGGGCGTGTTGGCGGGAATGGTGCTGACGGCAATCATTCAGTCTTCTTCGGCATCGGTGGGAATTCTGCAGGCACTTTGCATGACGGGCAGTATCAGTTACCAGATTGCCGTACCCATTATTATGGGACAGAATATCGGAACTTGTGTAACGGCTATGATCTCCGGTATCGGGGCCAATAAGAACGCAAGAAGAGCTGCTTTGGTACATCTTTATTTTAATATCATCGGAACGGTCGTTTTCATGATTGGATTTTATGCGCTGTATGCGATATTCCGGTTCCCGTTTGTCCAAGAAGCGGCAACTCCGGCGGGAATTGCCGTGGTACATAGTACGTTTAATGTGATTGCAACTCTGATCTTAATGCCTTTCTCCAAAGGGCTTGTAAAACTGGCAACTTTGACGATAAGAGACGAAGCCGGACAGACGCCGGATGGTAAGAAAGAAGAACCAGGGGAAAGTGAGCTGGATCTTCTGG
Source organism: uncultured Acetatifactor sp. (assembly GCA_934433135.1). Classification (GTDB taxonomy): domain Bacteria; phylum Bacillota; class Clostridia; order Lachnospirales; family Lachnospiraceae; genus Acetatifactor. The sequence continues at coordinate 75,109 of CAKRZO010000016.1, read as the reverse complement.
ATGTACGGTTCCTGGATTCCCCTTCTTTTGCCGTGGATCAGAGCAAGAGGGCAGCGGTCCGGATGGCTCAGATTGCGGAAAATGCCGTCAATTTGTCATTAGAACTTTTAGAAGGGTATGATCCGGAGAAAGCCGGGGAAGTGGAGCGCTTGGAAAAGCTGGCGGATACCTACGAGGACGAACTGGGAACTTATCTGGTAAAGCTTTCTTCCAGGAATCTTTTGGAAAGCGACAGCCATGTGCTTTCGGAGATTTTGCATTGTATCAATGACTTTGAACGAATCAGCGATCATGCATTGCATATCCGGGAAAGGGCAGGGGAACTTTTTGAAAAGAAACTGGAATTTTCCAATAAGGCCAAGAAAGAACTGAAAGTTATGGAGGACGCCGTAAGGGAGATCCTGCATCTTACGGTAGAAAGCTTTGCCAAAGAAGATCTGGCCAAGTGTATCCAGGTTGAGCCTCTGGAAGAAGTGATTGACGATTTGGACCTGGAAATTAAAAAGCGGCATGTCAAGAGATTGCAAAAGGGAAAATGTACGATTGAGCTTGGTTTTATCCTGCAAGATCTGACAGCGGATCTGGAGCGGATTTCGGATCATTGTTCCAATGTGGCGGTCTGCCTTCTGGAAGTCAGTGAAGACGAGTATGAAACCCATGCTTATCTGGGAGAAGTCAGAAAGGCCGATAACCTGGATTTCCAGGGGAAGGTTATGGTATACCGTAAAAAGTATGTGCTTCCCGAATGATGCGTTGTTTTTTAAACGGCTATTTGTGCCGCAGGCGTCACAAAGCAGCCAGTGATTGGATTACTCCAATGCGAAAGCGTCCGTGGAAGGAGGTATTATGGAAAAAATATACGTAGTGGAAGATGACAGAAACATTCAGGAAATTGAGGTTTATGCATTAAATAACTCCGGTTTTGAGGTAAAGGGGTTTGATACGGCGAAAGCGTTTTTTGAGGCGTTGGAAGAAGAGGTGCCGGCTCTGGTGTTGCTGGATATCATGCTGCCGGATGAAGACGGCCTTACGGTATTGCATAAGATCCGCAGCGGGAAAGACACGCAGAGACTTCCCGTGATTATGGTGACGGCCAAAACTACGGAGCTGGATAAGGTTAAGGGGCTGGACAACGGTGCAGATGATTATATTACCAAGCCTTTCGGCATTATGGAATTGATCTCCAGAGTAAAAGCGCTTCTGCGCAGAAGTGAAGGACAGAAAACGGAAAGTCTTCTGCGGATCGGAGAAATTGTTCTGGATGAACGTAAGCGATCGGTTACTTCCGCGGGGAACGTTTGTGAGCTGACCTATAAGGAATACGAACTGCTTCTTTTCCTGATGAAGAATGCTTCCAATGTGGTGACCAGGGAAATGATACTGAACAGAGTCTGGGGAACGGACTTTGAAGGAGAGTCCAGAACCCTGGATATGCATATCAAAACACTGCGCCAGAAGCTGGGAAGCCAGGGAAGTCTGATTAAAACGGTACGGAACGTAGGCTATATAATCGGGTGATTTCATGCAAAGGCGGCAGGAAGGAAGAAGGTAGGGGTTACAATGAAAAAGAAAATGAATCTGCAGATGCTGGTTCTTTTGGTGGCAGCTATCCTGTCAGCGGCTCTGCTTGTGAGTTTGATTTATTATGAAGTGTTCCAGCAGCAGGTGAAAGAAGAACTGAAGACCTGCGTACAGTTATGGGAAGAGTATGGCCCTAAGACCGGAAACGGCGGCGGAGTGGAAGGCTTACGGATCACGTGTATTGATAAAAACGGAAAAGTTACTTATGACAGTCTGGCCGATATCACGGAACTGGAGAACCATAAGGACAGACCGGAGATCATACAAGCGATGGAAGAAGGCGAGGGTCTGGCGGTAAGAATTTCCGGTACCTTTGACAGAAGTACTTTTTATTATGCCAAAAGACTGGAGGACGGAAGCGTCCTGCGGGCGGCGAAGGAGACCGACAGCCTCTACAGCATTATGCTGGGAGCGCTTCCGGGCCTGGTTCTGGTAGTGGGAGTGTTGATCCTGGCAGGTATGCTCAGCACGCATATCCTGACACGGAAATTGATTGCACCCATTGAAAATCTGACGGAGAATTCCGGGGAAGATGAAGAAGAGCTTCCGGAGGTTTACCCGGAACTGGTACCTCTTTTGCAAAAAATAAGACAACAGCACAAGGATATTCTGCAAAATGCCAGAATGAGGCAGGAGTTTACGGCAAATGTATCCCATGAATTAAAGACGCCGCTTACGGCGATTTCGGGCTATGCGGAACTGATTGAGGCCGGAATGGCTTCTCCGGAAGATGCACAGCGGTTCGCAGCAGGCATCCATAAGAATTCGGACCGGCTCTTAACATTAATCAATGACATTATCCGGCTTTCCCAGTTAGATGGTCCCAATGAAGAGACAACGTTCGAACGACTGAATCTGTATGAACTTGCCAGAAACTGTGTGGACAACCTGCAGATGAACGCGGCAAAGCACCATGTGACCGTGTCTTTGCAGGGAAAGGATTGTTTCCTCATGGCAAACCGCCAGATGATGGAGGAATTATTGTACAACCTGTGCGATAATGCGATCCGGTACAACCGGGAGAACGGAAACGTTCTGGTAGAGGTGGCGCCTACGGAAGAAAATGCCATGCTGAGAGTGAGCGATACCGGAATCGGCATTTCCAAGGAGCATCAGGAGCGGATTTTCGAGCGCTTTTATCGTGTGGATAAGAGCAGATCCAAATCCACCGGCGGAACCGGCCTGGGTCTTGCCATTGTAAAACACATCATTGCCATTCATAAGGCAAAGCTGGATTTAAAGAGCGAAAAAGGGAAAGGCACGCAGATTACGGTTCTTTTTCCGAAAGAGGAGAATATATTATAAGAAAAAAGCGGGAGACGAAAAAATGGAAAAGACAAGAAGTTCCTTCTGGCTTTCCTTTTGTAAGTATTTGCTGTTTTCTTATCTTTTTACGGCGGGGATTCTCTTCCTTTTGGCCTTTATTCTTTATCGGTTCGGACTTTCAGAAAAGGCGGTCGGGCTTGCGATGATTGCCATTTATGTCACAGCCTCTTTTCTGGCAGGATTTTTAACGGGAAAAAAGGCGCAAAGCCGGAAATTTTTCTGGGGCATGGTAATGGGAGCCGCTTACTTTCTGATTCTGGCAGTGATTTCCCTGGCATGGAACGGACAAAAGGCTCTTTCGGAAGGCTTTTTAAGAACCCTGCTTTTATGTGCCGGCGGCGGAATGCTCGGCGGAATCCTAAGTTAAAAATTCTAAGAAAACTCTTTCCCAAATGCAGAATCTATGGTATACTGAAATGGTTATTGAGCTGTCGCAGTTATGAAAAGACCCAAGGCGGCAGCGGGCAGATTGGAGAGAGAAAGAAACATGAAAAAGAGTAAGGCAATTATCATTCTGCTTGTGGTTCTTCTTGCATTGGCCGGAATTACCTGGATAGATCTTAACGGAATCAATGCGGAAGGAACAGGCAGTGCTTCTGACATTAAGCTTGGCCTGGATCTGGCAGGCGGTGTCAGCATCACATATCAGGCGGTAGGGGAAGGTGAACCCAGCGCCACGGATATGAAGGATACGATTGCAAAGTTGCAGAAGCGTGTAGAGAACTACAGTACCGAAGCAATCGTTTATCAGGAAGGAAGCGACCGAATCAGCATTGAAATTCCCGGTGTAACGGATGCCAATGCCATCCTGGAAGAGCTTGGAAAGCCGGGAGCGTTGTATTTTATTGCACAAAAGGATGCTGACGGAAATGTCAATTACAGCATGCAGCAGCTTTCCGATGGTTCCTACGGCTATCAACTGACCAAGACGATCGATGAGATGAAGGAAGATGGTTCCATTGTTTTGGTGGGAACGGATGTAAAGGATGCACAGCCGGTGGCGCAGACAACCCAGACAGGGAAGGAATTCGCTGTGGAACTGACCATGACGGACGAAGGTGCGGAGAAGTTCCGGGAAGCAACCCAGAAAGCCTACGACAACGGAGAGAGCCTTGCCATTTATTATGACGGGACGTTTGCAAGCGTAGCCAAAGTAAATGCCGTTCTGGACAAGACTGCGGTTATCAGCCCCATGGAAAGCTACGAAGCGGCAGACAGGCTGGCAAGTACCATCCGTATCGGCGGATTGAAGCTGGAATTAGAAGAGCTGCATTCCAAAGTAGTCGGGGCACAGCTCGGCGTAGAAGCGGTAGATACCAGTATCAAGGCCGGTATCATCGGTTTTATTATTGTAATTATTTTCATGATTGCGATTTACTTTGCGGCAGGATTTGCAGCTTCCATAGCGCTTTGCCTCTACGTGGCGCTGGTGGTTCTTCTGCTGAATGGTTTTGATATTACCCTGACGCTGTCCGGTATCGCAGGTATTATCCTCTCAATCGGTATGGCGGTGGATGCTAACTGCATTATTTTTGCAAGAATCCGTGAAGAACTGGCAAGCGGTAAATCCGTACGCACCGCGATGAAGATCGGATTTGAAAAAGCACTGTCCGCTATTATCGATGGAAATGTAACCACACTGATTGCGGCAGCAGTTCTGTGGCTTTTAGGACCGGGAAGCGTAAAGGGCTTTGCCCAGACATTGGCGCTTGGTATTGTTTTATCCATGTTCACGGCATTGGTGGTAACCAGATGGATTATGGAATCTCTGTATGCGCTGGGACTTGACAGTGTGAAGTGGTACGGTGCAGGAAGAGAGCATAAGACGATTCCTTTTTTAAAGAGAAAAGGAGTTTTCTTTGGTATTTCATTGGGATTGATTGCAGCCGGAATCATTGTTATGGGTGTGAATAAGGCTACGACCGGCGACATCCTGAATTTCAGCCTGGAATTCAAGGGAGGAACCGCGACAACGGTTACATTGCCGGAAAGCAAGACTCTGGATGAGATCAACAGTGAAATTGTGCCGAAAGTAGAAGAGATTACCCAGAGTGCGGTACAGATTCAGACCGTACAGGATTCCAGTGAAGTGATTTTCAAAACGGCGGCATTGGACAGAGCAAAGAGAGAAGCACTGGAAGATATGCTGGTACAGGATTTTAAAGTGGATCAATCCGCAATTGTATCAGAGACCATCAGTTCTACCATCAGTAAGGAGATGACTTCGGATACCATTCTTGCAGTGATCATTGCGATTATCTGTATGTTAATCTATATCCGGATTCGTTTCAGCGATATCCGTTTCGGTATCAGCAGTGTGGCAGCCCTGATGCAGGACGTGCTGGTAGTGCTTGCTTTCTATGCGGCAGCCAGAGTGTCCGTAGGCAATACCTTTGTAGCCTGCATGCTGACCATTGTGGGATATTCCATCAACGCAACGATTGTTATCTTTGACAGAGTTCGTGAGAATATGGCAGTCATGACCAAGAAGGAGGAACTGGAAGACGTAGTGAACAAGAGTATTACCCAGACGCTTTCCAGAAGTATCTTTACTTCTCTGACTACTTTCATTATGGTAGCTGTACTTTATGTGCTGGGTGTCACCAGTATCCGTGATTTTGCTCTGCCACTTATGGTAGGTATTCTTTGCGGAGCTTACTCTTCCGTATGTATTGCGGGAGGACTGTGGTACGTATTGCGCCGTAAGTTCCCGGTGAAAGCGAAGAAATAATTAAGAAGAGCGCCCTTCGGGGCGCTTTTTAAAAATTTTCCGTTGAGATGGGAGTAAATATGCAGGAAAAATGGTATGTCAGTGCGAAAAAGGCGGATTTTAACGAGTGGGCCGGGCGGTACGGAATTTTTCCTGTTACGGCCAGAATTCTTCGGAATCGCGATATTTTAAACGAAGAAGAGATTTCTCGCTTTTTATATGGTACACGAAAGGATTTCTACAGTCCCTGGCTCTTAGGCGGAATGAAAGAGGCAGTGGAGCTGATCGGGGAAGAACTTCGTAAAGGCACGGCGATCCGCGTGGTAGGCGATTATGATGTGGATGGAATCTGTGCTTCTTACATTCTTACCAGGGGCTTAAAGGCACTGGGAGCAAAGGTGGATACGGCGATTCCGCACCGCATTCATGACGGATACGGACTGAATGAGCACCTGGTGGAGCAGGCACTGAAAGACGGAATCGGCTTGATGATCACCTGTGATAACGGGATTGCCGCGAAGGAGCAGATTCAGATGGCTGTGGACGGCGGCATGAGAGTGATTGTTACGGATCATCATGAGGTCCCGTTTCAGCAGGATGGCGAAGTGCGCAGGCAGATTCTGCCTCCTGCCCAGGTAGTCATTGATCCCAAGAAAGAGCAGTGCCGGTATCCTTTTAAAAATATCTGCGGCGGTGCAGTCGCTTATAAATTGATTCTGGCATTGCAGGAGAGGCAGAAAGAGAGAACCGGAGAGCTATCCCGGGAACAGGAAAAAGTCGCAGAAGAGCTTTTGGGCTTTGCGGCATTTGCAACGGTATGCGATGTCATGGAATTGAAGGATGAGAACCGTATCCTGGTAAAGGAAGGGTTAAAGGTGCTGCAGAAGACGGAGAATCCGGGGATCAGAGCGCTGATGGAAGTCAACCAGATTCCTGTAGAAAGACTTTCGGTCTATCATCTCGGCTTTGTACTGGGACCCTGCCTGAATGCTACCGGAAGACTGGACAGCGCCCTGCGGGCTTTGGAACTGCTGGAAAGCAGGGAAAAAAGCCAGGCTATGGAAGCGGCAGTATGGTTAAAAGAGCTGAACGAAAGCCGGAAGAATCTGACAAAGCAGGGAGCAGAGGAAGCTGCAGAGCTCATTGAAAAAGAAGGAAAAGAAGATAAAGTACTGGTAGTTTATCTCCCGGAGGTACATGAAAGCCTGGCCGGTATCATTGCCGGGAGAATCCGGGAAGCCTATAACCGACCGGTTTTTGTGCTGACTAAGGGAGAGGAAGGGATCAAAGGATCCGGAAGGAGTATAGAGACCTATTCCATGTATGAGCATATGGCGGCCATTCCCCATTGCTTTGCCAAGTTCGGCGGGCATAAGCTGGCTGCCGGACTTACGCTGGCCAGACGTTTTGCCACGGTGGAGGAAGACATTGCCGCATTTCGCAGGGAATTAAACGAACAGTGCGGATTAACCGAAGAAGATCTGGTTCCCAAGATTCATATAGATGTTCCCATGCCGCTTTCCTATGCCGATGAAAAAATGGCAAAGGAGCTGGAAAAACTGGAGCCGTACGGTGTCGGGAATCCCAGACCGCTGTTTGCCGAAAAAAGAGTGGAATTCTTAAGAGGGTTCCTTATGGGGGCAAAGAAAAATTTTGCCAGATTTCAAGTCCAAACTTCCGATGGAATGCGAAAGGAACTGGTTTTTTTCGGAAACCTTGAGAAATTCAATGCTTATCTGGAGGAACACTTCGGCGCAGGAACGGCGGAGAGACTTTATAACGGACAAGCTTATCGATATTCCGTAGGAGCTTCTTCTGTTCAGACGGACAAACCGATCCTTCTGAATGTTACCTATCAATTGTCTTTAAATACATATAAGGGAAAAGAGTCGCCGCAGTGCCTGATGCAGAACTACATGGCTGTACATATCTGAAAATATAGCAAAAATCACAAAAAGCTTCGGATGAACCGAAGCTTTTTGCGATTTTCTTATGAGGGGGGGAGATAGTGAATAAATCATCTATCTGGGGAATACTATACCGGAAAAATGTGTCGAAAGTATGTCCATTCCATAAGAAATACATAAATTAAATCTAAAAGATTTGGGGATTATCCAAACGGATAAAAATACGGAAAGCGTCGGCAAAAATACCTGGTAAAAAGTAAAATTAGGGGTGGTAGAATTTTGGAAAATAGAGTAAAATAGGGAAAGAGATTATGTGCCGGGTGAGAAAGGCATGAAGAAGAGAGGTTGGAGATATGAAACTGACAGAGTTGTTGGAGCATTTATCCTACGAGTGTGTACAGGGAAGTACGGATAAAGAGATCAATAAAGTGATTTATGATTCCAGAAAAGTATGTGATGGCTGCCTTTTTATCTGCATTCAGGGAGCAAATTTTGACGGACACGATTTTGCAGCGGAAGCGGTGGAAAAGGGCGCGAAGGTTTTGGTGGTTTCCAAAGATGTACAGGGACTAAAGCAGAAGGATGTTACCGTGATTAAAGTGGAAGATACCAGATATGCCATGGCCTTCATTTCCGCCGCTTATTTCGGACATCCGGCAAGGAAGCTTAAGACCATCGGCGTAACGGGAACCAAAGGCAAGACCACGACTACTTATCTGGTGAAGTCCATTCTGGAGAATGCCGGTTATAAAGTCGGTCTGGTAGGAACCATTGAAGTCATCATCGGAAAGAAGAGAATCCATGCTCTGAATACCACACCGGAATCCTATATGCTTCAGGAATACTTTGCGGAAATGGTAGAAGCGGGCCTGGATACGGTAGTTATGGAAGTGTCTTCCCAGGCGCTGATGATGCACCGGATACAGGGATTTATTTTTGACTATGGTATTTTTACCAACCTGGAGCCGGATCATATCGGACCGAATGAACATAAGAGTTTTGAAGAATATATGGCATGCAAGGGGCTGCTGTTTAAGCAGTGCAAAGTCGGAATCGTAAATGGTGATGATGCCCATTGTGAAAAAGTACTGGAAGGTCATACCTGTCAGGTAGAGCGCTACGGTCTTAACGAAGGTGCGGATCTGCGGGCAGAGGATCTGAAGCTGGTGCATGAAAACGGCAGATTGGGTGTGGATTTCAAAGTAAGCGGATTGATGGATTTCGAAGCCAGAATTTCCACTCCGGGCAGATTCAGTGTATACAATGCCTTGACGGCGATCGCCATCTGCAGACATTTCCATGTGAGAGAGGATGACATCAAGAGAGCACTGTTATCCGCCAAAGTAAAAGGAAGAATTGAGCCGGTAAAGGTTTCGGATCAGTATACGGTATTGATCGATTATGCCCACAATGCCATGGCATTGGAAAGCCTTCTCGCTACCCTTAAGGAATATCATCCCCACAGACTGGTATGTCTGTTCGGCTGCGGAGGCAACCGTTCGAAGCTTCGCCGTTACGAGATGGGAGAAGTAAGCGGCAGGCTGGCGGATCTTACCATTATTACGTCGGATAACCCCAGATTTGAGGACCCGCAGGCGATTATAGAGGATATCAAAGAAGGCATTCGCAAGACGAAGGGAGAATTTGTGGAAATCTGTGACCGCAAAGAAGCGATCCGTTATGCGATTAAGCATGCCGAAAAGGGAGATATTATCGTCCTGGCAGGAAAAGGCCACGAGGATTATCAGGAGATTAAGGGCGAGCGGCATCCCATGGACGAACGTGTGCTGATACAGGAAATTCTGAAAGAAGAATCCATGCATTAACAGCAGCAGGTCAGGTGATCCCGCAGCTATTTTCCGCGGAAAGACCCTATTAAGATATCCGCAGGATAGCAGGAAAGGTATACATGTACGCAGATATTATAGTAAGCATATCCCACGAAAAGCTGGACAGGCCGTTCCAATACCGGATACCGCAGCGTCTGGAGGGGAAGATACAGGCAGGAACGCCGGTAAAAATACCTTTCGGGAAGGGAAACAAACAGATCGGCGGCTATGTGATTGATGTTACGCCGGATTCCCGTTATGATCCGGCGAAAATAAAAGAAATCGAACAGATCGATGAAAAAAGCGCAAACCTGGAGACAGACCTGATCCGTCTTGCGTGGTGGATGCATAAAAACTACGGGTCTACCATGATACAGGCCTTAAAAACAGTGCTCCCGGCGAAAAAAGCCGTTAAGATGCAGGAAAAAAAGAGGATTGTAAGGCAGGTGTCCCCGCAGGAACTGGAGCAGGCCTTCCGGGAAGCCGAAAGAAAGAAACAGTCTGCAAAAGCAAGGGTGCTTGAGCAGCTGGCAGAAAATGAAAGCATCCCGTATGAATGGGTCACGGGAAAGCTGGGAGTCGGCCAGAGTACCTTAAAAAGTCTGGAAAAGGCAAATCTTCTTAAGATAGAGGTATGCAGCAACTATCGCAATCCGGTGAAAAATTACGGTATGGCTTCGCCCAAGATCCGTTTAAGCTGCGAGCAACAGGCCATAGTGGATGCCATTCTTGCCGATTTTGATAAAGGAATTTTTAAAACCAGCCTGATCCACGGCATTACGGGAAGCGGAAAGACGGAAGTCTACATCAGCCTGATTGAACAGATGATTCAAAGAGGCAGGCAGGCTATCGTACTGATTCCGGAAATCTCCCTGACTTATCAGACGCTGCTTCGTTTTTACAGACGGTTCGGCGATCGTGTCAGCATTATGAATTCCACGCTTTCCGCCGGGGAAAAATACGATCAGTGCGAGCGGGCGAAAAACGGAGAGCTGGATGTCATCATCGGTCCCCGTTCGGCTTTATTTACCCCGTTTCCCCGGATCGGCCTGATTCTGATCGATGAGGAACACGAAAGCAGCTACAAAAGTGAAAATATTCCGAGATATCATGCCAGAGAAACGGCAATGGAACTTGCGGCAATGCATCATGCGGTTCTGGTGCTGGGTTCGGCTACTCCTTCCCTGGAATCCTACTATCGGGCGAAGAAGGGAGAGTACCGTCTGTTTGAGTTAAAAAGAAGACTCACCGGCGGAACGCTTCCGCAAGTACACATGGTGGATTTAAGGCAGGAGTTAAAAGAAGGTAATCGTTCCGTATTCAGCCGAAAGCTTGCGCAACTGCTTACGGACCGGCTGTCCAAAGGGGAGCAGAGTATGCTTTTTTTAAACAGAAGAGGCTACTGCGGTTTTATATCCTGCCGCGCCTGCGGAACGGTTTTGAAATGTCCTCACTGTGATGTCTCCCTTTCCGAACATACCGGAGGACGTCTTTGCTGTCATTACTGTGGGTATACGGCTGTCAGACCCAAAGTATGTCCCAAGTGCGGTTCGCCGTATCTGTCCGGAATGAAGGCCGGAACACAGCAGATTGAAGAAAAGCTGCGGCAGTTATATCCCACGGCCAGAATCCTACGCATGGATGCGGATACCACACGTAAGAAGGAAAGCTATGAAAAGATTCTGGCGGCATTCTCCGGAGGCGAAGCGGATATTTTGCTGGGCACCCAGATGATCGTAAAGGGACATGATTTCCCGAATGTAACACTGGTAGGAATTCTGGCGGCGGATCTTTCCTTATTTGCAGCGGATTACCGGGCGGGAGAAAGAACCTTCCAATTGTTAACGCAGGCTGCCGGGAGGGCCGGAAGAGGAGCCAAGCCGGGAGAGGTGGTCATTCAGACGTACCAGCCGGAGCATTATGCGCTGCGCTATGCCGCTGCGCAGGATTATGAAGGCTTTTATCGGGAGGAGATCCTGTACCGGCAGATGTTGGGCTATCCGCCGGTTTCCCATATCCTTGCCGTACAGATTTTTGCACCGGATGAGGAAAGAGGAAAGCGGTTTGCTCAGAACCTGGCACAGTTTGTAAAAAGAACGGCGGCAGAGGATTTGATGAAAAAAAGAAACGAAGCGGGAAGAATGGAAATGATGGGACCGGCTCCGGCGGCGATCGGTAAAGTAAATGATATTTTTCGTTTTGTCCTCTATATAAAATGTGCTTTTTATGATAAACTGGTAGCAGTGAAGGATTCTCTGGAAAAAGAGCTGGAAGCCTGTACCGAAATACCGGAAACCGTCCAGTTTGATTTTGATCCGATTCACCTACTATAATTGCGGGAGTACGCAGTACGGAGCAATCTTATGGTATCCACAGAGGCGAAAGCCATAAAAATATAACAGTAAGAAAAGCGGAAAGGCAGGAAAAGAACATGGCAATTCGGAATATAAGAGAAATCGGGGATGAGGTTCTTACAAAGCATTGTAAGGAAGTAAAGGAAATGACACCCAGAACCAGGGAACTGATCCAGGACATGTTAGAGACGATGTATGAGGCGGAAGGCGTAGGGCTGGCTGCCTGTCAGGTCGGCATTTTAAAAAGAATTGTTGTCATTGACACGACCGGAGAAGCCCCCCACATTCTGATCAATCCCAGAATTCTGGAGACCAGCGGTGAGCAGACCGGTCAGGAAGGCTGCCTGTCTGTACCGGGCAAGAGAGGCGTGGTAACCAGACCCGATTATGTCAAAGTAGAAGCACAGGATGTGAATATGCAGACCTTTGTTTTGGAGGGAACCGAACTTCTTGCGCGGGCAATCTGCCACGAGCTGGATCATTTGGACGGACATCTTTACGTGGAAAAAGTAGAGGGTGAACTGCAGGATGCCGCTTATGACGATGAGGAAGAAGTGCAGGAAGAGGATAACGAATAAGTTTACGGATTGCAATTTGTTCCCGAGCAAAAAGATGCTCTTATAGCAGAAAAGAGGACTAGCATGAAAATAGTATTTATGGGTACGCCGGAATTTGCGGTGGGAGCGCTGGAGGCACTTCTAAAAGCAGGCCATGAAGTTACGGCGGTGGTGACACAGCCGGACAAGGCCAAAGGCCGCAGCGGCAAGCTGCAGTTTTCCGAAGTAAAAGAGTGCGCTTTGAAATATCAGCTTCCGGTTTTGCAGCCGAGGCGGATTAAGACGCCGGAAGCCATTGAGCAGATTAAGGCCTATCCTGCGGATGTTTATATTGTGGCTGCTTTCGGACAGATCCTGTCCCAGGAGATTCTGGATATTCCGCCTTACGGCTGTTTGAATATCCATGCATCTCTTCTTCCGGCATACCGTGGAGCTTCTCCCATCCAGCATGTGATTTTAAACGGAGAAGAAAAAACCGGTGTGACGATTATGCAGATGAATGCGGGGCTGGATACCGGCGATATTCTTTATACGAAAGAAGTGCCGATCCTGCGGACGGATGGTTATGAAAGTCTGACGAAAAAGCTTACTCTGGCCGGGGCGCAGGCCATCACGGAGACACTTGTCCTGCTGCAGCAAGGCAAACTTAATCCGAGAAAGCAGGAAGAGGAAAAGAGCAGTTATGCCTCCCTGATTTCCAAAGAAATGGGCAAGGTTGATTTCAGGGAGTCCGCCAAGCAGATTGAGCAAAAAGTAAAAGCGCTGAATCCCTGGCCCGGGGTCTATACCCGTTATCATGATAAGCAGCTTAAGATAAAGGAAGCATGGTACTGCGACAATTCTTCACCGGAATATGAAGAGCCCAAGGAGGCATTTCCCGGTGCGGAGGAAGAGTGCGGGAGCATTGTCGCCTTATCCAAAGAAGCTATTTTCGTAAAAACAGGCAAAGGAATTCTGAAAATAACGGCGCTGCAGCTGGAAGGAAAAAAGGCCATGACGGCAAAAGAATTTTTACCGGGGGCACATATGCAGGCAGGAGAGATCCTGGGATAGGGAGAACAGGGAAGATTGAATATCAGAGAAGTGGTAATGGAAGTATTGCTTTCCATGGAAGAAACTTCTTCCACGGGGGAACAGAAGGAATATTCCCATAGATTGATGAAAAACGTATTGGATAAATATGACTACCTGCCTGCGCGGGATAAGGCAATGATGAAGCGTATGACAGAAGGTTGCGTGGAAAGGCAGTTAGAGCTGGATTATGTGATCGGACAGTTTTCCAGTCTTCCTGTTCGTAAGATGAAGCCGTTCATCCGCAATCTTTTGCGTATGAGTACCTATCAGATTCTGTATATGGATCGTATTCCGGACAGTGCAGTGTGCAATGAAGCCGTGAACCTGGCACAGAAAAAGGGATTCCGTAATCTGAAAGGGTTTGTGAACGGCGTTCTGCGAAATATTGCAAGAGGCAAAGAAAAAATTGTCTGGCCGGACGCACAAAAAGATCCCCTTGCATATTTGTCCGTACGTTATTCCATGCCGGTTCCGATCGTGAAGCTGTGGCTGGATGAATATGGAAGAGAAGATACGGAAAGAATGTTAGAGGGACTTTTGCAAATTCATCCCGTGAGTATCCGTTTTCAGACAAGCCTTGACAAAAAGCAGAGAATGGAGTATATTGCTCGAATGGAAGCGTTGGGAGTAACGGTACGTCCTTCTCCCTATCTGGAGTATGCCTATCTGTTGGAAAAAACCGATAATGTGGCAATGCTTCCGGGCTTTCTGCAGGGAGCATTTACGGTACAGGATGTCAGTTCCATGCTGGCGGTGGAAGCTGCCGCACCGGGAGCGGATGATTTTGTAATAGATGTTTGCGCGGCTCCGGGAGGCAAGAGTATACTTGCAGCCGAAAAGGCAGGAAAGGTTCTTGCAAGAGACGTTTCAGAGAGTAAACTGCCCCTGATAGAGGAAAATTTTTTCAGAATGAACTGTGACAATGTTACCGTACAGCAGTGGGACGGTCGTGTAACGGATGAAAATTATCTGGAAAAGGCCGATATCGTTTTTCTGGATGTACCCTGTTCCGGGCTTGGTGTCATCGGAAAAAAGCGGGATATTAAGTATCATGTGAGCGAAGAGTCCTTTGCGGAGCTTGAAACGCTTCAGAAAGCGATTATAGAAGGCAGTTGGCGTTATGTAAAACCGGGCGGTATACTCTTGTATAGTACCTGCACGGTACACCGGGAAGAAAACGAGAAAATGTGTGAGTGGGTCTGTCGGAATTTTCCGTTTGAGCTGCAAAGCATGGAGAACAATCTTCCTGATTGTCTGAAAGAGCGAGCAAAAGGCGGTATGCTGCAGCTGATGCCCGGAAAAGATGACTGTGACGGCTTCTTTTTTGCAAAGCTTAGGCGAAAACCGAAAGAAGCATAAAAGAGTAACAGGAAATACAATGGAAACAAATGCGGATAGATTGGCAGACGCAGGGAAGCAAAACGGTAAAACAGGGGAAACAAAAGTCAAAACGGATAAAAGCATAAATGCAGTCAGGAAACGGGAAAAAATTGGGAACAGAAGCAGGAAAAAAGGAAGATATCAAATCCAGGACAATAGAAGAATTGAAAAAAGAGCTGACGGAAAGCGGGCAGAAGGCTTTCCGGGCAGTGCAGATGTATGACTGGATGCATAATAAGCTGGCAAGAAGTTTTGAGGAAATGACCAATCTGCCGGAAGCTTTCAGACAGGAGTGCCGGAACCGATATGATTACACGGCATTGCAGCTGGTGGATATGCAGGAATCAAAGCTGGACGGAACCAGGAAGTTTTTATTCGGTCTGTCCGACGGAAATGTGGTGGAAAGTGTCTGGATGCGTTATAAACATGGAAATTCCGTATGCATTTCTTCACAGGTTGGCTGCCGCATGGGCTGCCGCTTCTGCGCTTCCACACTGGATGGCCTGGAGAGGAATCTGACAGCCGGAGAAATGCTGGATCAGATCTATGCCATTACCCGTTATACCGGGGAAAGGGTTTCCAATGTTGTCGTGATGGGTACCGGCGAACCATTGGATAATTATGAGAATTTGCTGCGTTTTATCCGGATTCTTACAAGTGAAGGCGGTCTTCATATCAGCCAGAGGAATGTTACGGTCTCTACCTGCGGATTGGTTCCGGAAATGAGAAAACTGGCAGAGGAGCAACTTTCGATCACACTGGCGCTTTCACTTCATGCAACGACCGATGAGAAGCGCAAAAAGCTCATGCCCATCGCTAACCGCTATTCGATTCGGGAACTTATGGAAGCCTGTGCGACCTATTTTGAAAAGACAGGAAGACGCATTACCTTTGAATACAGTCTGGTAGGCAGCGTGAATGACACGCTTCAAGATGCGCAGGAGCTTGCGGCATTGGCAGAACCGCTTCACTGTCATGTAAATCTGATCCCGGTAAATCCGATTCGGGAAAGAGATTTTATACAGTCTGCCGAGGGTCAGGTAAGGAGGTTTCAGGCGAGGCTTGAAAAAAACGGAGTCAATGCTACCGTAAGAAGAGAAATGGGACGAGACATCGATGGAGCATGCGGACAGCTGCGGCGCCGCCATATGACACAAAAAAATGGTCAGAAAGATCCGGACAGAGGGGGGAAGAGGGATTGAAAGCATTTTCCATAACGGACATCGGCAGAAAAAGAAAGCGGAATCAGGATTATGTCTTTGCCTGTGAAAACCCTATAGGACAGTTGCCGAATGTATTCATCGTGGCAGACGGTATGGGAGGACATAACGCGGGAGATTATGCTTCTCAATATACAGTAGAGACCATGCTGTCCGTCATCGCCGAAGAACCGGATAAAAATCCGGTAAAAGTTTTGCGCAAGGCAATCGAAACAGCCAACAGCAGAGTGCGGCAGAAAGCCTCTGAAGAGGAAGGTCTTTCCGGCATGGGAACCACGGTTGTGGCAGCCGTTTATGAAAACGGCACACTGGAAGTTGCCAATGTAGGAGACAGCAGACTTTATATCATTAACATTATAAGCGGCGGAATCCGTCAGGTTACCAGAGATCATTCTCTGGTGGAAGAGATGGTGCGGATGGGAGGCATTGACAGAGAGCAGGCCAGAAACCATCCCGATAAGAATATCATTACCAGGGCGATTGGTGCCAGTAAAACTGTGGAAGCGGATTTCTTTTCCGTAGATCTGGTGCAGGGAGATATTGTACTTATGTGTTCTGACGGTCTGACCAATATGCTTGAAGATGAAGAAATTCGCAGGATTCTGGTAAGGGAAGAGGATATTCGTTCCAAAGCCATGGCATTAGTGGACTCGGCCAATGAAAGCGGCGGAAAGGATAATATAGCAGTAATTTTGATAGAACCCTTTGCGTAAGGCACGTCTGAACTGTTATGAAAATTGAGAGGAATGAGGATGAGCATGATCAAGATAGGAATGATGATAGGTGACCGCTACGAGATTTTGGAAAAGATAGGAACCGGCGGAATGTCGGATGTATACAAAGCAAAATGCCATAAGCTTAATCGACTGGTAGCGATTAAGGTGCTGAAACAGGAATTCAGTGAAAATGCCAATTTTGTTTCAAAATTCAGAAGTGAGGCTCAGGCGGCCGCAGGACTGTCCCATCCTAACATTGTCAATATCTATGATGTCGGGGAAGAAAACGGTATTTACTATATTGTCATGGAATTAATCGAAGGGATTACTCTGAAAAAATATATTGAGAAGAAAGCCAGGCTTTCTTTTAAGGAAGCCGTCAGCATTGCGATCCAGGTCAGCATGGGGATTGAGGCTGCACACAAGAACCACATTATTCACAGAGATATCAAACCGCAGAATATTATCATTTCCAAAGACGGGAAGGTAAAGGTGACTGATTTCGGTATTGCCAAAGCGGCAACCAGCAATACCATTACTTCCAATGTCATGGGATCGGTTCATTACACTTCACCGGAGCAGGCAAGAGGCGGCTACAGTGACGAAAAGAGTGATATTTACTCCATGGGAATTACCCTGTTTGAGATGCTGACGGGAAGAGTTCCTTTTAACGGAGATACCACCGTAGCCATTGCGATCAAGCATATTCAGGAAGAAATGCCTTCTCCAAAGGAATTTGTTCCTGAAATTCCGGACAGCGTAGCTGCCATTGTATTAAAATGCTGCCAGAAATCACCGGACCGCAGATACCAGAACATGGGTGAACTGATTGCAGACTTAAAGCAGTCGCTGATTCGTCCGGACGGAGATTTTGTTACGGTGAATGATCCGGAGAGCAAAGGGGCTACCAGAGCAGTTCAGGCGCAGGAAATCCGGCAGATTAAAACAAATGTACAGAAAAATACCCGTGAGGGGCAGAAACGTTTCGACAGAAATGATACGAAAAATCCGGAAGAAGATGATTACGATTATGATCCGGGAATGGAGAGAATTACTACGATTCTGGCGATTGTAGCCGGCGTGATTATCTGCGGAATCGTGATTTTCCTTTTGGTGAAAGTATTTGATATTTTCGGTAATGATGCAGAGAAAAAGCCGGATAGTCCCATTGTGAAGACAGAAAGTTCAACCGAGGAAAGCAAGACATCCGAAAGTCAGGGTACCGATAAGACGGAGACGGTGCAGATACCGCAGATTATTGTAGGTTGGAATGAAGGAGATGCCGGCGAAAGACTGAAAAGTCTCAACCTGAAAGTGCGAATTGAATATGAGCAGAGTGACGAAATCGGAGAAAATATCGTTATTCGGACCATGCCGGAGGCGGGAAGTGAAGTACAGACAGGTACAGAGGTTGTTCTGGTAGTCAGTTCCGGACCGGAGATACTGGAAGTTCCGGATGTCAAGGGCAGAAGCTATGAAGAAGCTTATACGATACTGACGGAGGCAGGATTTACGGTGAAAGAACAGCAGCAGGACTTCGCCGGAACTCCGGGACAAATTATCAGTCAGGTGCCGGAAGGAGGAAACAGTCTGGCGAAGGGAGGAGAGGTCCTTGTCATTGTAGGCAGACAGTCTTCTGCATCGAATCCGGGACAGGTAATTGAGAACGGTGTCAGAGTACCGGGGGTAATAGGACTTACAGAAGAGGCTGCTATCGCGAAACTGGAAGAAGCAGGACTGGTTGTCAGCAGTGTTTCCCATGTAAGCAGCAGTACCGTTCCGGAAGGAAAGGTATGCTACCAGAGCTATTCCCAGGGCTCTTCCGTTGCGGCGGGAACGGCTGTTGAAATTCACATCAGTACCGGAGCGGCGCAATAGTACTGCAGAACGGAAATGTCGGAAAAATAAGCAGCAGGTAAATCATTTGGGGCACGATTTGTGCTCCAAATGTGTTATTATCGGTGAAAATGATGTAACGGAAGAAAGAAGCAGCAGAAAAAGAGAAAGAAGAGTCAGCGGAAAGGTCAGCAAAAGAAGAATGAGCGTATATGCGAGTGTAAAAGGAAAGATTATCAAAGGAATTGCAGGGTTTTACTATGTTCATGTTCCCGGACAGGGGGTTTACGAGTGCAAAGCGAAAGGGATTTTCCGGAAAAACAACCAAATACCCCTGGTAGGGGATGATGTATGTATGGATATCGTGGATGAAACGGTTCATACCGGAAACATTGTTGAAATTCTGGACAGACGCAGTGAATTGATCCGTCCTGCTGTGGCAAATGTAGATCAGGCGCTGGTTATTTTTTCCGTAGTAAAGCCTCAGCCGAATTTTAATCTGTTGGATCGTTTTTTGATTATGATGCAGCAGCAAAAGATTCCCTGCATCATTTGTTTTAACAAAGAAGATCTGGATGAAGAAGGCAAAGGGGAAGGCTATCGGCAGATTTATCAGAACTGCGGATATATGCCCCTGTTGACCAGCGCCAGGGGTCAGGTCGGGATCGGAGAGATCGGCAGACTTCTTGCCGGCAAGACTACTACGGTGGCAGGTCCCAGCGGTGTAGGGAAATCTACAATCATCAACAGCCTGCAGACTTCTGTCCGGATGCAGACCGGAGCCATCAGCAGAAAGATTGATCGGGGCAAACATACCACAAGGCATTCGGAACTGATTGCCCTGGAGAATGGTTATGTTCTGGATACTCCCGGTTTCAGTTCCCTGGGGCTGTTTGACCTGGAAAAGGAGCAGCTACAGGAGTATTATCCGGAATTTGCATCATTTGAAAGGGAATGCCGTTTCAGTGGCTGCTCCCACATATCGGAACCGGACTGCGGTGTCAAAAAAGCCCTGGCAGCCGGTCTGGTTTCTCCTATGCGTTATGAGAATTACTGCGCTCTTTATGAAGAACTGAAGAACCGCAGGAAGTATTGAGGAAACTGCTGTAAAATTATTGTCATGGAAAATGTAAAATAATATAAAAAGAATGACTTTTTCTAACTAAAATTTCCGTACCGAAAAAGGCACCGTTACTCGTAAGGAAGTAACGATTCTCTAAGCCCAGCGATTGCTTTATGCAGTCAACTCTCACTTCGCCGGACATCGACGGGCTATGTTGCCCGGCACGTTTTTTTCCTGTAACGTGCGTAAAAATGTCTGTACGTCCGGCATAATTTGTTCTATAATAGAGGAACAGTTAGCAAGGTGTATTATAAAACCTACAGGAGGGAACGATATGAAGTCAGCAGCGGATTTTCGGTTGGATGCAAGAGAGGCACTGCGCGGAAACTGGGCGGTTGCCGTAATTGCCGGTCTGATCGCTTTTTTATTAGGCGGAGTGAGCGTTGATGGAAGCGGAATAAGGTGGAACTGGAACATAACGGAAGGAAATTTCAGTGTCAGCGTGGCCGGTCAACCGGTTTTTTCTTCCGGTAACGGATTTCAAAATGCATTTGGCAGAATCCTGGCAGCAGGAGCCGTCTATATTACCATTGCGGTGATTCTTCTGGCAATTCTTTATTTTATTTTTGGGA
The DNA here is from genome assembly GCA_934433135.1 of uncultured Acetatifactor sp. Classification (GTDB taxonomy): domain Bacteria; phylum Bacillota; class Clostridia; order Lachnospirales; family Lachnospiraceae; genus Acetatifactor. The sequence goes on along the minus strand of CAKRZO010000016.1, from coordinate 54,924 downwards.
GTGTAATTGAGACAGGTTATGCCGGATTCAATTTGAAGCTTTTGAGCGAAGAGGATGCCGCGGTCGGTTCCTTGTTTTCCTATTTTTATAACTGGAAGACAACAGCAGCGACCAGATTTCTGAAGGGACTGTATATTCTGTTATGGTCATTATTGCTTGTTGTTCCGGGTATTATTGCAAGTTACAGTTATGCCATGACAGGTTACATTTTAGCGGAGCATCCGGAACTTACGGCAAGTGAGGCAATTGAACGGTCCAAGCAGATGATGTCGGGAAACCGCTTCAGACTGTTTTGCCTGCAGCTTAGCTTTATCGGCTGGGTGATTCTTTGCGCATTTACCTTCGGGATCGGCAATTTGTGGCTGAGACCGTATCAGCAGGCGGCGACGGCAGCATTTTATAAGGAAATTTCGTAGTGGAGGATGGCTTTTATGTGGTTTTGGTGGTTTCTATTTATATGCAATTTGATCGTCCCTGTTATCATGCTTATCGCAGGAAGAATGATGTGGAAGCATTGTCCCCAGAAGATCAACAGTGTCTATGGATATCGAACAAGACGATCCATGAAAAATATGGATACCTGGAAATTTGCCCATAATTATTGCGGAAGACTTTGGTATAAAATCGGCTGTATCATGCTGCTTCTCACCGTTGTGGTGCAAATCTCGTTCTTTCGCAGCGGTGAAGAGGTAATCGGAACGGTCGGGCTCGTGCTTTGTACGATCCAGATCGTTGTATTGATTGCTTCTATCTTTCCGACAGAAGCTGCACTGAAAAAGACGTTTCATGAGGATGGTACACGAAGGGATATTTGAATTTAAAAAATGTGGTTTTAAAATGTCAAGACATATGCTATAATAAACTGGCAAAAACATAGGAAGGCGAAAATGCCCTGAAGCAGAGTGTTTTCGAACAGGTTAAGAGAAAATGAAGTTGGGCATAATCGGTTTGCCGAATGTGGGAAAGAGTACATTGTTTAATTCCCTGACAAAGGCAGGAGCGGAATCCGCCAATTATCCTTTTTGTACAATTGATCCGAATGTGGGAATCGTAGCGGTTCCGGATGAGAGAATCCGGCTTTTGGGCGAATTGTATCATTCCAAAAAGGTGACGCCTGCCGTTATCGAATTCGTAGATATTGCAGGTCTGGTAAAAGGAGCTTCCAAGGGAGAAGGGCTGGGCAACCAGTTTTTAAGCAACATCCGGGAGGTGGACGCAATCGTACATGTAGTCCGCTGTTTTGATGATCCGAATGTCATTCATGTGGACGGCAGTGTGAATCCGTTAAGGGATATTGAGACGATTAATTTTGAACTGATTTTTTCGGATCTGGAGATTCTGGAAAGAAGGATTGCCAAAGTGGCAAAGGGTGCCAGAATGGATAAGACGCTGGCAAAGGAGCTGGATCTTCTGGAGCGGATCAAGGAACATCTGGAAAGCGGAAAGATGGCCAAGAGCCTCATCGTGGAAGATGAAGATGAACAGGAACTGTTTAAATCCTATAACCTGCTTACGGCAAAACCGGTTATTTATGCAGCGAATGTGGGCGAAGAAGATCTGGCCGATGACGGCGCTTCCAATGCCTATGTAGGAAAAGTCCGGGAGTTCGCAGCCAAAGAAAATAGTGAAGTATTTGTTATCTGTGCGCAGATCGAACAGGAAATTGCAGAGCTGGATGAGGATGAAAAAGCCATGTTCCTGGAAGATCTGGGATTAAAGGAGTCCGGTTTGGAAAAACTGATCCGGGCAAGTTATCATCTGTTGGGACTGATCAGCTACTTGACCGCCGGAGAAGATGAATCCAGAGCATGGACCATCAAAGAAGGAACCAAAGCGCCCCAGGCGGCCGGCAAGATTCACTCCGATTTTGAAAGAGGATTTATCAAAGCGGAAGTGGTTGGGTACAAGGATCTTCTGGAGTGCGGTTCTCTGTCCGCTGCCAGAGAAAAAGGCCTGGTAGGGATGGAAGGCAAGGATTATGTGGTAAAAGACGGAGATGTTATCCTGTTCCGTTTTAACGTATAAGCCGGAATGCGGAACCGCGCGTGAATCCGCATAAGGAAAAGAGAAAAGTAAGGATGGTACAGACTATGCAGGATATGATGAATGCGGCGGATATTGCATTTCCGCATCTGGGTATTTATTTAAAAAATATTCCGAAAAGCTTTTCCGTATTCGGATTCGAGATTGCATACTATGGTGTAATTATCGGCATCGGGGTACTGGCAGGGCTTTTAGTCGCAGTAAAAAACGCCAAAAGAACCGGGCAGAATCCGGATCTATACTGGGATCTGGCGATTTATGCTATTATTTTCTCTGTAATAGGAGCCAGGATCTATTACGTGATTTTTGCCTGGGACTATTATAAGGACAACCTGCTGGAGATTTTCCACACCAGGAACGGCGGAATGGCTATATACGGCGGCGTGATCGCAGGCTTTCTTACGGTATTTATCTTTGCGAAAATCAAAAAGAAAAATCCGCTGGAACTTTTGGATACGGCAGTGCCGGGATTGATTTTGGGACAGGCTATCGGAAGATGGGGCAATTTTATGAACCGGGAAGTATTCGGGGAATACACGGATAGTCTGCTTGCCATGCGCCTGCCGATAGAGGCAGTGCGTAAAAGTGATATTTCGGAAAAAATTGCCGCACATATCGCCGAAGGTACCAATTATATTCAGGTACATCCTACGTTTCTTTATGAATCCTGCTGGAATCTGCTGATTTTTGTTTTATTGATGGTTCTGATTAAGAAAAAGAAATACCATGGCGAGGTTGTACTGCTTTATCTGGGAGGATACGGACTGGGGCGGTTCGTTATCGAAGGAATCCGTACCGATCAGCTGTACCTGCCGGGTACACAGATTGCTGTTTCCCAGGTACTGTCACTGATACTGGTGATCTTTGCCCTGATTATGCATTTTATTGCCATAAAAAAATGCAAAGGAAAAGCACAGGAGACACAGAAACAATAGAATAATACAGAGAACCTTAAGACCTTTTGTCCGTTGCCTGCATACACATGCAGACGACAGGCAAGAGGTCTTTTTTCTATACTTTTTTTAAGAATAAACTTATGAAGTGCTATGAGTTTATTAACAGTAAATAATCGGAGAATACTAAGGGCAGACTCATGGGGATTCCAATGAGGGTCGGCGTTTTTAATTGAGCGAGAGCGTCCCCCGAATGGAACCCCATGAGCCTGCCCGGAGTTTTGCTTTAACCCTTTTTTCATGAATAGATTCTTGTAAGTTTATCCATCTTTTTTTTAAGAATTACTTGCAAAATGGAGGAAAATAGTATAAAATCAAGGAGAAGTGGTGAAAAGTGGTGTGAAGTGGTACCAAGTGGGGCAAAAATCCCATTTTCGAAATCCATAAAGCAAAAAGTCCCTTTTCCGATAGATAACAGAGAAAAGATACTTACAGGCAGGCGGTGATTGCGGTGTTCATGAGTCAGTACAATCATACGGTCGATGCGAAAGGCAGGTTGATAATTCCTACCAGGTATCGCGAAGTTCTCGGAGAGGAATTCGTGGTGACCAAGGGATTGGACAGCTGTCTGTTTGTGTATGCGAACGAAGATTGGAACGCTTTTGCACAGAAACTGACTTCACTGCCGATTATTGACGATGATGCAAGAGAATTTGCCCGTTTTTTCTTAGCCGGAGCCATTACCGTGGAACTGGACAAGCAGGGAAGAATTCTTTTGCCGGCGAACTTAAGAGAATTTGCCGGATTGGAAAAAGATGTCATTCTTGCCGGTGTAGGAAGCCGCATTGAGATTTGGGACAAGCAGACCTGGGATGAAAAGAATATGCAGGTGGATATGAAGCGGATCACTTCCGGAATGAGGAACTTAGGACTTACAATCTGATAAACAAAGATCGGATAAACAAAGCGCCCGGATGGCAGCATTCGGGAAAGATACAGAAAAACAGGCAGGAGAAAGGAAGCTGCCGGAAAGGATACCGGATGGAATTTAAACATTATTCCGTAATGTTGGATGAGACAATAGAAGAATTGAAGATCAAACCGGACGGTATCTACGTGGACGGCACGCTGGGAGGAGCCGGACATGCCTCTCAGATCTGCAAAAGATTGAAAACCGGACACCTGTTCGGAATTGATCAGGATGGAGAAGCCATTGAAGCTGCAAAAGAGAGACTTAAGCCTTTTAAAGAGAAAGTAACGATATTGCGGGATAACTACTGCAATATGAAAAACGCACTCGCACAAAACGGGATCACCAAAGCAGACGGAATTGTCCTGGATCTGGGGGTGTCTTCCTATCAGCTGGATACGGAGGAGAGAGGATTTTCCTATCGGTACGATGCTCCTTTGGATATGAGAATGGATACCAGACAAAAACTGACGGCACAGCAGATTGTCAATGAATATCCGGAGATGGAGCTATACCGGATTATTCGTGATTACGGGGAAGATCCTTTTGCGAAGAACATTGCAAAGCACATTGTAAAAGCACGGGAAATAGCGCCGATTCAGACGACGTTTGAACTGAATGACATTATCAAGGCAGCAATTCCCGCCAAAATGAGGCAGAACGGACATCCGTCCAAGCAGACCTTCCAGGCGATTCGGATTGAATGCAACAGAGAGCTGGAAGTACTTAAAAATTCCCTGCAGGATATGATCGGACTGCTGAATCCCGGAGGAAGGCTCTGTATCATTACATTCCATTCCCTGGAAGACCGGATTGTAAAGAGCGCCTTTAAGACAGCGGAAAATCCCTGTACCTGTCCGCCGGAATTTCCGGTATGTGTCTGCGGCAAAAAGCCGCTTGGCAGAGTCATTACACGCAAACCGATTCTGCCTTCCGCAAAAGAACTGGAAGAGAACAGCCGATCCAAAAGTGCGAAACTTCGGGTGTTTGAAAAACAGAACGACAAGGAAGATTAGTGTCGGAAATACAGAACGAATCGTATAAAAGTAACCGTTCAGTCGCGCCATTCGCAAAACCGCGCTTTCAGCGCTTTCCGCTGCTTCGCAGCTACTTGTCGCTAAGCTCAATCATTCATGCAGACAGACTTTCATGCAAGCATGAAATCTGTCCACAAGAAGGATTGTCTGAACTGTTACATATAAAAATCATATCAGAATCGTGGGAAAGAAGGAATCAATCGTGGCACAGAAATATATATACGGAACAAATGCATATCAGCTGGAACTGCCATTAAGGCCGGAAGAGAACGGACAGGTTCGGAAATTAAGTCATGCGACTAGAAAAAACAGAGAAAAAGCACATCACATGAGCGCAGGATACGTGCTTTTTCTGACGGCTGCTTTGTGCACCGCTGCAGTTGTGCTGATCAGCTACATACAGCTGCAATCGTCTGTTACAAGGATGACGCAGCAGATTGCGCAGAAAAAGAGTGAATATAACAGTTTGAAAATTGCAAATGATGAGACGCTTAACCGGATTGAAAGCAGACTTGACCTGGAAGAAATTAAGCGGATTGCAATCGGAGAACTGGGAATGGTATATGCTTCCGAAGGGCAGATTCAGACGTATGAAAAAGAAGGAAACGACTATTTCAGGCGAGCGGATTAAAGTTTTGCAAAGATGGTAGGAGATGGAAGCATTGAGAGGAAGACAACTGGGGCAGGAGCCTGTCAGAGAAAAAAAGGAAAGAAAATTTACGATCAAAATGCAGAAGAAGCTGGTGGTACTCTATATTTTTGTACTACTGGCTTTTGCCGGATTAAGCGTAAGATTAATCTGGATTACCAGGAATAAGGGAGTGCAGTATGAAAAAGAGGCGCTGTCCCAGCAAAAATATGACAGTACGGTATTGCCGTACCGTAGAGGTGATATTCTGGATGCCAACGGAATTAAGCTGGCTACCAGCGAAAAGGTATATAATCTGGTAACCGATGCCAAGGTTATGCTAAGCGCCAAGGACAAAGAAGGCAATTTCAAATGTTTTGAGCCGACGATGCAGGCGCTGGAAAAATATTTTGATTTGGATATTACGGCAGTCAGGGAATACATTATGGCCAATCAGACATCCGCCTGGAAAGTCTGGCTAAAACAACTGACTTATGATCAGATCAGCGGTTTTCAGACGGAAATGGAGGAAAATCCGCTGATCAAGGGTGTCTGGTTTGAAGAGGAATACAAAAGAAAGTATCCCAACGGCAGTCTGGCAAGTGATGTAATCGGTTTTACCGGTAAGGATAATACCGGAACATACGGACTGGAAGAATATTATAATGATACGTTAAACGGCACTACGGGGCGGGAATATGGTTATCTGAATACGGATTCCGAACTGGAACGAACCGTGAAGCCGGCAGTAGACGGCTATACGATTCAGAGTACCATTGATGTTACGGTGCAGGGCATTGTGGAAAAATATTTAAAGCAGTTCAATGAGCAGTATCAGAACAGTTACCGGGAAGGTAACGGCGCGGAAAATGTAGGCTGCATTATTCAGGATGTGAACACCGGAGCCATTCTGGGGATGGCTTCTTATCCGGATTATGACCTGAACAATCCCAGAGATTACAGTGCCATGTACGGCATGAATATGGTTGAGGAAGTGGTAAACAGCAACGGCTATACGGAAATCCATAAGACGGATACCATTATCAATGAAAGTCTTGTGCAGAACATGACACAGGAACAGCTCTATTTGAATCTGAATGCCTTGTGGAAAAATTTCTGTATTTCCGATACTTATGAGCCGGGATCGGTTGCCAAGCCTTTTACGGTAGCAGCGGCACTGGAGACCGGAGCGATTACGGGAAATGAAGTTTACCAATGTAATGGGTATCTGATGAAGGGCGGACACCGGATCAATTGCCATGTCCGCTACGGAGAAGGCGCTATCACCGTGGAGTCTGCCATTGCCCGTTCCTGTAATGTGGCATTAATGCATATCGGAGAAGCTCTGGGGGCTGAACGGTTCGGAACCTTTCAGCAGATTTTCAATTTCGGACTGAAAACCAACATCGATCTGGCGGGAGAGGCCAGGACGGCGGGGCTGCTTTTCCCGGCGGATCAGATGAAGGAATCCGATCTGGCAGTCAGCACTTTCGGTCAGGGCTTCAATGTTACTATGATTCAGATGATTACCGGTTTCAGTGCGCTTATCAACGGCGGGTATTATTATGAACCGCATATGGTAAGCAAAATAACGGATGCCGGGGGCGCTACCGTAAAAACCATAGCGCCCAGAGTGTTAAAACAGGTGGTCTCCCAGACAACGTCTGAAAAAATCAGACAGTACTGTAAAGCAACCGTTATGGCGGAGTACATTCCTCAGAGAACCGGAAAAAAGGCCAGACCGGCAGGCTATTCCATCGGCGGGAAAACCGGAACGGCACAGACCCTTCCCCGGGGCAACAAAGAATACGTAGTATCCTTTATGGGTTTTGCACCCTCCGATGATCCGCAGATTGCAATTTATGTGGTTATTGACCGGTTAAATGATGCCAAGCAGGACCAGGCGTCCAAGGCGGCGGAAATCGTACGTAATGTTCTGACGGAGGTACTGCCGTATCTTCAGATTTTTATGACAGAGGAATTGTCGGATGAGGAAATAAAAGAACTGGAAGAAAGACAGCTGCAGATTACCAACCAGTATGGAAAGCTTCCGGAGGAAAGTGAAAATACAACTTCACCGGAGGAGAATATCCCTACCGGAGAAGAAACACAGCCGGCATGGATGAACTTTCCCATCGATCCGGAAACCGGATACCGTAAGGATCCGGAGACCGGAACTTTGCTGGATCCGGAAACAGGAGAGGTGATCGGCGAAGACTACCAGGCCGTGCCGGATACTATGAATAATCCATAAAAACCATGGATAATCCATAGAGTACATGGATAATCCATAGGAATACGCAAAGCGAAAGGGGAATAGAGTATAACAACCGAATCGGTATGAGGGGAAGCTGCTGTTTTTTAAGAACCCGAAGTTCTTTCAGGGGACGGCAGCAAAAAATGCATGCTGACACAGAATAGTAAAATAGTTCATAAAAAGAAGATTACGATTGTAACGGCTTTGTGCGTTCTGGCATTGGTTGCTTTGTTTTTCCGACTGGTGTATTTGATGGTCTGGCGTGCCGGGGATTATGCCGGGATGGCGCAGAGGCTGCATGAAAGGGAACGCAGCATCAAAGCGGCCAGGGGGCGGATCCTGGACAGAAACGGCACGGTAATCGCGGATAATAAAACGGTCTGTACAGTCTCGGTAATTCATAACCAAATCAAAGATGCTGAAGAAGTCATCCGGGTTTTATCCGAAATGCTGAATCTTTCCGAAGAAACCGTAAGAAAGCGGGTGGAGAAATACAGTTCCATAGAACGAATCAAAAGCAATGTGGAAAAGGAAACCGGCGACCGGATCCGGGAATGCAATCTTGCCGGCGTGAAGGTGGATGAGGATTACAAACGCTATTATCCTTACGGCAAACTGGCAAGCAAGGTCTTAGGCTTTACCGGAGGAGATAATCAGGGAATTATCGGGCTGGAAGTCAAATACGATTCCGATTTACAGGGTACTGCCGGAACGATTTTTACCATGACGGATGCCAAAGGAATTGAAGTGGAGGAGGAAGGGGAGCGAAGGCAGGAACCGATCGCCGGGAAGGATCTTAGCATAAGCCTGGACATGAACATTCAGTCTTATGCAACCCAGTTGGCGGAGCAGGCCATGGCGGCCAAGGAAGCAAAGAGCGTGTCTATTCTGGCTATGAATCCTCAGAACGGAGAAATTCTTGCCATGGTAAACGTGCCGGAGTTTGATTTAAACCAGCCCTATGAATTGCAGTTGTCTGGGAAAGACGGCTTGAATCTTTCGGAGCTTACCGAAAAGCAGAAGCAGGATCTGCTGAATCAAATGTGGAGAAACGGATGTATCAATGACACGTATGAACCGGGATCCACATTCAAAATCATTACTGCCGCCGCAGGTTTGGAGGAAGGAGTGGTGACACCCCAAAGCCCTTTCAGCTGCCCTGGATTTATCATAGTAGATGACCGTAAGATCCGCTGCCATAAGGTGGGCGGGCATGGAGCGGAGGACTTTGTACATGGAACCATGAATTCCTGCAACCCTGTTTTTATTACGGTGGGCCTGCGCCTGGGAGTGGATCGGTATTATGATTATTTCGTAAAATTCGGCTTGAAAGAAAAAACCGGAATCGATCTGCCGGGAGAAGCAGGCACAATTATGCACAAAAAAGAAAATATGGGGAATGTGGAACTGGCAACGGTTTCCTTCGGACAGTCCTTTCAGATTACACCCATACAGCTTCTTACTACGACGTCCTCTTTATTAAACGGCGGGAGACGGATCACTCCCCATTTGGGAGTCGGCACGAAGGATGCTTTGACCGGAGAAGAAAAAACATTTTCCTATCCGGTGAAGGAAAATATCCTTTCCGCGGAAACTTCACAGACGCTTAGGGAAATTCTGGAAAAAGTCGTTTCGGAAGGAACCGGCAAAAACGGGAAAATAGAAGGCTATCGGATCGGCGGCAAAACCGCTACCAGCCAGACGCTTCCCAGAGGAAGCGGCAGGTACATTGCTTCCTATATCGGTTTTGCACCGGCACCGGATCCGCAGGTTATCGCTCTTGCCATAGTAAACGAGCCGCAGGGAATTTATTACGGCGGACAGGTGGCGGCTCCGATTATCCGGCAGCTTTTTGAAAATATACTTCCCTATTTGGGAATTATGAATTATAATGAACAGGAGTAAAGGCAGGCGTCACAAGTTGCAGGTAACTCTTATAAGAACAGGCAACAAAGTGTTGTAAAAAACAGAACAGCAGTGGCGAATGCGGAATGGAGGAAGAAAGATGTTTCAGGGAAAAAAATACCTGGTAGTGGGCAGCGGAATCAGTGGAATTGCAGCAGCAAAGCTGCTTACGGAAAAAGGAGCGCAGGTTGTTTTATACGATAGTTCGACTGCATTAACGCCAAAAGATCTGAAAGAAAAAATGATTTCGAATGCACCGGAAGGAAAAGAGGATACCCTGTTACAGATGGATTTTTTGACGGGAGAGCTTCCGGAAACAGTAAAAGAACAGGTGGACGCAGTGGTTTTAAGCCCGGGTGTTCCGGTGGATCAGCCGTGGATTGAACAGATGCGTCTTGCAGGCAAACCTATTCTGGGGGAAATCGAGCTGGGATTTTTGCTGGAAAAGGGGCGGGTAGCAGCCATTACCGGGACAAACGGGAAGACGACCACAACGACCCTGACAGGAGAAATCATGAAAGCGTATCTTGGAAAAGACAACGTTTTTGTGGTGGGAAATATCGGAAAACCTTATACGCTGAAAGCGCCTCTTACCCGGGAAGATACGGTAACGGTAGCGGAAATCAGCAGTTTTCAGCTGGAGACGGTACATACTTTCCGACCGAAGGTGTCTGCTATTTTGAATATTACACCGGATCATTTAAACCGTCACCATACCATGGAAGCCTATGCGGCAGCCAAAGAGGCCATAGCCGGTAATCAGACCAAAGAAGATACCTGTGTTTTGAACTATGACAATTCTTACACCAGGGAATTTGCCCGAAGATGTCCCGCCAAAGTTGTCTTTTTTTCTTCCAAAGAGGAGCTTGCAGACGGTTATTTCCTGAAAGGGGAACAGATCTGCAAAGCGGAAGGCGGGAAGGTAACGGAACTTCTTAACATTTACACCGATATGAACCTGGTGGGAATTTGCAATGTAGAGAATGTCATGGCGGCCATCGCGATTACGGAAGCCATGCAGGTGCCGATGGAGACGATCCTGAAAGTGATCAAAGATTTTAAAGCGGTGGAACACCGTATTGAATTCGTTGCCCGAAAAGGCGGTGTGGATTATTATAACGATTCCAAAGGAACCAATCCGGACGCTGCCATTCAGGGAATCCGGGCAATGAGCAGACCTACGATCCTGATCGGGGGCGGTTACGACAAGCAGAATGAATACGATGAATGGATCGAAAGCTTTGACGAAAAGGTAAAATGGCTGGTTTTAATCGGCCAGACAAGGGAAAAAATCGCTGCCTGTGCCAGGAAGCATGGTTTTGAAAAGATACGCTTTGCAGATTCTTTCGAAGAATGTCTTAAATTATGTACATCGCTTGCACAGGACGGTGATGCAGTGCTACTTTCTCCTGCCTGTGCAAGTTGGGGAATGTTCCCGAATTACGAGGAACGGGGCAGACAGTTTAAAGAGTATGTCAATGCATTATAACAGGACAGGGAGGCATGGCAGTGGCAGAACAGAAAAGAAGGCGAAAGAAAAGAGAACAGTCGGAATTTTATTTTGATTACAGTCTGCTGTTTATTGTACTGTTTTTGCTGGGGTTTGGCCTGGTTATGATTTATTCTACCAGCTCCTATGAGGCGTTTCAGGAGTATGACGGAGATTCGGCACATTATCTGAAGGTACAGGCGGTTGCGATTGCTTTGGGACTGTTTATCATGGTCATTGTCGCGAATATCCCGTATCACTTCTGGGAAAAGTTCGCTCTTTTGGCTTATGTGGGATCCATGGCGCTGATTCCCGTGGTGCTGACGCCGCTTGGAGTTGCCAGCCACGGAGCCAGGAGATGGTTCCGGATTCCGGGAGTGCCGCTCTCCATTCAGCCTGCGGAGATTGCGAAGCTGGGAATGATTCTGTTCCTGGCCTGTCTGGTGTGCAAACTGGGGAAGAACATCCGAACCTGGAAAGGGATCTTTATCATGATCGCAGCTGCCATTCCCCACAGCGTTATGATCTGGAAAATAACCAACAACTTAAGTTCCGCGATTATCGTACTGGGTATTTCCGGCCTGATGGTTTTTGTGGCGGATCCGCACTATAAAAAATATGTCATCGGAGGTGTTCTGGTAGCGGCAGCCGTTGCCGGTCTGGTGTTTATGATTGTATCGGCTGAGACTACGGAGGGCATGAATTTCCGTTTTACGAGAATTGCCATCTGGCTGCATCCGGAAAGCGATCCTACGGACAAGGGCTTTCAGACGATGCAGGCTCTGTATGCCATCGGTTCCGGAGGAATCTGGGGAAAAGGCCTGGGGCAGAGTATGCAGAAGCTGGGATTTTTGCCGGAGGCGCAGAACGATATGATTTTTTCCATTATCTGTGAGGAACTGGGATTGTTCGGGGCAGTAGCGATTATCCTGATGTTCATCCTTTTATTGTGGAGAATGATGATCATAGCCAATAATGCGCCGGATCTGTTCGGGGCCATGCTGGTAGTGGGAGTCATCGGGCATATCGCGCTTCAGGTGATTTTGAATATCGCCGTTGTGACCAATAGTATTCCCAATACCGGTATTTCGCTGCCGTTTATCAGTTACGGAGGTTCTTCCGTTATGTTTCTTTTATTTGAAATCGGTCTGGTTCTGAGCGTCGCACGCAGGATTCAGTTGAAGGAACTTTAAAAAGCAGGATTAACAGGTTGACAAGGTACGTTTCTTTTTTGACTGACATATGATAAAACAGGTGTAAAAAAGAAGCGGATGGTGCAGATGGATTTTATTCACGTATACGGCGGGATCAGCCTGCAGGGGAAAGTCAGAATACAGGGATCGAAGAATGCCGCATTGCCGATTCTGGCGGCGACAGTGTTAACCAGGGAGGAAAATGTGATCCGGAACTGCCCGAAGATTGCAGACGTATACCATATGCTGACCTTGTTAAAAAGTCTGGGGTGCCGGATCAGCCGGGAAAAAGAAGGCGTCTGCATTGATGCTTCCATGGCGGGAATGCATAGCATGCCGGCGGAAGCGATTACGGGAATGCGTTCCTCTTTGTGCCTGCTTGGAGTATTGATCGGCAGAACCGGAGAGGTAACCATGGAATATCCGGGCGGCTGCGTAATCGGTACAAGGCCGATTGATCTGCATTTAAAGGCGCTTTCTGCCATGGGCGTAAAGTTTACGGAAGAAGGCGGCAAGATTAAAGGAACAACACCGGACGGACTTCACGGGACGGAAATTACCATGGAACGCTCCAGTGTGGGGGCAACCCAAAATATTATTCTGGCAGCCGTGACAGCCCAGGGCGACACGGTGATTCACGGTGCGGCCAAAGAGCCGGAAGTTCAGGAACTGTGCCGTTATCTGCAAAAATGCGGAGCGGATATCGAAGGCATCGGTACATCGCAGCTTGTGATTAAAGGCGGCAGGAGACTTTACGGGACGGAATATGCGATTCCGGCAGACCGGATCGTAGCGGGAACGTATCTGTTTACCTGTATGTCGACGGGGGGAAACGTACTTTTGGAAGAGGCTCCTATTCAACAAATGCAGGCAGAATTGGAACTTGCCGGTCAAATGGGTGCCGAATGCCAGGTGACGAAAGAAGGGCTTTACGTACAGGCCCCGGAGAAGCCTAAGGCAGTGAAAAAAGTGGAAACACTTCCTTATCCGGGATTTCCAACGGATCTGCAGTCCGTGGTTTTAACAGCGGCAACACAGGCTGACGGAGAATGCCTGATTCAGGAGAATATCTTTGAAAACCGTTTCCGTACTGTCCCCTATCTTCAGTCCATGGGAGCGGATATTACCTGTCTTAATGCCAATCGGGTGCTGGTGCGGGGAAAGACACCTCTTTGCGGCAAAGCAGCGCAGGTTCTGGAACTGCGGGGCGGGGCGGCGCTGACGGCAGCCGGACTTGCGGCCAAAGGAGAGACGATTCTGTACGGATGTGAATATATAGCCAGAGGATATGAGAATATCTGCAGAGATTTAAGGGAGCTCGGCGCCCGGATTTACAGTTTGTAGAAGAGAGAAAAGGAAAGTGCAGTGTTAGGAAGGACACATCCGAACGGCTATGAGAATAATGGAGTAAATGCAGGAAAATGAAAAAGAGACTTCTGATAGCGGCAGTCATAGCGGTACTTGTGGCTGCCGTGGCAATCGGTTTGTATGAATGGAACCGTAAGTATACCGTAAAGAATATTCAGGTGGAGGGAAATCTTCACTATACGTCAGAAGAGATCGCGGAGATGGTCACCAAAGGACCGCTTGGGAAAAATTCGGTGTATTTATCTTTGAAATATCGGAAGAAAGGAATCCGGAATGTTCCTTTTATCGATGTAATGGATGTGGAGATCCTTTCGCCGGATACGATTCAGGTTACGGTTTATGAGAAAGCGCTGGCGGGATATATCCGTTATCTGGATTCCTGCATTTATTTTGATAAAGATGGTTATGTTGTGGAATGTTCCGGCATTGTAACGCCCGGGATCCCCCAGGTTGCAGGACTTCGGTTCGGACATGCCGTCTTGGGACAGAAGCTTCCGGTAGAGGATCAGGATGTTTTTGAGAGGATCATGAACCTTACCAAACTTTTGGGAAAATATGAATTAAATGCCGATAAGATTTTTTTCCACGGTCAGGGAGAAGTTACGATTTATTTTCAGAATGTGAAAGCGGCGCTGGGAAACGATGATTCCTATCTGGAAGATAAGATGAAAGTGCTGCCCGACTTGCTGGAAAGACTGCAGGGACAGTCCGGAACTTTGCGGATGGAAAAATTTACCGAGGATCATTCCAATGCGGTATTTCAGCCGGATGGGCAGTAACAGTTCAGACGCGCCATTCGCAAAATTTTTCTCTAAAAAAAGTAAAAAATGGGTTGATTAATTTGCAAAATAATTATATTATAGAAGATAGAGAGTTTGAGGGATAGAAGGAGGATGGACTTTTGCTGGAGATTAAGACAAACGAAGCGGAATTTGCTGCCAAGATCATCGTAGCAGGTGTGGGCGGTGCTGGTAATAACGCTGTAAATAGAATGATAGATGAGAAAATTGACGGTGTGGAGTTTATCGGTATTAATACGGACAAGCAGGCTTTGCAGCTTTGCAAAGCTCCCAGACTGATTCAGATCGGAGAAAAGCTCACCAAGGGACTGGGCGCAGGCGCCAGACCGGAAGTGGGTGAGAAAGCGGCGGAAGAAAGCGCAGAAGAGGTTGCAGCTGCATTGAAAGGTGCGGATATGGTATTTGTAACCTGTGGTATGGGAGGCGGAACCGGAACCGGTGCTGCGCCTGTGGTAGCCAAGCTTGCAAAGGATATGGGAATTCTGACCGTAGGTGTTGTAACCAAACCTTTTCGTTTTGAAGCCAGGGCGCGTATGACAAATGCGCTTGCGGGAATTGAGCGGATCAAGGAAAATGTAGATACCCTGATTGTGATTCCCAATGACAAGCTTCTGGAAATCGTGGATCGTCGTACGACCATGCCGGAAGCGTTGAAAAAAGCGGATGAAGTGTTGCAGCAGGCCGTTCAGGGAATTACTGACCTGATTAATGTACCTTCGATCATCAATCTGGACTTTGCGGATGTTCAGACGGTTATGAAAGACAAGGGCATTGCACATATCGGTATCGGAGAAGGCAAAGGAGACGATAAGGCTCTGGACGCTGTTAAGATGGCAGTGGAGAGTCCTTTGTTAGAGACAACCATCAGCGGAGCAACGCATGTAATTATTAACGTTTCCGGTGATATTACACTGGTGGATGCTTCCGAAGCATCGGATTATGTGCGTGAATTGACCGGAGAGGATGTTAATATTATCTTCGGCGCGATGTATGACGAGTCCAAGGCCGATACCTGTACTATTACGGTAATTGCTACCGGACTGGCTGAGGCGGGAGAAGAAAAGAAGTTTTCAGGTAAGAATATCGGAGCTGTTCCGGGACAATTCCCGGATTACAAGAACCCGTTAACTGCAAATCGTAATGGACAGCAGACAGGCTATCCGCGAAACGGACAAGCTTCCGGGACTGCGCAGACATCCAGACCCATTGTGGGACTGAATCGTCCGGTTAACATTCGGAGCAACGTGGAAGAGAAGACATTGAAGATTCCGGATTTCCTTCAGAAGAAGTAGGTTAGATACCATAAAACATAGGTGTGAAACGCAGAATCAGTCTGTGCAGGCCGCAAGGTCTCACAGGCTGATTTTTTTTCGAATGGCGCGGCTGAACTGTTACGATTCTTTCGGAAGTCATTTGCATACCATCCTGCAAATGACTTAGCAGGCGTTGTACTGGTGTCGAAAAAAGAAGATCGAAAATCGCATTTTCGTGCCTGCTTTGACAAATTTCATGTGACTTGTGGTTTATACTGATATCACAAAGAAAGGGAAGCTGATGTGAAAAATCACGTTGAAACGCTAATGCATTCTAGAATGCATTTTTTCACATGGCTATTTGTGCCGCAGGCGTCACAAAGTAGTCCTGATCAGATTCCTCCGACGCTAAAGCGTCTGCGGAATGGGGATTAATATGTATTATGAAGTGTATCTTGATAAACTGCTTTTAACGGACTTTGTGATGAATTTGTTTTGCCTGGAACTGGTCAACCGGACACTTTTGTGCAAGGTATCTTTCCGAAGAACGGCGGCGGGCGCGGCAATGGGTGCATTGCTTACGCTCCCGGCTTTTTTTCTGCCGGGGCCGATAGCGCTAAGGTGCGGGTTTTCTTTCAGTGCCGGTGCCATATGCATGGTATGGTTTGCCTTTCGTCCGGTAAATTTGCAGATGATGGCAGAACTCTTGC
This sequence comes from uncultured Acetatifactor sp., assembly GCA_934433135.1. Classification (GTDB taxonomy): domain Bacteria; phylum Bacillota; class Clostridia; order Lachnospirales; family Lachnospiraceae; genus Acetatifactor. The sequence continues at coordinate 38,378 of CAKRZO010000016.1, read as the reverse complement.
AGAAGGCATTTTGCTTTACCCTTGCACTGGGAGGCATTCTCTTTTTTGGGATTACTGCGTTCCCGGGTCTGCGTCGGTATCTTACCGGATTTATGGGGATTTTACTGACGGGATTTCTCGGATATCTGTGGATTCGGCATCTGGTGGGAAAAAAGGGAGAGCAGGACCCGATTTTCAAGGTGATTCTGAAAGGAAGTGAGCAGAATGTGGAGATTTTTGGTTTGCTGGATACCGGAAACAGCTTAAAAGAACCGATCAGTGGGAGACCGGTGTGTATTTTAGAAAAAGAAGTTGCCGGACAGCTGGGGGAAGAGGTGTCGCCGGAATCTTACCGCGTGATTCCGTATCATAGCATTGGCAAATCGGCCGGGATCTTAAACGGCTATCGTTTGAAAGAGCTGCAGGTGGAAAAGGATGGAGTAATAAAGGTCTGTAGAGACGTTTATGTTGGTATTTATGACGGACGGTTTTCGAAAGAGAACGGCTATCAGATAATTCTGAATCCGGATATGTTTTGTGCGCCGGATGGCGGCGGGGAAAAACCGGATAAGTGTAGGAGGAGAAAATATGGTATTTAAAGTGGCATTGCCCGGAAAAATATATTTCAAGATCATACGTAAGGAAACTTTTTTCCGCAGAAGGAAAGGGGAAATTCACTACATAGGCGGCACCGATGTCCTGCCGGCGCCTTTGGAGGCGGAGCAGGAAAATGAAGCGATAGGAGAGCTGGGGGGAGAATACAAAGAGAAGGCCAAAGCTACTCTGATCGAACATAATCTGCGCTTGGTTGTCTATATCGCAAGAAAGTTCGATAATACGGGAGTGGGGGTGGAGGATCTGATTTCCATCGGAACAATCGGCCTGATTAAGTCGATTAACACCTTTAATCCGGGGAAAAACATTAAGCTTGCGACCTATGCTTCCCGTTGTATTGAAAATGAAATTCTGATGTACTTGCGGCGAAACAACAAAACAAGACTGGAAGTTTCTATTGATGAGCCTCTTAATGTGGACTGGGACGGCAATGAACTGCTTTTGTCGGACATTCTGGGAACGGATGAAGATGTGATTTATAAGGATATCGAAAATGAGGTTGAAAAAAAGCTGCTGATAAGAGCCGTCAGTAAGCTCTCGGAAAGAGAAAAAACTATTGTAAAACTGCGCTTCGGTCTGGGAGAGCGGGACGGACAGGAAATGACACAGAAAGAAGTGGCATCCCTCCTCGGAATTTCCCAGTCGTACATTTCCAGGTTGGAAAAGAAAATTATGAAACAGTTGAAAAAAGAGATGAATATGGTCACCTGAAATTTCCATCTTTTCAATTCGCGTAAATTGCGATATAATGACCTCAAAGAAAAACAAGCGGCTGCGAAGCAGACATTTGTTTTTCTGAGGTCATTAGCGAACGAATATCCTGCGAAGCAGGATGTAGAGTGCGATAGCACGAATTCGTGAGTTTGATGGTACAATGACCTCAAAGAAAAACAAGCGGCTGCGAAGCAGACATTTGTTTTGAACCAAAGGTAAAAAGGAAGTTTCGGGAAGAGCAGGATGGACTTATGATTAAGCGGGATGATATTTTATCCATGGAATTTTTGAAAAAATCGGAATTTACCGGCAGCCATCAGGGGATGCGCTACCGTTTGGAAGGGGTTGCCGGTCAGGACGGAAAAGAATTAAAAGTCACAGTCTGGCCGGAACCTTTTAACTATTTCAGGACACCGGAAGAAAAGAAGATTCGAAAGGTGTTCCCTTTTGCGGAAGAAGGCGTGGCTCAGGCTGTGGACTGGATGAATCGGCAGCTGGAAGAGAGAAAAGAGCAGTGGGAAGAAGCCTGGAGGAACTGGTCGGAATATAAGATGCCATAGAAGAGGGAACTAAAGGAAACCATATGTTAAAATATATTTTAAGAGACATGCAGGCTGCATTTCAATTTATGCCTGCCGGAATTGTGGCCGGAATATTGGTATTGCTCATTCTGATTGTGATTAATAAAAAGAGAGTAAGACGCAAGGAGCGCCCCATCGGTCATTTCCCGATGGTGTGCTATTTCGCATATCTTACGATTCTTCTGGCACTTACGTTCTTTTCCAGAGAGGGCGGATCACGACATAAGGTGATAGATATGGATTTGTTTTCCACCTGGAATATCAATACCAGGAACAAAGCGCTTGTGATTGAAAATATACTGCTTTTTATTCCTTACGGAGTGACTGTTCCGTGGATGCTTTCTTCGCCGGGCTCTCCGGAAGAGTTAAGAAAATTCTGGAAGTTTGACCGGTATCCCAATACCAAACGTTTTCTGGTCTGCACGGGAATCGGCTTTCTCACCAGTCTGTTTGTGGAAACCATGCAGCTTGTTACGGGAAGAGGCTTTTTCCAGCTGGACGATATCCTGACCAATGTGATCGGAACCATGATCGGGTATGGACTCTTCCGGATTTTTGCCTGACCGTTCAGACAGGTATTTTGGCGGGCAGATTTCATGCCGGACACATATTGAACAGAACGATTTTCAGCGGATGATTCTTCAGGCAGAGAGGTAATTTCTCATATTTTTCAGAGCATTCTTTTCAAGCCTGGAGACTTGCGCCTGGGAAATGCCGATCATATGCGCCACTTCCATCTGGGTTTTTCCTTCAAAAAAACGTAACGAAATAATCTCATGTTCCCGTGCATCCAGCTTCTTCATGGCCTCACTTAGAGACAGATGCTCGACCCAGTTTTCTTCTTTATTTTTTTTATCGCTGATCTGATCCATGACGTACAGAGTATCTCCGCCGTCTGTATAAATAGGTTCGTACAAACTCATCGGATTTTGAATGGCATCCATAGCATAGACAATGTCTTCCTTCGAAATGCCGATTTCCGAAGCAATTTCTTCTACGGTGGGTTCTTTCAGATTTTTTCGCGTGAGGGTTTCTCTTGCATAGATGGCTTTATAGGCGGTATCCTTTAAAGATCGGGAGACGCGGATGCTGCTGGCGTTATCCCGAAGGAACCGACGGATTTCACCAATGATCATCGGTACGGCATAGGTACTGAATTTTACGTTCAGGCTTACGTCAAAATTGTCGATCGCTTTAATCAGGCCGATGCACCCGATCTGAAATAAGTCGTCTACATTTTCATTACTTGCGGAAAAACGTTTGATCACACTTAAAACCAGTCTTAAATTGCCTTTAATATACTCTTCTCTGGCAAATTTATCACCGGCTTCTATTCTTTGAAACAGTGCTTCTTTTTCTTCTGCTTTCAAAAGCGGAAGCTTTGCAGTATTCACACCGCAGATTTCGACTTTCCCCTGTGCCATAATCTCTGACCATGCCTTTCTTTCGGTTGTTTTTTTTGAGTGGTTACTTCTGTAGGTTGCATGCAAATAGTATGTACGGAAAAGAGATTGAGTATACTTCTGAATCCATGTGTAAACAGGTTTTATAAAGAGGAAAGACGTACGCACAATGCGTGTTTTGCATATAATAAATCAGAAAAAAGAAAGTTCACGAAAAGGAGTGCAGAATGCTTTTTTCGGAGTTAAAATGTAAAGATGTGATTAATATCAGGGACTGTAAAAAACTGGGAAGAGTGGGAGATCTGGAGTTTGACGAATGCAGCGGCTGTATCCGGAAAATTATAATATCCGGCGGCAGCAAAATGTTGTCCTTTTTGTGCTGCGAACCGGATATCGTGATCCCATTTAAGGATATCCGGCAGATCGGACCGGACATTATACTGGTGGACATTCATTGCTGACGGAATGTTGTAACGGTTCAGACGAACTGTTATTTTGCTGCGGATTTCAATCGTTAAAAGATTGACAGTCATGGAGGAATGCGATAAAATAAGGAAAACATTGGTACAAAGGAAAGAGGGCTTGAAAGATGAAGTGTCCTTATTGCAATCATGAGAATACCAGAGTAATTGATTCCAGACCTGCAGAAGAGAACAATACGATCCGCAGGAGGCGGGTCTGCGATGAGTGTGGGAAGCGATTTACCACCTATGAGATTATAGAGACCATTCCTCTGTTTATTATAAAAAAAGATGAAAACCGGGAGGCTTACGACCGCACGAAGATAGAAGGCGGAATTTTAAGGGCCTGCCATAAGAGACCCATTCGTGCAGATGAGATCACCGGAATTGTGGATGAGATTGAAAATGAAATCTTCGGAATGGGGAAAAAAGAGATTCCCAGCAGAGTCATCGGCGAACTGGTAATGAATAAGTTAAAGACGTTGGATGCAGTAGCTTATGTGAGATTTGCTTCTGTGTACCGGGAATTTAAAGACGTGAATACCTTCCTGGATGAATTGCGCAGCGTGCTGCACGAAAAGGCATAATGTGAAAAATACGCGGAATCGGATTTGTGGGAATCAGAAGGAGAACCGGGGCAGATGTTAGAGATGTTTTATCCCGATCGAGAAGTAAAAAGTGCATATGAGATCGATTACCGGAAGCTGTATGAGCAGGGCTACCGGGGAATCGTGTTTGATATTGATAATACCCTGGTGCCCCATGGCGCTCCGGCACAGGAAAAGACGGTGCGCCTGTTTGAAGAACTGCGAAAGATCGGTTTTGCCGTAATGCTTTTGTCCAACAATAAGGAACCCAGAGTCAAGTCTTTTCACGACTGTGTGGGAGCAGATTATATTTTCAAAGCGGGAAAACCCGGAAAAGACGGTTATGAGAAAGCCATGGAGAAAATGGGGACAACCCCGCAGAATACTTTGTTTGTGGGCGATCAGCTTTTTACCGATATCTGGGGGGCGAAAAGGTGCGGCATTTATACGTTCCTGACAGAACCGATTCACCCAAAAGAAGAGATACAGATCGTGTTAAAGCGCAGACTGGAGCGGATCGTTTTGTTTTTTTACCACAGAAAGCTGAAAAAGGAGAAGCAGAGACATGGAAATTAACGGTATGACAAGAACCTGCGGGCTGATCGGCAATCCGGTGGGGCATACCATGTCTCCTTTTTTGCATGACAGGCTTGCGGGAAAGACCAATGAAAATCTGGTCTATGTGCCTTTATTGGTACAGACCGGACAGCTTAAGGAAGCGGTTGCGGGTGCCTATGCTTTGAATTTTCTGGGCTGTAATGTAACGATTCCTTATAAAACGGATGTGCTTTCTTTTTTAAAAGAGATCGATCCTTTGGCGGAGCGGATCGGCGCCGTCAATACGTTGGTAAGAATAGAGGGCGGATGGAAAGGATATAATACGGATATGCCGGGATTATACCGAGCCATGCGGCGGGACGGCGTTGTCATAGAAGGAGAGCAGGTGGTAATACTGGGAGCGGGCGGTGTAGCAAGAGCTGTTGCCATGATGCTTGCCGAAAAAGGAGCAAAACGGATTTGGATTCTAAACAGGACAACGGAAAAAGCACAGGCAATTGCCGGGGAAATTAACCGTCTGTTTGACCAAAGACCTGCAGAGGCGCTGGCGTTACAAGACTATGCCGCTTTAAAAAAAGAAGGGTCTTTTCTGGCTATTCAGGCGACCAATGTGGGAATGTATCCGGATACGGAAAAAGCAGTGATTGAAGATGCGGATTTTTATTCCATGATACATACCGGCTATGATCTGATTTTTAATCCCAGGAGAACCCACTTTATGGAACTGGTGAACTTAAGCGGCGGCCGAGCTTTTGACGGTCTTCGAATGCTTCTGTACCAGGGAGTCATAGCCTTTGAACTGTGGACCGGAAAGGATATAGACGACCGGGCGGCAGATGAAATTTATGAGCAGATGTGTCTCCTTTGAGAAATTTGCGGGCAGGTGATTTCTCCGACGCTAAAGCGTCTGCGGAATGAGGGATTAGTGTGAAAAATCACGTTGAAACGCTGATTTTTCACACCGCAATTTGTTTCTGAGCGAAAACAAACTGCTTTGATGGCAGAAGAGAAATCGCCTACGCGAATTTCTCTTCGCCACCTCGCGACGAAGTCGCTCAGAAGTGGGGATAAGATGAAAAAACAAAAGAAAGAGACCGGCAATGTCGTGCTGATCGGTTTTATGGGATGCGGAAAAACCACGGCGGGAATCCGGCTTTCCTACCGGCTTAGGCAGGTGGTTCTGGATACGGATAAACTGATCGAGCAAAGGCAGGGCTGTTCGGTCAGAGAAATTTTTGAAAAAGACGGAGAGGCAGCTTTCCGGGAAATGGAAACCGATTTGCTTCGGGAATTGTCCGAGACTATGCAAGGCAAGATTCTGGCTGTGGGAGGCGGCACCCCGATGCTGGAAGTAAACAGGCAGCTGTTGAAAAAAATCGGTACGGTAATTTATCTGCGGGTCAGACCGGAAACGGTATATGAAAGGCTGCGGAAGGATACGGCAAGGCCGCTGCTTTGCTGTGAAGATCCGCTGACCAGGATAAGAGAGCTTATGGAGCAGAGAAAAGAGCGGTATGAAGCGGCGGCGGATATTATAATCGATGTGGACGGGCTGACGCTGGGAGAAGTGGTTGACTATATTGTCTATGCGATGGAGAAGATGGAACGATGAAGATATTGGTGATGAACGGTCCGAATCTGAATTTTCTGGGGATTCGGGAAAAAGCTATTTACGGTACTAAGGATTATGCTTTTCTGGAAGAGATGATCCGGCAAAAAGCGAAAGAAGACGGGCACGAAATCGAGATTTTTCAGAGTAATCATGAAGGGGCGTTGATCGACCGCATTCAGGAGGCCTATTTTGACAGGACCGAAGGGATTGTCATTAATCCCGGAGCCTATACCCATTACAGCTATGCCATCCATGATGCACTGGCCAGCATTACTATCCCCAAGGTCGAGATTCATATATCCGATATTACAGCCAGGGAAGAGTTTCGGAAGACATCGGTAACGGCACCGGCCTGCGACCGTCAGATTTACGGCCTGGGGCTGGAGGGCTATTTAAAAGCCATTGACCTGTGCGTGGAGCTTGGCGGGTAACAGTTCAGCCGCACCATTCAGTTCACCGCGCCATTCGCAAAACCGCGCTTTCAGCGCTTCCCCGCTGCTTTGCAGCTATTTGTCGCATCTGTAAGATGCGATGCTCATATGACCTGGCGCTCTCTTCGTGTATTTACGCAGACAGCTTCTCATGTAGGCATGGAATTCGCCTGCATAGACATACGAGTGAACGGAAAAATAAAGTTCAAAAAAATAAAAAAAAGTGTTGAAAAATTGTGGATTTTAGGATACACTATTATGGAATTATACTGTGATACAATATTAGGAGGAACGAAGAGATGATTTCTGCAGGTGATTTCAGAAATGGTATTACGATTGAAATGGATAACAATATATACCAGATTATTGAATTTCAGCATGTAAAACCGGGTAAGGGAGCAGCATTTGTCAGAACAAAGTTAAAGAATATCAAGAACGGCGGTGTCGTAGAGAAGACTTTCCGTCCGACTGAGAAATGCCCTCAGGCACGTATTGATAGAAAAGAAATGCAGTATCTTTACGAAGATGGTGATTTGTACTACTTTATGGATACCGAGAATTACGATCAGATCGCATTGAACACCGAGACCGTAGGCGACGCATTAAAGTTCGTAAAAGAGAATGAAATGTGTAAGGTATGTTCCCATAACGGAAGCGTATTTTCCGTAGAACCGCCTTTGTTCGTAGAACTGGAGATTACGGACACAGAGCCGGGATTCAAGGGAGATACCGCTACCGGCGCCAGCAAGCCCGCTGTAGTAGAGACCGGTGCAACGGTATATGTACCTCTGTTCGTAAACCAGGGAGATAAGATCAAGATTGACACCAGAACCGGTGAATATCTGTCCAGAGCATAAGCTAAGGGCAGAAGACCGGGACAATTGTTTTTTTTCGACGGATATCCTGGCATATCTTTGATAAGATAACCTGTAAGGCAATGGATGAAAGGAATCTATTGCCTTTTTCTGCTAGATTTTTTTAAACATCAGATAACAGATAATCAGGAGGGATATGTCGATTGGAACAGATAGAAGAAAAATCAGGAGAAAAAACGGAAGAAAAATTTCTTGCTTTTGTAGAAGAAGCAAGAAGACGAATCGAGCGCAAAATCGGAAAAGAGGGGACAGTAGAAAAAAATATCGTCCGGAAAAATAACGGAGTGAATCTGACGGGACTTACGATTCGGGAGCGTGGATGTAATGTCTGCCCCACGATTTATATGAATTCTTTGTACGAAAATTTTCTGGAAGGCGAAAGCATGGATGCCATTACTGAATGTGTATGGAATATTTATTTGAAAAGGCGAATGGAACAGAATGTCAATATGGGATTCTGGGATGACTTTCAGAAGGCAAAGGATAGAATTGTTTATAAACTGGTCAATCGCCGGAAGAACGAAGAGCTTCTTACGAAGATTCCGTATGTTGCTTTTCTGGATTTGGCCGTCTGTTTTTATTACCTTTTGGATCATGAAGCATTAGGCAGGGGAAGTATCTTGATTTATCGCTCCCAGATGGAAAAATGGAACGTTTCCCTGGAGGAATTAAGTAGAATTGCGTCAAAGAATACCAGGGAACTTCTGCCTGCGGAAATGCTGAGTCTTTCAGACCTTATAAAAGATGCGGAGATGGAAGGAGAAGAAGAGACAATTCTGAGGGAATTCCGGATCTGGAGCAATAACAGAAGAACCCAGGGAGCGGCTGTCATGCTGTATCCGGAGATTTTAAAGGAAACAGCCAAAGAGTGGGGAGACTTTTATATCCTGCCCAGTTCCGTGCATGAGATTATTTTCTTAAAAAAGACCAATTGCAGAGAAGTCGAATATTTGAAAAAAATGGTCAAAGAAGTGAACGATACGCAGGTGGAACCGGAAGAAATCCTGTCTTATGAGGTCTATTGGTACAACAGCAAAGAAGAAAAGTTGGGGATTGCGTAAAAACTACTTTACAAAATCACAAAAAAGAGGTAAACTGTTGTCACAACAAAAGAGTTCTATTGCAATAAAACGTTGAAGGGAAGAGTAGGATCAGGAAAGCAGCAGAGAGAACTGCCGGGAAGAACCCGAGCTGAAAGCAGTTTTGCCGGAATGATTTGAAGACCATCCCGGAGTGGCTTTAACAAAGCCCGGCAGCAGCCGTTATCTGCAGAATGAGAGGTCGACAGCAGAGCTGGCAAAAGGATTGGTTTGCGGCAGAAGAAGCAGGTCGGCAAAAAGGGTGGAACCGCGTAAAAATTACGTCCCTTGCAAGAATAGATTGCAAGGGACTTTTTGTCGTATAGATTACAGAGTCGTTTGCCGACAGAAAGGAAGTTACTGTTATGAAGATTACATTAAAAGACGGAAGCGTGAAAGAGTATTCCGAAGGAAAGAGCATTTATGAAATCGCATCGGATATCAGTGAAGGGCTGGCAAGAGCAGCCTGCTGTGGTAAGGTGGACGGTGTTGTGAAGGATTTAAGGACAGTGCTGAACGAAGACTGCGCATTGGAAATTTTGACAGCGGCAGAGAAAGAAGGGCTTGCCGTTTACAGACATACCGCTTCTCATGTATTGGCACAGGCTGTAAAGAACCTGTTTTCGGATGCTAAGCTGACCATCGGCCCCAGCATTGAAAATGGTTTTTACTACGATTTTGATCATGAACCGTTCTCCAGAGAGGATCTGGACCGGTTGGAAGCCGAGATGAAGAAGATCATCAAAAAGGGTGACAGACTGGAGCGCTTTACCCTTCCCAGACAGGAAGCCATTCAACTTATGGAAGAAAGACAGGAGCCTTACAAGGTAGAACTGATTCGGGATCTGCCGGAGGATGCGGAGATTTCCTTCTATCGTCAGGGAGAGTTTGTGGATCTTTGCGCAGGACCGCACTTAATGAGCACAAAGCCTATCAAGGCATTTAAACTGACATCTTCTTCCGGAGCTTACTGGAGAGGCAAGTCTGAAAATGCCATGTTGCAGAGAATTTACGGAACGGCCTTTCTGAAAAAAGAAGAGCTGGAGGAATATCTGGAATATCTGGAAAATATTAAAAACAGAGATCATAACAAGCTCGGACGGGAAATGGAACTGTTTACTACCGTAGATGTAATCGGTCAGGGTCTTCCGCTTCTGATGCCCAAGGGGGCTAAGATTGTGCAGACGCTGCAGCGGTGGATTGAAGATGAAGAAGAGCGCAGAGGGTATGTCCGCACGAAGACTCCTTTGATGGCAAAGAGCGATCTTTATAAGATTTCCGGGCATTGGGATCATTATAAAGAAGGTATGTTTGTACTGGGAGATGAAGAGAAGGATAAGGAAGTTATGGCTCTGCGTCCCATGACTTGCCCGTTCCAATACTATGTATACAAGGCAAGCCAGAAGTCTTACAGAGACCTGCCCATGCGTTACGGCGAGACTTCCACGTTATTCAGAAACGAAGATTCCGGAGAAATGCATGGACTGACACGTGTCAGACAGTTCACGATTTCCGAAGGACACCTGATTGTAAGACCGGATCAGATGGTGGAAGAATTCAAAGGATGTCTGGCGCTTGCCAAGTATTGCCTGGATACGCTTGGAGTAGGGGATGATGTTACGTACCGTCTTTCCAAATGGGATCCGAATAACAAAGAGAAGTATATCGGAGATGAATCTGTCTGGGAAGAAACACAGGGACATATCCGTCAGGTTCTCAATGAGCTGGGAATTCCTTTTTATGAAGCAGAAGGAGAAGCTGCTTTTTACGGTCCTAAGGTAGATATTCAGGCCAAAAACGTATACGGCAAAGAAGATACCATGATTACCATACAGTGGGATGCGGTGCTTGCCGAGCAGTTTGATATGTATTATATCGACCAGAACGGTGATAAAGTACGTCCTTATATCATTCACAGAACTTCCGTGGGATGCTATGAAAGAACGCTTGCATGGCTGATTGAAAAATACGAAGGGAAATTCCCGACCTGGCTGTGTCCGGAACAGGTACGTGTTCTGCCGATTTCCGAGAAATATGCAGATTACGCACGGAAAGTGGAAGAGCAGCTGAAGGACAACGGTATTCTGGCAACGACCGATCAGCGTTCCGAAAAGATCGGCTTCAAGATCCGGGAAGCCAGACTGGACAAAATCCCTTATATGCTGGTAGTAGGACAGAAAGAGGAAGAAGAAGGAACCGTATCTGTCCGCAGCCGGTTTGCCGGTGATGAAGGGAGCAAGAAGCCGGAGGAATTCATAGACCAGATTTGCAAAGAAATCCGGACCAAGGAAATCCGTAAAGAAGAAGTGCAGCAGGAAAAATAAGAATAAATACAAGAAAAAGCGGCGGGAAAGCAAATCCCGCCGCTTTTTTAGGAAATGGTCTTGTGGGTGACAGCCTCACAGGTGACATCGCATTCCAGCTTCTGGAAAATACGTCTGTCCACGGAAGGAAGCATCACACTGGAGTGGACCTGGCATCCTTTTAATTTGGAAAGCTGTGAAAGTGCAAGAGCCGCTTCTTTATGTTCTGCAGCGGTTACAGAAAGTGCAATCAGAACTTCGTCCGAATGAAGACGGGGATTTTTGCCGCCGAGATAACACGTCTTCAGGCGCTGGATCGGTTCGATGGCTTCCGGAGAAATGATGTGTTCTTCGTGAGGAAGCCCTGCCAGTTCCTTTAAGGCATTCAAAAGAACGGCTGCGCTGGGTCCTAACAGAGAACCTGTTTTACCCGTGATGATCCGCCCGTCCGGAAGCTGCAGGGCTACTGCGGGCGCACCGGTCTCAAAGGCTCTGTCCAAAGCCGGTTTTACGGTAGCGCGGTCGTATACGGTAAGCTGTTCCTGACGCATAAGGAGTTCCGTCTTAAAAGCTTCTTCTTCGGTTCTGGTGCCGTTGGCAACGCCGGTAACAGCATGATAATATCTGCGGATGATTTCCTGGCGGGAGGCTTCTTTACAGGCTTCATCGTCAAAAATGCAATTGCCTGCCATATTGACTCCCATGTCGGTAGGAGACTTGTAAGGACTCTGGCCTTTGCCGAAAATTTGTTCAAAAATAGCATTCAATACCGGGAAGATCTCCACATCCCGGTTGTAATTTACGGTCGTTTCGCCGTATGCCTCCAGATGGAAAGGGTCGATCATGTTAATGTCGTTTAAATCCGCCGTAGCTGCTTCATAAGCCAGATTTACAGGGTGCTTTAAAGGAAGATTCCAGATGGGAAAAGTCTCGTATTTGGCATAACCTGCCCGGATCCCGCGCTTGTGTTCATGATAAAGCTGTGACAGGCAGGTGCTCATCTTGCCGCTTCCGGGACCGGGAGCCGTAACAACGACTAAGGGTCTTGTTGTTTCAATATAGTCATTTTTTCCGTAACCTTCTTCACTGACAATCAAAGGAACATTTGTGGGATAACCGGGGATCAGATAGTGATGGTAAACGGTGATTCCCAGGTTTTCAAGCTGTTTCTGGAACTGGCAGGCACGTGGCTGTCCGGCAAATTTGGTTAAGACAACGCTGCCGACATACAGGCCGCGGGACTGGAATTCCCGAATCAGGCGGATGACATCATTATCATAGGTAATGCCTAAGTCCGCCCGGATTTTGTTTTTTTCAATATCAGATGCGCTGACTACCATAACGATTTCTGCCTGCGGTGCAAGCTGCATAAGCATCTGGAGCTTACTGTCTGCGGCAAAACCGGGCAGCACCCGGCTGGCATGAAAATCATCAAAAAGCTTGCCGCCGAATTCCAGGTACAATTTATTATCGAACTGGCTGATTCGCTCCATGATATGCTCTGACTGCATTTTTAAATATTTTTCATTATCAAATCCTGTCTTCATTATCCTCTGTTCCTTCTTTATGAAATGTCGTAAAAAACTAAAAAAAGCCTATCATGGAATGAAAAAAAAATCAATAGATATTTTCGGGAATCGCATAATTTCGGAAAAATCAGCAGATACTGGAGAGTGTTTACAAAGTTGATTGTGCACAGAAAGCGAGGAGAATATGACAGAATTACAATGCTTAGTGGAAAATTGTACGTATAACAGAGAAACTTATTGTTGCAAGGGCGATATTACGGTAGGCGGAAAGAAAGCCTGCTGCGAGGACGAGACCTGCTGCGAAAGCTTTGCACAGAGAAGAGAAGGAAGCGACAGCTATACCAATGCGGTTGAATATGCAGGCAAGGCCATTTCCATTGACTGCAAAGCGGAAAAATGCGTCTACAACGATGACTGCAAATGTACGGCGGATCATGTGGATATCAAAGGATGCGGGGCATGCAGCTGCGCTGAGACCGCATGTGCGACTTTTGATAAAGAATAGGAATAAAATGCGGCCTGCGGGCCGCATTTTTCTTGACAGTAATTGGGGAAAGCTTTATAATCGATAGCAGTCGGCGTAGAAGAAACGTAAGGAAAAAGCCGCAGAAATGAGGTTTCAAATGAAAAAAAGAATAGGGAGTCTGTTGCTTGTGCTTTTGCTTCTGACCGGCAGCATATTGACCGGATGTGAGAAGAGACCGGAGCCGGGAAAGGCGCATTTATACGGCGAGATACATAATACGAAAGAGATTCTGGATCAGGAATTTGCAGTCTGGAAGCAATATTATGAAGAAGAGGGAATGCGTCATCTGTTTGTGGAGCTGTCTTATTATACGGCACAGTATCTGAATCTGTGGATGCAGCAGGAAGAGGATGACATTCTGATGGAGTTATACAAAGATTGGGCAGGAACCTATACCCAGAGTATGGATGTATTGGATTTTTACAAAAAAATAAAGGAAGAATGCCCGGAGACGGTTTTTCACGGTACGGATGTCGGCCATCAGTATGGTTCCACAGGGTATCGGTATCTTAAGCTTTTGCGGGAAGAAGGAAAAAAGGAATCCGCGGAGTATGAGCTGGCAACGGAGGCCGTTAAACAGGGGAGGCAGTTCTATGAGTTATATAAGAAAAATAAGTATGAAGAGGCGGATGAATACCGGGAACAGGCGATGACGGACAATTTCCTGCGGGAATTTGAAGAGCTTGCTTCGGACGGAACATCGATTATGGGAATTTACGGAGCGTTTCATACCAATACGAATCCGGAACCGGGGCAGAGAGATACCATGGCTGTCCGCCTGACAGAAGTTTTGGGAGAGCGGATCGATTTTACGGATTTATCGTTACAGTTCACTCGTACGTTTATGCAGGCAGGTTCCATGCTTGCATGAGAAACTGCCTGTGTAAATGTACGAAGGGAGCGCCGTTATTATGAATATCGTGTCTTGCAGACACGACAAACAGCTGCGAAGCAGCGAGAAAGCGCTGAAAGCGCGGTTTTGTGAATGGCGCGTGTGAACTGTTACGTATAGTCTTATCCCTTATACCGTTTGTAAAAAAAAACTTGACACGGGCAGCGGAACGTGGTACAATGTAAAAGCATGTGAGGAGAATGTATTTATTCGGAAACATGTATCTATTACAGCAAGCAGAGTATCCACTCTCACCTTACGGCAGATAGGCTGGTAAGTGTTCATGACGATGAAGCATGGTGAAGTACCGGTGCTTTTGGTGTGCAGAGTAAGTGGATAGTTATGCTATTCACTTTTTTGTTGCTTATAGTAACTATTTTCTTATGGAGGTACAAAGCCATTAGCGAATTAATGATTAATGAGCAGATCAGAGACAGGGAGGTTCGTCTGATCGGAGAAGAGGGGCAGCAGTTAGGAATCATGTCAGCCAGAGATGCACAGAAGCTGGCAGATGAGGCAGGGCTGGATCTGGTGAAAATCGCACCTACAGCAAAGCCGCCGGTGTGCAGAATTGTGGATTACGGGAAGTATAAGTATGAGCAGACCCGTAAGGAAAAAGAAGCCAAGAAGAAACAGAAGGTAATTGAAGTAAAGGAAATCAGGCTTTCTCCCAATATTGACACCAACGATTTGAATACAAAGGTAAGTGCGGCAAGAAAGTTCCTTACCAAAGGCGATAGGGTCAAAGTTACATTGCGTTTCCGCGGACGTGAAATGGCACATATGAACAGCACAAAGCATATCCTGGATGATTTCGCACAGAGCCTTGCAGATGTGGCTGTAGTGGAAAAAGCGCCGAAAGTGGAAGGAAGAAGCATGACAATGTTTTTAACTGAAAAACGTTAAACCGTACAGTTAAAATAGATTAAAGAAAAGTTTAGGAGGAATATGTTATGCCAAAAATGAAGACAAGCAGAGCAGCTGCAAAACGTTTTAAAGTAACAGGAACCGGTAAATTGAAGAGAGCGAAAGCTTATAAGAGCCATATCTTAACCAAGAAATCCACCAAGAGAAAGCGTAATCTGAGAAAACCTGCGATTACCGATGCAACCAATGTTAAGAATATGAAGAAGATTTTACCGTACGCATAAACGGGTAAGGAGGAGATAAGACATGGCAAGAATTAAAGGTGGCTTGAACGCCAAGAAAAAACATAATAGAATCTTAAAGCTGGCAAAAGGATACAGAGGAGCCAGAAGCAAACAGTACAGAGTTGCAAAACAGTCTGTTATGAGAGCTTTGGCAAGTTCTTATTCCGGAAGAAAAGAAAGAAAGCGTCAGTTCAGACAGTTGTGGATTGCACGTATTAATGCAGCAGCAAGATTGAACGGACTTTCCTACAGCAAGTTTATGTATGGTCTGAAGCTTGCAGAAGTAGATATGAACAGAAAGATGCTTGCTGAAATGGCAGTTAATGATGCAGCAGGATTTGCAAGCCTTGCTGAGCTGGCTAAGTCTAAACTTGCATAAAAATACTTTACATTTGCTCTGTTTTATGTTACACTAACAGAGCGATGTGCAGATATAGTTCATTGGTAGAATGCTAGCTTCCCAAGCTGGAGAGGCGGGTTCGATTCCCGTTATCTGCTTTGCAATATATACTAAGTTTTTCAATATGGGATATTTCATAAGGACATAAGAGGGGGTGAACAGGAAGCTGTTTATCCCTATTATTATGAGGACGCCGTTATACGGTAATATTTAAGAAAGCGGAGGATACGTTGTAATGGGAGATTTGACCAATCTGGAACCGAAGAATGTTTTTTCTTTTTTTGAGCAAATTTGCAGTATTCCCCATGGATCGGGAAATGTGGAGCAGATCAGCGATTATCTGGCGGCATTTGCAAAGGAGAGGGGTCTTCGTTATATTCAGGATGCAATGAAAAATATCATTATTTTCAAAGACGGATCTGTCGGATACGAAGATCACCCTGCAGTGATTTTACAGGGCCATATGGATATGGTTGCCGTAAAAGAACCCGGTTGCACAATGGATATGGAGAAGGAAGGGCTGAAACTCGGAATCGAGGGCGATGCTGTTTATGCCGAAGGAACCAGTCTCGGCGGAGATGACGGCATTGCGGTAGCTTACGGTCTGGCGCTTTTGGATGATGATACCCTTTCCCATCCGCCCCTGGAGGTTATTTTTACGGTGGATGAAGAAGTGGGAATGGACGGAGCAAGAGAAATTGATCTTTCCGAACTGAGAGGAAACCGGATGCTGAACTTGGATTCGGAAGAAGAGGGAATTTTTCTTACCAGTTGTGCCGGCGGTGTCAGAATGGACTGCGAGATTCCTGCTCCGTTTACAAAGAAGGAAGGAATCGCTTACGAAATCGAAGTAGGAGGACTGTTGGGCGGACATTCCGGAGCAGAGATTCATAAAGAGAGGGGCAATTCCAATTGTCTCATGGGACGGATTCTTTATCGCTTGTCGGAAAAGTTGAATCTGGGAATCTGTAAGCTGGAGGGCGGACTGGCAGATAATGCCATTCCCAGACAGACCAAAGCAGTCGTTGTTATTGAAAAGGATGATAGTGCGTTTTTTGCCGAAGTGCTGGATACGGTATCTTTGAAGATCACAGATGAGCTGGCAACCAAAGATCCCGGATTTATCGTAAGGAGCAACGAATTAGGGCATAGAAGTTACGCCTGTGTGGCGGGGACAGATGCGAAGAGGCTGATTTCCTGGCTGTTTGTTCTGCCTTGTGGGGTGCAGGCTATGAGTGCGGATGTGGAAGGTCTGGTGGAGACATCTCTTAACTTAGGCATTACGGAGCTGGAGGAGGGCGCATTTTTCGGACAGATTTCCATACGAAGCAGCATTGAAAGCGCCAAACATGCATTGGAAGCCAAAATCGAGGCATTGACTGCTTTAGTCGGCGGAAAGTGCAGCCTGCGGGGAGACTATCCCGGCTGGAAGTATCGCGTGGATTCTCCGCTTCGGGAAAAAATGGTTGCGCTTTATCAGGAAATGTACGGAACGCAGCCGAAAGTGGAAGCCATTCATGCCGGTCTGGAATGCGGCATTCTGGGAAGCAAGATTGATAATCTGGATTGCATTTCCTTCGGACCGGACATGAAAAACATCCATACAACAGAAGAGACCTTAAGCATTTCCTCCACAAAGCGGGTATGGGAATATCTTATCCGCCTGCTGGAGCGGATGTAAAAACGGATTTAACTGTATTTCCGGTCAATCTGGATCACGGCATAATCATTTGGACAGGCGGATTTGAGTTTTGCTGTAATTTCGGCGATAAGCTCATTGTCTGTCAGTTGAAAGCGATAAGGGACGACCACATCAAAAATGATATTGGTGTGGGTCGGCCCTTTTACAATGCGGAAATCATGCAGGGTAAGAGCTGGGTCGATTTCTTGCAGGTATCCTACGGTCAGCGCTTTTAAGCGGTCTGTTTCCTCATCACCTATACAGACGGGATCCATATGAATAACGGCATGACAGTTGCATTCTTCATTCAAACGACGTTCGATTAAATCAATCATATCATGCAGAACCAGAATGTCTCCGGTAGCCGGAACTTCCGCATGCAGAGAAATTAAGGTTCTGCCCGGTCCGTAGTTATGTACAATCAGATCATGGACACCGACTACATTATCATAAGACAGAACGATATCATAAATTTTTTGGACAAAAGCCGGATCCGGAGCCTGCCCCAAGAGCGGGCTGATGGTTTCTTTTGCGGCGGTAATACCGGCACGGAGGATAAAGATGCCTACCAGAATACCGCAGTATCCGTCAATCTGCAGGCGGAAGAAATGAGAGACCAGAGTGCTTAGCAGTACCGCGGCTGTAGCGGCCGTATCGCTTAAACTGTCTGTCGAGGCAGCGAGCATGGCGGCGGAATCTATTTTTTTGCCGATTCTCTTATTATACAAGTACATATAGAACTTCACCAGAATCGAGAGAACTAAAATAAGCGGAATCAAGGGCGTAAAAACGGGAGCCTGCGGATGCAGGATTTTTACAAAAGAAGATTTGACCAGTTCCAATCCCATGAGAAGAATGACTACGGAAACCAACAGTCCGGAAATGTATTCAATGCGTCCGTGCCCGAATGGGTGAGCAGGATCCGGCTTTTGCCCGGCCATCTTAAAGCCGATCAGCGTAATGATGGAGGAACCGGCATCCGACAGGTTGTTGAAGGCATCGGCAGTAATGGCAACGGAGCCGCTGAAAGTACCTGCCAGGAATTTGGCCAGAAACAGGAAAAGATTCAGGGCAATGCCGAGAGCGCCGCACAGAATGCCGTATCCTTTGCGCACTTCGGGATCGGTATCGTTTTTTGCGTTTTTCAGAAATAGTTTTGTCAGTAAAGTGACCATAATAATGTTCTCCTTCTTATTAAGTTCAGCGCTGCTTTCCCTGATACCGGATTGCTTTGAATCCTGCGCGTTTGTTCCTGTTATTATAGTGGATTGCGGAAGAAAAAACAACACAAAAAACGTAAGACCGTACTTTTTTGTTGCAAGCAAAAGAAATTCAGTGTATAATGAAGGCTGTTTCCGGGAAGATAAAGTTAGGAATCTTCAAAAAGTAATTTGCTTCTTAACGAAGACAAGTTGTTTTTATGGTGGAAATGAAGATTAATGTAGAAAAACGGAGGAACGATATGAGCAAGAAACCGGTTGTTTTGATGATTTTAGATGGTTATGGTCTGAATGATAAGATTAAGGGAAATGCTGTTGCCGAAGCAAAGACTCCGGTCATGAATAAATTAATGAAAGAATATCCTTTTGTAAGGGGAAATGCCAGCGGCATGGCAGTAGGTCTGCCGGAAGGGCAGATGGGCAATTCCGAAGTAGGACATCTGAATATGGGTGCAGGACGTATCGTGTATCAGGAGCTGACCAGAATTACAAAGGAGATCCAGGACGGAACCTTTTTTGAAAATCCGGCGCTGCTGGATGCGGTTAAAAATTGCAAAGAGAATGACAGCGCACTGCATCTGATGGGACTGTTATCGGACGGAGGCGTACACAGCCATATTACGCATCTGTACGGTCTGTTGGAGCTGGCCAAGAGAAACGGACTTGAAAAGGTTTATGTACACTGCTTCTTAGACGGACGGGATACGCCTCCGGAAAGCGGTAAAGGTTTTGCACAGGAACTGATCGATAAAATGAAAGAACTCGGAGTGGGGAAAATAGCCACTGTTATGGGACGTTACTATGCTATGGACAGAGACAACAATTATGACCGCGTGGAGCTGGCGTATGATGCAATGACAAAAGCCCAGGGACTTACGGCTCCATGCGCCATCTGTGCTATCCAGAACTCTTACGATAAGGGAGAGACCGATGAATTTGTAAAGCCGACGGTGGTGGAAGAGGATGGAAAGCCGGTAGCAACCGTGCAGGATAAAGATTCCGTTGTGTTCTTCAATTTCAGACCCGACCGGGCAAGAGAAATTTCCAGGGCGTTCTGCGAGGATGATTTCAAGGGCTTTGCAAGAGGCAATAGAAAAGATATTACCTTTGTATGCTTTACGGATTATGATCCCACGATTCCGAATAAGGAAGTAGCGTTCCATAAGGTTGCGGTAACCAATACTTTCGGCGAGTGGCTGGCAGCCAATCATATGACGCAGGCAAGAATTGCCGAAACGGAGAAGTATGCCCATGTTACCTTCTTCTTTAACGGAGGTGTGGAGACACCCAATGAAGGAGAAGATCGGATACTGGTGCATTCTCCCAAGGTAGCGACTTATGATCTGAAGCCGGAGATGAGCGCTTATGAAGTTTGCGATAAGCTGACACAGGCAATCCGCAGCGGTAAGTATGATGTGATTATTATCAATTTTGCAAATCCGGATATGGTAGGGCATACCGGTGTGGAGGCAGCAGCGATCAAAGCGGTGGAAGTTGTGGATGAATGTGTCGGAAAGGCAGTGGATGTAATCAAAGAAGTGGACGGCGTGATGTTTATTTGTGCAGACCATGGAAATGTGGAACAGCTGATTGATTATGAAACCGGGGAACCTTTTACGGCGCATACTACGAACCAGGTACCGTTTATTCTGGTAAACTACGATAAGGACTATACCTTAAGAGAAGGCGGCTGTCTGGCGGACATTGTACCTACCCTGATTCAGATTATGGGTAAGGAACAACCGAAAGAAATGACCGGTAAGTCTCTTCTGATTCATAAATAAAGCGGATCAAACGGTAAACAGACAATTCTACGGAAGAAATATTGAAAATGGAATAACCTGCCTTTTTGAGGGGATACTTTTGTATGAAAAGTATAAATCAGAAAGGCAGGTTATTTTATGCGTTTTTTGGAGATTATCAGAGTACACGGCAGACAGATTCTGGATTCCAGAGGAAATCCTACACTGGAGGCGGAAGTCAGCGTAAGAGACCGGGAGAGCAGGCAGATTTTTTCCGGCAGGGCAGCCGTACCTTCAGGCGCCAGTACCGGAAAATTTGAAGCGGTGGAATTAAGGGATCAGGAAAAAGAATACTTCGGTCTGGGAGTCAGGGGAGCGGTCAGAAATGTTAATGAGAAAATCGCTGCTGTATTATGCGGGCAAAATGCAATGGAGCAGGCGATTTTAGACCGGTTGATGATTGCAGCGGACGGAACGGAAAACAAAAGCAACTTCGGAGCCAATGCCATGCTGGCCGCATCCATGGCCGCAGCCAAAGCTTCTGCATTGGCGCTGGGGATGCCGCTGTATGCTTATCTGGGAGGCTGTCATGCCGGGCAGCTGCCGGTTCCGATGATGAATATCTTAAACGGCGGTAAGCATGCGGCCAATACGGTGGATTTCCAGGAATTCATGATTATGCCTGTCGCAGCAGATTCTTTTTCACAGGGGCTGCGTGCCTGCGCGGAAATTTACCATAATTTAAAAGGCATTCTTCAAAAGGAAGGGCTTTCCACCGGGGTGGGAGACGAGGGCGGCTTCGCACCGGATCTGCCGGATGCGCAAAGCGTGCTTTCCGTCCTGGTAAAAGCCATTGAGGCGGCAGGTTACAAGCCGGGAGAGGAAATCCGGATTGCCATGGATGCGGCGAGCAGTGAACTATATAAGGAAGAAACCGGAGAGTATTATTTCCCCGGAGAAAGCCGGTTAAAGGGAGTAAAGATCCGGAGAAATACAGAGGAAATGATTTCCTATTATGAGGAACTTACGGAAAAGTTTCCGATCATTTCCATAGAAGACGGGCTTGCGGAAGATGATTGGGAAGGCTGGAAAAAGCTTACCGAGAGGCTCGGAAACCGGATTCAGCTGGTGGGAGATGATTTGTTTGTGACCAATACCAAACGGCTGAAAGCCGGAATTCAGTTACAGTGCGCCAATGCCGTACTGGTAAAGGTAAACCAGATCGGAACACTGAGTGAAGCCATGGAAGCTGTGGATATGGCGCACAAGGCCGGGTACCGGGCGGTTATTTCCCATCGATCCGGAGAGACGGAGGATACGTTTATCGCCGATCTGGCTGTGGCGCTGAATGCCGGACAGATCAAAACCGGAGCGCCCTGCAGAAGCGATCGGACCGCCAAGTACAACCGCCTGCTTCGGATTGAAGAAGAATTAAAGGAAGCAGCCTCCTATCGGAATCCCTGGAATTGATAAGCCATTCTGTTGCATCATTTGTAAAAATACAGCTTGAATGGTTGTAAAAAGAACGGAAAGCGGTGTCTTTTCGTTCTTTTACTTTAAAGTATTAATGTAAAATCAATTCAAACTGATAAATTTTTATGAAACACTTGACAATTGCTTTTCGGTACATTATAATCCTATCTTATAAAAGTAAACAGAAGCTTCGATAAGTCTGAATGCATCCGGGTACTTTTATATAAGCTTTACGCTTAGAAAAAGAAGGAGGAGAAAAAATGAAAAACCGTAAGAAAGTTTTAGCTCTGTTACTGGTTGCGGCAATGTTGGCCATGACCGCATGCGGCAACAAGGACAGCAAGCAGACCGATGCTGATACCACACAGGTAGAGAGCAGCAGCGTTGAAAGCAGCGTCGCAGAATCAACGGAGCCCGCAGAGGAAGCACCTATAGCCGAGCTTAAGCCCCTTGTAAACAAAGAATATGGTACCGACTATGTTTCTCTGTATGAACAGTTTGGCAAAGATGTTACCATTGATGATGTAACCGAGGATCCGGAGACTGGATTTGCATATATTGAACGCGATGGCATGCGTTATACGCTTGGTCTGGATTTCCTGTCTATGGCTATGGTGTATAATACTGAAGTACCGGAAGGCAGCAGCTATGCCACTCCCGATGATGTATATGCAGCATGGTGGAAATATTATATTCAGAGATGGAATTACCTGCTTCCTGAAATCCCTCTGTATGCAAACGAATATTACGATGTATACAACACTCAGATTCAGGGTGTAGAAGAGCATCCCACCAACCCGTACTGGAGTCCTTCCGATGCTTTGATCGACTGGACATCTGCTAAGGCTGACAACAGCATTATCCTGGGCAACTCCACTGACCTGTCCGGTAAATTCCGTTATGCAGTATTCGGTGCCAGCAACCCGGGGGCAGCTGACTTGGATATTCAGGATCTGACGGTTGGATTGGAGACCATCTCCACAACCAAAGAAGGCGGATATGTATGGAACGACACCGTTGTTGCAGAGCATGATGAAGTGATGAACGATGACGGAACCAAGACCTTTACCATCAAGATTAAAGATGGCCTGGTATTCAGTGATGGATCTGCTGTTACCGCAAAGGATTATCTGGCACGTGCAATGGCGCTTTCCACTCCGGTAGGAGTACAGGCAGCAGGAAAAGACCACAAGGCTCTGATGCAGCTGGTTGGTTTTGATACTTTCAATACCTATGACGGAACCGAAGGAAGCGGAACGAAGGAAATTGCAGGGCTTCGTCTGATTGATGAGCAGACTTTCTCTGTGCAGATCGCTGATAAATACATTCCTTATTTCTATGATATCACTTATGCAGGATTTGCTGCAGAACCTAAGGCTTTATGGCTCGGAGATGCAGATATCGTAGATGATGGTAATGGATGCTATCTGACAGAAGATTTCTATAAGAAGAACGGCGACAAGTTTGTTGCTGCTGATACCATTGTTGCTGCAAGCAATAATAACGATGAGACTTTCCCCTACTCCGGTGCTTATGTAGTAAAATCTTACGATGATGCTGATAAGACTGCAGTTCTGGAAATCAATCCAAACTTCCCTGGTAACTATGAAGGTACTAAGCCTCAGATTGCTAAGATCGTATATCGTAAAATTGTAACCGAGACTCAGCTGGAAGACCTGAAGGCAGGCAACGTTGATGTACTGGCTGGTATCACCGGCGGTGCAGCAACCGACGAAGTAATCACTCTGGCTGACGGCTCTAACGGAAAATATGCTTACACTCACTATAGCCGTGCAGGTTATGGTAAGTTAGGATTCCGTTGTGACTATGGTCCTGTTCAGTTTACCGAAGTTCGTCAGGCAATTGCGTACTGCATGGATCGTGCGAAGTTCGCAAAAGATTTCACCGGTGGCTACGGAGGAGTTACGGATGGACCTTACTACACAGGAAGCTGGATGTACCAGGCGGCTGTAGAACAGGGAATGCTGTTGAATGCATATGCTACTTCCGCTGACAGTGCTATCGAAGTTCTGGAAGCAGGCGGATGGGTATATGACAAAGATGGTAATGCATATACCGAAGGCGTTCGTTATAAGAAGATTCCTGCTGATGAAATCAGCGAGAACGATAAGATTTACAAGTCCAAGGATGGCGCATATGTAACAACCCAGGTTGGCGATGATTACTATATGCCTCTTGTACTCAACTGGTATGGTACTACTCCTAATGAGTTCACCGATCAGTTGGTTACCGGATTTATGGAAGATGCTAACATGAAGGCTGCAGGATTTGTAGTTCAGAACACATTGGGTGATTTTGCGCCTATGTTGGATGAACTGTATCAGCAGGCTGTATACGGATATTATTCCGGAACTCCTATGTATAGTATATTCAACTTCGCTACCGGATTTACAAGCGCAGCTTATGATTATGCATATCAGATGACCATTGATCCCAGCATGTATGACGATTATTCTGCATACTATATTAAGGATGAAGCGGATGCTTACTGGCTTCAGTAAATTGTAAATAGATATTTGCCTTTAGGTAAATGTCAGGCCGGTGCTGGACAGGACACTTTCTTGGTCCTGCCTGCACCGGAGTTTTTGTGTAAAAGAGTATAGAAACAGTTATAAGTCTAGATGGCGGAATGAGGAATACAAATGGGTAAATATATAGCAAAAAGATTCGTATATATGATTTTGATGGTGATTATTTTGTCATTTATTATGTACTTGATTTATAATCTGATTCCTAATAACCGGGCAATGACAGATGCCAGGGCTGAGATTCAGACCATAAAGCAGGGTATGACTGCAGAAGAAAAAGAGACGAGATTCCAGGAATTGTACTTGACATATCAGAGAAGATACGGCACGGACACGAACAATATGGTGGTCCGTTATTTGCGTTGGATTGGTTTGTATCCCAAATATGATGGAAAATTTGACGGTCTTCTCCAAGGTAACTTCGGATATTCCTATGAGGCGAAAGGTGAGGTCATTAAGATTGTAAAAGCGCCCATGATTAATACAATATTTATAAATATATTTGCAACGATTTTTGCATTAGGTATTGCCATACCTTTGGGCATTACTTGTGCAGTAAAGAGAGGCAGCCGCACAGATAGAGCGGTTCAGACGATTACGATTATCGGATACAGTCTGCCTACGTTTTTGTTCTGTATCTTGTTTATATGGGTATTCTGTTCAATCCTGGGCATTTTCCCGCCCAGTGGTATGAAGACACCGGGGAGCAGCTACACCGGATGGAAATGGTTTACGGACTCCATGTATTATCTGGCTCTGCCGTTAATTACCATGACGTTCTGCTCTTTGGGGGGGATGACGCGGTATACCAGAGCTTCCATGATTGAGGCGCTGAGTATGGACTGCATCCGAACCGCAAGAGCAAAAGGACTTCCGGAGAAAACAGTTATTTATTCCCATGCATTCCGTAATGCGCTGATTCCGATTGTAACGCTGGTAATTGGCTGGTTCTTAAGCATTTTCTCTGGATCTGTGGTAATTGAACAGATGTTCGGATTGAACGGAATGGGTAGACTGATGATTCAGTCCTTAAGAACAGCAGATTTCGATGTTATTATTTTGCTGCAGTTATTTTATGTAGCGATCTCTTTGCTCGGTAACCTGGTAATTGATATTGCATACGGCTTCATAGATCCTCGTATCAGAGTCAGCAAATAAAGGAGGAAGGATAAAATGAGTAAGAAAACAAAAAAGTCAACTTTCTCTTTCGGGCGGATGTTCCGCAGGCTGTTTCGGGGAGGAAGCAATGATCTGGCAAAGGATGCTTTAAATGTAGAGGAAATCGTAAGCCCGGGAAGGCAGGTTGTGCGTAATTTCTTTGAAAGAAAGATGGCCGTTGCGGCACTGTGCATTGTTATAGCCATGTTTCTGTTTGTATTTATCGCACCTTTGTTTATGCCCAATTATTATGATTCTTATACGGAAGTAACTCAGAAGAACGTTCCGCCGGTTATGTCCATGCTGTCGGTTCCTTCGGAATTAAAGAAAGATATCAAGATGATTGATACTTACGGCACGTTCAGTGTCGGGTTGTCCAATGCCGGTAAGGTTTATGTCTGGGGTGCTACCAAAATCGGAACCACAGGTCTGGATGTGAAGAAGATACCGGATGAAGTAAAGAATGATAAGATTGCCATGGTGGCAGCCGGTATTGACCATATCATTGCAATCAGTGAAGACGGAACCATTTACGGATGGGGTAATAAGCGTCTTGGCCAGTACAGTATACCGGACGGCGCAGAGAAGAGTGAGAATCTGGACGCAGATTATCCCAATATTGCTTTTATGCCGGAAGAATTCCGAAACGGTGAGAAGATTGATGTTGCCAATATTAAGAAACTGGAATGTGGTTATCAGTGTACGGCGATTCTGATGAATGATGGTACGCTGTATCTGTGGGGGAATAAGAATGCATACAGTAATATTGATAAGTTTGTAGGTAACCACGGTTTAGAGGACATATCCTTTACTTTGAACTATATTGTAGGTCTGACTACTGCAAGAAATGCGGTTTACACCGGAACAAGAGGACTTTTCGGACAGGTCAGAAGTAACATTGACGGAAAAGCCGTAAATCTGACTGATTATCTGAAAGGCCGTAAGATCAAATCCCTTATTGCGAATAACAATAATATCTGCCTGCAGCTGGATGATAATTCTGTCTGCTTTGCAGGAGACTTCCTTCCCAACAGCGTCTCCATGGCAAAGCTTGCCGATGGTGAGTACTTTGTGGATCTGGTGGCAGGAACCAATCACTACACAGGTCTTACCAATAAAGGAAATGTATATTCTTGGGGCGGAAACACTCTCGGACAGAGTAATGTCCCCCAAAAGGCAACCGGAGCTACAAAGATTTTTGCCGGTTCCTTCCAGAACTATGCAGTTGGTGAGAACAATCAGCTAATTGCCGGCTGGGGATTAAAAGGATACATTTTCGGAACCGACGGATATGGCGCTAATATTTTCCAGCGTATTGTCAACGGCGGCCGTCTGACTATGACAATCGGTGCGGTTGCGGTTATTATTTCTACGATTATCGGTATTATCATCGGCTGTCTGTCCGGTTACTTCGGCGGAAAAGTGGATATTGTACTGATGCGTGTCATGGAAGGTTTCTCCGCCATTCCTTTCCTGCCTTTTGCTATGATTCTGTCGGCGGTTATGAGTCAGATGACATTAAGTGAGAATGCACGTATTTTCATTATCATGTGTATTCTGGGTGTCCTTTCCTGGACAGGTCTGGCGAGGCTTGTCAGAGGTCAGGTGCTTTCCGTAAGAGAAAGTGAGTATGTAGTAGCTGCACAGGCTATGGGTGTTAAATCCTGGAAGATTGCGTTTAAGCATATCCTGCCCAATGTCATTTCCGTTATTCTGGTAACGCTGACACTGGATTTCGCAACCTGCATGCTGACCGAGTCTACATTAAGCTATCTGGGATTCGGTGTAAACTATCCGCGTCCTACCTGGGGCAATATGCTCTACGGAGCCAACAATGCTACGATTATTAAAAATTTCTGGTGGCAGTGGCTGTTTACTTCTATTTTCCTTGCTGTTACGACCATTTGCATTAATATCGTAGGGGATACCCTGCGTGATGTAATGGATCCGAAGTCAAATATTGATAAATAAGGAGGAGAATGTCATGCCATTATTGGAAATCAAAAATCTTCATACCTATTTCAAGACCAAGAAAGGTATTGTAAAGGCTGTTAATGATGTCTCCTATTCGGTAGAAGCCGGCAAGACCATGGGTGTTGTAGGAGAGTCCGGAAGCGGTAAGAGTGTATCTGCCATGAGTATTCTGAATCTTCTGGATGCCAATGGCTATATAGCGAAAGGTGAGATCCTGTTTGAAGGACGGGATATGACAAAACTTAGCAAAGAAGAGCTTTATCAGGTCAGAGGAAATCAGATCTCCGTTATTTTCCAGGAGCCGATGACCAGTTTAAATCCTGTCTTTACGGTAGAAAGACAGATCAGTGAACCTTTGCGCATTCACCAGCATATGACCAAGAAGCAGGCGGCCAAGCAGGTGGTGGAACTGTTAAAGGATGTACAAATTCCCAACCCGGAAGCGGTTGCCAAGCAGTATCCGCATCAGCTTTCCGGAGGAATGCGTCAGCGTGTCATGATTGCTATGGCCTTGGCTTGTCAGCCGAAGATCCTGATTGCAGACGAACCGACTACGGCGCTTGATGTTACTATTCAGGCGCAGATCTTAAAGCTGATGAATGATTTGCAGAAGACACACGGAACTTCGATTATCTTCATTACCCACGACCTCGGTGTTATCAATGAGATGGCGGATGATGTTGTGGTAATGTATTGCGGACAGGTTGTGGAGCAGGCTTCTGCGAGAACTATTTTTACGAATAATGCTATGTCGCATCCTTATACGGAAGGCTTGATGTATTCTATTCCGCGTCTGGATAATGAGGGGGAGAAGCTTCAGCCGATCCCCGGAGTGGTGCCTCATCCTCTTGCATTGCCTAAGGGATGTAAATTTGCACCCAGATGCAAATACTGCACACAGAAATGTATGGATGAGGAGCCGGAACTGGTAGAGGTAGCTCCGAATCAGTCCATTCGATGCTTTTATCCGGAAAAGGAGGTAAGAAACAGTGCCAGCCACCAAGAAAAAGTTATTAACAATTACTAATCTGAAGAAATATTTCCCTGTCGGCAAGGAGTCCGCTTTTAAGAAGACGCAGGTTTATGTTCGTGCCAACGAGGACATTTCCATTGATATCTATGAAGGCGAGACCTTAGGACTGGTAGGTGAATCAGGCTGCGGTAAATCTACCTTCGGACGCGTATTGCTTCAGCTTTATCCTCAGACAGCCGGAAGCACGATGTATTACGGACGGACGTTGGATGAGCTGGCTCCGAAATATGTAGGAGAGACTTTAAAGCATGCCCGTAAGATGATACAGAAGTATCACGAAGCACAGAAGAAAGCGGATGAAGCAGTAAAAAAGTGCGATGAAGCAGGCGAAGAAGTTACGCACGAACAGAATAATGCAAAGGATGAGTTGGTGTTTGCTGCTGAGAATGCATTGAATCATACGGCTAAGATTCTGGGCGGATTCATGGTTTGCCCGAATATCGAGGAAGCAACCAAGACGCTTTTGGGACAGTATACGGCACAGGTAGAGCTCTTTAAGCTGCGTCAGCAGGAAAATCAGCTGGAACTTCGCAGAAAAGAGAATCTGGAGAATGAAAAGCAGGACAAGACTCTGGAGACAAAGATTGCAGAGCTGAAGAATAAAATTACCGCACAGGAAGCAAAGTGTGCCGAAGCGGAAGAAGCTGTGAAAAAGGAAAAGGAGAAGTACCGTTCTCTTCCCAATTTTGACAAATACGAAGCTATGTTGGATGACGGTATCGATCTGTCCAGGTTGACTTACGGAGAGATCAGGCATCTTCGTAAGGATTTGCAGATTATCTTCCAGGATCCCTATTCTTCTTTAAATCCCCGTATGACGGTAGGACAGATTATCGAAGAAGGTCTGGTAACTCATAATATGTATTCCAAAGGGACGGAAGAGACCAAGCAGTATATCCTGGAATTCATGCGTAAGTGCGGTCTGCAGGATTATATGCTGCATCGTTTCCCGCATCAGTTCTCCGGCGGACAGAGACAGCGTATCTGTATTGCACGTTCTCTTGCCGTGAAGCCTAAGTTTGTGGTATGTGATGAATGTGTATCCGCATTGGATGTGTCCATTCAGTCTCAGATCATTAACTTGCTGCAGGAACTGAAGGAACAGCATAACCTGACTTATCTGTTTATCTCTCATGATTTGTCGGTTGTAAAATATATTTCCGATCGTATCGGCGTTATGTATCTGGGAAATATTGTGGAATTGGCAGATAAGAATGCAATCTTTAAGGATCCCAGACATCCTTATACGGTAGCACTGTTATCTTCTATCCCGACAACGGATCCGGATTCTGCAACCAAGGAGAAGATTATTCTGGAGGGAAATATTCCCAGCCCGATTAATCCGCCTACCGGCTGTAAGTTCCATACCAGATGTTATATGGCAACCGAGAAGTGTTCCAGAATCGCTCCCAAGCTTACGGAGGTAGAGCCGAATCATTTCGTTGCCTGCCATTATCCGGAATGTAAGCTGGGATCCTGCGGGGAGTGGCTTTTTGAGTACAATAAGGATAAGAAGAACGAAGAGCCGAAGCCGGAAGAGAAGAACTGACGAAAGCGAAAGCGTGAAACGAATTTGATCTGAAGGCATTCTGCGGATAAAAAAAGAAGAAAACATTAAAGAAGAAATACCGGAAAAGAAAAACAGCAGAGGGAACGAACGGCAGGAAATCAGAAGTAAGAAATAGCAAGAGTAAAAGCAGAAAGGAGGAGCATATGGCAATCTGGAAGCATCTGAAAAAGTACCGGAATCAGGATATCGAGAAACAGAATAAGGAAAAGATGTCAGAGCTGGAAAAAGGTGATGTTCCTGCTATGTGCTTCGCAGCTTTATTTACCCTGTGGCTGCCAAGTCTTTTGATTTTAATTATTCTGTGTGCGCTTGCATATGTTTTTTTGGGGTTACCTTTTGCGTAACAGTAGTTTAAAAATTTGTTGCACTTTTTAACAGATTATGGTACAATGTATATTGCTTGACATTAGGAGGTGTGGAAATGGAAGCGCTGAAAATTGTTTTAACAGTTGTATTTGTTATTATATGTATTGCACTTACAGTGTTGGTATTGATGCAGGAAGGTAAGACAGAAGGGCTTGGCGCAATAAGCGGAATGGCTGAGACTTACTGGGGTAAGAATAAGGGACGTTCCATGGAAGGCCTTTTGGTCAAGATTACCAAGTGGCTTGCCGTATGTTTTATCCTGTTTGCGGTTATACTGAATCTGAGTATATTCTGATAACAATTCAGTGAAAAGAAGACAAAGCACTCTAGTGGAATAGAGTGCTTTTGTTATGTTATTGAGAAACTAGTGCAACGTACAAGAAGCAAGTTGTTTGGTCTGGTTCTTTGCAGGACGGTGTACTTGCTGCCAACGGGAAATGTGTTGCCAACGGACAATTTAACGCAAACGGGTAATAAATTGTCCGTTTATCTGGAGTGAGCAGAATGGATGTTAATATCAGAGAAAAGCGTAAAAAAGTGATCTGTGATCTGGTGAGGGATGAGCTTTATGTGCCGATGAAAGAAAAGGAAATGGCGGTATTTCTTCAGGTATCCAGAGAGGACAGGGAAGAATTTCACCATATTCTGGAGGAACTTCTTATAGAAGGTAAGCTTATGCTGACCGTCAAAGGAAAATATGTAAAATCTAATCACAAGGTTCTTACCGGGACCTTTATCAGTCATCCCAAGGGTTATGGTTTTGTAGAGCTGGAAGGAGAAAAAGAAGACCTTTTTGTTCCGGAAGACCGAACCGGCGGAGCTTTTTATAAGGATCTTGTGGAAGTGGTTCTATTGGATGAGGCTTCCGGAAAGCGTAAGGAGGCACAGGTAATCCGGGTTCTGGAGCATGGAATCCGGGACGTGGTAGGTACTTATGACCGGTCGGGAGAGACATTTGGCTTTATGATCCCGGATAATCCTAAGTTTCCTTCGGATATTTTTATTCCTCAGAAGAATCCGGAAGGTGTGGTAAACGGAAGCAAAGTGGTTGTCAGACTGCTGGACTACGGGTCGAAAAATCGGAAACCGGAAGGAAAAATCATAGAGGTTCTCGGGCATAAGGATGATCCGGGAGTGGATATCCTTTCGATTATAAAGGGCTATGATCTGCCGGTGGAGTTCAGTGAAAAAGTAAAAAATCAGGCAGTGCGCATTGCCAGGGAGGTATCGGAAGCGGATCGTGCGGGAAGGCGGGATCTTCGTAAGGTTACCATGGTGACCATAGACGGAGAAGATGCCAAGGATCTGGATGACGCGGTCAGCCTTTCGTATGAGGACGGTTTTTATCATCTGGGAGTCCACATTGCGGATGTGGCCAATTATGTGCAGGAGAATTCCGCTCTGGACAGGGAAGCGTTAAAGCGCGGCACCAGTGTTTATCTGACGGATCGGGTGATTCCCATGCTGCCCCGTACCCTGTCCAATGGAATCTGTTCTCTGAATGCCGGAGAGGACAGACTGGCGCTCAGCTGTCTGATGAAATTAAGCGATGCAGGAGAAGTAGTCGATTACGAGCTTTGTGAATCTGTGATACATGTTACCAAAAGAATGAGTTACCCTGTGGTAAAGAAGCTTCTGGAGGAAGAAGGAGCCATTGATCAGGAAGCGTATGCAGACTGTAAGGAACTGTATCCGATGTTCCGGCGGATGGAAGAACTGGCGGGAAAATTGAGGAAACGGCGGCAAAGAAGAGGCGCGGTGAACTTTGATTTTCCGGAATGCAAAATTTATGTGGATTCGAACGGTCATCCTCTTAAAATCGAGCCTTACGAAAGAAATGTGGCCACTGATATTATCGAGGAATTCATGCTGGCGGCGAATGAGACGGTAGCACAGCATTTTTACTGGATGGAGACTCCTTTTGTGTATCGTGTGCATGATGTGCCGGATCCGGACAAAATTCAGAAGCTGGCAGCTTTTCTTCAGAACTTCGGCTATTATATGAGAACGAACGGAAGAGGGATCGGACGAACCGGTGCACAGGAAGTTCATCCGAAGGAGATCCAGAAGCTTTTAACCGGCATAGAAGGAACACCGGAGGAAGGTCTGATCAGCCGGCTTGCGCTGCGCAGTATGAAGAAAGCGGTTTACAGTACGGAATGCACCGGACATTTCGGCCTGGCCTGTCAGTTCTACTGTCATTTTACTTCTCCGATCAGGAGGTACCCGGATCTGCAGATCCACCGGATCATCAAGGAGCAGTTAAGAGGAAGGCTGACGGAGGAGAGAATGGCGCATTACCGGGAGATTCTTCCCGGTGTCTGCAAACAGTCTTCGGTAACAGAACGCAGAGCGGATGAAGCAGAGCGGGAGACGGATAAGCTGAAAAAAACAGAATTTATGGAAGATAAGATCGGACAGTGTTTTGACGGCATCATAAGCGGAATTATGACATGGGGACTTTTCGTGGAACTGCCGGATACGGTGGAAGGAATGGTTCATGTTTCCAAGCTGCCCGGGGATTATTTTTACTATGAAGAATCTACCTATGAGATGAAGGGGCAGTCTACCGGAAAAACGTATAAACTGGGAATGCCGGTGAAGGTTCGCGTGGACGGAACCGACCGCTTTACCAGAACTGTTGATTTTTCTATTATAGAGTAATGTGAAAAATCACGTTGAAACGCAGTGCATTGTACTTTAATGCATTTTTTTCACACCGCAATTTGTTTCTGAGCGAAAACAAATTGCATTTATGGCAGAAGAGAAATCGCCTGCGCGAAATTCTCTTCGTCACCTCGCGACATAGTCACTCGGAAATTAGGATTAGTGTGAAACATCGCTCGAAAATGGAGAGTAGTGGAAAGGAGCAGTATGGCAAAAAAAGAGACGCAGAAGCTGATTGCGAATAATAAAAAAGCGTATCATGATTTTTTCATTGATGAAAATTATGAAGCAGGAATTGCGCTGCACGGTACGGAAGTAAAATCCATGCGTATGGGAAAATGCAGCATTAAGGAAGCTTTTATCCGGATTGAAAACGGAGAGGTCTTCGTATATGGCATGCATGTCAGCCCTTATGAAAAAGGAAATATTTTTAACAAGGATCCTTTGCGGGTTAAGAAGCTGTTGATGCACAAATACGAAATCCGGAAGCTTACCGGCAAAGTGGCGGAGAAAGGTTATACGTTAGTGCCGTTGCAGGTTTATTTCAAAGAAGGCAAAGTAAAAGTCGAGATCGGACTGGCAAGAGGAAAGAAGCTGTATGACAAGAGACAGGATATTGCCAAAAAAGATCAGAGAAGAGAGGTGGAGAAAGAGTTTAAGGTGCGAAATTTGTAATGACAACATAAGCCATAAAACAAAATCTATGTGTCAAAACGGCAAAAAACATAAAAAAGAGGCCTGCGCCTCTTTTTTGGTTGTTAAGTGCAGAATGGAGTAGACGGGAGTCGAACCCGTGTCCAAAAGCCTATTCCCTGTCCTTCTACTATCATAGTCCGTTATCGTGGATTACCCCATTCCCTCCTGAGCCGGGAAACGAACAGCCCGACACGCTTGGTAGCTTCATAATACGCCCATGTGTGCAAAGCTTGGCACATGTCGTTTCTCACAAGGATGATGCCCGGTTTCCGAAATGTGAGTGTTCCGGAGCGGACAGCCGCCATAAAGGCGATTATTTACAGCTTACGCTGCAAATGCTAAATTATTATCTTCAGCGTTTAATTTAATTGTGTGATTAACGTGTCACAACGGATAGCTTCTCCAGCTGCAAGACCCCTGTCGAAACCTTTACTACCCCGCATAAAAACCACAGCGCCTTGGCAGTTTTCCCATTCGGTAAGATTATTATACGCGATTTCGCGGAGGATGTCAAATGCTTTTGATATCCATATTTGTGAATTTAGTGTTAAAAGGATATACAGTCCTGCGGTTTTGTGTTACTATAAAAAGAGCAGAAAATCGAAAACGCGGAGGGATACGATGAAGATTTTAGTAGTGGACGATGAAAGCCGGATGAGGAAACTGGTAAGGGATTTCCTTGTCAGAAGCAATTTCGAAGTTGTGGAAGCGCAGGACGGAGAAGAAGCAGTGGACATTTTTTTTCGGGATAAGGAGATTGCGCTGGTGGTTCTGGATGTTATGATGCCGAAGATGGACGGCTGGCAGGTTTGCAGAGAAATCAGAAGCTATTCGCAGGTTCCCATTATCATGCTTACGGCAAGGGGAGATGAGCAGGACGAGCTGCAGGGGTTCTCTCTCGGAGTGGATGAATACATTGCCAAACCCTTCAGTCCCAAAATACTGGTAGCCAGGGTTGAGGCAATTTTAAGGAGAGCAGGCAAAGGAGAAAATCAGGACAGACTTTCCTGCGGCGGCATTGAAGTGGACAAAGGCGCCCACAGCGTGACGATTGACGGCAAGGAAGTTGAGTTAAGCTATAAGGAGTTTGAACTTCTTTGCTATTTTATGGAAAATAAGGGCATTGCGCTTTCCCGTGAAAAAATATTAAACCATGTATGGAATTATGATTATTTCGGAGATGCCAGAACCATTGATACCCATGTAAAAAAGCTGCGCAGCAAACTGGGGGGAAAAGGAGAAATGATCAAGACCATATGGGGTATGGGTTACAAGATGGAAGAAGAACAATAATTCGCCTCTTCGCGACAAAGTTGCTTAGAAATGGGGATTCGTATGAAAAATCACAAGAGAATAAAGCATTCAATCAGAAGGCAGTTTGCTTTGAGTTTTATCGGCCTTTTGACAGCAACGATAGTCGGCTGTTGGTTTATCAATAATACTTTCCTGGAAAAGTATTATGTCAGAAGAAAAGTGGAATCCATTAATTCCGCTTATGAGACGGTTCGTCAGGCAGTGAGTACGTCCGGATTATCTTCCGAAGAGATGGAAAATTTCATGGTTTCCAGTTTCGAAAATAATATTTTTGCCGTGGTAGTGGATACCAATAGCAGAATGGTATTTGCAACGCCAAACGGCGGGGAAGAATTTAAAAATTCCGTTATATTTTACCGTATCGGAGGCTATCAGGTACAGGCTGATACCGTGGAGCACTTTTTTTACCGGTCCGGAGTAAATAAGACGGAGTACCTGGGCAGATTCGGGATTCTGGAGGACGGAAATGCGTACCTGATCTGTACTCCGTTGGAAAGTATCCGGGACAGCGTTATGCTGGCCAACCGTTTTCTGGCTTATATCGGACTTACGGCGATTGTGGTGGGCGGTCTTTTGATCTGGTTGATTACCCAAAAAGTGACGGATCCGATTCAGGAGCTGGCGGCAATATCGGAAAAAATGATCCGGCTGGATTTTGATGCCAGATATCACGGACACACCCGCAATGAAATTGAAATGCTGGGCGATAATATGAATCAGCTGGCGGAAACGCTGGAGAAAACCATATCGGAATTAAAGACGGCAAATAACGAACTGCAAAGAGATATCGAAAAGAAAGAAAAAGTGGATCAGATGCGCAAAGAGTTCCTGGCCAATGTTTCCCATGAACTGAAGACACCGATTGCACTGATTCAGGGCTATGCGGAAGGTCTGCAGGACGGAATTACCGAGGATCCGGAGGAAATGAAGTTTTATTGCGATGTCATTGTAGATGAAGCCGGTAAGATGAATCAGATGGTAAAGAAGCTTATGACGTTAAATCAGCTGGAATGCGGGAATGATACCGTTACCATGGAACGCTTTGATATTGCGGCCATGATACGCAGTTACTTACAGTCCGCCGGGATTTTGACGAAGCAGAACCGGATTACGGTAAGAGAAGTCGGGGAATCTCCTGCGTTCGTATGGGGAGATGAGTTTAAACTGGAAGAAGTGTTTATGAACTACTTCAGCAATGCCGTAAACCATTGTGAGGCCGGAGCCGTGCAGAATCCGGAGAGCCGGACATCTCAAAATCCGGAGGAACAAAGCCGTGAGAATGAAAAACTGATAGAAGTAAAAATTCAGGAAAAGGATGGCAAAGTAAGAGTATCGGTATTCAATACCGGGAAACCCATACCGGAAGAGTCCATCCCCCGTTTGTGGGAGAAGTTCTATAAAGTGGATAAAGCCAGAACCAGAGAATACGGCGGAAGCGGCGTCGGCCTCTCCATTGTAAAGGCCATCATGGACTCCATGAACGGCGCTTACGGAGTGGAAAATTATACCAACGGAGTCTTATTCTGGTTTGAACTGGAATCGGCCTAGTGCAGCGTACAAGAAATAACTGGATCAATAACGAAGAATGAATTTTTAATCTACAAAGAAGAAAAACGCAGGCGTAGCGGGCTACGTTAAGTTTTTCTGATGCAGTAGATGAAAATTCAGGCAAGTTATTTGGTCTGGTTATTTGCAGGACGGTGTACCAGTACCGCTGGCGTCACAAAGTAGCCATTGATCCGATTCCTCCGATGCTAAAGCATCTGCGGAATGGGGATTAAAAATGAGGAAGGAAACGTAATTTATATGAGGGAAGAGGAAAAAGAAAAAGTATTGCTGGTCGGCGTGGAAACAGACGAAACGGAGGATTTTGAACGTTCCATGGAGGAACTGGCCGATCTGGCGCAGGCCTGTGAGATGCAGGTAGTCGGGATCCTGACGCAGAAAATGAGTGCGATCAACAAGTCCCTGTATATCGGAACGGGAAAAGTCAAAGAAGTCAGGGAATATGCGGCAGAAACGGGAGCGCAGGCGGTTATTTTTGATAATACCCTGTCGCCTTCCCAGGTGAGAAACTTAAATGAGGAACTGGAACTTCCCATTCTGGATCGTACCGGACTGATTCTGGATATTTTTGCAAAACGGGCGAAGACCAGGGAAGCGGTTCTGCAGGTGGAAACGGCAAGGTTGAAGTATCTTCTGCCGCGACTGGTGGGTATGAGGGATGCTTTAAGCAGGCAGGGCGGCGGAAGTGGCAGCATGAGTAATAAGGGAGCCGGAGAAAAGAAGCTGGAGCTGGATCGGCGTAAAATCGAGCACCGGATTACGGAACTGAAAAAGGAACTGGCCAAGGTGGAGAAGCAGCGCCAGACCCAGAGAAAGAGAAGAGGAGGTTCCGGCATTCCGCAGGCAGCGCTGGTAGGGTATACCAATGCCGGTAAGTCCACCATCATGAACCGGATGGTAGACTTGTATAAGCGGGACGAACAGAAACGGGTTCTGGAAAAGGACATGCTGTTTGCTACCTTGGAAACCTATGTCCGGAAAATCGAACTGCCGGATCGTAAAAGTTTTTTCCTGGCAGATACGGTAGGATTTATCCATAAACTGCCCCATGACCTGGTAGATGCGTTCCGATCCACTCTGGAAGAAGTAAAAAATGCGGATCTGCTGATTCAGGTGGTGGATTTTTCGGATGAAGGGTTCAAACACCAGATGGAAGTGACGGAACAGACCTTAAGAGACCTCGGCGCCGGAGACATTCCCATGATTACGGTTTATAACAAGGCGGATTTAAAAGGAGCAGAGACCCTTCCCCAGACCGGCACGGATAAGATCTATATGGCGGCAGGGAAAGGCATCGGTGTCAGAGAACTTGCCGGAATGATCCGGGAGAAGCTGTATCTAAAGGAAAAAGAGTCCTCGGAAAAAAATGTTAATATCGAATTTTGATTCTGTTCCGATCGGTATCAGATACCAAAAATCCCCTATATAAGGGGATTTTTTTGCGTTAAGGAATCTTTGACGGTCATCCCCGATATCGGTTTATGGCATAGGCATTATTTTAAAGAAAACGGACAATATTGTTTGTTAATTTATAGTAAGACGTGTGCTAGATTAGTACGGAAGCTATCGATAAGTGTGCAACCGGTAAATATATTGATAAATGAAAACCCTAATCCCCCAGCTATGCTGGGGAGAATAGAGTAAGCAGAGGCGTTAAGGATGGCAGAAAAAAG